>NZ_JANUXW010000010.1 GCF_024834045.1 Neisseria montereyensis
ACCGCCGAATTTTTCAGACAAAATAGTGGTCAATGCAGCAGTCAATGTAGTTTTACCATGGTCAACGTGACCAATGGTGCCAACGTTTACGTGCGGTTTGCTCCGCTCGAATTTTTCTTTAGCCATGGCAATTTCCTATTCCTAAAGCTTTTTGTTTGCAATTAACTGATGGTGCCCATGGGCAGAATTGAACTGCCGACCTCTCCCTTACCAAGGGAGTGCTCTACCCCTGAGCTACATGGGCGAATTATTTGGAGCGGGTGAAGGGAATCGAACCCTCACCGTAAGCTTGGAAGGCTTCTGCTCTACCATTGAGCTACACCCGCTTACTTTAATTTCTTCTCTGCTCCAATATATTTAAAGATTGGATTATGGTGGAGGGAGAAGGATTCGAACCTTCGAAGCTTTCGCAACAGATTTACAGTCTGCCCCCTTTGACCGCTCGGGAATCCCTCCATAAAGAGAAACGTGATTATATAGATTTATTTTTCTTAGTCAAGACAATTTAACTATCTTATTTTTTTTTATAACTATGAGATTAATTTTAAATAACTTTATTTTTCAAAAATAATTCGTTCATACTTAGCCTGCAACTCCTCTTCAGTTTCAGGATTCTCTTCATCAATCAGAATGCAATCCACAGGACATACCTGCTGACATTGCGGTTCATCATAATGTCCGACACACTGAGTACAAAGGCTAGGGTTTATTTCATAAATCTCTTCCCCCTGCGAAATTGCGTCATTAGGACACTCAGGCTCGCAAACATCACAGTTAATGCACTCATCCGTAATAAAGAGAGACATTTCTTTCCTCACAAATCTTAATTTCAAAACCGATTTTCGATTATAACACAACAGCCTTCAAATTAATTTTTTCTATTATTGCCTGTAAATTCAAAAACAAAGCCGTCTGACTTCCCAGACGGCTGTATAACAGCATTTAAAGTACAATCAAAAATTTAATATATCTAAAACACTCATATCCTATACTAGTTTAGAATTTATAATTGTATTGAAATCCTAAAATATTAGCACTGCTCTTATAATGTGCAAAAGACGAAACATTGCTGTCCACCGTATTTACATTCGTATTAGAAGTTTTCGCTTGTACAACTGCATTTGCATCTTGTATATGTATATGGCTATATGCAATATTGAATATATGTTTTTTATCTAAATCATATTTAGCACCGATTGAATACCAAATTCGATTACTATCCGGCATAGTTACCAATCTTTCTTGTGCTTTACGCACTGGTGACTGATCATAAGCAACACCAAATCTCACTTGAAGCGGATCATTCACTTGATATGATGCACCAAGTGCCACTTTATAAGTATTGCGCCAATTAGGCAAAATCACTGTTTGATTAGACTCCTGCCCACTAAGTGTACGTTTGGCATTTTCAAATTTCAATTCCGCTCTGTTAAAGCGTGAGTGACGTGTCCATGTTACATCACCAAAAACATTCCATTTAGATGAAATACGATGCAACCCATGGATCGACAAAGACTCCGGCGTAGTAATTTTCAGACTGGCTTTTTCATGTGGCACATACCCTGTTCCACCATTCCCAATAGTCTGTCCAATAGTTTGAGCATAAATTTGCTTAGCCACTAACCCATCAGCGGCCCAATCAGCATTACCTTTTAAATTATGTTTAACATGTGAGCGATAGTTAACACCTATCCTTGTGTTCTCATTAATATCCCACATCCATGCCAAATGGTAACCAAACCCCCAATCTTTACCTTTAACTTCGGCATGTCCATCGAAAACCCCTAAGCCGCTAGTATCGACGTTAGGACGAACAGATGCCCCCCAATCCGCATATTTTCTTAACCCTGCAGAACTATATTGTGCGATTGCACCAACAGCAACAGAGTGTTTTTCATTTATCTTATATGCCAATACAGGCTCAATCGCTATGGTTTTCAACTCAGTTTTATTTAAATTGTATCTCAAAACAGAATCTCTATCATATTCTGTTTCTGAACCAAATGGTACATAAACACCCAACCCTGCCGTTAAATCTTTATTAACTTTATAGGCACCATATAAATGAGGAGCAAAAACAATATCATCTGTAATTTTCCCATCCCTAGCACTTCTTGAAACCTCTGTCCCACCATTATAAATCGCACTTGCGTCATGATATTTAACATTCGGCGCTACTAAATTAATGGATGCGGAAACTTCATTTCCATCCAACTTTGTCAATCCCGCAGGATTATAAAATAGTGTAGATGCATCACTCGCTTCTGCAGCAGAGGAATTGGCTGTACTTTGTGCAGAAACAGACTGTGTACCAAAGTGGTACCCTGAAGCTTGGGCGCTTGACATTACCAAGACAGCTATAATAGATAATGGAAAATAATGTAGTGCGTATTTCTTCATAAAATTCTACTTTTTAAACCGTTTTAAACTAGATAGTGGATTTCATTTATCACAAATGCATCCAGAGCATTGTATAAATAATACAAACCTACCACCCTATACATACTTTCTTTTAAAGATTACAACCAAGTGCCTACAATAAAAAATTTCAGAAGTTAGACACTTTATAGGGTATCTACTAAGATTTTAGTGCAGGAGCTCAATTTTATAATGAAGTTTTGTTAAATGTAATGTTTCACATGGAAATATAAAAATTTATTTACAGTATGTTGCATTTATGTAAAAAATCATTTTACATCCCATCTAAATATTAAATTAAATATGCCTAAAGCGTAATTAATACGAAAGATAGTCCAATAAAAAATAAATTGACTACCTCATTACAAACTTGGGCTGCCTGAAATAATATTTCAGGCAGCCCAAGTTTTAACATATTAAACTAAATAAAACTATGACTCTAATTATTTTTTATCACTTCCCCTGCGGGAAAAATTAATACCTAATTGTTTTAATTTGCGATACAAATGTGTTCGCTCCAAACCTACTTTTTGAGCAACACGACTCATATTGTGATTCTCCTGAACAATATGATATTCAAAATAACGCCGCTCAAGCTCTTCACGAAGTTCGCGTAAAGGCATATTAAAGTTAAAACCGCCTACCATTTCTGATACCGGCAATCGTGTCATATCACCTAAAGCAGCACTAACCTCTGGCTCATCTACAAAATTTTCTTTAGATGCCAAAGCTAAGTTTTTTACCACCCCACGCAGTTGCTCAAGATTACCTGGCCAATCATATTGCTTCAACAAACCTAAGGCTCCGGGGCTAAACTTTACCAAAGGGATTTTTTGGGTTTCTGCCAATTCACTTAGAATTTGTTCAACAAAAAAAACAATATCTTCCGACTGATTGCGTAAAGGAGGAATTTCTACTACACAAGAAGGCAAGATATCTTGCAATTTTGTATCTATCTGATTTTCTAAAGCATCCCCCTTAAAACGACTATTGGCAAAAATAATGCGCACATTACTCCGCTCTGCCTTTGACAATAAAAATGCAATTCCCTGCTGCAAGCTTTTACTATATTGGGCAATATCACCCAAATATAGGATACCGCCGGAAGCCTTTTGAAGCAATTCATTTGGAATATCAACAATATGCTCCGTTTTATTGGGTTCAACCCATGGGGTACCGCTTTTATGGAAATAACGTGCCACCAACTCAAAAGGCGAACCAGGCTCACCATAAAGCAAAGCAGACTTATTCTTTTTAATAGCCGTATCCAACACACGATTCAGCTCTTGAATAGAAGGACTGTTTCCTAATTTATCCAATAACACCCCTGAAGCCGCCTGCATTTCTCCGTATTTCAATGCTCGATCGACAGTAGTAAGCAACTTTTGCAAAGCAATAGGTTTTTCAAGAAAATCCAATGCACCTATTTTCGTTGCTTCCACTGCTGTATCAATACTTGCATGGCCACTCATCATAACAACAGGCATATTGAGCTGCCCATTTTTTGCCCACTCTTTTAAAAGCGTAATCCCATCGCAATCTGGCATCCAAATATCTAGCAATACCATAGCCGGACGTATTTGATGTCTGAGTTGACGGGCTTCTTCGGCATTTTCAGCCAATGTTACCGTATACCCCTCATCCTGAAGAATTTCAGATAAAAGATCTCGAATGCCGATTTCATCATCAACAATTAAAATATCGCTACTGCGCATAAGTTTCTACCAATCTGGGTAAGATTATATTGACGCACGCACCACCTTCTTCTGTAAGGTTACTCAAGCTGATACGGCCGCCATGTTCTTCAATAATTTTTTTTACCACGGGCAACCCCAAACCTGTACCTGTCGGTTTATCGGTAACATATGGATCAAAAGCATGATGCAGCATTTCTTTACTAAAGCTTTTACCATTATTCGACACAATCAACATAACCTGATTGTTATCATCAAGGCCAGTTTGGACATGAACCATTGGGGATAAGCTATTTTCCGCAGCTTCCGCCGCATTTTTAAAAATATTATGCAATACTTGGCGTATAGCCGTTGTATCGGCTTTAATAATTAAAGGTATATTACTCAAATCAGCCTTAAATGTACATGCACTACCTTCATATAAAAGTAAAACTTCTTCAATGAGTTGGTTTAAATTCAGTGGTTCGAATTTAAGAGAGGGTGCGCGAGCATAGTTTCTAAATGCCTCGACCATTTCTTTCAAGGCGGCAACCTGTTTGACAATAGTATCTGTAGAGCGGGTAAGAATCTGTGCATCTGTTCCATCCAACTTATCATGCAATTTCCATGCCAACCTTTCTGCAGAAAGTTGAATCGGTGTTAATGGGTTACGTATTTCGTGTGCCAGTCTTTTTGCCACTTCGCCCCATGCCGCTTCTTTTTGAGCACGGACTAAAGCGGTAATATCATCAAACACCATAACAATCCCATTATCATTGTCATCAGGTAAAATCGTTGCCTTAGCCAATAAAATACGGGCCTCATCCGGTGCAGCATAACTCAATTGGACAGGTTTATCTAACGGCGCAGTATCCACTATTGAAGCAAATGTTTCTGCTAAAACCGCCTGTTGCGGTGCCAGGCCTGCCCAATTATACCAACTACTCCCTTTTAACTCTTTTAATGATACACCTAAAATATGTTCCGCACTTTCATTATATGTTTTCAGACGGCCCGTATCATCAACAGTCACAACTCCTGTTGTAAGACTGGCTAACACACACTCTAAATAGTGGCGTGCAGCCTCCTGCTGTAAACGATTACGCTCGTCTGCATCCTTAGCAATACTAAGTTGCTCTGTCATATGGTTAAACAAATGCGTTAGTCTGCCAAATTCATCATTTCGGTAAATAGGCCGTTTTTGAGAAAAATCGCCTTTCGCAACCGCCCTTGCTCCCTCCGCCAACGACAAAACCGGTTCGACGAAACGGCGGGCAAAATAAAGCGCCATAACTAATGCCAACATAATGGCCAGCAACGTTGCAACTAATAAAGTAACGAGAAAAAAGGTTTGCAGCCCTTGTTTTGCATACGTTAACTCAGCATATTTTGCACGTGCGGCTTCAATCAACGTTGCATCTTGGGCAACATTTTCAGGAATAATCTGCCGAAAAAATAATGCATAATCATGACCGTCGACAGCCACCAGCGGCAGCCATCCTCTCGCATATAAAATGTTACTATGATTCTCTATGCTTCCAGCGGAACCGGTTTCTTCCAGTAAATCACGGGAAGTCTTATCCAAAACCGGAATTGGTAGTTTATTAGGATTACGGACAACATCGGCATTACCAGTATTTAAATCATATATTGCCAACTGATCAAATTTATCCGCATCGGGAAAGGCGGCTAATTGTTTCGCTAAATCTGCTCTGTTAGAAAATGTGCTGATTAGATCCACCTGCAATACTGAGGCATCACGTATCGTATTATCCAAAGCCAGATTCAGTGCCGACTTACTCAGATTTAATCCACGTTCAAGCGCCTCATGCGTATCATTACCGAACCAGGAATTAATGCTGTTAGAAATAAATTGGGAAGACACACCAAAAAGAAACAATCCCGGCAACACGGCTACCAATGTAAACATGCCTGCCAACCTACGGGCAATTTGCGATCCAAAAATACCATTCCGTAAATCACGCATCAACAATAAAACGTAGCGCACCAATACTGCCAGCAAAACAACAATCAGCACTACACTGGATACAATAATCCACCAGAAATAATCACTTAGAATACTGTCGTTTTTAGTTGCCAGGGTCAAAACATAAAGTGATGCAAAGGAAAGCAGCCCTGCCGTTAAAAGAAAATAGCGCATTGCTTATTCCTGCGAAATACTCAAAGATTGCCAACCCGAATCAAGCTGCCAATTTTTAGAAGTCAATGCATTGATTTGGAAAGGTTTAGGTAATTGTGAAGTGCTAAGAACCAAACGAATTTCCGCTTTAGCTTCTTTAGCTGAAACACCATCAAGCGCCCCACTACTCAATACCCGCCAATTTGCCACTGCACCAATGGCACGCAAGGCCGTTTCCAAACTGTTATATTCTGTAGAAAAAGTACCAACGGCTACCCGATAACGATTGGTTAAAGGATGATAAGAAAGTTTGTAATGAATCGTAGTATCACCACTCACCAATTGCCCGAATTTAAAACGATATGCTGCGACAGTCGGCGCAGAAAGCTGATAACTTAAAGTAAAATTAAGTGGTACACCTTGATTTAAAACCTGTTTTAATTGATCAGGTAAGATAGTTTGGAAACGGCTACTCACTGACATTTGTCCGGAGGTTGTCAATGCTGCCTGCAATCGGGTCGCACTTATCCCTTCTGCTGTCGCCTGAAAAGACAACATCATCAAAGTGAGCAAAAACAGTAATCTGCTACTGCTTTTGAATAAGCGCATAATAAAAGCCATCTTGCTGTTTATTCGGAAGAAGCACATGCGATTCCGAACAAACGGCATCGGCATGGCGGTTTAAAAATTTTTGCAGTTGCTGTTCATTTTCCTCAACAAATACCGAACAAGTTGCCAAAAGCATTCTGCCGTTTTTCGTCAAAGTCTGCCAGAGTACGTCGAGAAGTGCTTCTTGTTGACGGGCAGTTTTCATGGCATCCCCCGGACGTCGCAACCACTTAATATCAGGATTACGCCGAACCACACCGGATGCGGTACAAGGTACATCGGCCAATATAGCATCAAATGCCTGTCCGTCATACCAAGCTTGTATATCTTTTGCATCGGCGCATTGTAAGGTGGCCGTCTGAAATCCCAAGCGTTGCAAATTATCGGCTACCCGTTTCAGACGACCTTTATCAATATCCAAGGCAGTCACATCACAATCTGCATATTCTAAAATATGCCCTGTTTTACCACCGGGCGCAGCACACGCATCTAAAATTCTTTCGCCGTTTTTAGGCTTCAATAAATAAGCTGCTTGTTGTGCACCAAAATCTTGAACGGACACTACACCTTCTGAAAAACCAGGCAACCGATGAACAGGTACTGCATCCGACAACATGACTGCATAGTCATCTAAAGCCTTGCCATCAATATCGGCTTGTCGGAGTAATTCAATATATTGCTCGGCATTAAGCCGACGCCGGTTAACACGCAAAGTCATCGGCGGCAACTGTTGCCAAACTGCAACGATATTATGCCAATGCTTGGGATAATGGTTTTGCAAATAATGAATCCACCATTCCGGCAAATTATATTTGGCCATATCATTTTTCTTGCATAGGGCAGTAAGCTGATCCTGCTCTCTTAGAAACCGTCGTAACACTGCATTAGCAAAAGATCGGTATTGCCCCTTACCAATGGCAGCAATACCTTCCACCGCTTCATTGACAACCGCATGAGATGCATTGCGCGTATAAGCCAATTGATACAATGCTACCAGCAATAAGCTTTCCAACTTTAAATCTGTAATCGGTTTTTTCAACATTTTACTTAGCATAAAATGCAAACTGCCACGATATCGTTGCGTACCATAAGCAATATCCTGCAAACCGCCATTTTCTTGGGGACTTAAATCAGGATAACGCTGGCGGATGGCCGCCAATACATCTTGCAGGTTTTGTCCCGAACGGACTCCTACCACACTTTCTGCCGCCAGTTTTTGAACCAGCGCCATACTCATAATTGCGCCCCTACTTCAATATGTTTACCTGCTGCAAATGCAGCAATCAACATACGTTTACTACCTGCGGGTTGGAGTTCGGTAATTCTCAAAGCCTGCTCTCCACAAGCCACAATCAGGCCGTCTGAACCACAATGCAAAACTTCGCCGGCAACGCCGCTATAATCTGCCACTTCGGCCCGCCAGATTTTTAAAGGTTTGCCCTGATACTCCGTCCACGCAGACGGCACCGGATTAAAAGCACGGATTTTACGTTCCACTACTTCGGCAGGTTCATGCCAATTGATTCTGGCTTCTTCTTTAGCTAATTTATGTGCATACGTTACACCGTTTTCAGGTTGAGGCGTGCTTTTCAGACGGCCTTCTTGTTGCAAACGTTGCAAATCAGCAACAATTGCCTGCGCTCCCAGTAACATTAAAGCATCATGTACATCGCCTGCCGTATCATGCTGCTGAATGGCATAACGATGCTCACTAACCACATCGCCGGTATCCAACCCCTCATCCATTTGCATGATACACACACCTGTTTCAGTATCCCCTGCTTCCACTGCCCGCTGTATCGGTGCCGCACCACGCCAGCGAGGTAACAGTGAAGCATGAATATTCAAGCAACCATGTGTCGGAATAGTCAAAACACTTTTAGGCAAAATCAATCCATATGCAGCAACGACCATTACATCGGCTTTCTGCTGTCGCAACATTTCCTGAGCATCTTCGCTCTTTAAACTAGATGGTTGAGCAACGGTTAATCCAAGCTCAATAGCCGCTTGCTTAACCGCAGACGGCTGAAGTTTCATTCCCCGCCCTTTGGGGCGGTCCGGTTGCGTCAACACTAAAGGGATATCAAAACCTGCGGCAGCAATAGCCTTTAAAGCTGCCGCAGAAAAATCAGGAGTACCTGCAAAAATAACTCTCATATTTGAAATAGGCCGTCTGAAATTTATAAATTGTGCTTAGCACGTTTTTTTAATTTGGTTTTAATGCGATTCTGCTTCAAAGCAGACAGATACTCGACAAATACTTTGCCGGCAAGGTGATCCAATTCATGTTGAATACAAATCGCTAGCAATCCGTCGGCTTCCAAGGTGAATTTTTCACCTTCCTCGTTAAACGCTTCAACCGTTACCTGCTCGGCACGGGTAACCGTGTCATAAATACCCGGCACAGACAAACAACCTTCTTCATAAGTGGTTTCACCATTTTTGTGCGTGATAATCGGATTAATAAACACCCGTGGCTCATTTTGCTCTTCCGATAAGTCCATCACAACCACCCGTTCATGCACATCCACCTGCGTGGCTGCCAAACCGATACCTCGGGCTTCGTACATTGTTTCCAACATATCCTTTGTCAGCGTTTTAATACGGTCGTCGATTTCAGCCACTGGTTTGGCTACAGTATGTAAACGCTCGTCGGGATACTTAAGAATGTTAAGTAATGCCATAATTTAATCTCAAATGTAAAAATATGTGTGTATAACGCTATGATATTCGCAATATTCAATGGTAAAATATTAACCTAAATTCAGTATAGAGAGTCATTAAACTCATTATTTAAATTAATCTATATCTTTTAATTTAAAGATAACCGATTCAATTTCAAGGGGAGCAGTCATGCACAAACGTATTATAACCTTGCTTTGCGCCTTGGGTTTGGCTATTTCCGGCCAATCCGTTGCCGCCGAGCTAAAACTCCGCCCAAACGCGCCTCAGCGTTATGTTGTCAAACAAGGGGATACTTTATGGGGTATTTCGGGCAAATTTTTATATAGTCCGTGGCAATGGAGCCGCCTATGGGGCGCAAATCGCCAAACTATTCGTAATCCGCATATGATTTATCCGGGTCAAGTGTTGGTTTTACGCTATATTAACGGACAACCAAGACTGGATTTTGAAAACCGTGCTTCCAATGAAGACGGCATTCCTGTAATTAAACTGGCACCGCGGGTACGCGAAGTTTCTTCCGGCTACGGCATTCAAACCGTCAATGTCGACTTCTACCGTATGTTTATGCAACATCCCCAAGTCATCCCGCAAATGCAAACCCAAGATGCTCCGCGCCTGATAGATGGCCCGGATAACAGCATTCTGTATAGCAAAGGAGACCGTGTTTACGCCTACGGTATTACCGAACCCGGCCGCTATTTGGTTTACCGTGTCCGCAAAGATATTGTAGATCCGCAAACCCATAAATATCTCGGACAAGAAGTCGTATTCAGCGGCATTGTCAGTACCTTACCTTATACCAACAGCGCACTGGATGCCCGCAGCGAAGAAGATGCCAAATATCTGAAAGAAAACCAATACTATACCCGTCTGCACCCTCTGTTAAAAGTACCTACGGAAACCGCTCAGCCGATGGTTGTCGAAGAAGCCGTATCCGAAGTACGCAAAGGTGACTTCTTATTGAAAATGACCGATGAGCGTGATGGTTTCCAAATCATGCCGCATGCACCAAGCCGCCACATTAATGCCACAGTTGTTTCTATTTTTGACGGTATTAGCGAAGCAGGGCAATTCCAAACCATTACCCTAAACAAAGGTGAAGCCGACGGTTTGGATAAGGGTACGGTATTAAGCCTTTACAAACGCGACCGTCAAGTTAGAGTGGATCTGGAAAATGGTATCCGGGGCAATCGTAGTGTGGTGAAATATGTCTCAATTCCCGCTGAAGAAGCCGGACTAGCAATGGTCTACCGTACAGGTCAAAATCTGGCTTCCGCCATCATCTTGGAAAGCCTGACCAATATCAATATTGGCGACACAGCCTCAGAACCCGGACAAGATTTGGATAATATGGCAGATGATATGCGTCATGTAGTCAATATGTCACAAGAATCTCATGATACCGAGTATAATGAATATAACATGAAAAGTAATATCAACCCTTAATTAATCGTTATATCACCAACACACGGCATAAATTCGGCCGTGTGTTTTTTTATTGGTATTTTAGAGACAATACAAACCCGATACCGAACACACCTGACAACATTATTATTTAATTATGCTTTATCAGAAAAATCCGAACATAAAAAATTAACCCATTGAAAGAAAATATATTATTTACTAATTTCCTCTATTTATCCTTTTTTTGCACCTTATACTTCAATATATCTTCATCTCCCCTACTATTCATTATTGAGTATTCGATAAAATAATTTGTTAATTTACACATCAAATTATTAACAAATAATTACAAAAAAGATAAAATGCGAAACATAAAAAAATATAACTTAGTTTATTAAAAATAAATAAACACATTACGGGGCTTGCCATGAATCATTCAGAACGGTTTGCCTGGGCACAACTTGCATTAACACCATATATCGGACCGGAAAGCTTTTTGGCCCTCATTCAATATTATGGTTCCGCACAAGCCGCCCTGGCCGCACCTGCAGAAGCAGTCAGCAAACTCGTTCGCCATAAGCAGGCCGTTGAAGCATGGAAAGGGAAAAACAGTCAGGCCATCACAGCAGCTGAAGCCGCTTTTAATTGGGAAAACCAAGAGCAATGCCGGCTGATGTTGTTGTGTGACAATGACTTTCCTACCATGTTGACAGAAGGAATCACACCGCCGCCATTATTGTTTCTACGCGGCCGTGTCGAATTACTGCAACAGCCTGCTATTGCCATTGTCGGCAGCCGTCATGCCACACCACAGGCATTGCGGATTGCACACGACTTTAGCAAAGCCATAAGCAAGCATGATATTCCCGTAGTGTCCGGTATGGCTTCAGGCATTGATACGGCAGCGCATCAAGGTGCATTGTCAGAAAACGGCGGCACCATCGCCGTATGGGGTACAGGTATAGACCGTATTTATCCGCAGTCTAACCAAGATCTTGCCTATCAAATTGCCGAAAAAGGGTTAATTATCAGTGAATTCCCATTGGGCACCCGCCCTTTGGCCGGTAATTTTCCCCGCCGTAACCGCATTATTGCTGCATTATCGAAAGCCGTACTGGTTGTTGAGGCGGCACCTGAATCAGGTTCGCTGATTACAGCCAGGCTGGCCGGAGAAATGGGGCGGGAAGTCATGGCCGTACCCGGTTCCATCGACAACCCCCATAGTAAAGGCTGTCATAAATTGATTAAAGAAGGTGCCAAGCTGGTGGAGTGCTTGGATGATATTTTATCCGAGTGTCCTTCACTTTCCGAACCTGCCCCCGTCAAACACATTGTTCGACACAGCGAGCCGGTTTCGGAGCAGGCATCTGATAATACGACGGAAATTAAGCCGTCTGAAAATCCGATTTTAACAGCGTTAGGCTATGGTCCTATCCATCCAGATAATTTGGCACAGACACTCAATATGCCCACGGCAGATATATATGCACAACTGCTCGAACTTGAACTCGACAATATTGTTGCTTCTCTGCCCGGTGGACGTTACCAGAGAATCAAATAACAACAAGGAAATATCATGGCCGATGTAATTGCCTTTTTAATCAAACACTTTTACGACTTAGACGCCTGCCCGCCTCCTTCAGATTTGGGGCAAATTTTAGAAGATATCGGCTTCAACGATATTGAAATTAACCAAGCCTTAATGTTGCTTGAGGTATTGGCAAACTGCCCGGAAGTGTCCGAAACCCAATACCATAAGGACGCCATCCGTGTATATTGCGAAGAGGAGCTGAAAAGCCTGCCCCAAGATGTCATCAGCCTATTATATTTATTGGATGATGCGGAAGCGATTAACGGCGAACAGCGTGAATTTGTTGTTCATGCCCTACAACATCTGCCGCCCGAAGAAATTACCGTCGACATGGCAAAAGTCTTAACACTTTTGGTTTTATGGGCTCACAAATCAGAGCTACCGGCACTTATCGGTGCCGAACTCATGATGGCTTTGCACGGCAAGGCGGTTATGCACTAGCTTTCCGGCAGCGCAATTGTTTACTTAGCTATTCAATTGAATATTATCAATATGCTTAAAAAGCTATTTTTATCAAACTGAGTAAACAACAAACCATCTGGCTAATCTAACCGCCCTACTGCCCAAACGGTTTTTAATATGCAATGCAGTTATTCTATGTTATATTATTCTCAAATAACATAAACATAGAAAATCATTACTTAGCTTCATTCGTAATCATTGCAATCACTACCAAAAAAGCCGTCTGAATCGTTCAGACGGCTTTAACCATATAAGAAAATGACTCCGTTTTTATTTCAACATGTTTTTAATTACACCCATCACACTTCTTGAAATCGTACGGGTAACCTGCTTATTAATCTGATTGCCCACGCTATCGGCCAAATTATAAGCAGCACCCTGGCGGGACTTTTTGCGACTACCGAATAACCCGCCTAAAAAACCACTGATTAAACCGCCACCTTGTGATGAGTCATCGTTTTGCCTAGCGGGTTTGGCCGTTTTTTTCTCAGCAACTTCAGTTTGTTGTACTGCCGCTTTTTGTTCTAATTCAACCAGTGCTTCATAAGCCGAATAATTATCTATGCTGTCTTTATAATGGCTAAAAAGCATATCGTTTTGGAAGCGGCTATTACGATCAGATGCCGTCAACGGTGTTAATGCCGATTGGGGCGGCAGTATCAATGCACGCTCCACCGGTTCGGGCATACCTTTTTCATCCAGAAAAGAAACCAATGCCTCACCTATTCCTAATTCAGCAATGGCCTCCGCAACATTAATATCAGGATTACTACGGAATGTTTCCGCTGCGGCTTTCACCGCCTTTTGATCACGGGGTGTAAATGCACGCAAGGCATGCTGGACGCGGTTGCCTAATTGTCCCAAAATCGTATCCGGTAAATCCAAAGGATTTTGGGTAACAAAATATACCCCCACACCTTTAGAGCGTATCAGCCGAACCACTTGTTCGATTTGTTCCACCAGCACTGCCGGCGCATTATCGAATAATAAATGCGCTTCATCAAAGAACATCACGAATTTAGGCTTATCCAAATCGCCCACTTCAGGTAAATTTTCAAACAGCTCGGCCAACATCCACAATAGAAATGCACTGTACATCCTTGGCGAACGCATCAATTTTTCGGCATTCAGGATATTAATCACGCCTTTACCGTCTTCCGTCTGCATCCAATCTTCCAAGTTTAATTCAGGCTCACCAAATAATTTTTCCGCACCCTGATTTTCCAGCGTCAGTAATTGCCGTTGTACCGCCCCGACACTGGCAGAAGATACATTGCCATATTTGCTTCGATATTCCGAAGCATTATCGGCAACATGTTTGAGTAATCCGCGTAGATCTTTCAAATCAATCAAATGCCAACCATGATCATCTGCCACGCGGAACACTAAATTGAGCAAGCCTTCCTGAGTATCATTCAAATTCATCAACCGGGCCAGCAACATCGGTCCCATTTCAGATATAGTTACCCGAATAGGAATACCGGTTTCACCGAAAACATCCCAAAAGCGTACGGGAAAACCTTGTAGCCAATCGCTACCCAAGCCAAAATCGGTCATGCGTTCGCCTACTTTGCCACTATTATTACCCGCATTGACCATACCGGATAAATCACCTTTCACATCGGCTAGAAATACCGGTATGCCCTGCTGACTAAAGGCTTCTGCCATACGGCGTAAGGTAACGGTTTTACCCGTACCGGTCGCACCGGCAACCAATCCATGCCGGTTAGCCATCTTTCCTTGAATCTCAAGCGTTTTTTCACCAATACGGGCGATTGGGAAGGTGGTCATAAATTTTCCTTTATATTGAAGATGGATTTGTCGTTATTGTCTTATGAAATGAAATATGGAGCAAACCATCCGTACACAAATCATGCAGGCCGTCTGAAACACGCAAAATAGAAAAAATAGTCGGCCCCATCATCTTTCTTAACTTATCACTTATTGCAAGCAAGTAATATATGACAAATAATTTTAAAATTATAAAAAAAGGCCGCCTGAAATATGCATTAGGCGGCACTATAAAAAAAATCGATGAAAAGGAATGTAAACCGGCTGAAACTGCCTGCCTTCATTACGAAACGAATATTAACAAATATATACAATAACAGCAAGTATCTTTCTGCACAAAACACAAATATTGTTAAAAAAAGATAACGACTGGGATATTTTTGCGCAAAATGTAAATTAACGATAAGAAAAACAACTCATAAAATATAAATACCCGTTAAACATAAAACTTAACAGCATAAAATATATTCAATGCATGACTATCATACTATTAAAAAAGCCGTCTGAAATATTTCAGACGGCTTTTCCATATAAAATCTATCACAAAATAATTTAATCCGATTCGATAATAGATTTATTCCCCCATTTTCGCCAACAATTCCGCCTGATGCTCGGCTATCAATGCCGAGGTTAACTCATCCAAATCACCATCCATAATAAAATCCAGTTTATGTAAGGTTAAATTAATACGGTGATCGGTGACACGGCCTTGAGGATAATTATAAGTCCGGATACGTTCGCTACGGTCGCCGCTACCGATTAAACTTTTACGTTCGGCCGCTTCTTTGGCTTGCGCCTCACGTTTTTGCGCATCGTTCAGCCTTGCCGCCAACACTTTCATGGCCTGCGCTTTATTACTGTGTTGCGAACGCCCGTCTTGGCATTCGACCACCATTCCGGTTGGCAAGTGGGTAATCCTCACGGCAGAATCGGTTTTATTAATATGCTGACCGCCCGCACCCGATGCACGAAACGTATCAATGCGCAAATCGGCCGGATTCAACTGAATTTCTTCCAATTCATCCGCTTCAGGCATCACTGCAACCGTACAAGCCGAAGTATGGATACGGCCCTGACTTTCCGTAGCCGGCACCCTTTGAACACGATGCCCGCCCGATTCGAATTTGAGTTTACTGTATGCACCCAAGCCGATAATGCGCACAATCACTTCTTTAAATCCGCCCAAATCACTTTCATTAGACGAAATCACTTCAACCTGCCAGTTATTACGCTCGGCATAGCGGCTATACATTCGCAATAAATCGCCGGCAAACAAAGCTGCTTCATCACCGCCCGTACCCGCGCGCACCTCGATAAAAATATTTTTATCGTCATCGGCATCTTTAGGCAGCAATAATTTTTGCAACTCTGTTTCCAACGCTTCGATACGCGCTTCGGCAGCCTCTATTTCTTCTGCCGCAAATTCTTTCATTTCCGGATCGGCAAGCATTTCCTGTGCATCGGATAAATCGCTTTGTGCCCGCTGATATTGCTGGAACGCTTCCACCACCGGTGTAATTTCTGCATGCTCGCGGGTGAGTTTGCGGTAATTATCCATATCTTCAGTGGCTTCCGGCTGCCCGAGTAAATGCGTTACCTCTTCCAAACGTTCTGCCAATTGTTGCAGTTTTTCTAAAATAGACGGTTTCATGATTATTTCTCATTTGAGGCCGTCTGAATCTTATTTTCAGACGGCCATAAGCTGATATTGAATGATGCACTTGATAAATTTAAACCTACTACTTTTATAAATGCCCAATATCAAATGATTATGATTGGCTGTTTCCCCCCAAGCCAAGCGGGAACAGTGGTTTCACAAAGAAAAAAAGCCAGCTAATGTGTAGCTGACTTTTTAATATTGTTGGTCGGAGTGAAAGGATTCGAACCTTCGACCCCTTGCACCCCATGCAAGTGCGCTACCAGACTGCGCCACACTCCGACACGAAAGAGAACGCGATTATAGAATCACATCATTCAACTGGCAAGCACTTTTTCGATGCCGCCCAACATTTTCTCTAATTCAGCCCGCATTTCTTCAGCCTGAATCGCAGGCTGTCCGGACGCATCCAAAGCATTGTGATTAAACGGATCGACAAATGGTGCGAAAGTGTCTTTCAGCTTTAACAGTTTCACAACATCCGAACGGCTATAGTGGTTTCCGCCATAGCCGACCACCACACCGTTTTCATGTTGCCATTGAGCGAACTGCGCGGGGCTGATTTGAAGCAATTCGCACATTTCATGTAGTGTGAAATAGCGTTTGGCAGGAACCGTTAAAGCAATATTAGCGTTGTTTGTCATAGTAATGCTCCACCATGCCTTTAAGCTTTTGGCTTGCATGGAAAGTCACTACCCGACGTGCGGTAATGGGTACTTCTTCGCCGGTTTTCGGATTACGTCCGGGGCGTTGTGGTTTGTCCCTCAATTGGAAATTGCCGAAACCGGAAATTTTAATTTCTTCACCGCGCGCCAAAGTAGCACGGATTTCTTCAAAAAAGAGTTCGACGATTTCTTTAGCATCATTTTTGGTGACACTGCTTACTTTTTCTACCAAAATATCCGCCAGTTCTGCTTTCGTTAATGTCATGTTATTACCTTCATTTTTTAACAGATATGGATTATCACTAATTTTTTATTAGGATTCAAGAGAATATCATATTTTTTATTGTCGCAGTTGCGCGCCCGCACTTTCAGCGGCTTTCACCAGTTTTTCAACTACTTGCTCGACAGCCTCATCGGTTAACGTGGCTTCCATATCCTGCAAAATCACTTTCACCGCCATGCTCTTCATGCCTTCGGGCAAGCCGGTTCCGCGATAAACGTCGAATACGGTGATATCGCGCAATAATGAAGTTTTAACTGTTTTCAGCGCATGAATCAGTTCATCGTGCGTAGTCTGCTCGGGCATCACAAATGCCAAATCGCGGCGCACCGGTTGGAATTTGGAAACCGGGGAATAAACCGTTTTTTCACGAGCCGACACCGCATCCATATCCACTTCAAACACCAAAGCCGCTTGCGGCAAGTCATATTTTTGCAACCATTGCGGATGCAACTCACCGATAAAGCCAATCACACGGCCATCAGCAATAATTTCAGCAGTGCGGCCGGGGTGTAGTGCCGGATGCTCGGCTTTTACAAACGATACTTCGCGACCCGCTAAAATATCTTCCAAATCGCCTTTTACATCATAAAAATCAGCAGCACGCGTTTTCTCGCCCCATTGTTCCGGCAAGGCAGAACCATAAACCAAACCGCCCAAACGCTCTTTTTGAACGAAACGGCCGTCTGAATCTTTATTGAACACACGGGCAATTTCAAACAAACGCACGCGGTTTTGTTTGCGGTTGAGATTGTTTTGCAAAATTTCCACCAAACCGCCGATTAAGGTAGAACGCATCACGCTGTATTGTACCGCCAACGGGTTTTGCAAACGGATAGGGTTGTCATTATTGGCGAAGTCATGTTCCCATTGCTCATTCACAAACGCATAACTCACCACTTCCTGATAACCGCGCGCCGCCATGTGGTTATACACCGCAAAACGGGAACGGCGGTTTTCCGGCAGCGCCATCATAGACAGACAGCCGTCGGTATAATCATCGGGAATATTCTCATAGCCGTACACACGGGCGATTTCTTCAATCAAATCCGCTTCGATTTCAATATCAAAACGGAAGCTCGGCGAAGTGACTTGCAGGCCGTCTGAAATCTTTTGCGGCTGCAATCCGAGTGCGGCTAAAATCGTTTGGATACGCGCCTCATCAATCGCCACACCCAATAATTTTTCAACGCGCTGCGTACGTACCGATACCTTATTACGCTCAGGCAGATTGCCGACGGCTTCCACAATCTCACCAGCCTGCCCGCCGCAAACAGCCAAAACCAACTCGCTCACACGCTCAATCGCATCACGTTGCAATTCAAAATCCACGCCGCGCTCGAAACGGAACGAAGAATCCGAACCGAAACCATATTGGCGCGATTTTCCGGCAATCGCCGCTGGTGCAAACCAAGCCGATTCAAGCACAATATTTTGGGTGTCGTCTGTTACCGCACTATATTCGCCACCCATCAAACCGGCCATGCTCAAAGCCTGCCGCTCATCGGCAACCACCAAAGTGTTATCCGCCAGAGTCACCGTTTTATCATTCAAACACGCCAGCGTTTCACCTTCTTTCGCTCTGCGCACAATCAGGCTGCCGCTCAATTTATCGGCATCGAAAACGTGCATCGGCTGACCGAGCTCAAGCATCACATAGTTGCCGATATCCACCAATGCGGAAATACTGCGCACACCGCTGCGAATCAAACGCTGTTTTATCCAAGCAGGCGTAGGCGCTTGCGCATTCACCCCTTCGATGACACGGCTTAAAAAACGGCCGCAATCTTCGGGCGCATCAATACGAACCGGTTGGGTTTTCTTGCTTTCGACAGCGGCCGTCTGAATGGCAGCAGGCCGATTCTCGCATTGCGTTAACGCTGCCACTTCGCGTGCCAAGCCTTTAATGCTCAGGCAGTCGGTACGGTTCGGCGTGATTTTCAAAGTGAATAACGTGTCGTCCAAATCCAGATATTCACGGATATTTTGGCCGACCGGCGCATCTTCGGGCAACACCAGCAAACCGTCTACATCTTCAGGCAAGCCCAATTCTTTGGCAGAACACAACATACCGTTGGAAACCTGCCCGCGCATTTTTGTCGGCTTGATTTTAAAATTGCCCGGCAAGACCGCACCCGGCAAGGCACACGGCACTTTAATTCCCGCACGCACATTCGGCGCACCGCAAACAATCTGAATCAGCTCGCCTGTGCCCGCATCCACTTGGGTAATATTCAAACGGTCGGCATCAGGGTGTTTTTCCACCGATTTCACTTCGGCCACCACCACACCGGAAAATGCCGGCGCCGCTGAGTCGGCTTCTTCCACTTCCAAACCGGACATAGTCAGCAAATGAGTGAACTCATCGGCAGAAAGATTAGGATTGGCTTGAGTTTTTAGCCAAGAATAAGAAAATTGCATAAATTAGTCTCTAAGATTTGTTTTTATTGTCTAAATTTTGAAGTTGTAAAACATCAACTTTATTTAAACTTTCATGATCAATATTATTACAGTCTAAATCTATCTGTTCCAAATATATACTTTTTAAATGGTTTTCAATAAAAACCTGACTCTTATTGGTTAAGTTATAAATACTTTGATTTAAATTAATAATATCGGAATTTAACTCATTCAAAAAAGCACTTGCTGTATCAATAATATTTCCTAACTTTCTATCTGCAGCTTTATATAATATTTCTTGGGCTGTCATATTATTTGAAAACTGTTTTTCAATTTTTTCAAATTCCAACATGGTTTGATTTAAGGCATCATCTTGTAACTTACGATATCGCTGTACTTTTTGATATACCATATCTTGGGCTTTTGATTTTAAATCAATTTGCATCATGCCTATTGCATGAATAGATTGAGTATTTAATTTAGTTAACTCTTCTTGATAATGCATAATCGCCTCAGTAGTTAATTTCAAACGTTCTAATAATTTATCTTTACGCCACTCTTCAATCTCAGCATTAATTCTTTTAATCTCTGCTTCTTTTTTAATACTCAGATTAACCTGATCAGCCTCAAAATCAGCCTGAGCCTGTAAATAATCTACCTGTCGACGATAATCACTATCTTTAGCTTCTTCGTATCGATTATGTTCCCTGATGCGCATAGGTTCCGATACTAAATCACACACAGTATCAATAACAGAACCCATCGCATTCCCAATTGTATCGACTAATCCACTAAGAAAACCCATTACTGCCCCTCATTTAATAACCTCTTGTATTCTCTTTCAAATAAAGCCTTATCTTTATCCAAAGAATACTTTAATCGCTGGTAATTGATTTCATCTTTTATACCTATATCAATTAATGATTGCAATAAAAGCTGTTTTTCTTTAAGTATAGATAAATAGAGTCCTGACAATTGAGGATTTAATTCAATACCTATTATCTTCTTCTGCATTAATTTTAATAAAGCATCAATAAATATATGATTTTTTATGAAATTCTGTTCAGAAGCTATTTCAATATGTTTATTAATCCATAAAATAAATTCACACTCTATTAATAAATCAATTAATTCTGAATTGTTCTCAAATCTAAAGAAACTTCCAAATAAATCAAAATTTTCACTACACGTACGCGACACTAATTGCATACGTGCAGAATGAAGAATATTTAATAAAGAAATTAAATCATTATTTAGGTTGTTCATTATGCTCTGTTAACCCAATACTAGCATTACCTGCTTGAGCCATCTCACGAATTTTCCCAATAGTATCCAAAGTATTTTCATCAATCAGATTACTACTTAAGTCAAGACTTGTTGTATAAGTTAACACTAAATCTTGTATCCATTTAGAAGCAACCGAGCTCTCTATTTGAGCATTTGTCAATGTAGATGACACTTCATGTAAGGTTTCTGAAAAGAATTTTGCACGCTCCTTACGCAAATCTTCTTGTAGCGTATTCGCAAATTTAATTTCTTCTTTAAAGTCTTTAATCAAAGTTAGATACCTCTGCTCATATGTAAACAAAATATCCAGTTTGTTTTTTAAAGCCTCATATTCCACATTTTGCTGTATATCTCTAAAAATTTTATTGGTTACTTCACTCTTAAAACCAGCCCAATCAGGATTCTGATCATTAGCTGTAAGCTTATAATGATCAATAGCTCCCTGAACAGAATTGGTAATTAACTCTTGTAGTTGATTTACTTTCATACTTTTTTCCTCTAACTAAACTGCTTCAAAAACGCTAAATCGTTATCAAAAAACAGCCGTAAGTCATTTACGCCGTAGCGCAACATGGCGAAGCGGTCTAGGCCGATACCGAAAGCGAAGCCGGTATATTTTTCGGGGTCTATATTCACATTGGTCAATACATTGGGATGTACCATGCCGCAGCCGCCGACTTCCAGCCATTTGCCGTTATCGCCCATAATGTCGATTTCGGCAGAGGGTTCGGTAAATGGGAAAAACGAGGGGCGGAAGCGGACTTGCAAATCATCGCGCTCGAAGAAGCGGCGGATAAATTCGGTAAACACGGCTTTAAGATCGGCAAAGGTCACACCCTCTTCCACCCATAAACCTTCGGCCTGATGGAACATCGGCGAGTGGGTTGCATCGGAATCGACGCGGTAAACCCGACCGGGGGCGATAATGCGGATAGGCGGATTTTTTTTATCCAGCATATAGCGGATTTGAATCGGCGAGGTGTGGGTACGCAAAACATCGCCGTTTTCTACATAAAAGGTATCCTGCATGGCGCGGGCGGGATGGTTTTTCGGAATATTGAGGGCTTGGAAATTGTGAAAATCGTCTTCGATTTCGGGGCCGTCGGCCACTTCAAAACCCATGCCGTGAAAGAGTTCGACTACGCGCTGCAACGTGAGGGTAACGGGGTGCAGGCCGCCTGAAGTCTGGCCGCGTCCGGGCAGGGTAACATCCAATGCTTCGGCAGCAAGGCGGGCTTGTAGTTTAGCAGCGTTGAGGGCATCGCGCTTTTCATTATAGGCCGTCTGAAAACGGTTTTTGGATTCGTTAATATAGGCACCGGCGGTTTTGCGCTCTTCAGGCGGCATTTGGCCGAGCTGTTTGAGCAGGGCGTTGAGTTCGCCGCTTTTGCCCATATAACGGGCTTTCACGAGTTCCAGTGCTTGAAAATCGGCTGCTGCTTCGATAGCGGCAATACCTTCCGCAACGATACGGTTTACATTTTCCATAATATATTTGATTCGTTTATTGGGGTGTAGGGTTAGGTTCGGGCGTGCTGCAAATAATAAGGCCGTCTGAATCAGACCCAGACAGCCTTTTGCCGACTTTCCGTTCCAACTTTGAAAGCCGTTTATTGTAGCGTAAATTATACCGAATAAACAGCGGGCTAAATACAATAAAACGCATTTCCGCCTGATTTATCACAAAAACCGATACGGGTCGGGCATCGATACGGGCGGATATTTAATTTATCCCGCTCTTTATCAAAAGGTAATATCATGCTTATTCATATTCATTGAGGCCGTCTGAAACTTTTTTCAGGCGGCCTTATTTCAACTTTATCGCTGTTTTTAAATATTTAATAGCCAAGCCGTTGGCAAATGGTAGACACCAACCCTGCTTGGTTTAATGTGTAGAAATGCAGGCTGGGCGCCCCTTCGCGCAGAAGCCGTTCGCACATTTCGGTTACCACATCCAATGCCAAGGCTTTAATAGATGCGGTATCGTCTGCATAAGATTGCAGTTTCAAACGCAACCAACGGGGGATTTCGGCACCACAAGTATCGGAAAAGCGTGCCAGTTTGGAAAAGCTGGCAATCGGCATAATGCCGGGAATAATCGGGATATCCACACCGCGACCGCGCACATCGTCTACAAAGCGGAAATAAGAATCAGGATTATAAAAATATTGGGTAATGGCCGAATCGGCACCGGCTTTGGCTTTGCGGACAAAATTATTCAAGTCGTCTTCGGCACTGCGTGCCTGCGGGTGATATTCGGGATAAGCTGCCACCTCCACATAGAAATCGTTGTTAAATTCTTCTTTAATTAAAGAAACCAATTCGTTGGCATAACGCAAACCACTCAAACCGCCCCCCATGCCGGATGGAATATCGCCGCGCAAGGCAACAATATGGCGTACGCCAAGCGCTTTATATTCGTTGAGCAAATCAATGATTTCTTGCGGCTGCATGCCGACACAAGGCAGATGGGGCGCGGCGGCCACACCTTCGGATAAAATATCTTTAATCGTCTGCATGGTTCCCTCTTTAGTCGAGCCGCCCGCACCTGACGTGCAAGAAAAGAATTCAGGGGAAAATTGGCGCAACTGTTTGCGGGTAATCACCTGCTTGGCTCGGCCTTCAGGGGTTCGTGTCGGGAAAAATTCAAAACTGAGTTGTTTGCGTGTTGAAGTCATGATGCCGCCTTTTTTATCATTGTTAGATGTAAAAAAACCTTTATCGGCAGAAAACAATCATTTCTTTTTATTCTTAAAAACAATTATCTGGCCAATAGGTTATCTATTCTAGGATTATGCACGCAAACAAAGGGAATACCAAACAATCCTAAGGATTCGGATGTGAAAAATATTCTTTTTTGTATGAATATTATTTTTATATTTTGATTTTTTTAAAGAAATTTATTCATTTTCAAATACGATAAGGCCGTCTGAAAAAAGAAAACACTACCCACAAAAACGGCTTTAATACGGGTTAAGCATCTGGTAAGCGCCACATCCATACGGCTACACTAAAACAGCATACGGATGTGATGGCGGCCACCCACCATCTTTCAGGAAATCGATAAAACATCCAAGCGCAGGAAAGGGCCATCATGGAAAAAGCAAAATATTTCGCCTTGCGGGAAACCGCGCGGCGCTCTTCCCAGTTTTGCACCATCGGGCCAAAAAAACGGTGTTGGTGTAGCCAACGGTGGAAACGCGGCGATGCCCGCGCCCAACAGGCGGCAGCCAGAATAACGAACGGCGTGGTCGGTAATACCGGTAAAAAAATACCGATAATGCCCAACAAGAGGGCCATCGCACCGAACAGCCAAAATATCGAACGAAGTATCATGTTTTCCCTTTTATTATTGAAATTTAAATAATCATTATTTTTTAAGATTTGCCTTTTTCGGAATGCGTGGCATTATGCATAGGGCAAACCGGCACACCTAGCTTATCCCAACCTTCTTTTCCCATTTCGGTTAAAAGTGCCATATTTCTGCCGAACACTGCTTCCGCATCCGGGAAAGCTTCCACGGCCTTGCTGATGCTGTCTTCACGAATCAAGTGCAAAGTCGGATAAGGCGAGCGGTTGGTATAGTTGGTAATATCGTCTGCATCCGTTCCTTCAAACTGAAAATCGGGATGAAACGGTGCAATCTGAATCACGCCTTCTAAGTTATTATCTTGTATGGCTTGGTCGGCCAGCGCCAACATATCGTTAAATAAGAAAAAATCCCCGAATAAAGTCGGATGGATCAATAAGCTCGTTTCTATTTCCGTGGGCGGCGTATTGCCCAATAATTGCAATTCCCTATCCAAATCTTCTAAAAAACCATCCAGATGTTTGGCATGGCTCACCTCTATGCGCACCAAGCCTTTCACATAAGGGGCTTTGGCAAACGGGCATAAGTTCAAACCGATTACGGCTTTTTCAAGCCATTCTTTTGTTTGGCCGACAATCGTTTCATCATCGGGTATTTTAGAAAGCATCATAACGTCGCCATAAGCATGGAAAGGCAGGTATTATAAAGTTTTTTAACGACAATGAAACCAACTGTTCACAGGCCATAAGCAAACAGGCCGTCTGAAACCGTTTCAGACGGCCTGTTTCATAGATGCCTTACCAAATTTAATCTTGCTGTAAATGCCCGAGCGGTAACGCCGTGGTATTTTTAATTTCTTTTAAAACAAAGCTGGATTTTGCATCTTGCACACCCGGATGGGATAGCAGGGTATCCAACACAAAATGCGAAAAAGCATTCATATCGGTAAAAAATGCATGCAGCAGATAATCGGTTTCACCCGTGAGCGCAAAACAACTCAACACTTCCGGCCAGCCTTGTACCGCTTCTGAAAAATCATTACGCGCTTCTACGGCTTTATCAATAGAAACCCGAATAAACGCCTGCAAGCCAAGATGGACGGAAACCGGCGCCAATAAAGCCGCATATTGTCGAATAATACCCGCATCTTCCAACTGCTTTAAACGGCGCAAACAGGGAGACGGCGACAATGCTACGCGCTCGGAAAGCTCGACATTGGTCAGACGGCCGTTTTCTTGTAATACCTGTAAAATTTTTAAATCGGTTTTATCTAAAGTGATTTGTGCCATACTTTTTTACCTTTTTCTTATTGATATGAACAGCATCTGCCTCAATCATACCTTAATATAAAATAATTTAACTTAACGCACAATGGCTTAAAAAACATATTCTATTAAGACAATCTATAAAAATATAACCCGTTTGCAGCCATATATTGTTTTTACAATAAAAAACAGATAACAGATATTAACAGATATATAGATAATATATAAACATTAACTCATTGTTTATATATAATAATTTATATAAATCCCTTATATATCAGTGAATAAGCCGTCTGAAAAATATCCCGGTATCAACCTAAGCCTGCCAACGCTCTTTTCATTTCAATAAAAATACAATATTCACAAGCATCTGTTGTATTGTGATAACTAATAAATTTAATTGTCATTAAATAATTATTAATTCCCCTCATATCAATGATGCTTGCCCGAACACTCAATTACCGCCATAATTCCGAAAACGTGCAGGAGAGAGCCCGCCACCTATATGGCAAAGGCCACCGAAGGCGCAGAGACCCTTAAATCGCTCAGGTAAAAGGACTGCACGAATCAAACACATCTGGAGAGCGGCGCGGCGGCGCCCACCGAAGGGGAGAAGATAGCCGATATATTTTTCGGCATATCGAAAATCTCAGGTTCAAGGACAGATAGGGCAGCGGATAAACAACGCCGCCTTTTATCTATGGAGAAACTTGAAACATGACCACCCTGAAAACCACCCCTTTTTATCAAGCCCATCAAGAAGCCGGCGGCAAACTTGTCGATTTTGCCGGTTGGCATTTGCCCGTTAACTACGGCTCACAAATCCAAGAACACGAAGCCGTACGCACCGATGCCGGTATGTTCGATGTATCCCACATGCTGATTACCGATGTGAGCGGTGATCAAGCCAAAGCCTTTTTCCGCAAATTGTTGGCCAATGATGTCAATAAACTCGGTTTTGTCGGCAAAGCCCTCTACTCTGCCATGCTCAACGACAACGGCGGCGTGATGGACGACTTAATCGTTTACCGCACCAATGAAGCCGAAACCCAATACCGCATCGTATCCAACGGCGCAACCCGTGAAAAAGATTCTGCCCAATTTGCCAAAATCGGGGCCGAATTCGGTATCAGCCTCAACCCACGTTATGATTTAGCCATGCTGGCCGTGCAAGGCCCCAATGCCATTACCAAACTGCTGCAAGTGAAACCCGAATGGGCGGAAACTGTAAATAATCTGGCCGTATTCCAAGGTGCTGATCTCGGCAATGATTGGTTTGTCGCCCGCACAGGTTATACCGGTGAAGACGGTGTAGAAGTAATGCTGCCCGCTACCGAAGCCACTGCCTTCTTCAAAGCCCTGCAAGCAGTCGGCGTACAACCTTGCGGTTTAGGCGCACGCGACACCCTACGCATGGAAGCCGGCATGAACCTCTACGGCAACGATATGGACGACGACACCAGCCCGCTGCAAGCCGGCATGGGTTGGACAGTTGATTTAAAAGACGAGACCCGCGATTTTGTCGGCAAAGCCCCTCTAGTCGCCCTTAAAGAAAAAGGCGTAGACGTAAAACAAGTCGGCCTATTGCTTGCCAAAGGCGGTGTGCTACGCGACCATATGGAAGTGATTACCGACCAAGGCAAAGGCATCACCACCAGCGGTGTTTTCTCACCCAGCTTAAAACAATCCATCGCTATTGCCCGTGTGCCTAAAGCTTTTAATGGCGACACGGCTAAAGTGCTTATGCGCGGCAAAGAAGTGGACGTTCGTGTATTGAAACTGCCATTTGTGCGTAATGGTAAAAAGCAGTTTGATTGATATTAGGTGTATTCAGACGGCTTCATAGTGATAATGACTATGAAGCTGTTTTAAATCAACAATATTTAAAATTACTACAATTATATACAAATTAATAATTATTTAAATTTTATTAATTAAGATGAAATTTTTTATATTAATTATTACTTATTCATCTATTTTTAGATTAATCTTATTAATATATACTTTCAAAAAATATAAGACCTAACAATGCCAATTTAAATAAAAATCAAAATAAAGAATTGACCAAACAATGCTTAGCAAATAGCAACTGAATCCTACAAGGTTTAGATAAACAATATAGTTCCTATCAGGAGAAATAAATGATTACACAATTTAAAACTATTGTTATTATCTCTATCTTTGTAATCGGAATATTTCAGACGGCTTTTAAAACTTATCGGGCCGTCTGAAGGTCTTACCCTCTAGAGTCCGATATCGACTAAAGTAAAAAATGATAATATGCCCCAATATATAAAATTTTCTAACCATATACTCAATCAAGGAGAAATATCATGAAAAAAGAATGGATTATCTTCAGTTTTTGCTTAGTCTTATCTACTTCTCTTTACGCTGCCACCCAAACTGCCTCTGCTGCCAAAAGGCAGGCAACAACTGAAGAATCCGTTTATTTATCTGATTTACTCAAAAAACAGCCCTATGCCAATTTATGGAAAACCACAGTCTGGGATAAAGTGCCGGATCAAAAAGACCCCAAATTTTCTTGGCTGAAAGACGGTGGTACAACCACACCCGCCACCACGGCTAAAATCGGCTATGAAACCTATCACAAAATAGAAGGCTGTAAGCCGCACTCTTGTGCCGGTGATGATGAAGTTTTGGTTTTAATGAATAATAAAAAAGTCATGGCTTTGCAGCTTTACACACAATCTAAAGGCAATGTAACCAACGGACAAAAATTAGAAAAAATGTATGGCAGCCCGACAACGCTTGAGCAACGTTATTTTGATGCATGGAAAAAGAATTTTGGTCATTAATGACTATTAGTACTATTTATCATGCCCAGCCGTTTTCAGACGGCTTGTTATTCATTCAAGGATAAGCATTATGAAAAAAGAATGGATTACCGCTAGTTTATGCCTTGCCTTAGCCTGTCCGCTTTATGCGGCACCCAACAATTCACCTGCTGTAAAAAAGCAGGCAGCAGCAGAAAAGCCGGTTTATTTGTTTGAGTTAATCGAAAAGCAACCGTATGCGAACTTATGGAGAAATACGGTTTGGAATAAAGTACCGAATAAAAAAGACTTTAATTTTTCTTGGTTGAAAAGCGGTGGTACAACTTCACCTGCTGAAACCGTTAAAATCGGCAATGAAACTTATTACAAAATAGAAGCGTGCCGACCACATTTATGTGGCGGCGATTATGATATTTTGGTTTTAATAAACAAAAAGAAAGTGATGGCATTACAACTTTATGCGTTGCCTAAAGGCAATGTATCCAACGGCCGCAAAATGGAAAAAATGTACGGCACACCCACCGCACTGGAGCGCCGCTATTTTAATGTATGGAAACAAGATTATGGCCGCTAATCCATTGTGATTTATTATTATGTTTTATCGTTCTCAGACGGCCTGTTCTCAATAAAAGAGGCCGTCTGAAATCTGAAAAATATCAACCAAATCCATCCTATTGAGGAGAATCATCATGAGTAAAAAAATCTTACTATTAGCCGGCGATTATGGCGAAGATTATGAAACGATGGTGCCGTTTCAATTTTTATTAGGGTTGGGTTACGAAGTCCATGCTGTTTGTCCGGATAAAAAATCGGGGGATAAAGTCGCCACGGCAATACATGATTTTGAAGGCGAACAAACCTATAGCGAAAAACGTGGTCATAATTTTGCACTAAACTATGATTTTTCAGCAGTACAAACGGACGATTATGTAGGTTTGGTGATTCCGGGCGGACGTGCGCCCGAATATCTGCGCTTAAATCCGCGTGTGTTGGAAATCATCCGCGAATTTGACGCGGCGAAAAAACCAATTGCCGCCGTATGCCATGGCGCACAATTGCTTGCCGCTGCCGACGTATTGCGCGGCAAACGTTGCTCTGCTTACCCGGCCTGCTCGCCCGAAGTGCGTGCCGTTGGTGGCGAATACGCCGATATTGCTGTAACCGATGCCATTACCGACGGCCATTTGGTAACCGCTCCCGCTTGGCCCGCCCATCCTGCATGGCTGGCTCAGTTTGTGAAATTGTTGGGTGCGGAAATCCGTATCTGACGTTTTTATTAGTATTGAGAGAAAAACCATTTTAGATGAACCGTATTACATTTATTTTTGCCTTATTCTTCGCACTGGCACTAGCCGGTTGTGATGCCAAAGACACCTGTTTGGACCAGGGCGGGCATTACAATGAAACCACCAAGCAGTGCGAACAATAAGGCAGCTTTACCTTTAACCAATGGAGAACAAACCATGAGCAACATCCCTTCAGAACTGAAATACGTATCCAGCCACGAATGGCTGCGCCCCGAATCGGACGGCACGGTAACCGTCGGCATTACTCATCATGCACAAGAATTGTTGGGTGATATTGTATTTATCGAATTACCGGAAGTCGGTGCCACTTTAGCCGCCGAAGATCAAGCCGGTGTTGTAGAGTCGGTTAAAGCCGCTTCCGACGTATATGCACCGATTGCCGGTGAAGTGGTTGCGATTAACGAAGCATTGGTTGATGCGCCGGAAACCGCCAACAGCGAGCCTTATGAAGCAGGCTGGTTTTTCAAAATCAAACCGGCCAACGCTGCCGATTTGGATGGTTTGCTGACAGCGGAACAATACGCCGCCGAAATCGGCTAATCGGTTATCCCATTATATTTAAGAGGCCGTCTGAAAGTTTTTAGACGGCCTCTTTGCTATTCTCTATTCGTTTAACCGCGATCATAAATATATAATGATAAATAACTTTTCAACGCAGCTAAGGTATCGTTACCAAGCAGTGAAATTGCTCATTTACTTACTCCGCATGCCATAAATGCTGACACATCGCCGCCTTTCATTTACAATTTATCGGTTTTTAGTTCTACGAAGCGTTAGGTTTCGGCCGTGCACGGCAATGTCGTTTGCCGTATATTTCAACGACCCTTCACCATAAGGAACCACAATGCGACTCTCTGCCGCCCTACTCCCTCTGCTGCTTGCGCCGGTTCCGGCCATGGCAGCCTCGTTAGACGGTGCCACTTTAAGCCTTTTATGGGGCATCCCGTTTGTTTTAATCCTGCTTTCTATTGCCACCGGCCCGCTGCTGTTTGCACACACTTGGCACCACCACTTCGGCAAAATTACGGCTATTTGGACATTATTGTTTTTGATTCCGTTTGTGATGTTTTTTGGCTTTGGTGAAGCCGTTCATACCGTTGCCCATGCCCTGATTGCAGAATACATTCCGTTTATCATACTGCTGTTTGCGCTCTATACGATTTCAGGCGGGATTCTGGTATGGGGCAACCTGCACGGCAGCCCCCGTATGAATACCATTATCTTGGCCATCGGTACCTTTTTAGCCTCTATCATGGGGACAACCGGTGCCGCCATGCTGCTTATCCGCCCGATTCTGAAAGCCAACGATAACCGCAAGCATAAAGTACATGTGGTTGTTTTCTTTATTTTCTTAGTGGCCAATATCGGCGGCGGCCTTACCCCGTTAGGCGATCCGCCATTATTCTTGGGCTTCTTAAAAGGTGTTGACTTCGGTTGGACGGTGCAGCATATGATGGTACCGGTATTACTCAGCGCTGCCATTTTGCTAACCGTGTTTTACTTTATCGACCGCCATTTCTTCTCAAAAGAAGACGAAATTATTGAAGACGACCCTTCTCACGATAGCCCCCTGAAGATTTTCGGCAAATGGAATTTCTTACTCTTGGCCGGTGTCATCGCATCAGTATTAATGTCCGGTTTATGGAAACCCGATCATCCGGGCATTGAAATTTTAGGCACACACTATCTGCTGCCCAACTTACTGCGCGATATCCTACTTTTGGTTTTTGCTTTGATTTCTTTAGCCATTACGCCCAAACAGGTTCGTGCCGGTAATGAATTCAACTGGGATCCGATTCTGGAAGTGGGCAAACTGTTTTTAGGTATTTTCATTACCATCAGCCCCGTTATTGCGATTTTACAGGCAGGCGAAGCCGGTGCTTTCTCAGCTCTGATCGCATTAGTACACGACGGTGCCGGTGAGCCGATTAATGCCATGTATTTCTGGATGACCGGTATCCTATCCGCCTTCTTAGATAATGCCCCGACTTATTTGGTATTCTTCAATATGGCAGGCGGCGATGCCCAAGCGCTCATGACCGGCCATTTGTTCCACACCTTACTGGCCGTGTCTATGGGTTCGGTGTTTATGGGTGCTTTAAGCTATATCGGTAATGCGCCGAACTTTATGGTGAAAGCCATTGCCGAACAACGTAAAGTACCGATGCCGAGCTTCTTCGGTTATATGGCTTGGTCATTTGGTATTTTGGTGCCGTTATTCATCATTCATACCTTTATTTTCTTTATTTGGCAGTTATTCTGATCTAATATGCATCCTCAATAAAAAGGCCGTCTGAAAATATTTCAGACGGCCTTTTAAATATTAACCTCACCACAACCATGACGGAACAGGCGGCGTTGCCACCCCCCACTCCGGCGGATAATCCACACCGGTTAGATACAGACCATCCGGCATGAGTGTCGGCGGTGCATATTGCCGGTTGCGTGCGGCCATCAGTTCGGCAAATCCTTCTACGCTTAAACGGTCGCTGCCCACATACACCAGCGCGCCCATAATATTGCGTACCATATGATGAAGAAAGGCGTTGCCGTGAAGATCAAGCGTCATAAGCTCAGGCGTTCCGTTTAATTCGGCACTGTAAATTGTTTTAACCGGTGATTTAGCCTGACATTCGGAAGCTCTGAAACTTGAGAAATCGTGCCGCCCGATTAACAAAGCCGCCGCCTGCCGCATTTTTTCCATATCCAAGCCGTAATGCACCCAACCCGCTTTGCCTGCCAACAAGGGATGACGAACCGCCGATGAAGTCAATACATAACGGTAGCGGCGGCCATAAGCATCAAAACGGGCATGAAAACGCGGCGCAACCGTTTGGGCATGCCATACTGCCACTTCCGGTGGTAAAAATGCATTCACGCCCCTTATCCACGCCTGCGCCGGACGTTTTACCGTAGTATCGAAATGAACCACTTGCGCCGTCGCATGTACACCCGCATCGGTTCGCCCTGCCACAATGGTATGAATCGGCTCGCCTGCTATTTGTGTTAAGGCGGATTCCAGCGTTGCCTGCACGGTAACAGCATCTGCCTGCTTCTGCCAACCGTGAAAACCGCTGCCGTCGTAAGACAATATCAATGCCCAACGTTGCTGCGGTGAGTCGTTATCGGCAGATATATCGGAAAGCATAAAACCCCAATCATTCAATCATAACCAATCGGCCATCATCTGCCGACGTAAATAGGCAATTATATCGCTAAACAACTAAAACAGATAAAAGGCCGTCTGAAACCACGAGCCCGCCACTCATCCCCTATATGACACCACAACAATATGCACATAAAATAACCTTTATTTATAAAAACATACGATTAAAATACATTCTCTCCCCATGATAAAGCCACGTTTTGACAAACTTTAACCATTTCTCTAATATCCAACCACCTAACGGCATTTAGCCGCTGTTTTTTATTTTTACTGCTTTATCCTTAGAAAGAAGAAATTATGGAATGGGTCTTTAACAGTTATTACACCCTGATTGCCGCAGCAATAGTCTTATTGGTAGGCAAGCTGCTGGTGAATAAAATCAAGTTCTTGCAGAACTTCAACATCCCCGAGCCGGTAGCCGGCGGATTGGTTGCCGCCGTTATACTGTATGCCCTGCATGCGGCTTACGGGGTGGTCTTTACATTTGAAAAGCCGTTGCAAGATACCTTTATGTTGATTTTCTTTATCTCTATTGGCTTGAGTGCCGACTTTTCACGGTTAAAAGCCGGTGGGGTGCCGTTGGTTTTATTTACCGCCATTGTCAGCTTCTTTATCTTTATCCAAGATGCTGTCGGCGTAGGTATTGCGACTGCCTTGGGTGAAAACCCCTTAATCGGCCTGATAACCGGTTCGGTCACCCTTACCGGCGGTCATGGCACGGCCGGTGCATGGGGGCCGATTTTCGAACAGGAATACGGTTTGACCGGCGCCACCGGTTTAGGCATCGCCAGCGCCACCTTCGGCTTGGTTGCCGGCGGTTTGATTGGCGGCCCCGTTGCCCGTCGTTTGATTAACAGAATGGGGCTCAAGCCTTTAGACGCAGAAGCAATAAAAGCACAAGCGGCCGGTTATAGTGATGACAGTCCGGAAAAAAGTGCAGGCGACGTATTCGAGCATCCCGAACAAACCCGCCTGATTACCGCTCACTCAGCCGTTGAAACCATCGCCATGTTTGCCGCATGTTTGGCCTTTGCCGAAATCATGGACGGTATCGACGAAGAATATTTATTCAATCTGCCTAAATTCGTATGGGCATTGGGTGGCGGCGTAATTCTGCGCAATATTCTAACATTCGTATTCAAATTCAATATGTTCGATCGTGCTATCGATGTATTCGGCAATGCTTCGCTGTCGATATTTTTGGCGATAGCACTATTGAGCCTGAAATTGTGGGATCTTGCCGGTTTGGCAGGCCCTGTTACCATTATTCTTATCGCACAAGTTGTAGTGATGGTGCTTTATGCAACCTTTGTGACTTATGTATTGATGGGTCGCGATTACGACGCTGCCGTACTCGCCGGCGGTCATTGCGGCTTTGGTATGGGTGCGACACCTACGGCTATTGCCAATATGCAATCGGTCACCGAACGCTTCGGCCCTTCGCATAAAGCCTTCTTAATTGTACCGATGGTCGGCGCGTTTTTCGTTGACATCGTTAATGCGACCATCCTCTCCGTTTTTGTAAATTTCATCCAATAAAATGCAAGCAAAATAAAAAGCACCGGCAATATATTAACTGTTGCCGGTGCTTTTGTTATGATGCCGTCTGAAAACCATTCCTCCCCATAAGGACGACGATGTATAAAAAACTACTCACTTTATCTATTGTAGCCGCCTCACTCTCACTGGCGGCCTGTAGTGAAGACACACCCCAACAAACCACACCCGAACTGGCTTGTACCAATCCGGCCGTTGCCCAAAATATCCGCACCAATATTCAGGAAATCATCAAACAGGAAGCCGAATCCTTTGCCCGCAACGACAGCCGCCAGTTTATCGATGCCGACAAAATAATTGCCGCCGCCACCCAATTGGAAATCTCACTGGATAACGCCGCCCAAGACACCCAAAACGGCAGCCCGATTTGCAGTGCCGATTTAACCATCAAAATTCCAAATAATATTCTTGCCGCGGCCGAAACCAACAGTCCGTTGATTTACGGCAGCGACAAAACCATCGGCCAATTGGTACAGGAGCGCATTCGAGGCAGCAATCTGAACTACAATCAAGGTGCATTCACGCAAAAAATCAGCTATACGCCCGAAATTTCCACAGATACCGCTGCTGTGGATTATGAAGACAATACCGTAACCGTGATGGCGCAAAACATTAGCTCCGCCTTACTGCCTTATGGCGTGAAAAGCATCCTTCTTATCGACGGCAAGGCCGTGAAACGGGAAGACGCGCTCAATATGGATAAAGAAGCTTATGATGATCCGCCGCCCGCCGATCCCGAAGATATTTTAGAAAACAATGCCGCCAGCAGTATATTCGGCGATGAAACCGCCAATGCCGTTTCCGCCCCCGAAATATTAAGCCCCGAACCTCAACGCAATGAAATTACGTTTTCCGCCAACGAATTGGAACAGGCACAAAGCAATAATCAGGCGGCCAACAACGAAATCAACCGGGTATGGCGTAGCATTGATCAAAATGTTCAAAAGGAACTGCTCACCGAGCAACGCAACTGGATTCAAAGCAAAGACAATAATTGCCGCCAAGCCGCCGCCCAAGCCGACAGCGGCTTACAGGCAGAATATTTACGCCTCCAGTGTGATACCCGCATGACCCGCGAACGCAGCCAATATTTACGCGGCTATACCATTAACTGATTTATCACGCCGTTTGTTAAGAAGCTAGGCCGTCTGAAAAGTTTCAGACGGCTCATCTTATATATTATCCGCCCCATCCTACTTTTATCATCCACACATCGGCAGACATACCGAAAAAACGCTAAAATACACCTTTCCCATTTTCCCCGATACGGACGCCATCCGATGCCCCCATCCGCCCACCAGATTCTGCATGATGTTTTCGGCTATCCCGAGTTTCGCGGCAGCCAAGCCGAAATTGTGGAAACACTGGCAGGCGGTAACAGCCTATTGGTATTGATGCCGACCGGCGGCGGCAAATCACTCTGCTATCAGATTCCCGCCCTAATGCGCGAAGGTGTGGCCATCGTCGTATCGCCACTGATTGCCTTAATGAACGATCAGGTTGCCGCGCTCCATGCCGCCGGCGTGCCCGCCGCATGCGTACATAGCAGTACCACGCCGGACGAAGCCAGACAAATTGCCGACGATATTCAAACAGGCCGTCTGAAACTGCTTTATGTCGCGCCGGAACGTTTGGTTACCGAACGCTTCCTGCGTTTTCTCGACCAACATACTTTAAGCCTGTTTGCCATCGACGAAGCCCATTGCGTGAGCCAGTGGGGGCACGATTTCCGCCCGGAATACCAACAGCTCGGCATTCTTGCCGACCGCTATCCGAATGTGCCCCGCATCGCGCTCACCGCTACCGCCGATGCCGCCACCCGCGCCGATATCAAGCACCATTTACGCTTGGAAGATGCTGCCGAATTTGTGGCCGGTTTCGACCGCCCCAATATCTATTACCAAGTGATTGAAAAAAACAACGGTAAAAAGCAGCTACTTGATTTCATTATGAAACAGATGGCCGGACAAAGCGGCATCGTTTATTGCCTAAGCCGTAAAAAAGTAGAAGATACCGCCCGCTTTTTATGCGAACACGGTTTGGATGCCATTCCCTATCATGCCGGCCTAAGTATGGACATTCGTGAAGCCAATCAGCAACGTTTCACCCGTGAAGACGGCGTAATTGTTGTCGCCACCGTGGCGTTCGGCATGGGTATCGACAAGCCCGATGTGCGTTTTGTCGCCCACCTTGATATGCCGCAAAGCGTCGAACATTTTTATCAGGAATCCGGCCGGGCCGGACGCGACGGCCTACCCGCCGCCAGTTGGCTATGTTACGGCCTGAACGATTGGGTATTACTACGCGAGCGCATTCAAACCGGCAATAGCGACGAAGCGCAAAAACAGGTTGAGCTGCAAAAACTCGATGCCATGCTGGCCGTTTGCGAAACCGCCGAATGCCGCCGCGTGTTGCTGCTCAAACATTTCGGTGAAGACAGCGAACCCTGCGGCCATTGCGACAACTGCCTGCACCCCCCTACCCGTTTTGACGGCACCATTCCGGTACAAAAACTTTTAAGCTGCGTTTACCGCGTCGGCCAACAATTTGCCACCGGCTATGTGATTAATGTACTCAAAGGCAAAAACGACGATTGGATTATCCGCAACGGTCACCACCGTTTATCCACTTTCGGTATCGGCGATAATTTTACCGACAAAGAATGGCGCGGGATTGTCCGCCAATGTATCAGCCTCGGCTATCTGACCGTTAATCCGCTGCTGCACCAATCGCTACAACTCACCGAAGCGGCTAAAAAAGTGCTCAAAGGTGATGCCCAAGTTTGGCTGCGGCCACTCAAACGCGACAAAGCCGCCACCCAAAAACCCAAAGAAGAATGGCTGCGCACCGAACGCGAAGAGCGCATCTGGCAGGCCTTGCGGCGCTGGCGCAAACAACGTGCCGACGATAATAACGTGCCCGCTTATGTGATTTTCGGCGACCGCACACTCAGGGCGATTGTAGAAAATATGCCGCACAACCATGCCGACTTACACCATATTTACGGTATGGGCGAAGCTAAAATCCAGCAATTCGGTGACGAAGTCTTAGAAATTTGTGCCGAGTTTGCAGAAGATGTTTAAACACGGTTATCAGGCCGTCTGAAAACAAAAAACTTCTTTCTCAAGCAAAAACAAACCGCAGCGGCAATCCATACCGATACGGTTTATTTTTTTAGATAGATTGGCTATTTCAGCCGTTATTCAGAGGCAATCGGATAAACAAATACTTTGGAACGGCGTTTGCTTTCCCAATATTCATTCAGCCTGCTTTCAGGCAATTCCTCAGGGGAGGCCGTCTGAAAACCACGTTCGATAAACCATTCCCCCGTATGCGTGGATAAAGCAAACAGGCGGCGGATATGGCGTTGGCGCGCCTGATGAATCAAGTGTTCGAGCAGGCGCTCGCCGTAGCCGCTATCCCGTGCTTCGGGCAATACCACCAAACAGGCCAATTCCCCCGCATCGCTATTGGGAAAGGTTTTCAGGGCGACACAACCGTAAATCTGATTATCGTGTTCCAATACCGAAAATTCACTGATATGGTTTTCCAAATATTCCCGACTGCGGCGCAATAGCACACCCTGTTCTTCAAGCGGGCGTATCAGATTGGTAATTTCCGGAATATCACCGATTTGCGCTTCACGGATATTCATAAACGCATCCAGCGCAATAGAAGTACCCACCCCATGACGGGTGAACAATTCCGCAATCAGGCCACCGTTTTTACGGCCGCTGAGAATCTGAGTGCGCTCAATACCGCTTTCCACCGCATTCACCGCCGATTTCAGCAATCTTCGTTGATCGGGGGAAACCGTTTGATTATCGAGCAGGGTGCGGGCTTCTTGTGCCGAAAGATTACTCAACACTCCACCATCCGCATCCATAATGCCTTCTTCTTCAATCAGATAAATCAGCTTTTCTGCTTGTAGCGCAATGGCGGCGGCTTCGGCAATATCGCCCATACTTAAATTGAATGTTTTGCCGCTGAGTGAATGGCCAATCGGGCTGATCAACACCAATGCTCCGTCATTCAGACGGCTACAAATACTTTCGGCATCGACTTTGCGCACAATACCGGTGTGGCACATGTCAATTCCATCTATCACACCGAGCGGACGGGCGGAAACAAAATTGCCGCCGGCGATACTCAACGGGCGGCTACGGAAAGGCGTATGGACAATCCCGGTCAGCAAGGCTGCTTCGATATCGCTGCGAATCATGCCGCAGGCCTGCTTCACATGAATTAAAGCATCATCGTCGGTAATACGGCGGCCATTATGATATTCCGGCAAACGGCCGGCAACGGTATCTAAAGCATTAATTTGCGTACGCGAACCATGAACGACCACCAAACGTATCCCCAAGCCGGCAATCAGATTCAGATCGGCAGCCAGAGTTCGGAGTGTTTCACCGGAAAGCAGGCTATCGGCCACGCCGACAACCAACGTTTTACCGCGCAAATATTGAATATAAGGCGCGGCTTCCCGAAAATCACGGATAAAATCGACAACATTAGCCATATTAATTTAATAAGATTATGTAAAAAAGTTGCATAATCAATACCGTTAGCGCAATCAGCGTTGCCAGTGTCCAATTAACGCTCTCTTTGGCAGGCGGCGCGGCAACCGGTGCCGGAGGAACAACTGATTCAGGTGAAGATTCGGCAGATACGTTGGCGAAGGCTGCATCTACTTCATGCTCTTGTTCGGATAGTGAAAATTCAGCCAACTTGGCTTCGTCACCGGAATGCATATTATCCAATAACTCGGCAATTTCATTTTTCGACAACACTTTTTTAGCGCGTACCTTAGGGCCGAGCGCATGTATCAACTTAGTGTCGGTCAAAGCATTGGGTAAGTCGGTAGGTTCCGGTTCGTCCGGCATAGCCGTAATGTGGCCTCTGGCCTGAAAAAGGCCGTCGCATTTGCTACATACCACGAAGCCTTGGGCAACATTAAATTGTGTATTGTTAACCCAAAGCCGGGTCTTACAATGTGGGCAGGTGCAAACAGGCATAATATTTATAATAAAAGTGATTTATGAAAAAAGTATTCTAAGTGTTTTCAAACCGCCTGTGAAGCCAGATACGGCAAGCGGCCCGATACCGTATCTAACCGGATAACCAATCTACAAGGACGGTTATCAATCAGCAACAAAATACTCAAAACAGTGATGAAAATTTCCCGCCATACTTTAAAATTATGCGGGCATGACGTACCATATAAGCTATTACCTAAACATTTGGCTAATGTGTATCCGCTTTACTTCAAGTGATAATAAAATAAAGGACAAAATATGAACAAACCCCAACCTACCGTAGTGATTACGCCCGACGACCTGCCCTTATACTGCTCCGGCCCCACCAATGAATCTTGGAACGGCCATCCGCGCGTGTTTCTGCCGATTGAATCTAACGGCATGATCGAATGCCCCTACTGCGGCACTACCTACAAATTGGAAGGCGAAGTTAAAAAACATCACTAAGATGAAACGGATACGGCAGCATATTGATGCTGCTTTTTTATAAGCTATCGGCAATATTATCCATGGGTTGATGAAAAATATTTCTTTTCCAGGCCGTCTGAAACGTTTTATCTGTCCGACACTACAGGCTGTTATATTTAAGCCTGATTATTATAATACCGATAGGCTTCTTCCATGTTTTCAAACTGATAAAGACTACCCGCTTCCAACACCATAGCATTATCGCAATATTGCTTCATCGCGCTCGGGCTATGCGATACCAAAATAATCGAGCGGTCTTGGCGTTTTTCAAATAGCTCATAACGGCATTTTTCCGAAAACCGCGAATCCCCCACCGCAATCACCTCATCAATCAAATAACAATCAAACTCGACCGCCAAAGACAAAGCAAACGCCAGCCGCGCCTTCATACCCGAAGAATAATTTTTTACCGGTTCGTATAAATACTGCCCCAGCTCTGAAAACTCTTCGGTAAACGCCTTCACATAATCGGCATCCACATTATAAATACGGCAGATAAAACGCAAATTATCCATACCAGTGAGGCTGCCTTGGAAAGCACCGCTAAACGCCAGCGGCCAAGAAATACTCATTGTGCGTTTGATTTCACCTTCGCTTGGCGGCTCCACTCCGCTAATCAGGCGGATTAATGTTGACTTACCCGCCCCATTTCTACCCAAAATGCCGACTTTTTCCCCTTTTTGCAGCTGAAAATGAATGTCTTGCAATACGGTACGCCAGCCAAAGCGTGTTTTATACCGCTTGGAAACATGCTCTACCGAAATCATTGTGCTTCCACCCCTTTACTGAATCCGGCCACCATAGTCAACCCGACAAACAATAAAACCAAATCACACAGCAACAAATACCACGGATTTTCCATAGTGCCTGCCGAACTGCCGAAATAGCCGTGCCGGAACATTTCCGTACCGTGAATCATCGGAACCCATAATAGATATTTTTGTGCCTGTACAGGTAAGGAAGATACAAAAAAGAAAGCCCCGGAAAGTGGCATTAAAATAAAACTCAACGTACCCCAGATTTTGCCGAATGAATCGAATTTAAACGCAATTGAACAAATAATCAAACCTAAACCAAATGCAAACAATGCCATTAGCAACCAAGCCAAGAGCATATAAAAAATATCATTCGGCACATTAATCCAACGAATGGCAATCAACCCCGCCATAATTACGACCTGGGCAATTGTTGCCCCAGCCACTTCTAATAATGTACGGCTAATAATCGTATCCAACACACGCACATTACGGTGATACAACAAACTAATATTAGCGGAAATCGCTCCAATAGTACGATTCGACGTATTTCGCCACATCATTGCCATTGGATACCCCGTTAACACAAAGGCAACAATATTCAAAGAAGAAACACTATCGGCACGCAAAAACTTCCATAAAAAAACAATTAGCAAAGTCAGCATCAAAGGTTCGACAAACAGCCACAGAAAACCCAGATTATTGCGCCCGTAGCGGGTAATAATCTCTCGCATCAGCAGTGCACCGATCACCCTTTTCTGAATGGCCAAAGACTCTTTTAATGAGGTTTCATATAAGGTTTTCATCAGTTTTTATGCTCTCTCACACTCGCAGTCAGTAAAGTGATAATGCCATACAACATTAAGCCGATAACCAAAGTGGCAATAATGTTATAAAATCTTTGTGGCTTTAGTGCCGAATCAGGCTTACTCGGATATGAGATCACTTCTAAATACAGCTGCTTACGATCTGCTTCGACTTTAGCACTTTCCAAAGACACAATAGCCGCAGCTAGTTGTTTTTCTGCTAATTCATTTTCAAGGAATAAACGCTGATAAGATGCAGCTTGGGCGGTAATAGACTTATCCGAACTGCCTGAAATCATCTGCATCTGTTGCTTGATTTCACGCTTTAAACTTCTCTCTCGCGCCTGCAAGCCTGATATTTGCGGGTTTTCCGGTGCAATTGCCCGCACCTGATCTAATTGGGTTTGAATCACAATCAGCTCGTCTTGCAATTTGGATACCAAGCCCATTTTGGCTTCCGATTGAGCTTTTAAATCGAAAATACCGTTTTGGGTACGGTATACCGCCATATCTTCCGCCGCCTGCTTCACCCTCTCTTCGGCAACCAAAACATTCTGCTCCGCCTGAGTCAGACTGTCTTTTCTTGCCCGCTCATTCAGTTTATTAATCAAATCTTCGCCAGCCCGCAACAGCGCACTATTAATTGCCTGCGATTCACCGGCATTAAAAGATTCCACCCCTAACACGGAAATACCCGATATAGGTTCAAAAGAAATTTTCACCTTATCTTTATAATATTGGTAAAACGCTTCCTCACTATCGTACCAGCCAAACCCGTTAAAACGGCTGAAAATATCACCTTTGGTTTCATAATAAGAACGGACGGGAATAGTTTTATCCAATTCAGACAAAGCAGTACGCGAACCCATATATTCACGCACGGTATAGGTATCGTCTTGTGCACGGCTCAAGCCCGCACTTTGTAATAAAGCCCCCAACCCCGTTACCGAAGTCTGATTGCTTTGCGAACGCACCACAAAACTGGATTCGGATACATAACGATCAGCTGCCCATACGGAAAAATAGACTGTAGAACACACGGTCGGAATAATCACCGTTATCCAAAAAAGCTTACTAAAGCGCCGTATAAAAGGCTTACGTTTTTTTTCCTGTTCTTTCGCCACCTGCTCCGAAGCCTGTTTGGTCTTAACCGCTTCCTGTTCTTTCGCTGCCTGTTCTTCAGCCTGTTTGGCTTTTGCGGCTTCTTGTTCTTTTGCCGCCTGTTCCGCAGCCTGTTTGGCCTTGGCCGCTTCTTGCTCTTTTGCCGCCTGTTCCGCAGCCTGTTTGGCTTTGACCGCTTCTTGCTCCTTGGCCGCCTGCTCCTCAGCCTGTTTCGCTTTGGCGGCTTCTTGTTCTTTCGCCGCTTTTTCTGCAGCCTGTTTGGCCTTGGCCGCTTCTTGCTCTTTTGCCGCCTGTTCCGCAGCCTGTTTGGCTTTGACCGCTTCTTGTTCTTTTGCCGCCTGTTCCGCAGCCTGTTTGGCCTTGGCCGCTTCTTGCTCTTTTGCCGCCTGTTCCGCAGCCTGTTTGGCCTTGGCCGCTTCTTGCTCTTTTGCCGCCTGTTCCGCAGCCTGTTTGGCTTTGACCGCTTCTTGTTCTTTTGCCGCCTGTTCCGCAGCCTGTTTGGCTTTTGCGGCTTCTTGTTCTTTCACTGCCTGTTCAGACTGCGTTTTTTCCCTATCTAAATTTTGTTCAGACATCACACTTTCCCGATTATTCACCCAAATTATTAATACTGTTTACTCCGCTCACAACCGGAGAAAACACAAATTGTAGGAATTTTTGTACCTCAGCCAATGGCGCATTCGCCACATAAACAATATCTTTGTTTTTTACCGGAAACCGTTGTAGCCAAAATAAAGAATTGGCATCAGAAAGATCCATACGGTATACCGTCGGTACATCCATTGCCAAACTGTATCCCTTGTTCAACCACCTTCCCTGCTCATTATCAGGCAGTGCCGAAACAGGCTGATAGCGGAACACAAACACCCCCCCTGCATTAGAACGCCTGTCTTGTAAGCCGCCCACTGTACCAAGTGCTTCACCTAAATTCATTCCTTTGGCCGAAAAACCCACCTGCCTATTTCGCCCTAATGCGCCTAAAGCCGTAAAACTAAACGGATTGCTCAACAAAGTTAGTACATCGCCGGAACGCAATACCACATTTTGCGACGAATCCGCCGTAATCTTTTCCAGTGCTACCGTCCGAACCATATCGCCTCGTGCCAACTGCACCGATATATCCTGAATATTGCCATCAGCGCCACCGACAGCGGCTACGGCATCCAATACCCGCTCATGATGCCCAGTTAGCGGCATACGGAGGCTTTTACCACTGCCAATCACCGTTACATTACTGGAATTATTTTGTACCACCCGCACCATAGCCTGCGGCTGATTCGCCATCTTTTTCAGACGGCCGATAATATACTGGCGGATTTCAGCCGGTGTTTTACCACTCACCGAAACATTACCTAAAAAAGGCATGGAAATCATGCCTTGAGAATTTACAGCCTGCGGCGGCAAGCTCACCGTCTGCGCCGCTCCCGAACCCAATGAAGTTAGCGAACCGCCAAACAAAACCGCCGGCGGCGCTTCCCACAAAGTGATTTCCAAAATATCACCCTCGCCAACCCTATCGGCAAATCCCGATCCGGATACGCCAAAATCGGCAAATGATTGCTTATAGTCGGCAACATAAAGTGAAGAAACCACACGCTCATCAACATCAACAACAGCCACATCAGGCACTTGTTGCTCTTGAGTGTTTTGTGATTGCAGGCCGTTAATCTGTTTTTGGCTAGGGCCTGATGTTGGTAAATTACCACAAGACGATAACCCTATCACCCAAAATAAAATTTTAAAAAATTTAAGATCCATTTCAAATTGAACTCTCATTACACCAACAAATTAAATATCAGTTAGTTAGCAACATTAAATTAATATCTACAAATTTACTATATACAAAATTAAAACAAATATTATATTTCACAAATTTTATCATTACTACTCCAAATAACATACATAAAATAATATTAATTATTAAAATACCCTATCATCATAATAAATTATAAAATAAATTTACATAACCTAACAAAATGTGTTATAGTGGTAAAAACTAAAAATCAGGTAATTATAATATGAGTAAAATTATTATTAACCATGTTATGTCTAATGATGCACAGAGTGGTATTTTCAATTCCATTATTGAATATTTTTCAAAATACAGCCCAACGAACTTCGAACATATAGTCAGTATTTCTCCGATAGAAAATGCTGATATTTATCATTACCACCGGCCTCATCTTGAAAGCAAATTAAAACCTAATTCAGTCTGTACGGTTCATCATGATCTCAATGATCCAGATCCTTGGCATGCAAAATTCAGATTTATTCCTAGATACATGGAAGCCGCCGCTATTGTTTGTTTGAATCAAACTCAAAAGAATATATTGGTGGAACAAAATTTAGCCGAAAGCAAATTATTGGTCATCCCCCACGGATATCATTCAAGTTATTTAAAACTTAAAAATAAAAGCCAATGGCTGAATACCCCTGCGGGCGAGTCTAAAAAAATTACTCTAGGTATTGCATCTCGTCGATATGGTAGAAGAGTAAAAGGAGATGCCTATTTACTTGAGCTTGCAAAAAGACTTGATCCCGAATATTTCAGATTTGTTTTTGTGGGACAAGACCGCTCATTAAGCTGCCTTGAAATGAGAAATCTAGGTTATGAAGCGATAGCTTATGAGCGACTGCCTTATCGCATGTTCCAAAGTTTTTATGAAGAAATAGATATTTTATTAATGTGCAGTAGCCACGAGGGAGGACCTGCCAATGCTCCTGAAGCATTAGCAACAGGCACACCTATTTTTTCATCCCGTATAGGCATTCCTAAAGACATATTAGAAGAAGGCATTAATGGTTTATTTTTAAGCCTAGATCCCGATCAAGATGCAGAAAATATTATGAATATATGTGTTTATGAACCTGAACAACTTGTTTCTTTGATTCAAAATGCTAGTAAGCCCAATCCAAAAATTTTTACATGGGAAAGCTGCATTAATAAAAACATAGAAGTTTACAAATCTATAATAAATTAAAGGAATCTTTCCCATGTCTTTATCTATTCTAATTCCAGACTCTTTACATATTAATAAAAAAAACTTTACATCATTCCATACCTTTATAGAACAACAAAAAATTAAAGTGCATATCGAAGATAGTCATAAAGATTGGATTGCCTTATATGGTGTATACAATAATAAAATAGATATTTTAGAAGATAAAGTAGAATTCTTATCTAAATTAACAAAGAATGATCTTTTTAATTTCAAAGTAAATGAAATAAATATTTTTTATATTTGTAGAGCAGAATTATTATCTTTAGTATCAGTTCAACCTATATGGTATGAAAATAGTTATCCTGATAGCACTGAGAAAATATTTTACAAACTCTTTGAAAATAATAGATTAGACCTACTCCATAATATGGCAGCAGCTTGGTATTGGGTGAGTTTTTGGAAAAAGAAATTAGCTGATTTACCTAAATTCAGCCACTGCTGTATTTTTTCAGGTAGTTTGATTTATCAACGCTCACTTATTGAATTGTTAAAGCATACCGCAACCAAAGTTATGGTTATGGAAAGCCTATTTACGGGTAATGAATACTATTGTGAAGAACGTTATTCACCAATAGCAAATAATAGTGATATTAAACATAACACTATTTATAAGAGCCATTTAAAAGCTTTAGAAGATAAAAATTTATATGATAGAGAAAGAATCAAAGCTATAAATAAATTTATTTTATCTAAAAATAAAAATGTTGAACAACCAACTAACTCTGTTGATATTAGCTTTAAAGATATGACAAAGCCAATTGTGACTATAGTAGGACAGGTAATTAATGACTTTTCTGTTTTAGAATATAAAAATCTTGGTTTATCAACAATTGATACTTATAAAAAAATAATTTATCAATTGGCAAGTGCTGGCTTTAATGTGGTTTTCAAAAGCCACCCATGGGAAGAGAAAAAAAATAATATTAAAACAGCATTAACAAAAAAAATAATTGAGTCTTATATTAATGAACTACCTGAGGATTTAAAAGAATCTATACAAGTTGTTGATCATTATTCAATAAAAAAACTTTTCTCACAATCAAAATGGATTATGGGATTAAACTCGCAAGGTTTGCTAGAAGCTGCCTTTGAGGGTTTTAAACCTATCCAACTTGGAAATGCTTTTTATGGAAACAAAGGATTTACACATGACTATCATGTTAATGATCTGCCCAAATTAATTGAAAATATGCTTAATAATAGTATAAATCCTATTTTAACTCTAACTGAATTTAATGATTTTGAAAAGTTTATAACAGTTTTACTCCAAAAACATACTGTATCTATCCACAACTCAGGTTTATTAAACTTGAGAAATATTTTTGCGTTACCTAATACTATTCCTTTAGTAACATCAGCAAATGTAAAAAAAATAAGTTCACCTGCTAATTTAAAAAAGTCAAATGACCTTACTAAAACTAATGATACTAAAAATCAAAAAACGCAAATAAGTGCTGCTCCACTTCAAAATAATTATGCTGTAGCAACAATTAAAAATACTGATATTAATTTGGTTTTAAATCATAAAACTCATAAAAGAAAATTAACAAAACTTAAAACGAATCCACGTTTATTTTTTTCAGAGTCAAAGTTTGCAATTTTAAGACCATTACGTCACTTATTCTCCTATAAGGAACTATCGTAAATATGAAACGTTATTATGCTTTGGATTTAAGAAAATTAGCTCAAAATCCTATTGACGGTTGTAAATTTCATTTACATGAACCATCTATCATTATGAGTAGTAGTATAAATCCATTATTTGAGCAACAAGAAGATGATATTAAATTAGATGAATATAGCAATATTTTTACTTCCGAATACAGATGCCCTGAAATTTATACAGCTATTATTGATAATTGTGTAATTTCTCCTAGAGCACCTAATCTACCTAGATATTGGGGATTATTTTTTCAAAATTACTATGCTTTTAACTTCTTAAGCAATGATGCAAAAAAAGAATTTTCTAAAAATAATTATTTTCAATGTGAAGACAATATTATTTATGCTGATTTAAACCAATTTAGTAAAACACATATTCAAGGTACATCCGTTTGGTTTTATTCATTCAAGAATTTAGATCATCTATTACGAGAATGTTTGCCCTCATTAATAAACATCAAGAAACTGGGTTATGATTTAAACGATTTAAAATTTATCTGCCCGGAACTTCCTAAAGATGCAATAGACTTATTTAATGATTTTGGCATACCAAAAGAAAATATTATAAGTTTGGATAATGTTTGGCTATCTTTTGATAAATTAATAGTGCCTTGTTTCAGTAGTTTTGGTCATTTACACACTCCTACAAAATATTATACAGACGTATTAGATTACGGGAAAAAGTGTAATGGACATATTAAAAGATTTTATATATCAAGGAAAAATGCCAAAGAACGTAGAATTATCAATGAAAATATATTATTTGATGATTTACAAGAAAGAGGCTTTGAAATAGTAGAGCCGGGAAATTATTCTAAATCTCAACAAAGAGAATTATTTTCTAATGCTGAAATTATAATTGGACCTCATGGGATGGGTATAGCAAATGCTGTATTTTCTAAAGATTTAACCCTTTTGATTGAAATAATGAATACTGATTATAATCGTGTAAGCTATTTCAGGACTGCTCAATTACGCAATGCTCAATATGGTGCTTACTATATTAAACCGCTGAAAAGTGATTTTAATCCTAAAAATAATCGGTTTGGCGATGTTCTTATTAATAGAAGTAAATTTTTAATGTTTCTAGATTTTATGATTTCTAAAATAAAGAAATAAATTTTAAGATAAGAAAAATTTGTTTCTTTCTATTTTTGAATGGAAATCTATATCTATTTTCTTCTACTATTAACAAATCCCTAACCCTAATGGCTACGAATAAAACTTTTCAAAATGATAGCAAAGCCGCTTATTCTTTCTAAAGGCATTTGGAAAATAATTTCTGCCTGCAATTTTTTTCCCGAATATCATTTTCAGAAAAATATTGCTCAGGCAGATGCTGTTTTCGGTTGGGGCTTGCGCCCATCTACCCGTAAAGCACAGGCTTATGCCAAGCAATACTCTCTTCCTTATATTGCCTTGGAAGACGGCTTTATCCGTTCGCTCGGATTAGGTGCAAAAGGCCATCTGCCGCTTTCTTTGGTCGTCGATGATGCGGGGATTTATTATGACACTACCCGCCCCTCGCGTTTGGAACATCTGATTTTGAGCGCAGATTCGATGGCGCCCGAAATGCTTGCCGATGCCGGAAAAGCCATTAGTTTTATTATTCACAACAAGCTTTCCAAATATAACCATGCACCGGAATTTTCAGACGGCCTCAAAAGAGGCAGGCCGTCTGAAAAACCTATTGTTTTGGTGGTTGATCAGACTTTCGGCGATATGGCGGTGAAATATGGCGGTGCAAACGAGCATACTTTTTATGAAATGTTTCAGACGGCCTTATCTGAAAACCCTGATGCGGAAATCTGGGTAAAAACGCATCCTGATGTTTTGAGTGGTAAAAAACGCGGCTATCTAACCGATATTTCTTTATCGGATAACCGTATCCGTTTATTGGCACAAGATATCAATCCGATTTCTCTTTTGGAAAAAGCCGATAAGGTTTACTGCGTGACCTCTCAAATGGGGTTTGAAGCATTATTGCTGGATAAACATGTGGTTACTTTTGGCCTGCCTTGGTATGCAGGATGGGGCATTTCAGACGACCGCCATGAAGCGTTACCTGATCTGATTCAGCAAAATCGACGCAGCTCCCGCTCGGTTGTGCAGCTTTTTGCGGCGGCTTATCTGCAATACAGCCGCTATATCAACCCCAACACGGACGAGCCGGGTACGATATTCGATGTGATGGATTATCTGACTGCCGCCCGCCGTCTGAATGAGAAGCTGCGCGGTTGTTTTTATTGTGTCGGTATGTCTTTGTGGAAGCGTGCGATTATCAAGCCTTTTTTTAATGTGCCCTCATGCCGTCTGAAATTTGTTTCTTCCATTGAGAAGCTCGAAAAAACAACCCTTCCCCAAGATGCCCGGCTTTTAATATGGGGGCGTGGCAATGATGAAATCAATAAATTTGCCGAAAACCGCCGTCTGCCTGCGGTTTATATGGAAGACGGCTTTATCCGTTCGGTCGGTTTGGGTTCTAATCTGGTGGCGCCGCTTTCATTGGTTACCGATGATATCGGTATTTATTTTGATGCTTCCCGCCCTTCCCGCTTGGAATCTATTTTAGAAAACCAAGTATTTAGCGAACAAGATTTTCAGACGGCCTCATATATTGCGGATATGCTTACTCGGGCGAAAATCAGTAAATATAATGTAGGCGGGGGCAAGCTCGATATACCGGACACCCAACGTCAAATCCTGTTGGTGCCCGGCCAAGTGGAAGACGATGCTTCTATTCGTTTCGGTTCGCCCAAAATTGATACCAATTTGGCCTTATTGAAAAAAGTTCGGGAACGCCATCCCGAAGCTTATATTATTTATAAACCCCATCCCGATGTGGTTAGCGGCAACCGTATCGGTGCGGTTGCAGTTGAAGATGCGGCAAAATATGCGGATCAGGTGGCGGCGGATTGCGATATTCTCACCTGTTTGGAAGCTGTAGACGAAGTACACACCATGACATCTCTGGCAGGTTTTGAAGCATTGCTGCGCGGTAAAACGGTTTACTGCTACGGCCTGCCTTTCTATGCCGGCTGGGGGCTAACCCACGATGATTTAACGGTTTCGAGAAGAACGCGCAAGCTGGCTTTATGGGAATTAATTGCCGGCACCCTTATTTATTATCCAAGCTATATCCACCCTGAAACCCGTCGTTTTATTTCTGTTGATATGGCTATCCGCATTCTTTCTCTATATAAAAAACAAAATAAAAACAATAATTTAATTGAAAAAAGCTTTTTATCTAAGCAATTAGGCAAATTAAAACAGCTTTCTGCGTCACTAAAATCTAATTGATTGTTTAATTAATGTTATAATTACAAATATTTTAAAAAAATAACAAATAATAAACATGGGAAAAATATATACCAAAAGCAATTTGGAAGCTTTAGCACTCCAAAGTAAACGTCTACTACTTCTTCAGGGGCCTATCGGATCTTTTTTTAAAGATTTTTCAAAATGGCTAACGGATGAACATGCCAAAACCGTTTTTAAATTAAATTTTAATTATGGTGACGAGTATTTCTATCCGGAAGATATACCAAATACTTTTGCCTATCGGGATACTTATCAGGCTTTCCCCAATATGCTGGCTGCCTTTATTACCGAGCATAAAATCGATACGATTGTATGCTTTGGCGATACGCGGCCTTATCATCAGATAGCCAAACAGATAGCAACCGCTCAAGGCTTGGATTTCTGGGCATTCGAGGAAGGTTATTTCCGCCCGTTTTATATTACCTTGGAAAAAAGCGGTGTGAATGCTTTTTCCCCCCTTCCCCGTTGCGCTACTTTTTTTCAAACACAATTATCATCCCTACCCCAAACCGTATATCAGCAACCGCCCGTTATCAAAGGCGGCTTTGTGCCGATGGCAAAATGCGCCATCCGCTACTATTGGGCAGCCAACCGCCGCAGCAAATTGTATCCGCATTATATTCATCACCGCATGATGGATATGCCTGTTTATATCCGCTCTTGGGCACTTTCAGGGCTTAAGCGGCTGCTTTATGTATTAAAAGATTATCAATTTGCACGCGCCGTTAAAAACGGACGCTATGGCAAATTTTATATTTTACCGTTGCAGGTGTTTAATGACAGTCAAGTGCGCGTTCACAGCGATTTTTCATCGGTGCGGAATTTTCTATTGCATGTTTTGGCCTCTTTTGCCACTCATGCACCCGAAGACACCAATCTGATTATCAAACATCATCCGATGGATAGGGGGTTTACCGATTACCGTAAAGATATTCAACAGTTTATCAAGCAACACCCCAAGCTTAAAAAACGTATTTTTTATGTTCATGATACCTCCCTGCCCACCCTGTTGCGGCATGGTATAGGTATGGTTACCCTCAATAGCACCAGCGGGCTTTCCGCACTGATTCACAATATGCCGGTTAAAGTAATCGGGCGTTGCAGTTATGATATTGCCGGCATAACATGCCAAAATAGCTTGGCTCAGTTTTGGAAACAGCCGACACCGCCTAATCCCGAGCTATTTCATGCTTATCGGATGTATCACCTGAATACGACGCAAATCCACGGTAATTTTTACAGTAAAGTTAATCTACCCGAAATTGCAAACAACAGATATATTGCAATACACCCTATTGAAACTGGTCATAGCTATATGTCTGCCCATACCCGTTCGGATGTGTACAGCCCGCTTAGTTCCGGCCAGTCTTTTCAGAATTCAAACCATCTGCCGGTTTCGGCCTACTATTCGTTATGCAATCACAAGCACCAGTAAAGTATTGAATACAATGCTAGACCAAAGCGGATAAGCAAATGAATCAAACATGTAAAAACACATGCAGGGACACTTTGTAACCAAGAGGCCGTCTGAAAAGTTTTCAGACGGCCTCTTCATCATATTTTATCGGTTTATACTTGAATAAAGCAGATAACCCTGTATCTGCACAATACTACTAATCTTTAGCCAGTTTAAGCGCCAACTCTGCCAACCGTTTGCCTTGGGCAAATGCAATCTGTTGTTCTTCATGGCTTAAAGGTATTTTACCGTCATGCCCAGCCACATGCGATGCACCGTATGGCGTGCCACCTGCCTGCGTTTGCATTAAAGCGGCTTCGCTAAACGGCACACCACTGATAACCATACCGTGATGAAGCAGCGGCAGCATCATGGTTAATAGGGTTGATTCCTGTCCGCTGTGTAGGCCGGATGTGCTGGTAAACACGGTAGCAGGTTTGCCGATTAATTCGCCGCCAAGCCATTCGGATGCGGTTCCATCTAGGAAATATTTAACCGGAGCGGCCATATTACCGAAACGGGTGGGACTGCCCAATGCCAAGCCGGCACAATTTTTTAAGTCTTCAGCGCTAACGTAAGGCGCGCCTTGTTCTGGGATATCGTTTTCAACAGCTTCGCATACGGCCGATACTTTCGGCACCGTACGCAAAACGGCTTCGCAACCCTCAACGCTTTCGATACCGCGTACAATTTGGCGGGCAAGGTTAAGGGTGCTGCCATGTAGCGAATAATAGACAACAAGTATTTTAAGTGGTTTTTGATTCATAATGATTTCCGTTACAATGCAGAGTTGTTTAAAAATAAGTAGAGAAGATTATGCCGAATTTATCCAAGGTGCAAGCCATGCGTGATTCCCGGTTGGTCGGGTTTCTGTTGTTTGTGTTGAAACGGTTTAACGAAATACGGGTGCCGCAGGTAGCTGCCAGCCTCACTTTTACCACGCTGTTGGCTCTGGTGCCGGTATTAACGGTAACCTTGGCGGTCGTGTCGGCATTCCCAATGTTCGACGGTCTTTCCGCTTCTTTTATTCACTTTGTAAACAGAACCATTGTGCCGCAAGGTGCGGATACGGTTTTTGAATATATCGGCGAATTTAAAGACAAAGCCAGCCAGTTAACGGCCATCGGTGTCATTATGCTGGGCGTTACTTCTCTAATGCTGATTCAAACCATTGATCAAACCTTTAACCGCATTTGGCGAATGAATTCGCAACGCCCTCTACTGATGCAGTTTTTAGTGTATTGGGCTTTGTTAACCTTGGGGCCGCTGGCATTGGCTATCGGGGCGTCGTTGTGGTCGTCTATGCTGCAATATAATCTTTTCGGTGCCGAATATTCTTTCTTGTCTTCTATTGTGCGGTTGGTGATGTCGCTGTTATTCAGCACGATTCTATTGTGGCTATTGTATCGTTTGATTCCCAAACGCTTCGTTCCTGCGAAGCATGCATTGATTGGTGCAGCGATTACCGCAGTATTGCTTGAAGCCGCCCGCTACGGCTTTGCTTGGTATATCAGCACATTCCAAGGCTATGCGCTAATCTACGGTGCTTTTGCGGCCGTGCCTTTATTTCTATTGTGGTTAAACCTGCTATGGATGTTGGTGCTTTCGGGCGCGGTATTAACGTCTTCACTGTCATACTGGCAGGGTGAAGCGTTCCGCCGCAATCTGGATGCCCGCGGGCGTTTTGACGATGTATTAAAAATCTTACTGATGCTCCATGAAGCCCAAGTAGAAGGCAAGGCATTAAAAGTACAGGATATCCGCCCGACCATCAATATGGGCTACGACGAACTGGGCGAACTATTGGAAAAACTGGCGCGGTACGGCTATGTTTATTTAGGCAAACAAGGCTGGGTTTTAAAAACCAATGCCGAATCTATCGAATTGGCCGATTTATTTAAATTGTTTGTTTATAAGCCCAATGCCATGAATAAAGATCATGTGAATGTTGTGGTGGGCAATATTATGCAACCCTGCTTGGAAACTTTGGGCATGAGCTTGGCCGAATTTGATATCAAAACACAAAAACTGCCCGATTCGCCCCAACAATCCAACCTGCCGGTATCGACATAATGTTTCCTGCCTGCAATTTCGGTAACGCTAAAAAGCCGATACCTTTGCAAAAACCCATGTAGGTCGGATTCTCGAATCCGACACTGGCACATTACCACAAGAATGAAATATTTCCATCTTGCCAACTATTTTGTCGGATACAAGTATCCGACCTACTCTTGCCAAAGGCCGTCTGAAACCCTTTTCAGACGGCCTTCTATGTTTATTCTGGTTAGATATAGCGTTTTTAAAATTGTATTTGCCACACTGCATTAAAGTTCTAAGCAATTCAAACACGATCTACTGCCAACACACACGCATCTGATATAAAAATGCCCGAATGCGGCACGATATGCGCTCGGCAGGGGTGAAAACAAAAATTAATGTTAAAATAACCGCTTCTATAATTCAGCCAACACGGAATCATACGCCATGTCTGCCGATGATAAATTACTACCACACCGCAACGCAATTGATGAAATCGATGCCACCATTCTCAGCCTATTAAACAAACGTGCCGGCCATGCCCGCGCTATCGGCGAATTAAAAGGCACCGGCACGGTTTACCGTCCTGAGCGCGAAGCGGCGGTATTGCGCCGTATTCAAGAATTAAACCCCGGCCCGCTGCCAAACGAAGCCGTTGCCCGCCTGTTTCGCGAAATCATGAGCGAATGTTTGGCGGTAGAACGGCCGCTCACCATCAGCTATTTAGGCCCGGAAGGTACGTTTACCCAACAGGCCGCCATCAAACATTTCGGCCACGCTGCTGCCACCCAAGCCTGCGCCACCATTGACGAGGGTTTCCGTTTGGTTGAAGCACGCCAGGCCGATTATGTGGTGACACCGGTTGAAAACTCAACCGAAGGCAGCGTCGGCCGCGCTCTTGATCTGCTTTCCGTGACCCCGCTTTATGCCTGCGGCGAAGTGGTTTTGCGCATCCACCATCATTTATTAAGTAAAAACCATACCGAACCCCGCACTATCACCAAAGTATATGCCCACGCGCAAGCACTGGCGCAATGCCATGAATGGTTGAGCCGCAACCTCCCCGGTGCCATGCGGATTTCGGTATCCAGCAATGCCGAAGCCGCCCGCTTGGCCGCAGAGTCAAACGACCCCACCGTGGCCGCGATTGCCGGACAAATTGCCGCCGAAATCTACCAACTCACCAAAATTGCCGACAGCATTGAAGACGAACCCAACAATACCACCCGCTTTTTAGTGCTCGGCCATCAAACCACCACTCCGTCTGCCCATGATAAAACATCGCTGGTGGTTTCCACACCCAATAAAGCCGGCGCAGTCAGTATGTTGTTGAAGCCGTTTACCGAAAAAGGCATTTCGATGACCAAATTCGAAAGCCGCCCCAGCCGTTCGGGTTTATGGGATTATCTATTTTTTATCGATATCGAAGGGCATAAAGACGAACCGAAAATACAGGAAGCATTAGCCGAATTGGCCGAGCGTGCTTCTTTTGTGAAAGTCATCGGTTCCTACCCTACTGCCGTGCTATAAACCGCAACTTTTTAGTGAAATAAAAGGCCGTCTGAAACCCTTTTCAGACGGCCTATACCATTATCAAAACCTAAATATCAAGCCCCTAAGAACCAGAATTTGCTTATCCATGCAATCGCCACAATCCATACCATCGGCGGCACTTCTTTGGTACGGCCGCATAGCAGTTTGATAACGGCATAGCTGATAAAGCCCATAGCGATACCGTCGGCAACCGAATAAGTAAACGGCATAAACACAATAGTTAGGAAAGCGGGCGCGGCTTCGGTAATGTCTTTCCAGTCGATTTCAATCACACTGCGCAACATCTGAACGCCGATATACAGCAAGGCCGGCGCGGTCGCAAAAGCGGGTACGGTTTTGGCCAAAGGCGAAAACCACAAACACGCCAGCATCAAAATACCCACCGTTACCGCCGTTAATCCGGTACGCCCGCCAGCCGATACACCCGAAGCACTCTCAATATAAGGTGTAGTTGAAGAAGTACCCAAAACGGCACCGGCTACAATCGCGGTCGAATCGGCAAACAGGGCTTTTTTCAGGCGCGGCAGTTTGCCGTCCACCAATAAACCTGCGCGATGCGATACGCCGACCAAAGTACCGGTACTGTCAAACAAGTCCACCAAGAAGAAAACAAAAATCACCGCAATCATGCTGCCGTTAAACAGGCCGTTAAAATCCATTTGCATAAAGGTCGGTGCCACGCTCGGAATCGGGTCGATAACGCCTTGAAACTCGGTTAACCCCATGCCAATTGCAAGCAGGGTAATGGCGAAAATACTGATAATAATGGCGCCACGAATGCGGAAATAATCCAATACCACAATCAGGAAGAAACCCAATAAGGCCAACAAAACCGGCCAATTGGGCAGCTTAACGCCCTCTTCAAGCACAAAAAATTCACCCATCTTCACTAAGGTATCCGGGCTGCCGACAATCAGACCGGCATTTTTCAAGGCAATCAGCGCTAAAAACAAGCCGATACCCGCCGCAATCGCCATTTTCAAGCTCATCGGCAGCGCGTTGACCAACATTTCACGGATTTTGAAAAAGCTGAACAACAGAAAAATAATGCCCGATACAAACACCGCCGCCAAAGCCACCTGCCAAGGCACTTTCATGCCGCTTACCACCGAAAAGGTGAAGTAAACATTCAACCCCATACCGGGCGCCAATGCAATCGGATAATTGGCCAGCGCTCCCATAATAAAACAGCCGATGGCGGCAGAAATACAGGTGGCGACAAACACCGCGCCGAAATCCATACCGGTGATTGATAGAATGCTCGGATTAATAATCACGATATAACACATGGTTAAAAACGTGGTGAACCCTGCCAGAAGCTCGGTGCGTACATTGGTGCCGTGTTCGTTGAGCTTAAACAGGCGTTCCAATAAACCGTTTTGTGAAGTATTCATAATGGTTAAAAGTTATTAATAAAAGTAAACAAGTGGGTATTATATAGCGAAGGCGCCCAACGGGCGAAGAAACTTCATATTTAATCTGTTCCGGCTATTTTTTAGGCCGTCTGAAACCATTCAGACGGCCTAAATAAAACTACAAAACCTACTTTATTGTGCCTGAGCATGATTTTCCGCTTCATGCTTGGCCAATAAAGCAAAACCTTCTACTTTATTGCGGGGGCGCGCACCTTCCCAGATCAAATCCCATCCTTGCGGAACGGCACTGCCCTTGGGCTGTTGCACTAAACGGTATCGGCATTCGCCGTTACCCGTTGCCAAATCTATCGTGCCGTATTGCGCCCAAGCAATGCGGGCGGTTCTCGCATTGCGGTCGACACTGATACACGCCTGTTTATTCGTTAAAGCGGTTTTTAACTCAGGGCTTAACGCCGCTTCCATTTCTTTCACCACCGGCGCATGGCTCTTCGCTGCATCGAGCCACGGCAGAAACAAGGTCATCATCAGCGCCCATACTAAAGTTACCCCGGCCGCCCAGTTGGTCACCGCCTGTCTGCCGCGGATATGCTTGCGGGTAATCGCCCACAACCAGATAGGCGTGAATAACAATGCCACCACCAGCGACATTTTATTGATTTCGGGAATATAGTAAGGGCTGAAATAATGCGAACGCTCGGCCAGTTTTTCCGGCCAACCGTAGTTCATGGCGAAAAAGCCAATCCACAAAAAAACCGCCAAAAAACCGAATGCCATCATGCCGAACCAGTTAATAAAGGCAGCGGCACCACGGCGCAATCCGTCAAGCTGGGCGGCACCCAATAAGGCCAACGGCGGTAACAGCCAAACCAGATGCTCTTGATACTGGTGGGGATTTATCGCCAACAATATGCCGACAAACACCAGCCACACCAAAGCCAACACACCCCAACAATGTTGCGTCAACTTGCTGCGGGTAAACGTCCATACCGCCAACGGCCAGGCAGGGAAAGCGAACCATAATATATTTTTCAAATAATAAGGCAGGGAAAAGGCCGTCTGAAAGTTATCCATACCGCCAAACGGGCCGAAAGCAAAATAATTCCACCAAAGAGAAAAAGCTGCCGGATTGCTTTTCAACAAGGCAAACGGATAAACAGACATCAGCGGCCAAGCAAAAACAAACGCACCGATTAGGGTCAGATAATAACGTTTGAACCGCCATAGCGGGCTAATCGGCAGCACCAACGCTGTGAGCATGAGCGCCGACGGTACCAAAAAACCAACCGACACCGACAACAATGCCCAACCGCCGCCCAGCAGCAACGATGCCATAATCACACGCGTCGGCGCGAGCGAAAAACCATAAAGACACATGCCCAAGGCGGCAAACACAACCGAATAGCCGGTGAGAAAATGCGCCATAGTCAGCAGGCCGGTACAGCCAATCAGAATCAGCGCCACACTCCGCCCCTGATGTTTGCCCAATAAACGGAAACCGGCATTGCCGCAACACGTCAAGCCGATAACGGTAAACAACACACTGGCAAAACGGGTAGCGGCATAAATATTACTCTCCCAAGGGGCAAGCAATTTCTGAAACAGTGCCGCCACCCAGATATAAACGGGGGAAACCTCGAAAGAAGGCTGTTGCAAGACCGTCGGCAACCACATATTGCCGCCTGCGCTAAATTCCCCGACCGCCGTAAAAACAGCCGGTTCCGCCGGATGCCATAAATCATGGGAAAAAATACCCGGCAGCAACCAAGCCACGGCCAGCAATAAAAGCAGCCACGGCCTTTCGCGGGAAGATGGTGAGGAACGGGTCGGGGTCGGCGTATAAGTCAGCATAGATATCAGGTATCAAAACAGATAAAGCCAAGTGTAACAAATTAACCGTGCGGATTGTGTAGAGAATAGCAAACGGCATGAACACTTTACCAACCCTACTTTATCTTTCAGACGGCCTATTCATTCAGACGGCCGCCTCAATCTGAAAAAGCGTTTTTGCGCTACAATACGCCTTTATATTGACCAACCGCCGCCCTGACTATGAAAATTTCCACCGCCCTATGCTTACTGTTTACCACCGTTTCCACATCCGCCTATGCCGCCCACGGTTTGGCATTAGGGCAAAAGGTGCTTCATCCGGCCGGCTTCCAATCATTTAATTACGTCAACCCCAATGCCCCCAAAGGCGGCACGTTTACCCTACCGCTTCCCGGCGGCTTCGATACCCTCAACCCGTTTACACTGAAAGGCGACCACGAAGCAGGCGTCGGCACCCTAACCCTCGACACCCTAACCGCCAAAGGGCAAGACGAACCGTTTGCCATGTACGGCCTGATTGCCGAAGATATGGAACTGGCACCCGACGGCCTTTCGGTTACATTCAAAATCAATCCCAAAGCCCACTTTCAAAACGGCGATCCCGTTTTGGCCGAAGACGTCGCCGCCTCGTTCAACACCCTCACCCAAGACAAAGCCGCCTCGCCGCAATACCGATTTTATTGGGCCGATGTTGATCGGGTGGAAACACCGGATAAGCGCACCGTTGTGTTCCGCTTTAAAAAACCGAATGCCGAACTACACATGATTTTGGGGCAGCTGCCCGTGTTTTCACACAAAAGCTACCCCAAAGGCTTGGCCGCCGGTGCCAATGCCATGCCCATCGGTTCCGGCCCATATCGTTTAAGCAAAGCCGAAAACGGCCGTTTAAGCGAATTTCAACGCGATAAAAACTACTGGGCGCAAAACCTGCCGACCCGCAAAGGCATGTATAACTTCGATACCATTCGTTTCAAATACTATAAAGACGACACCGTACGCATCGAAGGCTTAAAAGGTGGCAATTATGATTTTATGCAGGAAAACACCGCCCGCCACTGGGCCCGCTCTTATACCGATAAAATATTGGCCAAAAACAATTTAAGCAAACACGATTGGACACAACAAAGCACGGCCGGTATGCAGGGGTTTGTAATGAATCTGCGCCGCAAACCGTTTGACGATATCCGCGTACGGCAGGCACTGATGCTCAGCTTTGATTTTGAAAGCCTCAACAACCGCCTGTTTTACGGCCTCTATACCCGCAGCAACAGCTTTTTTACCAACAGTGAAATGGCCGCTACCGGCAAACCTGAAGGCCGGGAATTGGCGGTATTGAATACTGCACGCAGCAAGCTGCCCGCAGCCGTGTTCACCCAAAACGTACCCGAGCCGCCGAAAACCGATGCCGTACTCGGCATCCGCCCCAACCTGCTCAAAGCCCGCGCCCTACTGGAACAAGCCGGCTACCGTTATCAAAACGGCGTATTGGTCGACAAACAAGGCGCCCCGTTAGAAATCGAATACCTGACATACAGCAAAACCTTTGAACGGGTTGTCGCCAAATGGCAGCGCGACTTGGCCAAAATCGGTATCCGCCTGAATATACGCCTTGCCGATCCGGCCATCTACCAACAACGGCTCAACCGTTTCGATTTCGACATCACCACCGTGGTTTACGGCAACAGCGAAAGCCCCGGCAACGAACAATTCAGCTATTTCAGTTGTACCGCCGCGAAAACCAACGGCAGCCAAAACTGGGCCGGCGTATGCGATCCGGCTGTCGAAACCTTATTGAAACGCTTTGAAAACTTCCGCAGCCGTGAAGAATTGGTTGCCGTAGCACGCGCTCTCGACCGCACACTACGCCACCAATACATCATCATCCCCAACTGGTATACCAACCGCTACCGTGTGGTTTACCGGAATACGCTCGGCATTCCCGCAAAACAACCGAAATATTACAGCGCGACCGACTGGGTTTTAAGCACTGCATGGCAGAAATAAGCCCTATCTGTTACCCATAATAGCAACAATAAAACAGAAGGCCGTCTGAACGGCCTCTTTTCATTTATATAGAAATTATATAAAAAATCATTAAAAAATAATAATATATAATTTATATAACATAATAATTAACAAACAACTAAATAAAATTTATTTTTTCTTATTCATTTATTCACTATTTCTTAATACGGTCTCTTTTTTTTGTAAGGAAAATATATAATTCCCACAACATTTTTCCAAGAGGATAATATTATGTTTAATCCAAATACTACAATTAAAAATATCGTATCCAATCCGACAACCAATGCGTTGCTTTCGCTTATCGGACGCCTATTATTGGTTTATCTGTTCATCGTTTCCGGCTGGCAAAAAATCGGCGGATACGACGGCGTAGTCGGCTATATGGAAAGCGTAGGCCTTCCGCCTGCATTACTGCCATTCACCATTTTGCTTGAAGTTGGCGGCAGTATCGCTGTTATCGTTGGTTTCCAAACACGCCTTGTCGCTTTCTTTTTTGCCGCATTCGCATTGATTTCCGCTTTTGTCTTCCATACTGCTCCGGAAGATGCGTTGAACTTTATGAAAAACTTCAGCATTGGCGGCGGATTTATCTTCCTAATGCTACACGGTGCCGGCGCTTGGAGTTTAGACGGCCTGACTGAAAAGAAATAAACCCGTCCACACCTGAATCATTGAATCGAAAAAACCTGTCTGCCTAATGGCAAACAGGTTTTTTTTATGTTTGAACAGGCAATATCGACCTATTTCTATAAAAAAAACAACAAAAATCTGATTTAAAATAATAAATATGCCAATCATTGCAACTAAAATTATATAAAACAGTCTTTCATTAAGTAACATGCAATATAACCGGCTATCCTGCCAATGCGGCAACAACTGTTTTACTACACATAATAAGGAGACAACAATGTATAAGCGAATTATGGTTCCCGTTGATGACAGTACCGCTTCTCTCTATGCTTTAAAAGAAGCCTGCAAGCTGGCCAAACAACTAGATGCAACCGTTCTGGCAGTGCATGTGGTGGATATTGCCCAATTTGAATTCAGTACCATCAGCGTAAGCGATACCGTTGCCTTAAGAAAAGCCGTTGAAAAAGCCGGCTTGGAAATCTTAAAACATACGGAACAGGAAATACAACAGGCGGGGGTGAAGAGCGAAAACCTGATTATGGAAAGCGCCGGTGATAAAATTGCCGATGTGTTGGTGAGCCAAGCCGCCTCCGAACATTGTGATCTGATTGTGATGGGCACGCACGGCTTCACCGGACTGAAACATTTATTGATGGGCTCCGTAGCCGAGGGCGTTGTCCGCCAATCCAATATTCCGGTATTGTTGGTACGCCGTCAGGATTAAATACCGCCTCATACCGTTAGGCCGTCTGAAATATTGAACTGCACCCCAAAAGTTGGACACCCCTCCAACCCATTAAGGTGCAGTTTTCTTATGAGCAAATATACATTAGACTTTAAATACCAAGCCGTACAATATTATCAGCGCGTACGCAGCCAACAGC
>NZ_JANUXW010000011.1 GCF_024834045.1 Neisseria montereyensis
TTCCCGCTACCGTCCCGGCAGCGAAGAAACCGAACTATACCGACTCAAAAACATCCAGTCAATACCCGATAACTCAAAAATATCCAACATATCATCACTACTTTGTTTATCTTGAGAATTTTTTGAAGGAAGTTTTACAACCGGCTGTGAATCAAAATAAACATCCGACAAAAATGCCTTTTTATCACATTGTCTGCACAACCAAACGGTGATAAAAAGGCATTTTTATTTTAAAGCAAAAATTAAATACGCTTTAATTAATCTGCAAATTGTTTTTTAAGCTGTTCGCGACGCTCTTGTGCTTCTACCGACAGTGTAGCGGTTGGACGGGCCAATAATCGTTTCAGACCAATCGGCTCTCCGGTATCTTGGCAGAAACCATATTCGCCTTCGTCAATTCTGCGGATAGATGCTTGAATTTTGCTCAAAAGTTTACGTTCGCGATCACGGGTACGCAACTCTAAGGCGTATTCTTCTTCCTGAGTAGCACGATCGGCAGGGTCAGGAGCAGACTCATGCTCTTTCAGATGGCCGGTTGTCGTTGTGGCATTATCGATTAATTCATCTTGCAGCTTAATCAACAGCTCACGAAAAAATTCTAATTGGTCTGGGTTCATGTAGTCCTCTTCAGGACCATTCCAATTGAGGATATCTTGTTCTGTCAGCTTTGCCATGATGATTCCTTCTTTTCCCTATTGCCATGAGTAACTTTTTAAGCCAATCATCGCTACTGTTAGTTTGTTATTGATTCTTCGATAAATTAACTCGCCGTTAGGCGGATGGCATCATAACATAATTTTATTTATGCACCTTATATTTCCTACCCCGCAAATTATGGTTTTATTTGCGGACAGGTAACATGGCAGAGTTAACTTCTTGATAAATCAATTCAACAACCATAAATTTAGTTTGCTTGTTAACTGTGGCAGGATTGCACTCAACCAAAACCACAACACAACCACCAAAACGCTTCCTGAAAAATCGTAGCGTCCGAATTTTAAAAAGACAAATGGTTTTGATAATGGTTCAAATATTCTATGCAAAGATACTTGTAAAGAAGCGTATGGTTTTTGAAAACTCATCACCATTCTTAATACCAATCCCAGTAATAAAACATAAGCAACTGCTTTTAAAACACTTAAAACAGTGAAAAACATATTGGCGGCAATAATTTTGATGCTGAAACCGCCCGGTAAGGCAATCAGCGATATCAAGGTGAACGCCAGATAGTAGATTAAAATCGAAGCCAATACGCAAGCAGTATCCCAACGACCGATCGGCGGTGTCACTTTGCGCAACGGCTGAACCAACCAATCGGTGGTATGGGCGCAAAATTGTGCGAGCGGGTGCTTATATTCCAATTGCGCCCATTGCAGCAAACAACGCGCCAAACAAACAATAGAGAGGCCGTCTGAAAACAGAATCAATAATTTTGCGATCATTTACCTGCCTCGAATTGTTGTGCAATTTCTTTTGAACGGGCGACACATGCATCTACACCGGCACCAATCGCTTGGGCGACTTCCCGTTCTTTAAAAGTTTCAAGAGCGGCAAAGGTGGTGCCGCCTTTGGATGTTACATTTTGTTGCAATACGCCAAACGCTTCCCCGCTTTGCCCAGCCAAACCGACGGCTCCTTTAAAGGTGGCTAAACTGAGCTGCCGCGCGGTTTCATTATCAAAGCCTTGTGCCACTGCCGCTTCTTGCAACGCATTCATGAGATAAAACACATAAGCGGGGCCGCTGCCGGTAATTCCGGTAATCGCGTGTATTTGCGCTTCATCGGCCAGCCAAACCACCTGCCCTATTGCCGACATCACCGTCTCTGCCGCTTGTTTATCGGCATCGCTTACGCCATCTGCGGCAAATAAGCCCGACACGCCTAACCCAACCCGTCCGGGCGTGTTCGGCATGGTTCTAATAATACGGCGCGTACCATTCAAATAACTGCTCAGGGTATTCACACTTAAGCCCGCTGCTACCGACAACACCAGCGCACCATTGGTTTCCACACCTTCACACGCCGACTGCATATCTTGCGGTTTCACCGCCAGCACCAAAATATCATCGGCATTTAATGCGGGTAATCTTTCCGACACGGCCACGCCTAAGGTTTTCGCCAAACGTTCACGTTTTTCCGCGCCACGGTTGGCAATATGAATCTGATAACCGCCTTGTCGCACTAAGCCGCTGGCAATGGCTTCGGCCATGTTGCCGCCGCCCAAAAAATAAATAGTCATATTTAACTTCTAAGCCTTTTCAATAATTGAATTGCTACCACACAAACCGCCTATTCGCCTGCTTCTGCCTGCTTTAAAAAAGTAGCCACAATGCAGCCAGTGTAAAGATAATCACACTATATCTTACCCGATTATGTCAAACACTGTTTTAACAACATGATTGAGTTTTTTTAATATTCAATCAACCTCAATAATCAAACAGGCCGTCTGAAACGGTTTCAGACGGCCTTAGCTATTTATATTTATTAAGATACTCGATACTTACGCACGTTGTTCCAATACAGCCACGGCGGGCAGTGTTTTGCCCTCTAAAAACTCTAAGAATGCGCCGCCGCCGGTAGAAATATAGCTGATTTTTTCGGTAACGCCGAATTTGGCAATCGCTGCCAAAGTATCGCCGCCACCCGCAATCGAAAATGCTTTGCTTTCGGCAATTGCTTTAGCCAATACTTCGGTGCCGCCGGCAAACGCATCAAACTCAAACACCCCGACCGGGCCGTTCCAAACAATGGTGCCGGCAGCATTCAGCGCTTCTGCCAATACGGCAGCAGACTTCGGCCCGATATCCAGAATCATATCGTCTTCGGCCACTTCATCAATTGATTTAACGGTTGCTTCGGCATCGGCGGCAAACGTTTTCGCCACCACCACATCGCTCGGCAACGGCACGACGCCGCCTTTGGCCGCCATTTTTTCCATAATCTTTTTAGACTCACCCACCAAATCATGCTCGGCCAATGATTTACCGATAGACTTTCCTTGTGCCAATAAGAAAGTATTGGCAATGCCGCCGCCGACAATCAGTTGATCAACTTTATCGGTCAAGCTTTCGAGAATGGTTAATTTGGTAGAAACCTTGCTGCCGGCCACAATCGCTACTAACGGGCGGGCAGGGTTTTTCAGGGCTTTGCCCAAAGCATCCAATTCATCCGCCAACAATACGCCGGCACAAGCTACCGGAGCGAAACGTGCCACCGCTTCGGTAGAAGCCTGTGCACGGTGCGCCGTACCGAAGGCATCGTTCACAAACACATCGCACAAAGCCGCATAAGCCTGACCCAGCTCGGTATCGTTTTTCTTTTCACCTTTATTAATGCGCACGTTTTGCAGCATCGCCACTTCGCCGGCCGCTAAAACAGGTTTGTTTTCACGCCAGTCGTTCAATACTTTTACTTCCTTGCCCAATAAGCTGCCCAAATGCGCTGCGACAGGGGCGACATCGTCTTCAGAGTGAAACTCGCCCTCGGTCGGCCGACCCAAATGCGACATCACAATCACAGACGCACCGTTATCCAAGCAATACCGAATCGAAGCCAAAGATGCGCGGATACGGGTATCGTTGCTGATTTTTCCGTCTTTAAAAGGCACATTCATATCGGAGCGGATTAATACGGTTTTGCCTTGTACGTTTTGTTCGGTTAATTTCAAAAATGCCATAGCGGTGTTCCTTCTTGGAAGTCAATTTTAAAAGTTAATGAAACGAATCAGCCGCATTATGAGGGATACGGCTAACGCGGTAAAGGCACAATAGACAAAGGTATGTTTAAAATTATTAAAGGCCGTCTGAAAACCATTCAGACGGCCTTTGTTGTTTAATAATATCCATAACCTTAATCCGTACCCCATCACAAAAACAATATGAAACCGTATTCAATCTATACAGTTTCCATACGCATTTTAAATTTCGTTAATTTATTACACATTGGCATTTCTTGAGAGTATGATAGTTCCACTAGATAATTATTTTTGCTTTGTCATCTAGTCTTTTCAACTCATATGATAAGGAGTTAATCATGGAAGGTAAAATTGCCCTTGAAGAGCACTTCTCAACCGAATTAAATAATAAATATTGGGATGCCAAAGGCGAAGAAGATCGCAACGGCGTAGAGTATTCAAAAGATGTTAAACGCAAATTGAGCGACCCCGATCTTTGTGTGGCCGAAATGGATCGTGCCGGTATCGAGGTTTGTATTATGTCTTTAACTTCTCCCGGTGTTCAATCCATTGAAGACCCCGAAGAAGCCGTTGAATTGGCACGTTCTGCCAACGATTATGCCCATTCGTTTATTCAAAAACATCCTACCCGCCTGACTTCTTTTGCTTCCGTGGCTTTACAAAACCCCGAGGCTGCCGCCGACGAGTTGGAACGCGCCGTGACCAAACTGGGCTTAAAAGGCGTATTGATTAACGGCTACACCAACGTAGGCCCTAACGAACAAGTTCAATACTTAGACGAAGCACCTTTAGATGTATTCTGGGAACGCATGGTGAAATTGAATGTGCCTATGTATCTGCACCCGCGCGAACCGCTGCCGAGCCAACGCCGTTCTATTCAAGGCTATCCCGAATTAGTGGGCTCCGCTTGGGGCTTTGGTTATGAAACAGCCAGCCATGCCGTGAGATTGATGTTGAGCGGTTTATTCGACCGTTATCCTACCCTGCAAGTGATCTTAGGCCACTTAGGTGAAGGCCTGCCCTACATGCTGCCCCGCCTGCAACACCGATTGGATATGCAACGCTTTGGTGCCAAAGGTTCTAAAGCCAAACACCGCACCGGCTACTATTTGGCCAACAACTTCCACTTAACCACCAGTGGCCACTTCCACTCCAAACCTTTATTGGAAGCCATTGAACAAGTGGGCATTGAACGCGTGATGTTCTCTACCGACTATCCTTACGAACACATGGACGCCGGTTCACGTTGGTTTGACGATCTCTTAATGGACAACCAATCTAAATTGCGCATTGGCCGTGAAAACGCTAACAAACTGTTCTCTTTAAATTTGCCACCATTATCTGAAAGCTCTGCCGCTACTTTTGCTTCTTAAGAAAAGTATTCGCGATAATGCATAGTTAAATGATTAGGCCGTCTGAAACGTTTTCAGACGGCCTCTTTATAATATAAAGATAATATAAAGCCTTTAATTAGCTGCTCTTATAACCGTTCTTACTAGCCCAATCAATAATTTTTTCTACTAATCGTAAAACGCCGCTTGAACCCAAATCATCCTGACTGCGTTTGTCTTCGCTTTGAGCATCGGCTTGATACTGAAAAGGCTGCATAGACAGCAAGCGGTCGCGGATTTGGGTAAAGGTTTCCTGCACATATTCGGCAGATTTTTCCGGATTACCCAATCCTGCGGCGGCGTGTTGTGATGCTTTCAATAAACCGCTGTATAACTCGATTTGGTGTTTCATGGCTGAAAAATAGCGCACTTCATTAAGCAGGGCTTTTTGATGGCGCAATAGTGTGGTAGCAATCAGAATTAAAGTAATGACGGGGAAAGTGTAGAAAATAATATGCCAGTTGTTTTTAGGAAATAAATCATATCCCCACAGAAACAAAGGGATAATTATTAATAACATTAACGATATGATTAAAATTAGTGCGCCCAACAAACCAGCCAACTCCGCATATTCTTGATTATGTTTAATCTGAATATCTGTATTTTTTAAAGAATTTTCTAAAGATTTTTTGGCTTTTTTAATATCCTTACTCAGTTCTTGAGATTTCAAATCATCAATTTGCTTTTTTAAACTTTCCAATTCCTTTTCTTGCTTTTGTTTTTTATCTTGTACTTGCTCAATTTGAGTTTGTAATTCTTTCACTTGTTCCGCATTATTACCAGCTTGTTCCAATCGTTTCTTTAATTGATCAATTTCTTGTTCTTTCTTTCGGATACCGGTTTCTAAAGATATTGTATTGCGGCTAGGAATATTAACTCCTATTGCGCCTTCGAGATTTGCTCCTTCAAGCTTTGCTCCTTCAAGCTTTGCTCCCTTAAGCTTTGCTCCCCAAAGGGTTGTTCCCCAAAAGCTTGCACCCTCAAGGTTTGCTCCCTCAAGATTTGCTCCTCTAAGGATTGCCCCCTCAAGATTTGCTTCCTTAAGGTTTGCTTCCTTAAGGTTTGCTTCCCAAAGGGTGGCTCCCTCAAGGTTTGCTCTCTCAAGGTTTGCTCCCTCAAGATTTGCTCCTCTAAGGTTTACCCCTCTAAGGATTGCTACCTCAAGATTTGCTTCCTTAAGGTTTGCTCTGAAAAGGTTTGCTTCCTCAAGATTTGCTTCCTTAAGGTTTGCTTTGAAAAGGTTTGCTTTGAAAAGGTATGCTCTTCTAAGGATTGCATCTTCAAGGTTTACTTCCTCAAGGTTTGCTTTCTCAAGGTTTGCCCTTTTGCCTTTCTCTCCATCATTTTCCAACCATAATGTATGCTTTTCAAGAATCTGCTTTAATTCTTCCCTTGTTATTTTTCGTTCCATTTCATTCCCTTAAATCTATTCTCTAGCCACTCAAAATATTGCCGCTTATTGTATAAAAATCGTTGGCATCTCATCAAAATCTTTTCAGACGGCCTTTAATTTCGCAAACTTGGTATCCAACTCTTTCACCCCCTGTTTGCCGAAGTTCACCGTGAGCCGTGCCGATTCGCCTTTATTGACGGCATCAATAATGACACCGGTGCCGAATTTGGCATGGCGTACGTTTTGGCCGATACGGAAACCGGCATATTCCTGCGGCAAGCTGTAGTTTTCGACCACGCGGTTTTTCACTTTGGGCGCGTCGGTAAAGCTGTTAAAACGTTGGGCGGCGGATGATAAGCGGTGAACAACGGCTTCGGGGATTTCTTCGACAAAGCGCGAAACAATGCCGAAATGGGTTTGGCCGTGCAGCAGGCGTTGTTGTGCCATGCTGATATACAGGCGTTTGCGGGCGCGGGTGATGGCGACATACATCAGGCGGCGCTCTTCTTCTAGGCCGCCGCGTTCGGCAAGGCTGTATTCGCTGGGGAAAAGCCCTTCTTCCATGCCGCTGAGAAAAACAATATCAAATTCCAGCCCTTTGGCGGCGTGTACGGTCATTAGCTGTATGGCCTGCTCACCCTGCCCGGCCTGATTTTCACCCGATTCCAATGCGGCATTGCTGAGAAAGGCGAGAATGGGGAACAGCGGATTATCGGCGGCGTTCTCGGGCAGAATTTCAAAATTGCTTTCAGACGGCTTAAAGGCTACAGCGGCATTGACCAATTCGTCGAGGTTGTCGAGCCTATCTTGATGGTCGCCTTTTTGGTTTTGGTAATAGTCTATCAGGCCGCTGTCGCGGGTGATGCCGACCATCATCTCTTGCAGAGAAACATTCGGCGCTTGTTCACGCAGGCTGTCAATCAGGCGGACAAAGGCGGCGACTTTGGCGGCTTTCGCGCCCATACCGCAGGCAGCCTGCCATAGGGAAATGCCTTGTTCGGCGGCAGCGGCTTGAATATTTTCAATGGTGCGGGCGCCGATACCGCGCGGGGGCATATTAATCACGCGCAAAAGGGCGTTGTCGTCATCGGGGTTGACCGACAGCCGCAAATAAGCCAGCGCATGTTTGATTTCCTGCCGCTCATAAAAGCGCAAGCCGCCGTAGATTTTATAGGGTACGCCGGCATGAAACAGGGCTTGCTCGAGAATGCGCGATTGGGCATTGCTGCGGTAGAGCACGGCCATTTGGTCGAGCGGCCAACCTTCGCGGCGTAGGTTTTGCGCTTCTTCGATAATAAAACGGGCTTCGTCGGTATCGACCGAAGCGGCATAAAAGCGGATTTTTTCACCCTCGGCGGCATCGGTGCGCAGGTTTTTGCCCAAGCGTTCGGCATTGTTTTCAATCACGGCATTGGCGGCGGTGAGAATATTGCCGTCCGAACGGTAGTTTTGTTCGAGTTTAATGGGTGCTTCGATATGAAATTCACGCATTAAAGCAGTCATATTGCCGACATGCGCGCCGCGAAAGCGGTAGATGGATTGGTCGTCGTCGCCCACGGCAAATACGGCGGTATGCTCGCCTGCCATCAGCTTGAGCCATGCGTATTGCAGTTTGTTGGTATCTTGAAATTCATCAACCAAAATATGGTTAAAGCGGTTTTGATAGTGTTGGCGCAGGGTTTCGTCGGCCTGCATGATTTCATAGCTGCGCAACATCAGTTCGGCAAAATCTACGACTCCTTCGCGCAAACAGACTTTATCGTATTCGGCATAGCATTCAATCATGCGCTGGGTGTGCGGATCGGGCGCCTGCAAAATGGAAGCGCGCAAACCGCTTTCTTTTTGGGCGTTAATAAAGCCTTGTAGCGAACGCGGGGCGATGATTTCTTCGGCAATATTGAGCTGTTTGAGCAGGCGTTTAATCAGGGCGAGCTGGTCGCTGCTGTCGAGAATCTGAAAGGTGGCGGGCAGGCCGGCGTTTTTATGGTGTAGGCGTAAAAAACGGTGGCATAAGCCGTGAAAAGTGCCCAACCACATGGCGCGCACATTAACCGGCAGCATGGCGCTCAGGCGGGTTTGCATTTCTTTGGCGGCTTTATTGGTAAAGGTTACCGCCATAATGCTATGCACACTGGCCTGCCCGCTTTGCAACAACCAAGCGATGCGGGTGGTGAGCACACGGGTTTTGCCGCTGCCCGCTCCGGCAAGCACCAATGCGGATTGGGGCGGCCAAGTAACGGCGGAAAGCTGTTCGGCATTCAAGCCTTGTAAAAGAGTGGTGGCGGTTGGGTCGGAAAACATAGTGATAAGGCCGTCTGAAAAAAAGATACGGTATTGTAATGGATAAGGCCGTCTGAAAGGCTATTGACTGCCCGATAAACGGGAAAAACCTGCTTGCGGCAATGTAAAAACCATTTGCTCTTATATGATTCGGACGGCCCTTTAAAAACAATCATCTTAATGACTTTTTCTTTTAGCAGCCCGATGGTTATCCAACTCTAATCAATGCATCAGCCGATAAACCACTTGATATTACAAATGTTAAGCATGCGCGAAATCATGTAATCACTGCAACGCGGCAGGCATAACGGGGTCTTATTATTACCACTGGATTACCGTTGGTGTTCAATCATATTAAAACCACACCACACTATAATAAACCTATTCTGATAGGAGCTTCGCTATGAAAAAAATATTATTGGCTGTTTTGATTGCCGGTTCGGCAGCAGCAGTTTCTGCACAATCTATGTCAAGTTTTACCGGCACCGGCGTTGAAGTCGGTGTAGGCGTGAGCAAAACCGATTTTAAACACAGCAATCTGGATGAAAAAAACCGAGCGGATTTTGCTATCCGCGGCAGTCAGAATGTGGAATTGGGCAACAACTGGATAGGCGGCGGTGAGATTGCCTTAAAACCGGTACACCGCACCGTAGGTACTGCCGGCCCAATCAAAATCAAACAAAAATATGACGTAGGGCTTTCTTATGTGCACGGCTACCGCTTTCCGCAAGATTTGATGGCATACGGTAAATTAGGCTATCACTACGGCAGATTCGACGGTACAAGTAATGGCAGCCGCGGCATGCACGGCTTTGGTTACGGCTTGGGTATGAAATACGCAGTGGCTCCCAATGTGGAAGCCGGCGTAGAATGGGAACAAACGCGCTATAAACGCCATCATGACAAAGCGACCAATAATTCCTATATGGCTACCGTAGGCTATCGCTTCTAACTGTTTACGACGACATATATTAACCTTTTCATTGCAACAAACCGGCATAAATATAATATTAGATAATATTATAATAATGTCGGTTTTTTTTATTTCATTATTCACTTTACCCAATATTCAAATCCTTCTATCTTATGCCTATCTGCTTATCTAAAATAACTTGATTTTACGCTCCGTTAGCATATCCGTTGTATTCCGATTACACAAAACACCATAAAGATTATCTTTTTATGCTTATGGTTTATCATTATTTTTTGAAATTTTCTGCTATATATTTTTATAATTTGAAATTTTTAATAAATTAAACTAAAATTAAAAATAGATAGTTATAATTTATTTCATTAGTCATAATAATTGTCGGCAAATATATTGATTGCTACTTCTGTTTTTTATTAATTAATATTGATATAAGTTATTGTTCGGGATAGTATGTATACTCTAACCTGCCTATAATCAGGCAGTTTTGCCGTGCGCTATGCTGTCACAAGCGACTTTCTCGGTTATTTAAAGTTGAATGACCTGTTTATAAACAACCGACAGACTGAAAAGATATGCTGAGTGCTATTATTGTTGAAGATGAAGTTCTTGCCGCAGAGCGCCTAAGGGTGCTGCTGGAAGAATGTAATGTCGTACTACTGAAAATTTTTCACCACGCCCAACCGGCTTTGGATTGGTTGAGCGTTCATGAAACCGATATTGTTTTTGCCGATATAGGACTGCCCGAAATCACCGGCCTCGAGCTGGTCGAACGTATTAAACGCGTCGCCAAAAAACAGCCCGACGTTATCTTTACGACAGCATATGAAGAACATGCCTTGCGGGCGTTTGAATTGGCTGCTGCCGATTATCTGCTTAAACCGATTAAGGTTTCGCGTTTACAGACGGCCTTAGAACGCCTGAATGAAAAACACCGCGAAAAAGCCGATGATTTTACCCACTTCAAAGTGTTTAACCGCAACCGTATGGTTGAAATCCCTTGGCAGCAGGTTCGTTATCTCATGGCCGAACACAAAACGGTATTTCTGTTTACCGGCGACGGCCAAAGCTACGAACTGCCCAAAACGCTGGTTTATTGGGAAGAATTGTTGGGCGATAAAATTATCCGTATCCACCGTAATGCCTTGGTGTTCCGCCATACTCTAGACTGCCTAATCCGCTTGGATTCGGGCGATGAAGACGACAGCAACGCCACATGGGGCGCGCGTGTTTTAGACATTGAAAAACCATTGGCGGTGAGCCGCCGCCAATTGGCCGCTATCCGTAAAATTCTGCGCGAAGGCTGATTCTGCAATTATCTGATAAAGATATAAACCAAGGCCGTCTGAAAAAATATTCAGACGGCCTTGGTTTATATGGTTTTTATTTGGCTAGTTCCTGATCAATGGCTTTATAGAGTTCGCCAAAATCCGGCTCGCCGACAAAGGTTTTTAATAACTCGCCTTTTTTATTGATAAAGAACGAAGTCGGGGCGACTTGTACGCCGAAATCTTTACCCGTTTTGCCATCGGCGTCATACATCACGGTAAACGGCAGTTTGCGGTCGGCCGCATAATTGCGCACACTTTCAATCGGATCATATGGCAAAGAAATGGCAATCACTTGGAAGTCTTTACCCTCATAATCGTGGGCGGTTTTAATAATCTTGGGCATCTCGCTAACGCAACCGGGGCAGGACGGATACCAGAAGTTAATCAGGGTGACTTTGCCCTGTAAATTATCATTGTTCACAACTTGACCGTTTAAATCAGGCAATGAAAAGGCTTGGGCGGGTTCGTTTTTCGGCCAAAGCACCAAACCAAGTAAAACGGCGACAACAAGGGCGGCGGCAATAGTCAGAAGTTTTTTCATGATGATCTATATTGGTTAAGGAAATGATAAAGTTCGGGCGGTAAATCCGTTGTCCGGCCGCTTTCGCTGCTCACGGGCACCAATGTAATGTCGGCTTCGGCCATGGTTTTACCGGTATCGCTGCGGCTGATGGTTTGCGTTAACACCACTTCACGGCGCTCCACCGAGCGGATATGCGTATCGATACGCAATATCTGGTTTTCTTGTGCCGCCCGTTTATAACGGATATCAATCCGCGAAACCACCATCATCAAACCTGTCAGATGATTCAGCAGGTCATGCTGCTCGAAAAAAGCCCAGCGCGCCTCTTCGAGAAACTCAAGATAGCGGGCATTATTCACATGGCCGTAACCATCGATATGGTAGCTTCTTACGCGGATTTCCGTCATAGTTTAATTTAAAGTAATGGGTTGGAAAATCTCTCGGCCGAGCGGCTCTTGTTCCAAATCGGTTACAACGGTGGAAAGCTGCACATCAAACCATTCTTGGAAAATATCGGCATCTAAATCGGGCCATTGGCTTTCGTCTTCACACCAATCGGCAAGTTCGGCCGCGAAAATCTGCTCGAAACGGGTTTCGATTTCGTCCCACACTTCATCCGCTGTTTCACAAGGACGTATCAGATAAGAATTGGCATCGGCCTGTAAATCTTCGAGGGTAATATCCAGCGGGGTTTCAGGTAGAGATTGCAGCCAATTCCAAAACGGCTCCAACGGGATCAGTAAAAACACACTACGGTTCACTTCATACATAGCTATACTCCGGCGACAGGTAGGGAAATTATAACAAATATGTGTGAAAATCCATACGGTAGCATTGCTAAAACTAAAGCTCAAGGCCGTCTGAAAAGTTTCAACCGGTCTTGATCAATAAGCGCAATCATTCACGATGATAAGGATGATTATTTAAAATGGAAACGGCGCGATAAAGCTGTTCGGTGAGCAAAACGCGTACCATGCCGTGCGGCAACGTTAAGCTGGATAAACGTATGCTTAGGCGCGCCTGTTGTTTGAGATGGTCGGTCATGCCGTCGGCACCGCCAATCACAAAACAGATGTGTTCGCCGTTTTGCTGCCAGTTTTTCAAATAACCGGCCAATTCTACCGAGGTCGGCGCTTTGCCCCGTTCATCGAGCACCACTAAAAATGCACCCTGCGGTATGGCTTCGAGAATGCGCTTTTCTTCCGCCGCCATGCCTTGGGCGGCATTCACACCCGCTCCGCGCTTTTCCGGCTTGATTTCTTTTAAGGTGTAATGGATATCGCGTCCAAAACGCTTGGCGTATTCACCAACGGCTTCGTCTACCCAACGCGGCATTTTGGTGCCGACGGCTAAAACGGTTATATTCATTTGCGCTGTAAAATTCTTGAATATTGAAAAAATATATATTCAGGCCGTCTGAAAACGGATTCAGACGGCCTGATATCTGAGTTAAACTGAAAATGGTGTTTGCCGTTTAATAATGCGGCGGTATTTCATCCATCAAACTATACGGTTCGTCTGCATCGCCCGGGCTTTTTTCCTGCATGCGTTGATACAGCAATCGCAATTGGGCTTGTTGTAAATCCAATGTTTGCTGCATCTTCACAATGGTATCGTTCAACGTGGCCAGCAAATCTTCCTGCAAGGCCGTCTGAATTTCCAATTCGGTTACACGGGCTTCTAAGTCGTCCATATTACAATACCATTGCGGCAACCCAACCGGATATCATCAGCGGCAGATTGTAATGCAGGAATGTGGGGATGACCGTGTCGCGTATGTGGTCGTGTTGTCCGTCCATGTTCAAACCGGAGGTCGGGCCGAGTGTGGAATCGGAAGCGGGGGAACCTGCGTCACCCAATGCACCGGCCGTACCGATAATGGCCAAAGTTGCCATCGGTGAAAAGCCCATGCTGATACACAAAGGCACATAAATCGACGCAATAATCGGCAAAGTGGAAAACGAGCTGCCGATACCCATGGTTACCAACAATCCGACCACCAACATCACAACAGCCGCCATGCCTTTATTGCCGGCAAACATATCGGCTGAAGCCTGAACCAACGGTTCGATCTGTCCGGTCGCTTTCATCACTTCGGCAAAGCCTTGCGCGGCAATCATAATAAAGCCGATCATCGCCATCATTTTAACGCCGCTATTGAATACGGAATCCGCCTCACCCCAACGCACAACCCCTGCCGCCATAAAGACGGCAAAGCCAATCATCGCACCCAGTAATAAAGAATCTGCCCAAAGTTGCACAACAAAAGAAATCACAATCGCCAACAATGCCACCATGCTGCGATAAAGCGACATTTTCGGCTGGCTTGAAGCCTGATGATTGGCTTCGACATCGGCGGTTGTGTTCTGATAGATACGCGGTTTGCGGTAGCTGATAAAAATGGCAATCAACAAACCGGCAACCATACCCAAAGCAGGAATCGTCATCGCTTGGACAACATTGATATTACCCACATCCAAACCTGCTTTATCAATATTGGCGACCAAGATTTGTTTTAAAAAGATTTCACCGAATCCCACCGGCAACCACATATAAGTGGTGACCAAACCGAAAGTCATCACACAAGCCAACAAACGGCGGTCGATTTGCATACGGTTAAATACCAATAACAGCGGCGGAATAATCAGCGGAATAAAGGCGATATGAATGGGAATCAGGTTTTGGCTCATCACACTCATGGCCAGCAGCGCCAACAACAAACCCCATTTGATGGTATTCACACTACCAGGCACGCTATCGCGCACATGATTATTGTCTAAACGACGGATAACCGCATTGGCCAACATTTGCGGCAAACCGGAATGGGCAATGGCCACCGCAAACGCACCCAACATGGCATAAGAAAGAGCGATCTGCGCCCCGTTTGCCAGGCCTGTTTGAAACACTTCCATGGTTTTGGGCAAGCCCAAGCCACCCGCCAATCCGCCGGCCAATGCACCTAGCAAAAGGCTCAGCACCACATGCACCCGCGCCAGCGATAAAATCAGCATCACGGCAACGGCAATTACAACGGCATTCATATTTCTTCCCTTAGTATTCAGAATATAAAAGCCGTTTCATATTATTTCGTTTGAAACGGCATCAAGACAATATTTTTCTAATCCCTCAACTACCCATGAATCAGAAACACTATCGGGCCCGAAGGCCAAACTAATACAACCCTATCACGGCATATATACATATGCCGCGTACACAATGACCACGACACTGTCGCGCCGGCTTACAACGGCCGAATAACGTACGAATGAGATTTTACATCTGCCGGGTTTGGTTTACAAATCAAAGCAATCGGCCGCTTAAAATTAAAAAACGACAACAATATCTTTTTATTGCCCTTTTTTAGCAGGCAGCACTTCTTTGCCCGCACCCACAACAACGGTATGAATACCATTCATTTTCACACGGCGCTGCCATGCGGATTTGATGTCTTCTACGGTCACCGCCTGTACGGCTTTCGGATAAGCTTCAAGATAATTATTCGGTAAATCATGGAAACCGATGAGGTTGAGATAGCCCAAAAGCTTGGCATTGGTATCAAACCGTAGCGGAAAGCTGCCGATAATATTGGCTTTGGCTTGTTGCAATTCTTCTTGGGTCGGGCCGTTGGCAATAAAATCAGCCAATACTTTACGCGCGGCTTCCAATGCCGGAGCGGTATTGTTTTTTTGAGTTGCCAACCCAATGGTTAGCGGACCGGCTTCGGTAGCAGGGGAAAGGCTGCTATGTGCGCCGTAGGTATAACCGTATCGATCTCGCAATACTTTCATCAAGCGGCTGTCGAACCCACCACCGCCGAGAATATAGTTGCCGACCACCAAAGCATAATAATCGGGATCATGGCGTTTAATCAGCGGCATACCCATCATAATTTGCGCCTGCTCACCTGCAAAATCAATATTTTTCTGTTCCGCCGGACGGAAAGACACGGCGGGAATATTGCCTTTAACCACGCTTTTTTCGGGTAATCCCTCTAATACTTGTTTCACCAATGCTTCCGTTTCTTGGCGGTTAATATCGCCGACAACCGACACAATGGCATTATCTTTAGCATAACGGCTGAGATAAAACGCATGGATATCTTCTAAATTAACAAGACGGGTATTTTCCACACTTGCTTCGGCAATCCGGCCGTAAGGGTGGCCGTTGTAATTCAATCGGGTTAACTCACGTCCGGCAATAAAATTGGGATCGGTTTCCTGCTGTTGTAATCCGGTGATGGTTTGTTTGCGGATACGCTCGAAAACGGCATTATCAAAACTGGGCTGCGCTAATGCTTGATTCACCAAGTTAATGGCCGGTTGAAGAGTGGCTTTTTCGCTCAAGCTACGGAAAGTGATACCGGCGCCCTCTTCGCCGCTTGAACTATTAATCTCTGCTGCCAAATCGTTAATTTTATCTTGAAAAGCTTCTTCGCTCAGTTCGCGGGTACCGCCGGTTAATAAGGCAGCGGTAAACTCGGCAACTTCATTTTTCCCTTTCGGATTAAACGCACTACCCGCCCCTTTAAAACTGATTTGTACATCAACAATCGGATTCTCATGCCGCTCAACCAACAAAACCTGCGTACCTTCCGGCGTACGCCAACGCTGTATATTAACCATTGCCTGAACGGAAAGCGGCAAAAACATGAGGGAAAGAAATAGTTTGGCGTACATAAAATCAGCTTTCATGGTGATAACAGGCCGTCTGAAAATCGTTTGCTATATCAATATAATCCAACGATAACAACTGCTTTTTCTATCTATTTTTAATAGATGAACACCCTATCGGCAAGCGGTTCAGAAACTTTCAGACGGCCTGAAAGAACAATTTAAAGTTTTGTATATTATAACGAAGAAAACGCTTTATGAAAGTAAACATTAAACTGAAAATAATAGGATTGGAACGGCGGTTTATTGCAAAATCTCTTGAGAAATCTCATTCGACATAATGAAAACCATATAAAAACAAGTTTCAATGTCGTCTTTAGTAATTGATAAATAAACAAAACAGCCGAAACCCTAAATATAGGCTTCGGCTGTTTGATAACTTGATTTCATCAGAACTGAAAACTTTTTTGCTTATTTCAAAATAGTTCAATCCGATGTTTAATAAGAAATTAACCTTTGCGTGCCGGCAATTTTTCTTTAATACGGGCAGCTTTACCGGTTAAGCCGCGCAAGTAGTACAGTTTGGCGCGACGCACGTCACCACGGCGTTTCACTTCGATTTTCACAACATTGGGTGAATACAGTTGGAAAGTACGTTCCACACCTTCACCGCTTGAAATTTTGCGTACGATAAAGTTGCTGTTCAAACCACGGTTACGGCGAGCAATCACCACACCTTCGTAGGCTTGCAAACGGGTACGGTTACCCTCTGTTACACGCACGGATACGACAACGGTATCACCCGGTGCAAAAGGAGGAACTTCTTTGTTTAAGCGGGCAATTTCTTCCTGCTCTAATTGTTGGATCAAATTCATTGTATTTTCCTAATTATGATTGGCTGTCCTGTTGCTCTTGTTTGATTTCTGCCAAGAGGCGGGACTCCTTTGGGATTAAAATGCGCTTTTCCAGTAAATCCGGTCTGCGCTGTAATGTGCGCCGCAGCGATTCTTTCAACCGCCACATTGCAATCAGGCCGTGATTGCCCGAACGTAATACTTCGGGAACCGTCATGCCTTGAAACTCTACCGGCCTGGTGTAATGCGGGCAATCTAGCAAGCCGTCTGAAAACGAATCCTGTTCGGCCGACCGGTTATCACCCAACACGCCCGGTATCAATCTTAGCACGGCATCTGCCAGCATCATGGCAGGTAATTCCCCACCCGATACGACAAAATCGCCGATACTGATTTCTTCATCAACACTACCGAGCAAAAGCCGTTCGTCTATGCCTTCATAACGACCGCATAGCAAAATCAGATTATCCAATTTTGCCAATTCTTCTGCTTTGGCATGCGTGAGCGGCGCACCCTGAGGGCTGAGATACACCACGCGGCTGCTGCCGGAGCCGTTTGCTTTTGCTTCTTCGATGGCGGCCTGCAAAGGCGGTGCCATCATAATCATACCCGGCCCGCCGCCAAAAGGCCTGTCGTCGATATAACCGAGTTTGTTATCGGCAAAGCGGCGCGGATTAATGGCTTGAAACTGCCAAAGTCCCTGCTTTAAAGCCCGTCCGGTCACGCCGTATCCGGTTATGCTGTCAAACATTTCCGGAAACAGGGTAATGGCTTGAATCAACATTAGTAATCCAAACCCCAGTCGGCAGTAATGGTTTTATTTTCGGTATCTACGTTGCCGATATATTGCGATACGAACGGAATCAGTTTCCGACCATATTCGCCGCTTATCATTAAGACATCATGCGCGCCGGTTTCCATCAGGTTATCCACCTTACCCAACACAATGCCTTCGGTATTCACCACCGTCATCCCTACTAAATCCGCCCAATAATATTCGCCTTCTTCGGTCGGGGCAAAATCTTCGCGGTTGACTTCGATGGTATGACCGCGCAATGCAAACGCTGCTTCGCGGTCGTCTATTCCTACCAGTTTTACCTGCAATTCGCCATTGACGACTTTGCCGGTTTCAACCTTAACCGACAAGCGTTGGCCGTCTTTACTCAGCTGCCATTCCGGATAGTCCAGCAGGCTGTCGCTGTATTCGGTATTGGCGGCCACTTTCAGCCAACCTTTAACGCCGAATACGCCTTTAATGTAGCCCATGGCTACGTTTTGCCGGTTATCGGTCATAACAGTATGTTCCGACGATAGATGAATTAAGCGGCTGCTTTTTGTGCTTTAACCAATTTGGCAACGGCTTCGCTTACTTGTGCACCTTGGCCGACCCAGTGGTTCAGGCGGTCTGCGTTCAAGCGAACGCGTTCTTGTTTTTCGTTAGCAACGGGGTTGTAGAAACCTACGCGCTCAATAAAACGGCCGTCGCGACGGTTGCGTGAATCGGCAACCACGATATTGAAAAACGGACGGTGTTTTGAGCCGCTGCGGGCTAAACGGATAACTACCATGAAAAATTCCTTTTATAAAAGTCGGATGTATAGAAAACCGCTAATTTTAGAATAGATTACAATTTGAACGCAAGTATTTGTTGTTTTAAATTTTGCGTTATGTTGTTTACCGGCTTTTCTTCGCCTTCAACCAAACTCAAAACGGCTTCGAGTAAATCTTTATCGTGCGGCGACGGCGTTAGGGTAAACCCTAGTTTTTCCGCCAATTTCTGCATGGCTTGGTTCTGCTTCAGGATTTCCGCACTCATGACTGAATAGCCCTGCTGTTTGGCCAACTCGATAATCTGCTGCATGAGATGAACCGCCAAACCCTGCCCCTGCGCCGCTTCCGCCACACTGATACCGAATTCGCACCAGCCCTTTTCTTCCGTGCCGCTGAATCGGGCAACACCCAACCAAGTGCCGTCTTCAACGGCTTCGGCAACAATGGCCGCTTCGGCAGCATAGTCGAGATTACAAGCTTGGGCGAGCATGGTCGGGCTGAGTTCGTTAAGGTGCGTCATATAGCGGGTATAGCGGTTTTCTGGCGACAGGTTGCGTACAAAATCCTGTTTGGCTTCGGCATCTTCGGGTAATAGCGGCCGGAGGCGGACTTTTTGACCGTTTTTTAAGGTGAACGTGTGTGTTACGGCAACGGGATATGCTGCCAACACCGTTTCACTGTCGTCTAAACTATCTGTTTCTTCTTCTATTTCGCATTCCGTATGCGTTTTGCCGTCGGGATACACTTCCATCTGTATCGAGCGGATTTCCGGCACCTGCCCGACAACCACATTTAAACTGTATAGCCATTGGTAAACCGTTTTATGATGGCGTTTTAATTCGACCTTATCAACCAGCTGTTCGGCATCAAGCGTTGTAAACGGCGGCAGAACGGCCACGGTTTTGCCACTCGAACAGGCAAACACCACCGCGCCATAATACGGATGCCGTCTGAAAATCAATCGGGCGCACAATGGTTGTACTTCAGTATGGTTTTCAGGCAGATACAATGTTTTCAGCAATTGCGGCAAATCCTCTGCGGCCTGTTTGATCTCTTTAACGGACGGGCTTTCCACATAAGACGGCCACGGCTTCGCCACCTGCTGCCGAAGCTGTTTCAATTCCTTGTATTTTTTTTGAAAACCAAATGCCGATAATGCCTGATCGGTGTCTTTAAATTGCATCAGGCCGTCTGAAAGCGGGCTGCTAACCAGCAACGGCTTCTCAGATTGTTTTTGTATATCCGCCAATAAGCGGATAATATCGGCGGCTTTATCGGCTGCGGGGGAAACCACTGTCAATAACGCTTCGGTTTGATGATGATGCAGGCTGTTTTCCACACATTCGCGGAAACGCAGGGGCGACGGATTGCTGCCGATATAGCCTTCGGTATTTTCAGGCGGCCTTTGCGTTTCATCGGGCAGCTGCAAGGCAATATCCGATTCCTCGGCCTGCGTTTTCAGACGGCCGCAAGGGATATTGGCGACAACTTTCAATGTGCCGGCAGCTTGTTTTTTTGCGGCGGCCACATGCACGGCGGCTAAAAATTCTTCGCGGGAAAATGCCACCACGCAGCCGCTATAACGCGACAATGCCTGCAACACCGCCCGCTCTTCCGCATCGGCATAACCGCTGACCGAAAGAATCACCGGCTTACGGCGCACCACTTTGCGCACAACACTAAACAGGCGGCGCAAATTTTCATTCGGATTGTATTCCGCCACGATTAAGCTCGTGCCCGCATCCCTGCCCAACATTTCGATAATATCGGCCGAAACGGTTGGGCTTAGAGCATATTTCAAACCCACATGGCAAGAAACACCCAACCCCGCCTGCCGCAAACACGCCAGCATATCCACGCTTTCGGCGGCATGGCCGCTAATCAGCCCCACCGTGCCGACCGGCATATCCGGATAAACCCCTGCATTCAGGCGTATGGCGGGAATCTGAACCGAAGCGGCATGGCAAACCACAATCCGTATATCGGTTTTCCTGTTTTTCTTAAATACCGCCTGCGCCTGTTTATATTCATCGTTGGAAAGATTGTCCCAATCTTGGGCAAAAACCACATAACCGATATTCTGTTTTATACACGACCGCAACACACTCTCATAGCTTTCCGGCTGGGTTAACACCAAAACCGCATCGGCAGCTTCCGGCACACGGCCGACATTGCTATAAGCCCTCATTCCCCCTACCGTTTTGTGCCGCAGGTTCACCAGTGTGATTTTTCCGGTAAACGGGGCCGCCAGCAGATGGGTAAGCACCCGCTCGCCGACACTGTTGGGGCGTTCGCTGGCACCGACCACAATCACATGATGGAAAGGCGGCAGGGGCTGTGGCTGCTGATACAGACGGTTCATAACAGGGTTCCTTCCGATAACGGTTCGGCCGCATAAACAAGCGGACAACAAGGCGGCTTTATTATTATCACGGCATACAAAATACAGGCTCGGTGAAATAGTAACATAGAATCACTCTGCCTGAATGGCCAATAGCGCAACGACGCATACGGCAGGCAAAACGGTATCGGCAACCGCATACTGTCTGAATTACGGGGGAAACCGACCTATCGACTCTATCTTATCTATCTATTGGATTCAGGCCGTCTGAAAAGTTTCAGACGGCCTGAGTGGTTTGTTATCTAAATACGGGCGATTACCGTGTCTTTAAAACATGCTGTAATTTTTTCAATTCCTGCCATGCCTGCCGTTTCAATTGCGGCTGCCTCAGCAAACGGGCCGGATGCGGCACGACAAAATAAGGCGTATTGCCACATAACTGCGCAATCGTTTCCGCATAATCAGGCTGTTCGAATACCTGCCCTAAAAACAACACTACCTCCGCTTGCGAAGCGGTCAGTTCGGCCGATATCTGCGGCAGTGCGGCGGCGGCTTGCTCCGGTGTCGGCTGCGGCATAAAAACCGTGGTTTCCTTTATCCATGTGGTTTTATGTACATCATCGGGTTTCAAACCGACCGCCGCCAACATATTATCCAGCAACACGCCGACACTGCCGCTAAACAATACGCCGGCGGTACGGTCTTCGGGTGCGGGGCAAATACTGACCACCATCACATCGGCCGACGCAATATCTGCCGTATCGAAAACAGGTTCGGCAGTGGCGGTTTCCGCCTTTATAGCCGCTGGCTCAACTGCCGCTTTTTCAGACGGCCTTGGCTGTTCCGCTATCGGTTGCGGTGTTTGTTCCGCCGATTGTTTATTCAGGCTGTCTGAAACTTTTTCTTTTTGATGGACGGCGGCAATAGCGGCCAAGCGTGCGGGGGCTTTGCCCGTAGCGGCTATATGCGGTTCGGCCGTTGCCATTGTTGCCACCTTACCGCCGCTATCCGGCCGCACTTCGGCGCTATGGTCGGCGGGCAGCACTTTCGCGCCCTGCTTCAACCACATCGGCCCCAGCCCTAAGGCTTCGTGCAAATGCAGATAACGGCTGCTTAACATGATTTCTCCATCAAAACCGCATCTTCCCGACTGCCATCGGGCAATGCATAATAATTTTTGCGACGGCCGCACTCGGTAAACCCGAATTTGCCATAAAGCACTTTTGCCGCTTCATTGGTAGCACGGACTTCTAAAAACAACCGTGTTACCTGTTGCGCTAAGGCCGTCTGAAACCAATCCCGCATCAATTGCGAAGCGGCACCGCTACGGCGGCGGTTAGGATGAACCGCAATCAAATGCAGTTCCGATTCATCGCATACGGTTTGCCATACCGCAAAACCGATAAGGCTATGCTCGTCTGCCAATACCTTAACCGTATCGACACGACTATTCAAGGCCGTCTGAAACTGCGCGGCCGACCACGGCGAAGGATTGCATAGCGCATCCAGCTCAGCCAATGCGGCTATATCCCGTTCTTCCGCCAGCCTGATAATCACGGCCGCCCGCCTTTGCGCTCGGCTTGTTCTTTTGCCGTTAACGCAATTTTATTGCGGACATACAATAGTTCGGCATGCGCCGCATCTGTCGCCGGATAACGCCCCGATGCCGCCAGTTGCAAATAATCGGCTGCCGTCGGCATATCGGCACGCCCGGCAAACGGCGGTTTATCATCCAAGGCAAACGCATTGCCGACACCTTGCGGCGTGCTTTCGGTTGTCGGCACTTCGATTTCCACTGCTTTGCCCACCAGATAATCGCTTAAACGTTGTTGCCGTTGCGTATCGAACCAAGCATAAAATACTTCGCCCATGCGCGCATCGGTGGCCGCCAATACGCATGGTGCCGTTATCTGATAAGCCACCGCATCCAAACACGGCACGCCCACCAAAGGAATGTCAAACGGGGTAGCCAACCCTTGCGCCACACCGGTACCGATACGCAAGCCGGTAAACGCGCCGGGCCCTTGTGCATAAACCAACACGCCCAAATCGGCGGCGGTAATACCGGCTTCCGCCAGCATAGCGCCGATGTTCGGCAAAATCAGTTCGGATTGTTTATTACCCGCTTCTTCGTGCCGGATAATCGTTTTGCCGCCGACACGCAGCGCCAGCGACAAAAACGATGTGCTGGTATCAATGGCCAAAACAGGGCGCGAGAAATCGGTTTGTATCATAAGGGAACCTGCAATTTTCAGACGGCTTTATAATAGTATGGCGGACAATTATGCCCGCCGCTATGGAACATTAACAATCATGGCGATATTTGAGACCGTCGTTTTCAGACGGCCTCAAAGCGCTATACACCCTGCTTCAGACTGGCTTCGATAAAGCCGTCCAAATCGCCGTCCATCACGGCTTTGATATTGCCGACTTCATAAGAAGTACGCAAATCTTTAATGCGCGATTGGTCGAACACATACGAACGAATCTGATGCCCCCAGCCCACATCGGATTTACTGTCTTCCAACGATTGTTTTTCTTCGTTGCGGCGGCGCATTTCCAATTCAAACAGCTTGGCTTTCAGCATGTTCATGGCTTCTTCGCGGTTGCGGTGTTGCGAGCGGTCGTTTTGACATTGCACAACAATGCCTGTTGGGTTGTGGGTAATCCGCACGGCCGAATCGGTTTTATTAATATGCTGCCCGCCCGCACCTGAAGCACGGTAGGTATCGATACGCAAATCGGCAGGGTTGATTTCCACTTCAAAGCTATCGTCTACTTCTGGATAAACGAAAACGGAACAGAAAGAAGTGTGGCGTTTATTGTTGGAATCAAACGGGGAATAGCGCACCAAACGGTGGATACCGGTTTCCGTACGCAACAGGCCGTAAGCATATTCGCCTTCCACTTTAATGGTGGCACGGTTAATACCGGCAATGTCGCCTTCGTCTTCTTCCAATACTTCTACTTTAAAGCCTTTGCGCTCGGCATAGCGCAAATACATGCGGTAAAGCATGCCGGCCCAGTCTTCCGCTTCGGTACCGCCCGCGCCGGCGGTAATGTCGATAAAACAGTTGTTCACGTCGGCCGGCTGGTTAAACATCCGTTTGAATTCCAAATCGGCCATCATTTTTTCCAGCTCGGCAACATCTTCTTGAACGGCGGCAAACCCGCTTTCATCTTCTTCTTCGACAACCATTTCAAGCAATTCGCGGTTGTCGTCGATACCGGCGGCAATTTTATCAAGCGTTAAAACGATGCCTTCCAATACCTTGCGCTCTTTACCAATTTCTTGGGCTTTTTTAGGGTCGTTCCAAAGGTCGGGGTCTTCCGACAGGCCGACCACTTCTTCAAGGCGGTCTTTTTTACCGTCATAGTCAAGATAGCTGCGGATATCTTTGCTGCGTTCGGAAAGGTCGTTCAGCATAGCGTTCAACTGGTTGACGATTTCGGCTTCAATCATGGCGGTTCTCTTTGTTATTCCTGAATTCAAGAGGCGTATTGTACTGAATTTTACAATGGCTTGCTATGCAGGGTAGGCCGTCTGAAAAGTTTCAGATAGCCTTTTTAGCCCGCTTGCTTTAAGGAAAGATTGTTCCGATATAAACAAAAGCATATACTCAAACATGCTATACATTCCAATATACGGGGCAATACCATGTGGGACACCATTCTCCACTATATCCAAAACGGGCCGGTTAAACTGGAAATCATTGAATCCGTTCTGATGATTGCCGGTATTTTGCTGTTGCGCACTATTTTGCTTCAGGCGCATTTCCGTAGCCATCCGACCATGCCGATTGAAGAAAAACGCCGTTGGGCGGTAATGGGGCGCAATGTTACCCTGATTTTGGTGATATTCGGGTTAACGATTATTTGGGCGGCACAAATCCATACTTTAGCCTTATCGATGTTTGCCGTGGCCGCCGCCGTTGTGTTGGCCACGAAAGAATTGATTATGTGTTTGTCGGGCAGTGTTTTACGGGCGACAACCAAGCAATACTCGGTAGGCGATTATATTGAAGTCAACGGCCTGCGCGGGCGTGTGGTCGATATCAACCTGTTTAATACGTTAATGATGCAAATCGGCCCCAATACGCAAGTGGGGCAGTTAAGCGGTAAAACCGTATCGTTTCCCAACAGTCTGCTGCTTTCGCATTCCGTGCAGCGCGATAATGTGATGGGGCCGTATATTATTCACACTTTTGATATTCCGGTGCCGATTCATCTGGATTCGGATCAAATCGTACCGCCGTTGCAACAACTTTTGGAAAAACGCTGCGCACCTTTTGTTCCGGCTATTGAAAAACACTTAGAGGCCGTTCAAACCCAAAAACTGTTTATTACACCGGCCGCCCAACCTCGGATTACCCGTGTTCCCCACGATGATAAAGTGTATAACATTGTGGTACGCTTCGCCTCACCACTCCAGCTCAGATTGGACATCCAACAAACCGTATTAGACGAATATATCCGTATACAATACCGTTTATTGAATCCGTCTGCCTAGCCATACCATGCAATAAAGCCGCATTAAATGCGGCTTTTGTTATTCATATCTCAATAGAATTGGGTATTAAGCTTGTTTAGCCGCCCACTCTGCCGGTGTGGCAGCAACGGTAATCGATAAAGCATGCAGTTCGTTGCTGGCCAATTTGTCGGCCAAGCCGTCTTTAATCAAACGGTGGCGTGCCAAACGTGCTTTTCCTTCAAAACCGGAAGAAACAATCTGAGCGAAAAAATGGTGGCCGTCTCCCTCTACTTCAACGTATTCGCAAGGGGTAACGGCTTCAATCATATCCTTAACTTGTTCGGGTGTGAGCATGGTGGTTCCTTTTTAATCATCATTTTTCAGACGGCCTCTTATCTTACAAGGCCGTCTGAAACTACGCTGTATTATATAGGATTCCGTCTATCCGTGGCAGCTGAACAGTTAGGCATTATTCGGTATAATCCGCCGTAATTATTTTCAGACGGCCTTTTTATCTCTAGGCCGTCTGAATTCCACTTACAACGAGAATGCTTATGATTCGTTTCGAACAAGTTTCTAAAATTTATCCCGGCGGTTTTCAAGCCCTGAAAAATATCAGCTTTAATATCCGCAAAGGGGAAATGATTTTTGTGGCCGGCCATTCCGGTGCGGGGAAATCGACCGTACTCAAGCTGATTTCCGGTATCACCAAACCGACAAAGGGTAAGGTTTGGATTAATAATCAGGATATCGGCAACCTAAGCGACAACCAAATCGGCTTTTTGCGCCAACATATCGGCATCGTCTTCCAAGACCATAAAATCCTGTTTGACCGCAATGTGTTGCAAAACGTATTGCTGCCACTGCGCATTATCGGCTACGACCTCAAACAAGCCGAAAAACGGGCGCGGATTGCCATTGAAAAAGTAGGCTTGGGCGGGCGCGAGCTTTCCGACCCGATAACACTTTCCGGCGGCGAACAACAACGTTTGTGTATTGCCCGCGCCGTTGTGCACCAACCCAGCCTGCTGATTGCCGACGAGCCTTCCGCCAACCTAGACCGCGCCTATGCCTTGGATATTATGGAACTCTTCAAAACCTTTCACGAAGTAGGTACTACCGTGATTGTGGCCGCACACGATGAAACCCTGATGGCAGACTACGGCCACCGTATTTTACGTTTGCAGGAAGGCAGGTTTACTTCATGAATCCTTATTTGTCGCTCCACATTGATGCCGCAGTGAATGCCGCCCGACAGCTACTCAAGCAGCCCGTCGGCACCATCCTGATTTTGCTGATGCTGGCCGTAGCCATGACGCTGCCGCTCACATTGTATCTCGGCGTACACAGCGCCCAAGCTGTTTTGGGAAAACTGAATGAGTCACCGCAAATCACGCTTTATATGGAACTCAATGCCGCTCAAACGGATAACGAAACGGTGAAAGCCCTATTGGCCAAAGATACCCGCATCAGCGAAAGTACATTTATTGGTAAGCAGGAAGGCTTGGAAGAATTGCAAACCAGTTTGGGCGGGCAAGACTTGGTTTCCATGCTAGATGAAAATCCGTTGCCCGATGTGTTTATCGTGACGCCCGACCCGGCCACACCGCCCGAAGTGATGCAGGCATTGCAACAAGACTTAGCCAAGCTGCCTATGGTCGAATCTGCCAAACTGGATACGGAATGGATGCAAACGCTTTATCAAATTAATGATTTTGTTCATAAAATATTTTGGTTTCTAGCCATTACCCTCAGTGTTGCTTTTGTTTTGGTAGCGCACAATACCATCCGCTTACAGATTTTAAGCCGCAAAGAAGAAATTGAAATCACCAAGCTGCTTGGCGCCCCCGCCTCGTTTATCCGCCGCCCCTTTCTCTATCAAGCAACATGGCAGGGTATATTGTCGGCCACATTGAGCCTGATTTTATGTGCATGGCTGGTTAATCTTTCACAGCCACTGGTCAATCAAATCTTCAAACCCTACGGACTGAATATTGTTTGGCGCTATTTTTATATTTGGGAAATATTGCTGATTATGGCTGCCGTATCCGCTTTAGGTATTGCCGGTGCATGGCTGGCGACACAACAGCATTTGTTGGGATTTAAAGCAAGAAAATAAAGCTTAAATCCATTTATTTAAAAAGGCCGTCTGAAAACTTTATTCAGACGGCCTTTTAATAAATTTGAAAAATAGGAATATAAACTATCCACCTAATCAATAAACACGCATACGTTGTCAAGCGCTCAATCTCAATCACATTGATCATAAAATAGAAAAAGGTACGATGTTCATATCGTACCCTTTGCAAACGCTACCGATAAAATTATTTATTTTTCTGTGCGCGGATATAATCCAAAGTTTTCAGCTGCGCAATTGCCGCTGCCAATGCCGCATGGGCTTTAGCCAATGATTCGTCATCTTGCGCTTGAGAAATATGTGCTTCGGCAGCTTTTTTAGCTTCCTCAGCTCTGGCTCGATCCATTTCTTCACTGCGTACGGCCACGTCGGCCAATACGGTCAGTTTATCAGGTTGAACTTCTAATACACCACCTGAAACAGCGACCAATATTTCTTCGGACTCTCCCGGCACGGTTAAACGCAATGCACCGGGACGCACCAAACTCATAATCGGCTCATGTCGCGGATAAATACCAAGCTCACCACTCAAGGTAGGCACAACCACAAAGCTTGCCTCACCCGAGTAGATATTCTGCTCATTACTTACCACTTCAACTTGCATGATACTCATGCCGGCCTCCTTAGTTTAAGGTTTTTGCTTTCTCTGCAGCTTCTTCGATACCGCCAACCATATAGAAAGCTTGTTCCGGCAAGTGATCGTATTCGCCGCTCAAAATAGCTTTAAAGCCGGCAATGGTGTCGCGTAAAGAAACATATTTACCCGGAGAACCTGTAAATACTTCAGCCACATGGAACGGTTGAGACAAGAAGCGTTGGATCTTACGAGCACGCATCACTGTCAGTTTATCTTCGTCAGACAACTCATCCATACCCAGAATGGCGATAATATCACGCAGTTCTTTATATTTTTGCAAAGTAGACTGAACACCACGGGCAACATCATAGTGCTCTTGACCCAATACCATCGGATCCAATTGGCGTGAAGTCGAGTCTAATGGGTCTACCGCAGGGTAAATACCCAAAGAAGCAATATCACGGCTCAGAACGACTGTTGCATCCAAGTGGGCAAATGTTGTAGCTGGTGACGGGTCAGTCAAGTCATCGGCAGGTACATATACGGCTTGGATAGACGTAATGGAACCGGTTTGCGTAGAAGTAATACGCTCTTGCAAACGGCCCATCTCTTCAGCCAATGTCGGTTGGTAACCTACCGCTGAAGGCATCCGGCCTAACAATGCAGATACTTCGGTACCGGCCAGAGTGTAACGGTAAATATTGTCTACGAAGAATAAAACGTCGCGGCCTTTGCCGTTTTCGTCTTTTTCATCACGGAAATACTCCGCCATAGTCAAACCAGTTAAGGCCACACGCAAGCGGTTACCGGGCGGCTCGTTCATCTGACCGTAAACCATGGCTACTTTATCCAATACGTTGGAATCTTTCATTTCATGGTAGAAGTCGTTACCTTCACGGGTACGTTCACCTACACCGGCAAATACAGACAAACCACTGTGTGCTTTGGCGATGTTGTTAATCAATTCCATCATATTAACGGTTTTACCTACACCGGCACCACCGAATAAACCTACTTTACCGCCTTTTGCAAACGGGCACAGTAAGTCAATCACTTTAATACCTGTTTCCAGAAGCTCAGTAGCACTTGATAATTCATCAAATTTTGGGGCTTCTTGATGAATAGCACGTTTTACGTCTGAAGCTACCGGGCCGGCTTCGTCAACCGGATTACCGAGTACATCCATAATACGACCTAATGTTGCCTTACCCACCGGCACGGAAATCGGGGAACCGGTATTGGTTACCATCATTCCGCGTTTCAGGCCGTCCGAGCTACCCATTGCAATGGTACGGACAACACCGTCACCCAGAAGTTGTTGTACTTCCAAAGTGAGGTCTGTATCAACCAATTTTAAAGCATCATACACGTGCGGGATGTTGTCGCGTGAAAACTCAACGTCAACTACTGCACCGATGATTTGTACGATTTTGCCTTGGCTCATTATCGTATCCTATTTTAATGCACGGTTGCGGCAACCTTATACGGCAGCTGCTCCGGCAACGATTTCTGACAATTCTGTGGTAATTGCTGCTTGGCGTGATTTGTTATATACCAAGCGCAGCTCTTTAATAGCATTTCCTGCATTATCGGTTGCAGCTTTCATCGCAACCATACGCGCTGCCTGCTCTGAAGCCATATTGTCACTCAATGCCTGATAAACCACAGACTCTAAATAGCGGCGGACCAAATATTCCAAAACAGCCACCGGAGTCGGTTCATAACGATAATCCCAACTATAATTGCTGTTTATATCAACACTTTCAATTGTGTTTTGGCCGATAGGCAGTAAGGTTTCGTTACGGGGTTCTTGGCGCATCGTATTCACAAATCCCGAATACACCAAGTGAATAGTATCTAATTGCTTTTTCTCGTAACGTTGGAAAATTTCAGTTAATGCACCGAGTATTTTTTCCATATGCGGGGTATCACCCAGATTGGTCACACTGGCAATCACATTCAAACCAATACGCTGACAAGCCGCCAACCCCTTACTACCCAAACAAACAACATCAACCTCAATGCCTTGTTCTTGATATTCTTGAACTTGCGCTAAGAATTTCTTTAAAACATTAGCATTCAAGCCACCGCACAAACCTTTATCGGTTGTGATCAAAACAAACCCAGCACGCTGCACGCTACGGTGCGGCTCCAATAACTGGATACCGTGATCAGATTGGGTTTGTGCCAAGTGGCTCATCACCATACGTACTTTTTCAGCGTACGGACGCGCCAAGCGCATCCGCTCTTGAGTCTTCCGCATTTTGGAGGTCGACACCATTTGCATCGCTTTAGTGATCTTTTGAGTATTTTGAACACTACGGATTTTGGTGAGAATCTCTTTCCCTACTGCCATTTCAGACTCCTTTCATCTCTAACGACTTACTGATAGTTGTAAGAAGATTTAAAGGATTTCATTGCCTGAACCAATACTTGCTCATTTTCATCAGACATAGCACCTGAAGTATTGATGGCATCTAAAACAGCAGGATGCTGAGTGCGTATGAAGCTTAAGAATTCGGCTTCAAATGCCAATGCTTTAGGAACCGGAACGTCTTCATATGAACCATTATTGATTGCCCACAATGTCAATGCCATTTCAGCAGTATTCAGGGTACTGAATTGTTTCTGCTTCATAAGCTCGGTAACCACCTCACCATGTTGCAGTTGTTTGCGTGTCGCTTCATCCAAATCAGATGCGAACTGAGAGAACGCCGCCAATTCACGATATTGCGCCAATGCCAAACGAATACCACCGCCTAATTTCTTAATGACTTTGGTTTGTGCCGCACCACCAACGCGCGATACGGAAATACCGGCATTGATTGCAGGACGGATACCGGAGTTAAACAAATCGGTTTCCAAGAAGATTTGACCGTCGGTAATAGAAATAACGTTAGTCGGTACGAATGCAGATACGTCACCGGCTTGGGTTTCAATAATCGGCAAAGCAGTCAACGAACCGGTTTTACCTTTTACTTCGCCATTGGTGAGTTTTTCAACTTCATCGGCATTAATACGCGCCGCACGTTCCAATAAACGGCTGTGCAGATAGAAAACGTCGCCCGGATAAGCTTCGCGGCCGGGAGGACGGCGGAGCAATAGGGAAATTTGACGATAAGCAACCGCTTGTTTAGATAAATCGTCATATACGATCAAAGCATCTTCGCCACGGTCGCGGAAGAATTCACCCATAGTACAACCGGCATAAGGCGCAATAAATTGCAATGCAGCGGCTTCAGATGCCGTTGCGGCAACAACAATGGTATGTTCCATTGCACCATGTTCTTCCAATTTACGAACCACGTTGGCAATTGAAGAAGCTTTTTGACCTACGGCAACATAAATACAAACAACGCCGGTTCCTTTTTGGTTAACAATCGCATCCAAAGCAACGGCTGTTTTACCGGTTTGCCGGTCACCAATAATCAACTCACGTTGACCACGACCAATCGGCACCATAGAGTCAATAGATTTCAAACCGGTTTGCATCGGCTGATCTACTGATTGACGTGCAATAACGCCCGGGGCGATTTTTTCAATCGGTGCAGTCAATGTGGCATTGATAGGACCTTTACCATCGATAGGCTGACCCAAAGCATTCACCACGCGACCGACTAATTCACGACCGATGGGTACTTCCAAAATCCGGCCGGTACATTTAACTTCGTCGCCTTCTTTAATATGCTCATATTCACCCAACACTACGGCACCTACGGAATCACGTTCCAGGTTCATTGCCAAACCGAAAGTGTTGCCGGGGAACTCAAGCATTTCACCTTGCATAACATCTGATAAGCCATGAACACGCACAATACCGTCTGTTACGGAAATCACGGTACCACGGGTACGGATTTCTGTATTGACAGACAAATTGTCAATTTTGGCTTTAATCAAGTCGCTAATTTCAGCAGGATTAAGCTGCATGAAAACTCTCCTAATTTGTCATAGCCGTAAACAAAGCATTTAATTTACCTTGTAACGACAAGTCCAATACTTGGTCACCTATTTCCACTTTTACGCCGCCGATGAGATCCGGATCTACTTCGGTTACGGTTTCTAAGTTGGTACCGAAACGTTTTTGTAATTCTGCGGTTAACTCATTCAGCTGTTCGTCATTTAAAGCATATGCGCTATAAATAACGGCACGCTTAGTATGGTTAAGTGCCAAGGTTAAGTCTTGAAATTGTGCATACACTTCCGGGATAACCTGTAAGCGCTTTTGCTCGGCAAGTACCGATACAAAATTTTTCAAGTTTGAATCGCTTAAATCTACCAGCCCAACCAGCATATCTGCTTTTTCTGAAGCATCTTTTTCCGGTTGTTCGATAAATGCGGCAACTTTATCTTGTTGCACCACAGATGTCAGTTGTTCCAGTCCGCCCAACCAAGACTCTATTTGGTTTTTTTCTTGCGCCAAACCAAACAATGCTTTTGCATAGGGTCTGGCAATCGTTGCGAACTCAGCCATAAGTTACAGCTCCTGTTTTAAGGCGCTAAGCATTTGCGCATGCTTCTCAGCATTAACCTCACTACGCAAAATAGATTCGGCACCTTTGACAGCCAATACGGCAACTTGCTCACGTAAAGCTTCACGGGCACGGTTGGTTTCCTGCTCCACATCGGCTTTTGCCTGTGCTGTAATACGAGCAGCTTCAGTCGAAGCTTGTGTTTTTGCTTCTTCTACTATTTTAGCTGCGCGTTTTTCGGCGTTGGCGACCATTTCGGCAACCTGATTACGCCCTTCGGCCAAGAGTTCTGCAACTTTCTTTTCTGCCTGTTCAAAATCACTTTTTCCGCGTTCGGCAGCAGCCAAACCTTCTGCAATTTTGTCGGCACGCTCATCTAATGCTTTTGCGATGGGCGGCCATACGAATTTCATCGTAAACCACACCAAGCCGAAAAAGACAAGGATTTGCGCAAATAAGGTTGCATTAATATTCACTTTACTTAACCTTCGTAATTAGGGTTAATCAAACAAACGGCGTTTCGTCATTATAATTGAAACACTTACCGTTTAGATTAGCCTGCAAACGGGTTAACGAACGCAAACAACAGTGCAATAGCAACACCAATCAAGAATGCGGCATCAATCAAACCGGCAATCAGGAACAGTTTGGTTTGCAGAGGGCCAATCAACTCAGGCTGACGAGCAGAAGATTCCAGATATTTAGAACCCACCATTGCGATACCGATAGAGGCACCCAATGCGCCTAATGCAACGATCAAACCACATGCAATAGCAATCAAACCCATTTTAAACTCCTTAATGAAAAACAAAGGTTAAACTACGTTGAAAAAATTATAAAACACTTAATACATCAAAAAAACAACTACAAAATCAGTGTGCATCGTGAGCTTGACCTATATATACAAACGCCAATGCCATAAAAATAAATGCCTGAAGGGTAATGACCAAAATATGGAAAATTGCCCATACCATGCCAGCAAGAATATGGAATACGAACATAATCGGATCCATAATGCCGACACTACCTGAAGCCGCCCAAGCGCCACCTAAAAGTGCAATCAATAGGAATACCAACTCGCCGGCATACATATTACCGAACAACCGCATACCATGTGATACGGTTTTAGATAAGAATTCCACAATATTCAAAACAAAGTTTGCCGGAGCTAATGCAGAGCCGAAAGGCGCGGTAAACATTTCATGCATCCAACCGCCAAAACCTTTGATTTTGATATTGTAGAAAATACAGATCAGCAAAACACCGATCGCCAAGGCCAATGTGGTATTCAAATCGGCCGTAGGTACAACACGCAGTAAAGCATGATGTTCACCTGTTAAGTGCTGCCAAGCCCAAGGCAATAAATCTACCGGCAACATATCCATAGCGTTCATTAGGAAAATCCAAACGAACAATGTTAAGCCTAATGGGGCAATAACTTTACGCGACTGCTCGTTATGAATAATGCTTTTACACATATCATCAACAAACTCAAACAGTATTTCGACAGCTGCCTGAAAGCGTCCGGGCACACCCGCGGTTGCTTTTTTAGCACCTCTCCACAAAAGAAAACTGCCTATCACGCCAAGTAATACTGCAAAAAATATGGCATCGATATTGATATATGAAAAATCGGCTATATTCTTAAGGCCCTGTCCCTGTGTTATATCCTGCAAACTCGTCAAGCTTTGTAAATGGTGCTTGATGTAGTCGGCAGCGCTCATTGATTCACTTGCCATAGTCTCGAACTCTCAACAATGCTAAAAAAACCAGATGGCTGACGGTAACCAGCCCTAAGATATAGGGTAGAAATTTCAGTGTTTCATGCCAAATGGCGAAAACCAACAACATGAACACCAAAGCCAGCATTACTTTTAAACCCTCTCCCAATAAAAAAATCTTTCCGGCCAGATGCGGATAAGGTTTGAAAAGTTTTAAAAGTAAAACTGCTGCCGCAGAGGGCAATAGATAACTTAAACCGCCGGCAATTGCCGACCAAAAACCGCCTATTCCGCTGACTGCGGCACACAACACGGCGGTGACTGCCAAGGCACCCAATTGCATATATAAAATCTTATTCATACAAATTGACCTTAGGGCAGATTAAGCGGGGCTACTATAATCAAGATGTGTTTAAGCGTCAAGACAATTATTAACCTTTGTGACCGATATTTTTATTTTGATTTTCGTTTATTTTACTTAAACTTATTGGTATACACTTTTAAACATGCTACATGATACTACATTCTATTAAATATTAGACAGAGGTTTCTTATAAAATTTAAGCATAATCTGCTTTTATCTATACTTGAATGTACTATATTGATATTGGCAATGCTTTCAAATTTCTTTAGCAATATTTCTGTCTTCACAGCTTCATAATACAAATAATATAAATAGAGCCGTCTGAAAAATATTAGACAACTCTATTTATACTAAAAATATTAAAAATAGTTTCCCTGATAATAAAAAAATACGCTAAAAGTATGATTTTTAATCATCATATTCCACGCCCAATTTTTGCAAAAGATTATCCAATGTTTCGGGCGTATCAAAATACAATACGATTTTGCCTTTTTTCTGATTACTGCTTTTTACTTCGGCATTCACGCCCAATTTTTCAGTAATCGCTTCATTTAAACGGCGGATATCGGGATTGATTCTCTTACCCGTTGTAGCAGCAGTTTTCTTACCCTGCTGCACCAATTGGCTGCGCCGCTCGACTTCTCTGACAGACCAACCGTTTTTAACTGCCTTCTGCGCCAACAACAATTGCTCAACAACCGGTAGCGTTAGCAAAGCACGGGCATGCCCCATCTCGAGACGACGCTGATAAAGCATATCTTGAACGGGTTCGGGTAATGCCAATAAGCGCAGGCTATTGGAAATGGCACTACGGCTTTTGCCTACGGCTTTAGCAATAGTTTCGTGTGTTAGGCTGAATTCATCAGCCAAACGTTTTAAACCGCGTGCTTCTTCGATAGGATTGAGGTTTTCCCTTTGCAGGTTTTCAATCAAGCCCATGGCCAATGCCGTTTCATCACTAATGCTTTTGATCACCACGGGAATTTCCGTTAACCCGGCCAATTGGCTGGCACGCCAGCGGCGCTCACCGGCAATCAGTTCATATTGCGACAGCCCTCTCTCTCTGACAATCACCGGTTGGATCACACCCTGGGCTTTAATCGATTCGGCCAATTCATGCAAGGCTTCATCGTCCATTTGAACACGCGGCTGATAGCGGCCGGGCTGAATATCGGATACCGCCACCGTCGTCAAACGGTCGCTGCCGCCATCATCAATATTATTAGAAATAAGAGAATCTAATCCGCGGCCCAAGCCGCCTTTAGGTTTTGCCATAATTGAAGTTATCCTTTTTTCAGACGGCCTTAATTGTATCGGATATCGGGCTTGGCCGCATTCACTGCTTTTCAGGCAGAAGTATCGGTTAGCTTTTCAGCCCCGCATACTTTGGTATCGGGTATCTGAAAATTTTTAGAAATTAGTCTGTCATTTTTATTTAAAGGTTTCAGACGGCCTAAAAAAATTCTATCCATGCCGTTGCACCACAATATATTCAAAACCCTATTCGCATCGTTTAAACCGACAGGCTGAAAGCCAGCGCATAGTGAAGTTTTTTGACGGCATTTACTATACAATAACGTTTTTTCCATACAACAACAGTGATTATGAAAAAATCTGCCGCCCCGAAATCTTTCGAAGACGCGCTCAAGCGTTTGGAAACCCTCACTCAAGCCATGCAAAGCAGCGAAATGCCGCTGGAAGACGCCCTGGCCGCTTATCAGGAAGGCAATGAACTGGTGAAATACTGCCAAGCCAAATTAGCCGAAGTCGAACAAAAGTTACAAGTATTGGATGCAGAAGAACTGAAGGAGCTGAACCTTGAGCAAAGCGAATAATGAAACAACATGGCGGCAAAAAGCACAAGCGCAAACCGAGTTGGCGCTTGAAAGATTAATGCCGTCTGAAAAAGCCGATCCGCAAGTGCTTCATGAAGCCATGCGTTATGCCGCACTAGACGGCGGCAAACGCCTGCGGCCTTTATTGGTTTTGGCCGCATCCGAATTAGGGGAAGCCGATCCGGTTGTGTTAGAGCATGCCATGGCGGCAGTTGAGCTGATTCATGTTTATTCGCTCGTTCATGACGATATGCCCGCTATGGATAACGACAGCCTGAGACGAGGCAAGCCAACCTGCCATGTGCAATACGGTGAAGCCACCGCTTTATTGGCCGGCGATGCATTGCAAACCTTGGCTTTTGATATTCTCAGCCGACCCACCAACCTACCGTCTGCCCGACAATTGAAAATGGTGAATGTGCTGGCACAGGCATCCGGCAGCCTCGGCATGGCCGGCGGCCAAGCGATTGACTTAGCCAATGTCGGCCTGCCAATGACACAAACCGAGTTGGAGCATATGCACAGCCTAAAAACAGGTGCATTGATTCGCGCTGCCGTGGTATTGGGTACATTGAGCTGTACCAATTTAAATGACGACGATATTGAGCGGCTGGATCACTATGCCCGCAAACTCGGTTTGGCTTTCCAAGTGATTGATGATGTGCTCGACTGCGAAGCCGATACCGCCACGCTTGGTAAAACCGCCGGTAAAGATGCCGACAACAATAAGCCGACTTATGTGAAACTAATGGGACTGGCTGAAGCCCGACTTTATGCAGAAGCACTAATAGAAGAAGCAGTTACTTTACTTGAGCCATTTGGCGACAAAGCAGATCGTTTGCGGTCATTGGCACTGTTTGTTACCAAACGGAAAAACTAAAACCCAACCATAAATGCTGCCGGAATCATTTCTTTTAAGCCGTCTGAAAAACTGTGCATTGAAAGCCGTCTATGTGTAAAACAGTAAAATACCACTTTTGATTTTTTGCTTAAAATTGAAGCGGTAGCTATTTGCCTACGCCATTGGATATAATGGCCGTCTAAAATAAAAGCAACTATATTTATATTAAAAATACATTTAAATCAATTGGTTAAATATTGGAACATCATCGATGCTATTTTCAAAACCGTTATACGGCGGTATATTTAAAATATTAATATTTTAATAACTTTTACCACACCATTTATTTATCATGCTGAAATTATCTGATTTTTCCGCTTCTCATTTTTCCTCAGCCGTTTCCGCGCTATTGGTGTCTTATGTGAGCGCGGCGGCGATTATCTATCAGGCAGCATTGACACTGGGCGCCTCGTCGACACAGATTATTTCCTGGTTTACCGTAATGGCTATCGCCTGCGGGGTGTTAACCATGTTTTTAAGTATCCGCTATCGTGCACCGGTTATGGTTGCATGGTGTACCCCCGGCGCAGCGATATTGGCCGGTATGACAGGCATGCCGCTTGCTCATGCCATATCGGGATTTATAGCCGCATCGGTGTTAATGTGGCTGATATCCGCATTCGGCTGGTTTGACCGTTTAGTCCGTATGATTCCGACGCCGTTGGTTGCCGCTATGCTGTCAGGCATTTTGCTGAACTTTGGCAGTCAGGTATTCGGAGCCATGGAATTCCAACCCATACTTATTTTGGTTATGTTGGTGATATTCTTCCTCAGTAAAATCCGCCTACCCGGATACAGTGTCATGCTGATGTTATTGGCAGGAGTTATTTATGCCACTTGGGCGGGATTATTCGACTGGGACCAACTGGAATGGCGTAACCCTACTTTGGAATGGGTACAACCCGCTTGGGATTTTGGTAATATTATGAGTGTCGGTCTGCCTTTGTTTATTGCTTCATTGGCCACACAAAACGTACCGGGCATGGCTATTATGCACGGCTACGGCTACCGCCCACCCGCTCGGCCTTTGGTGGAAAGTTGTGCCATAACCACGCTGCTCACCGCACCTTTTGGCAACTTTACCGTTAATCTGGCAGCCATCAGTGCGGCCATTACTATGGGTAGTGATGTGGATAAAGATCCGGCAAAACGCTACTTAGCCAATGTAATTCTAGGAGTGTTCTACATATTAATCGGCTTATTAGGCGGAGTTACCGTATCCCTCTTATCTGCGCTGCCTACGGAACTCACTGCCGCATTAGCCGGTATTCCTATTTTTGCCGTACTGCAAGCCAACTTGGTAGGCGCATGGCGGGATGAAACCGCCCGTGAAGCCGCCTTGGTAACCTTGCTAACCTCTGCTTCCGGCATGACCTTACTCGGCATCAGCAGCCCTTTCTGGGGTTTGGTGTTCGGTATGATGGTTTATCATCTGCATAAGAAAACGTCACGCAACAGAAAATAATATTTGCCCCTTATTAGTCATCATCCCGGCTTAAACAAATAAACTCATGGTATTTCCACCATGAGTTTATTTTTATTTTCATAATAATTAGGCTTAGGCCGTCTGAAATTATCTCTATGCCGTTATCTTTCTATATTGAGGGCTTCCTACCCAACAAACAAATAAACGAACTCATACCGCGATGGCGGATACCCTCATGAATTTCCCGTACCTCATGCTCCGCGATAACCCATTCCAAGCCGGATAACGCCTGCTGCATTTCCGTTAACGTGCCCAACATGGCCGGATCACTCGGGCCGCCGGTGCCGTAGCCGATTTGGTCGGGATGGTAGAAAACACCGGCAAACAATCCGCCCGGTTTCAAAGAACCGACAATCTTCTGCATGGTTCGGGTGCGTACCGGTTCGGTGAAATGGCAAAAAACCGAAGTCACGATTTCATAATATTCAGACGGCCATTCCATCGCGGTAATATCCGCCAAACGGGTATGAAAGCGCACACCTTTTTCATCCGCCAGATTTTGTGCTTTTTCCAAACCCTTGGCCGACATATCCACGCCTTCCACATCCAAGCCGTGTTGCGCCAGAAAAATACCGTTTCGCCCCTCGCCCGTTGCCAAATCCAATGCCTTTCCCTCAGAGGGCAGATAAGGCTCGATACGGGCGATAAATTCATTCGGCTCCGTGCCGAAAACATATTCTTCGGTTTGATAACGCTCATCCCACTTCGACATAATAAAAATTCCTTTTATTATTTTTCAGACGGCCTTCCCGCCTACAATACATAACCGACATAACCCATGCTTTTCAGACGGCCTGCCGAATGCAAATAACCCTGTTTAACAACCTTAAGCCTGCCCACCATAATGGCGGCTGCCGAAAATCGCCGTGCCTATCCGCACATGCGTAGCCCCGCACGACACGGCCGCTACCATATCTGCCGACATCCCCATCGACAACACATCTGCCGGAACACCCGCCGTATTCATATCGGCCAACAATTTCTGCATGGTGCCGAATTGTTCGCGTAATGATTCATCATCACTATCGGCTTTGGCCACACACATCAGGCCGCGTACTTTTAGATTCGGCAGTTTGGCTACTTCAAGCGCCAAGGCCACCACTTCTTCGGGGGTAACACCGTGTTTATCGGGTTCGGCGGCAATATTCACTTCGATACACACCTGAAGCGGCGGCATAGATTCGGGGCGTTGATTGCTTAATCTTTGGGCAATTTTCAGACGGCTAATCGTATGCACCCAATGCGCACGCTCGGCCACATATTTGGTTTTATTCGATTGGACATCACCGATAACATGCCAAACGATATCCGGCAAATCGGCCAATATTTCGGTTTTTTCATACCATTCCTGAATATAGTTCTCACCGAAATCACGACACCCAGCCTCATAAACCTGCCGGATCAATTCGGCCGGATGGGTTTTACTCACCGCCACCAAACAAACACTGTTTTCAGGCCGGCCGGCGGCGGCTTCGGCACGGCGTAATTCGGAAAGCACCTGCTGATAATTGTGTTGCACGCTTGTCATAATTACTCCCGTATTCTTCTGTTTTCACCATATTAGCAAAAATAATTAAATTTTTACTTGGTTTAACATCATTATCTATTTAAAATAAACAGCTATATCAATAACCGCTGCCGTTGGACAACCAACCGGCGGCAAAAACGTTCACTTAATAAAAATTTTAACTTAAAAAGTAAGGCCACATTATGCAAATTACCGACTTACTCGCATTCGGCGTGAAAAACAAAGCCTCCGACCTCCATTTAAGCTCAGATTTACCCCCGATGATCCGTGTTCACGGCGATGTACGCCGCATCAACCTGCCCGAAATGAGCAGCGAAGAGGTCGGCAATATGGTTACCTCCGTGATGAACGACTACCAACGTAAAATCTACCAACAAAATATGGAAGTGGATTTCTCGTTTGAATTGCCCAATGTGGCCCGTTTCCGTGTCAACGCCTTTATGACCAACCGCGGCCCGGCAGCGGTATTCCGTACCATTCCCAGCACCGTGCTGACTCTCGAAGATTTGAAAGCCCCGCGTATTTTCCAAAAAATTTCCGACAACCCGCGCGGCTTGGTTTTGGTTACCGGCCCGACCGGTTCGGGTAAATCTACCACGCTGGCGGCCATGATCAACTATATCAACGATAACCAACCTTGCCATATTCTGACCATCGAAGACCCTATCGAGTTTGTGCACCAAAGTAAAAAAGCCCTGATTAACCAGCGCGAGCTGCACCAACACACCCACAGCTTTGCCAACGCCTTAAAATCGGCACTGCGTGAAGACCCCGATGTGATTCTGGTCGGCGAGATGCGCGATCCCGAAACCATCGGCTTGGCACTGACCGCTGCCGAAACCGGCCACTTGGTTTTCGGCACCCTGCACACCACCGGCGCCGCCAAAACCGTTGACCGTATTGTCGACGTCTTCCCTGCCGGCGAAAAAGAAATGGTGCGCTCCATGCTTTCCGAATCGCTACGCGCGGTGATTTCGCAAACCCTGCTAAAAACCCGCGACGGCAACGGCCGGGTTGCCGCACATGAAATTTTGGTTTCCACGCCTGCCGTGCGCAACCTGATTCGCGAAAACAAAATCGCCCAAATCAATTCGGCACTGCAAACCGGCCAAGCGCACGGTATGCAAACCCTCGACCAATCTTTACAGGCACTGGTCCGCCAAGGCGTTATCAGCCACGAAGTAGCCCGTAGCAAAGCGCAAAGTGCCGATATGATTGTCTAATCAAACCAACATAACACAGATAAGGGTAAAACATCATGAGCGAGTCCAACCAACTGCACAATCTGCTAACGGAAATGGTTCAGGCTTATTCGCAGAAAAACCAACCGCCGCATATCCCTACCCCCGCCGAAATCGGCACCCAGCTGCACCCCCTGCTTGACCGCATGTGTCAGGAAGCCGAACAACGCAGCGCATCCGATATTTTTATTAGCGCCGGCTTTCCCCCGTCGATGAAAATCAACGGCGTACTCACCCCCATGCCGCACAAAGCCTTGAGCGGTGCCGATACCGCCGCGATTACCGAATCGACCATGAACGACGAACAGCGCGAAGCGTTCAACCGTGATTTGGAACTCAACTATTCGGTGCAATCGCGCAGCAATACCCGCTACCGTGTCAACGCCTACCATGAACAAGGCCGCCCCGGCATGGTGTTGCGCCGTATTAACCAACGTGTGCCCAGTGTCGAAGAACTTGCCCTACCGCCGAAACTGAAAGAGCTGGCCTTAACCCGCCGCGGCCTATTGATTCTGGCCGGCCCGACCGGTTCGGGTAAATCCACTTCGATGGCGGCCATGATTGATCACCGCAATCAGAAAGTGCCCGGCCATATCGTTACCATCGAAGACCCGATCGAATACCTCTACCAACCCCGCCGCTGTATTATTACCCAGCGCGAAGTCGGCATCGACACCGCCGATTGGAAACTGGCGGTACAAAGTGCCATGCGGCAGGCGCCCGATGTGGTGTGTATCGGTGAGGTGCGTAGCGAAAACAGTATGGAATACGCCCTTCAGCTTGCCCAAACCGGCCACTTGTGCGTATTTACCATTCACGCCAATAATGCCGTGCAAACCATCGAACGGATTATCAACTTCTATCCGGAAGAACGGCAGCCGCAAGTATTGATGGATTTGGCCCTAAACGTGACCGCCATTATCGGCCAGCGCTTAGTCGTGAAAAAAGGCCGCAACCAACGCACCGCCGTTATCGACCTTTTACTCAATACCCCCGCCGTTCAAGATTTGATTTTCAAAGGCGACTTAATGGATATCAAAGAACAGATGGTACGTTCCGTCGGCGAAGGCATGCAGACTTTCGACCAACACCTGTTCGACCTTTATGTTAAAGACCAAATCGAATACGACGAAGCACTACGCCAAGCCGATTCGGCCAACGACTTGCGCCTGCGCATCCAATTACATGAAGAGGGCGACAACCCCGAACGCTTATACGACCGTATCAGCGATTTAAACCTTATGTAACAACTAACTCAATATTCCCATCTTTTATCAGGCCGTCTGAAACCGTTTCAGACGGCCTGATACCGTTTATTTCACAGCACTAACGGCTCTTTTTAAAATCCTTTATAATCGCGTATTTATCGAACCGAAAAACAGAAACACCGCGCCGGAATAAACGGCCTGCGCCCGAATCCGATTATCAGGCAGTGCCGAATCGTACGGCCGTTTTCAGACGGCCTATATACAATGCAAATCGATATTTTCCGGTTATCCCGCCATATTCAAAACATAACCATACAGGCCGTCTGAAACGCCTGTTTTACTACCGAAAGAACCATCGTGGACAAACTCAAAATTTCCGCCAACGGCCCTTTAAACGGGGAAATTATCATCTCAGGTGCCAAAAATGCCGCCTTACCGCTGATGTGTGCCGGCCTGCTGACTTCGGAAACCCTACGCCTGAAAAACGTGCCGATGCTGCGCGATGTAAAAACCACCCAAAAACTATTGCAAGGCATGGGCGCACGCGTATTAACCGACAATATTCACGAATTTGAAATCAACGGCGGCACGGTCAACAACACCGTTGCCCCCTACGAATTGGTGAAAACCATGCGCGCTTCGATTTTGGTGCTCGGCCCCACCTTGGCACGCTTCGGCGAAGCCCAAGTCAGCCTGCCGGGCGGTTGTGCCATCGGTTCCCGCCCTGTCGACCAACACCTCAAAGGTTTGGAAACCATGGGCGCCGAAATCACCATCGAGCACGGTTATGTTAAAGCCAAAGGCCGTCTGAAAGGCGCGCGCGTGGTGATGGATGTCGTTACCGTCGGCGGTACCGAAAACCTATTAATGGCCGCCACTCTGGCAGAAGGCACCACCATTTTGGAAAACTGCGCCATTGAGCCTGAAATAGTAGATTTGGCCGAATGTCTGGTGAAAATGGGTGCCAAAATCAGCGGTATCGGCACATCGGTAATGACCGTAGAAGGCGTTTCCGAGCTGCACGGCTGCGAACACAGCGTCGTACCCGACCGCATCGAAGCCGGAACCTTCCTATGCGCCGTTGCCATGACCGGCGGCAAAGTGGTATTGCGCCATGCCGCCCCGAAAACTATGGAAGTCATCCTCGACAAACTGGTGGAAGCCGGCGCCATTATCGAAGCGGGCGACGACTGGATTGCCATTGATATGCAGCAACGCCCGAAAGCCGTCGATATCCGCACCGTGCCGCATCCCGGTTTCCCAACCGATATGCAGGCGCAATTTATGGCAATGAATGCCGTTGCCGAAGGAACCGGCAAAGTGGTGGAAACCATTTTTGAAAACCGTTTTATGCATGTGCCCGAATTAAACCGCATGGGCGCGGATATTTCCGCCGAAGGCAATACCGCCATTGTAAAAGGCGTCGACAAACTTTCCGGTGCAACCGTTATGGCCACCGATTTACGCGCATCCGCCAGCTTAGTAATGGCCGGCTTGGTAGCCGACGGGGAAACCATTGTCGAGCGCATCTACCACCTCGACCGCGGTTACGAACACATCGAAACCAAATTGGGTAAAGTAGGCGCCAAAATCGAGCGGATTTCTTAATATTTCGATACGCAAATAAAAAGCGGACGGATAATCATATATCCGTCCGTTTTTTATTCAGACGGCCTTATAAAAATATTAGGCCGTCTGAATCAATCAACCATATCTATTGTTTATCGCCATTGTCTTCAAGCAATTTCTTCAAACGATACACCCAATCTAAAGCTTCGCGCGGTGTCAGTTCGTCGGGATGGATAGCAGCCAAAGCTTCCAGTGCCGGATTGGGTTCGGCGGTTTCTTCTTCGGTAATATCAAAATCGCTATCTTCATTTTCAGACGGCTGCATGGCGAAGATATCCAATTGCGGGCGGTTGGCGGCGGCTTGGGCTTCGAGTTCGCCCAAATGTTTATAAGCGGCTTTGAGTGCGCGGGCAGGGATGCCGGCCAGTTTGGCAACGGCAATACCATAGCTTTTGCTGGCCGGGCCGGGTTCGATATGGTGCAGAAACACAATATCGCGCCCTTCTTCCAAGGCCGATAAGTGCATATTTATAGCGCCGGCGTGGGCTTCGGGCAAACGGGTCAGCTCGAAGTAATGGGTGGCAAACAGGCTGAACGATTTGTTTTTCTGTATCAGGTGTTCGGCAATGGCCTGCGCCAGCGCCAACCCGTCGAAAGTGGAGGTGCCGCGGCCGACTTCGTCCATCAAAACCAACGATTGCTCGGTAGCATGGTGGAGGATATACGCCGTTTCGCTCATTTCGACCATAAAGGTGGAACGGTTGCCGGCCAAATCATCGGATGCGCCGATACGGGTGAAAATCTGGTCGATAGGCCCGATTTTGGCATAATCGGCCGGCACAAACGCGCCGGTGTGCGCCAGCAAAACAATCAGCGCGACCTGCCGCATATAAGTAGATTTACCGCCCATATTGGGGCCGGTGAGCAGCATCAGCCGCTGTTTGTGGTCGAGCAAGGTATGGTTGGCGGTAAAATGGCGAACCTGCTGCTCGACAACGGGATGGCGGCCGTTGCCGATGTCGATAAGGGGATAATCGGTAAACACGGGGCAGGCATAAGCGCGCTCTTGCGCCTGTTTGGCAAACGTGGCCAATACGTCCAGCGATGCGGCGGCTTTGGCGGCTTTTTGCAATTGCGGCAAGGCCGTCTGAAGATCGGCCAATAGCGCTTCGTATAATTGTTTCTCCAACGCCAGCGCCTGCTCTTGGGCAGTGAGCACTTTTTCTTCAAAGGTTTTCAATTCGGGCGTAATAAAGCGCTCGGTATTTTTCAGGGTTTGGCGGCGTTGGTAGTCGTCGGGCGCCTGTTCGGCCTGTATTTTCGATAACTCGATATAAAAACCGTGTACGCGGTTGAATTCCACTTTTAAGGTGGATAGGCCGGTGCGTTCGCGTTCGCGTGCTTCGAGTGCCAATAAAAATTCATCGCCGTGGGTTTGAATATGGCGCAATTCGTCCAATTCGGCATTGAAGCCCTGATTCATCACGCCGCCGTCGCGCAGCCATACGGCAGGCTCGGGCAGAATGGCGGCTTTAAGCTTTTCGGCCAGCGGCAGGGTTTCGGGAAAGATATTTTGCAGGGTTTGCAATAGGCTGCCGCCGGTTTCGGGCAGCTTGATTTCGGCCAACACAAACAAACTGTCGCGCAACGATGCCAAATCGCGCGGGCGGGCATTGCCGACGGCAATCCGCGCGGCAATGCGTTCGATATCAGCAATGGTTTTCAGACGGCCCTGTAAATCGGCATGATGGTCTTGTAATTCCTGAACCGCCTGCTGCCGCGCCTGAATATGTTGGCGGCTGCGTAAAGGGTGGTGCAACCATAAAGCCAACAGGCGGCTGCCCATGTGGGTGGCGCATTCGTCCAATACTGAAAACAGCGTCGGCGCTTTTTTGCCGGTGAGGGTCTGGGTGATTTCAAGGTTGCGGCGGGTGGCGGCATCCATGCCGATATATTGGTGGTCGGTTTCCAGCGATAGGCCGTCGAGGTGTTGCGGCAGATGGTTTTGAGTGAGGCGGATATAGTTGAGCAGCGCTCCGGCCGCACCGATGGCGGCGGCATGTTCGTCGGGGTTTAAACCGAAGCCGAGCAGGTCTTGGCTGCCGAAGTAATCGGTGAGCAGTTTGGCGGCGGTATCGGAGGCAAACTGCCAATGGTTGAGCCGTGTGATATTGGCACCCTGAATCTGCGGGGCGGTTTTGCTGTCGGGCAGCAGGATTTCGGCGGCCTGCAAACGCGCCAGCTCGTCGGGCAATTTGTCGGCAGTGGTGATTTTAACTTTAAACTCGCCGCTTTGTAGCGATGCCCACGCCAGCCCGATGTGTTTTTTGCCGTCGCTCACGGCCACAATGCGGTTGGTTTCTTTGTCTTCTAAAAAGGCGCTGTCGGTTAGGGTGCCGGGCGTTACAATGCGCACGACCTTGCGCTCTACCGGCCCTTTACCGGCACCCACTTCACCGGTTTGCTCGCAAATAGCGACGCTTTTGCCCATTTTCACCAGCCGCGCCAAATACTGCTCGGCAGCATGAAACGGCACACCGGCCATTTTAATGGGTTCGCCGTTTAGCTGCCCGCGCGTGGTGAGGGTGATGTCGAGCAATTTGGCCGCTTCGACGGCATCATCCAGAAACAGCTCGTAAAAGTCGCCCATGCGGTAAAACACCAGCTTGTCGGTATGGTGCGCTTTGATGTCGAGATATTGCTGCATCATCGGTGAAACGGCGGGTTTGGTCATTTCAGACGGCCTTTGTATTGCAAAAAGAAACGGTATTGTAGCAAAAGGGGGAATAGATGAGGCCGTCTGAAAAGGGTTTTTCAGACGGCCAAGTATTTTCAATCATTATTTTTTAGGGGCGAATATATGTACTTTTCAAACCGTCAATGTGTTCGAATAAATCTTCGGGAATATTCTGCCACATCGGATCTAAAATAAAATCAATACCCTCACGTCTGGCCAGTTTGGCGGCAGGTACGAAATCGGAATCCCCTGAAATCAATACAATACGGTCGGCCTGTTTTTTTAAAGTGATGGAAGCGATATCCAACGCAATACGCATATCCACACCTTTTTGTTTCACATTGATAACGACATCGTTTTCCGTGATATCACTCCGTTCTATTTGGCCTTTAAGCAGCCTACTCATGATATCGGGCTTTAAACGCCAATGAGCCAGCTGATCCGATAATTTACCCAACCGCAAGGCCAGTTTTCTTTTTTTAATGAGTTCTTTATGAAGCTCTCGGCGGAAAACAGCTTCATCAGATCTAGAAAAATCAATTGATAGGTTAGAAATAGGATTGTGCATTTTCTTTTCAAGCGGCGCACAATCGTAAAAGAAAATCCGATAGAGACTGTCGTGTTGTTTGGTACCGTTTATTTTTTGCGAAAGATGAAGCAACGATAAATCAAATGCTAAATCAGAAATGCGTTGGGCATTATAAGCATTGTGTTTTTCAAAATGACGGATGCGTTTAATAAAAAATGCACCGTCAATTAGAATGGCTGTCCGCATAATCATACCTTTGGGTCAAAGAAAAAGCCCAAAGGTTCGGCACTTTCAGGATAGATTGAAAGGCTTACTGCTAAGGGCATTATTAAGTTTAATTTTAAACTTAACGTACAAAAAATGCAAATAATCTTTGTCAACAATCTTTGCACATAAACTTGTATACCAATATCAGCTTTCGGCTTCATACCGCAACGGATACAAATCCAGTTTTTCCATCAAGATACGGTCGCCGTCTTCTTCGGGGTTTTCGGTGGTCAGCAGTTTGTCGCCGTAGAAAATCGAATTGGCGCCGGCCATAAAACACATGGCCTGCATGGCTTCGGGCATGTCGCTGCGGCCTGCGGAAAGGCGTACATAGCTTTGCGGCATGGTGATGCGGGCAACGGCGATGGTGCGCACGAATTCCGTCCAGTCCAATTCTTCGGCATCGGCCAACGGCGTGCCTTCCACTTTCACCAATTGGTTGATGGGCACGCTTTCGGGCTGCGGGTCGAGATTCGCCAAGCTGGCAATCAGGCCGGCGCGTTCGGGGCGGGTTTCGTTCATGCCGACAATACCGCCGCAACATACTTTCAAACCGGCGCTGCGTACTTTGCCTAATGTATCCATGCGGTCTTCGTGTTGGCGGGTGTGGATAATGTCGTTGTAGCGTTCGGGGTCGGTGTCGAGGTTGTGGTTATAGTAATCGAGGCCGGCTTGTTTTAAGTCTTCGGCCATGCCGTTTTCGAGCATGCCGAAGGTGCCGCAGGTTTCCAAGCCCAAGCCTTTAACGGCCTTGATGATTTCGGATACGGTTTCGACATCTTTGGGTTTGGGGCCGCGCCATGCCGCGCCCATACAGAAACGGCTGGCACCGCGTGCTTTGGCGATTTTGGCCTTCTCGACGATTTCTTCCACATCCATCATGCGGGCTTTTTCCAAGCCGGTGTTGTAGTGCGCCGATTGCGGGCAATATTCGCAATCTTCGGGGCAGCCGCCGGTTTTGATAGACAGCAGGGTGGACAATTGGATTTCGCGCGGATTGAAATGTTGGCGGTGGACTTCGGCGGCCTGATAAACCAAGTCGAGAAACGGCAGTTCAAACAGTTCTTCCACTTGGCATTTGCGCCAATAGCGGGCGGTCGGATGCGGTTTGCGCTCGGTTTTCCGGCGCAGGGCAATAGGAGATACGGTCATGGCGTGTCTTTCTTTCAAGTTTGCAGCGGCGCAATGTCGCTGACGTGCAGGGCTGCAAGCGCAATGTTTGCAACAGCGGTGTAGTTCAGGCCGTCTGAATCTTTCAGACGGCCTGAAGGGAAGTTTAGCCAGTTTGTGTAGGTCTGACAATCATCTGGTGCGAAAAGGGCGTTTATGCGCCGATTTCCGGCTTAATCAGCGGTTCGAGCCTTTTACCATATCCATCAAAAACAGGCGGCAGTCGATATTGCCGTTGTAAAGGGGGATTTTGCGTTTGGGCGACAGCCGCATCAGCTTGGGCATGTCGCGGTCGCCGGTAAACATGCCGACCAGCCAGCCGGCATAATGCTGTTTTAGCCACGTGCCCAGTTGCGGATATAAGGCTTGCAGAGCCTGCACTTCGGCCAAACGCACGCCATAAGGCGGATTGGCAATCATAATGCCGTTTTCACCATTCGGGCGGGCGGCTTGCGCATCGCAAACCTGCCAGCGAATCAAGCCGTCCACTTCTGCCGCCTGCGCATTGGTTTGGGCGGTGCGGATCATATAGCGGTCGTTGTCGCTGCCTTCGATGGGGGCGGCCGTCTGAAAACGAATCTGCTGTTCGGCTTCGCGGCGGATAGCCGTCCATAAAGCTTTATCAAACCCTTGCAGCTTTTCAAAACCGAAACGGCGCATCAGGCCGGGCGCGCGGCCGGTGGCAATCCATGCCGCTTCGATGGCGATGGTGCCGCTGCCGCAAAACGGGTCTTGAAACGGTTGGGAGCCGTCATAACCGGCCAATAGCAATAATCCGGCGGCTAAGTTTTCACGCAAAGGGGCTTCGCCGCTGTCTTGCCGATAACCGCGTTTAAACAAGGCCTCGCCGCTGGTGTCGATAAAAATACGCACACTGTCTTCACTCACAAACGCATGAATACGGATATCGGGGCGGATTTTGGCCACATCGGGGCGCGCCTGATGGGTTTCGCGAAACGCATCGCACACGGCATCTTTGATTTTCAGGCCGACAAAATCCAAACTCTTCACGCGGGCGCGGCGGCCTTCCACTTTCACTTTAAAGGTTTGTTCGAGTTTAAACCATTGGCTCCAGCGAATATTGCGGGCGAGGGTGTAGATGTCTTTTTCATCGCGGTAGCTGCCTTTGGTTAATTGCAGCAACACGCGGCTGGCGGTGCGCGAATGCAGGTTGATACGGTAAACCTGTTCCAGCGTGCCTTTGCAGGATACGCCGCCGTCGGTCGGCCGGATATCTTTGCAGCCTTGTGCGGTGAGTTCGTCGGATAGTGCGGTTTCCAACCCGCGCGGGCAGGTGGCAAATAGGGAATATTGGGTCATGATACTTTCTTTGTGTGGAAGCATTCAGGCCGTCTGAATGCGGTAGAAATAAGTAGGCGATTATAGCCGTGTATCCGCATCGGTGCAGAAATATTTCAAACGGTAGCAGATTCGAATTTGAAGTGGAACTTTCCATAATAGAAGAAAGCCAGTATGCGGTAACATATTGACCTTAACTGATAAGTTTAATTAACTTATAGTCAAATCATTTGATTTTATTAACAGTTACCACACGCAGCTTAAGACCTAGTTTTTCAGATATAAAAATGCCTATCTAAAAAATTCTAGATAGGCATATTCTTCTAAATATTAAAGCAGCTAACCAATTATTGATTGTAACGATGAAACTTTCTCAGCATTATCTACATAACTGAATACAGACATAGAATTTGTCATATTGTTTTCAGTATTAAGATGTGTATTAAAGTCAAGTTGAGATAAGACTTGATCTTCAAATTCAAATTGCTCCACTTCGTAATAACTACCTGAGAAGAAGTTTTGAAAGGTAATCGAATCTCCTTCGTTATAACCGAATAAAATTAAGTTATTACCATCTTGACGGAAATTGGGTTCGGTTACGGCAATGTCGCTTATAGGTATTGTTACCAGCATCTTGGATTGATATACCCACAACCATTACTCGCCATAATTTTTTACCTTTATATTTATTGAACTATTAATTTAAGATTATTTACTACTCTATGAAATCTTTATGAAAAAAAGAATAAATTACTAAAAAGATATTTGCTAGGCATCCTAGGAGAAATACACTTATTAAATGAAACATCAAAATATTAAATAAAAAAAGAAAAAACTTAAACTTTGAAATCATTATAAGTAAAAGATATGGTATAGGAAAATCAATAAAATCCCAACCAAGCAGCCAATACAACCATAAAAAAATCATATATAAGAAAAAAGGTACTGTAATAATTTTTAACGTTACAGTAAGCTTTTTTATATGTTCTAACATTTTATATAAATTTAAATTTTTATAGCCAAACCAATAAAGAATTTTATATTTATTACTATCTAAATCATTAAAAAATATAATATTTGTATTTTTAGTAAATTTTTTAACTACTTTCGCATATGGAAATACATTTAAAAGAAATAAAATAATTCCCAATATTATAGTGATACTTATAGAGTTAAATGTTTGGGCAGGGAAAAGTGACTTATTTTCCAAATAAACAGCACCAGGTATTTCAATTAAATTAAGCTTAAAATCAACAATAAACACCAATATAAACTCAATAATTAAATGACAAATAATAAAAATTGAATTGAGCCTAAAAAGATAATTTAAATCATGCATTTTCATCATTTACTAAACTTTCTATAGCCTAAATTAAGTTAGTGGAAATACCATTAACACAAAGATAACAATATAACTAACATATAAATTTCTTGAGAGGATGCAAAATAACATTTTTGAAAATTTATTCCAAATATTTTAAAGATTGTGATAACGTTAGTTTATTTATTTTAAATAATATTATGATAATATAATAATAATTAATGGTCAAAAAATTACATAAATAACTGAAAAATTTTTAAAACCCCAAGAACTACTTAAATTCTTCATCAAGATATTTAAGGGTTCTTTCATGAGTATTTTTCAGCAAACCACACAAAGCCATGATTACCAAACACATCGACCGCTTTCCTTTATTAAAGCCCAAGCAGGTGATTGAATGGCTATCGGTCAAACAATATCTGAACCGTCAGAAAACCCGAGTAGGTTCGAATTAGATTGGAAGTGAAGCCTTTAAATAGCAGAAAAAGACCAGTACGCGACGGATTTCCCCAATATCAGCTACTCGGAAATACGCAAAGTTCAACGAGGACTAAACCACCGGCCAAGAAAAACACTTGGCTATGAAACACCAAGTGTTTTATTCTTAAACCTGCTTCAAACACTGCTGCCTGAGTGTTGCACTTGAAATTCGAATCCACTGACCTCTAGTCGACAGCGTTTATGCCTTTATAATGGCTTCATTTTCACCCCTAACAGCGTTTTATTTTATGAATGCAACCGAAATTATCCACATGATAGGCACGGCGGCTTTTGCCATGTCGGGCTATCTGGTGGGTGTCCGCAAACGGCTTGACCTGCTCGGGGTATTGATTACATCCATATTAACGGCGGTGGGCGGCGGCATTATCCGTGATGCCATTATCGGCCGCATTCCGCTGGCGTTTACCCACAATACCGCTTGGTGGGTAATCGGTGTAACGCTGTTGTTGTCGTGGCTGTTTAAATTGCAACAAAGCAAAAAGCGCGAATTGGCGGCGGTTTTTCTATTGGCCGACTCGTTGGGGCTGGTGGCGTTTACGATTACCGGCGCCCAAGCCGGCCTGATGATGGACTTGAATATCTTCGGCGTGGTGCTGCTCGGCTTTATTACCGCAGTGGGCGGCGGCATTGTGCGCGATACGTTGGTGAACGATATTCCGATGATTTTGCGCCAAGATTTTTACGGCACGGTATCGATTATTGTCGGGCTGGCCATCTATGCTTTAGATACCCTGAGCTGGATTAACCCGCTCACATTAAACCTATTATTGGTCGGCGGTTATCTGCTGCGCTTGTGGGCATACCGCGTTTCGTGGCGGCTGCCCCGTTTTTAGCCGATTGTTATCAGGCCGTCTGAAAAGCCATACTGTTGTTTCAGACGGCCTAATCTTATCCAACCCGATAGCACGGCAAACTATATCTGCCCGCCCGCAGCTTGTATAATAAGCCGCTTCAACCTTATGGGCGGCAACTGTTTCAGGCCGTCTGAAACACTTTGTTTAACGAAAGCCGATTATGTCTGATATTTTAAATAAAATTCTGGCGACCAAAGCCGAAGAAGTCGCCGCTGCCAAAGCCGCCGTTTCGCTCGACCAAATCAAACAACAGGCCGCCGACGCCGAGCCTGCACGCGGCTTTTTTGCCGCCATTCAAGCCAAACATGCCGACAACCTGCCCGCCGTGATTGCGGAAGTGAAAAAAGCCAGCCCGTCTAAAGGCCTAATCCGCCCCGATTTTCACCCGGCCGCGATTGCCGAAGCCTATGCCCGCGCCGGTGCCGCCTGTATTTCGGTGTTAACCGACGAACACTATTTTCAAGGCTCGCCCGACTATCTGAAACAAGTAAAAGCCGCCGTTTCGCTGCCTGTTTTGCGCAAAGATTTTATGGTTGACGAATATCAGATTTATCAGGCGCGCGCATGGGGCGCAGATGCGGTGTTGCTGATTGCCGCCGCCCTAGAAGCGGAACAGCTCGAACGGTTCGAACAGGTCGCACACGAATTGGGCATGACGGTATTGCTTGAATTGCACGACCCTTCCGAACTCGCTAAATGCCGCAATATGACAACCCCTTTATGGGGCGTAAACAACCGCAACCTGCGCACCTTTGAAGTATCGCTGCAACAAACCTTGGATTTGCTGCCCGAACTGCCCGGAAAAACCGTGGTGACCGAAAGCGGCATCCGCAATAAAGACGACATCGACTTTATGCGCGGCCACGGCGTACACACCTTCTTAATCGGCGAAACCTTCATGCGTGCCGACGATATCGAAGCCGAAGTGAAAAAATTATTTTAATATCAATATTTTGATAGTTATATTGTGCGGATTGCCAACCCGAAGCAATCCGCACCACAACACGCATACCAAGCTTTTCAGACTGCCCGAGATCCCCGCAAGCCAAACGCAGCCATCAAACACCGTTCGCACTAAAACCGCACCCGCATACATTTCCCCGAATCCCCGCCCGAAACTGCTATAATTCCGCTTTATTTCTTTACTTTTAAGCTGCTAAAAATCATGCAAGAACAATACCAACCATCCGCCGTCGAACCGGCAGCACAAGCCAAATGGGAAGCCGCCCGTATTTTCAACGTGGCCGAAGACGATTCCAAACCCAAATACTACTGCCTTTCCATGTTTCCCTACCCCAGCGGCAAGCTGCATATGGGGCATGTCCGCAACTACACCATCGGCGACGTATTAAGCCGTTTCAAACTGCTCAACGGCTTCAACGTATTACAGCCTATGGGTTGGGACGCCTTCGGCATGCCGGCCGAAAATGCCGCCATCGACCGCAAAATCGCCCCCGCCAAATGGACGTATGAAAACATCGCCTATATGCGCAACCAGCTCAAAAGCCTCGGTTTTGCTTTCGACTGGGAACGCGAATTGGCCACCTGTACCCCCGAATATTACCGTTGGGAACAGCTTTTATTCACCAAACTGTTTGAAAAAGGCGTGATTTACCGTAAAAACGGCACCGTAAACTGGGATCCGGTCGACCAAACCGTATTGGCGAACGAGCAGGTTATCGACGGGCGCGGCTGGCGTTCGGGCGCGGTAATCGAAAAACGCGAAATCCCGATGTATTACTTCAAAATCACCGATTACGCCGAACAGCTGTTGGCCGATTTGGAAGACTTAAACTGGCCCGAGCAAGTCAAAACCATGCAACGCAACTGGATAGGCAAATCGCGCGGCATGACCGTGCGCTTCGCCATTGCCGACGACAGCAAACAAGGTTTATCGGGCAAAGACAGCGAATATCTGCAAGTCTATACCACCCGCCCCGATACCCTGATGGGCGCCACCTACGTTGCCGTGGCTGCCGAACATCCGTTGGCCACTGCGGCGGCTGCGCAAAACCCTGATTTGCAAACCTTTATTGCCGAATGCAAAGCCGGTAGCGTGGCCGAAGCCGATATGGCGACTATGGAGAAAAAAGGCGTGCCGACCGGCCGCTATGTGGTAAACCCGCTCAACGGCGACAAATTGGAAGTGTGGATTGCCAACTATGTTTTATGGGGTTATGGCGACGGCGCGGTTATGGCCGTGCCCGCTCACGATGAACGCGATTTTGAATTCGCCCACACATTCGGCCTGCCGATTAAACAGGTGATTGCCGTCGGCGACAATCCGTTTGATGCCGAGCAATGGCAGGATTGGTATAGCGATAAAGAAAACGGCCGACTGACCGCCAGCGGCGAATTCGACGGTATGGATTTTCAGACGGCCTTTGATGCCATTGCCGCCAAACTGCAATCATTGGGTGCGGGCGAACCGAAAACCCAATACCGCCTGCGCGATTGGGGCATCTCACGCCAACGCTATTGGGGTTGCCCGATTCCGATTATCCACTGCGAACACTGCGGCGATGTGCCCGTGCCCGCCGACCAACTGCCGGTTGTGCTGCCCGAAGACGTCGTACCCGACGGCAGCGGCTCGCCATTGGCCAGAATGCCCGAATTTTATGAAACCACTTGCCCCAACTGCGGCGGTGCGGCCAAACGCGAAACCGATACCATGGATACGTTTGTGGAATCGAGCTGGTATCAATTCCGCTATATGTCGCCTCAGTTTTCAGACGGCATGGTCGCCCCCGAAGCCGCGCAATACTGGCAGCAGGCCGACCAATATATCGGCGGTATCGAACATGCCATTCTACACCTGCTGTATGCCCGTTTCTTCACCAAGCTGATGAATGAAGAAAACATCGTGCCCGTGAAAGAACCGTTTGCCAGCCTGCTCACGCAAGGCATGGTATTACAGGCCACCTATTACCGCGAAACCGAAAGCGGCAAAAAACAATGGTTCAACCCCGCCGAAGTGGATGTGCAAACCGATGAAAAAGGCCGCCCCGTTGCAGCAGTATTGCGTGCCGACGGCCAACCGGTGATTATCGGCGGCGTGGAAAAAATGTCGAAATCGAAAAACAACGGCGTTGACCCGCAAGAGCTGATTGATGCCTACGGCGCCGACACCGCCCGCCTGTTTATGATGTTTGCTTCGCCGCCCGAACAGTCGCTCGAATGGAGCGATGCCGGCGTGGAAGGCGCACACCGCTTCCTGCGCCGCCTATGGCGCACCGTATTTGAATACGTTAAAGCCGGCGCACCGGCAAAAGCCTTCCAAGGCAGCCAAGACGGTTTGGATAAAGGGCTCAAAGAATTGCGCCACAAGCTGCACGCCACCATTGTGAAGGTAAGCGACGATTACGGCCGCCGCCAACAATTCAACACCGCCATCGCCGCAATCATGGAATTGCTCAACCAATACGACAAAACCGACACCGGCAGCGAACAAGGCCGCGCCGTCGCCCAAGAAGTATTGGAAACGGTAACGCAATTGCTATGGCCGATTGTGCCGCATATCTGCGAATCATTGTGGAGCACATTGCGCCCCGATACCGCCTTATGGGAAAACGGCTGGCCGCAAGCCGATGAAGCCGCGTTGGTGAAATCGGAAATCGAAATCATGGTGCAGGTAAACGGCAAACTGCGCGGCAAAATCACCGTTGCCGCCGATGCCGACAAAGCCACGGTCGAAGCCGCCGCACTGGCCACCGACGGCGCGATTAAATTTATGGACGGCAAAACGCCGAAGAAAATCATTGTCGTGCCCGGCCGCTTGGTGAATATTGTGGTTTGATTGAAGCCGAACGTTTGAATGAACAAGCCGTCTGAAAGGTTTCAGACGGCTTGTTTTGTTGTTGGCTAAACACTAAAAAGCAAAATAATCAGCTCAATATAATGAGAAGCAAATACTGTCGATTTAAATACATCAAAGGCCGTCTGAATTCTTTTTTTCAGACGGCCTTTATACTTGAAAATACCGATACCATTAGTAATGCTCAAAACGGTATCCTATTATATTTCTCTACTTCAAACCGTAGGTTCGGGTTCCGGTTTGATTTCTTCTTCTTGCACGATTTGATTGGCGTATGCTTGGGCTTCTTCTTCATCAAACGGTTTGTTCACACCACAATCATTACGCGGGTCGAGATCGGCCACTGCCGGCCCGGCTGCAGTAGCCGGCATATTCACATACACATTGCGGCGGTCTTCCGGTACGGCCTGCTGACGCCAGGCGAAAACGGCCAATATGGATGCGAAAACCGTGAAATAACCGTAAAACCCGTAACGCCCGGTTTGGTCCATGGTTAAACCCAAGATAACGGGCGCCAACAGCGATCCCATACCATAGCTGAACAATAGGCTGCGGCTCACTTCTACAGTGCTCATTTCATGCGGTATCTGGTCGTTGGCACGGGCGACACTCAGGGCATAAAGGGTAAACAGGCCGATACCGAAAAACACGGCGGTCACATAGTGAACCCACATCGCCTGAATGCCTGCAAGCATTAATCCGATACCGGTTGCTGCGCCTACTGCCGAAATCATAGAACAAACGCCGATAGCTGTGCGGCGGCCGAAACGGTCGGAAAAACGGGCAACCGGCAATTGCACAACGAATCCCAACGCCATGGCAATCATCAGATAAAACGAAATCTGGCGCACATTAAACTGTTGCTGCAATAAAAATACCGAGGTCATGGTAAAAAAACCGTTCATTAGCAAGCCGGCCACAAAACTGCCGACCAAGGCCAAAGGGGCAATCGCAAATAGGCGCGGCAGGCTGATGCGCTGATGCGGCGGTTGTTCGGGTGCTTTTGAGCCAGTCATGGTGACCGGCAACATCGCCATCATCACCATAATGGCCGCCATGGTAAAAATATCATGGCTGGAAAGTTTCAAACTCAATAGGCCGATACCGGCGGTAAACGAAATATAGTAAACCACATTGTAAAGCGCCAATGTTTTGGCACGCGCCACGGCGGCACTTCGCTCTACCAGCCAGCTTTCGACAATCATCAGCAGGCTGTAATAACAGAAGCCGAGCAACACCCGCAATACACCCCATACCCATAAATTATCGGTCATGGTGTGGCCGAGTGCGGATATGGCAAACAAAGCGCCAAATACGCTGAAACCACGGATATGGCCGACACCGGAAACAACACGGTGTGCAACCACGGCACTCAATGTCGCACCGACAAAAAAGGCGGCATTTAATATACCGATAGCGGTATTGTTTACCCCCATCTGCGCCAATTCCACACCGGCCGAGTTCAGAAACAAACCGAACCCTGCAAATAGGAAAAATACCGAGAAAAAAAGTGAGTAAAATTTATTAGACTGTTCAGCCATTAAAACGCTTCCATTTTATAGTTGTGATAAAAAAATCAGGCACGCACAGCGTACCCTGTCGGAATATTCAATCATATTGTATTTAAAGCTTATCAGGCCGTCTGAAACCGTTTTCAGACGGCCTGTAGTATATATATACCCTTAGGTTTTATCTCTGCCCGAAAAAGGCCAATATGCTGTTGCCCCAGCTTTCAAAATAATAAATAAACAAAGCATAACTTTCCTGAAGCAAAAACTTGGTTTTCTTTTGGGCTTGGGTATAACGGCTGGTCGGCGTACCGGAAGTTTTTGCATCCATCCCCAAATCTTTAGCAATTACCGCCGCCCGTGCAGTATGGTAGGGATCGCTAACGATGATAATGGTGTGAATATCGTTGGCGCGCAACAGGGGGCGTATATTGAATAAATTTTCATAAGTATTGCGCGAAGTGTTTTCAAACAAAATATTATTCGGCGGCACACCCTGCTTCATGGCATAGCGCCGCCCGACTTCCGCTTCGGTCATAAACCCTTTTTTCGGGGTACCGCCGGTAAACACCAGTTTATCGACCCGCCCGCTTTGATAAAGGGTAATCGCATGGTTAATACGCTCTTGAAAAACCGGCGAAGGGCGTTTGTCCCACGCAGCCGCCCCCAACACCACCGCCGCATCGGCATGCACATCGGCAGGCAGCGTTTCGTTGCCCGTGCGGTATACCAACCACACGCAGCAGGAAAAAGTAAACACCACCAGCAAAAGGCTCAATAACAAGCCGTTCAAAAGGTGATAGCGCAAGCCGTTTCGGCTTCGGTAAATCCGGGAACTCATATTTCGGCGTTTGTAGCGGCCTTAAGTTTGGTAAAGTAACAAAATGTTTACAACAATGCTTCAATGTTTTCCAACGGCCTGCCGACGGCGGCTTTGTCGCCGACAACGGCAATCGGGCGTTCGAGCAAAGCGGGATGTTCGGCAATGGCTTTCAATAAATCATCGTCACTCAATTCGGGGTTATCCAATCCCAGTTCGCGATATAATGCGTCTTTAACCCGCATCATACTGCGTGGCGAATCGGCACCGAGTTTGGTAAAAACACTTTTCAATTCCTCAAAAGTGGGCGGAACGTCAAGATAATTCACCACTTGAGTTTTCACACCGCGAACCTGCAACAATGCAAGCGCGGCACGCGATTTGCTACAACGGTTATTGTGGTAGAGTATAACGATTTTCGACATGGCGGTTCCTGAAAATTGATCTGTTTTGCTTGATTGTAAACCAATCTTTACATTTTGTCTTGCCATATCAGGCAATTACGCCAATGTTAAAAATCTATAACCTGACAACCGCCCGAAAACCCCATACAGGCCGTCTGAAAAAATAAAAAATCGAAATTTCAAACACAACCTATCCATTAAATTATGTTGTAAAACCGCGATAAACCCTTATTGTTTCAAAGCGGTTAACAAGAAAGAATATAAAATGAAAGCCTTACCCGTCTTTTTTATCGCAGCTGTTTTCAGCACCGGCGCTTATGCCGCCACAAGCGACTTGCAAAATTGGAACAGCACCACCCCGAAAAGCACCGCTTCATTAAAAGCCCCCGTACGCGTTATCAATTTATGGGCGACATGGTGCGCCCCCTGCCGCAAAGAAATGCCCGCCATGTCAACATGGTATCGTAAGCAGAAAAAAGGCAGTGTCGATATGGTCGGCATCGCGCTGGATTCTACCGACAAAATCGGGCAATTCCTCAAACAAACCCCGGTTAGCTACCCAATTTGGCGTTATAGCGGCTCGGATAGCCGTGCCTTTATGAAATCAGTCGGCAATACCATCGGCGCACTGCCTTTCACTGTGGTCGAAGCGCCGAAGTGTGGTTATAAACAAGCTGTGCTGGGCGAAGTTACCGAGAAAAAACTCGATGAAGTATTCAAAGCCGCTCAGGCCCGATGCGCTGCTTAAATGATTCAATAAGATTGAATAGGATATTAAAGGCCGTCTGAAAGGTGATCTGACCCCCAAATCTTGGACAAACATAAAAGCCTTTTCAGGCTGCCTTTTCGAGCTGGGTTCTGTATGCTACGGGACTCAGCTTTTTCAATTTCAAACTACATCTGTCATGATTGTAGTACC
>NZ_JANUXW010000012.1 GCF_024834045.1 Neisseria montereyensis
ATTTCACCTGAATTATTGGCATGGTTGTAAGCCGGCATGTGGGCACCGCGGGCGGAAGCGAAAGAAGTGGCTAAAGTAGCTAAAGCGGCGAAAGTAAGCATGGTTTTTTTCATGATAATTGTCCTCACGGTGTATTTTTATTTAAGTTCGATAGTTAGGAAAAGTTTTAAACTGCTGTTTGCTCTGTTGATGTGTGTATTGTATGAAATGCCTAAAAATTGATAAATACCGATTTTATTTAATATTCGTTTCTCAATAGGAAATCTTAACTCAATATGGGCACACAATATAAATACGACAACCACTCACCATATGTAGGGGCGGATTGCATATCCGCCCGCTGTTTGGGATTGCACTACCGATAAGATCAGGCTGAAATTGTGTGGGTTTGGCATGTATGATAAAGGATTGTATTGTCAAATAGGCAGACACGGGCGGATATATCATCCGCCCCTACAAAAAAGGCCGTCTGAAAGATTTCAGACAGCCTTTTGATAGTATTTATTCAATATATTTTAACGGTGCGGTTTACGCTGGCCTTTCATATATTGTTGCGCCATTTGGTTCATTTCTTGACGCGTCGGGCGTTTTTTCATCATTGCATGTGCTTCTTCTACCGAGCATTTTTGTGACACGCAAAGAATGGTTATTACATCTTTTTGTGCCTGCCCGCCGCTGTGATACATACGGCGCAGGTTGGCTTCGTTAACTTTGCCTTTTTCGGGGTCGATGTCGAATTTTTTCAAACGCTCTAGAAATTGGCGTTGTTGGCGGCGCGACGACCAAATCAGGCCGCCGATCACACCGGCCATCACGGCAACGGCAATCAGGATGGCTAACGGCCATGAATCGGTAAACAACACAAGAATCAGGCTCAAAACGGCGGTTGCCAATATTGCCAATCCGGCTAATTTGAGTTTGGTTTTATTATCCATACGGTAATGTTCCTAAGGTTTTATTGTAGGCCGTCTGAAACGCGTTCAGACGGCCTGAAATCAAATACGGTTAAGAAGTTTTATTATAGCGTAAATTAATCTGTTCGGCCTATGGTATCCGTTTTAAGCGGCCAAGCCCATGACCAAATGCTTAAATTCCGCCCAAGCATTGCCGTCTTCCGCGCCTTTAATCATTCGGTCGATACGGGCGCATTCTTGAAGCGCGGCAATCAGGCGGTTGATGCTGATACGTTTGACTGCCTGCGGTGCCAGTGTTTGCTTATCGCCCCACAAACGCAAACTGTTGCGCACGGCCTGAACGCTCTGCCCCTGTTTTAAAGCGGCGGTTAAGCGGATAAGCGTGCGGATGTCTTCGGCTAAGGCCCACAATAATAAAACGGGTTCTTCTCCGCCGGCTTCCAAGCCTTCCAATAGGCGGCCTGTACGGGCGCTGTCGCCGCTCATCCATGCGCCTGCCAATTGGAAAACATCAAAACGGGCGACATTGGCAACAGCCGCTTTCGCATCGGCCAGATTCACCAAATGGCCGGCCGGATACAATAAGGCCAGTTTGTCGATTTCCTGTTTGGCCGCCAATAAATTGCCTTCGACCCGGTCGGAAAACAAAGCCAGTGCATCGTGTTCGATATTCAGGTTTAACGCATTCAGACGGCCTCTTATCCATTCGGGCAAAGCCGCGCCGGTGATGGCTTTAGCTTCCAAAACCACACCGTGTTGCGCCAACGCGGTAAACCATTTGGCTTTAAGCTGGGTGCGTTCGAGCTTGGGCAGCATCACAATCACAACGGTATCTTCCGGCAGCCGCTCGGCCAAGGTTTGCAAAGCATCCCCGCCCTGTTTACCCGGCTTGCCGTTCGGAATATGCACTTCAAGCAGTTTGAGATCGGCAAACAGCCCGATACTGCCCGCCGATTGCAATAATTCGTTCCAATCAAACGCATTATCGGCGGTATAGACTTCGCGATTGAGATAACCCTGCTTTTTCGCCGCCGCCCGCAATGTATCCAATGCTTCGATTCTGAGCAGGTCTTCTTCCCCGTGTATCACATACAGCGGTTTTAACGGCAAATCGGGCGAAAGCTCGCCGATACGCATTACCGGCATTTATCGGGCTTTCAGAAACATCAGGCGTTGCACAATCTGATCGGCCGCATCGGCACGCATTTCCGACCAAATCGTGGCTTCTTCTTCCTGTTTGCCCAATACTTCGCTGTCGGCAAAATCCATTTTTCGCTCAACCACCACCTGAATCGGTGCACCAAACGCTTTGCCGTCTACGGCCGCTTGTGCTTCTACGCGCAAGATAAGCAAATATTCATTGATATCTGCCGCGCGGGTGATGGTGTAGATATCGCGGCGGGTTTGCAGATCGGTAATCATAATCGCCGCCTGCGCATCCGAAGGGGATACTCTGCGGCCGTCGGCACGCAATAAGGCTTTTTCCATCGGCAACTGCATGATTTCTACGCCGCCGACATACCAAGATTGATAAGGCAATGTGCCCAACAGGCCGTCGTGGCCTTTCAAATGGAAACCGCAGGCGGTGAGTATCAGTGCGGCAACGGTGATAAGGATTTTTTTCATAAATGTATTTTTCATTGAATACAGGACAGGCTGAGATTATAGCCCATGCAGGCAAATGATGGAAAAAGCCGTCTGAATTTTTTCAGACGGCCTATCAAGAAAACCAACCGTTAACAGGCGGATAATCTGTTTTATTAGATAGAAGCGTTTACAAAAGCAACCAATTGGCCTTTGGCTAATGCACCCACTTTAGTGGCAACGTTTTCGCCATTTTTGAACACCATCAGCGTGGGGATACCGCGTACACCGAATTGTGCCGGGATTTGTTCGTTTTCATCAACGTTGATTTTCACCACTTTCAGACGGCCTTCAAACTCGGCGGCTACTTCGTCTAAAACGGGGGCAATCATTTTACAAGGGCCGCACCATGCTGCCCAAAAGTCTAACAATACGGGAACATCTGATTTCAAGACGTCTTGTTCGAAAGTGCTGTCGGTAGTATGCACAATTAAATCGCTGCTCATGTTTTTTTCCTTAGTGAGTGATTTGTTAAACCGAAACCATTTGCTCGGATGATGTTTAACAGCATAGGGGCTGGCAAGCAAAATTTCAAGGGTTGTAATAAGACAATAGCTTTTGTGTATAGTCTGCATCGGGTTTTTCAAACACACTTTCCAATACGCCCTGCTCGACCACATGCCCGTCTTTCAACACCATCACCCGATGCGACAATGCACGGATAACGGCCAAATCATGGCTGATAATGATTAAACTCAAACCGTATTTTTTTTGCAAATCAGCCAACAATTCCAAAATCTGCTGCTGCCGTTGCACATCTAAGGCACTGGTCGGTTCGTCGAGTACCAACACTTTCGGCCGCACAATAATGGCGCGGGCAATCGCCAGCCGCTGCCGCTGTCCGCCCGAAAAAGCATGGGGGTAGCGGTCGAGGATATCATCGGGCAGGCCGACCTGTTGCAACACGGCAACCACACGCTCGCGCATGGCTTGGCGGCTCATTTCCGGTTCATGCACCCGCAAGGCTTCCGAAACAATATCAAACACATTCATACGCGGGTTAAACGCGCCGAACGGGTCTTGAAACACCATTTGGATTTCTTTGCGCAACAGCGGCTGCCAATCCTGCCCGTTGATTTTCAGACGGCCTTCCGAACGCATTAAGCGCATCACGGCTTTGGCAAGCGTGGTTTTGCCGCTGCCGCTCTCGCCGATGATACCCAAAGTTTCGCCCGCCTTTAAATCGAATGAAAGCGGATGCAACAATACTTTACTGCGCTTTTTCAACCACCCCGCCCGCTCGCTGACGGCCACGCTGATACGGTCGGCTTCCAATACCGTTTTCGCCTGTTCCGCCAGCGGCTGCACCTGCCGAACCGCACCCGCATTCAACAGCATTTTGGTGTATTCGTGTTGCGGATTGGTGAATACCGTTTCGGTGACGCCCTGCTCGACAATACGCCCGTTTTGCATCACGGCAATATCGTCGGCAAAACGGCGCACCAAGTTCAAATCGTGGCTGATATACACCAAGGTCATATTATGGGCAACTTGCAAACGGGCAAGCAAATCCAAAATTTGCGCCTGCACCGCCATATCAAGCGCGGTTGTCGGCTCGTCGGCAATCAATAATTTCGGCTCGGCCGCTACCGCCATTGCAATCATCGCCCGCTGCCGCTGCCCGCCGGAAAGCTGAAACGGAAAAGCAAATATCTTTTCTTCGGGGTCGCGGATACCGGTTTCCGCCAATAAAGCCACCGCCCTTTCCCATGCCTGCTTGGCCGGTAAACCCAGATGCAGCGTTAATACTTCGGCAATCTGTTTGCCGACCCGCATCACCGGATTTAAAGCCGTCATCGGTTCTTGAAAAACCATACCGATTTCACGCCCGCGCAGCTTCTGCAATTGGCGCGGGGATTTATCCAACAGGTTTTCCCCGTTGAATTTCAGACGGCCTGTAAACGATACGGCCGGATTCAGGCGCATAATACCTTGTGCCAACACGGTTTTACCGCTGCCGCTTTCGCCCACAATCGCCAGTTTGCGGCCGGTTTTCACCTTGAGATTAATGTCGTGCAAGACTTCGTTACCGGGAAAGGCGGCGTTTAGATTTTCGATTTCGAGAATATTCATTTATTTTTTAAACTTTCTCCTTAATAAGAATCCTTTTCCAAATAAATAAACTACGAATAACAGAATTAAAATAAATATTAGCTTCCCGTAATAATTATAAGGTGAATGTAACGTCTCTTTATCCGCATAAAATTGAATATAGATACCCCAAAAGCCCGCCGCAACAAGAGAATTAATACCGAGAACAATAAATATATTGAGCAACTCTAACAAAATATTCTCAATAATTTTCAAAATATTCTTAATAAATTTTTTCCAACATGAATTTTCATTGACACCAACAGGTAAACTTTCGTGTGGCAGGTTGGAGTTAGGTTTCTTCTTCAAATCCTGGTCCTGGGAGTTTTTAGTTTTATTGAATAATTGACAAATAAATTTAATAAATTCAATAATAAATTCAATAATAAATTTAATAAATTCAATAATAAATTTAATAAATTCAATAATAAATTTAATAATTTTATAATTAGTTTTAATGTTTTTAATAAGTAAATAATTATTTTTAATATTTTTAATAAACTCAGGAAGTAGTTTAATCAATAATTTACAACCAATCCAGAGTAATGGCAAAAAGAATATTAAAACGAATATTAAAACGAATATTAAAACGAAAATAATATCTATTTCAGAAATAGAATCCATTCTACTTTTCATAAATTCTATTATATTTAATTCTATTACATTTGATTTATCACCCAGATCCAGAAATTTAAGCACCCAATTAAGCACCCAATCAGGAATGTATATTAAAGTAAAAAAAATTAATGCTTGTACAATAATTTTTATAAAAAAATCACACACTTCTGTCTTTACAAACTGACATATAGTTACTTGATTATTTTCATTATCACATTTACTACCAGCCCCTTTCGCAATATCATTATTCACTTCAGATACCTCTTCACTATTATTTTTTCAATATCACCACTCATTTCATATATTCCTTTGTTATTAGCCAATCTTACTTAGCTCCGCGCCCGAACATCAAACGCATAGCGCAAACCCTCGCCAATCATCACCAATAACAACAACATCACCGTTAGCGTGCCGACGGCCGACAAACCTATCCACCACGCATCCAGATTGTCTTTGCCCTGCGCCAAAAGCTCGCCCAAGCTTGCCTGCGATGCGGGCACACCCAAGCCGAGAAAATCCAAGCTGGTTAACGCCAGCACCGCACCGGAAATACGAAACGGCAGAAACGCCAATACCGGCGTTAGGCTGTTGGGCAGAATATGCCGCCACATAATCGTGCGGTTGCCCACGCCCATGCTTTTCGCCGCCAACACATAATCGGCTTGGCGGTTTTTCAAAAACTCGGCGCGAACATAATCGGAAAGCCCCATCCAGCCAAACAGTGTTAATAACACCAGCAATATCAGCAGACCGGGGTTAAAAAACGAAGACAAAATAATCAGCAGGTAAAGTTCGGGCAGACCGCCCCAGATTTCCAAAAAACGCTGCATCACCAAATCGACCTTGCCGCCGAAATAGCCCTGCACCGCTCCGGCTAAAACACCGATAACGGTAGTAATCGCAGTAAGTGCCAATGCAAACAGCAGCGAATCGCGAAAACCGTACACCAAGCGCGCCAAAACGTCGCGGCCGCGGTCGTCGGTGCCGAGCAGATGGCGTTCGGAAGGTTTGGCCGGATCGGGATCGGTATCGAAATCGTTGAGGGTATTGGCGGCATAAGGATTAGGCAGATAAACCGCCTGATTGCCGTTGGACGTGATATTGCTTTTAATCAACGGGTCAAGATAATCGGCCGGCGTTTCGAAGTCGCCGCCGAATACGGTTTCGTTATAGGTGTGCACCAGCGGAAAATAATATTGCCCCTGATAACGCACCCATAAGGGTTTGTCGTTGCTCCATAAAGGCGCAAGCACGGCCAGAACGAATAAAACAATCAACAGGCGCCATGCCAGCCAGCCGCGTTTGTGCTGTTTGAATGCCTGCCATGCGTTTTGGGAAAAATTGGAATGCATAGGAAATGCGCAGTTAAATATAAAGTGGTCGGAAGCATAACGTTTTTATCGCCGTATGACCATACCGTAAAACCATGAAATTTTACTATTTGATACAACCGTCAAAACGTTACGGATAAAGCCGGCATAGCGCCGGCTTTGCTTAAAAGGTTGGTATATATCGTTTCAGACGGCCTTTCTTTATCCTACCGTCTCATGTTTTACCGCCTTGTTTTATTGTTATTCCGATTCGGCTTCTTTTTTGAATAGACGCTTTGATTCTGCCAATAATCTATTCATCGTGCCGTCAAATTCATCCAAATATTCTTTACGCAGATAAGGCCGCAACAGGCTGAGGGTGCGTTGGATACCGCGTACTTTCGAATCTTCGGTGAGCTTGGCGCGGCCGTGTATCGAGCCGTCGAAATCAAACCAGTATTTGGTAATCACCCACATATTCAAAGCCAAATCGTTCATGGCGATTTCATCGGCCTGCATAATGCCCAAACTGTTCAAACGAGCCAGCAAATTCACCAACAACGGCGACACTTTGGCTTGGGTAAAATTATTATGTTCGCCCAAAAGCTCGGCACTTCTGGCCAACAGGGTATTCACATCGTTAAACAAAAAGCGGTACCGCCACATAATATCGTAAACACCCGACATATAATCTATGGCATCGCACACGCCGGCCGGTAGCTTGGCATCATGCAGATAACTCAGCAAATCCTGACTATACCGTTTGAAAAGCTGGACGATAATTTCATCTTTATTGCGAAAATGATAATAAAGATTGCCGGGGCTGATATTCAAATAGGCCGCGATATGGTTGGTACTGGTATTGCGTTCGCCTTCTTCGTTAAACAGCACCAAGGCGGCATCGACAATGCGTGTGTATGTGCTCTGTTTATGTTCTTTAACCATGGTATATATCCTTTTTCATACCGGAAAACCGGATACGGCTTTTCGATATGATCATGATAAAAATATTCACTTCATAGAATATACCTTTAATTCAGACGGCCTGAAACAAGATAATATAAAAATAAGTGAGATTTAAAAATTTTCCGGCAGCCAATTGGGTTCGGTATCCAATAATACGCCGAACTTTTCGCTAACGGTATGGCGGATATAGCGTGCCAATGCATCCACATCTTCGGCGGTTGCCTGATGTTTATTCACCAAAACCAATGCCTGTTTATCATGTACCGCCGCACCGCCGATACAATGGCCTTTCAGACGGCATTGGTCGATTAGCCAGCCTGCTGCCAGCTTAACCGAGCCGTCTGCCAACCGATAATGCGGCATATCCGGATAAGCCGACAGCAAACGCTCCGCTTCTTCGGCGGCCACCACCGGATTTTTAAAAAAGCTGCCGACATTGCCTAATATTTTCGGATCGGGCAGCTTGCCGGAACGGATGGCGCACACGGCATCGGAAACATCTTGCGCGGTAGCCTGCCTGCCTGCGCATTTTTCTGCCAGCATCGCCGCCAAATCGCCATAGCCGGCATTGGCGGTAAACTGCTCTTTCAGCGCAAAAACCACCGCAACAATCACATAACGCCCTTTGCCCTGCTGCTTAAACAGGCTTTCGCGGTAGGCAAAACGGCAATCGGCATTACTCAGGGTAATAAACGTTGAGGTATCCAAATCAAAACAGCGCACGCTATCAATCACATCTTTTACTTCTACGCCGTATGCGCCGATATTCTGTACCGGCGACGCGCCGACCGTACCCGGAATCAGGCTCAGGTTTTCCAAGCCGCTCAAGCCCATAGACAAGGTTTTCAACACAAAATCATGCCAAGTTTCACCGGCTTGCGCTTCTATATAAACGATGCCGTCCGAACGGGAAAGTTCATCTATCCCTTTGTTTTGAATATGAACCACCAAGCCGTCATAATCTTTCATCAGCAAAATATTGCTGCCACCGCCCAGCCAAAGCACGCTGTTGCGGTTAAATTCGGGCAGTTTCACCAATTCGGGCAACTCGGCGGCATTTTCCAACACCACAAAATCACGCGCACGGGCTTTCAGGCCGAACGTATTCAACGGGGTTAAATCCACATGATGCAAAACCTGCATTACGACATCCTTTTTTGTAGCGCAAACGAACGGCTGTATCTTTCCAAATACCACACCAAACACACGGCGGCAAACGTGAGCGAGAAAACCAATGCCGTCCAAAAGCCGTAAATACCCATATCGGCATGAAAAGCCAACAGATACCCAGGCACCAAACCGATACCCCAGAAAGCCACCGCATGAATGATCATCGGTATTTTCGTTAATTTATAACCGCGCAACACATAAGAAGATACGCATTGGGTCGCATCGGCCAATTGGAAGACGGCGGCAAACAGCAATACCGTTGCCGCAATCGCCAATACCTGCGTATCGTTTGTATACATACCCGCCAAGCGGTAGCGGAAAACAACCAATAACAATGCGGTAATAGCCGCCAATATCCAACCCATCACCAACGATACGCCCGCGATATAGCGCGCCCGCATATATTCCCTGCTCCCAATCGTCTGCCCCACCCGCACCGTGCCGGACGAACCGACGCTTTGCGGAATCATATAAATCAAACTGGTTAAGCTGATCACCACCTGCTGCGCCGCCACATAATCCTCACCCAAACGCGACACTAAAAAAATGATGAAAGAAAACAGGCTCACTTCCAAGAAAAAAGACAATCCGGTCGGTATGCCGATTAACCAAATCTGTTTAAACATTTCGGCATCGGGGCGGTCGAATTTATCCATCAATCCGAACGGTTTAAAATATTGTTGCTTGGCCACATAAAGCCACAAAGCGGCCGCATTAAACCAAAACACGATTGCCGTAGCGACACCGCAACCCGCACCGCCTAAAGCCGGCATACCGAATTTGCCATACACAAACGCATAATTCAGCGGCACGTTTAAGAAAAGGGCGGCAAAGCTCACCAGCATAATCACGCGCGGCTTATTCAGGCTCGACGCATACGCATGCAGCGCACGGTGTATCATCGCCGCCGGCATCGCCAGGCCGGTGAAAAACATATACAGCGCCATCATGTCTTTAATATCGTTATCCAAGGGCAGATAATGTTTAAACGGCCATATTGCCACCCACATCAACAACATACCGATAATCCCCAGCATCAGGCCGAACCAAATACCCTGCCGCCCCGTTTCACCGACTTCGCGCTTTTTCCCCGCGCCGAAAAGTTGGGCGATAATCGGGTTTAACGCCGTCATAATGCCGAGAAATGTCACATAGATAATCACAAACACACTGCTGCCCAGTGCCACGGCGGCCAAATCGCTTTTACCGGCACCGCCCGCCATCACCGTATCCACGAAGCTGACCCCCACCTGCGCCACTTGCGCCAACAGCATCGGCATCGCCAAGAGTGCCAATTTGCGTGCTTCTTTTATAAATACCGGAAAAGTATAACGGTTTAAATCAAAAAGCATGAATGCTCCAAAAATTTCAGACGGCCTGTTTCAGCGCAGAACAACCGTATCCGCCCGTTTCGCCGTCATATATCGAAACCTGATAGTGTATCAAAAAACCACCGTGGTAGTTAGTGTGAAAACGGCCAATGTGTTTGACAGGCCGTCTGAAAGCATAGACACTTTAGCGCTTTAAGCCCCGCTGCCAAGATATGAACTGGAACACCCGCCTGCAAGCCGCATTAGACAAACAAGCCGCACAATCGGCCTACCGCCGCCGCAGCGCCCGCCGTGCCGACACCCTGCCGCCTTATATGGAAAGCGGCGGCGTGCGCTATCTGAATTTTGCCGGCAATGACTATCTCGGCCTCAGCCGCGACCCCGACGTGATTGCCGCATGGCAGCAGGCATTGGCGCAATACGGCACCGGTAGCGGCGGCTCGCCTTTGGTAACAGGTTATACCGACGTACACCAAGCCTTAGAACATCAATTGGCCGACTGGCTCGGCTACGAATCCGCGCTGCTTTTCCCCAGCGGCTATGCCGCCAATCAGGCCGTTTTATTGGGCTTGCTGCAAAAAGACGATATTTTATTGGCCGACAAACTCTGCCATGCCTCCATGCAGGAAGCGGCCATGCTCGGCGCCGCCCGCTACCGCCGTTTCCCCCACAACCGCTATGACATTCTCGAAAAACAATTAAACGACCACCCCGAAAGCGCCGTCCTCATTGCCAGCGAAGGCGTATTCAGCATGGACGGCGACAAAGCCGATATAGGCCGTCTGAAAACCTTAAGCGAACAATACGGCGCATGGCTGCTGATTGACGACGCCCACGGCATCGGCATACTTGGCGAAGAAGGCCGCGGCAGTGCGGCCGCCGTCGGCGTTTGCCCCGATATTTTGGTGGTCACCTTCGGCAAGGCGGTCGGGCTGATGGGCGCGGCGGTTTTATGCAGCCAAACCGTTGCCGAATACCTCACCCAAACCGCCCGCCACCTGATTTACAGCACCGCTTTCCCACCCGCACAAGCCGCCGCCCTTGCCGCCGCGTTGAGGCGCATCCGCCATGCCGATGACTTACGCGCCAAATTGCGGCACAATATCCGCCGTTTTCAGACGGCCTTGGCTCAGGCAGGATTGGCCGATTATTTAATGCCGTCTGAAACCGCCATCCAACCCTTTGTATGCGGCAGCAACGAGCGCGCCTTATCCGTATCGGCCGAACTGCGCCGTAACGGGCTGTATGTACCCGCCATCCGCCCGCCCACCGTACCCGTCGGCAGCGCACGTTTACGGATTACCCTCACCGCCGCCCATGAAGATACCCATATCGACACCTTGGTAAAAGGCTTGCAAGATGCCGTCTGAAACCCTACACAAACAACACATCGCCCGCGCATTCAGCCAAGCCGCCGCAAGCTACGACAACGCTGCCGTACTGCAACAACACAGCGGCCTGCACCTGCTGCGCCTGCTCGAACAACAGTTTTCAGACGGCCTCGATAACCGTACCATCCTCGATATCGGTGCGGGCAGCGGCTGGACAAGCCAGCAAATCCGCCGTTCCGGCGGCAAGGTATGGGCGCTCGATTTGGCCGAAGGCATGTTGCGCCATATTGCACAACACCAGCGCGCCGACGCCTGCATCCTTGCCGATGCCGAACGCCTGCCGCTGGCCGACCACAGCGTCGACGCCTGTTTCAGCAATCTCGCCGTACAATGGTGCAACCTCGACCAAGCCGCCGCCGAAATGCAACGGGTTATCCGAAAAAACGGCACCGCCGCCGTCGCCACCCTCGGCCACGGCAGCCTGCACCAACTCAAAACCGCATGGCAGTCGGTCGGACAACCCGCCCCCGTGAATCCGTTCCTCACCGAAAGTGAAATTCAGACGGCCTTTCAAGCCTTTGCCGATGTGCAGATACACACCGAAACCTACACCCAAACCTTTCCCACTCTCGAATCGCTGCTGCGAAGCCTGAAAAACATCGGTGCCAACCATGTTTTGCAACGCGGCAACAAAGGCCTAACCGGAAAACAAAGCTGGCAGCGTTTGCAGACGGCCTATGAACCCATGCGCGACCCAAACGGTATGCTGCCGCTGGATTATAAGATGGTTTATATTGTCGCGACCGGACACCGTTAAAGCCTTCCGATAGCAGAATCATTGTGCCGTCATTGTTCTCACCGGTATTTACCGCTACAATCCCCCAACTATAAAAACGTTTCAGGAACCGCCGTGCTACCGCTCGAATACTGCCGCCAAAAAGCCGCCGAAAGCCAATCCAGCTTTTTGGCGGGTTTTCGTTTTCTGTCGCCCCCGAAACGCGACGCGATGACCGTGTTATATGCGTTTTGCCGCGAGCTGGACGATATTGTCGACGAGCATTCCGACGCCCATGTCGCACAAACCACGCTCAATTGGTGGCGCGGCGATTTGGCAAAAGTGTTTTCCGGCGAAATGCCCGAACACCCCGTTTGTCAGGCATTAAAAATCGTGGCTGCCGATTTTTCGCTGCCGCACGAAGAGCTGGAAGAAATCATCAACGGCATGCAGATGGATTTGGAACAGGCGCGCTATGCCCGCTTTGAAGACCTACAACAATACTGCTACCGCGTCGCCGGCGTGGTCGGCCGTCTGATAACCCGTATTCTCGGTTTCACCCAAGCGGCCACCTTAGACTATGCCGAAAAAATGGGCTTGGCGCTGCAATTAACCAATATTATCCGTGATGTCGGCGAAGATACCCGCAACGGCCGCATCTATCTGCCTACCGAAGAAATGCAACGTTTCAACGTGCCCGCCCAAGTGATTATGCAGCACACCCCCACCCCGGAATTTGCCGCCTTAATGGCCTTTCAAACCGAACGCGCGCGCAATCTCTATCGCGAAGCTGTCGCCCTGCTGCCGCAACAAGACAAAAAAGCCCAGAAACCGGGCTTGATTATGGCCGGCATTTACTATGCCTTATTGAACGAAATCATTGCCGACGGTGCCGAAAACGTATTGAAATACAAAATCGCCATTCCCTCGCCGCGTAAAAAACGCATCGCCCTGAAAATATGGCTGTTCGGATTCAACCCATGAAACCATCCCCCCGCCCGCTGCCCAAAGTTGCCGTTATCGGTGCCGGTTGGGCGGGTTTGTCGGCCGCCGTAGCGCTGGCACCGCACACCCGCCTAACCTTATTCGAAGCAGGCCGACAGGCAGGCGGACGGGCGCGTACACTCAATACCGACAGCCACGGTTTCAGCTTTCTCGACAACGGCCAACATATCCTCATCGGCGCCTACCGCAGCGTAGCCGCCATGCTGAACAAAATCGGCGTATCCGAACAAGACGCCTTTCTACGCCTGCCCCTGCAATGGCATATTTCAGACGGCCTGCAATTTCAGACGGCCGCCCTACCCCCGCCGCTGCATATCCTCTACGGCCTGCTCACCGCCAACAATATCGGCTGGAAAGAAAAAATCAGGCTGATTAACGATATGCGCACCCTGCAAAGCCGACACCGTAGCCACCCTGCCGATACCACCGTCGCCGCATGGCTGCACAACCGCCGCGTTTCAAGCAAATTAACCGCCCAGTTTTGGCAGCCGTTGGTTTGGGGCGCATTAAACACCCCGCTGGAAACGGCTTCCTTAAATACCTTGTGCAACGTTTTGCAAGACGGCGTTTGGTCGGATGCCGCAGGCAGCGACTACCTATTGCCCAAACGCGATCTCGGCAGCCTTGTGGCCGAACCGGCACTGGCCTTTTTAGCGCAACACCATGCCGATATCCGTATGGAAACGCGGGTCGGCCGCCTCAGCACGCTGCCGGACGGCAAAGTATGCATCAACAACGAAACCTTTGATGCCGCCATTCTCGCCGTCGCCCCCTATCATGCCGCCGCCCTGATGCCGTCTGAAACGCCTGATGATATTCAGACGGCCTACCGCAATATGCGCTATCACGCCATCACCACCGTTTATCTGCGCTATGCCGAAAGCGTGCGCCTACCCGCCCCGCTCACCGGCTTGGCGGAAAACACCGCCCAATGGTTTATCGACCGCGGCGCATTAGGGCTGTCCGAACATGAAACCGCCGCCGTTATCAGCGTATCCGACCTTGTCGGCCCCTATAAAAACGAAGAATGGATAAAACGGGTACACCACGACCTCAAAACCCTCTGCCCCCATCTCGGCGAACCGACGGCCGCACAAGTGATTACCGAAAAACGCGCCACTGTCGCATCAAGCGTTAACCGGCAACTACCCGATTTGATGTATTTGCATCAACGGTATATATACCCCTGCGGTGATTACCTGCACCCGCGTTATCCCGCCACCCTCGAAGCGGCCGTACAATCGGGCTTAACCGCCGCCGAACAATCTATCAATGATTTAAACGGATTGAAAAATGCCGATCGGGCACCAAGCTGATAAAATACAGAATTATTTTTGCCGTACCCCCTCAAATAACCAACCACCCTACTTTCAGACGGCCTGCCGCCGATAGCGATTGAGACGAAAAGGAAGAGAAACATGCCCCAACTTCAAGACAAAACCATTCTGATAACCGGCGCATCGCAAGGTATCGGCGAACAAGTGGCCAAAGCCTATGCCGCCGAAGGCGCCACCGTGATACTGGTAGCCAGACATCAGAAAAAGTTGGAAAAAGTATATGATGACATTGTCGCCATCGGCGGCCCCGAACCCTTTGCCATCTGCTTCGATTTACTCACTGCCGAAGAAGCGGAATTCGAGCGCTTCGCCACCACCATCAACGAAGCCACCGGCGGCAAACTCGACGGCATCGTACATTGCGCCAGCTATTTCTACGCCCTATCACCGTTGGATTTCCAAACCGTCGCCGAATGGGTGAATCAATACCGCATCAATACCGTCGCCCCGATGGGCTTAACCCGCGCGTTCCTGCCCGCCCTCAAAGCCTCGCCCGATGCTTCGGTGATTTTTGTCGGCGAAAGCCACGGCGAAGACCCGCGCGCCTACTGGGGCGGTTTCGGCGCTTCCAAAGCCGCATTGAACTACCTATGCAAAGTTGCTGCCGACGAATGGGACCGCTTCCCCAATCTACGCGCCAACGTACTCATCCCCGGCCCAATCAATTCCCCGCAACGGATGAAAACCCACCCCGGCGAATCCCGCAGCGAACGCAAAAACTATGAAGACATTATGCCGAAATTCGTTTGGTGGAGCAGCAACGCCAGCCAAGGCCGCAGCGGTGAAATTGTTTATTTGTAGATTGTAAAAATGACAACATGAAATAGCTTAAAAATGCTGTTTCCATTTATTCTGTCTCTTTTATGCAAAAGGCCGTCTGAAATATTTCAGGCGGCCTTTAATCCAACACCCATTATTCATATGTACTATTTGAAATACAATAATATTTAAACATCATTTAATTTAAACAATTTATTCTCTCTGGAAAGCTATCTGAATATCAATTTATTTTCTATCAAAAGCCAACTATCCTCGACAAAACAATCACACTAAAAAAATTTTAACTATTTGACTAAAAATATCTTTTCTAAACTTTACAATATTCTAATGGCATTTCAAAAGTCATCCACACCGTTAACAGGCGTTACACCCCGCCCCGCAAACGATTCAATTTCAAATGTTCACACTGAAATATCAAATAATCATGATTTTTTATTACATATAAATAATCAATAATTAATTTAATTTTCTATATATTTATTTTTATACGTATGAAAATCATTTTTATTTACAAAATTTAAACTCTTTTGTATTATTTTTCCGCCATCCAGACAAATGGGGCGGTTATTTATCTGTTTTAAAGAGACTTTTCGTTCTTTCAAACTAAAATAATAATCGAAAATAAAATAAAAATTCAATTTAAAACAACATGGTATTAATCATTAAAATTCCATGTAAATAAAACCAGAAGCAATGGGAAAACGTATGCGGTACGCCCCGTACTGCCTTAACACTATTGGCTAATTTAAATATTCTGTTAAAAAATAGGTCATAACATGATTAAGCCAATCAAAAACATATCGTCTTCTGTTGCAGCCCTTTTCCTATTGTCTGCCTGCGCCGGCGGCAGCTTCGATACATTAAACGTCAACCCGGAACCAACACCTTTGCCCGAACCGCCTTCCGTAGAAAAAGTGCCGGAACCGAGACAAAATCCGGAAGAGCAAGAAGCCCTCAAACGCCCTGCCATGGGTTTTGTGATGGGCGGTGTGCGCCGTAATACTGCCAAGTATGATAAAGAAGGCGAGCCTGTTGTTGATGAAAACGGTCAAGACACCGATGCGGAAACTTATGTAGCGCTGGATCCGAATACCATTGAAGCCGTAGATGATTTAGATTCTATCACCCCTAAACAGGATGAAATGAGACTCGATCCGGATGTCCGCAGAGTCAGAACCTATGTAAACGGGTATGTGGGCGATAAAAAAGACTATAAATATATCCGTGTCGGACATGTTTACGACAACTTCCCCCGTGCCGTCGAAAACTCTGTATACCTAGACGATATAGGTGAAAGAAGATATTACGAAATCCGTGACGGTTGGAAGGTTTTTACGTTCTATCACGGCACTTCAGCCGCGTCCGCCCTACCGGTTGGCAAACAAGTCAACTACGAAGGTGAATGGTATTTCCATTCCGATGCCAAATTAGACAAAGCCCCCAGAGGCTCTTTCCAAAGCAATAACGGTTTTGAATCTTATGCTAACGGTGATGTGGCCAGTGCCGCCGGTATTACCAATAGCGGCGTACGCTCTGCCAAATATACTTCGCAATTCACCGTCAACTTCGATGATAAATCGCTGACCGGTTCATTGCGTGACCAATCCGAAATTCGAGTTGGTGAAAACCGTGATACCGAACTCTATACCATTGAAGCCCAACTCAACGGCAACCGTTTCACCGGTAAGGCCAAATCCGCCGTGAACGAAAACTCTTCCGATATCGAAAAAGCATTTTTCTATGCCGATTCCGATTTTGTGGAAGGTGGTTTTTACGGCCCTAAAGGTGAAGAGTTAGCCGGTAAATTCTTAACCAACGACAACTCTTTATTCGGCGTATTCGGCGCCAAACGTGACGATAAGACACCCGTCGATACCCGTACTTTGTTTGATGCTTACTATATTCCACGCCCCCGTGTAACCGAAATCGATTATGACCAGGCAGAAGAGTTTAATGAAGAAGGTGAAGAACTTTTATCATACGACCGCTTAACCGAAGCGGAAAGCAAACCATTGGGCAACTTCGGTTTCGCGATGAGATTACGTTTCGGCGGTAAAGTATTCGATTTAGATCGCAATGAATTGAGCGAAGCCTTCCTCAAAGACAACCCGGATGCCGAAATCAGTGTTGATGAAAACGGCAAAACACGCCTGATTACCTTTGATAAAAACTCCGAGGGCAGAGCCCGGCAAAGTATACAGGCTTGCTGTACCAATTTGAGCTATCTCACCTTCGGCCAATGGAATCTGGCTGAAAAAGAAGGCAGAAGCCCGACATCGGCCTTATTCATCCAAGGCGAACGTACCGCTATAAACGATATTCCTCAAACAGGTAAAGCCCGCTATATCGGCACTTGGTCCGGATTTATCAATACACTCAACCCAAGAGGCACGGATGCTCTGAGCAATCCGAACTTTGCACACAATGCCGATTTGTCTAACTTCGGCAAAGGCGGTGCAGGCAGCTTATCGGAATTTGATGTCGACTTCGGCAACAAATCGCTAACCGGTTCCCTTTATGCCAATGACAGCCGAAAAGTATTCGGTATCAATGCCACCATTAACGGCAACGGATTCAGCGGAACAGGTTCTACCGATGGCGCTTTCCCGTTCGACGCGGGTAACCAAACCAACGGCTACCGCGTCAATATTCAAAATGCACAAGTAAACGGCGGCTTCTACGGCCCGGGCGCACAAGAACTCGGCGGCACGTTGATCTATAACAGCCGTGCCGACGGTACTCGTGGTGAAGCCATCCGTGCCGGCGCCGTATTCGGTGCGCAAAAACAATAATCCGAACGAAACGGCTCATCAAGGAAATTAGGGCGGGTGCCATATACCCGCCCCGGCACGGCGTTTACCCTAAATTTGCTTCCCGCATGTTTCCAAGCCTTCATAACCCTCTATTTTTATTATTTAAATTAAAACGGATTCACACTATGTATATGACTTATCCGCAAAGAAAACCCAAAATCATCATTGCGGCACTGGCCGTGTGCTTTGCTTCTTTTCCCGCCATTGCAGCCGATCCGGTTGATAGCACCGCCGAATTAGGTACCGTTCGCGTGAATGCAGCCAAAAGAATCACCCGCCGAACCCAAGAAGTGACCGGTTTAGGCAAAATCGTGAAACAAGCCGAAGATTTGGAAAAAGAACAAATCATCAATATCCGCGACTTGGTACGCTACGATCCGGGTATTTCCGTAGTCGAACAAGGACGGGGCGGCAGCAGCGGTTTCTCTATTCGCGGCGTGGATAAAAACCGTGTATTGATTTCGGTAGACGGCATTCCCCAACTGCAATCTTATGCCGATACAACGTCTCAAAGCGGCGGCACCGGCTCGATGAACGAAGTTGAATTTGAAAACATTTCCGCCATTGAAATCAATAAAGGCAGCAACAGTGCGGAAGTCGGCAGCGGTAGTTTGGGCGGTTCGGTTAGCTACTACACCAAAAACGTGAGCGATTTTGTGCCCGAAGGCGACAACTGGGGTTTAACCAGTAAATCCGTATACAGCAGCCGTGATAAACGTTTCGCCCAAACAATAGGCGGCGGTTTCAGCTACAACGGCTTTGAAGGCTTATTGCAATATACCCACCGCGAAGGTGACGAAATCGGTGTTCACCATGATGCGGGCAATATCAACCAATCTTTCTTCAGACAAGATGCTTATGTAGACACATACGATTTGCGCGGCCAACCCAATCAGCCGGCCGATAACTTCTTCCGTTTTGAAGACTGTACCGATGCCGATTGTGTCAAACACAGATCCGCCCTCACTTCGGACAGACTATGGCAACCCGACAGCCGCATCCAACCTTACACGCCTGAAGAAGAACGCCAGCGTACCGAGCTGATGCGCCATCCGAAAGAAACCTTGTCTGCCGACGAATATACCGGTGAAAACCGCATCAAACCGAACCCGATGGAATACAAAAGCGGTTCGTGGTTGGCGCGTTTAGGCTATCACATTACACCCGAACATTATGTAGGCTGGCTGTTGGAGCGCACCCGCCAAAGCTACGATAGCCGCGATATGCGCTATGCCGCCTATTATGAACCGGGTACCGATATGTATGATATAGGCAGATTGCCGCGTTTAGACAAATACGCCGGCGACCCCAAATTTAATGGGGCCAATAACAGCAACGGTATTTGGCGTAATGATCCCCGCGAAGGTTTTGCCAACCTATTGTGGACACGCGCCCGTTTCTTAGAAGAAGAACACACCAAACTGCGTAACGGCTTTAGCTACCGCTATACCCCGCAAAACAGCGATTCATGGGCGGATAACTTTGAATTCAATGTCGACCGCCAAAATATTAAAATGAAATCGGCTACGATTTATGCCAACTGCTCACCCTACCCTAGTTACGGCACAACGCTGAATTGTAGTCCCGATTTAGATAAAGCCGGCTCTTATCTAAGCCGTGAAGATGTTGATTATAAAGAAAAACACTTACTATTCAGCACCAAGTGGAATAAAAAATTAGATTGGGGCTTCAGCAAACACGACCTCAATATCGGCGCCGGTTATGACGACTTCGATTCCGATTTCAACAAAGTAATTGAAGAAACCACCGTTTACAAACGCCAAGATTTTGTCGGCTTTGAAAACCGCGTAATCGACGGTCAAACACAACGGATCGATATTTACCGCGATTTAGGCAATGTGGCCGATACGGTTTACCCCTGTACCGATTGGGGTATTCCAACCTGCTCGCGCGAACCGATTAAAGGCAAGAGCTACTATTTATCCTTACGCGACAATATGTCCTTGGGCAAATACGTCGACTTAGGATTGGGCTACCGTATCGACCGCCACAGCTTCCATTCGGACGATACCGCCATACGCAGTAAAACCTACACCAACCGTTCATGGAATACCGGTTTAGTGATCAAACCGACCCCAAGATGGGCCATTTCTTACCGTATTTCCAACGGCTTCCGCGTACCCAGCTTCCAAGAGCTTTACGGTTACAACGTACCCGGCGTACCACGCGACAGCCGTTTCCACTACATTGCCGACCTAGAGCCTGAAAAATCACGCAACCAAGAGCTCGGCGTAGCCTTTAGAGGTGATTTCGGTAATATCGAATTGAGCGCATTCAGAAGCAAATACCGTGATTTGATTGCCCATGCGATTACCAAAGCCGATGAAAACGGCTATAACGATATCGGTAACTTCAACGTACAAAATGCCGACTTAGAAGGTATCAATATCAGCTCGATTATCGATTTGAACGGCTTGTGGTCGAAACTGCCCGAAGGCTTGTCGCTGAACTTAGCCTATAACCGCATCAGAGCCAAACGCCTGTTTAACAACACCCCTGATCGGTTTACCTGGCTTGCCGACTATCCCTTAGAAACCATCCAACCTTCACGTTATGTCGTCGGTTTGAATTACGATGCGCCGTCTGAAAAATGGGGGATTTCGGCCAACCTGATCCATTCCCGCGGTAAAGATCCGAAAGAATTGATTAGCAAAGCCTATTCAGGCAGCGGTTTAACCTTCAATCAGGCCGCCACCAATGCCGCTACCAAACCGTGGACAACATTAGACCTCATCGGCTACCTGCGCCCTTGGAAAAACGCTACCCTACGCGCCGGTGTGTATAACCTGATGAACTACCGTTACCTAACTTGGGAAACCGTACGCCAAACTTCGATTAACTCATTGGCCAGACAAGTACCCGGCTCCGACTATAAACAATTCGCTGCCCCGGGACGCAATGTCACCCTGAGCTTTGAAATGAAGTTTTAATAGATAAAACCAAGCGATAAGGCCGTCTGAATCCCATTATTGTTCAGACGGCCTGAATACGCAGTCAAAAAAGCGAATCCGCCACCGATAACAAACCCTTTTCACGGTATTTATTGTTTACCCGACAGGCCAGCCATGTTTTTTCCCTTTAAAAACCTGAAATACACAACCACATTTTTCCTGACTTTATTATGCTGCGCCGCACCCCTACAAGCAGCAGAAACAGTTGTGCCCCAACAACGCCCCGAACGGCCGGAACCCAAACTGCCGGAAATACAGCAACCCGAACAAAGCAGATGGCAGCCGGCCGTAACATCGGAAACCGAAATACAAGACATCGACGAAAAAACCCTGCTGCAACAGCCCAACCTGCTCAATCTGCTCTTAGATAAAAGCGTCATGGCCAACGATTTAGAAGGCATTAAAGTGCTGCTGCCCGTTTACCGTAAACTGCCCGACACACAACGCGACGATACCCTATTGCTGCTGGCCGAAAGCAAATTGGCCATGTTTGAGGGCAACTTCTCGCAAGCCGTTGACCTATTACGGCAAATTATTGCCGAACGCCCCGATTTAGATGTTATCCGCATGTATTTGGCGATTGCCCTTTTTTACGACCAACAAGACGTTGCAGCCCAAGACCAATTCGACAAACTATTGGCACAAGCCGAATTGCCCGAACAAGAAAAAGCCGTTATCGAACAATTTACCGAGCAATTACAACAACGCCACCGCTGGCAGTTTAACGGCGGCATCAATTATGCCCGCGAACCCAATATCAATAACGCCCCGATTGTTCGGGAACAAGGCAATATCAATACCGATATCGAACCCGAAAAAGCCACCGGTATCGTTTATCACTTCGGCGCCGAAAAAGACTGGGCGTTACCGCGCGGCTTTTTGCTGAAATCTTCGTTGGATATTTCCGGCAAATACTATCCGGGCAACCAGCGTTATAACGACTTATTGGCCGATGTCGGCTTCGGTGTCGGCTACCGCAATGCCCGTTTTGACGTTGCCCTCATGCCGTTTGTAACCAAACGCTGGTGGCAGGGATATAGCGAAAGCAGCGGTCAAAGCGGCCTGCAAAGCTATTCCGACAGCTTCGGTGCCACCTTGAGCGTACAAAGCCGGCTTTCTCGCCGCTGGCGTTCGTATCATTATGCCCGTATCGAAAAAACCCACCATGAAGAGCGCTTCCGCTTCGACGGTATCCGCCGCCAAATCGGTCAAACCCTGATTTACCAAGCCTCGCCGCAACAGGCTTGGTTCGGCGGCATCGACTACCAACAAGAAAAACTGCACGATACCGACAACAGCAACCATTTACTCACCGGCTCGCTCGGCTGGATACAGGAATGGCCCAAAGGCTTCAGCACCCGCAGCCGTATTGCTTGGGGCAAACAAAAATACCATGCGCCGATGCCATGGCCGATTTTAAAAACCCGTCAAGACAACAGCCTGCAAATGCAAGTATCGGTATGGCACCGCAATATCCACTTCTGGGGCATTACCCCAAGGCTGACCTGGCAGCGCATCCGCAATAAGAGCAATGTGTTTTTATACGACTATCAGAAAAACAATGTTTTCTTAGAGTTTTCCAAGCAGTTCTAATATTTAGGCCGTCTGAAAGATGAACTATCCCCCAAATCTTGGACAAACATAAAAGCCTTTTCAGACGGCCTTTTCAAATCTAGCCCTTGCTTTATTATGGAAACTTTATCTTATCAATACAGACTAAAGCCATATCGCTACTTTTTCTATACAATACGGGTTATCTGTTTCAGACTGCCTTACCTCTTACCATACGTTATTCATGCTTTATAAACCGAAACAAAGCAAGCTAAACGTAACAAAGGCCGTCTGAAATACTATTTTTTACTTTTTCCAGACAGCCTTTTATTTATGACCCAAAGCGCTAACCGTATTCGTGAGCTAACCAATCAACTCAATTACTATGACTATGAATATCATACTTTAAACGCCCCTTCAGTACCCGATTCGGAATACGATACCCTGTTTCGCGAACTCGAAGCCCTCGAAGCCGCCCACCCCGAACTGCGCTTGCCCGAAAGCCCGACCCTGCGCGTCGGCGGTGCGCCTTTGGAAGGCTTCGACAGCGTGCGCCATGTGGTGCCGATGCTGTCGCTGAATAATGCGTTTTCCCCGCCGAACGAAGACGGCACATTTGATCACAGCGAAATGCTGGCGTTTGACGAACGCGTCCGCAACGGCCTTTCCGGTGCCCAACCCGAGTACATTATCGAGCCCAAATTCGACGGCCTCGCCGTCAGCCTGCTTTATCAAAACGGCGTATTGGTTCAGGCCGCCACCCGTGGCGACGGCAGCACCGGCGAAGATGTGACCCGCAATATCCAAACCATCGCCAGTATTCCCTTGAAACTGCACGGCGACACACTACCCGAACTCATCGAAGTACGCGGCGAAGTATTGATGCTGAAAGCCGATTTTGCCGCATTAAACGAACATCAGGCCGCCAACGGCCAAAAAACATTTGCCAACCCCCGCAATGCCGCCGCCGGCAGCCTGCGCCAACTTGATTCGCGCGTTACCGCCAAACGGCGTCTGCACTTTTTCGCCTACGCCATCGCCCGCCTCGAAGGTGTCGAAGCACCGCAACGGCACAGCGACGAACTCGCTTATCTCAACCGATTGGGCTTCAGCCTGCCCGAAGGTAACTACCAAGTTTTCCCCGATATTCACGGCGTTTTGGCATTTTACGAACAAATGTCGAAAAAACGCCCTGATCTGCCATACGAAATCGACGGCATGGTGATTAAGGTGAACAGTTTGGCGCAACAGGAAACCTTAGGCTTCGTTTCCCGCGCCCCCCGTTGGGCCATCGCGCACAAATTCCCTGCCGAAGAAGCCTTAACCGTAGTCGAAGCGATTGACGTTCAGGTCGGCCGTACCGGCGCGGTAACACCCGTTGCCCGTTTGCAGCCGGTATTTGTCGGCGGCGTAACCGTCACCAATGCCACCTTGCACAACGAAGGCGAAACGCAAAGAAAAGACGTCCGCAAGGGCGATACCGTTGTGGTGCGGCGTGCGGGCGACGTTATTCCCGAAGTGGTGCGGGTTGTATTTGAACGCCGCCCGATGCAAACCGACACCACGGTTAGCGCGGCAGACGATTTATTTGCCGAAACCGTTGCCAAACCGCAGCCGCTCTATCCGCGCTACCGTTTACCGAAACGCTGCCCGATTTGCAACAGCCCGATTGAGCGCGAAGAAGGCGAAGCCGTCGCCCGTTGCAGCGGCGGCATGTTGTGCCAAGCCCAACGTGCGCAGGGCGTGATTCATTTTGCTTCGCGCAAAGCCATGGATATCGACGGCTTGGGGCAAAAACAAATCGAGCAATTGGTTGCCCAAGACTTGGTGAAACACTTTGCCGACTTATACCGCTTGGACATCCCCACCCTGCAACAAATGAAAGAAAATGCCGATGCCGAAGAAGCGGCGGAAAGCGAACCCGAAAAAGTTTCAGACGGCCCCAAAAAACCGCTGCCGACCAAATGGGCGGAAAACATCTTAGCCGGTATCGAAGCCAGCAAACACCCCGAACTGGCGCGCTTTTTGTTTGCATTGGGTATCCGCCATGTCGGCGAGCGCACCGCCAAAATACTTGCCCAAGCATTCGGCACATTGGAAAGCGTCCGCCACGCCCCCGAGCCGCTACTGGCCTGCCTGCCCGATATCGGCAGTGTGGTCGCCCGCTCTATCGCCCACTTTTTCGCCCAGCCGGAACAACAGGCGATGATAGACGAACTCTTGGCCGTCGGCGTTGCCCCGCAAACACAAAAAATCAGCCTGCCGCTGGCACAATATGCCGAACCGAAAAAATGGCTCAGCCGCCTGCCCGAATTTAAAATCAGCGAAACCAAAGCCGCCGCCCTATGGGATTTTGCCGGGCAAAATATCGACAACCTCATCAACGACCAAGCCCTGCCTGCCGACTGGCAACAATGGCACAACCAACCCGCCAACCACGCCATCCTACATGCGGTTAAAGATTTTCTCAGCCATATGCCGTCTGAAACCAACCCAGCCGATTCGGGCAACACCAATGCCGCCGTTGCCGGAAAAACCTTTGTGCTAACCGGCACCCTGCCCACCCTAAAACGCGACGAAGCGCAAGCGATGATAGAAGCCGCCGGCGGAAAAGTGTCCGGCAGCGTCTCGAAAAAAACCGATTATGTGGTGGTAGGCGAAGCGGCCGGTAGCAAACTGGAAAAAGCTCTCAGCTTGGGCATCACTGTATTAGATGAGGCACAATTTCTAGCACTAAATAATCTTTCCTCAAACTTACCAGTAAGGAACTCTCATATGAAACCCATTAAAAAAGCCGTTTTCCCTGTTGCCGGTATGGGCACACGATTCTTGCCTGCCACTAAAGCGAGCCCGAAAGAAATGCTGCCGATTGTCGATAAACCCTTGATTCAATATGCCGTAGAAGAAGCCGTTGCCGCCGGTTGTACCGAAATGGTATTTGTGACCGGACGCAACAAACGCAGTATTGAAGACCATTTCGATAAAGCATACGAATTAGAAAACGAATTGGCACAACGCCATAAAGACAAACTGTTGGCACACGTTAAAGATATTTTGCCGCCGGAAATCACCTGCCTATACATCCGCCAAGCAGAAGCATTAGGCTTAGGGCACGCCGTTTTATGTGCCAAAGCCGCCGTCGGCGACAACCCTTTTGCCGTGATTCTGGCCGACGACTTAATCGACGCTCCGCAAGGTGCACTCAAACAAATGGTCGATATCTATAACCAAACCGGCAACAGCGTATTGGGTGTGGAAACCGTCGCCCCCGAACAAACCGGCTCATACGGTATTGTGGAAATCGAAAACCTGAAAAACTACAAACGCATCACCAATATTGTGGAAAAACCGAAGCCCGAAGAAGCCCCTTCCGATCTGGCCGTGGTCGGACGCTATATCCTCACCCCGCGCATTTTCGACCTGCTCACCAATCTGCCGCGCGGTGCCGGTAATGAAATCCAGCTCACCGACGGCATCTCCCGCCTGCTCGACCACGAATTCGTACTGGCGCATGCCTTTGAAGGCACCCGTTATGATTGCGGTAGCAAATTAGGCTATTTGGAAGCCACCGTTGCTTACGGTTTGAAACACCCCGAAACCGGCGACGCATTCCGCCAGTTATTAAAAAACTATATCGATAAAACCGAATAACGTTTTATTCATACAAAAAGCCGTCTGAAACATTTCAGACGGCTTTTTGTATCTTAAATTTTCCGCTACCATTTAAAATAAGATTAATGAAGATTGGTTTCTTTTTCTTGTCGTTCTTCTTTTCTTTTAGACGCTCTCGCACCGGAAATCAAAATATACGCTACACTGAGCAGACCTATGCCGCCTAAGAATATGGTTCCTATAATGTTATTCATAATATCCCCTTTCTTGCCGGAGCAGTTATCAATTCAGAATATGCTCCATAATATAGCATAGAAGTTAATAATGATTTCAAATAAAGTAAAAATGAAACTAAAGGCAATATTTTGCGTCGTAAGCCTTATAAGTTTTTATAAAACTGTAGCGGTTGTCGGAAAATTGACAAAATATAACTGCCCGGCCAATAATTGAAAATAGGTATGGTGCTTGCTACTAAGCAATCTTTGTATTCACCAATAATAACAAAGGATTATAAAATGGATGATAATCACACTCCTCTTGATATTGGAATAGAAGAATATATAGACCCTATAAATATTAATGTCACAAAGAACTTTAATGATTTGACAAATTATCCAAAATTAAAAACTAACTATCCTAATCAGGTTTTGTACAGAATTCAATCTGCACAACCCAATAGAGATGTCAATAGCACAAATATTGCAATTATTGCTATTGCTACTGTTGTATTGTTAGCTTTTATCGCTTTGTGTGCCCATATTTGGTTTAATATTTTGCACTAAAAATAAAAAACCGTTTCGGTATAAGCTTTATTTCTTAAGCTATCGAAAACCATCATAAACCATCAAAAATTTCTATAAAAAAGCCGTCTGAAATATTTCTGACGGCTTTGATTTTAAATCAGCCTACACTAAAACGGCAATTACCCTAAAGCCTTACGCGCGCCGGCAAATAGGCGGTACCAGCCGGAAAGCTCGCTATCACGCCATGCTTCGGGTGCCCAACTCATTTGGGCGGTGCGGTACACCCGTTCGGGGTGCGGCATCATAATGGTAACACGGCCGTCGCTGTTGGTAACACCGGCAATCCCTTGCGGCGAACCGTTGGGGTTGAGCGGATAGGTTTGGGTAACCTGATTGAGGCCGTCTACATAGCTTAGGGCGATATTGAGGCCGTCTGAAACTTGGCCGCCGTGTTGGGCAAAATCAGCGCGCCCTTCGCCGTGACTCACTACCACCGGCAGGCTACTGCCCTGCATTTCGGCCAGAATCAATGAGGAAGACTTGGGCACGTTTACCATGCTCAAACGGGCTTCAAACTGCTCGCTCTCATTGCGTTTGAACTTCGGCCAAGCCGCCGTTCCGGGAATGATTTCCGCCAGATTGCTCACCATTTGGCAACCGTTGCACACGCCTAGCGTTAAGGTGTCGCCGCGTTTGAAAAAGGCTTCGAATTGGTCGCGCAGTTGCGGGTGGAACAAAATAGATTTTGCCCAACCCTCGCCGGCACCCAATACGTCGCCGTAGCTGAAGCCGCCGCAAGCCGCCAGCATTTTGAAATCGTCCAAACGGGTACGGCCTGCCATTAAATCGCTCATGTGCACATCGTAGGCATCGAAACCGGCACGGGTAAAGGCGGCCGCCATTTCCACCTGTCCGTTTACCCCCTGTTCGCGCAATACGGCGATTTTGGGTTTGGCGCCGCGATTGATAAACGGTGCGGCAATGTCTTCTTTCACATCAAAGGTTAAATCGGCAAACAGTTTGCTGCGTTCGTTGTCGGCCAATAATGCCCATTCGCTGTCGGCACAAGCCGGATTGTCGCGCAGGCGTTGGATTTGATGGCTGGTTTCCTGCCATGCTTGTTGCAGCTTCAGCGTGCTTTCGTCCAATAAAACGGTATCGCCGTTCAATACGCGGAACTGCGCATCTGCCTGCACTTGGCCGATACGGTGTACCGCATCGTTCAAACCCTGCCCGGTAAACACGGCGGCCACTTTATCGGCATCGGCGCCATGTACCTGCAATACCGCCCCCAATTCTTCATTAAACAGCACCCGCAAAGCCGCTTCATCGGCATTTTTCGCATTCGGCACGGCGGCAATCAGCGCAGAAACATCGGCCTGCACACCGCAACGGGCGGCAAAAGCCATTTCCGCCAGCGTGGCCAACAAACCGCCGTCGGAACGGTCGTGATACGCCAATAATTTATCTTCGGCCACCAATTGCTGCACCGCCGCATAAAAGGCTTTCAGACGGCCTGCTTCAATATCGGGCGCATCGCCGCTCAAGTTTTGATAAACCTGCCCCAAAGCCGAGCCGCCCATACGCGCTTTGCCGAAGCCTAAATCAACCGCCAGTAAAACACTGTCGGCCACATCTTTTAATTCGGGCGTAACGGTTTTGCGCACATCCTGTACGGGTGCGAAGCCGGTAATAATCAGGCTTAAAGGTGAAACAACAGCTTTTTGCGCACCGTTTTCCTGCCATACGGTTTTCATTGAGAGCGAATCTTTGCCCACCGGAATACTGATGCCCAATTGCTGACAGGCTTGCGACACCGCTTCAACAGTGCGGTACAGTTTTTCATCTTCGCCCGCATTGCCGCTGGCGGCCATCCAGTTGGCGGAAAGTTTGATATGGCCGATATCGCCGATATTGACCCCGGCCAGATTGGTTAATGCTTCGCCAATCGCCATCCGGCCGGAAGCCGGCGCATCAAACAAGGCTACCGTGGGTTTTTCACCCATCGCCATGGCTTCGCCCTTATCGGTGTTGAAACCCATAATGGTTACGGCGGCATCGGCAACCGGCGTTTGATATTTGCCGACCATCTGATCGCGGTGGGATAAACCGCCGACGCTGCGGTCGCCGATGGTAATCAAAAAGTTTTTCGCGGCAACCGTCGGTAGGCGTAATACGCGGTAAGCCGCTTCTTTCAATGCGATACCTTTGCCTGAGAAAACTTTTTCAGACGGCTGAAGCGGTTGGTCGTTACGGGTGGTTTTGGGTGGTTTGCCAAGCAAAACATTCAAGGGCAAATCCACCGGATCGTTGTCGTATAAATCATCGCGCACTTGCAAATGGCCGTCATCGGTTGCGGTGCCGACCACGGCAAACGGGCAGCGTTCGCGTGCGCAAATTTGGCGGAATGCTTCCAAATTTTCGGGCAAAATCGACAATACATAACGCTCTTGCGCTTCGTTACACCAAATCTGCATCGGGCTTAAGCCGTGTTCTTCCAAAGGTACATCGCGCAATTTGAACACCGCGCCGCGTCCGGCATCGTTCACCAGTTCGGGGAACGCGTTCGACAAACCGCCCGCGCCGACATCGTGAATGGCAATAATCGGGTTATTGCTGCCAAGCTGCCAACAGCGGTCGATCACTTCTTGAGCACGGCGTTCGATTTCGGGGTTGCCGCGCTGCACCGAGTTGAAATCTAAATCGGCGGCATTGCTACCGGTATCCATAGACGAGGCCGCGCCGCCGCCCAAACCGATCAGCATGCCGGGGCCGCCGAGTTGAATCAGCAATGCGCCTTCGGGAATACGGTCTTTATGGGTTTGCTGCGCCTGAATATTGCCCAAACCGCCGGCAATCATAATCGGCTTGTGATAACCGCGCATCTGGCCGTCGAACTCGGCTTCAAACGTGCGGAAATACCCCAGCAGATTGGGGCGGCCGAATTCGTTATTGAATGCGGCGCCGCCGATGGGGCCTTCAATCATAATATCCAACGCGCTGCTGATGTGCTCAGGCTTGCCATAGTTACCTTCCCACGGTTGTTGGTGGTCGGGAATATTGAGGTTGGATACGGTAAATCCGGTTAAGCCTGCTTTCGGGCGCGCGCCTTTGCCGGTTGCGCCTTCGTCGCGGATTTCACCGCCCGCACCGGTTGCCGCGCCTGCAAACGGGGCGATGGCGGTCGGGTGGTTGTGGGTTTCCACTTTCATTAAGATATGGGTTTCTTCTTCGCTGAAACGATAGCCTTGCGCTTCGTCGGCATGCGGATAGAAACGTTCGATGGTCGCGCCTTCGATAATAGAAGCGTTGTCTTTATAGGCAACCACCGTGCCTTCGGGGTGCGCTTTGTGGGTATCGCGAATCATGCCGAACAGTGATTTAGGCTGCTGCTCACCGCTTAAAATAAAATCGGCATTGAAAATTTTATGGCGGCAGTGTTCGCTGTTGGCTTGGGCAAACATCATCAGCTCAACGTCGCTGGGATTGCGTTTCAGCGCTTGGTAATTGTCGGCCAAATAGTCGATTTCATCGGGCGACAAGGCCAAGCCTAAGCTGCGGTTGGCTTCGATTAAAGCCGCTTTACCTTGTGCCAACACATCAACCGTTGCAAAGGTTTGCGCTTCGGGATGGGCAAACAGGCGTTCGGCCGTCTGAAAATCAGGCAAAACGCTTTCGGTCATGCGGTCATGCAATAAGGCCGCCCATTGTTGTTTTTGGCTTTCGCTAAGTTGGCCGTCCAACCATACCGCCATACCGCGCTCAATGCGTTCGATATCGTTCAAACCGCAGTTGTGGGCAATATCGGTGGCTTTGGAAGCCCACGGCGAAATCGTACCGATACGCGGGGTAATCAGAAATAAATGGCGGCCTGCATCGGCAGCCGGTGTTTCGCGCACATATTCGGCGGCCAATAAAGCTTGTAATTTTTCGATGGTTTCGGTATTTAAAGCGGCATCGCTGCCGACAAAATACCAATATTCGCTATGAAGTGCGGCTGTCGGCAAACCGGCGGCAGCCGCTTTTTGCAGTAGTTTTTCGATGCGGAAATCAGAAAGGGCGTTGGCGCCGCGCAAAGCTAAAACAACAGACATAGATTCGGGCTTTCAAAAGCAGTTGGAAAAGCCCGAATTGTACGCGAAAACCACTTCGGCTGCTGAGGTATTTTCATATATGGAAAGGCGTGAAAGTAGATTGAACAGCGCCCGTGTTTATGTTAAAACAAGGCCGTCTGAAACCCGATTACCATGCGAGAAAATTATGAAAAAAATCGAAGCCGTGATTAAGCCGTTCAAACTTGACGATGTACGCGAAGCACTCACCGAAATCGGCATCACCGGTATGACCGTATCCGAAGTGAAAGGCTTCGGCCGTCAAAAGGGCCACACCGAAATCTACCGCGGTGCCGAATATGCGGTGGATTTTCTGCCTAAAATCAAATTAGAGCTGGTGCTTTCCGATGCCGACGTCGAGCGCGCTATCGAAACCATTATCGAAGCGGCGCATTCCGGCAAAATCGGCGACGGTAAGATTTTCATTTTGCCGGTAGAAGAAGCCATCCGTATCCGTACCGGCGAGCGTTCCGACGCAGCGGTTTAATCAACCATAAATCCCAAAGTCCGTCTGAAAGCCTGTTTTCAGACGGACTATACCCTATTTTTCTAAACATCTTCCAAGCGCTGGAGGTATTTCATGTATCCGATTCAAGAGCCTTATCAAAGCGGTTTGCTGCCTGTATCCTATTTGCACGAAATCTACTGGGAAGAATCCGGCAATCCCGACGGCATTCCGGTGATTTTTCTGCACGGCGGGCCCGGTGCGGGCACATCGCCGCAAGTGCGCGGCTTTTTTAACCCTGCCCGCTACCGTATCGTGGTTATCGACCAACGCGGTTGCGGCCGCTCGCGCCCTTATGCCGAAACCCGTGAAAATACCACTTGGGACTTGATAGACGATATTGAAAAAATACGCACCATGCTGGATATCGACAGCTGGCTGGTATTCGGCGGTTCATGGGGCAGCACATTATCACTGGCTTACGCCCAAAGCCATCCGCAACGGGTACGCGGCTTGATTTTGCGCGGCATTTTTCTGGCGCGGCAGGCCGAAGTAGACTGGATTAACGAAGCAGGCGGCGCTTCCCGTATCTACCCCGAACAGTGGCAACACTATCTGGCGCCTATCCCCGAAGCCAAACGCGGCAAGCTGGTAGAAGCCTATCATGAATTATTATTCGGCAACGACCGTGCCGCCGCTTTGCAGGCCGCCAAAGCATGGGCGGAATGGGAAAGCTGGCTGATACAGTTTGAACCCAAGCCGGTAGAAGAAGATGCCGAACAAGCGCTAGCGATTGCGCGCATTGAAAACCATTATTTTACCCATCACTGCTGGCTGGATAACGAACGCGCATTATTGGCCAATATCGACAGCATCCGCCATATTCCCACCGTGATTGTGCAGGGTCGTTATGATTTATGCACCCCGATGCAAAGCGCATGGGATTTAAAACAAGTATTCCCCGAAGCGGATTTAAGAATCGTTCAAGGCGGCCACGCCTCCACCGAAGGCGAAATTGCCCGCGGCTTGGTGCAGGCCACCGACGAATTTGCCGAACGCAATATCTAAAGCGGCAGGCTATCCGGTCAAACAAGGAATAAAATGAACACCGTAACCGTGAAAAACCTCACCTTGGGCGATGGCATTCCGAAAATCGCCGTGCCTTTGGTTGCAGAAGATTCAGACGGCCTGAAAGCCGCACTGGCAGACATCCGCCGCGCCGATTTCGATATATTGGAATTTCGCGCCGATTTTTTCAAAGAAGCCCGCAATGCCGACTATATTATCGAACGCCTGCGGGAAACACGGCAGGCGCTGCCCGATACGCCGCTATTGTTTACCTTCCGCCGCGCCGAAGAAGGCGGCAGCTGCCCGATGCCTGAAAGCGCTTATTTCAACCTTATTCAGACGGCCATCTCTTCCGGCCTGATTGATATGATTGATATCGAACTGTTTGCCGCGGCCGACCAAGTGAAAGAAACCGTTGCCATAGCGAAGGCACAAGGCATAGCCGTTTTGATGTGCAACCATGATTTCGACAACACCCCGCCGAAAGCAGAAATCATAGGCCGTCTGAAAACCATGCAGGATTGGGGGGCGGATATTTGCAAAATCGCCGTGATGCCGCATTCGCCTGCCGACGTATTGGTCTTGCTCGATGCCACCCAAACCATGTTTCAAGAATATGCCGTTCAGCCTTTGGTCACCATTTCAATGGGCAAACTCGGCATCATCAGCCGTTTGGCCGGCGCCACTTTCGGCTCGGCCATCACATTCGGTACCGCCGGCAAAGCGTCCGCACCCGGCCAGATTGGTGCCGATGATTTACGCTTTATTTTAAACACGCTATCCGGCGAACATTAAATAAACAGGCCGTCTGAAAAACCTTTCAGACGGCCTAATCACTTATGCGCTCAAGTACCACAATACCACTTTAGCGCGGTTCGTATTGTTTTATTCCTCTTCTTCCGCCACGCTGCGGATAACCAACAACGGCAGATGGCTCTGACGCATCACGGTTTCGGCGAAGCTGCCCATCAGCAAATGCATTAAACCGCTGCGGCCGTGCGTACCCAATACAATCAGATCCGAGCCTTGCGAATCGGCATAATCCACCAATTCCTGCGCCATTTCGCGCGCACCTTTAGTGGCCACCAACAAATGTTTCACCACATCGGCAACGCCTTGTTCTTTGGAACGCGCTTCAGCAAAATCCAACACCTCGTTGCCTTGAGCGACCGCGGCGGCTTCATAACTCTCATGCTGTAAAAATTCAGGTGCCAATGCCATATATTCGGCAGGGTTGGCCACATGAACCAAAGTCAGTCTGGCATCACCCGCACGGGCAAGTTCCGCTGCATGTTTCAAAGCATTTAAAGAAGTCGCACTACCATCAACAGCAACCACTACATGTTTGTACATCATCAATCTCCTTTCCATAATCGGCTACCTACCGATTTTTTAGTGAAATGTGATTCATTACGCACCTTCAAGTATAATACCGCTGCGCCGTTTTGCCAGCATTTTTTTTATCGAATTTTGATTTACCACAAGGCTCCGTTTATGTCCGATTCCGTTTTCACTCCCTCGCGCCGCTTCGGCGGCATTGCCCGCCTATACGGCGATTCCGCCCTGCAACGTTTCGGGCAGGCGCATGTTTGCGTGGTCGGTGTCGGCGGAGTCGGCTCTTGGGCAGTGGAAGCTTTGGCGCGTTCGGGCATCGGCCGTTTAACCTTAATCGACTTGGATAATGTCGCCGAATCGAATGTGAACCGCCAACTGCCCGCGCTCACATCGGAATTCGGCAAAGCCAAAGTCACTTCTTTGCACGAACGCATTCTACAAATCAACCCCGACTGCCGAGTAATCGAAATCGAAGATTTTGTTAGCGAAGAAAATTTATCCGAATTATTCGGTCAGCCCTTTGATTTTGTGATTGACGCTATCGACCAAGTGCGGATAAAAGCCGCAATGGCCGCCTATTTCACCAAGCATAAACAACCGTTTATCTTAAGCGGCAGCGCGGGCGGGCAGAAAAACCCCGCCCTGATTCAAACTGCTGACCTCAGCCGTGTGACCCACGACCCGCTCTTGGCCAACCTGCGCTATACCCTACGCAAACGCTACGGCTTTTCGCGCGACACCAAGCAAAAAATGAACGTGCCCTGCGTTTATTCCACCGAAAACATCACACCGCCGCAAAGCGGCGAAGTTTGCGATACCGGCGATGCACCGCAAGGCTTATCTTGTGCCGGATACGGCGCCAGTATGTTGGTAACCGCCTCATTCGGCCTCTATTGCGCCCAAGCTGCTATCGAACACATAGGCGCCCGAAAATGACCGCCGACACCACCCACTTAGCCGAACCAACCGCCGCCGAAAACCCTCATGCCGTTGCTTGGATTTTCGGCCAACCGGTAGTGGATTTGCCGCAAGACTTATTCATTCCGCCCGATGCCCTCGAAGTTGTGCTGCACAGTTTTCAAGGGCCGTTGGATTTACTGCTTTATTTAATCCGCAAACAAAATATCGATGTATTGGATATTCCGATGATTAAAATCACCGAGCAATATCTGCACTACATCGCCCAGATGGAAGCCTACCAATTTGATTTGGCGGCCGAATATCTATTGATGGCGGCCGTATTGATTGAAATTAAATCGCGCCTACTACTGCCGCAACCCGAAAACATTGAAAACGAAGAAGAGGCCGACCCCCGCGCCGAGCTCGTCCGCCGCCTGTTGGCCTACGAACAAATGAAACTCGCCGCCGCCGGACTCGACGCCCTGCCCCGTGCCGGACGCGATTTTATTTGGGCGTACCTACCATTAGAAATCGCCGTCGAAGCCAAGCTGCCCGACGTGCACACCGCCGATCTCACACAAGCCTGGCTCTCGATTCTTTCCCGCGCCAAACACACCCGCAGCCATGCCGTCGTTCAAGAAACCATTTCCGTGCGGGCGCAAATGAGCAGCATCCTACGCCGCCTCAATCAAAGCGGCCAATGCCGTTTTTCCGAATTATTCAAAGCCGAACAAGGCATTGCCCATGTGGTCGTCAACTTCATCGCCCTGCTCGAATTGGCCAAAGAAGGCTTGGTGCGCATTATCCAACCCGAAAACTTCACCGAGATAGAAATCCATATTAAAAACGAAAACTTGGAAAGCCATGAAGCCGAAACGCCAATCGAAGCTTAAGCATCATTCAAACAAAGCCAACCAAACCCATTCTCATAAGAGATAAAAGGCCGTCTGAAAAATAAGCCATACGCTACCGTTTCAAACAAAATCCCCCACAAAAGCCGCCAAACATGGTTTAATGCCGTTTCAGCAAACAAGAAAACCGTTATCATGAAACCTCATGCTCCGATTATTCAATCACTGCTCGATACCGATTTATACAAATTCACTATGTTGCAGGTTGTCCTGCATAAGTTTCCCCAAGCACACGGCGTTTATGAATTCCGCTGTCGCAACAACGATGAAACCGTTTATCCGCTGGCCGAAATCCGCGAAGATTTGGAACGCGAACTGGATGAACTATGCCGCTTGCAATTAAGCCAAGACGAATTGGATTATTTGCGCAGCTTCCGTTTTATCAAAAGCGATTTTGTCGACTATATGGAGCTTTTCCAGCTCAAGCGCCGCTTTGTGACCGTAAGCACCGATGAAGAAGGCCGTCTGCATATCAAAATCGAAGGGCCGATGATACAGGCAATGTTCTTTGAGATTTATATTCTTTCTATCGTGAACGAGCTTTATTTCCGCCGCCTCGAAACACCGGAAGTACTGGCCGAAGGCGAGCGTAGGCTTCAGGCCAAAGCGGCCCGCTTAAAAGAGTTGGTTAAAATTCAAGATCCTAACGATCCGCCTTTTTTGATTGCGGATTTCGGCACCCGCCGCCGCTATAAATTAGACTGGCAGGAACACGTTATCAAAACCCTTTATGCAGCCGCCCCCGAAGTGGTACGCGGCACCAGCAATGTTTATTTGGCGAAAAAACTCGGCCTTATCCCAATCGGTACAATGGCACATGAGTTTTTACAAGCCTTTCAAGCCCTTGATGTGCGCCTGCGGGATTTCCAAAAAGCCGCGCTTGAAGCGTGGGTAAACGAATACCGCGGCGATTTGGGCATCGCGCTCACCGATGTGGTCGGCATGGATGCATTCCTGCGCGATTTCGACCTCTATTTTGCCAAACTGTTCGACGGTTTGCGCCATGATAGCGGCGATCCTTATGTGTGGGGTGACAAAGCCTACCGCCATTATCAAAAACTTAAAATCGACAGCCGTACCAAAATGCTGAATTTTTCAGACAGCCTAGATATAGAAAAATCGTGGGCTTTGCACCAGTATTTTAAAGACCGTTTTAAAACCAGTTTCGGTATCGGTACCAACCTCACCAACGATTTCGGGCATACTACGCTTAATATCGTGTTGAAATTGGTGGAATGTAACGGCCAGTCAGTAGCAAAACTTTCCGACAGTCCCGGCAAAACCATGTCTGATAATAATACCTTCCTTGCTTATCTGCGTCAGGTATTTGAAATACCCGAACCGAAAGATGAGCAATAAAAACAAGTCGTCTGAAAAACATCATTCGCTCGTTTCGACAGCAAAGGCCGTCTGAAACCCGATAAACAAAATAAAAGGAAATACAATGAGTTCACAAGATTTAACCGGAAAAATCGCGCTGGTTACCGGTGCTTCCCGCGGCATTGGCGCCGCTATTGCCGACACACTGGCCGCTGCCGGTGCGACGGTTATCGGCACAGCCACATCGGAAAGCGGTGCAAGCGCTATCGGTGAACGTTTGGCGCAATGGAAAGGCGAAGGCCGTGTTTTGAATACCGCCGAAGAAGACAGCATCGAAGAGCTCATTGCCGAGATTGAAAAAACATTCGGCAAACTGGATATTCTGGTAAACAACGCCGGCATCACTCGCGATAACCTACTGATGCGCATGAAAGAAGAAGAGTGGGACGACATTATGCAGGTTAACCTGAAATCGGTTTTCCGCACCAGTAAAGCCGTTTTACGCGGCATGATGAAACGTCGCCACGGCCGTATTATCAGCATTACTTCGGTCGTCGGCGCGATGGGCAATGCCGGTCAGGCCAATTATGCCGCGGCCAAAGCCGGCTTAATCGGTTTTTCCAAATCCATTGCGCGCGAAGTCGGCAGCCGCGGCATTACCGTGAATTGCGTCGCCCCCGGTTTTATCGATACCGACATGACCCGCACCCTCCCCGAAGAAACCCGCAAAACATTCGAAGCCGAAACGGCCTTGGGCAAATTCGGCGAAGCGCAAGATATTGCCGATGCGGTATTGTTCTTAGCCAGTGATCAGGCAAAATACATTACCGGCCAAACCCTACATGTTAACGGCGGTATGTTGATGCCTTAATCCGGATAAACTACTCAAACCTCAAAGGCCGTCTGAATCTATTTTTCAAACGGCCTTTTGTTTCTCTATACCTCAATGGTATAGATTTATGACATAAATTTTTGCAACATATCAAGTGGTTTTATACCACTTCAAGCCATGCAAAAAACATGTTTTTAAAGTCTTTTAAGCATAAACAACGCCGGTTTGCTATATAATCCGAACCTTATTTCCGGCAACCATTATTATTCAATTCACGACACTCACACTATGGAACACTTTTCTCTAGCACCAATTGTTATTGTTTTATCTGTTGCGGTTATTTCCGTTATTTTTTGCCGGAAGTTCAATATTCCTTCCATGCTCGGTTATCTGCTGTCCGGTTTTCTCGCCGGCCCCAGCGTTTTGCATCTGATACCGAAAAGTGAAGCCACCGATTATCTGGGTGAAATCGGTATCGTGTTTTTGATGTTTAGTATCGGTTTGGAATTCTCTCTACCCAAACTTAAAGCCATGCGGCGTTTGGTGTTTGGCTTAGGCGGTATGCAGGTGGTCATCACCATTATTGCGATTGTCGGTATTTTGATGATTAGCGGCGCCCAGTTTAATTGGGCCTTTGCCGTTGCCGGCGCATTAACCATGTCGTCCACTGCCATTGTAAGCCGCATTCTTTCCGAGAAAACCGAATTGGGGCAAACCCACGGTCAAATGACGATGGGCGTGTTGCTGATGCAGGATATTGCCGTTGTGCCGTTAATGATTTTGCTACCCGCCCTTGCCGGCGGTGCCAGTGGCAATCTATGGATTGAACTGGGCTTGGCCGTACTAAAAATGATATTGACACTCGGCGTACTGTTTGTGATTGGCAACCGTATTATGTCGCCGTGGTTCCGCTTGGTAGCCAAACGTAAATCTTCCGAACTGTTTATGATTAACGTGTTGCTGGTTACCCTTGGTGTAGCTTATCTAACCGACTTAGAAGGCCTGTCATTGGCGTTGGGCGCGTTTGTGGCCGGTATGCTGTTGTCTGAAACCGAATACCGCTTCCAAGTGGAAGACGATATCCGTCCTTTCCGCGATATCCTGCTCGGCTTTTTCTTTATTACCGTCGGCATGAAACTGGATATTCAGGCATTAATCAACGACTGGCAATCGGTGTTGATACTGTTGGGCATTCTGATTTTATTAAAAGCCGCAGTGATTTTTATTATTGCCCACCGTATGAAGCACACTGCGGCCGACAGCTTAAAAACCGCGCTTTATCTGGCTCAGGGCGGTGAGTTTGGTTTTGTAATGTTGGCGGTTTCCAGCAAAATCAATATGGTTTCACCTCAACTCGAACAGGCCGCAACCGCTGCGATTTTACTTTCCATGATTATCGCCCCGTTCCTGCTCAACAGCAGCGATAGATTGATTAATAAGTTTGTGAAATCCGACTGGGATATGAAAGCCGTCGATCTGCAAAATATGCTGATTGCTACTATGAACACTTCCGATCACGTGCTGATTATCGGCTACGGACGCGGCGGACAAACCATCGGTAGGATTCTGACGCAGGAAAATATTCCTTATTACGCTTTAGACTTAGATGTCGAACGCGTTCAAGTGGCCCGCAGTGCCGGCGAACCTGTATCGTTCGGCGATGCCAAGCGGCGTGAGGTTTTGGAAGCCGCCGGCTTAAACCGTGCCAAAATGGTGGTGATTACCCTTAGCAATATGCACGAAACCCAACACATATTGGATAATATTATGAGCATCCACCCCACCATGCCCGTGCATGTGCGTGCCGTGAGCGACGATTACATCCAAACCTTTACCCATATGGGTGCAGAAGAAGCCGTATCCGATACCAAAGAAACCAGCCTTGCCTTAGCCTCTTACGCCATGTTGGGTTCGGGATTATCGTATCACCACGTTCATCAAACCATTATGGATATCCGCCGCAACCGCTACGACATTCTAAAAGACTTGTTTGTCGGCAGTGACGATGAATCCGCATTCTATGATGAAGAAAACAATGTCAGCCGTTATGCATTTGCGTTGTCGCAAGAAGCGTACGCTATCGGCAAACACATAGACGAACTGCCGCTCAAGCATTTAAATATCAAGCTGCTGTTTGTCCGCCGCCATACCCACCGCATTCAAGAATTCGATAAAGATTTCCGATTGAATGACGGCGACATTCTGGTTGTAGCCGGAAACAAGGAAAAAATAATATCCTTTGAAAACTGGTCTCTACAAGGAAACGCTTAAAATGATGCAAAAAATACTTGCAGCGATAACCAAGTTTTGATTTAATCACGGCTTCACAGCGACACGGGTGATTAGCTCAGTTGGTAGAGCGTCTGCCTTACAAGCAGAATGTCGGCGGTTCGACTCCGTCATCACCCACCAAGTTTTTTGTGCGGAGTGGTAGTTCAGTTGGTCAGAATACCGGCCTGTCACGCCGGGGGTCGCGGGTTCGAGCCCCGTCCACTCCGCCAACCTTATTAAAAAAGCATCAATCTTCGGATTGATGCTTTTTTATTTACGTCATTCTCATAGGCCGTCTGAAACGTTTTCAGACGGCCTGATATATTTCTTTCAACCCATCCGTTCAAATAAAACCTTGAATAATCCAAGCCGTCTGAATAGCGCTCAATAAAATGCTACAATAACCAGCCTCAAAATACTGATTGACTGCTATTTATGAAAACCATCGAACATGTTCAGGCCATTGCCTTTGATTTAGACGGCACACTCTGCGACTCCGTGCCCGATTTGGCCGCTGCAGCCAATGCCGCACGCGAACACTTAGGCCTACCGGCACTTCCTATCGAAACCGTGAAAAGCTATGTGGGCGACGGCGTTGCCAAGCTGATACACCGCGTGCTCACCGAAACCTACGAAGAAGAAGCCGAACCCACCCTCTGGGAACAGGGATTCACCTTTTTTATCCGCTATTATCACGATCACTTAAGCGTTTACACCCGCCCCTATCCCGAAACCGAAGCCGGATTAAAACTGCTCAAATCTCTGGGCATTCCGTTAATTGTGATTACCAATAAAAACGAAGTTTTAGCAGTCGAACTATTAAAACAGCTCGGTTTGGCCGACTATTTCAGCCTGATACTCGGCGGCGACAGTTTATCCGAGAAAAAACCGTCCCCCTTGCCTATTACGCATGCCGCAGAAGTATTGAATATCCAACCGGCCGATATGATCATGGTCGGCGACTCTAAAAACGATATTCTGGCGGCCAAAGCGGCCGGTTGTCTAAGCGTCGGCGTTACATTCGGCTATGGCGATATGACCATGCTGTCACAAAACGAAGCCACCAAACCGGATTGGTTAATCGGTGCAATTCCGGAAATCTATGAAAACCTCCAACCTCAGAAAGAATCGGAAAATAGATAAAACCCATCCATAATATATAGGCCGTCTGAACCCCTTTCAGACGGCTTATTATCCAAAAGATACCTTATTTTAATATGAAGCAACCCCTATCCCTCCGCACCCGTGCCTTAAATATACTTGCCCGCCAAGAAATCAGCCGCGCCGACCTGAAACGCAAACTGGCACCTTATGCCGACAATGAAAACGAATTAAATCAGCTTTTAGACGAACTGGCCGAAAGAAACTGGCAATCGGACAAACGCTTTGCCGAAGCCTATATACACGGTAAAAGCAAACGACACGGTACCCTACGCCTGAAACAAAGCTTGCAGCAAAAAGGCATTGATAATGAAACGGCCGCATCTTTTCTGCCCAGCCGTGAGCAAGAATTGCAAACAGCAATTGACGTGCTGCATAAAAAATTCAAACAACCCGCGCAAGATATGAAAGAGATGCAAAAGCAAATGCGTTTTCTGGCTTACCGGGGTTTCGATAGCGATACCATCCGCGCCGCCTTGAAAAGCGACTGGCCTGAAGAAGAATAAATCCATTCCGATGATTGATCGGTTACCCATCGCATGATAAAAAATAAACAAGCAAAGGTAAATAATATATAAATAATCTTGAAAGCCATATAGCCATACCCATGTAGCCAATAGCTATCGGCAATGATTATATTCAGACAGACGGCCATATACGGCATAATATTTTTACAACGTTAACTTTTTAACCCAAGAAAGACCATTATGAAGACTTTAAAAGAAGCACTCGACTGGCGTTACACCACCAAAGTATATGATGCCGGCAAAAAAATATCGGCGGAAGACTTTGCCCAAATCGAGCACATCCTCCAATTCAGCCCGAGCAGCACCAATTTACAACCCTCTCATTTCATTATTGCCGACGATGATGCCGGTAAAGCACGCATTGCCAAAGCGGCAGAAGGCCCTTATGCCTACAATGCCCCCAAAATCAAGAATGCTTCCCACATTATCGTATTCTGCAGCAAAGTCTTCGCTGATGATGAGCACTTAGAAGCCGTTCTCGAACAAGAAGACAAAGACGGCCGCTTTGCCGAAGAAGCCAACAAAACCCAAATGCGCAATACCCGCAAGATGTTTTTAAATATCCACCGTTATAACTACAAAGACGAACCCCACTGGCATGCCCGACAAACCTATCTGACTTTCGGTGCCGTTTTGCTCGGTGCCGCCCAATTAGGTTTGGACGCTACGCCGATTGAAGGAGTGGATATGGCGAAAGTGGATGAAGAATTTGAACTGCATAAAAAAGGCTATTCCGCTCTGGCCGTAATCGCTTTGGGCTACCGCGACGAAGCAGAAGACTTTAATGCCCGCCTGCCCAAATCGCGTTTACCGAAAGAAAAATTGTTTACCAAAGCTTAATAAATGATTCAACATATTAGGCCGTCTGAAAAAAATTTCAGACGGCCTTTATCAAACAAAACCACCACACTAAGCCCCCTAGCCTGAGCAACCTGAGCATTATCTTCCGAGAAAATTTGAAACCCAATCCTGCCTGCGTTACAATTCGCCGCCGACGATATTTAAACGTCGGCAATATTTTCGAAAGCTTGTCGTCATTTATGTAGTCGGCAGTATTTCAACAACCGACCGACTCGGGCGATATAGAATTGATCTAGTCAAAACCATTTGGGAAACTCAGGGCTTATCCCCTTGTTTACGTTTGTTCCCACTGTCTTATTGCAGGTTTCAACAGATTCCGTTTAGCAGTACCGGTTCAAAACCGATCATCTTGTCTTTGCCTTTCCTTTATCTCAACCATTTTGAGTCATGGCTAGCCGGTCGGCCTATTGTTTTTTCAGACGGCCTTAATGAATAAATAAAAATCATCAGGAATTTAATGCTTACCTTTATCCAAAAAAACTTTTTTTCCAATATACGCGGTGATGTTCTTTCGGGAACCGTTGTCGCTTTGGCGCTCATTCCCGAAGCCATTGCATTTTCGATTATTGCCGGCGTCGACCCCAAAATCGGTTTATATGCCTCTTTCTGTATTGCCGTTGTTACGGCTTTTACCGGCGGCCGCCCGGCCATGATTTCGGCCGCTACCGGTGCGATGGCACTGCTGATGGTCACACTGGTTAAAGATCACGGCCTGCAATACCTCTTTGCGGCAACCGTTCTCACCGGCGTGTTACAAGTGGTCGCCGGTTATTTAAAATTGGGCAGTCTGATGCGCTTTGTTTCGCGCTCGGTAGTAACAGGATTTGTGAATGCACTGGCTATTTTGATTTTTATGGCACAACTGCCCGAACTCACCGATGTTTCTTGGCATGTTTATGCTATGACGGCAGCCGGTTTGGCCATTATTTACCTGTTTCCGCGCTTGCCTGTTGTCGGCAAAGTGATTCCCTCCCCGCTGGTGTGTATTGTCGTATTAACCGCTGTATCGGTGGCTTTAGGTTTAAATATCCATACGGTCGGCGACATGGGCGCATTGCCCGACACGCTGCCTGTTTTCCTAATACCGGATATTCCTTTGAATTGGGAAACCTTGTGGATTATCCTGCCCTACTCGGTCAGCCTCGCCGCCGTTGGTCTACTGGAAAGCCTGATGACGGCAACGATTGTCGATGAAATGACCGATTCGCCCAGCGATAAAAACCGCGAATGTAAAGGGCAAGGCGTTGCCAATATCGCCGCCGGTATGATGGGCGGCATGGCCGGCTGCGCCATGATCGGCCAATCGGTAATTAATGTAAAATCAGGCGGACGGACACGTTTATCCACCTTATTGGCCGGTATTTTTCTGATTATTATGGTGGTCTTTTTAGACGACTTAATCAAAATTATCCCGATGGCTGCTTTAGTGGCGGTGATGATTATGGTTTCTATCGGCACGTTTTCTTGGGTGTCTCTGAAAAACCTGTTTGTTTATCCGCTTTCAACCAATATTGTGATGTTGGCGACCGTTGCCGTGGTGGTGTTCACCCACAATCTGGCTTTAGGGGTGTTTGTCGGCGTATTGCTGGCCACACTGTTTTTCTCTAATAAAATCGGGCGGTTTATGGCGGTTCGCAGCGAATGGACCGAAGGCACCAACAGCCGCCGTTATCGTGTAATCGGACAGGTATTTTTTGCTTCGTCCGAACAATTTATCCGCTCTTTTGATTTTGAAGAAGCCGTTGACTCGGTGGTGATTGATTTAACTAATGCCCACTTTTGGGACATCACCGCCGTTTCCGCTTTAGATAAAGTGGTGATTAAAATGCGGCAGCAAGGCAAACAGGTGGACGTTATCGGCATGAACGAGGCAACCGCTACCGTGGTCGATAAATTCGGGGTATACAACGACCCTGAAGAAGTCGCCAAAATTATGGGCGGCGGTTCTCATTAAGCAATCAAATCAATAAGCCCTTTGCTTTGCGCAAAGGGCTTAGGCCGTCTGAAAGTGCTTATCAGCTATCTTTATTATTATAATCACTGCCGAATAAAGCATAATGCTTAGCTTTTAATCTTTCGGCATCATGCGCAAACGTCATTTCCTGCACAGAGCGTTGTAAGGCAATAGATGCCATTTCTGCCGCCGCTTGCGATATGGCAATATTATCGGTATTGCGCCAAATACCGGCCAATACTTTCTGCATTACCAAACCGACTTCTATCGTATTCGCGCCATCGCGTGCAATCGGATCAAAACTTTCCATTATCCATTTTTCACATGCTTCGGGTTTGATAGATAGCCGATTATATTTTTTAGATGATTCTTCATCTTGTTCGGGCTGCTCGGCAGTTAGCACTTCCATCATGCCCGTCATTACGCTAATGGCCGTGCCCGGATCGTTCACTGCGGGCGACAAAGCACGCTGCGCCACTTCGCTTAATACCACAAAGCCCCAGTTCGGATCTTGGGCATAACTGCGTGTGGTACCGAATACAAAACATTGGTTCAATGTATCCGTGTCGCCATGACCTTCCACCATCATCAGCGGCGTATCTTCCATCACTAATTCGCCCGGCCGCACTAAAATATGAATATGAAGATCCGCTTCCTCCGCTTTATCCTGCAAAGATGCCATATTAATATGGGTTAAATAGCCGCTATATCCGGATCTCACCAATTTGGCACGACTACTACACGCACCGCGCCAAGCCGCCCCCAATTGTGGGTCGGAAAAATAATGAGCTACCGATGTTTTCGTTGCCGATAGAATTTTCTGAATCGTATTGTCCATACGGCCCAAGTGCGACAAGGTATAAACCCAACGTATCAAAGTAGCAATCAGATAAATAAATACGGCAACCGTGCTCACAAACAAAATGAAAAGCTCGTTTTGCCCGTAAAAATCCATCCCTAAAGCGGTTCTGGCAATAATGGCATAGATAAAGGAAGACAAGAAACTGGCAATGGCCGTACGCGTATTGTCATCGCCCATCACCAATTCGGTGGCTCTCGGTGTCGCTCCGCCGGAAGCAGAGGCAAAAGCCGAAACCATAATAGACAGCGAAAAAGTGGTTACTGCCAACATGCTGGATGAAATGACATCCAACAGCCCTTCTAAAGTATCCAACTCTATTTCAGGCAAAGTATCATGCGGTATCCATACACCGACCAAACGGGTTGCAAAAATAAAGCAAACCACGCCTATCGCCCACAAAGCCGGTGTTACCCACAAGCGGTTGCTCGGCTGCTTTAACGCCAATAACCAACGATACAATATCATAATGAATGCTTTCTAAAAGATAATCACATTACAGGCCGTCTGAAAATATAACGGCATAAAACCTTTAATCCGAAATGCCGAAATGTTTATTTAAAACCGCTTTCAAATCGGCTTGAACTTCATCCCGCTCCCGATTACTGTTGATAACCGCATAACGCTCGGGCGCAGCGGCGGCACGGTTAAGATAAACTTCGCGAACCCGCGTAAAGAAGTCGGCATTTTCTTGCTCGAAGCGGTCTTTTTCACGGTTGGCATCGATCCGTTGCATAGAAACCGATAAAGGCACATCCAATAAAATGGTTAAATCAGGGCGGAAATCCCCTTGCACCCAATTTTCCAATATCGAAATGGCTTCCAACGGCACACCGCGCCCGCCGCCCTGATAAGCAAATGTGGCATCGGTGAAACGGTCGGAAACCACATGAATGCCCTTTTCCAATGCCGGCAAAATCACATCATCGAGATGCTGGCGGCGTGCGGCAAACATTAATAATGTTTCGGTGTGCAGTCCCGCTTTTGTAGCCGGATCCAATAAAATATCACGCAGCGCCTCGCCCACCGGCGTTCCACCCGGTTCGCGGGTAAATAAAACCGGCAATTGATGCGCTTCAAACCAATGTTTGATAACCGCCAGATTGGTAGACTTACCCGCACCGTCTATGCCGTCTAATGTAATAAATTGAGCACGCATAAAAGCTTTCCGAATGATTCAGACGGCCTTGAATCACTCAACAGGCCGTCTGAAATATTAACAACACATTATCAGACAAAGGCCGTCTGAAAATGTTTCAGACGGCATATTGACTCATCGCTTAAAACAACAATACCACTAAAGACAATATTATTTACTACCAAACCCATAACAAACATTTGGATATTATCAGAAAACCGATTGCCTTAAAGCAACAAGGGATAAACGGCCGGCATTATTTCCAAACCGAATATCCTGTTGCCTAACTATTTGAATTTAAAAAACTACATTATTACCGTGTTACCGGTTTATAACGAATCCGTTTCGGTTTGGCACCTTCCTCACCCAAACGGCGTTTTTTATCAGCTTCATATTCCTGATAGTTGCCATCAAAGAACACCCATTTCGAATCACCCTCGCAAGCCAAAATATGGGTTGCGATACGGTCTAAGAACCAACGGTCGTGAGAAATCACCATCACACTACCGGCAAATTCCAACAATGCATCTTCTAGGGCACGCAAGGTTTCTACGTCTAAATCATTAGATGGTTCATCCAACAGCAAGACATTGCCGCCGGCTAGCAAGGTTTTGGCCAAATGCAAACGACCGCGCTCACCACCGGATAGATTACCGGCAATCTTACTTTGGTCGCTGCCTTTAAAGTTAAAACGACCCAAATAAGCACGGGCGGGAATTTCAAACTGCCCCACCTGTAAAATATCGCGGCCGTCGGCAATATTGTCGAATACGGTTTTGTCGTTTTGCAAGCCGTCACGGCTTTGGTCAATCAACGACAGCTTCACGGTTTGGCCGATTTTCACTTCACCGGAATCCGGCTGCTCTTTCCCGGCAATCATTTTAAACAAGGTCGATTTACCGGCACCGTTAGGGCCGATAATGCCGACAATCGCGCCGGGCGGCACTTTAAAGCTCAAATCGTCTATCAACAGTTTGTCGCCAAACGATTTGCTCACATTGGTAAATTCAATCACTTCATTACCCAAACGCTCGGCCACCGGAATAAAGATTTCCTGCGTTTCATTGCGTTTTTGGTATTCGTAATTACTCATTTCTTCAAAACGGGCCAAACGGGCTTTCGATTTGGCTTGGCGGCCTTTGGCATTTTGGCGCACCCATTCCAATTCCTGTTTCATCGCTTTAATGCGGGCAGCTTCAGACTTGGCTTCATTTTCCAAACGTTTCTCTTTTTGTTCCAGCCATGAAGAATAATTACCTTTCCAAGGAATACCGTGTCCGCGGTCCAGCTCCAAAATCCATTCCGCCGCATTATCAAGGAAATAACGGTCATGCGTTACCGCCACCACGGTTCCGGGGAAGCGTACTAAAAACTGTTCCAACCATTCCACCGATTCGGCATCCAAGTGGTTGGTCGGCTCGTCCAGCAACAGCATATCCGGCTTGCTCAATAATAATTTACACAATGCCACGCGGCGTTTTTCACCGCCGGAAAGCTGACCGATTTTCGCATCCCATTCCGGCAGGCGAAGTGCATCGGCGGCAATTTCCAACTCATGTTCCGCACCGCCTGCCGTGCTTGAACCGGCAACAATCACCGCTTCCAAGCGCCCCTGCTCTTCAGCCAAGGCATCAAAATCGGCATCAGGGTCGGCATAGGCGGCATAGACTTCTTCCAAACGTTTTTGGGCGGCAGCAACCTCACCCAAGCCACTTTCGACTTCTTCGCGCACGGTTTTTTCAGGATCCAACTCCGGCTCTTGCGGCAGATAACCGATTTTAATCCCGCCCATCGGCACCGCTTCACCTTCAAATTCCTTATCCACGCCGGCCATAATGCGCAATACAGTCGATTTACCCGCACCGTTCAAACCCAACAACCCGATTTTCGCACCCGGGAAAAACGATAATGAAATATCTTTAATAATGGTTTTCTGCGGCGGAACCACTTTACTCACGCGCAGCATGGAATAAACATATTGACTCATTATTCTCTCTTTACTCAACTAATAAACTAAAAATAACTTTTCAGACGGCCTTGCGCCTCAAAAATATACGAAATCGATTTCTAAAAATAATATATTATTATTCAAACTACTGTAACTGAAAAACATAACCGCCTCATCACAACTTCAGACGGCCTCAATTCAAAGCAGTAAAAAATCATTGCCCATCATCGCTAATGTTTTCTTTACTGTATCACGTTCATTCATGACTTTACACAAAATCAGCATACCAATCATAAAGGCCGTCTGAAAATAAATGAACAATGCTCAGTAAAAGCGTTGATATTTTAACCGAAATGGGCAGTTGAAACACATTGGCAATCATAATGGCAACATTACTGACCTGTATTTCACCTGCCAGCAGTTTAATCTTAACTCCGCACCACTCATCACCACCGTAATACAGACACCTTCCTAAGTCTCTAGATATGCCATATTGATAAACATTTATATTTACATTATGATAATTCATCATTACTCATAAAAAACTCTCTGGTTTGCCCAAAATCACTCATTAGTAAGAGAGGGGTATGGAAATATTATTGTTATTACTGTTTTTTGCAGGGCTGCTGACCAATTCAAGCCAATACCGAACCCAAACTTTCAGAATTGACCTAACCTATTTATTAAGAAGGCTACCGTTTTATATCATCTCGATAATCGTTGGTTTCTTGATTTTCGCAGTTGTAACTGTCCTGTCCAACACATAACAAAAATACTGCACAAGTTAAGGCCGTCTGAAGTATTTTTCAGACAGCCTTAATTTTTGAGAGCCCACACAACTTTCGGCAGCAGCGCAGAAATAGTTACATAATGCTGCAATCATATTAGATTAGCCGTTTATTTTTTTATGCCTTATACCGTGGGTCAGCGTGTAAAGCGGCCATCAACTCAGATTTATAAGGGCGTATAGATTCGATTTTATCTGCAGCTTCTTCCACCCATTGGCAGGCTTGGTAGTATTCGGCAGCTGGCAGATGTGAAAACGGCATAATGTCGGCAATAAACAGACCTACAAAACAACCCGCATAATCCTTATCCGGGTTATGGTCATCTCGCCAATTATCCATAAAAAGTGGTTCGAGATAATCGTACAAATCCAATACAGCAACTCGACTCATATCAAAGCAATTACCGCTACTAATCAACAATCCAAAAGGCACACTCATTTTTACCCCTAACATCAAAGTGATTTTATGACATTGTTTTTATAACAATGATACTACATACGCAATAACTTTCACACAATTCCAAGCGTTACACGGCCATAAACCAATGTATATGCAAAAAATATATATGTTTAAACGGAACGACGAGTTACATGTCCAATACTGGCAACGACTTAATACACATACCTACCTTATAATCAAAGATAACACCCCCAAAAGCATATACCCAAATACAGATTTTGATTGAACACCGATGCTATTGCATTCTTCTTCTCAAACATACCCAAATAAAAAGGCCCTGCTTTTCAGCAGAGCCTTTTATCAAGCATTTAATTAACCAAGAAACTCAACATGGTTTTCCAAAATGCTGTTCAGCGTTTCACCTGAAGACATTCCGGAGAATGTAATGCTGTTTTGGTATGTAGCACCATCAGTACCCACACCGGTAAAGCTGAGTGTATGGGTTTGATCATTCCAAACGGCACCTTGTAGCTGCTGCGGGCTTACCAAGTCTGCAAATACCACTTTGTCCGAACCGGCTTGGAAATCCAAAATTTGATCATGGCCGCTATTGCTATTGGCTAAGAATACAAATTTATCGTCACCTTCGCCACCGGCCAATACATCATTACCGGCACCGCCAAACAGAATGTCATCACCGTCACCGCCGCGTAATGTGTCATTACCGCCATCGGCACGGCCATCCAACATTTCGGTCCAATGCTGTTGAACATACTCGACTTTTTGCTCGGTAGTAGCAGCCGAACCGTTGTTTTCACTCCAACGGATAAATTCATTCAATGCTTCCGAACCCATACCGTTATGATGGCCTGCTTCAAAGGTTGTACCGGTTGCAGTGTTTGTCCATGAGAGGTGATCCGTATTCATAGAATCGCCAAACAAGATATCGTTACCATCACCACCAGTTAATGTATCGTTGGATACGCCATCCAATACCGTTGTTGACGAACCGCGTTGTAAAGCTGCATCCAACTCTTGCGGGTTATCAATAATGGAAGCTTCACCGGCTTCACCATGATAAACCACATTAACATGTCTACGACCATTAATATGGTGAACCGTAGTCTCTTCATAATGAAGCGGTTGGCTGGAAGTCGTATCAAAATACTTCAGCGTATTTTGTTGAACACCTTTAGCAAAGCCTACTGCATGGACTTCTGATACTTTTGCCAGTTTTTCAAAGCTGTGTAAGCCTGCATTTACTGATCTTTGGGTAACGAATGAACCATGTTGTCTTTCACCGTTAGCACCATAAGTTGTCGGTTCGCCATCGGTTAAGAAGTAAGTCACATTGTGGTAACCCTGCTTGCTAACATTATTGAACCAAGCTGCCGTATCGTGGAATGCATCATCGTAGTTGGTTGCACCATTACCTTGTTGTGCATCAATACGATTCAGTAATCGGCCGACATTAGATTCATTTAAGTCTCTAATATCAATTACTTGATGCGCCGTTTTATCAAAAGTCATCAAGGTTACATTTACCTTACCATCATGGTTAGCCAAATCTTTAGACAACTTCAGTAAAGATATTTTTGCCATATCCAAATACGAATGACCGTCATGTGTTCTAAAGTTAGCCATACTGTTTGATGTATCCAGCAAGATGGCAATATTGTAGTTCTCACCTTTGGTAATAATGGTTTCGGTACCACCGGTATCACCGATTAATACATCGTTACCACCACCGCCTTGGATGTGCGGATTAGAACCGTTATCACCGATTTTTATCTTATCGTTGTCAACACCGTCAATTGTAATATTCAACTTCGCAGTAGAAGTATCACCATCGGCATCACGAACGGTATAAGTAAAGCTATCGGTCAGTTTTTCACCGTTATTCAGTGCTTTAACAGCTGAATTGTCATTATCTAAAACATAAGTGTAATGACCATCCGTACCCAAGACCAGTTTACCGTAATGACCATTTTGATTACCTGATATCACGGTTACAGGCGTATCCGCACCAGTGTGATCATTATCGAACACATTACCGCTAACTCGGGTCTCTTTCTCTCCAATATGATTACTATCATTTACAGCCGTCGGTGCGGTATCGGTAATCTTAATATCCAAGCGATCCATCGCGGTATTACCGGCAGCATCTTTCACACGGACAACAAAGTTATCGACTACAGAGTTATCACCGCCGGAATGGTCTTTACGATGTCCGTTTTCAGTATAAGTATAAGTTACTTCACCTTTAGACGGATTGTAGCCATTGATGCTCAATGTACCTTTATCTGTTTTAATCACAACAGGATGAGATTCAGATGCAGAAGTGACATCTTTACCACCTACAGTAATCGTTGCTACGCCACCGGCATCACTAACTTTAATAACACCGCTGACTTTGGCAGAACTGGCTTCAACCACTTCTTGATCTACAGCTTTAACCATAGGATCAATCGTATCTACCGAACCGTTGTCTGTAGCATTGCCTTCGTTACCGGCCGGATCTTTCACTTTCGCATCTACAGTGTAGTCACCGTCAGGCAATTCACCCGGTACGTCTACGCTGAAGCTGCCGTCACCGTTTACGGTGGTGGTAACGGTTTGGGTGGCGCCGTTGGCATCGGTAATAACAACAGTCACTTCCGAACCTTCCGGTGCGTCGGTTTTACCGGTAATGGTCGGGGTATTGTCACCGGTGTTGTCCGGAGCATCTACGTTAATGCTCGGACCGGTGGTATCAACCACATTGCCGTTATTGTCTTCGGCAGTGGCGCTGTTACCGGCTTTGTCGCTAACGCTGGCTTTAGCAGTGTATTCGCCGTCGGCCAACGGATTCGGTACGTCTACGCTGTAGCTGCCGTCCGCTTTAACGGTCGTGGTGATGGTTTGGGTCGCACCGGTGCTGTCGGTCACCACCACGGTTACTACTTGGCCTTCTTCCACATCTTGGGTGGTGCCGGTAATGGTCGGAGTGTTGTCACCGGTTAAGTCAGGCGCTTCTACGGTAATAGATGCAGTGGTGTCTACCGAACCTTTGTCGCTGGCATTGCCTTCGTTACCGGCCGGATCTTTCACTTTGGCATCTACACTGTAGTCGCCGTCAGGCAATTCACCCGGTA
>NZ_JANUXW010000013.1 GCF_024834045.1 Neisseria montereyensis
TGTTGGCTGCGTACGCGCTGATAATATTGTACGGCTTGGTATTTAAAGTCTAATGTATATTTGCTCATAAGAAAACTGCACCTTAATGGGTTGGAGGGGTGTCCAACTTTTGGGGTGCAGTTCATATGTTTTCAGACGGCCTTTTTAATATTATTTTCAAATGGTTAGCATTATGAAAATACAGTAAACCATTATTTTATTTTCAGACGGCCTAAAATCTTCCATGCTTAATAACCGCATGCTTGCCCACATCGATCAAACCCCAACCTTAGCCCGATAAAGCTTTAACGCAGCCGCTTTCCGGTTTCACCATCGATAATCTGACTGGGGAATTTCTGGCCGCCGATACGCCCGCCGACAATCCATACATCACGCCCGAACTGCCTTTTCGCCTCTCGCAAGGTTTTGCAAGGGCGGCGACCGGAACGGTTGCATGATGTTGAAACCAGTGGCGTATCAAGTATCGCGCACACATCCCGCGCGCCCTGATGAGCAGGCACGCGTACGGCCAGTTTATCGCGCATGCGGCCACGCAGAAGCATCGATAAACGGCGGCAAGGCAATAGAAAGGTTTTCGCGGCCGGCCATTCGGCAGCAAGCATAGCGGCGGTGTTTTCAGACGGCCTGTTTAATAAAGGCAATAATTGCGGCAGGCTGCTGCCAATCACAATCATACCTTTATGCTGCGGCCGCTTTTTAATGCGAACCAGCTTTTGCAACGCCCGCATATGAGTAGGCAGGCAGCCTAAGCCGTAGCATGATTCGGTAGGATATGCCAGCAATCCGCCACGTTTTAAATGGGCGGAAAGCTTGATACGGGCAGTGGCAGAAAGGGAACGGGTATGTTTTATCATAGGCGGTTATGCTATCAATTTATCTCACGGCAAGCTATTTCTTTTTGCCGTATATCCTTTTATTAAGCGGTCATGCAATGCCGTAACATCATATAAGGCTGGCTCAGGTTTTTTCCATACCTGAAAAATACGGGCATAGCCCATTGATAAAATGGATATAAACCATTCTATAAAACCGCTGCTATCACCGGAAAATCATCAAAAAAATCCCGATATTCATATTAGAAATAGATGAAAATTGATATTGTTTTTTATAGAAATAGGCCGTTTTTTATAGAAATAGGCCGTCTGAAAAAGTTTTCAGACGGCCTCATTTGCCTAAAAACCGATTAACGCTTAATGGCTTTATCGGCAATATCGGTTCGGTATTGCATACCGTCGAAATGAATTTCCGCTAAAGCTCTGTATGCTTTGGTTTTGGCCGATGCAACATCATCACCTAAGCCAACCACGCACAAAACACGCCCGCCGTTGGTGACAATATTGCCGGATTCATCGCTTGCAGTGCCGGCATGGAATACTTTGCCGATTTGGTTGGCAGCCTCAAGACCGGTAATCACATCGCCTTTTTTCGGTGATTCGGGATAATTGGCAGCCGCCAAAACCACACCCACCGCAGTTTCGTCATACCATTGCGCTTCAACCTGATCCAGTTTGCCGTCGATAGCAGCCGCAACCAAATCGGATAAATCGCTTTTTAAACGGCTCATAATCGGCTGGGTTTCCGGATCACCGAAACGACAGTTAAATTCAATGGTAAATGGTGCGCCAGACGAATCAATCATTAAACCTGCGTATAAAAACCCTGTAAAATCATTGCCTTCTGCTTTCATGCCTTGCACGGTCGGCAGAATAATTTCATTCATGGCACGCTCGTATACTTCGGGAGTTACCACGGGCGCGGGGCTGTATGCGCCCATGCCGCCCGTATTCGGCCCTTGGTCGTTATCCAGCAAGCGCTTGTGGTCTTGGCTGGTTGCCATCGGTAAAACATGGTCGCCGTCCACCATCACAATAAAGCTGGCTTCCTCGCCCTGCAAAAAGTCTTCAATCACCACGCGGGCACCGGCATTGCCCATTTTATTGCCCAACAACATATCATCAATAGCGGCATGCGCAGCTTCTTCGGTTTCAGCGACAATCACGCCTTTTCCGGCGGCCAAACCATCGGCCTTAATCACTATCGGCGCCCCTTTGCTGCGCACATATTCATGTGCCTGTTCGGCATGTTCAAAGGTTTGATATTGAGCGGTCGGAATCGCATATTTCGCCATAAAGGCTTTGGCAAAATCTTTAGAGCTTTCCAAACGCGCGGCGGCACGGGTTGGGCCGAAGATTTTCAAACCGGCTGCACGAAAATCATCTACCACGCCGGCTGCCAGCGGTGCTTCGGGGCCTACCAATGTAAAGGCGATATTTTCGCGTTGGCAAAATTCAATCAATTCACGATGAGCAGTTAATTCAAGGTTGTGCAGCTTCGGTTCAACCGCCGTGCCGGCATTGCCCGGTGCAACATAAACTGTTTCCACTTTAGGGGATTGTGCCAATTTCCACGCCAACGCATGTTCGCGTCCGCCGCCGCCGATAACGAGTAATTTCATAGGGTTTCCTTGATAAATGAAGGTGCTCTGACCGTGAATTTAAACGTTAGATTATAGCCGATTTCCACATCAACAGGGCAGGCCGTCTGAAACATTTCAGACGGCCTGCCCATAAGGTTAAAACCACTTATCCCAATATCGACCACACCAATTTAATAAAAACGATTGAATAGCCATAATCTTACCAACTCAGTTTTCATCGGCAGTTTCTTCCGTTTGTTCAAACCGTATATCAATCGCCCGTGTATGCTGCCAGGCAGCGATACAGGCATCATAGTTTGCCAACGGAATGCTCACGGTTAAGCGGCAATCCAGTTGCAAATCCTGTTCGATAATATTGGCCTGATATTGCCCGGCAATCCGGATGGCATCGTTTAAATTCGGGTATTCGCAACGCAGCCAAACTATTTTTTCAATATTTTTTTCAACAACTTCAGCCGTTTTCAGCGCTTCCGCCGTGGCCGTTTTATAGGCATGAATCAAACCGGGCACACCCAATAATGTGCCGCCGAAATAGCGAACCACAACCACTAAAATATCGGTGAGTTCCGCCGAATCTATCTGCCCTAAAATCGGCCGTCCGGCACTGCCGGAAGGTTCGCCGTCATCATTGGCGCGAAATTGCATGCCGTCGGTGCCTAAGCGGTAGGCATAGCACCAATGGCGTGCTTTATGATGTTCGTTGCGCAAACTATCCACATATTGCTTCACCTCTGCCGCCATCCGAACCGGATAAGCAAACGCAATAAAGCGGCTGCCTTTATCTTTAAATTCGGATTGGGCAGGGGAAGCAATGGTTCGATACGTGGTTACCGCCATTTCAGACGGCCCCGTTAACGGCTTTGCGTACTAAAGCTAAAAATAAATCGACATCTTCCGGCTGGGTATCGAAACTACACATCAGGCGAACCGTACCCTGATCATCCCAATCATAAAAAGCAAAATGCTCCCGAACCGTATCGGCAATACCTTTCGGCAACCGTGCAAAGACACCGTTAGCCTGTTGCGGATATTTCAGCGATGCCCCTTCAATCTGTTGCAAACCGTTAGCAAGGCGTGTTGCCATTGCATTGGCATGTTGCGCACTCTTCAACCATAAATCGTTTTCCAACAATGCAATCAATTGGGCGGATATAAAACGCATTTTAGAAGCCAATTGCAGGTTTAGTTTACGCAGATATTTCAGGCCGTCTGAAACTTTTTCCGGATTCAAAACCACCACGCACTCGCCAAAAAGCAAGCCGTTTTTGGTGCCGCCGAAAGAAAGAATATCCACGCCGACATCAGTGGTTATCTCTCGCAAAGATACATTCAACGATGCGGCAGCATTGGCCAAACGCGCACCATCCATATGCAGTACCATACCGTGTTTGCGGCACAAAGCACTGATGGCTTCGATTTCAGACGGCTGATACACCGTACCCCATTCGGTGCTTTGCGTGATGCTGACGGCCAAAGGTTGCGCCCGATGCTCAAAGCCATAGCCGCGTGCTTCGCGTGCAATCAAATCGGGATTGATTTTCCCTTCCTCAACAGGAACCGTCCATAATTTAAATCCGCCAACTGCCTGCGGCGCATTACTTTCATCTTCATTCACATGGGCGGATTCGCCGCAAATCACTGCACCCCAACGGGGTAGGCACGCTTGTAAAGACAATACATTAGCACCCGTGCCGTTAAATACCGGCCAAGCCTCGGCCTGTTCGCCGAAATGCCGCTTAACCAAGGTTCGCAAATAAGCGGTATAAGGATCATTGCCATAAGCGCCGACATGGCCGCCGTTGGCATCCGACAATGCGACAAGAATCTCAGGGTGTGCGCCTGAATAGTTGTCTGAAGCAAAAGAAATTTGCTCCGGATTATGTAACGTACTCATCATCTTTCCTCCCAAAATATCAGGCCGTCTGAATAGCAAGTTCAGACGGCCTGATGCCTTTGTGAAATCATATCGTTTTGATATTAAAAAATATATGCCCGTAAAGGATTAGATTAAACCTTTATCAACCGTTCACGATACAGATATGTTTCACGTGAAACATTTAAGCTTTTAAGGCCGAAGTCAGTTCAGGCACAATTTGGAACAAATCGCCCACAAGTGCATAGTCTGAAATATTAAAAATCGGCGCATCAGGGTCTTTATTAATTGCCACAATCACTTTACTGTCTTGCATACCGGCAATATGCTGAATCGCACCGGAAATACCGACGGCAATATAAAGTTTCGGCGCGACTACCGTACCGGTTTGGCCGACTTGGGCCGAGTTCGGCGCATATTCGGCATCCACCGCAGCGCGTGAAGCACCTATTGCCGCACCCAAAGCATCGGCAAGCGGGGTAATCACGGCATTAAATTGTTCCGCACTACCCAAAGCACGGCCGCCGGAAACCACAACATCGGCTTGCGTCAATTCCGGACGGTCGGATTGAATCAGTTTTTGCGAAACGAAACGGCTTAAATTTTGCTGCTCGGCGGCTTCTACCGTCACCACTTCGGCATTACCCCCTGAAGAAGGCGCCGCATCGAAAGCAGTGGCGCGGAAAGTCAGTACCAATTTAGCCGCATCACTTTGCACGGTTTCAAAAGCATTGCCCGCATAAATCGGCCGAACAAATGTTTTATTATCAACCACTTCGGTTAAATCGGAAATTTGCGGCACATCCAAAAGAGCGGCAATACGCGGTAATAGATTTTTACCGAATGTTGTCGCCGTAGCCGCAATGTGTTGGTAATCGCCGGCCAGCTTCACCACCAAAGGGGTGATTTCTTCAGCCAAGCCGTTTTCGTAATAGGGCGCATCGGCCAGCAATACTTTAGCCACACTGGGTACTTGTTTGGCTGCTTCGGCAACACCTGCCGCCTGATGGCCGGCTACCAAAATGTGTACTTCGCCCAATTTAGCCGCAGCAGTAACCGCATGCAGCGTAGCAGGATTCAATTGCTGGTTATTATGTTCTGCAATAATTAAAACACTCATTTCACAACCCTTCAGATGACTTTGGCTTCGTTTTTCAATTTTTCAACAAGCTCGGCAACGCTACCCACTTTCACACCGGCCTGACGCTGCTTAGGCTCTGCCACTTTCAACACTTTCACATTGGCCGCCACATCCACACCCAAATCGGTAGGGGAAAGTTTTTCCAATGGTTTTTTCTTGGCTGCCATAATATTGGGTAATTTCACAAAGCGCGGCTCGTTCAAACGCAAATCGGCGCTCACAACGGCAGGCAGTTTCAATGCCACGGTTTCTTCACCGCCGTCTATCTCGCGCGTTACCCATACTTCGCCATCTTTCATTTCCAGCTTGCAGGCAAACGTGCCTTGCGGCGCATTCAAAAGGGCGGCCAACATTTGCGCGGTTTGGTTGGCATCATCGTCAATCGCCTGTTTGCCTAATAGAAGCAAATCGGGTGATTCTTTGGCAGCCACGGCTTTCAGCAATTTGGCAACGTGAAGCGGCTCCAATTTGGCATCAGTTTCCACATGCACGGCACGATCGGCACCCATGGCCAATGCCGTCCGCAAGGTTTCTTCAGATTTTTTACCGCCCAACGATACGGCAACGATTTCAGTAATTTTGCCGGCTTCTTTCAAACGAACCGCTTCTTCTACTGCAATTTCATCGAAAGGATTCATCGACATTTTCACATTGCCGATATCCACATCCGATCCATCGGCTTTTACCCGCACTTTAACGTTGTAATCCACCACTCTTTTTACTGCAACCAGTGCTTTCATGAACACTCCTTAAAACCGGAAGCTATCCGGTATTGAATCAATTATTATCGCCAAAATAAACTGTTTTTGCAGAAAAAACCCTACATTTTCTTTGCAAAAATGGCTTGGTAAATTTTCGGCATTATACCTGAATTAAAACCCTTTTTTCAGGGTTTTACGGTATTTTAAAAGCCATATACCGGCGTGTAAACCGTACACTAAAATCAAATCTTTCAGACGGCCTCAGCCTTCGCTTTCATACAGGCCAACAAGCTATTAAAAACTTCATCGACAATGGGAATATCGGCCACATTGCCCAGATTCACCGCCCACGGAGATTCTTGAACGCCGGTTTTGACCGGATCAGTATCGGTATAAATACCGACCACCGGTTTATCTAATGCATTGGCCAAATGCAGCAGCCCCGTATCCACGCCGATAATACCGGCCGCATTACCCAGCAGGTAAGCCGCTTGCAGCAGGCTCAATTTATCGCATACCTGTACAAAAGGCCGTTCTGCCGCCATTTGCTCTGCACGCTGTTTCTCAACTTCATTACCCCACGGCAAATAGATAACCGCTTTATCGTATTGATGCAGTTTATCAAACAACGCCAGCCACCGTTCTACCGGCCATAGCTTACTGTCGCGGCTGGTTGCATGCAGGCCGACATAATAGTGCGGCGCAAGCCCTGTTAATGCTGCTTCCGGCGGGACAACCAAGCCAAACCGTTGTTCAGACGGCATCTCATAACCGAATGCCTGCGCAAACAAAGCCCGATTACGCCAAACCGCACTGCGTCCTTTCGGTACGGCATAGCTCTGGTTGTAGCTTAATGCCGCCCACCGTTCGCGCGCACTATGAAAATCCAATCCGGTTACCGGCGCATTGGCTACTTTGGCAAACAAAGCACTTTTCAATAGTCCTTGCGCATCCAAAACCATATCAAACCGCTGCCCGCGCAAATCGTCTTTCAGACGGCCCATTTCGCGCCAAACATCCATGCTTTGCAATTGTTTGCGCCATTGTCGCCAACGCATCACATGAACTTTTTTTACAAACGGATGCAAGCGGGCAATATCGGCAAAACCCGCCTCGCACAACCAATGCAGCTCGATATCCGGCCGCATTCGCGATAAATCTTCAACGGCAGGCATGGTATGGATTAAATCGCCCATACTGGAAAGTCTCACCAATAGCGTTTTCATAACCATGCCTTACCCTGAATTAATATGTTTCACGTGAAACAAAATCAAACTATTGATTTTTAATATATTTATCAATAGTCTCTGCATTTTCCAACACAACCGCACCGGCATCCATCATTTCGTTCCAAGCTGCTTCGATGGTTTCCGGCGCAATGCCGCGACAAGCTGCCGCATTCACAATCACTTTCCAATCGCCGCCTTTAAGCAACTGTAAAACCGTTGTTTTCACACAATAATCGGTAGCCAATCCGCCTACCAATACAAAATCGGTTTGTTTGCTATGCAGCCATTCCAGCAAGCCCGTGCTTAATTTTTCACCAATATCATGGAAACATGCGCCATAAGGGTGAAATTCGGGGTCGACACCTTTCCATACGCAATAATCGTATTCGGTTGCTTTCGGCAGGCCGTCGAGCAATTCATAACCCTCGCTGCCCACCACCGCATGCGCTACCCACGTTAAATCTGCTTCGGGCATACCGGTTGGCTGCAACATATCTTCGGCATCGTCCACCAACCACTTGGCCGACATACTATGTGCATCTTTAGTCATCACCCGCAAATCCGCCAATGCCGCCTGAGCATTTAATTCGGCAACAATGGTATCCCCCTCGGCCACCGGCAATTCTTCCGGGCACAAAGGGGAAAAGGTTTTTTGAGCATCCACATCAATCGATACAATCATATATACGGCCTTCTTGTTTTAAGCAGACGCCATTATAACAAAGGCCGTCTGAAACCGATAACAGTGTTATGATGCAGTTTTTATCACGGCTTTCAGACGGCCTATGCAATACACCATCACCCCCATCGGCACCGTACATTCCCCTTATACACAAAAATTCGGCGTCGCCCGTCAGCCCGGCTTAGTGCCCGCCGCCGAAGTTTGTATCGAACTCGATAAACGATTCACTGCCGACAGCGTGCGCGGCTTAGACAGCTTCGATTATGTATGGATTAGTTTTATTTTTCACGATGTTTTAGACGAAGGCTGGTCGTTATTGGTACGGCCGCCGCGTTTGGGCGGCAAACAGAAAATGGGCGTTTTTGCCACCCGTAGCCCGCACCGCCCCAACCATATCGGCTTGTCGCTGCTCAAACTGGAACGCATCGAAACCGATAAAACCGTGCGTCTGTACTGCAGCGGTGCCGATTTATTGGATGCCACCCCCGTTATCGACATCAAACCCTATATTCCTTTTGTGGAAGCCAAGCCCGATGCCGCCGGCGGTTTCGCCACTGCCAAGCCGGAAGAATTATCCGTTAGCTGGCAGGCTGCCGTAGGAGCGGAACATTTATCGGAATCAGAGCGCAATCTGATTAGCCAAAGCATCGCCCAAGACCCGCGCCCCGCCTATCAGGATATTCCCGAACGCATCTATATAATGAATATCGCCGGATATGAAGTGAAATTTCAGATTCAAAACGGCACCGCATCGGTGCTTTCCGTTTTACCAAGCCCCTGAATATTCACTAAATCTTTTTATAAAAATTCAATGGCTTGTTTAAACAATAAAAAATATTTTTCCGCTTAACCAAAGCAAGCACCAAAACGCTAAAACAACAAACTGCTGAATGGCTTTCAGACGGCCTTTATGCTTTATAAAAGCGGCCAAATCTTTCAGACGGCCTCAACGATTCCTGTTAAAATCACGCGAGTTTTTAAATAATTAAATTATATGAACATATTTTACGAAGAATCCGGCCAGTTCAAAGTGGCCGCCGTCGTTCAAAAAAACGATACCAACTACCAAGCCGACACCATGCACGGCAAGCGCACCAAAGTGAAAGCGGCCAATGTATTCGTCGAATTCGACACATCAGCGGAAGATTTTCTCACTAAAGCCCAAAGCGAAGCTGCTGAAATCGACACCGATTTACTCTGGGAAGTGTGCAGCGACACGGAATTCACTGCCGAAGCCATTGCCGAAGAATATTTCGGCCACACCCCGACCAAAATCGAATTGGCGGCCACTTTAATCGCCCTGTATTCCGCCCCCGTTTATTTCTATAAAAAAGGCAAGGGCGTATTCAAAGCCGCGCCCGAAGAAACCCTCAAACAGGCACTGGCCGCTATCGAACGCAAAAAACAGCAGGAAGCGCAAATTGAAAGCTGGGCGGCGCGTTTGCAACAGGGTGAGATGCCGTCTGAAATTGCCGCCGATTTGAAAACCATCCTACACGCGCCCGACAAACAGGCACTCACCTACAAAGCCTTTACCAAAGCGGCGGATGCCATGAAATCGACACCGCTGGCATTGGCCATGCAAACCGGCGCGGTTCAATCGATTCCCCAATATCTTCACGACGGTTTTGAAGTGAAACACTTTCCGCAAGGCACCGGCTTTCCCCATATCGACATACCCGCCTACGCACCGCTGCCGCAAGCCGACGTACAGGCATTTTCTATCGACGACGACAGCACCACCGAAGTCGACGACGCCCTGAGCGTTACCGACTTGGGCAACGGCAGCAAACGCATCGGCATCCATATTGCCGCACCGTCGCTCGCGGTTACCCCCGGCAGCGATATTGAAAAAATCATTATGGCACGCCTGAGCACCGTCTATTTCCCCGGCGGCAAAATCACCATGCTGCCGAAAAACTGGATTACCGGATTCAGCCTTGATGCCGGCGCACACCGCCCCGCCGTCAGCATCTATTTTGATGTCGACAGCGAATTCAATATCAGCGAACCCACCCACAAAATCGAAGCCGTTTATATTAGCGAAAACCTGCGTATTCAAGCCATCGAGCCGCATTTCAATGCCCAAACCGGGCTGGATGCCGAAGGCCGCGCCATGTTCAACCACCATCAAGATTTAATCTGGCTGCACCAATTCGCCATCGCCCGCCAAAAAGCACGCGGCAAATACGATCCCGAACGGCTGCCGCAATACGATTACAGCATAGAACTCAACGAAGACGGCAGCGTTGCCGTGGCCCGCCGCGAACGCGGTTCGCCTATCGATACTTTAGTGAGCGAAATGATGATTCTCGCCAACAGCACTTGGGCGGAAATGCTTGATGAAAACGACCTGCCCGGCCTGTTCCGCGTACAACCCGGCAACAGCAAAGTGCGCATGAGTACCCAATCCGAACCGCATAGCGGCATGGGCGTTCAGCATTATGGCTGGTTTACCTCACCATTACGCCGCGCCGCCGACTACATCAATCAAAAACAACTCATCAGCCTGATTGATGAAAATGCCGAGCCTTTGTTTCACAACAACGATGCCGAGCTTTTCAGCGCACTGCGCGATTTTGATACCACCTATACCGCCTATGCCGATTTCCAACGCCAAATGGAAAGCTACTGGAGCTTGGTGTATATCCGGCAGGAAAACCTCAAAGAACTGAGCGCCACCCTGTTGAAAGAAGATTTAGTGCGTATCAACGGACTGCCGCTGGTCGTACGCGCCACCGGTATCCCTTTTGACGCGCTGCCGAAATCCCAATTACTGCTGTCGGTGACCGAAGTGGACGCCGATAAACAATTTATCGCATTAAACTACTTGAAAGCCGTCGCACCGTCGGCTTTGCCAGTCAATTAATCGGGCGGTAATACCACAAATAAAGCAGCCGTCTGAAAGGTTTCAGACGGCTTTATTTAATTTTTCACACTAAATAGATACCTTTGTAAAAACCATGTAGGTTGAATATGTAGGAGCAGATTGTATATGCGCCCGTTTGTATAGGTTTGAACGTGCTTGATATTGGGTTATGGTCGGAATCGGAATGAGGTTGTTTTGATTCGCGTTACTGCTGTGTCGACGCGGGCGGATATATAATCCGCCCCTACGGACGGTAGCAAAAACCAAAACTATAACAACTTCCTTATAACATCATCTTTATCCAATAAACGTTTGATAATATATTCGTCATCAAGATTTAGCCCATCCAATAAATCATAAATCAATGCTTTTCTGGCACTTAAAAATTGCAAATATTTCTCATTTGGCTTATCACGCTTACGTTCTCTAAAAATCTCATTCACCAAGCCTTGTTGGCTTTGTCCTAAAATTTCGATGGCAACTTCATAATCAAATGGTTCTAACATGACGACACTCCTATTTATTGTTCAGTATTAAAGTTATAACAACTTCCTTATCACATCATCTTTATCCAATAAACGTTTGATAATATATTCATCTTTAGGGTGTAAATCATCCAAAAAATCATAAATCAATGCTTTTCTGGCAATTAAAAATTGCAAATATTTCTCGTTTGGCTCATCTTTTTCAGATTCTTTAAAAATTTCATTCACCAGGTCTTGTTGGCTTTGTCCTAAAATTTCAATGGCAACTTCATAATCAAACGGTTTCAACATAACAGCACTCCCATAGAAGATAAATATGCTTTTATATTTAAATATAGATACTATTTTTTGTCTATAAAAATAAGAAAATAGACATGATCGGCAGAAAAACGGTATGCCATGAATATTTTATCTGTATCGGCCAATCGGTTTTATGTATGATTTTGCCGTATATGAAACAAAATAAAGGGAACGGTTTGAAATACCGTTCCCTTTATCTTTAATCCGTCATAAAGCAAAAATCAGCGTTTTTTCTGACGGGTATTTTTACTGCCTTTCGGCTTTTTATCGGCAGCCGCCAAACGTGCCGCCACATAATCCACCATCAAATCTTTTTTCTCCCAAAAAAACTTCTGCATCTTTTCCAGCGAATAGATTTTTCTCACCATTGCAGGCAAGCCGTTATGCACGATTGCCGCCACTTCGCGGTTTAGCGGTTCGCTATCCATCGCCGTTTTCAAATCGGTATTGCGGCCGTCGAGAAATTCCTGAAGCTGTTTTTTTACCCCGCCGTGTATTTCAAATTGTTTAATCATTTTGTTTTCCTTTCCGTAAAATGCGGATGTATTTTAGCAAAAAAGCCGCCGCTGCCTACAAATCTTAACCGTCGGGCGTTATTTAACGCTACAATATGTCTGTTATTTTCCAAAGGCCGTCTGAAATGTATTTATGGTTCAAACTGCTGCATATATTTTTTATTATCTCGTGGTTTGCCGGCCTGTTTTACCTGCCGCGTATTTATGTGAATCTGGCACAGGTCGAAGCGGGCAACCGCAGCGAATACCAACGTTTGCTCGGTATGTCGGAACGGCTGTTTAAATTTATGACCCCGTTAGGCATCGCCGCCGTGCTCACCGGTTTTATTATTCCGTTTATTAACGGCTGGTGGGGTATGGGCTGGGTGCATACTAAAGTTACCTTAGGCGTAATACTGCTGGCCTATCATTTTTACTGCTACCGCATATTGTTGGATTTTCAAGAAGACCGAAACCGCTATTCGCACAAATGGTTTCGTGTTTTTAACGAAATCCCCGTGCTGATTATGATTGCCGCACTTTATCTTGTTGTCTTCAAACCCTTCTAAAAAGGCCGTCTGAATCCATGACCATCGAAATCGAACGCCGCTTCCTATTAAAAAACGACAACTGGCGCACCGAAGCCGGTACGCCTGAAAAAATGTTGCAAGGCTATTTGAGTGTGGAAAAAGAAGCCACTATACGCGTGCGTATCATCGGCAATAAGGCATGGCTCACCCTGAAAGGTTATATTTCCGACGTTACCCGCAGCGAATTCGAATATGAAATTCCGCTACAACATGCCGAGCAAATCATGCAAACCATGTGCCGCTTCAAACTGGAAAAACACCGCTATAAAATCAACCATCAAGGCTTTATTTTCGAGATTGACGAATATTTCGGCGAAAACGCCCCGTTAATCGTGGCCGAATTGGAATTAGACAACGAACAGGCCGAATTTCCCCAACCCGATTGGTTAGGGCGGGAAATCACTTCAGACGGCCGTTTCACCAATGCCTATTTAAGCAAACATCCGTATGCTACTTGGGAAAATCTAGAATAAGCCGCTTTTTGAACGTGCATCGGAACCCGCTTCAATACCTATCCAATGCACCGTTTTTCACAATCGCGCCAACTTCTCTAAGCAACACCAATAAATAATCACCGCTATTGTCATAGCAACTATGATGATGGGCATAAACCTGAATCTGTTTATCCGGCCATTGGCGGGCGGCCAGCCAGCTTGCGCGCGGCATATGAAAGCCCGAACTCACCAATATCACGCTGCGGTCGCCTTGCAATAAGGGTGTGCTGTATACGATATTTTTAAAGGTGTCGTCCGCTTCCGTTTCTTGCTGAATAGCTGAATCGGGCACGCCCATTTTTTCCGCCATCGCCTGCATGGTTTTCGAGCCGTGTCGGAAATCGCGGTTAATGCCGCCGCTCATCACCAGCTTTCTCACTTTTCCCGCCCGCCAAAGCTCAACGGCAGCGCCGACTCTGGCCGATAAACACGGGTTCGGTTTGCCATTCATATAAACTCGGGTACTCAACACCAACGCGCTATCCGCCGTTTGCATCATATCCGGCGTTTGTTTACTAATAACGGCATCCTGATAGCCCACCCAAGATACCGCCGCCAGCAATAAGATAAAAGACAATGCCACACATATAAATATGACTTTTTTAATGTTCAATAAAATTCGATTCATTCAGTTTAGAAAAATATATAGCGTAAGCGTTTGTATATTGCTGGTAAAAGTATGGCAGCTCCTTCTTTTGCTTGGCCGCTATGTCCATAAAGATTATTTAAATGGTTTTATATAGTGACATATATCAAGGGAAAACCTTTTATTTTTAAAATCGTTAATATATAATTTTAATAAGAATTCGGGCATAACCTTTTTTATTAATTAGGTTTTTTTAGAAACTTTTTAGGGAAAAATTATAATGAAAGTTAAAATATTAGCTTCGTTAATTTGCGCTTCTGCCTTTTTAGCAGGCTGCGATCAAATTTCAAGTATCAGCGGTGGCGACAAAGAAGCGCCCAAACAGGAGCAAACGGCAGTACCTCCTTCTTCAGGTGAAAATTTAATCCGCTCGGAAGAAACCGTTCCGCAAGTTTCTCAAAAAGCAACCGTGGCTATGCCTGAAACAACACCGATTCAAACCCAAGAATACGGCGATGGGAATATGGTGCATTTAACCAAAGCCCGTGTGGTTGGTCAGATTCTGACAGTCGAATTTTTATTCGTACCAAAGCGTAAACCTGATGGTAGCTATCGGTATGTAAGCTACGAGACCAAACTAGACAATGTAAGCTATATTGATGATGCCGCAGCGCAAAAGGTAAGTTTATTACAAGATGAAGCCGGTGTTTACATGGCTTCCCCATTAGCTTCAAATAAAACTGAAATTCGTATCTATGAGAACGGCCCTATTAAAATGACTTTGAAGTTTCCGGCACCTCCTCCCAGTACTCCCAGCATCAGCATTGATTTACCCCAAATCGGTTCGTTTGACGCTATACCTGTCAGCCGATAATAAACATTATGATATTAAGCTGTTTGAAAGATTCAAGCAGCTTTTTACTTAAATCAATTGTTTCTACAACGGAAGTAAGAATATGATGAATCTGAAAACCGTATCCGGCATTTTAATACCGATGTTTCTGTTATCTGCCTGCAGCCCCCAAGAAATAACGGAATCGGAATCTTCGCAAGAAATACCGACTAATGCAGAAATATCAACTGATGCAGAAATGCCGACTAATCCAAGCATATCAATGGATGAAGATATGCCGACCGATGCAGAAATAAGAGCGGCAGAACGGGCACCTTTACCCAGTAAACTTTCTGCCCGAGCCAGCAAGCTTAGCGGCAATGTAGTGAATATGAATGCAAACCAAGACGGAATGAATGGTGGTAATAATGGTTTGAATTCAGGCGGCTCCCAGCTTCATGGCAACGTTACCGGAATTTCTACCAAAGAAACCGAAAAAGGCGTGGAAGTGAATATGTCGTCCGACGTATTATTTGATTTTGATAAAGCCGATTTAAAACCCGATGCAACTGCCGTATTGCAACAAGCTGCCGCCATTATCAACGAGCAGGGCACAGGCAAAATTACCATTACAGGCCATACGGATAGCAAAGGCGAGGAAGATTATAATATCAAACTCTCTGTTGCAAGGGCCCAATCTGTTAAAGACTGGTTGGCAAAAAACGGCGTAACAAAAGACATGGAAGTTGAAGGCAAAGGCGAAAGCCTCCCCATCGCAGACAATGAAAATGCCGATGGCAGCGACAACCCCGAAGGCCGCGCCCAAAACCGCCGTGTAGAAATCGTTATTGCAAAACAACAACCTACTCAATAAAAATACCCAGTTGATGCCTCGGCAAAATAGCATTCAATCTGCTGATGCCTTGGCATCAAATCTTTTTAAATGATGGGTTTAGTCAATCAGAACCTTATCATGCAACATACTTGATAAAGAAACAAAAGCCTCAAATATCTTTTTATTTACCCGGATATTGATATATCCATTCCACATCGGCATGGGTAAAGGCTTCGGGAAACAGGTATTCACCACCAAAAACGGCAATATCCAAATACTGCCATTGCGGATTGAAATCCGGATTTTGTTGATGTACCGCATCGAAAACCAACAATGTGCAATAAAAAGGCTCTTCGGAACGCTTGGTCATCACAAAAGCCTTGCCAACCATATTTTCGGCACTTTTGGCACTTTGCGCCCGTTGGTATCGGCTTAAAAATTTGGGGCGCGCAATGGCAATGGCATCGGCTTTGTCTGCCGTCGTAAACTCACTTAACGGCGTTAACAGTACCTGATTCGGATGTTTGGGATCATCATCGGTGGTTGCGTGGGCAATGATAATATGCGGTTGGGTTTGAACCACCATACCAATATGCGAATAGCGGCTATGACTCACCCTTTTGATAAATTGGCTATCCGCCGAACGGCCGCTTCGAAAAATCCAATCACCGGTTTGCAATAATTCAGCCGGCGGAAGCACAATAGCCGTACGTTGATTATCTTCCGACTTATCAAAATAAATAATGAAAATAAATAAAAAACATAATGGAATGAACAAAAAAGATGGCTTTAACTTAACATCAGCCATCTTTTTCCGAATATGTTTTTTTATAATCGAACTTTCCATCCGTCATCGGTTTTGATTAATCTAACATTGTCATCTTTAGTTTGGCCTTGTTTAAAACGAGTATGTACTTCTACTCGGGCTATATCATTATTCTCTCCGGAAATAACCGCGGGATCAGCAGAAACCTCATCTATACCGCCATGTTGCTCTGCATAAGCTTTACCCCGGGCAACAGCGGCTTTCACTTTGCCATTAAGCATATCTTCTACTCCGGGCTTATTTTTTTCTTGATCGGGAATATGAATCATCGCAATAACGGCATCTGCATCGCCTTCATAACTTTTTTGAGTAAAATCTTTAGCGGTATCCTCAGGAGAATGGCCGGAACAAGCAACCAACATCATTACAGCAAGGGTAGAAAGTGACTTTGACAATATACGCATATTAAATGTCTCCTTATAGAAATAATGTATTCATCAGGTATTGGTTGGTTTTAGATTTCTAATTCTTTAGAATCATATTCTAAAATCCGGTAATTGCATACTTCCAGTCATATAGTAATCACTCATTATGTAATAAAAGTTAAAACAAAAAATATATAAACAGAGGCCGTCTGAAAGTTTTTCAGACGGCCTGTTAATGAATATCGAAACAATCATTAATTAAGGGCGGTATTCGGGCATCACACCATTCGGTAATAGCTGCCATACATAGCCGGTATGTTTCTGCTTGCCCGCCACCGCGCCGGCTTCATCACCATAGCCCCAGAAATAATCGACACGAACCGCGCCTTTAATCGCGCTGCCGGTATCTTGCGCCATAATCAGGCGGTTAAGGGCATATTTTTGGGTTGGGTGAACGGTGGCCACAAATAGCGGTGCGCCCAAGGTAATGTAATGGCGGTCAACCGCGCCGGCATATTGCCCCAATAGCGGTGTACCGAGTGCACCAATCGGGCCTTCGCCATTACCCGGCAGTTGGCGGAAGAAAATATAGCTGGGATTCTGCCCTAAAACTTCGGCTAAACGTTGCGGGTTTTGCTGCATATAGGCCTTGATACCCTGCATGGTGGTTTGGCCGAGACTCAAATAACCGCGGTTGGCCATATAGCGGCCAATCGAAACATAAGGATATTCGTTTTTATCGGCAAAACCCAAACGGATAAAGCGGCCGTCGGGCGTTCTCAAACGGCCCGAACCTTGAACATGCAGGAAAAACAATTCGACCGGATCATCCGCATAGCCGAGAATCGGCGCTTTACCGTCGAGTGCGCCGCCGTTAATTTGGGCACGGGTGTAATAGGGCACGAATTGATTGCCGACAAAGCGCCCTTTTAAAGCACGGGTACGGTTGCTGATGGGGAATTGTGCCAAATTGGCGCTATAAGGGCCGTTGGCATCAATTGCGCCTTTATTTTGGCCGGTTTGGCGCACGCGCACAGTGCCTTTGCTGTTGCGCAGATTGGCCGGCAAATCGATGGAAACAAAATCATTGGGAATACCGTATATCGGAAAGCGGGCTTGGCGGGTTTGCTTGGCATCGCCGTGTAAAACCGGTTCGTAATAGCCGGTAATGGTGCCGCCCAATTTACCGTTTTCACTCACTTCCCACGGGGTGAAATAGCGCTCGAAAAAAGATTTGGCCTGAGCGTTTTGATAAGGTGTTTGCGCCGCTTGTGCACAAACATTGCGCCAATTGGCTTGGCCTTGGAGTTTTTCACAACCGAGGCGGAATGCCCGCAGGCTTTCGACAAAGTTCTGTTGTTGCCATTGCGGAATGGCTTGGTACGACACTACTTTATAACTGGCCCCGCCGCCCGGTGTATAGATATAACCCAAAGGCGAGGGTGTGCCGGTCGGCATCGGTGCGCCGGGTTTCACAGGCGGCATGGGTTGCGGCATCGGCAGAGGTTTGGTTTGTTTGGTACCGCAGGCGGCTAAAAAAGCGGCGGTAATACTCAAAATGGCAAAACGGTAGATTTTTGGGCGATTCATAACTCGATTTATCATGCAAGCCGTTGAATATAGATTAAACGGCAGATTTTTAAAAATATTTCAATAACAAAACAGCATAAAAAGCAGGGCTTCGCTGCAACTGGAAAGACCAACCTAACCACACTTGGTTCATTTTCAAACGGTTTTGATTGTGTAAAGGCCGTCTGAAAAGCATCGGTACAATAAAATCAAAGCATTCTAACATAAGCTTAAGTAATGCTCCGTTTTCTTATTTAATATGTATAAACTTTTATTTTAAAATTAAAATTTTATTACAAGGCCGTCTGAAACTATTTCAAACGGCCTTATTATGGTCATGATTTTAATTGCAATTAATAATAAAAATAATTTGCATTTAAATTTAAACAGGTATACCGTAAAAAAAGAACAGCTGTTGAAAAGTTTGGTTTTTATGTTTATTGCTTTTTTAATTATGTTGCGCGAAGGCATTGAGGCCGCGCTGATTGTCGGCATTGTTGCCGGGTTTTTACAACAATCCGGAAACAGTAGGCTGATGCCTAGAGTTTGGTTAGGGGTTATCCTAGCCGTGCTGATGTGTGTCATTTTAGGCTATACCATATATACCGCAACAGGTGAAATCCCGCAGAAACAGCAGGAATTGGTTGTCGGCCTTATCGGGCTGGTGGCTGTCGGCATGCTGACCTATATGGTTTTATGGATGAAAAAAGCCGCCCGCTCAATGAAGCAACATCTTCAAGAATCCGTTCAGGCGGCCTTAAATCGAGGGAATGGTCAGGGCTTGGCTTTGGTCGGTATGGCATTTTTAGCCGTTGCCCGCGAAGGCTTGGAAAGCGTATTTTTTCTGATTGCGGTTTTCCAACAAAGCCCGTCTTGGCAAATGCCGGTAGGCGCATTGGCCGGTTTGGCCGTTGCTGCTTTAATCGGTATGTTGGTTTATCAGGGCGGTATGCGTTTGAATCTGGCTAAGTTTTTCCGCATTACCGGTGCTTTTCTAATTGTGGTGGCCGCAGGGCTTTTGGCCGGTTCGTTGCGTGCACTGCATGAAGCGGGGGTGTGGAACCATCTGCAAACCATCGCTTTCGATACTTCGCATATTTTGCATCAAGACAGTCCTTTAGGTGTTTTGCTCGGCGGCTTCTTCGGTTATACCGACCATCCGACCCAAGGCGAAATATTGGTATGGCTGATATATCTCATACCGGTTATGTATTGGTTCTTACGCGGCAGCAAACCTGCTGTTCCTCCACAATCTTTAAAAACACATGAAAAAGAGGTTTAACATGAAAACACTGAATATGACTGCTTTATCAGTCTTACTGGCATTCGGTTTGGCTGCCTGCCAACCGCCCGAAGCGGAGCAAACCGCTCAAACAACCGACGGTAGCGGCGCATCGGCGGCTCCCGCAACCAATGAAGACGGTTCGTTTAACGTATCGGTGAACGATACGGCCTGCGAACCGATGGAATTAACTATCCCCAGTGGTAAAGTCGTGTTCAATATTAAAAACAACAGTGGACGCAAACTGGAATGGGAAATTCTAAAAGGCGTGATGGTGGTAGACGAGCGTGAAAATATCGCCCCCGGCCTGAGCGATAAAATGACTGTTACCCTGCTGCCGGGCGAATACGCCATGACTTGCGGCCTGTTAAACAATCCGCGCGGCAAACTCACTGTAACCGACAGCGGCTTTAAACGCGCAGGCGGTGAAGCCGATTTGGAAAGACTTGCCCAACCGCTGGCCGAATATAAAGTTTATGTTCAAAAAGAAGTAGACCAACTGGTTCCCAAAACCGCTGCATTTGTTGCCGCAGTGAAAGCCGGTGAAATAGAAAAAGCCAAATCTATGTTTGCCGATACCCGTAGTCATTACGAACGTATCGAACCGATTGCCGAATTGTTCAACGAACTCGACCCCGCCATTGATGCGCGTGAAGACGATTTCAAAGCCGGCGCCAAAGACGAAGCCTTTACCGGTTTCCACCGTATCGAATACGGCTTGTGGGTAGACAACAGCACCGAAGGCTTGGCGCCGATTGCCGACAAACTTCAGGCTGATGTCAACAAACTTCAAGCAGAAATTAAAGATCTAACCTTCCCGGTAGGTGGCGTGGTCGGCGGTGCTTCCGAATTGATCGAAGAAGTAGCAAACAGCAAAATCAGTGGTGAAGAAGACCGTTACAGCCGTACCGACTTGAGCGACTTTAAAGCCAACGTTGAAGGCTCGCAAAAAATTGTCGAGTTATTCCGCCCGATGATTGCCGAGAAAAATCAGGCAATCTTGGATCAAACGGATGTTAACTTCAAGCAGGTTAATGACATTCTGGCGAAATATGAAACTGCCGACGGCGGTTATGAACCTTACGATAAACTCACCGATGCCGACCGCAAAACCCTACAGGCGCCGATTAACGCATTGGCTGAAGATTTATCTAAATTACGCGGTACTTTAGGTCTTGAATAATCCTATTTAAAGTATTGCCGACATTTTTCAGACGGCCTAAAAACAATAAGTTAGGCCGTCTGAAAGCCATTTAAGAAATACCAAATAAATATCTATTGATTATGAATAAAGACAACCAATCCCCAGCCCAACCCGAAAAACGTACCCTGCTGAAAACCGCATTGGCAGCAGGCGCCACCGGCATTGTCGCCGCAGCAGGCGGTATTGCATGGGGTACAAAAAAGGGCAAAGAGGAAGAAAAAGCCGCCTTAATGCAGCATAACCCGGAAAGTTACGACTGCTACGGTATGCATCAGGCCGGTATTACCACACCGCCGCAGCAATTCGGCATTATGGCCGCCTTTGACGTATCCGCCAAAAATCAAAAAGATTTGGAAAAGCTGTTGCGTATTATAACCGCACGAATCGAATTTCTTACTCATGGCGGCGAACTGCAAGACGAAGATATCAAACTCCCGCCTTCCGGCAGCGGTATTCTCGGCAAAGTTTTCCAGCCTGACGGCTTAACCATTACCGTTAGCGTCGGTTCCAGTCTGTTTGACGAACGTTTTGGCCTCGCCGATAAAAAGCCCATCCATTTGCAGGAATTAAAAGATTTCTTTAACGATAAACTCCAAGCCCAATGGTGTGATGGTGATTTAAGCATACAAATTTGTGCGTTCTCACCCGAAACCTGCCAAAACGCCTTACGCGATATTATTAAAAATACCGCTAATTGGGCCGTTATCCGTTGGAGTATCGACGGCTTCCTACCCAAAACCCAACCCGGTTCCGCCCCGCGCAACCTACTCGGTTTCCACGACGGTACCGCCAATCCCGACGTATCCGACCCCAAAATTGCCGACGAAGTTTTATGGACGGGTATCGCCGCCAACAGTATGGACGAACCGGCTTGGACCAAAAACGGCACTTATCAGGCCGTGCGCATCATCCGCCATTTTGTCGAATTCTGGGACAGAACACCGTTGCAGGAACAACAAACTATTTTTGGCCGTGAAAAATACAGCGGCGCACCCTTGGGTATGCAACATGAGCAAGATACCCCTGATTACAGCAAAGATCCCGATGGCGAAGTGATTCCGACCGACAGCCATATCCGCGTAGCCAATCCGCGCGATCCGGAATTTATGAAAAAACACCAGTTATTCCGCCGTCCGTTCGATTATTCACGCGGGCTTTCCAAAGCCGGGCAGCTTGATGTGGGTTTGGTCTTTATCTGCTATCAGGCCAACCTTGAAGACGGCTTTATCTTTGTACAGAAACTTTTGGATACCGAGCCTTTAGAGGAATACATCAGCCCGTTTGGCGGCGGCTATTTCTTCACCCTGCCCGGTATTGAAAAAGGCGAATTTTTAGGACAAAGTTTGCTGACTGCTTAAAATATAAGGCCGTCTGAAAATAAGTTTTCAGACGGCCTTTTTATACAAATAAACGGTTATTTTTTATTACCATTTTCATTATCTTCACAAAAAAACGAATACAGTAATTGAATGGTTTTGCCGACACGTTCGTCGGCAATGTAATACAAACGTTCCCGATGCCTGATTTCACAATCCACCAAACCGGCCTCGCGCAGCAGAGCAAGCTGGCTCGACATGGCGGCCTGCGGCAATCCGGTCATATTGGCCAATTCGGTTACATTGTATTTTTGATCCTGCAAACTGCATAACACAGCCAACCGGTTGGTATTGGCCATCAATTTTAGAAAAGCCGTGGCTTCGTCATATTTGGCAAACATATCCTGCATATCGATTCACTTTATATCCGCAATTTTGTATTTATAAATTGTATAAGCAAATACCGTCAAAGCGTTAAAGATTTTTCAGACAGCCTTTGATTATTGTGCCCGCCGATTCCACGGCATCAATGCTAAAAGCCGTGCCATGCCGCAAAAACCGGTTAATCCCGCAGTCAACAAACCGGCACCGACAAAAGCGCATAATAAATAAAACGACGGTGATACCGCCCACCCCAACAACGCACCCAATAAAATCAACGAACCGGCAACAATCTGAACCTGCCGCATCATTTCTAAAGGTTGGGATCGGTCTTTTTCTATCGGCAGCCCCGATGATTTCCAACCGTCCAAGCCGTTTTCTAAAACCCATACTTCTTTACCGGCCGCCGCCCGTGCCAGATTTTCCGCCGCATTACGGGTACGCATACCGGATTTACAATGGAAAATCAAACATTCTGCTTGTTGTAATGTTGTCGGCAAACCATGTTCGTTTATTTGATCCAAAGGCTGCAATATAGCTGCTTTAATGTGCTCGCGACGGTATTCGTCGGGATTTCGTATATCCACCAATACAGCGCCCTGCTGTAATTTTTTTTGAACATCAACTGCGGTTATTGTATTTGCAAACATAAAAATTCCTTTTTAAACATGATTTAATATTGCCGTTTATCTTGAAAACATCGGCGCTATATTTCCGCATAATTTTTATATATAATTTTTATTATATAACAAAAATTATATATAAAGAAATGCTTTTTAAAAAAGAAAAAGGCCGTCTGAAACATATTCAGACGGCCTCTAATCGAATAGCCGGAAAACCGATTTAAAAAGTTTCCGCTAAGTCATTTTAATCGCCCATCACTTTGCCTTCCCGACGCGGATCCGCCCCGCCTTCCAAGCCTTCCTGCGTGATAACGATACCCTGTACACCCGAATTCAAATCGCGTACCTGTACCTGATAGCCCAATCTTTCCAAAGTAGGGGCTTTGGCAGCGGCAGAGGTATTTTCTTCAAGCTCGTAAACGCCGGTACGGTTTAAAAAATTCGGATAGTAAATCGCCTGCTGGATATCCATACCCCAATCAAGATGTGCCATCAGGGTTTTAGCAACATAACCGATAATACGACTACCACCGGGCGAACCGAGTGCCAGATAAGGCTCACCATTTTTCAGAACAATGGTCGGCGACATGGAAGAACGCGGTCGTTTACCAGCTGCCACACTGTTGGCAACAATTTTGCCTTCTTCGTCAACCGGCGTAAACGAAAAATCGGTTAGTTCGTTATTCAGCAGATAACCATTGGCCATTAGGGTCGAACCGAAAGCATTTTCAATAGATGTCGTCATCGAAACCACATTGCCTTCTTTATCCACAATCACCAAATGACTGGTAGAAGGCAATTCCAAATCATTACCTTTGCCTGCCTGTTCCGTACGCGAAAACACGCCGGGCGTAATGTTTTTCAAAGCCCCGTAATGATCGGCAATCAAACCGGCACGCAGCCTTAAATAAGCCGGATGAAGCATAATATTTTCGGGTATATCGGTAAATTGGGGATCGGCCACATAATAATTGCGATCGGCAAACGCCAAGCGGGAAGCATCACCCAATAGCCGCCAGCTCAACATATTTTCCGGCCCCAATGCCTTCATATCGAAATTTCGCAAAATACCGAAAATCTGACCCAAAGCAATCCCGCCCGAACTCGGCGCACCCACGCCGCAAATTTCATATTCGCGATAAGGCGCACAAACCGGCGGCCGTTCGATAACCCGATAGCTTTGCAAATCACTAGGCGTCATCAAGCCGGGATTATCCGGCGCACTGCTTACCGCTTTCGCAATATTGATAGCGGGCTGGCCGTTATAAAACGGTTCGCTGCCTTTTTCGGCCAATAATTTAACCGTAGCGGCAAACTCGGGATTTTTCAAAACCGTACCTTCTGCAAGTGGTTTGCCACCGGGTAGAAAATAAGCTGCCGTAGCGGGATAACGTTGTAATTGTTCGCGGTTCTGCTCGATAGAACGTGCCATCCGTTGTGATACGGCAAAACCTTCTTGTGCCAATGCAATCGGTTTATCGAATAAGGTATTCCACGGCAGTTTTCCATAGCGTTTGTGCACATCTTCCAATAGTTTCGGAATACCCGGCACCCCAACCGAACGGCCGCCGACAACGGCTTCCATAAATTGCAACGGTTTGCCTTCTTCATCTAAAAAAAGCTCTGGCGTAGCCGATTCCGGCGCGGTTTCACGCGCATCGAAAGTAGTGAGTTTTTTCTCTTTATTGTCCCAATACACCAAAAAAGCACCGCCGCCTAAACCGGAAGATTGCGGCTCGGTAAGGCTTAATGTAGTCTGCATGGCAATCATGGCATCAATGGCACTGCCGCCGCGCTTTAAAATGTCATAACCTGCTTCGGTTGCCAACGGATTGGCCGATGCCGCCATAAATTCTTTTGCGCGCACCAATTTTTGGTCGGTCAGCCCCGTACCTTGTTCCGGTGCCCGTTTTTCAACGGTTTGAACGGAAATTTCAACAACTTGGGGATCAACACTCAAATCCGGCAAAGGTGCTGCCTGCGAGACTAAAGTTAATGTTGCCAGCAAACCCCATAAAATTTTTATCTTCATTATTTTTCTCCCATCTGTTTTTACCGATATTTATTAAAAATATTGACTGATACTACAAAAATAATATAACTCAATGTTTAATATAAAATATTAATTTTTTACTATCCTTTAAAAAACCGCTTTCAGAAAAACAGTCTAATCGGGATAAGCCGTCTGAAAGCTGTGGATAACCATTTTATACTCCACAAACACTTAAAAAACGGAAAAACCGTCCACATTTTTCCGCAAAAGGAAAATAGGGTTTTCCCAAACTAAAAAATGTAAATAAAAAATTGAAATTAAAATAAAAAATAAGTTATCCACAAAAAAAACCATATTTCAATATCAATATCTTTTTATTATTTAAATATAAGTTGTAATGCTTTAAAAAGCAGGCTTTCAAATAAAACTGCTTTACTCAGCCTTTCCTTTTTAAGCGTTGTTTAACTACACCGAATCAGTTAAAGTTCACACTTAGGCATTCACATAAAAAAGGATTTTCCAATGAAAGGTGATATCGGCGTCATTGGTTTGGCCGTCATGGGTCAAAACCTGATTCTCAATATGAACGATAAAGGCTTCAAAGTTGTCGCATTTAATCGCACTGTTTCCAAAGTAGATAACTTTCTTAACGGTCCTGCTAAAGATACGGAAGTTATCGGTGCCCATTCTTTGCAAGAATTAGTCGATAAATTGGAAAAGCCCAGAAAAATTATGCTGATGGTTAGGGCCGGTGAAGTAGTAGACGACTTTATCAGCCAACTTGTTCCCCTCCTTGATAAAGACGATATTATTATTGACGGCGGCAATGCCAATTTCACCGATTCAACCCGCCGAACCCGCGAATTGGCTGAAAAAGGCATCCGTTTTATCGGTGCCGGTGTTTCCGGTGGTGAAGAGGGTGCACGACACGGCCCCTCGATTATGCCCGGCGGCAATGAAGAAGCCTGGCCTTATGTGAAACCGATTTTGCAGGCGATTGCGGCTAAAACGCCCGAAGGTGAGCCTTGTTGTGATTGGGTCGGCCGCGACGGTGCCGGACATTTTGTGAAAATGGTGCATAACGGCATTGAATACGGCGATATGCAGCTCATCTGTGAAGCCTATCAATTTATGAAAGACGGCTTAGGTTTGAATTATGAACAAATGCATGAGATTTTCAGCATTTGGAACCGCACCGAGCTGGATTCTTACTTAATTGAGATTACAGCCGATATTTTAGGCTTTAAAGATGAAAACGGTGAACCGCTGGTTGAAAAAATCTTGGATACTGCCGGCCAAAAAGGTACCGGTAAATGGACAGGCATCAATGCTTTAGATTTGGGCATTCCGCTTACATTGATTACCGAATCGGTATTTGCCCGCTGCGTATCGGCTTTAAAAGAACAGCGTACCCAAACAGGCAAATTGTTTAATAAAACCATCAAACCGGTGGAAGGCAATAAAACCGAATGGGTGGAAGCATTGCGCGAAGCATTGTTGGCATCCAAAATTATTTCGTATGCACAAGGTTTTATGTTGATTCGCGAAGCCAGTGAAAACCACGATTGGGCGTTAAACTACGGCAAAACCGCTTTATTGTGGCGTGAAGGCTGTATTATCCGCAGCGCATTTTTAGGCAATATCCGCGATGCTTATGAAACCAATCACGATTTGGTTTTCTTGGGCGCTGATCCTTATTTTAAAGAAATCATTGAAAACTGTTTGGATGCATGGCGTAAGGTTACCGCTAAAGCCATCGAATGCGGCATTCCCATGCCCTGTATGACTTCAGCCATCACATTCCTCGACGGTTATACCAGCGCGCTTACCGGCCAATCTGTTGCAAGCACAACGCGACTATTTCGGCGCGCATACCTATGAGCGCACCGATAAACCACGCGGTGAGTTTTTTCACACCAATTGGACGGGTAAAGGCGGCGATACCGCATCGACAACATACGATATTTAATTACATTGCCCGATAAGAAATAGGCCGTCTGAAAGTTTTACCTGCTTTCAGACGGCCTGTTTTTAATATTGTATTGATTAACGGGCTTCGGTACGGCCTAAATATTCGTAACCAGCAATTTCTTTTTCACCAGTGCTACCGGGAAAAACAAATCTAACCATATCATCATCTTTAGTAACCACTACCGGACCGTTATGTGAAACTTGCTCTAAACCGGCAATCGAGCCTGAATCGTTGGCATGGTTATATGCCGGCATATGGGCGCCTTTGGCAGAAGCGAAAGAAGTAACAAGAGTAGCTAAAGCGGCGAAAGTAAAGATTGTTTTTTTCATGATCATTGTCCTCATGTGTATTTTTATTGGGTTTTAAATATCAGGCAATGTTTTTTATCGGCTGCCTGTTTTGTTGATGTGTGTATTGTATTAAATAACTAATGGTTGATAAATAGCGATTTTATTGAATGTTCGTTTCTTAATAAGAAATCATTAAATATTGATAACCTATATAAAACCGGAAACTGCTATTTTTCAGACGGCCATATTTTTCACTATCGATAAAACCAATCTATATATACCCCATCACATCAATCGGAACGCCCGCAATATAAAACTACTTATTAAATCCCAAATAAAAGCCGTCTGAAAACTTTCAGACGGCCTTTTATTTCATGATGTTATCAAATTAATCGTGGAAGCGCTCAACGATACCGATACCTATGGCATCTAATCCCGTATATACCCCCACCGCCGGTGAAACCGGAATACCGTTTTCCAAATGCAAGCCGGTTTTTTTATTCAGCTTACAGGCAAATTTTTGGTAAAGCGCTTCATCGCCACAATAACCGCCCGAAATCACCAAATGGGTAGGATTTTTATCTGCCGTTATCACCATTAATGCTTCAATTAACCGGTCAATCATCTGATCATTGTTTTGAACACTGGCCAAATGTGAAATCCCTTTTTCATTAAAACGTAATACGGTTTTCAAGCCCAACCAGTCATTAACAGCCGCACCCATACGCAATAAACCATTATTTTTTGTTAGTGGTGTTAGCGATTGAACCGCCAAAAGTACGTCGCAACGTGATTTGAGCTTTTCTAAATAACCCACGACTTCGGCAGGTTTTTTCCCCAAAGAAAGCAAGCGGATCGCTTCCAACGCAAAAAAACCTTCCGGCATGGCAGTAGTGCCGGTATCGATTACATGAATCACCAAATCATTGGCCATTTCTTCTGCCAATTGACGTATTAATTCCGCTGTATCACTCAGCCGACTACTAATAGTGGTAACGATAGCTTCATGATAACCTTGTGATTTTAAATAATAAAATGTTTTACGCAAATATTCCATATCCGGCGGGGAAGTGGTAATCACTTCTTTAGGATGGTTGCGCAACCAATCTGAAAATTCCGCAGCCTTTAAATCCAATCCGTCCGCATATTTATGACCGCCCATATGAACGGATAAACGCAAAATATCAATAGGACTATTGCGGTCGAGAACACTGTCCAGCATACCGGTAGAAGTTGATAAAACAGCACAACGGTAGAGTGAATAAGAGCCGGCCACGATGTTTCCCTTCATTTCTTTAAAATAACTCATTCGTATAACAAAAATCAGATTATTCGCGTTGTGGCGGCACAACGCCAATATCTTTATTTTGTTTCTTTATAATAAAATAATCAGTTTGATTTAATCATAAGTGGTATTTTTTATTTTGTCCATGATTATCAATAACAAACTAATATCTAGAGTAAAATTTTTAGTGTTTAACAAATATTTCATTAAAAATAAACAACAAAATATTTAAATTAAATAAAATATTGATATCGGCATATAAAACTAAAATTGAGAAGAACAATGGCTTCAGACAATATTTTAATATTCGACTAAAATCCATTTATCCGAAAACCAACCTACGGAATAGCCCATGCAAAAAATCACCCTTATCGCTGCCTGCGCCCAAAACGGCTGCATCGGCATCAACAACACCATGCCTTGGCACCTGCCTGAAGACTTCGCTTTTTTCCGTGCGTATACCACCGGAAAGCCCGTTATTATGGGGCGCAAAACATGGGAATCCCTACCGAAAAAACCCCTACCCGGCCGCCGTAATATCGTGATTACCCGACAAGCAAACTATATTGCCGAAGGTGCGGAAACCACACCCTCTCTAAAAGATGCATTGGCAAAATGTGCCGATGCCGCTGAAATTATGATTATCGGCGGCGCGCAAATCTATGCCGAAGCACTCTCTGTTGCCACCGATTTACGCATCACGGAAATAGAACGGCAGATAGACGGTGATGCCTTTTTCCCGCCTATCGGCAAAGAATGGCAAATAAAAAGCCGGGAATCACACACGGCTGCAAACGGTACCGTATATGCTTTTGTGCATTATGAAAAACTAAATTCAATATAAATAAAAAAGAACTGAATCTGTTTGAAAATATGATTCAGTTCTTAATAAAATCAAAAATTTATTGATTTAATAAATAAATATAGACTAGTTTTCAGACGGCCTCTATTACAAACCCAATTCCCAAGTATTGTTTTGTGATTCACACATATTTTCTAAGCGGTCTTCATAGTGGGCGAAAATATGTTCGATGATTTCATCCTCATCATCAATCAGCTGGATTAAATCCAAGTCTTCCGGCGAAATCAGGCCGTTGCCGAGCAATTGTTCTTTAATCCAATCGAGCAGGCCTTTCCAGAAAGCGGAACCGACTAAAATAATCGGACGGCTGGGGGTTTTGCCGGTTTGCACCAATGTTAGACTTTCAAACAATTCGTCCATTGTGCCGAAACCGCCGGGCATCACCACATAGGCAACGGCATGTTTCACAAACATCACTTTGCGCGGGAAAAAATGTTGGAATTTAATCGATAAATTCTGATACGGATTGGCACTTTGTTCGTGCGGCAATACGATATTTAGTCCGACAGCCGGGCTTTTTCCGGCAAATGCACCTTTATTGGCCGCTTCCATAATGCCCGGCCCGCCACCTGAAATGACGGAAAAACCGGCGTCGGAAAGTTTACGCGACAGGCTTTCGGTAAACAGATAATCGGGGTGATCGGTTGATGTACGCGCACTGCCATAAATACTGACGGCAGGTTGAATCGCCCGCAACTCTTCGCCTGATTCGACAAACTCGGAAATGATTTTCAACACATGATACGATTCACGCGCCTGAATATCGCGGCGGGTTTCTTCCGATAAAATCGGTGCAGGTAATTTATGATAAAGATTCATAGTCTAACTTTCGCTTTAGGATGCGGCATTTTAACCGAATATGTGGGAAAAGGCCGTCTGAAAAATTGAATATGCTCAATTTAATGTTGGCCAACCATCATAATACAAACTGGCTATGAGGCCTTTTTCAAGGCGCTTATCCGTTCTCTTGCGCCCGGATGTGAGTCGTAAAAACGGGCATACCATTTGTCGGATACCAAACTGGCGGCATTGCTGCGGTAGAGTTTGATTAAGGCGTTAATCAAGTCGTTGCCGGAAGCGGTTTTGGCGGCGAAACGGTCGGCTTCAAATTCGTTTTTACGCGACATTAAACTGCTTAAAGGCGAAAACGGGAAGGTAAAAACCGGTAACACCATAAAAAACAGCAACAATGCCATAGCATGGCTGGGATAAGCGACCCCCAAACCTTGATAAAAAGCAGCTTGTGGCATGAGTAGCCCTAAAATAAACAAGATAACCAACGCCAAAACAAAAGTGATGATCATCTGTTTGACAATATGCTTATGTTTAAAATGGCCAAGTTCGTGCGCCAATACCGCTTCGACTTCGTCCGGCTGCATATCTTCAATCAGGGTATCGTAAAACACAATCCGCTTATTGGTGCCCAAGCCGGTGAAATAGGCATTACCGTGCCCCGAGCGTTTGCTGCCGTCCATTACAAAAATACCGTTGCTTTGAAAACCAGTGCGGCTGAGCAGGTTTTCAATTTGTTGTTTCAGACGGCCTTCGGGTAAAGGTTCGAAACGGTTAAACAAAGGCGCAATCCATTTTGGAAAAGCCCACAACATCAACATGGAAAAGCCGAGCCACACGCACCACACCCAAAGCCACCACAAGCTGCCGGTAACGCCCATTAAATAAATCACTACATACAATAGCGGCACGCCGATAACCGCACCCAATAATAAGCCTTTGAAACGGTCGGCAAAAAATGTAGCCGGGGTACTGCGGTTAAAGCCGAAGCGGGCTTCAAGTTTGAATGTCGAATACCATTCCATCGGTAGGCTGAGTATGCTGTTTACCAAAGTAAAAAGGGCAATCAGCAATACGCCTTGTGTGATAGGGCCGTCTGAAAACTTAATGCTTAATGCCGCCAAAACATTTAAACCGCCGCCCAATGTGAACACCAGCAATAAAAATGCTTCAAATAAAATTCGGTAGCGGGCAAAGCGTTGTTTCGCCAATGTGTAATCCGCGGCTTTCTGATGTTCTTCAAGCGATACGGCCGATGCAAAATCACTAGGCACATCGCCTCGATGTTTCAATACCGCACGGCTTTGGCGGATGGAAAGATACAGTTGTAGTAGAGTGGAAAGGGCGAAGAAAAATAAAAATAAGATATAGATGGTATGGTTATTCATTTAAAATATAAATCCAATAGAAACAATATTGTAGCGTAAACCCTACAATGTTTTAACCAATATACGGCTATACTGGCTTTAAATAAACCGCCTCAGTATAATAACTAACAGCAACTTTTCATAACTGTTTATCCTTTCGGAAAAACATGAAGTTCAGCCCTTGATTGATTTCAAGGGTTTTTTTTATATGCTTTTTTTATACTTTGAAGGCAGAAAATATCCGCCTTTCAGACGGCCTTTTGCTTATCCGTCAAACCACATTCTTAGGCGTTCCGGCAACAAATTGATTGATATTATCCAGCAAGATATCAAATAAACGGCTAGTCGCTTCATTGCTGCCCCATGCCATATGCGGCGTAATAATCAAATTCGGCAAACGGGCTTTTAGCAGCGGATTCCCATCACGCGGCGGCTCTTGCGTTAATACGTCCACACCCGCTCCGCCAAGGCCGCCGTATTTTAAAGCCGCCACCAAAGCATTTTCATCAACCAAACCGCCGCGGGCGCAATTAATCAATATGGCATCCATTTTCATCTGCTGTAATTCCGTTTCCCCAATCATATTGGTAGTTTCCGCCGTGAGCGGGCAATGTAGGGAAACCACATCGGCGGATTGAATGGCTTCATCAAAAGAAACATAATCCTCGCGCACGGTTTGCGCGTGTTTGTGTTCGCCGAATATCACTTTCATACCGAATGCCCGTGCAAAACCGGCCAAAGTGCGTCCGGTACTGCCACGCCCGAAAATAGCCAAGGTTTTGCCGTTCAAATTGCGTATCGGTGCACCGAAATGGCAGAAATAAGGCGATTTTTCCCACACCCCTGCTGCGATATCGCGCTGATAGGCCGGCAGATTGCGCATGAGCGCAATCATCAGCATAAAAGCATGTTCGGCAACGGAATCATTACCATAATTGCGGACATTGCATACGGTAACCCCCGCTTGATTAGCCGCCTGCATATCAATATGGTTTACACCGGTTGCACCTACGGCAATCAGTTTGAGATTTGGCGCGGCGGCAATGCTGTTTTTATCCATCACCACTTTATTGGTAACCACAATATCCGCTTCTTGAATACGCTCGGCGGTTTGTTCGGGCAGCGTATTTTCATATTCTTTGATTTCAAATGGAAAATCAAAGGCAAATGCCCCGCCCGGCAATGTGCCTCTATCCAATACCACAACTTTTAAAGTATTCATTCTTTCCCTTTCCATCACATCATATTATGCGTTTTTATATCGCTGATTATGATACAAGACAAGCCATCGCAAAACACAAAGCGTTTCCGTGTTTCTTCAATATGAAGCATTTATGATGGCAATAACCGGCTTACGGTTTTTTCACCGCCGGCTCTATGCTATCCTTGCGGCGTGTATAAACCGATAAAGAAAGTAAAACACCATGAGTTTGAAAATTGAAGACATCGTTACCGGACACGGTACCGAAGCCGTTAAAGGCAAAGAAATCACCGTGCATTACACCGGTTGGTTGGAAGACGGCACCAAGTTCGATTCCAGCTTAGACCGCCGCCAACCGCTCACCATCACTTTAGGCGTCGGCCAAGTGATTGAAGGCTGGGACGAAGGCTTCGGCGGCATGAAAGAAGGCGGTAAACGTAAACTGACGATTCCACCGGAAATGGGCTACGGCGCACACGGTGCCGGCGGCGTGATTCCGCCTAATGCCACTTTGATTTTTGAAGTGGAATTATTGAAAGTTTATGAATAAAACGTTTTGTTTTATCTGATATAAAAGTGGCCGTCTGAAATCTTTCAGACGGCCTTTATAATCAAGATCGATTATTTATTATGTTGGGTATGATAATGAGGCGATCTTGGCCCGTACAAAATGCCTTTGGGCGTACCGGCCGACAACAAACGTGAACCTGTCATCTGCGCAATATCATAACCTCTATCGCTCACCGAGCTGGCAATCTGTTCAACCACGGCCTGCACCAAGGCACCCAATAAACCCGCTTGGCTACTGCCTCTTTCAAGCGTAGAAGCGGTTGCCGAACCCGTCCACAATTCCTTACCGGTACGGGCATCGACCAGTTTCGCTTCGGCACTGACACGGGTATCGCTTTGAATCACCATAAATTTCGTGCCATATTCGGTTACTTTAATATACAAAACCGCATCGGCACCGAAAATCTGATTCAATTTATCCAGTTGCACATCATGAATATCGGCCGGATTGGTTAAACCGTTTTGTTTAAACGTTTCTTGTACCACCGCTACCGGGAAAACATAATAACCGGATTCGGCCAAAGGCAAGGTAACCGCAGAAGCCATGCCCGCCGTTGCGTTAACATCGGGGGATTCGTTTAAAGGTGGTAAAACCAGAATCGATTTGGGATCGCTTTCTTTAAAAGCCGTGTAATCATACGGTTGTGTGGCACAAGCCGATAATGCTAAAGCGGCCACCAAAGGCAATAATTTTAAGCTGCGCATTATAATTGACCTCCACGGGCATTTTTCAACAAGAAGTCCATAAATACACCGGACTCTGGAAATAATTGTTTTTCTTGTTCAAAATGTTCGATAGCCTCATCAGTGTTGCCGCTATCAATCATCAGCAAACCCATATGGGCATGAGCACCGGGGGCAACGTTTTGTTTTTTACTTTGCGCTTTCTTAAAATATTTCGTCATTTCATCAATTTGTTTGCCTAGCGGTTCGCCGTCACTCTTCATATGTTGATAAACGGTTTCGCTGTTATCACCCCAATAATAGAGCTTTTTATTACCGCCCATCGAACAACCGGCCAAAACCATTGCAGCCGCCACCATCATGACATATTTCATTTTATGCATTTTCATGTTCAGACGGCCTCTTATTAACGTACAGGTGTCCAAGCGCCGTTTTCAATACCGGCTACCAAATTATTCACGGCTTCACGGATGGCTAAATCCAATACTTTGCCGTTTAAAGTTGCGTCGTAACCGGAAGTACCGCCAAAGCCGATAATTTCACGGTTTGATAATGAGTATTCACCGGCTCCTTGAACCGAATATACGATTTCGGAAGTACGCACATTCACCACGTTCAAAGCCACTTTGGCATAGGCGATTTGCGATTTACCACGGCCTAAAATACCGAAGAGCTGATGATCGCCGACATCTTTACGGCCGAATTCGGTTACATCGCCGGTAATCACAAAATCAGCCCCTTTTAATGCCTGACCACGACCACTAATATTGGCTTCTTGTTTCAAAGCGCTCAATTCGGTGCGGTTCAATACATTAAAGCGGTTGGTTTGCTGCAAATGCGTTACCAAAATGGTTTTAGCCTGGCTACCCAAACGGTCTTGGCCGTCTGAAAACACACCTCTTTGGAAGCTGGAACGGTTATCGAAATTGCCCACCGAAATAGGCGCACGAACACCGTGATATTGCGTGTTGTAAGAAGCGACTTTCGCCACTTCGACCACATGAGAAGATTCGGTTGCACAACCGGCAGCCGACAAAGCCACGGCAATGGCTAAGAAAATTTTTTGATTCATAAAAATACTACTTTCTACAAAACGTAAGAAATAACAAAACGATATCAACCCGTTGTATAAGCCGCGTTTATATCGCCAATTTACAGCAATCTAAAATTGATTACTCAGGTTAAAACTTATCAATATTTAATTTTATATTTCGTAAATTAACATTTATATCATACGTTTATAAAGAGAACAACAGAATTTTTTACTTTACATCAATAATTAGTTTTATAAAAAATTATCTTTATAAAATATAATGTTAAGTATAAATATTCCATATAAAAAGGCCGTCTGAAACCTTTCAGACGGCCTTTATTATTCTGTAAAAGATTATTTTTTAATCAATTTACCAAAATGAGCCAATACGCGTATCAACTGGCAAACATAAGACATTTCATTATCATACCAAGTAACTGTTTTCACCAATTGTTTATCGCCTACTGTCATCACTTTTGTTTGCGTGGCATCAAACATAGAACCGGCTTCAAGGCCGATTACATCGGAAGACACAATCGGATCTTCGTTATAAGCATAAATTTCATTGGCTGCTTCTTTCATAGTCGCATTGATTTCTTCAGCCGTTACGGAACGTTCCAATACAGAAAACAATTCTGCTAAAGAACCGGTAGCTACCGGCACACGTTGCGCCGCACCATCTAATTTACCCTTCAGTTCGGGAATCACCAAACCTATGGTTTTTGCCGCACCGGTCGTATTCGGAACAATATTTTCTGCGGCCGCACGGGCGCGGCGGAAATCACCTTTGCGATGTGGTGCATCAAGCGTATTCTGATCGCCGGTATATGCGTGAATAGTTGTCATTAACCCTTCGACAATACCAAATTTTTTATGCAAAACATCAACCATCAATGCCAATGCATTAGTGGTACAGGAAGCGGCGGAAATCACCGTTTCACTACCATCTAAAGTATTTTCGTTCACACCGTAAACAATGGTTTTGATATCGCCGCCGGGCGCGGAAAGAATCACTTTTTTAGCACCGGCCTGAATGTGTTTTTCGGCTTTTTCTTTTTTATTAAAGAATCCGGTACATTCCAGCACTACATCAACACCCAACTCAGCCCAGGGCAGATTTTCAGGATTCGGTTCGGAAAGCACTTTTACTTCTTTACCGTTTATCACCATAGCATTATCTTTTAATACCGCTTCCCCCTGAAAACGGCCCTGCATGGTGTCGTATTTAAACAGGTGCAACAGCATATCGGCAGGTGTTAAATCATTCACGGCCACAACTTCAAAATCTTTGTGATCAATCATTTTGCGCAAAACCAAGCGACCGATACGGCCGAAACCGTTGATAGCAACTTTAATGCTCATTTATTTGCTCCTTATTGTAAAATTTTTAAATCAATGTACCCTTTGTATCATGAAATAAAATTACTTCCTAGTGTTATTTTTATAAAAATACATAAAATGTGATTCAAGTTAAGTAAATAAATTATCTAAACTATTGAAAATAAGCTATTTAATATAATTTAAAATATAACCGGATAATGATAATGAGCCGTTGTTATTTTTGTGGATAACCCTATTTTAAATATTAAAAACAATATTCTATTTTAAAAAAAGATTGTGAGCAGGTATTTTTAAATAATACCGTAACTAACGAATAAAAACTGAAATAAAATTTCATTGTATGGATAAAATTCACTTATCCACATTTTTTACACCAAGATATCCAAAAGCTAAAATAGCCGATAGACAAGGTTTTTATCTTGTAATAAGTAAATACTATTAAAAATATTATGTTGTTGGTTCTATTTTATCGTATTATCAAAACAAGCAAGAAACTAAGGACAACAATATGCTGCAAAGAACACTGGCAAAATCCATTCATGTTACCGGTGTCGGCCTCCATTCCGGCGAACGTGTCGCGCTTACCCTGCATCCGGCAGCGGAAAACAGCGGCGTTTCCTTCCGCCGTACCGATTTAACAGGGGAACAAAGCGAAGTGATTCCGTTAACGCCTTATCTGATTAACGATACCCGCTTATCGTCAACCATCGTTACCGAAAACGGCGTCCGTGTCGGCACCATCGAACATATTATGTCTGCATTGGCTGCTTATGGTGTGGATAATGTATTAATCGAATTAAACGCACCCGAAATCCCGATTATGGACGGCTCAAGCCTGCCGTTTATTTATCTGCTGCAAGATGCCGGTATTGTTGATCAGAAAGCGCAAAAACGCTTTTTGAAAGTTTTAAAAACAATAGAAATCAAAGAACCCGGAAAATGGGTACGCTTCACGCCCTATAATGGCTTTAAAGTAACCCTAACCATTGAATTCGACCATCCCGTATTCAACCGCAGCAATCCGACTTTTGAAATTGATTTTGCCGGTAAATCCTATGTCGACGAAATCGCCCGCGCCCGTACGTTTGGTTTTATGCAGGAAGTCGAGCTGATGCGCTCCCACAATCTCGGCTTGGGCGGCAATCTTTCCAATGCCATTGTGATTGATGATACCGATGTTTTAAACCCTGAAGGTTTGCGCTATCCGGATGAATTTGTGCGCCATAAAATCTTAGATGCTATTGGCGATTTATATATTTTAGGTCATCCGATTATCGGCGCTTTTGAAGGCTATAAATCCGGCCATGCCATTAACAATGCTTTATTGCGCGCTATTTTAGCCGATGAAACCGCTTATGAATGGGTCGAATTCCCCAACGATAAAGACTTGCCGGCTGCATTCCACGGTTTGCCTAATGTCGCCTGATAATCAAACCTAAATAAAAAAGCCGTCTGAAAACCTTTCAGACGGCTTTTTTCTATTCAATATAAATCGGGCTTTTATAAAAAATAAAAAAGCATGGAACTTTATTTCAACAGGATTGCTCCATTTTAATACTTATTTTAAATAAGTAGATAAATATTATAACCATAAACAATGATTTTTCTTTATAAATCATAATAATATAAAAGTAATATTATTTCTTAACCAAAACGAGCTCTGCTATTTTGCAGGCCGTTTTTATACTTTATTACACAAAAACATTTTTGCATTTTAAATTATTTGCACCGGAGTATGGCAATGTTAAAACCGTTTGAATATGAAGTCGCCATTGAAATTTTAGGGCAAAGCCAACAAACCTTGGTGAATGAGATTTTTAACGAATCCGAAAAAGACCAACCAAACGAGAAATATTTAAAATTTTTAGAAGCAAAACAAAAATTGGTTGATGATTTAATGGATGAATTAGATCTTGATGATGAATATATTATTAAACGTTTATTGGATAAAGACGACGTGATAAGGGAATTATTATGACTTCACAACCTCAATATAAACCATTATCTGATAATCAGAGCAAAACCATTGTTGAAAGATTTTATCAACACCGTATCGATAAAGCATCACAGCATAATAAACCGATTGCCATTTTGGTTTCCGGCCAACCCGGTGCCGGAAAAACCCAAATAGCGGTTCAAATTAAAAAAGAGCTGCGCAAAAGCGGTGGTTATATTCATGTTGATGCCGACCGTATGCGGGAAAAACTGCCTAAAGGCAAAAATAAATTTCCATCTGAAGTTACTCAGGCAGATGCCGGAAAATTGGTGGCTTTATTGCGAAATCAAGTGATTGCCAACCATTACAATTTTGTTGAAGAAGGCACATTCAGAAACCCCGATCAAGTGGGCGCTTTTGTGGATAAATTGAAAGCAAAAGGCTATCAAGTAGAAATGATGATAGTTGCCGTTCATTTTGAACAAAGTATTTTAGGCATCTATCAACGCTATGAACTGCAAGTAAACGCCCATGCCCATTCGCCGAGATTGGTTCCGGATGATTATCACCGTTTAGCCTTTAACGGCTTTACCGAAACCGTTAAAAACCAAGCAAAACAATTTGACCGTATCAGAGTGGTAACACGGGCAGGCCAAATTCTTTTTGATTCATTATCACCGGAAGAAAAAAGAACGCCTTATGAAGCTTTGATTCAAGGTCGGGAAATGGATGAGCAGGCCATTTTAGAATTGAAAAACGGCTGGGAAAATATATTAAATTCGGCTCAAAACAGAAACGCCGATAAAGATTATCTTGCCAAGATTATGAAAAATTTAGATAGGGTTAAGCAATTGCTAAACCATTAATTTATTATAATCATATAATTAAAGGCCGCCTGAAACCTTTCAGACGGCCTTTTTTATTCAAGCATAGCAATCAGGCTTTTTTCACAAATTCCGATTTCAGATTCATTGAGCTGCCATCAATACGGCAGGCAATATCATGATCACCTTCCTGCAAACGGATACCTTTCACTTTAGTACCCTGTTTAATCACCATCGAGCTGCCTTTCACCTTTAAATCTTTAATCAAAACCACCGTATCACCATCGGCCAGCGGCGTACCATTGGCATCTTTTACCGACAAAACGTCTTCGCTATCGGCCGCTTCGCCTTCCTGCCATTCATAAGCACATTCGGGGCAGACAAGCTGGATGCCGTCGTGATAAGTGAATTCCGAGCTACACTGCGGGCAGGCGGGAAAAGTCATATTGTGTTCCTTAAATATCATTATTTTAAAAACGGCATTATAAGCGATAACACTTATTGGCACTTGGCTATTTTATGATAGTATTTTTGGATGATGATTTTTAATTTTATATGGGTAGAGTTATGGCAGATAAAAACGAATTAGAAAAACCTTTTAAAGATCAATTTATAGTTAGGGGATTTTTTTATAAAAATTCAAGCGGGGTTAAATTTAGAAGATATTTAGAGATAATAAGAAAAGAATTTTATGAAGAATTTTATGACGAAAAAAATGATAAGTTTAAAGATGATTTTAAAAAAGAAGATAATGATTTAAATGTGATTATGATGAATCCGGGAGGGGGTAGGCCTAAAGATAAAGATATAGACAAAGATAAAGATAAATATAAAGATAGAAGTAATGAATTACCAGAACCAAAAGAAATGGAGTTTGTAACGGCAATTCCTGACGATACTCAATATCAAATAATGAGAGTCATGAATCAATGTGAACCTAAATTAAACTATGCTAAAGTTATTAATCTATCTGATTTTATGAATTCTAAGAGTACCGATTTTATTCATTTTTATTTCAATAATTTCTCCAATAATAATGAACTTGATAAAATAAAAGAACGTTTAGTAAAAAAATATAAAGAAGATAAAGAATATAAAGAAAAAGTAAAAGAAATCCAACAATATTTGAATAAAAATGGTTTGGATAATAAAGAAAATAAAATTTATTCAATATTTTTAGATGACCCAAAAAAATTTTTAAAAGAATATTTAAATCCTGATGAAGTTTTTATTTTAGCATGGGGTGTTGATGATAAATTATTAGAAATTAGAAAATTAGCATATGAAAGAATCTATGAAGTCTTTGGCAATAAAATTAAAGTTGTTGGATTAGAAAGCAAGGATAATAAGGATAATTATGCATTTTACCATCCTTTACCACAAAGTAATCCAAAAAGCATAATATTATGGCCATATAAAATAACTGATAAAATAAAGAAAAAACAATATCTAAAACCAATACCTGAAACCAAAAATAACACATAACCACAAAGGCCGTCTGAACCCTTTTCAGACGGCCTTTTGCTATACTAATATTATTTTTTGAGAATATCCTTATGCTTCCGTCTAATCCCACGATTGCCGCTATTGCCACCGCGCCCGGGCGCGGCGGTGTCGGCGTTATCCGTTTATCCGGTAAAAACCTGCTGCCGTTGGCGCAAGAAATCAGCGGCGGCAAAAGCCCTAAGCCACGTGTTGCCCTTTATACCGATTTTTTTGATTCAGACGGCCAAGCCATTGATAACGGCCTGATGCTTTATTTTGCCGCCCCTGCCAGCTTTACCGGTGAAGACGTTATCGAGCTGCAAGGGCATGGCGGGCCGGTGGTGATGGATATATTGCTACAACGCTGCCTGCAATTGGGCGCGCGTATGGCCGAGCCGGGTGAATTTACCAAACGCGCTTTTCTCAACAATAAACTGGATTTGGCGCAGGCGGAAAGTGTGGCCGACCTGATTGATGCTTCCAGCCGTTCTGCCGCCCGTATGGCCGTGCGTTCGTTAAAAGGCGCATTCTCGCAACATATCCACACTTTGGTCGATGAACTGATTACCCTGCGCATGTTGGTCGAAGCAACATTAGACTTTCCCGAAGAAGACATTGATTTTCTCGAAGCCGCCGATGCCCGCGGCAAACTGGCCAATCTGCAAAGCCGTCTGAAAACCGTAATCGACAGTGCCCAACAGGGCGCGATTTTGCGTGAGGGCATGAATGTGGTTTTGGTGGGCGCGCCCAATGTCGGCAAATCCAGCCTGCTGAATGCTTTGGCCGGCGATGATATTGCGATTGTTACCGATATTGCCGGCACCACCCGCGATACGGTACGCGAACAAATCACGCTCGACGGCGTGCCGGTTCATATTATCGACACCGCGGGCTTGCGCGAAACCGATGATGTTGTCGAAAAAATCGGTATCGAGCGCAGCCAAAAGGCGGTTAGCGAGGCCGATGTTGCGCTGATTCTGATTGATCCGCGCGAGGGCATTAATGCCAAAACACAGGCAATACTCAACGGCTTGCCGGATGGCCTGAAAAAAATCGAAATCCACAATAAAAGCGATTTAACCGGCGAAACAGTGCGCCTGATTTCAGACGGCCAATCAACCGAAACCGGCGCCGATACGCTGATTAAACTTTCTGCCAAAACCGGCGAGGGTTTGGATTTGCTCAAACAGGCATTATTAAAAGAAATCGGCTGGCAGGGCGAAAGCGAAAGCCTGTTTTTAGCCCGTAGCCGCCACCTTACCGCCCTACACGCGGCAGAAATCGAATTGGAAAATGCCGCGCTATGCGGCAACGACCAAATCGAATTGCTGGCCGAGCATTTGCGTTTGGCACAAGCGGCTTGTAGTGAAATTACAGGTGAGTTTACGGCAGATGATTTATTGGGTGTTATCTTTTCCAGATTCTGCATCGGTAAATAACAAGCCGTATAAAATAGGCCGTCTGAAATGAAAGGTTTCAGACGGCCTAATTATTTGAAATATAGCAACTTTCCTATTTCCTATTATTTTTAGCGATTTTCCAAGATAAATATTCTTAATCACAGTGCTTTATATCAGGCCGCTAACAGCATAAATCCAACGTGATTAGCCTTTATCAAAAACCTATGATGTTTAACTTTAATTGTTGGATAAAAATAAATAATTCATGCATAATTAAATTTTCTTTGAAAAAATTAAACCAATTTAATAAAAGGTAAAAATAATGAAGAAAACTTTATTGGCCGTTACTGCAGCGGTTTTAGGCTTAAGTGCATGTAGCAATTTAAATAATAAAACGCCGCAAGAAATGATGACCATTTCGATGGAACGAAGCCTCACAAAAGATTACAGCTACAATTTTGAAAGCAATGCACGCTTTTTCTTAAGTGATAAAGATAAAGGTTTAGCTCCCGAAATGGCGGCTGAAATGGCAGCCGAAACAGAAAAAAAATTTCATGATAAGCTGGATAATTCTGAATCAGAGATAGAATTATCTGAAATCCATGATTTGATAAAAGAAAGATTTGGTAGAACAGTGGTGGATTTTGCACAAAGCCGCCCTGTTATGACGGAATATTTTCAAAATGTACAGATCAATATGAAAGGTGCTGTGGATTTACATGCTGAAAAAATAGAGTTTATTCCCGAAATTGTGAATAACAATAAAAATGAATACAGCAAAATACAAATTCCGATGCTTTTAGATGGAAAAAATATGACGGTAACAGTGGATTTACCCGCCACTTTGCCAATGTTGTTGGATATTTTTCTAGAGAATAAAGAATTAACCCAAAGATTGGCAGGGCAGGGTATCCGGCTTGATTGGAAAGACTTGGATAAAGCAGAAATCCCTCTACGCTCCGCTATTAAAGCATTTATTAAATCAAGTTATACCGCATACAAAGACATTCCGTCCGATGCCTATCAATTAATCGATATGGACAAATTTGGTAGACAGGCCGGTGCCAAATATCACATTAATATTATATGGAATAATGAAAACCTAAAAACATACTACGATAATCTTTATCGCGACTTCGATAATGAACTGACCCGCATGCAGCAAGAAGATTTTGAAAAAGGGGCAACTGAAGAAGGATATCAACAGGTGCATGAAATTGTTGCGAAGATATTCGGAAAAACAACAGAACAAGATGCCGATAGTGGAAGCTATACTTTCAATTTCTTTGAAAGAATATTCGGCAGCCCTATGATTGAAAGCATCTATTTAGACGGCAAAGGCCGTATGGTTGCCCGTCGTACTTACTCACAGGTTAATGGTGAAGAAAAAGCGATTAATATTGAAATGTCGACGCGCTTAAACCATTTTGGTAATCCGGTGTTTACATTCCAGCCTGATCAAGAAAAAGTTGTAACCTTGCCTGAATTAATAGGTGCATTCAAATTAGGCCCGACTAATGTAGATGAAGATCAAGAAGAAGATGATGAAAATATTAGATCTCTGAATACATTTGAAGGCGAAGAAATACAAGAATAATCACTAATATGCTTAGGCCGTCTGAAATTTTTCAGACGGCTTTTTATTTGGGATTTAATAAGTAGTTTTATATTGCGGGCGTCTCGATTGATGTGATGGGGATATACAGATTGGTTTTATCGATAGTGAAAAATATGGCCGTCTGAAAAATAGCAGTTTCCGGTTTTATATGGGTTATCAATATTTAATAGTTTCTTATTAAGAAATGAATATTCAATAAAATAGCTATTTATCAACCATTAGTTATTTCATACAATACACACATCAACAAAACAGGCAGCCGATAAAAAACATTGCCTGATATTTAAAACCCAATAAAAATACACATGAGGACAATGATCATGAAAAAAACAATCTTTACTTTCGCCGCTTTAGCTACTCTTGTTACTTCTTTCGCTTCTGCCAAAGGCGCCCATATGCCGGCATATAACCATGCCAACGATTCAGGCTCGATTGCCGGTTTAGAGCAAGTTTCACATAACGGTCCGGTAGTGGTTACTAAAGATGATGATATGGTTAGATTTGTTTTTCCCGGTAGCACTGGTGAAAAAGAAATTGCTGGTTACGAATATTTAGGCCGTACCGAAGCCCGTTAATCAATACAATATTAAAAACAGGCCGTCTGAAAGCAGGTAAAACTTTCAGACGGCCTGTTTATATAGGTTGATTTTATAGTGAATTATGAATAAGCATAAGTTGTTTGGAAAATCAGATTTTTAATCTTGCATGGCTGAATATGGATTTAAAAAATCATAATGGTTATAGAGGGTATCATCCTTTAATCATTTCTCATTAAGAAACGAATGTTAAATGAAAATGGTATTTATCGGGGATGTGTTGTTTTATACAATACACACACAAACAAGACAGACGGCAGATTTCAAATGTTGCCGAATGCTAAACTAAATGCCAAACACATATACGTCAGAGGATTTTCATTATGAAAAAAACCGTACTTACTTTCGCCGCTTTAGCTACTTTCGCCGCTTCTTTTGCTTCCGCCCGCGGCGCTCATATGCCTAAATATGACCATGCTAACGATTCAGGCCCGATTGCAGGGTTACAAGCAGTGCAACATGAAGGTATGATTCGCGCGCGTAAAAATGATGACAGCGTTAAATTTATTGCGCCCCGTGGACAAACTTCCGATGCGGTTTTCCAATACCACTATGACCACTTAGGCCGTACCGAAAGCCGCTAATAAATATTGACTACAAGATTAAAAAGGCCGTCTGAAACCTTGAACTGCACCCCAAAAGTTGGACACCCCTCCAACCCATTAAGGTGCAGTTTTCTTATGAGCAAATATACATTAGACTTTAAATACCAAGCCGTACAATATTATCAGTGTGTACGCAGCCAACAGC
>NZ_JANUXW010000014.1 GCF_024834045.1 Neisseria montereyensis
CCAATAAACAGCCGGAAGAAAACCAGGCTGTTCAACCACCGTTAGAAACTGAAAAAAACGATACAACCGCAGAACAAACCGAGCCTGCTGTTTCTGCTAAATCTGAAGATAAAACAACCAATCAATCCTCAGATACAGAAAATGTACCTGAAACACCTGATACAAAACAGGAAAATACTACACAACAGCCGTCTGAAACCAATAAACAGCCGGAAGAAAACCAGGCTGTTCAACCACCGTTAGAAACTGAAAAAAACGATACAACCGCAGAACAAACCGAGCCTGCTGTTTCTGCTAAATCTGAAGATAAAACAACCAATCAATCTTCAGATTCAGAAAATGTACCTGAAACACCTGATACAAAACAGGAAAATACTACACAACAGCCGTCTGAAACCAATAAACAGCCGGAAGAAAACCAGGCTGTTCAACCACCGTTAGAAACTGAAAAAAACGAGACAACCGCAGAACAAACCGAGCCTGCTGTTTCTGCTGAATCCGAAGATAAAACAACCAATCAATCTTCAGATTCAGAAAATGTACCTGAAGCACCTGATACAAAACAGGCAAGTGCTGCACAACAGCCATCTGAAAATATCGTAGAAACTCCTGTTGCAAATACTGAAGAAGCAGCCTCTACACCGACCTATCAAACCGGAAACTATGGCGACTATTATCTATATACCCATCCTGTATACGGTAAATATATTGATGCCGCCCAATTCGGTACCGATCCCACCGGTCAGCAAGATAGTCTGCAAGCCATTAATGCCGCCCTTGATGCCGCCCACAAAGAAAATGCCGCCGTACATTTAAGCGGTCATCTTTATATTTCTGATCAAATTGTATTGAATCAGAACAATTCCGGTGTTACCGGTTTGTTTGGCGACGGCATGGGTAAAACAGAGATTTCTTTCGATAAAGCACAAAAAGGTATCTTCAACTCCAACTCTAATGAAGACGATATACGCGAATATGCAGGTATTCTGATTGACGGACAAAACCACAAAACCATTGCCGACCTGTCCGTCAAATATACTAATCCTGACTTTTACAGAAAAGGTGAGAGCTATTTCGGCAAAGTCAGCGGTATTTTGGTCAACGATGCCGACTATACTTTAATCAGCAAAGTAGAAGCATCGGGTGCCAATCGTGCCGGTGTTCACTTCACATCAACCCAAACGTTGGAGTCCGATCCCCATAGCAATACCGGCAGAACCTATAAAGTTAGGCTCATGCGCAATGAAGTAGACGAACATTATGAACATCTGCCTTTGGGAGAAAACAACCGCATTATCGATAGCTACCTACACCACAACCGTGTAGCAGGTGCCTTAATCGCATATCAAAAAGACTTTATTGTCGATGGCAATACGCTCTCTTGGAACGGCCATAAAGCAGACGGAGGAACAGGCTATGGCGTTTCAAGCATGGCCGGCAGCTATAACTATGGCGTCACATTTAGCAACAATACAACCGACCATAACTACCGCAAAGGTCTCGATGTACATGATGGCGATAATATTCTTATTGAAAACAATACATCAATCGGCGACCGTCTATATGGCATTGCCGTTTACAACCGCCAATTCAACATGGATACGGTTAAAATTATTAATAATACTATTACACAAGATACCTCTTTCCGTTTACCGGAAGATGATAACCCCAAATTATCACCCCGCTACCACGGTTATTCCGGTATTCAATTGCAAACCAATACCCAATTGAGAGACTTTCATCATGCAGAAGACGGATCATTCAAAATCGAGGGCAATACTATTAAAAATCTAGAAGTCTATAAAGACTCATACCAAACATACGGTATCGAATTCCGAAACCACGAAAATAAAATGGACTACCAGCTTGATATTACGGGAAATACTATTGAAGGTACTTCTAGTAAATATGCTATTGCAACTATCAGCAATACCCAATCAAAAACCGGTGTAAAAGGCAGCGGCACAGCCCTAATCAATATTACCGATAATGATGTCAATATCGGTGAGATTGTCACAGGTACCATGCCCATTTTTATTAACGACTACAACCATGATGGAAACCTACGTGGCTCGGTAACCGTTAGTAACAATGACATTAAAATAGCGGAACATTCAAACGGAAGTATTGAAGGAATCCAAATGATTGGCAATGCGGAATCTTATCTGGTTACTAATAACCGCTTCGAGCTGCATGGAGAAATGAATAAGGCTATTGTCAGTTTGCTTGGTCGCGATCTCAACGATACCCCCGACTTACATGTAACCGGCAATGATTTTTTTACCGATTTAACAGGGCCCTTGTATAAAAACTGGATTGAACGTAAAAATGCCAACGTATATGCCGAAGATAATACCCACAATACCCAAACACTACCTCAAGAAGGACAGGCTGCAAAACCTTCTGCAGGTACTACGCCGAATGATGAACATACGGATTCGGAAACAGATTGGGATATCGGCACGGATACCATTGCGGGAAAACCGCTAAATACCGAGCATGATATCCACACTATCGACCGTTCTGAATCTGTTGTATTGCAACAAGCTGATAATGATCATATTTTCGATACGGATGCGGTAAACACCCCAGCTTTAAATGATTTATTATCAGCTCCGGCTTTGGAATTATCCGGTGTATTGGGTGTGCCCGCTCATAATATTCCTTCTAATGATGCAAATATAATAACATACGCGCAATCATGGGATATTCAGGATGAGTATATATCTAATGAAGCACCTGCATACATTATGTAGTCTTGATGGTTAAGTTATTATAGTAAAGGTCTTAGGCCGTCTGAAAACCACTTTCAGACGGCCTTTCTTCATCATTTCATATTCATATAGACAGATAAATCCCATCTAGCTCAAACCATCATTATCCTGCTAGTCAATAAAGCTTTTCCAAACTATCGCTAAATACTTATCGATACATATCCCATAAAATTAAGCCAAACGGAAATCCCGTTTGGCTTAGGTAAATAAAAGCATGAAAAGTTACTTCAAAAGTCCCCTTTACTGCTCGTTTTGCCGATACCATTGCACAAAAGCATCCGGTTTCACGAAGCCCAATAACGCATCACTACGGCTGCCATCGGCATGAATAACAAAAATTCCCGGCGGCCCGAATAAGCCATACTCTTTTAACAACGCCTGATGTTCGGGGGTATTATCCGTTACATCGATTTGGAAAAAACGGCTCATATCTACTGCATCCTGAACCTGGGATTGATTCAAAGTATATGCGGCCATTTCTTTACAACTAATACACCAATCTGCATAGAAATCAAGCATAACAGGTTTATCGGGATTATTTTTCAAAGCTTGCTGCATAGCTGCTTTTAATAACGAAGCATCGGCATAGATATTTTCATGCTTATCCCCTGCAACCGTTTCCGAAGCAGGCGGGATTAATGTTAGAAAATGATGCAATGTAGTCGTCTGCCGTTCCGCACTTTGATATGCAAACCACACACTACCCACAAGTAATACCCCGCCCAATACCGCAGATACCGCTTTCAGACGGCCTGATGATTTTGTCACATTCACCAACAACCATACGGCAGGTACTAACATCAGCAATGTATAAAGCGCAATCACAAAGCCATATGGAAGATAAGGTGTGGCCAAATAAACCGCTACTGCCAATAAAATAAAACCAAAAGCATATTTAATACCGTTCATCCAACTGCCCGCTTTAGGCAGAATATGACCGCCAAAGGTACCGATCAACACCAACGGCACACCGGTACCCAACGCAAGCATATATAACGCCAGCCCACCCAATACTCCGTCACCGGTTTGGCCAATATAGCCCAAAGCAAAAGCCAATGGCGGCGCCACACACGGGCCGACAATCAGAGCGGAAAGCATACCCATCACAAAAACCGATGCCATTTTACCGCCGCGGAACTTACTGCTCCGCTCTTGAAAATAGCCTTGTATCGTCGCAGGCAACTGCAAAGTGAACACACCGAACATCGACAATGCCAACACAACCATAATCGCCGAGGCGGCAAGCACAACCCACGGCTGTTGCAACCATACCGTCAACAACGCACCGGTTAACCCGGCGAAAACACCCACAATCGTATAAGTTAAGGCCAAGCCCTGAACATAAACCATAGAAAGCGCAAATGCACGGCCTTTACCGGCTTTTTTATCACCGACGACAATACTGGAAACAATAGGCAGCAAGGGATACATACAAGCAGTAAAGCTTAAGCCTATCCCTGCTAGAAAAAACGCCAACAAATTGGCGTTTAAAGTATCCCACGAAAGTTTGAAACGATTTTGAATCGAACCACTACTTTCAGTAGGATTATTATTGAGGCCGTCTGAAACAGAAGACATTAGAAAGGGGTTATTTGCACCATCCTGCGTATCAACAGCCGGCTGGTATAAGCCGCTACTATTGATATTAAAGGTTGTTTCTGTAGGCGGATAGCAAACCCCCACTTCCGCACAACCCTGATATTGTACAACCAAACGGTAATTGCTTACCGTTTCCGGATGGCGATATGGCCAGTTTACTTGAGCGGCATGGTGATAAACCATTTGCTTACCGAAAAACTCATCTTCTTTCTCTTCGCCCGGACTAAATTGGCCGTTACCAAACAATCCATCCGGATCCGTTTCCACCATGATTTTCGATTGATAGAGATAATAGCCATCGGCAATAGCAAACTGAACATTAATACCTTCGTCGGCAACATTAACCTGCGGTATAAAAGCCTTTTCGACAGGCAGCAGTTTAGATGCATCTACTTCGGCATAAGCATTGCCGACCAGCATCAGCATTGAGAATAGTGTGGTTAGAAAATACAGTATTTTTTTCATTTTATTATTTAACCCTTTTCAGACGGCCTATACATCACAACCTAGCTGAAGCAGGTATTTCTTTTCAAATCCAGATAAAATTATCACATATACCATAACACAGTAGAAGTTATTCATACTATAAAATGTGACAATCTTATCCTTAATGAATATTTTGTCTATTCAAAGCAACATTACCCTGAGTCTACTCATCCGTTTAATGTTTCATCACCTGCTGTAAAAATTGTTTGGCACGCTCATGTTTCGGGTGTGTAAAAAATTCTTCCGGTGTCGCTTCTTCAATAATCTGACCATGATCGACAAAAATCACCCGATCGGCCACTTCACGCGCAAAGCCCATTTCATGAGTCACGCACATCATAGTCATACCGCTCACGGCCAAATCTTTCATCACTCTCAATACTTCGCCGACCATTTCCGGATCCAGCGCCGAAGTCGGCTCGTCAAACAACATCACGCGTGGTTCCATCGCCAAGCCGCGGGCAATGGCAACACGCTGCTGCTGACCGCCGGAAAGCTCGCCGGGCATGGCATCTTTTTTATGTGCCAACCCTACCCGCTCCAATAGTTCCATCGCTTTCTTTTCCGCCTGCTCACGGCTTTGCTTTTTCACTTTCATCGGTGCCAGAATAATATTTTCCAACACACTCAGATGCGGATAAAGATTGAAACTTTGAAACACAAATCCGACTTCCTCGCGCACTTTATTCAAGTCGGTTTTCGGGTCGGCCACATTCATACCGTCCACCCAAATTTCACCGCTTTCAATGCTTTCAAGCTGGTTAACGGTACGGATCAATGTAGATTTACCACTGCCGGACGGGCCGCAAACCACCACAACCTCGCCCTGCTTCACTTCCAAATTCACCCCGTTAATCACATGCAGGTCTTTAAAGTGTTTATGTACGTTTTTAAATTTAATCATAATGGTTTATCTGTTCCGTTTTTTTCAGACAGCCTTTGCAACAAGATGATTGCTCAAAGCCACATATAACTCAGGTGCAATATGTTCCGCACGATCTTGCGGGGATATACCCACCGCCTGCAAATCATCTTCACCGGCCAATTCTTTTAAATTATTGCGTATGGTTTTTCTACGCTGATGAAAAGCCTGTTTCACCAATTTGGCAAAATGGTCGAAATCATGCGCCACACCGATACGGTGCTTCACCGGAATCATCCGCACCACCGCCGAATCCACTTTCGGTGCCGGGCTAAACGCTTCCGGCGGGACATCAATCAATAATTCCATATCAAAGAAATATTGAAGCATCACACTCAAGCGGCCATAATCATTGGTTTTAGGCTCGGCCACCATACGCTCGACCACTTCTTTTTGCAGCATAAAGTGCATATCCGTCACATCATCGGCCACTTCACTCAGGCGAAACAACAACGGCGTGGAAATATTATACGGCAGGTTTCCCACAATTTTCTTTTTACCCGCCACACTATGAAAATCAAATTGCAGCACGTCACCCTCATGAATCACCAATTTATCGGCAAAAGGCAAAGTTTTCAGACGGCTCACAATGTCTCTGTCTATCTCAATCACATGCAGCGTATTTAACTTCGCCGCCAACGGCTCGGTTATCGCGGCCAAGCCGGGGCCGATTTCAATCACCACATCATCAGGCTGCGGGCGGACGGCGTTCACAATGTCATGAATAATGCGCGTATCCTGTAAAAAATTCTGCCCGAACCGCTTGCGTGCTTTGTGTTCTCTCATATACTGCTTCTATCATATCCGCTCTGTTTTAAGCGCGTATTGTAACGTAAAATGCAAACCCTGCGGACAGTATCCGCTACCCGTTCATTGTTTTCAGACGGCCTTATCTATAATCCACAAGTTCAAATAAAACATTAACAAGGTTTCACCTGCATAGAGTCGGCAACACTTCAAAAAAGGACTATCATCACCCTAAAGATAGAGGCCATCCATATGAATCCATTCGACACAAAAAGCGCTACTTTTGACGAACCCATCGAAATGCTCTATGCCTGCCACGGCAAAGTACGCCGTTTCTGTAGCCAAATAGACAAGCTGCCCGAATACATCGACGAAAACGGCCGCAATAAGGTCGCCTTACAAGCCGTCCATCAAATCAGCCGCTATTTCAATATCGCCGCTCCCCTACACCATCAAGACGAAGAAGAAGATTTTTTTCCATTATTGCTACAACACTATCCGCAGGCCAAACCCAATATCGAACAACTATTACAACAACACGATACCCTACATAACAACTGGACAGCAGTATCACAAGAATTCGCCAAACTTGAAGCCGATCCAAGCTACCGTTTGCAAAAGAATATTTTGCAGCGCTTTTGTGCCGACTATGATACCCACCTCAATATAGAAGAACGTTTATTTGAAATGGGCAAGCATATTCCACAAGAAGAATTGGCTGCTATCGGCAAAAGAATGGCCGACCGCAGAAAAGCGTAATTTAATGTAAACGATAATGCATCGCCTATATCACACCTAGCGCCTTTAACCCGTTATATACCCCATCTTCTTCCACCGTCGGACAAATATAATCAGCAATGGCTTTGACTTCAGGATGCCCATTACCCATAGCCACACCAAATCCAACTGCCTGAAGCATTTCAATATCATTCAACCCATCGCCAAACGCCATCACTTCGCTCATATCTATCCCCAAACGCTGCACCACCGTACGAATACCGCGCGCCTTCGAACCTTGGGTGTTCAATACATCCACAGAAAACTTATGCCAGCGTACGGTTTTACAGCCATACAACGCCATCTGAGCAGCAATTTCCTGTTCATGTTCAGCATCATAAAAAGCCAACATCTGAAAAACATCATGCGAATGGAAAAATGTTTTATCCACGCTATAACCAGAAAAAATATGCGACATAGACTCGGTAACGACCGGCGCATTTTCCGAAACCACAATCTGATCATCGGCAACAAAAGCATATGGAACCGACCGACTCTCTAAATAAGCACATATCTGTTCAATTCTGCCCTTATCCATCGGGTTCTGTTCCAACACTTCACCACGATAACGGATAAACTGCCCGTTAATCGTGAGTAACAATTCCATACCGGCAGCCGACACCACTTCACGCACTTTTTCCGGCACCGCCACATATGCCCGACCGGTCGCAATAGCCGAAATAATACCCTTTTCTTTCAATGCACGAACCGCATCGAATACCGAAGGCCGCAGCGTATCGGTATATTTCCGATACAAAGTATCATCAATATCAAAAAAGACAATTTTAGGGTTTTGCATAAACATCTTTCATTTTTACAAGTTGCGCCCACATATCAGGCCGTCTGAAATAGCCACTGTTTCAGACGGCCTCTAATACCTGCACAGCTTTTGCACCTTGCTTGAATTTGGTTTTCAACAAGGCAGGTAAGCTTTCATCGAAATACCAAGATCCATCAGGTAAAGCCAAAGCACCCGCCTCACAACACATAGACACAGAACGCCCGGACACCTGATCGGTTTCCACAATTTCCACCCGTCTTGCACGCCCCCAATCTACCACAGGCAAACGGCTAGCCTCTGTCAAAATACGCTGGTTTTGAATATCAACACTTTCATCCGTCGCACAATCACCCTCGCATTTACCCACCACATGAACCGGACAAGGTTCATTTTTTGCAAGAGTACCCGGCAAGATATCCAAAGATGAAGGACACAGCCCACTTTCCTGAGCCCACACCGATAACGCTTTTTTTGCTGATTTTTTATGCAGAAACAAACCATTGGGCGGATTTTTCCGATTGCCGCAAGCCACGGGCACAATCCGAGCTTGTAACCGTTGTTGTTCGTCCGGCACAAAATCCACCGTTAGATACTTTCCTCTACTTTCAGACGGCCTCAAACCATATTCGGTCATCAATTGTGCTTTTAGCCATACAGCATGCAGCTCACCCACTGCCGACACAAAAACCAACCTGTCCACACCACACATAAACAAACTGCTCTTTGCCTGTTGGGCGTGTGCCGCAATCTCAGAAAAAGCTTTTTCATGCACACGGATATCCAAAGCCTTGCCCTTGCCATCCAACCAAACAGAAACACCATGCGTATCCGGCAGAGCATAAATTTGTTGTACCAGCATAGGAGGTAACCAAGCGGGCAGCATCTTCGGATTCATCAGTGCATGATATTGTTTTTCCCATTCACTACCCTTCTCTATCAAGCTTTTTTCCAAAAAATCCGTTAAAGCCACCACATCCGCCATAGCCCGATGGCGGCTTTCCACTTCAATCGAAAACCGTTCGATAATGCTATCTAGATTATGCTTATGAAAATGGGGATATAACCGACGGGAAAGCTGTACCGTACATAAAGCCGGTGCGGCAAAATCTATACCAGCCCGATGGAATTCATGACGTAAAAAGGTGTAATCAAAGCGGCTGTTATGCGCCACCAAAATCGTACCGCGCAGCAAAGGCAACAGTTCGTCAGCTACATCGGAAAAAACCGGCGCATCCGCCACCATCTCATTACTAATGCCGGTCAGCCCCGTAATAAAGGAAGAAATCGGCTGTTGAGGATTCACCAACCACTGATAACTTGCCACGCTGCCATTATCAAAGCGCAGCAAAGCCACTTCCGTAATCCGATCCTGATAAAAATGACCGCCTGTCGATTCGATATCCAATACCGCCACAGGCATCCCCAACCGGGCAAAATATGCCGCCGACCGCGGCCAACAAGAGGCTTGCGCCATAACACTTTCCGAATTTATTCAAATAACAAGCGGCATTCTACACTTTTTCACAAGAAAACGCTTGACAGCCTTTTACACCGTTCCTATAATTCGAATCTTTCCGCACCCGTAGCTCAGTTGGATAGAGTATCTGGCTACGAACCAGAGGGTCGGGCGTTCGAATCGCTCCGGGTGCGCCAAACAATTTAAATTATCCGCGCCCATCGTCTAGCGGTTAGGACATCGCCCTTTCACGGCGGTAACCGGGGTTCGATTCCCCGTGGGCGTGCCAAATAAAATAAAAAGCCTTTACATTTAAATGTAAAGGCTTTTTATTTTATTTGGTGTTTATAGTAAATTAAACGCAGTAACACCTGAAAATCAACCATAAGATTTCAATATAACTAAAAATAATTTAAACAACAAAGGAACAACCACTATGAGAAACCTTTTCTATATAACCATCCTTCTTAGCCTGCTGTCAGCCTGTGGCGGCCAGTCTGAAGAGTCTGCCCAAACATCTCCACCCGACACGGCTACCGCCCAACAAAATTCTGAAACCGATGTCGATAAGCGTATCGCCCTAATGAAATCATTCAGAAAAAATATCGGTATCATGACAAAAATGGCCAACGGCGATACTGCCTATGACGCCAATGTTTTTCAACAAGCCGTAGATGATTTAAATATCAATTCAACCCAACCGTGGCAATACTATACACAGGAAAGCGCAACCGACGAACAATCGGAAGCACTGCCCGAGGTATGGAGCCGCCCCGATGAATTCAAAAATAAAATTGATAATTTCACATCTGCCGTCGCCACACTCAAAACAGCGACCGCTTCGGGCAACTTAGATAATGTTAAAAAGCCACTAGCCGATGTAGGACAGAGCTGTAAATCCTGCCATCAAACTTTCCGCGAAGATTAAGCCATTCTCTTAAATAACTAAATAACCATTATATAAATAAAGGATAAGGCCGTCTGAAAAATTTTCAGACAGCCTCTTTCTCAGGTAGTTTATATACCGCAATATTAAATTGAAAAATCTTCCTCAATAGGCGCATACAAAATGGTATCGATTTTTTCTCTCGTCAATTCCGGAGCAAATAACCGGATAAAGTCATAAGTATATCCACGCAGATAGTTATTAGGGTGCAAAGCAATATAAGTAAGGGACGAACCAAACAAATGAGAAGCATCTATCATTTGTAAACCTTGATCTACCTCTGCATCGTAAGCTATTTTCGCCATTAAACCAACACCTAACCCCAATTTGACATAAGTTTTCAATACATCCGTATCTGTTGATGACAAGGTCACGTCAGGCAGATTCAACCGCGCTTTTTGAAATGCCCTGGCAATATTATTATTTTGATTAAAGGCAAAATCATAAGTCAGCAGGGGGAAAGAAGCCAAATCCTCAATTCCCAATTTATCCAAATCCAACAGCGGATGTTTTTCAGGCACAATAACAGCATAAGTCCAATCATTACATGGCAATTTTCGTAATGTCCCATTATCCTCCGACAATTCCGTTGCAATAGCAAAATCAACTTCTCCGCTCATGACCATATCAGCAATATCACAAGGACTGCCTTGTTTGATGTGCAATTGTACTTTTGGATAACATTTTACAAATTCGGCAACCACACTCGGCAAAGCATAACGTGCCTGAGTATGTGTTGTTGCAATGGTTAACGACCCCTTATCCTGATCTGTAAACTCATTACCGATATTTTTAATATTCTGAACATCACGCCAAATCCGCTCTGCAAGTTCCAATACTGCCTTACCCGGCTGAGAAACCGAAACAACACGTTTACCGCTACGGATAAAAATCTGTATACCCAACTCCTCTTCTAAAAGACGAATTTGTTTGGAAATCCCAGGTTGCGAAGTAAACAAAGCATTCGCTGCTTCGGAAACATTAAGATTATGACGGTACACTTCAAGAACATAACGCAATTGCTGCAGTTTCATAATAAAATCAAAAAATAATAAGTTTGTGGATTCTTTACGACATTCCATTGCAATGTAGCATATTTTATAAAAATCTGTCTGAGTGTTTTACCTAATCCCTCCAAAGTTTTTGTTTTTTAATACACAATCGTCTAAACATGATTAATATAGATATAACACCATTGTGTCTTATTGTGGTTTTTGCGCAACTCAAAAAGACAGATAGCTTGGTTTTTACCGTAAATAAATGACACAGGGTTGATTTTTGGGCATGATTTCCAAACAGGAAGCGGGTCTTTGCCATTGTATACAGGCGGTACGCTATTGACAGTTTGCCCTCGGCTTCTTTATAGTGCAAACTGATATATCCAATTTGCCGCCGTTTACAATTTTAAAACAGTGGCCTGTATATTTGGTGATTTGTAGCGGTTGCACTTTGTATCCGTTGCACTAACAATCTTTGATGAGGGAATAAAATGACCAAACAGCTGAAATTAAGCACCTTGTTTGTTGCCTTGGTTGCTTCAGGTACCGCAATGGCCGCTGAGCCACATACCAAAAGTGGTTACACTGTCGATCGCGAACAATCTATAACCCGTAACAACTACGGTGAATGCTGGAAAAACAGCTTTTTTGACAAAGACACTGAGGGCCGTATTGAGTGTGGCGATGCCACTCCGGTTGCCACGGCTCCTCAATATAGCGATGAAACTGTAGCTTTGTCTGCCAACACATTGTTCGGCTTTGATAAAGACACTCTACGTCCAGAAGGTGCAGAAACATTAAGCGCTTTAGCCCAACGCTTGAGCAATACCAATGTTGAAACTGTTCGTGTAGAAGGTCACACAGACTTTATGGGTTCTGAAGAATATAACCAAAACCTGTCTGAACGCCGTGCCAATGTTGTCGCTAACTACTTAGTAGGCCAAGGCGTACCTTCTAACAAAATTTCTGCAGTCGGCTTAGGTGAGTCTCAAGCTCGCATGACTGCTACTTGTGAAGCTGAAGTGGCTAACTTGGGTAGCAGAGTTTCTAGCGCTAGAAAACGTGCTGCTTTAATTGCATGTATCGAACCTGACCGTCATGTAGACGTTAGAATCCGCACTTTGGTAACCAGACAAGTTGCCCCAGGTGAAGTTCAAGGTGAACGTCCTGCAGTTGACAATGGCTGGCACCCAGGACCTGCATCTCCTTATCATGGTTATACTCGTCCGTAATCAAGTATTATTAGCATACAAAAAAGCCCCGCAAGTTTGTGGGGCTTTTATTTTTCTTTTGCTTTACCTTAAAATAATTATTTTTATAATAATAGACTTACCTAAATCCTTTTCACAATACATATAAAATTATCGAGCTCTAATCAAAAAATAGTTTCAAATAATATAGAATCAGTTTAAATCCGTACTTATTACACACCCGTTTGATGAAATCCTATCCTGCTGATTTTCTAATTAATGAGATAATAAATATTTCACAATCGAATACCTATCCCTTACCCTCAGATAACTTGATTCCCATGAAAGAATTTGATTTTATTCGGCAATATTTATACCACCAGAAAAACGATAACAACATATTACTCGGTATCGGTGATGATGCAGCAATTATTCGCCCCAAACCAAACCATGATTTATGTTTTAGTAGCGATATGCTGATTAACAACCGGCATTTCTTCGCTAATGTTGCACCTTCCGACTTGGCTCATAAAGTATTGGCAGTCAATATTTCAGATATGGCCGCAATGGGCGCCACTCCACGCTGGGTTTTACTCAGCGTAGCCCTACCCGAATTAGAAGAAACCTGGCTTACTGCATTTTGTGACCACTTTTTTGCATTGGCAAAACAATTTGATATCACCTTAATCGGCGGTGATACAACCAAAGGGGACTTTGCATTCAATGTTACTATTATAGGAGAGCTACCCGAAGGTAAAGCCTTACGACGTGATGCTGCACAAACAGGAGATGATATTTGGGTATCAGGAAAGGTTGGCTTAGCAGCAGCTGCATTAAATCATCACTGGGGCAAAGTGGCATTACCACCAAAAATATTTGATACTTGTGAACAGTCACGCCTGAGACCCACACCACGGGTTGCTCTTGGGCAGGCCATTCTTCCATTTGCTCATGCAGCCCAAGATATTTCAGACGGTCTTGCTCAAGATTTAGGACATATTTTAAAGGCTTCTGAGGTTGGTGCCGATATTTTCGCAGATTCTTTACCGACTTTACCGGCTTTATACGATGTATTAGAAAAAACGTTAGTGTATGATTATACTTTAGCCGGCGGCGATGATTACGAATTAGTATTTACTGCACCGGAAGCTTGTCGGAATGACATACTAAACGCTGCCCAAATAAGCCATACGCCGGTGACACATATCGGTAAAATCACACAAAGCGGCCATTTGAATATTTTTGATGCAAACGGCGAACCAATACAGCTTAACTCTTTAGGATTTGATCACTTTGGCTAACTTCACACCTGATTTCAAATGGCTGAAAACACGACCACTTTGTTTTTTAGGGTTCGGATTCGGTAGCGGACTCGCCCCAATTGCCCCTGGTACTTTCGGCACGCTGCCTGCATTGCCTATTGCTTTTATTTTATACTTAGTAGGCGTTTCCGGCTGGTGGCTGGCGGCATTAAGCATGGTACTATTTATATGGGGCATCAAAATTTGTAACCATACCGAACACGAACTCGGTATTCAAGATTACGGCGGTATTGTATGGGACGAAATCGTCGCCATGTTACTGGTATTGGCATTTGTGCCTTTCAGGTGGAAATGGTGGTTAACGGCATTCATTTTATTTCGCCTATTCGATGCGCTTAAACCGTGGCCTATAAAATGGTTGGATGCACGGATACACGGTGGCTTTGGAATTATGTTGGACGATGCGGTTGCTGCTTTATTTACGATTTTAGTGCTCAAAATTACCACTTGGCTGGTAATATTATAAAGGCCGTCTGAAAAGAAATGGATTCAAAGATGAATGAAATTGAAATTATTGTAGAACCCTGCTTTTTAGTTGAAGAAAGCAATATTGCCAAAGACAACTATGTGTTCGGCTATGATATTACGATTCACAATCATAGCGACGAAGTAGTTACTTTAAGAAATCGTCACTGGGAAATCACCGATGCACATGGCGCAGTGGAAAAAATATCCGGCGTTGGCGTAGTGGGCGAACAACCCGTATTGTATCCGGGTGAACGTTATAATTATAGCAGCGGCACACGCCTAACTACACCTTGGGGCTGTATGGAAGGCAGTTATGAATTTGAAGACAGCTACGGCGATCGTTTTTTCGTACCGATTCCGAAGTTTGATCTAAAAGCCGATGTTGTTGTTCACTAGCTATTAATATATTGATTTATTTATAAAATCAAACAGAGGTCGTCTGAATATTGATCTATCCCCCAAATCTTGGACAAACATAAAAGCCTTTTCAGACTGCCTTTTCGAGCTGGGTTCTGTATGCCACGGGACTCAGCTTTTTCAATTTCAAACTACATCTGTCATGATTGTAGTACCGGATATAGTCGTCTATTGTCTGCATCAGCTCTGTTGTCGAAAGTCTGCCTTCCTGATAAAAGCATTCCGTCTTCAGTATCGCAAAGAAGCTTTCCATCGGTGCATTGTCCCAACAATTGCCTTTACGCGACATACTCTTCACTATGCCGTGTTCCGCCAATGTGCGGCGGTAGGCTTCCGTACGGTACAGTACACCTTGATCGGAATGCAGCAGTACTTTATCTGCCTTTGTCAGCTTACAGACTGCATCATTCAGCATTCTTTCCACCATCCCGCTGTTCGGCCGGCGGCTCATCGAGTAAGCGACGATTTCCCGGTTAAATACATCCAATATCGGTGACAGATACAGTTTGCCATTGCTGCACTTGAATTCGGTGGCATCAGTCAGCCATTTCTCATTGGGTTTTTCCGCTTCAAACCGGCGGTTCAGAATATTATCCGACGGTTCGCCCATTGCTGGATGGCGGTAGGCTTTTTTCGGACGCACTTTGGCTTTCAATTGCAGCAGTTTCATCAAACGGGCAACCTTTTTCTTATTCCATGACAAAGTGGCGGCAATCCGCCTGTATCCGTAACGCCCTTTGTGGCGGGCATAGACTTCGGCAACGGCGGCTTTGTCCCGTTCGTCCGGGTCGGGGCGGCCGTGGTGATAATAAAAACTGCTTTTGGGTAGAGCGGCACTGTGCAGCAGGTATTTAAGCGGATGTTTGGCCCTCAGTGCTTGGACGGCTTCGCTTTTTTGGCGGCCGCTTCTTTCTGCCTGAGGGCTTTTAATTCCTTTAGATAGTCGTTCTCCGCCCGCATATAGCGCAACTCTTCGATCAGTTCCGCCTGTGTTTTTTCGTGGTCGGGTTTATCGACGATAAAGGGGTTTTTACGTTTGATGGTCATAATGGCCTGTGGATGCTCCAGTGCGCGGATGCCGCCTTGGTTGTATGCGGCTATCCAACGGCGTAAATGGGTACGGGAGATATTAAAGTGATCGGCGGTACGCTGTTGGCTGCGTACGTGCTGATAATATTGTACGGCTTGGTATTTAAAGTCTAATGTATATTTGCTCATAAGAAAACTGCACCTTAATGGGTTGGAGGGGTGTCCAACTTTTGGGGTGCAGTTCATTTTTCAGACGGCCTCTTTACTAGATTACAACTGTTTAATAAAACATTAAATTGACTGACTTGTATAAATCATTCAAATTCTATATAAGATTTTGTTTTAATTATATTAGAACCTAAACATAGCAACTTAATCTAATTATTAAGTTTTCCACCGCCTCATACTGATTACAGGCTAATTACTCAGACTTGCAATTCTTTACGCCTTATGCTGAAATGCACATATCAGAACAAATATTAACAATCAGGAGTAAGTATGGAAGAAGTATTGAATCGGTTCTTCACGACTGTTGACAATTGGGTTTGGGGTCCAGTGATGCTGATACTGCTCGTCGGTACCGGTATTTTATTAACCATTAGGTTAAAAGGCCTGCAATTCTCTATGTTGGGGTTTGCCTTAAAACAAGCATTTATGCCCCACCGTAAAAAAGCAGATGGCAGTGATCATGATGGTGATATTTCACATTTCGGCGCATTGATGACTGCCCTTTCCGCAACCATCGGTACAGGTAATATTGCCGGGGTGGCCACCGCGGTTGTAACCGGCGGACCGGGTGCCATATTTTGGATGTGGATTACGGCCATATTCGGTATGGCAACCAAATATGGCGAAGGCGTGCTGGCTGTCAAATACCGTGTTACCAATCAAAGAGGGGAAATGTCGGGCGGCCCCATGTATTACATAGAGCGCGGCTTAGGCAGCAAGTGGAAATGGATGGCTTATGCTTTTGCTTTATTCGGAACTGTAGCCTCATTCGGTATCGGTAGTTCTGTCCAATCTAACTCCGTTGCCCAAGCCATTCAAACCAGTTTTAATATTGATCCGCTTTATACCGGCATTGTTTTAACCATCTTAACAGCCATCGTTGTATTAGGCGGTATTCGCAGTATTGCCACTGCTTCTTCATTTATTGTACCGATTATGGCTGTGTTATATGTTGCCGGCGGTTTGGTTATTATTTTCCTTCACCTAGACTTATTGATACCCGCTGTCAAACTGATCGTTAGCGATGCCTTTACCGGCCAAGCTGTTGCCGGCGGCGCTATCGGTAGTGTTATCCGTTATGGCGTCGCGCGTGGTGTTTTCTCAAACGAGGCCGGTATGGGTTCGGCACCTATTGCCGCGGCTGCAGCCAAAACAGACCACCCCGTACGCCAAGCTTTGGTATCTATGACCGGTACGTTTCTAGACACCATTATCGTATGTTCGATTACCGGTATTGTTCTAATTATGGGATTAATGGGTACCAGTGGTGAGTTTATTAAACCCGAACTAACCGGTGCCGCACTCACAACCACCTCATTTGATCATTTACTACCCGGCCCAGGTGGTTGGATAGTCACCATTGGTTTGATTTTCTTTGCTTATTCAACCATCTTAGGTTGGTGTTATTACGGCGAAAAATGTGCGGTTTATATTTTCGGGGAAGGATTTGCCAATATCTACCGTGCCATTTATGTTGCCAGCGTTATGATCGGAACTGTTATAAGTTTGGATCTGGTATGGCTGGCCGCCGATGCCTTTAACGGTTTAATGGCACTTCCCAACCTCATAGCCCTACTTCTCCTATCTAGCGTTATTGTCAAAGAAACACATGACTTCAAGGCTAAGCGGCAAAGTGGCGAATTACACTAATATATGTTTATTTTCAGACGGCCTGAATATAATGTTCAGGCCGTTTTTATAAATACTTATATAATAAAACGTAACGGAAAAGATTGTAGAAGCCTTCTTTTTCAAGCAGAATAGAATTCCTAAATCCATTCTCTAAAATAATGGAACAACTCGAGTTTTTCACCATCCCCAGCCCCTGTATCGGCGTTTGCGAAGCCAATAACAAAGGTTATTGCAAGGGATGCCTGCGCAGTCGTGAAGAACGTCTTTATTGGCAGAATATGACTGATGCCCAAAAGCACCAAGTCATACACCTGATTGCATTGCGTCGTGCCAAACTGAAACGGATACCGATAGACCCACGCAACCAATCGGATTCACCGGAACAGATAGGATTATTTTAATGCCTGTTTCATTACATTAGTTAATTCATTTGACAAAGAAGCCGTCTGAAACACCCTTTCAGACGGCCTTTTATAATAACTATTTCAAGTTTATTATCTTACAAGTTTGTTGCTTCCACTTCGATTTCAACACGGCGGTTCGGTGCCAAGCAGTCAATCAATGCCTGATGATCCGCACTTTGCATACACTGTTTCACCGGCTGCGACTCACCTGCTCCCGTCGCCCGAATACGGTTTGCATCCACACCTCTTGCCGACAGATATTGGCGCACGGCATTGGCACGTTGTTTGGACAACATCTGATTATAGCTTTCCGCACCCAAATAATCGGTATGGCCGATTACATTAATCCGATTATAGTTGACCGTTTTCAACTTATCCGCCAATTCATCCAATTCGGCTCTACCTTCTGAACGTATATGACCGATATCACCCCGATTAAAATCAAATAAGGCATCAGCCGATAATGTATAACGTTGCGGCATCACCTCAACCTGATCAGATACAGGGCAAGATGCATTTTCCGGATCAACGGCTTTCCAATAGAAACTGCGTGCATACTTATGCGAATCAAACAAGATTTTGAATTGGCACGTCGTTACATCATCCGTACCTTGTCCGGGCGTATGGAAATGAAAGACATAGTCCCATTCACGCACATTGAACATACCTTCATTAAAATGAGGACGGCCGAGCAGTTTATAAAACTGATCTTTGGTCATACCTTCTTTAATCTGAGCCAATTCGTCAGATGTCGGGAAAGTACCTTTTTGGTGTCTAAACGAATACGACACTTTATCTACCGACGGGAAAACCGGATTGTCGGTCGTACCGTCTCTTTTAACATTACTCTTCGTGGCACAAGCAGCCAAAACGGCTACCAGCAACAAGCTTGCACCTTGCTTCATGATTGTTTTTGTTTGCATATCGGATTTCCTTGTTGTTTCAGACGGCCTATTTCAGGCCGTCTGAAAGTTAAATTACCACTGATAACCTACACCGGCAGTCGCACCATAGTGACCACGTGAATTACCGGTTGCCGTACCTTTAATGACCCAGTTTCCATTATCGGAAATGCTGGAATAACCAACGGCATAAGCACTTTGGCCGCGATAGCTACTACCTGAAATCGCCATCATGCTCTTACCGGGTAAGTAAGCTTGCGGCAAGCCTGCAACGGCCATAGCAGATGCCGTACCCGCATTAGCTCGTGTTTCCACATCCTCGATTTTCTGGTTCAGCTGGTTACCCATATTCACAACATGATTACCTACGGCATTAATCGCAGCATTGGTGTGGTACAACTGACTACCGTTAATCGCATCGGTTGAATTTTGCGATACGACACCGGCGGCAACATTCTGTACCTGACGGGTTTGGCCTTCGGATCCTACACTCACAACGCCTTTAACATCTTGCACACCGGCAACATTGGCATCATTGACACCTGCATAAGTGTAGTTACCGCCTTTAGCCGTCGTATGAATCTCAGTTGCAGCCGATTGATCTCCCAATACCACCGAGTTATCCATCGTTTGCGTCACGTTATTACCCAACACAAAAGTATTGCTGCTGTTTACCTTATTGTTGTTACCAACAGAGTAAGTATTTTCTCCATTGATAATCGACGGGTCACCGATAGCGCCTGAGTTTTTACCGTTTACGATATTGCCTGTACCGATGGCAATGGTATTGGTTTCATTGGCTTGGGCACCGCTACCGATAGCAACCGCATTCACACCGATAGCTTGGGTACGTTGTGTCTGAGCCTGACCGTTACTGTCTTGTACAACATTGCCATTCTGATCCACAACAGTATAGGTATTACCCAAAGCCAACGATCCTTTACCGCTTGCTGAGGTTTGATAACCAATGGCTGTCGCATAAGCACCCGAAGCACTTGAATCTTCCTGATTGTTACCCTGTACAACAGGCTTCACTTCACCGTCGTTGGTATGGAAGAACTTAATACCCTGTTCGTTCATCTTACCGATAGCTTGAATCACATCATTGGTAACGTATGTATTTTGTCCTTCTACGTTATATGTGGTCAGCGTGTATTCATTACCACCTTTATCTGTGGAAACGGCTACTTTTTGGTTGGTTTCCGTTGTCGTGGTTTGGGAACCGTCAGGATTGGTTACCACTGTGGTCACCGTACCTGCAGGTGTCGTACCGTTTGGCCCGTTACCGGCAGGCGCATCTTTGGTATTGATAGAAGTGTTGCTACCACCTAATACCTGATATGCCTGATACAGTTGGCTACCGTTTACAGCATCTTTGCTGGTTGCCGAAATTTCACCATTTGCCACATTGGTAACTTTTTTATCTCCTGCATCCAAACCGTTTACCGTAACACTCGGACCATTAGCAATGGACAATCCGTTGTCGTTCACTACGGTATTACCCGCTGTCACACTATCAACATTCAAGTCTTTGGCCGTAGAAACCACATAATCAGTAGCACCACCGGCTTTCACGGTTTTTTCCACAACGATATTGTCACCTGCGGATACGGTTTCTTTCGTTCCGGCAACCGTACGGTTCAACGACTGAATGGCATCATTGATATTGTTTGCACCCGTACCGCCGATATCGGTCATATTCACGCTACCATCCGGTGAAAGTTTCGCGTTACCGCCTAACAGTTTGGTAACAGAATCCGCAGTTTGATACAACTGGCTACCATTAACAGCATCGGTGCTGTCTTCGGCAATATCACCTTTAGCAACATTCACGACTTTTTTATTGTTGGCATTCACACCTTTATCAGACAGATAGGTATTACCACCCACATTAACGCCTTTGTTATCCAGCAATACTTGGTTATCACCCTGTCCGGCCGTAACACTATCAAATGCCACATCATCGGCCGTTGCCACGTTATAAGTTAAGCTGCCGTCGGCATTTTTAACTTCTTTGGCAGTCAGGTTTTTGCCTACGGTCACTTTATTGCTGGCTGCAGCTTGAACAGCATCAAGCTGGGCTTTATTAACCGCATCAGTCGCATTCTCACCCGCTTTCACACCGGTGATTTTCTTATTGCCTGCATCAATACCTGCATAAGTGATATTCACATCACCTGCTTTCAGGCCGTCTGAAGTCAATGCCACGTTATCGCCCACTTTCACACCGTCGTTATTCAATACGGTTTGACCTGTGGTTACGCTACCGTTGCTGCCCAAGTTGATATTCTCAGCCAGCTTCACTTCAAGGCTGTTGTCATCTGCATTACCGGCAACACCGATATTGTTGTCGGTTAACGTACCGGTTGCACCACCTTTAACCGCCAATTCGGTATCCAGTTTACGCTCTACCTTAACGTCGTTATTATCGCCGACAAAGACTAACGGTTTATTGATTTCATCATTCAATAAGCCTAATGCATCGCCGATATTGTTAACGGTTTCATTGCCACCGTTGTTTTTGGTGATGTTATATACCGGATCTTTAATACTACCGTCCGGGTTAACTTCGGCACCACCGCCCAACGATTTCACAACATTTTTCAGCTGGCTCACATTAACGGCATCGTTGGCATTCTTACCATCGGCAATATTACCCACTACGGTAGGTACCGCAGTTTGCGGATCAACCGGATTCAAGGCAGAAATAGTAATGTCTTTTTCGGTATATTCGGAACCGTCTTCTACCTTAACAAAGTGTTCGTTACCTTGGTTATCCACTTGGCGGGCAAGCAATTCGCCTTTCGAGTTCACATAAGAGAATGGTGAATTAGCATGTACCAACAATTGCTGCGTAATAGCTTGATTTTCCAAAGCACGTTGTAATTGGGCAATATTCACGGCATCGCCGGCATCTTCACCATCTTTCACGCCGGTAATTTTCTGGCCGCCTGCATCTAATCCTTGCGCGGTCAGCTTGCCTTTAAAGGTTGGCGCATCTGCCAGCAACACTTGAATATTGCCAGTGCTGTCGGCAACCGTGCGGATATTGTCATCGGAAGCTGCCGCCGTATTATCCAAGCCGCCTTTAACGGTTACCCGTTCACCCAATTTACGGTTGAAGTTACCGCTATTACCGGCAAAATCCAAACCACGGTTTAAGGCGTCGGTATTAGCCGCAGCTTTCTGATCTACAGCAAACAGCTGGTCGCCGTTTACTGCTTCTTGGCTACCTTTTTCAACCAAGCCGTTGGCCACACCTGAAATCACCTTACCACCGTTATTCAAGCCCTTATCCGTCAGACTGACGGTTTGGCCGCTTGCAGCATCTTTGATGGTGAGGCCGTCTGAAGTCAGTGCGGTATTGTCGCCGACTTTAACGCCGTCATTATTAACCGTCGTATCGCCTGCAGTCAGACTGTCCACTTTAACGGCTTTAGCCAAATCAAAGGTAACATCATCGCTGTCCGCTTTTTTGGTGATGACAATATTGCCGTCGGCATTATTTAAATCAACCGTGTCGTTAGGTGCCACATTGCTTTCATTCTGACCTTGTGCCGTCAGATTCCAGCCGGCCGTAGCAGAATCTCTCACCGCAGCAATAGCGTCATTGACATTGTCTTCACCGGTGCCGCCAATATCGGCATTGGTATAAGTACCGTTATCAGGGTTATAAGCCGTTTGACCACCGATAATACTTTCTACGCCTTTACCTTGTTTATAGAGTTGGCTGCCATTAACAGCTTCTTTACTGCCTGCTGCAACAGTTGCCGCTTCCAAGCCGCTAATCTTACCGTTATCGTTAATCGTGACATTACCGAAGCGCGGGGCTTCCGCCAATTCGATAGACATGGTTTCGCCATCTATTTTGGTACGGATATTTTTATCGGAAGCAGCCGCACTATCGCTTAAGCCACCTTGAATATTCAATGTTTCATCGCCTTTACGCGAAACGTTGCCGATATTGCCGGTGAAATGAATCGGTCGTCTAACTTCAGTACCGATATGGTTCAACGCTGCCTGAACAGTATTCACACCATCGTAAGATGTACCATCAACTTTCGATACCACAAATGAAGGTGCACTTACTGTTCCATTGTTAGGATCAACGTTCATACCCAAAGCCTGAACCATAGGTTTCAATTGGGATACGTTAACGGCATCGGTATTGTTTTTACCGGACGCTACGTTGGTAATGGCATTATTGCCGTTATCCAATCCATTAGCCGTCAGCTTAACGGTTTTACCGGCTGCATCATCTTTAACCGTGAGGCCGTCTGAAGTCAGTGCGGTGTTATCGCCCACTTTAACGCCGTCATTATTAACCGTCGTATCGCCTGCGGTCAGACTGTCCACATCAATCTCTTTGGCCAAATCGAAGGTAACATTATCGCTGTCCGCTTCTTTGCTGATAACGATATTGCCGTCTTGATTATTCAAATCAACCGTATCGTTCGGCGCCACATTACTGCTGTTTTTGCCTTGTGCGGTCAGGTTCCAACCGGTATTGGCGGTTTCGCGTACCGATTTAATCGCGTCGTTGATATTGTCCGCGCCGGTATCACCGATATTGCTCATGGTAATGTTACCGTTGGTGTTTTCCGCATTGCCGCCTAAAACGGTTTTCAGATTATCCTGAGCCGTATTCAATTGCTCTTCGGTCGCCGCACGTTTGTTTTTAGCAAAGGTATCGCCGCCTAAGCCAGTGTTTTTCAGACCGACAATATCGCCGCTGTCTTTATCGATAACGGTATCGCCCACCGCTACGCGGTTAAACTCGACTTCGTCTTTCGTCTTAACGGTATAAGTGGTGCTGCCATCCTGATTGGTCGCCTCTTCCACTGCAATGTTTTTACCGGCCGCAACTTTATTGGCCGCTTTCGCTGCCGCTTTATCCAATTGGGCTTTATTGACTGCATCAGTATCGTTGACACCTTCCGCTACGCCGGAAATCACGTTGCCGCCATTGTCCAGACCGTTGGAAGTCAGGCTTACCGGTTTGCCGTTAGCAGGGGTAATGGTGATGCCGTCGCCGCTCACCTTACTGCTGTTACCCGCTGCATCGACAAAATCGGCACTGGTCAGATTCGTCAATTCTTTCGACAGTTTGATATCCAAAGTATCGTTGCCGTCTGAAATCACACCGATATTGTTGTCGCTCAACTTGGTCTTGTCGGCGCCGCCTTTCAGATTCACTTGGCTGCCCAGAGTACGCTCGAATTTATCGGCGTCGCCACCGTCACCGGCAAAGGTAATCGGTTTCTGAATCTCAGCACCGATATTATCCAATGCGCCTTGAATGGTCGGGGTACCGTCATATTTGCTGCCGTCCGCTTTGGTCACCACAAAGGAAGGATCTGTAACCGTTCCGGTTGTCGGATCGATTTGCGTACCCAATGCTTTGGCCAACGGCTTCAGCTGGGATACGTTCACCGCATCGGTATCGGCTTTACCAACCGCTACATTGGTAATGGCATTATTGCCGTTATCCAATCCGTTAGCCGTCAGCTTAACGGTTTTACCGGCTGCATCATCTTTAACCGTGAGGCCGTCTGAAGTCAGTGCGGTGTTATCGCCCACTTTAACGCCGTCATTATTAACCGTCGTATCGCCTGCGGTCAGACTGTCCACATCAATCTCTTTGGCCAAATCGAAGGTAACATTATCGCTGTCCGCTTCTTTGCTGATAACGATATTGCCGTCTTGATTATTCAAATCAACCGTATCGTTCGGCGCCACATTACTGCTGTTTTTGCCTTGTGCGGTCAGGTTCCAACCGGCATTGGCGGTTTCGCGTACCGATTTAATCGCGTCGTTGATATTGTCCGCGCCGGTATCGCCGATATTGCTCATGGTAATGTTACCGTTGGTGTTTTCCGCATTGCCGCCTAAAACGGTTTTCAGATTATCTTGAGCCGCATTCAACTGCTCTTCGGTCGCCGCTCTGCCCGCGTTGGCAAATTCCGGTTTACCCAATGCAGTGTTTTTCAGACCGACAATATCGCCGCTGTCTTTATTGATAACGGTATCGCCCACCGCTACGCGGTTAAACTCGACTTCGTCTTTCGTCTTAACGGTATAAGTGGTGCTGCCATCCTGATTGGTCGCCTCTTCCACTGCAATGTTTTTACCAGCCGCAACTTTATTGGCCGCTTTCGCCGCTGCTGCATCCAATTGGTCTTTATTAACCGCATCGGTACCTTTTTTACCTTCCGCTACGCCGGAAATCACGTTGCCGCCATTATCCAGACCGTTGGAAGTCAGGCTTACCGGTTTGCCGTTAGCAGGGGTAATGGTGATGCCGTCGCCGCTCACCTTACTGCTGTTACCCGCTGCATCGACAAAATCGGCACTGGTCAGATTCGTCAATTCTTTCGACAGTTTGATATCCAAAGTATCTTGGCCGTCTGAAATCACACCGATATTGTTGTCGCTCAACTTGGTCTTGTCGGCGCCGCCTTTCAGATTCACTTGGCTGCCCAGAGTACGCTCGAATTTATCGGCGTCGCCACCGTCGCCGGCAAAGGTAATCGGTTTCTGAATCTCAGTGCCGATATTATCCAATGCGCCTTGAATGGTCGGGGTACCGTCATATTTGCTGCCGTCTGCTTTGGTCACTACAAAGGAAGGATCTGTAACCGTTCCGGTTGTCGGATCGATTTGCGTACCCAATGCTTTGGCCAACGGCTTCAGCTGGGATACGTTTACCGCATCGGTATCGTCTTTACCAACCGCTACATTTTTGACAACCTTGTCGTTCGCATTCAATCCGTCTTTATCAATATAGGTGTTGCCGCCTACCTGTACACCGTCATTACCGATAACAACCGCACTGTCTCCCGTTCCGGCAGTCACTTGGTTTACGGTGATATCATCAGCCAACTCGAAAGTGACATCGTTGGATTGATCTGTTTTACTGATTACGATATTGCCATCGGTATTCTTCAAATCAACCGTATCGTTCGGCGCCACATTACTGCTGTTTTTACCTTGTGCAGTCAGGTTCCAACCGGCATTGGCAGTTTCGCGTACCGATTTAATCGCGTCGTTGATATTGTCCGCGCCGGTATCACCGATATTGCTCATGGTAATGTTACCGTTGGTGTTTTCCGCATTGCCGCCTAAAACGGTTTTCAGATTATCCTGAGCCGCGTTCAACTGCTCTTCGGTCGCCGCTCTGCCCGCGTTGGCAAATTCCGGTTTACCCAATGCAGTGTTTTTCAGACCGACAATATCGCCGCTGTCTTTATTAATAACGGTATCGCCCACCGCTACCCGGTTAAACTCGACTTCGTCTTTCGTTTTAACGGTATAAGTGGTGCTGCCATCCTGATTAGTCGCCTCTTCCACTGCAATGTTTTTACCAGCCGCAACTTTATTGGCCGCTTTCGCCGCCGCTTTATCCAATTGGGCTTTATTGACGGCGTCAGTATCGCTAACACCTTCCGCTACACCGGAAATTACATTGTCACCGTTATTAAGGCCGTCTGAAGTCAGACTTACCGGTGCAGAGCCGTCGGCAGGGGTAATGGTGACACCGTTGTTATCGACTTTAGTTTCACCGGTTTGCACACTGCCTGTATCGCCTAAATTAATGTTTTTAGCCAATTTAACGGTTAGACTGTTATCAGCGGCGCTGCCGACGACACCAATATTGCCTTCACTCAAATTATTTTGATCAGCACCGCCTTTAACGGCTAATTGCTCGCCCAGCTTGCGGGTAACCGTTTCGGTATCGTTGTCACCGACAAAACTCAACGGATTTTTAACTTCGTTATTCAATAATGTCAGTGCGTCACCCACATTACCAACTTGCTCCGTATTGCCATCGTTTTTAACGATGTTATATACGGGCGCTTTAACCGAACCGTCTGCATTAACAGCCGCTTCACCGCCTAATGCTTTAACCGCTTCTTTCAATTGGCTGACATTTACCGCATCTTCATCTTGCGTACCAGCCGCTACATTGCTGACGGCTTTATCATTGGCATTCAATCCGTCTTTATTGATATAAGTAGCGCCACCTACTTGTACGCCGTCATTACCGATAACGACAGCATTGTCTCCTGTTCCGGCATTCACTTGATCTACAGTGATGTTTTTAGCCAGATTGAAAGTAACATTATTGGAATCTGCCGGTTTGCTGATATCTATATTATTGTCTGTGTTGCTTAAATCGACTTTGCCTTTCGGTGCCACATTGCTTTCATTCTCACCTTGGGCAGACAAATTCCAACCTGCAGCGGAAGATTCGCGTACCGATTTAATAGCGGCATCAATACTGTCTTCACCGGTTCCTCCGATATTAGACATAGTGATGGTGCCTTGGCCTTGATCATTAATAACGGCATTGCCACCTAGCTTGTCAACCAAGCTGTCACCTAAATTTTTAGTATGATTTGCAACTGTTTTTAATTGAGCTACATTGACAGCATCGGTATCGTTAGTACCTGCTGCCACAGCGGTAATCTGACGGGTAATCCCACCTGCTACATCGCCCACCGCTACGGCGGCAGTGGTAGCAGTCCATTCATTGCCGGATTTATCCACAGCAGCCGAAAGAGGATCTGCACCGATAACGCCTTTATTGACTTCGGTTCTACTCATAGAACCGATTGCCGCACCATCTTCCAATGAGGCAGAGGCATTTTTACCGACGGCAACCGTACCGGTATGAGTGGAACTACTGTCTGTTCCCAATGCAACACTATCGCCACCAGATGCCGCACTATTTTTACCAATGGCCAGCGCACCTGTTTTCGTTGTGGCTTGGGCACCATTACCGATGGCAATATTACTTTCCATACTGGCTCTGGAGGATTTACCTTCGGCAATAGCATTACTAGCGCTTGCCTGCGCACCATGCCCTAAAGCGAGTGACGACAGACCTGAAGCCTGAGTATCTACCGAACCGATAGCCACGGCATAATGAGCAGTAGCTTGAGTTTTATTATTGACATTTTGTGCCGCACCAATCGCAATCGAAGAAGTACCCGTTGCCTTTGCCGCATAACCTTGCGCAATCGAATAATTACCGCTAGCCTCCGAACTGGCACCGATTGCATTCGAAATACGGCCGAGGGATAGTGTACGGCTACCGATACTGACTGACGAATCTTGATAAGCAATGGCGCGACTACCCAAGGCAACGGCATTGTTTGCCGATACTTTTGTTCTATCCGTTAGCTTCACATCAGCGGGAACACCGCTTAAACCGGTAGGACTATTGGCATAGGTACCAATCACCACATTAAAGGTACCTTTGGATTCTGCTGCGGCATCCGTACCCATAACGATATTATTATTCGGTGCATCCGCCTCCCGCAATGCACCGTCACCAATAGCAATATTGCGCCCCTCCGATGCAACGTTCACCACATTCAAACCAGCACGGCGACCTATGGAAATATCCCAATCCGAATTGGCTGTCGCTTGCTGACCGATAGCAATCGCCTGATTATCCAAAGCTTGGGCACGGTCACCCAAGGCAACTGCCGAACCGGACATCGCTTTCGCATCGGAGCCTGCCGCCAAAGAAGCATCGCCTGCCGCCTGAGCGTTTACACCGGCAGCTACCGCATAAAGGCCGGTGGCGCCTGCTTTATCGCGGTTGTTACCTAAGTTTGTGGTTGCATCACCATCGGCTTGCGTACCATGCGCATTGCCTTCGTTTACATGGACATAACCTTTCAGCTGATCTTGTGCTTTTTGTATTTGTGCCTGTGTTCTTCCGATAACAATCGCCAATTGCGATCCATTGATGGCATCGGTGGAATCTTTACTAATATTGCCGGGTGCCACATGTTTGATTTGACGCTCAAAGCCTACAGAGCCAACCGAAACCTGATCGCCAGTACTCAAGTTTTCGCTTCCTCCGGCAAATCCTTTATAGGAAACCGTACCAACTACTGTGCCATCCTCATCCAAGCTTTGAACGGTGGCATCTTGTATATATACGGCATCTTCTTCTGTTTTCGAACCCGCACCCAAAGCAACCGAGCCGTCTTTTAATGCTTTAGCACCGACACCTAAGGCAACTGATGCAATACCTTTTGATTCTGAAAATGTACCAAATGCTGTCGATAAATGCCCTGTGGCCAATGTTCTCACACCCACCGCAACCGCAGCATCTCCACGGGCTTCAGTATTGGAATATTCCCCAGATTGAATTTCCACACCCGTTAAATCATTTAATTTTTGAGTGGCTTCTGCATTCTCAGTAGCAATCTTATCCAAATCATCACCACCGATAGCAATACTTGAATTACCATTGGCATCAACGTTACCACCAATGGCGATTGATTGGTCGCCTCTGGCATTGGCACCTGTTCCGGCTTGATTTCCGCTACCGACCGCTACACTTTGATTACCTTTCGCATAAGCATAAGATCCCAATGCGGTTGATTTACCTCCTTCTGCATTTGCTTCATCACCTAAAGCCGTTGCATCACCAACAGTTCCGGTTCTTGCTCTACGGCCAATAGCAGTAGCCCTATACCCTCCGGCATGGGCTTGAAAACCTACTGCCAATGCTTCCGCATGAGTCGCATTAGCACCTGCACCAAAGGCAGATGCATTTGCCCCTGCTGCACTGGCATCTGCACCAACAGCAATGGTTTTAACATTAGTGGCTGCAGCAGCATTACCTATAGCAACGGCGTAATCCCTAGTTGCTCGTGCGGTCGAACCTTGGGCAATCGTACGCGATGCTGTTGATTCTGAAGCAACACCAAAAGCCATTGCATATTCACCTGTAGCACGGGCACCATTTCCCACCCCTATAGCACGCTCTCCTCTTGCTGCAGCCCCATCACCAATAGCGATTGCACTTAGGCCGCCTGTGTTGGCATCATTACCTAAAGCAACCGTACTACCGCCATAAGCCACGCTTCCATTACCGATGGCAACATCGTTTAGGCCTGTTTGCACCTGCCCCGCTTTATTAACACCTGCTCGTGAAACATTACCGATGGCGATACTGTTTGTTCCCTTTGCATTGGATTCAACACCGGCAGCAATTGCATTTTCAGCACTTGCAATCGCACGGCGGCCAATTGCAATCGCTTGTTCAGCGGTGCCTTCCGCCGCATTACCAATCGCCAGGCTATCATCACCTGATGCCTTGGTGGCCACATTACTGGCACCAATGGCTATTGAAGCCACACCGTTATTTGCTTTTTCGCCCAAAGTAGCTTCCGAGCCAATAACAAATTTGCCGTTATTATTGGCCGCACCACCCAAACCAAGTTCGCCATTGGTAACATGCAGTGGGCCGCTCATGGTCATGCCGACTTTGCCGTCTTGGTTATAAAACAATGCCTGGTTTGTTTGGTTTGCCTTATTAGCGGGGGAGCAATTCGCAGCACTATTTTTACCAGCAATATTGCCACTGTTGCCATTTTCATTAATATATACACATGAGTTATCATCATTATCATTAAAATAAACATTCGTATTGCCCGCAAAAGCTTGGCTGCCAATAGCCAATAACATAAACGGAAGCATACGCAAAGTTGCTTTCAGCCCTATACCACTCCCTCTACGGGCAGCACCTTCTTCCCGGCTACCGGCCGGCTTCCCTTTGGCATTTTCAATTTCGGAAACCGCCACCCATGCACCTAATGATTCATTCCAAATACTGCGATAACTTTTATTCATGATTCTTCTCTCTGTGATTAAAGATTGCTATGCTTTCCCTATTTATTCAAAAAGTGATTATCTGCTACATGACAAAACTGACAATTATTGTCACTTGTAAGCAAAATACGTCTCATTGAAATAATTTTAAAAAATATAGTAAACACAATTACACTAATCATAATTGTTAAGAAAATCATATATTTATGAATATATCATTATATTTTTAAAACTATTTTTAACACTAATTAAAAAAACATCTATGCTATACCATGCAATTTATATGCCTTATTTTATTTTAAATAATAATTTTTATAATTAATATTTTGATAGGAACCATAAAAATTATGAATAATATTTAAAAATCAAATAGATAAATTTAGCCACATAAAATATTTGAAATATATATGCCGAAATTCATGTAATAGGCCGTCTGAAAATATTCAGACGGCCTATTACATAAAATTTAAATAAATTAACAATAATCTTAACCTACTCTGATATGCATCACCCGGAATCAACACGCATAGGTCGGATACTGGTATCCGACAAAACGGTTGGCATGATGGGAATATTTAAGCATGGTGATGATGTACCCATGTCGGATTCGAGAATCCGACATGGATTTTCGCAAAGTTCTCTTTATCTGAAATTGATCAACCCGTATCGTAATAAACACATAGCCAAACAGCTTTTAAAATACACTACGGTTACATACAGTCATCGCTTCCGATTATTTATCTTCCAATCAATCGTTTTTTTTTAAGTGCACTATAAATAGCGTTTAAACGGTTTCAGACGGCCTGCACCGTTGAATTCCGATGCGGATTGAGGGGTAGCGGTTGTATCCGAATATAAAAACAGGCGGATAGATTCCGCCTATGTATAAATGGATGGGATGGCAGGCGGAATAGGCCGCGGTTGCGGATTACCGCCTGTATTGAAAGTTTGTGATTAAAAATGCGTTTTCAGACGGCCTGTCGGCCGCCGTTTATTATGCCGCTTTGTTTTTCAAACAAGCGGTAAAGTGGGAGCCCTGCCCCAACCATTGCGGCTTGCTTTGCGCACAATCGCCGTCGGCCTGCGGGCAGCGGGTGCGGAAAACGCAACCGCTGGGCGGATTTATCGGACTGGGCAGGTCGCCGGGCAAAAGCTGTATTACCTTATTGCGCTCTGCTTCAGGGTCGGGCAGCGGTACGGCCGACATTAACGCGCGGGTATAGGGATGGGCGGGCTGTCCGTAAACTTCGCTATCGGTACCCAACTCAACGGCATTGCCCAAATACATCACCAACACCCGATCGGAAATGTGTTTCACCACCGATAAATCGTGGGCGATAAAAATCAGCGTCAGCCCCATTTCTTGTTGCACTTCTTTAAGCAGATTAACCACTTGCGCCTGTATCGATACATCCAATGCCGATACGGGTTCGTCGCAAATAATCAGCTTCGGCTTCAGTATCAGCGCGCGGGCAATACCGATACGCTGGCACTGGCCGCCTGAAAACTCGTGCGGATAACGGTTAATCAAATCGGGCAGCAGGCCGACTTTTATCATCATTTCCTTAACCAGCCGCTCGGTTTCGGCTTTGCCGTATTGCGGGTGAAACGTTTTCAGCGGCTCGGCAATGATTTCGCCGATGGTCATACGCGGATTGAGCGACGCCAGCGGATCTTGGAATATCATTTGGATTTCACGCCGTTTTTCGCGCAAAGCCTTGGCCGAAAGCGTGGTTAACTCTTCGTTTTCCCATAAAATACTGCCGCTTTTGGCTTTCACCAAGCCGATAACGGCACGGGCAAGCGTGGATTTGCCGCAGCCGGATTCACCGACAATACCGAGCGTTTCGCCGGCTTTTAAATCAAACGATACGCCGTCCACCGCTTTTAACGCCGCCGGTTTTTGCCAAAACCAAGCATTATCGGGTTTAACATCGAAGCTTACTTTTAAATCGCGTACCGATAACAAGGTTTCGCTCATGCGCTTACTCCTTCCAAAGTTTCAGACGGCCTATGACAGGCGCGTTTGCGCTGCCCCGCCCAATTTTCCAATATCGGCTCTTCATGGCGGCAAATGTCTGCCACATAAGCGCAACGCTCTTGAAACGGGCAACCCGCAGGCAGGTGCGAAAGGTTGGGCGGATTGCCGGGTATGGTCGGCAGAATATCGGCATGGCCGTCCAAACGCGGCACGGCACCGAGTAGGCCGATGGTATAGGGATGGGACGGACGGTAGAAAATATCATCGACACCGCCGTATTCCATCGTACGGCCGGCATACATCACCAGCACTTGGTCGCAAATACCGGCCACCACGCCCAAATCGTGGGTAATCATAATAATCGTGGTACCGAAATCGCGTTTTAATTCTTCGAGCAGGGTCATAATTTGCGCCTGTACGGTAACATCCAGTGCCGTGGTCGGTTCGTCGGCGATTAACAGTTTCGGGCGGCACAACAAGGCCATGGCAATCATCACCCGCTGGCGCATACCGCCGGAAAATTCGTGCGGATACATTTTGATGCGCTTTTGCGCTTCGGGGATTTTCACGGCTTCGAGCATACGCACCGATTCCGCCCACGCTTCTGCCTTGCCCATGCCTTTATGCAGGCGCAGCACTTCGGCGAGCTGGTCGCCCACCCGCATATAAGGATTGAGCGAAGTCATCGGGTCTTGGAAAATCATGGCGATTTGGCGGGCACGGATGGCGTTCAAGGCTTTTTCGGTCAGGCCGAGAATATTGTCGCCGTTAAACCGCACAATCCCTTCCGCCTTACCGTTTTTGGCCAACAGCCCCATCATGGCAAAAGCGGTTTGCGACTTGCCCGAGCCGGATTCGCCGACAATCCCCAAGGTTTCGCCTTCGTATAAATCGAAGTTTAATTTATTGACGGCGGTCACCAATCCGTCTTCGGTTTGAAACCGCACTTCCAGATTTTCGACTTGTAATAATGGTGTGTTCATTCGGTTTTCCTGTTCAGACGGCCTTATCTTTTAAAAAGCCAAAAGGCCGTCTGAAAACATAATATAGAAAGGTTTAGCGGTCTTTCGGATCGAGCGCATCGCGCAGGCCGTCGCCGATAAAGTTGAAGCAAAACAGGGTAATCACCAAAAACACCGCCGGCACCAACAACTGCCACGGCGCAATCTGCATGGTATTGGCGCCGTCTTGTAATAATGCGCCCCAGCTGGTCATCGGCTCTTGCACGCCCAAGCCCAAAAAGCTGAGAAACGATTCAAACAGAATCATGCCCGGCACCAGCAGCGAAGCATACACAACCACCACCCCCAACACATTCGGCACAATATGGCGGAACACAATGCGGATATCCGACACCCCGCCCACATGCGCCGCTTCGATAAATTCTTTACGCTTCAGGCTTAAAGTCTGCCCGCGCACAATCCGTGCCACATCCAACCACGACACCATGCCGATAGCCACAAAAATAAACGCAAGGTTACGACCGAAAAACGTTACCAGCAAAATCACAAAAAACATAAACGGAAAAGCATTGAGAATTTCCAAAAAGCGCATCATCAGCATATCGGTTTTGCCGCCGAAAAAACCCGACACCGCGCCGTAAACTACGCCAATCACCACCGCCACCCACGCGCCGGCAATGCCGACCATCAGCGAAATGCGCCCGCCGATAGCCACACGGGTGAGCAAATCGCGCCCGAGCGAATCGGTGCCGAAATAATGTCGGTTTTCAAACGAAGGCGGCGACTGCATCGAGCCCCAGTCGGTATAGTCGTAGGCAAACGGTGCCAACAGCGGCACGATAATGACAAACAAACAGATAAACAGCAGAATCAGGCCGCTGGCCAAAGCGGCGCGGTTGCGGCGGAAACGCCGCCACGCATCCTGCCACAAGCTGCGGCCTTTAATATCGGGCGCGGCGTTGTCGAGTGCGGCAGCCAATGCGGCGGCCTGCTTTTTTTTGAACATCATGGTTGTGCCTTTAAACAATATTATTTTTTTATATACGGCAGAGGCCGTCTGAACACTTTTCAGACGGCCTGATTCATTATTAATACCGGATTTTCGGGTCGATAACCGCATAAAGAATATCGACCACCATATTAAAGATAATGGTGAGCACGCCCACCAAAATGGTTAGGCTCAACACCATGCCGTAATCGCGGTTGAGGGCGCCGTTTACAAAAAGCTGGCCGATACCGGGCAGGCCGAAAATGGTTTCAATCACAATCGAGCCGGTAATAATGCCCACAAAAGCAGGGCCGAGATAGGAAATCACCGGCAGCATGGCCGGGCGCAAAGCGTGTTTCCACACAATATAGCGGGTAGACAAACCTTTGGCGCGGGCGGTGCGGATAAACGGGCTATTCATCACTTCAATCATCGAACCGCGCGTAATCCGTGCGATGCTGGAAATATAGGCAAAGGCCAACGCCGCCACCGGCAACACCAGATTGGGCAACGCGCCGCCGTTCCAACCGCCGGCCGGCAGCCATTTCAGCCACACCCCAAACACCAACACCAGCAACGGCGCTTTCACAAAGCTGGGAATCACCACCCCTGTCATGGCCACGCCCATGGTGATGTAATCCAGCCATGAATTCTGCTTTAACGCCGCCAACACCCCGAGCGACACCCCCACCACAAACGCAATCACAAACGCATAAAAACCGATTTCGAGCGACACGGGAAACGCCTGCGACAGCAGTTCGTTCACGGTATAGTCTTTATATTTGAAAGAAGGGCCGAAATCGCCGTGCGCCAATTGCTTGAGATAGTCGGCATATTGCAGCCAGATGGGATCGTTGAGGTGATATTTGGCTTCGATATTGGCCAATACCGCCGGCGGCAGGTTGCGCTCGCCGGTAAACGGGCTGCCCGGAGCCAGCCGCATCATAAAAAAAGACACCGTAATCAATACCAGCAGCGTGGGAATGGCTTCCAGTATGCGGCGGATAATAAATCGGAACATAACAACCTTCGGCAGTGAAAAAACCTTTACATCGCCCTATTTTGCCGTGTGTCCGGCGGCACGCTTATCTTGGCGTTTGTGTTGAAAAAGGCGGTTCGGGTTTCGGTTTGTGTGTTTAAACGATTTTCAAACAACCATTAACTTATCATGGTTTTCAGACGGCCTATTTAGCAATTCAACAGTAGGGCGTTTGGCTTTACGCCCCACCGTTTTCAGACGGCCTGATATTAATGCTTCAGGATTTTCCAGTTTTTCACCTGCCAGTTGTCCAGCGGGTCTTTCAAGGAATAACCGTCTACATGCGGTTTCACCAAGCGGCCGTTAACATAATGATAAACAAAAATCGTGGCGGCATCCTTATCCAACACCGCTTCGGCCTGACGATACAATTCGCCGCGCGTTTCGGGGCTGACATCATTAGCCAATGTTTTCGTCATCAAGCTGTCAAACTCGGGGCTGCTGTATTTACCGTAGTTGCTGCTGTTGTCGGATTTGAAAATATTTAAGAATGCCGAACCTTCGTTATAGTCGGCACACCAGCCGCCGCGCGCCATTTGGAAACGCTGGTCGCGGCGCGTATCCAGATAGGTTTTCCATTCCTGATTCACCAGATTCACATTCACAAAACCCAAAGCCTCTTTCCACAATGCGGCTGCGGCGACGGCGTTTTTCTTGTGGTTTTCATTGGTGTTGTAGAGCAACTCAAACGTGAGCGGATGGGCTTCATCATATCCGGCTTCATTCAGCAATTGTTTTGCCGTTGCAATCCGCTGCGCTTTATCCTGCTGCTGCCATTCGGGGGTAAAGGTCGGCATGCCCTGCGTAGACGGCGGAGTGAATTGGTAGGCGGCGGTTTCGCCTCGGCCAACCACTTTTCCCGCCAAAGTTTCGCGGTCTAACGCCAATTGCAGGGCTTTGCGGACTTTCGCATTATCAAACGGCGGTTTGGTGTGGTTGAATTCATAGTAATAAGTGCACAAATAAGGTGACACTTTCATCTGATCGCCCATATCCCGCTTCAGGCTTTGAAACTGTTCGGACGGAATATCGTTATAGGTAAAGTCAGATTCACCGGCTTGGAAACGGCTTACATCGGTCGGCGGTGAAGAAATCGGCAACAGGGTAATCTGGTTAACAGAAGTAGCAGCATCATCGAAATAATTCGGGTTGCGTTCCAACACAATGCGGCTGTTCACCACCCAATCTTTGAGTTTATACGGGCCGTTAACAACTATATTTTCAGGCGCTGTCCATTTATTGCCGAACTGCTCAACCGTTTTGGCATGCACGGGTTTTACCGAAGTGTGAATCAGCATATCGGGGAAATAAGGCACCGGCTCGGTGAGCGTGATTTCCAATGTTTTCGAGTCGAGCGCTTTCACACCCAACGTTTCCGGCTGGGCTTTGCCTTCGATAACGGCATCGGCATTGGCCACTTTCGCATCCGCCAGATAGCTGGCATAAGGCGAAGCCGTCGCCGGATCAACCAAGCGGCGCATACTGTATACAAAATCATCGGCGGTTACCGGATCGCCGTTCGACCATTGGGCATCGCGCAAATGAAACGTCCATACTTTGTTATCGGCACTTTCCCACTTTTCAGCCATACCGGCAACGGTGTTGCCGTCGTTGTCGGTCGTGGTTAAGCCGACCAGCATTTGGCGCAGAATATTGGCTTCGGGCACGCCGGATACTTTTTGCGGATCCAGCGATTCCGGTTCCGCCCCATTGCCAATCACCACTTCCTGCTGTTCCGCCGGCTCGCTGCTTTGCGCCGCTTGGGTGTTGGAGTTTGCCGGTGCATCACCGCCGCCCCCACAAGCAGCCAAACCGAAAGCGGCCAAAGTCGCCAGCAATACCGTACTTTTTCTAAACAAAGTGCGTTCCATTCTTTCTCCTTATTACTTCAATATTGTTCAGACGGCCTCATACTTAAAAACGAACAAACCACAGCAATCACACCGTCAACCTTTCGTATTTTTTTGAATAAGCCTATTTTGTGTCAAGCAGTTTTTATATCGGGCAACTATGTTTTCACGCATTTTTTGTTCTTAAGCAACCCCGAATAAAATATAAATAGGCCGTCTGAATATGTTTCAGACGGCCTATTTATATTTTAAATGTTGAGAAGTTCGTTTTCATTACATTTCAAACCATACGCCATATAGCATTAAAATTGAACCAAAATAAAACAATAAACAATAAGCGGTTTTAATGTGCTCTCTATATTTTAATAATTTCGCAATAAAAGGCTTTGATTCATTCCCCTGTTTTATTTGAAAATCTAATTGCTTGTTTACCATAGAACTGGTAAAAACAATCACGATAATATAGAGAAAATAACAGATAAAAGTATCGTATATCGGTAACACCCAAGTCGGATTTACCGCAATATGCATCTTCTTTAGAACGAATAAAAAAGCCGTACTGACAACATATAAAAGAATGGCGGTAAACAATACTTTTTTACCAACCTTCTTTCTTTTCACAAAAAGAATAAACGAAACAACCACGCTTAAGGCAAAACACAATAGCTTCATATAACTCATAAACTACTCGATTAAAATATCAGGCTCTCATGTTTAAGCCGGTGCTGCCATGCCCGATTCTGCCAATACCGCTTCTGCCGCCAATGCCGAAGTATCTTTTTTCAATATCAGATGCAATTGGTGGAAATCCTGCTGCAATGCCGCCACATCACGCGGCGATTCATACCATTCCGCCACTGCCGCCGCCAATTTTTCCGGCCGGGCATCATGTTGCAATAATTCGGGCACGGCACCTTTGTTTAATAAAATATTGGGCAGCCCCACATGCGGCACTTTTACTTTGCGCTTCACATAAGCATAAGTGAGCGGCGAAATCCGATAACTGATTACCATCGGCCGCTTGCATAAAGCCACTTCCAAAGTTGCCGTGCCGCTGGTTACCAACACCACATCCGCCGCCGTACACGCCAAATCGGCATGCGCCGACATTAATTGAATAGGCAGTGCCCTGAATTCGCCCTGATTCAGAATTTTGACTATCTCGTATCGGGTCGCCACCGTAGCTACAGGCAATAAGAAGCGTGCGCTCGGATATCTTTGCAGCAACAACTTAGCAGTGCGGAAAAACAGCGGCGCCATATAGTCGATTTCGCTGACACGGCTGCCCGGCATCAGGCAAAACACTGTTTCCCACTGTTCGATTTTCATCTGTTTGCGGGCGGCTTGCCGGTCTGCATCTATGGGCATCGTTTGCGCTAAAGGATGTCCGACAAAATCCGCTTTCCCACCGGCCTCTTGATAAAGCGGCGGCTCCATCGGAAACAAACACAACACCCGGTTAACCTGATGCACAATCGTATCTACCCGCTCGCGCCGCCATGCCCACACCGAAGGGCTGACATAATGCAAAGTCGGAATACCGGCTTTTTTCAACTTTTCCGCCACACCCAAATTAAAATCGGGCGCATCAATGCCGACAAACACATCGGGGCGGATTTTCTTCAGGCGTTTCACCAACCCTCTGCGGATTTTTAAAATTTCCGGCAGCCGCTTCACCACTTCCGCAAAACCGCGCACCGCCAATTTTTCTTGGTCGTACAGGCTTTCAAAACCTTTAGCCAGCATACGCGGCCCGCCAATGCCGACAAAACGGGCATTCGGGCAGCGTTGCCTGAGCGCATCCATTAAATGGGCGCCAAGTAAATCGCCGGAAGCTTCTCCGGCACATAAGGCAATAGTGATATGACGGTTATCAGTAGGGTGGGTAGGATCCATAAATCAATAAATATTTAGAAATGCGCGGGCTATTGTACCGAACTTAATCGTTATTCGGCCGATTTTTGCCAATTAATAGTAAATTATGTTTTAAAATTATGATAAGAGACTAGAATGCCACCTAAAAAGTTCGGCATAAAATTCAATTTAAATAGAATAAAAGCCACCAGCTTATTATACGTTTGAAATACAGCCATGAAAAAAGCCTAAACACATGGTTTAGGCTTTTTAAATTTGGTGGGTCGTGAAGGATTCGAACCTTCGACCAACGGATTAAAAGTCCGCTGCTCTACCAGCTGAGCTAACGACCCGACTAAGCTGCGCATTGTATGCGCTCGATTTTGAACTGTCAATATATTTTATATTTTTTAGTTTTAAAGAATTTTTGTTAAAAAATAGCACCTTTTGTTTAACGTATTGTCTGATTATGATACTATTTCACTATGCCGACAAAATTCATGACGGCAATTTTTAAAAAAATCAAATAATTAAGGATTATTCAAAATGAAAAAATTTCTGGTTGCCGTTATGGCCGCAGCTGCATTGGCAGCTTGTTCGCAAGAAGCACAGCAAGAAACCCAAGAAGCTGCAAGCGCCATTGCTTCCGATGTACAAACTGATGCCGCAGAAATGAAAGACGATGCAGCTTCAGCAATGGATGATGCAGTTGATGCCGCTAAAGATGCCGGTGCAGATGCCAAAGAAGCCGGTGCTTCAGCTCTTGAAGCAGGCAAAACCATGGCAACCGATGCCGTAGACGCAACCAAAGACGCTGCTAAAGATGCTGTTGATGCAACTAAAGATGCCGCCAAAGATGCAGTAGACGCTGCCAAAGATGCGGGCGACAAATTGAAAGACGCGGCCGCTGCAACCACCGAAGCAGGCAAAGAAGCTGCCGCCAATGCAATGGATTCGGCTAAAGAGAAAATGGACGCAGCCAAAGAAAAAATGGATGCCGCCAAAGATGCCACTAAAGATGCCATCAATGCCGCTAAAGAAGCTGCCGATTCAGTGAAAAACTCAGCCGAAGATGCCGCTAAATAAAACGGAATTTTTCCGTATATGTGTATGCGGCTCTGCTTTGATATAAAAAAGTTTCCCACAATTTATTATCAATAATGCCCTATACACTTTCAGGCCGTCTGAACAGGTTTTCAGACGGCCTGATAACATTATCGGCCGATAAAAAAGCCAAACAACCGAATCCGGGCAGATAAAGCAGCCTAAACGGGTTTACGGTTCAAAATAATCGGCTAAAAACACCGCCCTACTCTTGAGTTTTTGCTTAACCGCCCTAACTTATATGTCAATTTTCACAATACTTCTACCTATATAAACTATGAGCAGCAAAGATTTTTACGAAACCTTGGGCGTGGCCCGCAGTGCAAGCGATGACGAAATTAAAAAAGCCTATCGCAAACTTGCCATGAAATACCATCCCGACCGCAATCAAGGCGATGCCGAAGCGGAAGAGAAATTCAAAGAAGTCCAAAAAGCCTACGATATTTTATCCGACAAAGAAAAACGCAGCGCATACGACCAATACGGCCATGCAGGCGTCGACCCCAATATGGGTGGCGGATTCGGCGGCGGTGGTTTCGGCGGCGGCTTCGGCGGATTCAATGGTGCGCAGGGCTTCGACTTCAGCGATATTTTCAGCCAGATGTTCGGCGGTGCCGCAGGTGGCGGCCGCCAACAAAACTATCAAGGCGCAGATTTGCAATACCGCGTCAGCATCACTTTGGAAGAAGCGGCCAAAGGCATTAAAAAACGCATCACCATTCCTACCTACGAAGAATGTGATGTCTGCCACGGCTCCGGCGCCAAACCCGGCACATCCGCCACCACCTGTTCCACCTGTCACGGCACCGGTACCATTCATGTGCGCCAAGCCATTTTCCAAGTGCAGCAAACCTGCCCGACCTGTCACGGTACCGGTAAGGAAATCAAAGAGCCTTGTGCGAAATGTCATGGCGAAGGCCGCGTAAAAACCACCAAAACCGTGGAAGTCAATATCCCTGCCGGTATCGACGACGGCCAACAAATCCGCTTGAGCGGCGAGGGCGAACCCGGTATGCACGGTGCGCCTGCCGGTGATTTATATGTGGTGGTGCATGTAAAAGAGCACAAAACATTCGAGCGCAACGGTTTAGATCTTCATTGCGAAATGCCCATCAGCTTTGCCACTGCCGCATTAGGCGGCGAAGTGGAAGTGCCCACCTTAGACGGCAAAGTCAAACTGAGCATTCCCAAAGAAACCCAAACCGGCCGCCGTATGCGCGTGAAAGGCAAAGGTATTAAATCGCTGCGTTCCAGCGCAGTGGGCGACCTATACTGCCATGTATTGGTGGAAACCCCGGTGAACCTCACCGACCGCCAAAAAGAATTGCTGGAAGAGTTTGAAAAAATCTCCACCGGCATGGAGCGCTCGCAAACACCGCGCCAAAAATCGTTCTTCGACAAAGTGCGCGATATTTTCGATTAATCCCATTTCATAACGAAATAGCTTTTCAGACGGCTTTAGGCCGTCTGAAAACCGCCCGAACACACACCAACAGCAAGCCCGACAATAATATTGTCGGGCTTTTTATTCGGATAAACCTTTATTCAGGGCCGTCTGAAACGTGTGCATCATTTCCACTCAACCGCGAAAAAACACACCTGAAACAGCTATTTATCTTTACGCACACCGCGAATCACGATGGCGCCGCGGCTGTCTGTCATTTCCAGATTATTCCCGTTAAAACGATAAGCGCGCACTTGCGGCAAAATATTCGCCAAGCGCTGCTCGGTTTCCATATCCGGACAGGCCATCATCGTAGAAGCCGCCTCATCAAAACGCAGCGTATTGTTTGTACCGTCGGTATAGCCGCCAAACAAAGTATTACAACCCGTTGTCGCACTAAACCGCTTATCGGCCTGATGAAAACTCAGCACCGCATCCGCCACATTCACCGGACGGCCGGCCGCTTCGGTAATCTGCCAATCCCCCTCTAAAGCTTGGGCAGTTGCCGCCGTGTTCGACGGCAGGGGAATGGGAATCGGCACCACACACGCACCAAGCAACACCGGAAACAACAACGACAATAATTTCATCTTCATAACAAAGCCTTTCTATGGCAGATCAATTTCATTCATTATACATGACCGTTGAAACACCGAGAAAGCACCGCAACCCATTTGCGCAAACAAGCACATTTTAGCCATTGCCCTATATTTTCAGACGGCCTTTGTTATACAATCCGACCCGTTCACACCGATACGGAACCCTTATGAAAGCCATGATATTAGCCGCCGGACGCGGCGAACGGATGCGCCCCCTCACCGACACCTGCCCCAAACCCCTGCTCAAAGCAGGCGGCGAACCGCTTATCGGCTGGCATTTGCGCCGCCTCAAAGCCGCCGGCATTGAAGACATCGTGATCAACCACGCATGGCTCGGCAGCCAAATCGAAGACACACTCGGCACCGGCGCAGCCTACGGCGTACGCATCACCTATTCCCCCGAAGGCGAAAAAGGCTTGGAAACCGCCGGCGGCATCGCCACCGCCCTGCCCCTGCTCGGCAGCGAACCGTTTTTAGTCGTAAACGGCGACGTGCTCACCGATATCGACTTTCAGACGGCCATTCACTACGCCCAAGCCCTCGCACAACAGCAAAAACTCGCCCACCTCTGGTTAGTGCCCAATCCCGCCCACAACCCCAACGGCGACTTTATTTTGCAGCAAAACGGCCTGATTGCTTCCGATAATGCCGCAGGCAGCGCACTCACCTTTAGCGGCACCGGCGTTTATCACCCCGATTTATTCCGCGACACCCCACCGCACCAAGCCGCCAAACTCGCCCCCTTATTGCGCCAAGCCATGCAGCAAGGCTTGGTTTCCGGCGAACAGCACAACGGCTTATGGCTCGACGTCGGCACCGTAGAGCGGCTGGCCGAAGCCGACAAAATCGCACAAAACTGGCTTAAACAGCCGTAAACATATCCGCCCCCAACCCATTGCTATTTCCCCTATTCAACCGAAAACCAAACACGATTAAAAACAGGTGTAGGGTGTGTGGCATAGCCACGCACGCGGTTTCAAAAAAACAACCAACGCATGCCGATTACCGAATACGGTTTCAACCATTGTAAGCCGTCTGAAAAGTTTTCAGACGGCTATTGTAGGGGCGGATTAAATATCCGCCCGCGCCCGCATCCCAATTCATGTTGCCATTATTCAAACATAGCCCAAACCCAA
>NZ_JANUXW010000015.1 GCF_024834045.1 Neisseria montereyensis
GTACGGTAGCCAATGCCCAAACCGGTGATGCGGTTACCTTAACGGTGGGCAATAATACCTATAACACGACTGTTCAAAACGGTGAATTCTCAGCCAATATTGATGGTTCGGTATTGGCCGCTCAAAGCGAAATCAGCGTCAGCGTTCAGACGGCCGATAGTGCGGGTAATCAAACTCAGGCTACTTCTCAACATGCTTATCAGGTAGATATCGATATTGCTACGCCAAGCATTACCGTTAATCCGATTACGGCCGACAATGTAATTAATGCCAAAGAATCACAAAGTCAGATAGAGGTTTCCGGTACGGTTGCTAATGCGCAAACGGGTGATGCGGTTACCCTAACGGTTGGCGATAAAACCTATAACACTACCATTCAAAACGGTGGTTTCTCAGCCGATGTTCCGGGTTCGGTATTGGCGAACCAAAGCGAAATCAATGTCAGCGTTCAGACGGCCGATAAGGTAGGTAATCAAACACAAGCTACGGCTCAACATACTTATCAAGTTGATACCGATATTGCGACGCCAAGTATTACCGTTAATCCGATTACCGCCGATAATGTGATTAATGCGAAAGAATCACAAAGTCCGATTACAGTTTCTGGTACGGTAGCCAACGCCCAAACCGATGATGCAGTGACCTTAACGGTGGGTGAAAATACTTATCAAGCCACTGTTCAAAACGATGGCAGCTTTGCAACTAACGTTGATGGTTCGGTATTAACCGGCCAAAGTGAAATTGGTGTCAGCATTCAGACGGCCGATAATGCAGGCAATCAAGCTCAGGCTACTGTACAGCATCATTATGAGGTAGATACCGAAATTGAGACGCCGGTGGTAACGTTAAATCCGGTGGCGCAAGACGATATTATTAATTTGGTCGAGTCGCAATCGGCGGTAACGGTGATTACCGGTTCGGCCGAGCATGTACAAGACAATGCCGAAGTATTATTGACAGTGGGCGAAGCAGTGTATCGCGGAGCGGTGCATAACGGTCAATTCTCCGTTCAGGTCGATACTAAAACCTTAGTTAATCACGGCAATGTATCGGCTACATTGACCACTTCAGACAATGCCGGGAATAGTGCGTCAACCTCAACAGATCGTGTGTATCGTGTCAGCACCGAATATAACCCGACCATTAGTTTGAATAAAATTGCCGGCGACAATGTACTCAATATCAATGAGTCTAAAGGCAACGTTACCATCAGCGGCACCGTTACCGATGTAGCAGATGGCACGGATGTGGTGATTTCATGTAATTGCCCAAGTTGCCGTTCGGTGAAGTGGACCGACATTTTGGCGAAAGTACAAAATGGTGAATTTTCGGTTGAGGTTGCAGGTGATAGCCTGAGTAAAGAAGGTTATAACTCAGTAAAAGCGACGGTAACGGCACAGGATGAGGCCGGTAATACGGCTACGGTATCCGACAGCCAACAATACAGCAAAGATTTGCAAGCGCCTGAAGTAACGGTTTCTATTCACCCGATTGCCGGCGATGATGTGCTCTCAAAAGGCGAACAGGCGCAATCTATGCAATCGGTTTCCGGTACGGTAGAGGGCTTGGCAGCAGATGAGCGTGTTGATGAGGTTGTGGTTAATGTGAACGGCCAAAATCATACGGCAACGGTGAACGGCAACAACTATACCGCACAAGTATCTTCCCAAGTGTTGGCAGCAGCTGATCAGGTGTCTGTAATTGCTAAAGTTAGCGATGCTGCGGGCAATAGTGCCGAGGCGGAAAACAGCCGTACTTATCAGGTGGGCTCGTCCGAGCCGGAAATTATTTTAGATCCGGTAGCGGTCGACAATATTATCAGTAAAGCGGAAGCCGATTCGAATAGCTTTGTTTTGTCCGGTAGTGTCAGCAATATCGCAGACGGCGCGGTGGTACAGCTCAGTATTGGTAATAGTAGCCAAGCTCAGGCAACGGTTTCAGACGGCCGTTTCAGTGTGACCGTTGAAAAAGATTTCTTCGGTATTAACGATGGAACCCAAGAGGCATTGGGTACTTTAAATGCTGCTGTTACGCATACTTATGAAGGCCAAGCGCAAACACTGCGTGCTTCGCAATCCTATCATATTGATTTGGTGAACCGGACGGCCATCAGCATAGATGCGGTGACCGGGGATAACGTATTGGATGAGCGGGAAACGGCACCATCCAATATTGTAAATATTACCGGTACGGTTCGAGACGGCAAAGAAGGCGGCATTGTCAGAGTCGCTATTGGCGGAGGTACGTTCTCCGGTACGGTTCAGGCAGACGGTCGTTATAGCGTTGCCATTGAGCCGGATCGTTTTTCGCCAAAAGTCGACGAAGGTAAATACACGGTTTCCGCCAGTGTGCAGCGTATTGACGAAGCAGGTAATCAGGGCAACGGTTGGGTTTCTGTTTCCCGTGTGTTGTTGGTGGATAAAGTGGCACCGAAAGGCCAAGTGGTGTTTGATGCCATTACCGGCGACAATGTGATTAACCGTGCCGAATCCGAGCAAAGCACCATATTGGTCAGCGGCAAAGTCAACCGATTGGGCGAAGGCGATGAAGTGGTATCGGCAACCGTGAATATTGGTGGTCAAGACTATGCCGCTTCGGTTGTGGGCTCTACATTCCATGTTCAAGTGCCGACGGAAGTATTGAAAGCCAATACGCAAATCAGCGCACGCAGCGAACTCAAAGATGCGGCCAACCGCCATGGTGAAGCCACGGAAGGTACGCAATCCTATACGTTGCATACCGAAGAGCCGACTGCCCGAATTACCATCGACAGCATTAACGGTGGTAAGCCGATTAGCGCTGCCGATTTATCTAAAACGGTTAGCATAGAAGGTTCGTTGGATGTTTCGGCAAGTACGGCGGAGCCTTCAGCCAATGTAGTGGTTACCGTTAACGGTCAAAACCATACGGCGGCCATATCCGGTAATCAATGGGTATTGACGCTTCCGGCTACCGATTTGGCCGTTCAAGAAGGCCGTCTGAATGTAAAAGCGGCGGTAACGGTGGCTGATCAATATGGCAATACGGCTGAGGCTGCTGCTAATCAAGGCTATCAGGTTGATACGCTTGCCCCTGCGCCGGTGATTACCCTAAACAATATCAATGCAAATAATGTGATTGCGAATGCGGCCAACGGTAATATTAATGTGTCCGGTAAGGTCGGCGGCGAGTTCAAAGCCGGCGATAAGGTGACTTTGAGTATTAACAATGAAACCTACCAAGCAACAGCGGATAGAACGGGTGCATTCGGCATTTCCGTACCTGCTCAAAAACTAACCGGATCGGCCATACCGGTGATTCATGCGGCCATGACCACTGTTGATGATGCCGGAAACAGCAGTTCTACACATACTTCGCTTGACTATCGTGTCACGCGCGGCGGGATGTCTATCCACTTGAATCCGATTGCCGGAGACGATGTGATTAATCCGACCGAAGCCAAACAGGCGATAACGGTTTCAGGCCATGTGTCGGGTAAAGATGCCAGAGCAGGGGAAACGGTGGATTTAACTGTTCATGGTGAAACCATTCAGGCTAAAGTGCAGAACGATTTAAGTTTTAGAGCAGATATCGCTGCCGAGAAATTCTTAAATACCGACGGCTATACCGTTTCCGCTCATGCTCATGGTGCAAATTCGGCCGAAGCCAAAACCGCACGCAGCTATGAGGTTGTCACAGAAAGCGCAGCGAAAATCGATATTACCGCGATTGGCGACGACTTTAATGTCAGCACGGGGCAGGCTGTCGCCAATATCCGCCTGAACGGTGTGATTGAATTGGATGGTGCATTTGCCGATGGCATGAACAGCGAGCGCTTACGCCAAATTACCGTGGATATCGGTGAAAAAACCTATAAGGCCGGTGTGAAATCAGACCGTAGTTTCTTCTTGGATATCCCCGCCGACGAATGGGCATCTTTAGAGGGTAAACCGTTGTCGTTTAAGGTAGATGCCGATCCGCAGTTGTATCAAAAAGTAGCCATATCATCGCAAAACGGCCAGCCGGCTTACTATATCCATCGTATGGAGCGTAATGAACCGGTACAGATAAAAGAAGTGAAGTTCGATAGCCCGCATATTGTGACAGATGCGGAGGGGCGTCAGACAGTATCGGGTGCGGTTGAAAACCAAGTCGATATCAGCGGTGTGGTTAGCGGCTCTGCCAAAGCAGGCGATATCGTGAATCTGGAAATCGGCGACAAAGTATATACCGCTGAAGTGGAGGATGATCTTAGTTTTTCCGCTTCCGTTTCGGCTGCCGAAATGGCGGCTGCGAAAGAACATCATGTTCGGGCGGTATTGAATGCTACCGATAAATCGGGTCAAACGATTACGGTGGGCGATATTGAAAATTATGCGTCTATGCGGGAAACCGACAGCAAGTTTGTTAACCTGCATTCCCGTATTACCAGCGGCATTCAAACCGATCATAGTGCCGACAACTATAACTTCCCCTATTTTATTGATAAAACAGGGGCATTGCGTGGCGGAAGCTATGGGATTCCTTTCGGCGGTAAGCAAGACGGGCCGGCCGTTATCAAATACCACTTTATGACTTTGGACGAAATCGCCCAACTGCCGGAAAACTATAACCGCTATATCGACCGTGGTTCGATGATTACCTATCCCTCTGAAATGCAGGATATTGTGCGCAATGCCTATAAACAAATCAGTGCCATTGCCAATATCGAATTTGTCGAAGTGGATACGGCGGCGGAAGCGAATACCAAATTCTTTATGGGCAATTTGGAAAGCGGTTTTGAAGGTTCTTCGGCCATTGCCTATAACAGCGGTTTGATTGCTTGGAACAGCCGCTACAACTATTTAGGATGGAGTAAAGATTTCCTGAATTATGTGGTGATGCATGAAGTGACTCATACGTTTAATATGAAACACACTTCGATAGGCTTTACCGGCGATTATGCCAAAGAAGAAACCTTTGAGTTTTCCAGCATGTCGTATAAAGCCTATGCCAACAACAACCTGTTTTTAAGTTTAGGCCAATTGCGTACCTATGATTTGGCTTATATGCAATACGCTTTCGGCCCGAACCGCAATGTGCGTGTGGGCAACGATGTGTATACGTTTAAAAACTACAATGTATATAGTCAGGATAGCGACCGCTATATTTGGGATGCAGGGGGCATTGACACCTTCGACGCCTCGCATGAAGCGCAAGGCGTGCATGTAAACCTAACGCCGGGCTCTTGGATTTATGTCGGCGATACCCTTGAAAAACTGTTTAGTGTGAAGAGTATTGCGAGCTACGATATGCATGATTATTTCCACTTAGACCAATCCGTTTCTTTAAGCGGGTATCGTGGTGATAAAGTATCCCTAAACACCTATACCGAAGGACAAGCCTTTATCGGGTATGGCACGCAGATTGAAAACCTGATTGGCTCTGAACATAACGACTATCTGGCCGGAAATAAAGCCGGCAATAATATCGACGGCGGCGCGGGTAACGACATCATAGACGGCGGCGCAGGCGACGATTATCTTGATGGCGGTAAAGGTGCGGATACTTTGAGCGGCGGTATCGGTGATGATATGTATATGGTTGATAATATTGGCGATAGAGTGATTGAATTGGCCGGCCAAGGCCATGATCATGTATACAGCAATATCAACTACACCTTAACCGACCATGTGGAAGATTTAACCCTGATTGGCACCACGGCGATTAACGGTATCGGTAATGCCGAAAACAATATGATTACAGGCAACGGCTTGGATAATATTTTGAACGGTATGGCCGGTGACGACCGTATTATCGGCGGTGCGGGTAGCGATACTTTAACCGGTGGTGCAGGGCGCGATACGTTTGTATTCGATAGCGTTTTAGACGGCAGTGTCGATATCATTACCGATTTCACCGTAGGGCAGGATAAGATTGAATTACAATCCTCAATCTTCGATGCCTTGAGCGGAAATACGATGGCCGAATGGGATCAATATGTGCAATACCATGCCGATACCGGTCATCTGACTTATGATCGTGACGGTCGCGGCGCTGGCGATGCCATTCAATTTGCCACGCTGGATAAAGATTTGCAGATAGATCAGCAAAGCTTTATTGTGGTTTAAGTCTTTTCAATCTAAAAAGCCGTCTGAAACTTTTCAGACGGCTTTTTTATCATGTGTTATGACATTTATTGATGTGGGTTGCGGCTACCAATTCACCCGCACGGAACGGCCGCCGAGTAAGGTTTCCAAGCTGTCGAACAATGCCGCGCTCGGGGTTACCGTCCATTTCGGCGGAATTTTTAAATCGCCGCTGGCAGCATGATTGCTGTAAGACAGCCGTATCGGTATGTGGCCGGTATCGGGCAGGTGGTGTTCGGTGAGTAGTGCCGCCAGTTGTGCGATATCATGGTCGGGGCCTAAGTTTAGGCTTAGGCTGCGGGCGTAGCGCTCACGGGCGGATTGCAGGGTCATTACCTGATTGGCCATAATGCGTAAGGCATCGCCGCCGTTGTAATCGTCGCGGCTGACTTTACATTCCATAATCAGCACTTGATCGGCTTTCAGACGGCCTGCGCTTTCTTCCAATACATGGCCGCTGATCATCACTTCGACTTGGCCGTTTTGGTCTTCAAGGGTGGCAAAAGCGATTTTGCCGCGCTTGCCCATCATGGTGCGTATGGCGGTGGCAAAGCCGGCGACCCGCACATTGTCTTGCGGTTTCAGACGGCTTAAACGGGTCGGGGCGATTTGGCGGACTTCTTTGGCATAAGGGCCGAAAGGATGGCCGGAAAAGTAGAAACCCAATACTTGTTTTTCTTCGGCCAGTTTTTCCGATTCGCTCCATTCGGGCACGGCTTCCATTTGAACCGGCTCGATGGCATCTTCGATAAAATCAAACAATCCGCCCTGATTGGCGTTGGCGGTTTTTTGTTCGGCATTGTGGATGGCCAGATCAATATTGGCCAACAGCATGGCGCGGTTGGGGTTGAGGGTGTCGAATGCGCCGGCGCGTACCAACGATTCGACGGTGCGCTTGTTCAGATGGCCTCTGTCAACCCGTTCGCAGAAATCGAGCAAGTCTTTAAATGCGCCGCCGGTATTGCGGGCTTCGACAATGGCTTCTACCGCACCTTCGCCCACGCCTTTTACCGCGCCGAGCGCATAGCGGATGCGGCGTTGGTTGTCGGGGGTGAATAGGTAGTCGGATTCATTTATATCGGGCGCTAAAAAGGTAATGCCGTTGGCGCGGGCGTCATCGTAGAAATGCTTGAGCTGGTCGGTATTATCCAGCTCGGACGACATGGTGGCAGCCATAAATTCGGCGGGGTAGTGCGCTTTGAGCCATGCGGTTTGATAGGCAACCAGCGAATAGGCGGCGGCATGTGATTTATTGAAGCCGTAGCCGGCAAATTTTTCCATATAGTCGAAAATTTCATCGGCTTTGGCTTTGGGAATGCCTTGCTTCTGGGCGCCTTCGGCAAAAATCTCACGGTGTTTGGCCATTTCTTCGGGTTTTTTCTTACCCATGGCACGGCGTAATAAGTCGGCGCCGCCGAGTGAGTAGCCGCCGACAACTTGCGCCGACTGCATCACTTGTTCCTGATAAACCATAATGCCGTAGGTCGGCGCCAACACTTCGCTCAAAAGCGGGTGCAGGTATTCGAATTTAGCGCCGTGCATGCGGTCGATAAAGTCGGGAATCAGATCCATCGGGCCGGGGCGGTAGAGCGACACAAAGGCGATAATCTCTTCAAACTTGGTGGGTTTGGCCTTTTGCAGCATTTTTTTCATGCCGGTCGATTCAAACTGGAAAACGGCGGTGGTGTTGGCGGTGGAAAAGATTTGATAGGCGGCGGGGTCGTCTAAGGGGATTTTGCCGACATCAACCGTTTCGCCGGTGGTTTGTTTGATAAAGTTTTGCGCCATTTCGATAATGGTAAGGTTGCGCAAGCCCAAAAAGTCGAACTTCACCAGCCCCACGTCTTCCACATCGCCTTTGTCATACATCGATACGGGCGAAGCGGATTCATCGGCCTGATAAACAGGGCTGAAATCCGAAATTTTGCCGGGGGCAATCAATACGCCGCCCGCGTGCATGCCCAAACCACGGGTCAGGTCTTCAAGTTTTTTGGCCAATTCAATCAATTCGCCGGCGTCTTCGTCATCAATCAATTGCTTGATTTCCGGTTCCATTTCCATCGCTTTGTCTAAGCTGACAGGGCGGTTGGCTTCCAGCGGAATCAGTTTCGACAGGCGGTCGCACAAGCCGAACGGCAGCTCCAATACGCGGCCGACATCGCGGATAACGGCTTTGGACGACATGGTGCCGAAAGTCACAATCTGGCTAACCGCATCGGCGCCGTATTTTCCGCGTACATATTCAATCACACGGCCACGGTTGCTTTGGCAGAAATCGATATCGAAGTCGGGCATGGAAACGCGTTCGGGGTTTAAGAAACGTTCGAACAGCAAGGCGTATTTCAACGGGTCGAGGTCGGTAATTTTGAGTGAATAAGCGACCAATGAACCGGCACCGGAACCGCGCCCCGGGCCGACGGGGCAGCCGTTGTTTTTGGCCCAGTTGATAAAGTCTTGTACGATTAGGAAATAACCGGGGAAACCCATTTGAATAATAATGCCCAGCTCGAAATCCAAACGTGTCTGATATTCGGGCATTTTTTGTTTACGTTCGGCTTCGTCGGGATAAAGTTGGATCATGCGTTCCTGCAAACCTTCGTTGGCCAGTTGCGTCAGATAATCATCGAGCGACAAGCCGTCGGGCGTCGGGAATAAAGGCAGGAAGTTTTTACCTAAAGTAATGGTCAGATTACAGCGTTTGGCGATTTCCACCGAGTTTTGCAGGGCTTCGGGCAAATCGGCGAAACGTTCCGCCATCACTTCGGGGGAAATAAAAAATTGGCCGGGGGTAAATTCGTGTGGGCGTTTTTTATCGGCCAGTACCCAACCGCCGGCAATACATACCCGCGCTTCGTGTGCCTGAAAGTCGTCACGGTTTAAAAATTGGGTCGGATGGGTAGCGACCACCGGCAAATCCAACTCGGCGGCAATCTCGACACTGCCGGAAACCGAAGTTTCCCATTGCGGCCGTTCGGGCAGGCGTTGCAGTTCCAGATAAAAAGCATTCGGAAACCATGCCGCATATTTTTGGGCAGCAGCTTTGGCGGCATCGGGATGGCCGTTGATCAGGTTGACGCCGACTTCGCCGTAGTGTGCGCCGGATAAGCAGATTAAGCCGCTGTTGTCGCCCGTTTCAAGCCAGTTTTGACGCAGTTCGGCATGGTCGGTATTGCGGTCTTTTCCGACATAGGCCGCCGTTAGCAACTCGCTCAAGCGCAGGTATCCGGCATCGTTTTTCACCACCAACATGGCACGGAATGGTTTGTCGGGCGCATCGGGATTTTCAATCCATACGTCGGCCGCAGCCACCGGTTTGATGCCGGCACTGCGACACGCTTTATAAAACTTGACCAGACCGAACATATTCATTAAATCGCTGATACCCAAAGCAGGCAGGCCGTCTGAAACGGCTTTTTTAACGGCATCTTTGATGCGCACCGTACCGTCGGTAATCGAAAATTCGGTATGCAGGCGCAGGGGGATATAAATCGGGTCGGTCATGGTAGCTACATGCTAGAGAAAATAAAAGCGTATTGTAACAGGGTTTGCAAAAGATAAAGGCCGTCTGAAAGATTTCAGACGGCCTAAGCCATTATCGGATTAAAGATTAGATAATGGCGGCATTATTATGAACATAATCGTCCACATAAGTAACCGCTTCGGTGGTCGCATAAGTCACGTTGTCGGCGGCGCCGATGCTGCTGGAGGCAACCCGCGGTTCGGAAAATAAGCCGTTGAGTTGGCTGTCTAATATGCCGTCGTTGCCGCTTTCAAGCAAACTGCCTGAGGCCATTAAAATATCACTGCTTTCGGCTTTGTGGGCAGATAGGTTTTGGCTGTGAGCAACCATATTGTTGTTTTCAGCCTGATCTCCAATTATATGAATATAACCGTAACCGCCGAAATTGCTTATTATTCCGTTAACCTTAACAAGTTCTGCATTGCTAAAGGTACCGTCTTCAAATACAAACTTAGTAATAGCCGTATCCGGTCCCGCTGTTTGGTTGTCAATATATAATGAAGTTAATATTGCACGATTATGGTCTTCTGTATAAATCTTCCAATTTTGTAAGTTGTCAGAACGGTCTTCCACAAATATGTGTATATCGTTCACACTTAAATCTTTGAATATCAATGTATTGTTTCCTTGGTGGTCTACGATGAGACTCGTTCCGTAGTTTTGTACGAAATGATAAACATCATCACCGCCTTCGCCCATAAACCGATCATTACCACCATTACCGAAGAATATATCGTTACCATCCCCACCATAGAGAAGGTTATCATTGCTGTTACCCACCAACATATTATCACTGCTGTTACCGTGCCCATTAAGAGGATTGTTACCTGTTAAATATAGTCTTTCAATATTTGCAGGGGCCGTATAACTGATATTACTGTAAATAGTATCGATACCTTCGTTATAGGCTTCTATAACAGTGTCGCCAGTATTATCAACATAATATGTATCATTTCCTTCCTGGCCCCGCATTACGTCTTTACCCGCTCCTCCGCGTAATGTATCTGCGCCGCTACCCCCATTAAGGTAATCATTACCATCATTGCCATAAAGGATATCGTCACCTTTTCCGCCGTAGAGACTATCGTTTCCATTATTTCCACGGAGTACATCGTTACCGTCATCCCCGTAGAGGCGGTCATTGTCTAAACCGCCGTCTAGTATGTCGTTCCCGGCGCCGCCGGATATAAAGTCATCCCCTTGTCCACCATTGAGCGAATCATTACCGTCATTACCGTTTAATGTATCGTTGCCAATGCCACCGTCTAGTGTATCGTTGCCAATACCACCGGATATAAAGTCACTACCATCTCCTCCATAGAGTTTGTCATTGCCATTATTGCCAAGCAGCGTGTCATTGCCATTGAAGCCATAAAGTGAGTCATCGCCATCGCCGCCATAGAGGAAATCATTACCTTCACCGCCATTGAGAGAATCATTGCCACCCTCTCCATAGAGTCTATCGTTTCCATTATTACCATAGAGAACATCATCATTATTGCCGCCGTGGAGTCTATCACTACCCTCTCCACCATCGAGAATATCTTCCCCGCTATTACCATAGATGACATCGTTACCATATCCGCCATTCAAATAGTTACTATTACTATTTCCTGAAAGTACGTTATTGGCATTGTTTCCATATCCATTGATACGAGAGCTGCCAAGTAGATATAAATACTCAACGTTTTGGGGAAGGGTATAGCTTGAATTGCTGTAAATGGTGTCGTATCCCTCATTACTGGCTTCAATAACGAGATCACCCATGTTGTCTACATAGTAAACATCATTTCCTGATTGGCCGTACATTACGTCTTGGCCAAATCCTCCATTAATATGATCGTTACCATTACCTCCATAGATTGTATCGTTACCACTATTACCATTGAGTGAGTCATTGCCGTCTTTTCCATAGATGGTGTCATTGCCGTCACCACCGTTGAGAACGTTATTATTATTGTTTCCAATCATTAAGTTATTGCTGTCATTGCCATAGCCGTTTATACGATCCTTTCCGCCAAGGGTTAGGTTTTCAACGTTGCGTGGCATCGTATAGCTTACATCACTATAAATAGTATCATTACCTTCTTCATAAGCTTCAATAACGGTATCCCCAATATTATCAACATAGTAAGTATCGTTACCTGCCTGTCCGTGCATTACATCTTTACCCGAACCTCCATTGAGAACATCATTGCCATAACCTCCGTATAGTAAATCATCGCCGTTTTGTCCATATAGCTTATCATTACCATTGCCACCGTTTAATGAATCATTACCATTGCTGCCATAGAGTTTATCGTTATCATCTCCGCCATATAGCTTATCATTGCCATCTCCGCCGGAGAGTAAATCATTGCCGCTATTCCCTTCGATCCAATCATCACCATGTTCGCCATAAAGTAAATCATCGCCATTACCACCATAGAGGTGATCATTATCATCTCCGGCGTAGATAGAATCATTACCTTCACCTCCCCTAAGATAATCATGTCCACCTTTTCCGTAGATAATATCGTTACCCGTTCCCCCATCTATCGAGTCACCATTTAAATTGCCGTAGATAATATCGTTACCCCCGTGACCTTGTATTGAATTCATACCATAACCTCCATATAGTCTGTTATCGTTATTATTGCCGGCTAAATATGAGTGACTGGTATTGTTAACTCGCCCATCTATCGGGTCGTTACCAGTCAGTGTTAGGAATTCAATATTTGAGGGAGCGCTATAACTGACACTACTATAAATAGAGTCGGTACCCTCATCTTTAGCTTCTATAACAAGATCACCGGGATTATCAACATAATAAGAGTCATTTCCTGCTTGACCATACATTACATCTTTACCCTCGCCGCCGTATAGTGTATCTCTACCATTTCCTCCATAAAGATAATCATCACCATTTAAGCCATAAAGATAATCATTACCATCTAATCCATAGATAGTATCATTACCATCGGTGCCACTAATCCTATCATTTTGTGGTGTACCTTGAAGAACGGTTCTATTTGCAAAAGGGGTTACATTAGTATCATTAGCCATTTTCAATTTCCTTTTATCGTGTTGTATGTTAGGTAATATTGCAATCATCATGGTTGTAATATTTCCTATTTGTAATGTTATAAGTTATAAATTAATTAGTGTTAAAGTTCTACTGTAAAAAACATTTAAGTTTATTTATTGTAAGTTATTGAAAATGATAATTTAATTTTTAACAGGCTATCTTTTTGATATATATTATTAAATGTTTATTAAATATTTTTAATTTAATTTATTTTCATTTTGATAATTAGTTATTTTTGATGCATCTGTATGTTTTTTAATACATTTAATCGTTAAATTTAAGCATTCTTTTGCTTTGGTAGGTTATGGAAATAGAAAAAGGCCGTCTGAAAGATTTCAGACGGCCTAAGCCATTATCGGATTAAGGATTAGATAACGGCGGCATTATTATGAACATTATCGTCCACATAAGTAACCGCTTCGGTTGTCGCATAAGCTACAGTATCGGCGGCACCGATGCTGCCGGTGGCAACCGGCGGTTCGGAAAATAAGCCGTTGAGTTGGCTGTCCAATACACCGTCGTTGCTGCTTTCAAGCAGGCCGCCTGAGGCTGTTAAAATATCACTGCTCTCAGCTTTGTCGGCAGATAGGTTTTGGCTGTGAACAACCATATTGCTGTTTTCGGCTGAAACACCCAAGATATTGGTGCTACCTATCATACCGTTGAGTTGGGCATTACTGAATGTACCGTTGCTAAACACAAAGCTATCGATAGATGCATCAGCCCCTGAGGTTTGATGGTCAATCGTAATGCTATCGGTGGTACCGTTAATTTGAATAGTCCAAGAATTATTATGGGATTCAATGCTAACATCCGACGTATTCAAACCATTCAAATGGAGTGAGTTATGGCCTTGGGTATCGTGAATATAATCACTTCCATAACCGCGACCGAAGTAGTAGGTGTCATCACCGGCCTGGCCGTAGAGCCTATCGTTGCCATTGCCGCCGTTGAGTACATCATTACCGCTGCCGCCATAGAGTGAATCGTTACCGTTACCGCCATAGAGTCGGTCATTACCATTACCGCCATAGAGCGAATCGTTACCGTTCCAACCGTAAATGGCATCGTTACCATTGCCGCCGGATAAGTAGTTGCTGCTGCTGTTACCTTGGATAATGTTATTGGCATCGTTACCGTAGCCGTTTAGAGCATTGCCGGTTAATATCAAGTTTTCCACGTTTTGCGGAGTGGTGTAGTTGACACTGCTGTATACGGTATCAATGCCTTCGTTAACCGCTTCGATAACGGAGTCGCCGGTGTTGTCGACATAATAGGTATCGTTTCCGCCTTGGCCGCGCATAACGTCATTACTGCTGCCGCCATCGAGTCGATCGTTACCGACACCGCCATATAGCGAGTCATGACCGTCACCGCCATAGAGTGAATCGTTACCGCTATCACCATAGAGCGAATCATTGCCGGCGTTACCATATAGCAAGTCATTGCCATTGCCACCATACAGCGAGTCATTGCCATTACCACCATAGAGCGAATCGTTACCGTTCCAACCGTAAAGGGTATCGTTGCCATCACGGCCGTATAAGTAGTTGTCATTGCCGTTGCCTTGGATAACGTTGTTGCTGTCATTACCATAGCCGTTAATACGGGCGCTGCCGGTCAATGTCAGGTTTTCCACGTTTTGTGGAGCAGTGTAGCTGATACTGCTGTATACGGTATCGGTACCTTGATTAGCTGCTTCGACAACGGAGTCACCGCTGCTGTCGACATAATAGGTATCGTTTCCGTCTTGACCGCGCATCACATCGTTACCGCTGCCGCCATTGAGCGAATCGTTACCGTTGCCGCCGTATAACCAATCGGTACCATTACCGCCATAGAGCGAATCATTACCGTTCCAACCGTAAAGGGTATCGTTACCGTTGCCGCCGGATAAAGTGTTGTCGTTGCCGTTGCCTTGGATAACGTTGTTGCTGTCATTACCATAGCCGTTAATACGGGCGCTGCCGGTCAATGTCAGGTTTTCCACGTTTTGCGGAGTGGTGTAGCTGATACTGCTGTATACGGTATCGGTACCTTCGTTAGCCGCTTCGATAACGGAATCGCCGCTGCTGTCGACATAATAGGTGTCGTTTCCATTTTGACCGCGCATCACATCGTTACCGCTGCCGCCATCGAGTGTATCGTTACCGCTGCCGCCATTAAGTGTATCGTTACCGTTACCGCCGTATAACCGGTCGTTACCGCTGCCGCCATTGAGCGAATCGTTACCGTTGTCGCCATAAAGCGTATCGTTACCCCCATCGCCATAAATGGTATCGTTGCCATCACGGCCGTATAAGTAGTTATCATTTCTGTTGCCCCAGATAACATTATTGGCGTCATTGCCATAGCCGTATAGGGCATTGCCGGTTAATGTCAGGTTTTCCACATTTTGCGGGGTGGTGTAGTTGATACTGCTGTATACGGTATCGGTACCTTGATTAGCCGCTTCGATAACGGAATCGCCGCTGCTGTCGACATAATAGGTGTCGTTTCCATCCTGACCGCGCATAACGTCATTACCGCTGCCGCCGTCGAGTGTATCGTTACCGCTGCCGCCAGTAAGTGTATCGTTTCCGTTACCGCCGTATAACCGGTCGTTACCTATGCCGCCATCGAGCGAGTCGTTGCCGTTGTCGCCATAAAGCGTATCGTTACCCGTATCGCCATAAATGGTATCGTTGCCATCACGGCCGTATAAGTAGTTATCATTGCTGTTGCCCCAGATAACATTGTTGGCGTTATTGCCATAACCATTAATACGGGCACTGCCGGTCAGTAGCAGATTTTCTACGTTTTGCGGCGCGGTGTAGCTGATACTGCTGTATACGGTATCGGTACCTTGATTAGCCGCTTCGACAACGGAGTCGCCGCTGCTGTCGACATAATAGGTGTCGTTTCCATCCTGACCGCGCATAACGTCATTACCGCTGCCACCGTCAAGCAAATCATTACCGTTGCCGCCGTATAACCAGTCATTACCATTGCCGCCATAAAGCGTATCATTACCGTTCCAACCGTAAATGGTATCGTTACCATTGAGGCCGGATAAAAAGTTGTTGTTGCTATTACCCTGGATAATGTTATTGGCGCCATTGCCATAACCGTATAGGGCATTGCCGGTTAATGTCAGGTTTTCCACATTTTGCGGGGTGGTGTAGTTGATACTGCTGTATACGGTATCGGTACCTTGATTAGCCGCTTCGATAACGGAATCGCCGCTGCTGTCGACATAATAGGTGTCGTTTCCATCCTGACCGCGCATAACGTCATTACCGCTGCCGCCGTCGAGTGTATCGTTACCGCTGCCGCCAGTAAGTGTATCGTTTCCGTTACCGCCGTATAACCGGTCGTTACCTATGCCGCCATCGAGCGAGTCGTTGCCGTTGTCGCCATAAAGCGTATCGTTACCCGTATCGCCATAAATGGTATCGTTGCCATCACGGCCGTATAAGTAGTTATCATTGCTGTTGCCCCAGATAACATTGTTGGCGTTATTGCCATAACCATTAATACGGGCACTGCCGGTCAGTAGCAGATTTTCTACGTTTTGCGGCGCGGTGTAGCTGATACTGCTGTATACGGTATCGGTACCTTGATTAGCCGCTTCGACAACGGAGTCGCCGCTGCTGTCGACATAATAGGTGTCGTTTCCATCCTGACCGCGCATAACGTCATTACCGCTGCCACCGTCAAGCAAATCATTACCGTTGCCGCCGTATAACCAGTCATTACCATTGCCGCCATAAAGCGTATCATTACCGTTCCAACCGTAAATGGTATCGTTACCATTGAGGCCGGATAAAAAGTTGTTGTTGCTATTACCCTGGATAATGTTATTGGCGCCATTGCCATAACCGTATAGGGCATTGCCGGTTAATGTCAGGTTTTCCACGTTTTGCGGGGTGGTGTAGTTGATACTGCTGTATACGGTATCGGTACCTTGATTAGCCGCTTCGATAACGGAATCGCCGCTGCTGTCGACATAATAGGTGTCGTTTCCATCCTGACCGCGCATCACATCGTTACCGCTGCCGCCATTGAGCGAATCGTTACCGTTGCCGCCGTATAACCAATCGGTACCATTACCGCCATAGAGCGAATCATTACCGTTCCAACCGTAAAGGGTATCGTTACCGTTGCCGCCGGATAAAGTGTTGTCGTTGCCGTTGCCTTGGATAACGTTGTTGCTGTCATTACCATAGCCGTTAATACGGGCGCTGCCGGTCAATGTCAGGTTTTCCACGTTTTGCGGAGTGGTGTAGCTGATACTGCTGTATACGGTATCGGTACCTTGGTTGGCCGCTTCGATAACGGAATCGCCGCTGCTGTCGACATAATAGGTGTCGTTTCCATCCTGACCGCGCATAGCGTCATTACCGCTGCCGCCGTCGAGTGTATCGTTACCGCTACCGCCGTATAACCGGTCGTTACCATTACCGCCTTCAAGCCGGTCATGGCCATTACCGCCGCTGAGCGAATCATTACCGTTCAACCCATAAATGGTATCGTTACCATTGCCACCGGATAAGTAGTTGTTGTTGCTGTTGCCTCGGATAATATTATTGCTGTCATTACCGTAGCCGTTCGTCGCATTGCCGGTTAATGTTAGGTTTTCCACGTTTTGCGGAGCGGTATAGTTCACACTGCTGTATACGGTGTCGGTGCCTTCATTAGCCGCTTCGATAATGGAATCGCCGCTGCTGTCGACATAATAGGTATCGCTTCCGGCTTGGCCGCGCATCACATCGTTACCGCTGCCGCCATTGAGCGTATCATTGCCGCTACCACCATATAACCAGTCGTTGTTGTCTCCGCCATATAATGTATCGCTATCGTTGCCGCCATATAGCGAGTCGTTACCGCTGCCGCCGTAAAGTGTATCGCGACCGTTTTCACCATATAGTGAATCGTTGCCGTTTTCACCGTTGAGCGTGTCATTGCCTTCACCGCCATATAGCGAGTCATTACCGTTCCGGCCATAGATTAAATCATTACCATTTAAACCATAGATTGAATCATTGCCATTGCCGCCATAGAGGGTATCGTTACCATTCGTACCTTGAATCACATCATTAGCCATTTTTAATCTCCTTTTATCATGTTGTATATTAGGCAATATCACAATCATCATGTTTGTAATATTCCCTATTTGTAATGTTATAAGTTATGAATTAATTAGTGTTAAAGTTCCACTGTAAAAAATATTTAAGTTTATTTATTGTAAGTTATTGAAAATGATAAATTAATTTTTAATAAAATATCTTTTTGATATCTATTATCAAATGAGTATTAAATATTTTTAATTAATTTAGTTTTAATTTTTATAGTTAGTTATTTTTTGATATATCTGTATGTTTTTTAATACATTTATTCATTACTTTTTGAGTATGTTTTGCTTTGATGGATATCAAAATAGAAAAAGGCCGTCTGAAAATCTTTCAGACGGCCTAAGAGACTCGTTAAGGCTTAGATAATGGATGTATTGTGAACGTTATCATCGATATAAGTTACTGTTTCTGTTGTCGCGTAAGCCACGGTGTCGGCAGCGCCGATACTGCTGGTGGCAACCGGCGGTTCGGAAAACAGGCTGTTGAGTTGGCTGTCCAATATACCGTCGTGACCGCTTTCAAGCAGTCCGCCTGAAATTTCCGAAATATCGCCGGCTACGGCTTTATCGGTAGTCAGGTTGTGGTCGTAAACAACCATATTGCTGTTTTCGAGGGAAGCGCCCAAAATATTGGTAGATCCCATCATATGGTCGAGTTGGGTATTACTGAATGTACCGTCATCAAAGACAAAACTGTCGATAGATACATGCGATCCGCCATTTTGATAACCGATTGTCACACTGTCGTTGGTACCGTTAACGTGGATAGTCCAAGAATTATTATTGGATTCAATGCTGACATCCGACGTATTCAAACCGTTAAAATGCAGTGTGTTATGGCCTTGGGGATCATAAATAAAATCGTTTCCATAACCGTGACCGAAGTAGTAGGTATCGTCGCCTGCCATGCCGTAGAGTCTATCGTTACCGGCTCCGCCGTTGAGCGAGTCATTTCCAATACCGCCGTAAAGTAAATCATTGCCATTGTCGCCATAGAGCCAGTCGGTACCGTTATCACCATAGATTCTGTCGTTACCGTTGCCGCCATGAATAAAATCATTACCATTGCCGCCATGTAGCTGGTTGCTATTGTTGTTGCCGTAGATGTTGTTGTTGCTATTATTACCGTAGCCGCTAATAGGGGCGCTGCCTGTCAATATCAGGGTTTCTACATTTTGAGGGGTGGTGTAATTGATGCTGCTGTATACGGTATCGATGCCTTCGTTAGCCGCTTCGATAACCGAGTCGCCGAGGTTGTCGACGTAATAGGCATCGTTTCCGGCGCCCCCATGCATAATGTCGCTACCGCTGCCGCCGTTGAGGGAATCATTGCCGATGCCGCCATAGAGGGTATCGTTACCGTTCTCGCCGTATAATCTATCGTTGCCGCCGTCACCATATAGGGTATCGTTATCGTTGCCGCCATGGAGCGTATCATTGCCGTTACCGCCATACAGTGTATCGCGGCCGCTGTCACCGTATAGCTGGTCGTTGTTTTCTTCACCGTATAGGGTGTCGTTATCGTTACCGCCATAGAGTATATCGTTACCGTTACCGCCTCTGAGTAAGTCATTACCATTTAAACCATAGAGCCTATCATTGCCATTCCAACCATAGAGGGTGTCATTACCATTTGTACCTCGTAGCACATCATTTTTTGATGTGCCTTGAAGAACGGTTCCATTTGTAACAAGAGTTTCATTAGGATTAGTAGCCATTTTTAGTCTCCTTTTGTCATGCTGTATATTAGGCAATATTACGATAGTTAACTATGTAATATTTCCTGTTTGTTATTCTAAAACTGCGAATTACTTTTTATCGTTGTTATATCGTAAAAATATTTAAAATTATTTATTATAAGTTGTTGAAAATGATGAATTAATTTTTTTAAAAATATCTTTTTGATACCTATTGCCAAATGTGGATTAAATATTTTTAATTCATTCCATTTAAGTTTTTATAGTTATCTATTTGCTGGTTTATATGTGCTTTTTTTATACATCTAATCATTTTTTTGCTTTGGTAGATTACAAAAATTAAAAAAGGCCGTCTGAAATCTTAAAGATGTGAACTGCACCCCAAAAGTTGGACACCCCTCCAACCCATTAAGGTGCAGTTTTCTTATGAGCAAATATACATTAGACTTTAAATACCAAGCCGTACAATATTACCGGCGCGTACGCAGCCAACAGCGTACCGCCGATCACTTTAATATCTCCCGTACCCATTTACGCCGTTGGATAGCCGCATACAACCAAGGCGGCATCCGCGCACTGGAACATCCGCAGGCCATTATGACCATCAAACGCAAAAACCCCTTTATCGTCGATAAACCCGACCTCGAAAAAACACAAGCGGAACTAATCGAAGAGTTGCGCTATATGCGGGCGGAGAACGACTATCTAAAGGAATTAAAAGCCCTCAGGCAGAAAGAAGCGGCCGCCAAAAAAGCGAAGCCGTCCAAGCACTGAGGGCAAAACATCCGCTTAAATACCTGCTGCACAGCGCCGCTCTACCCAAAAGCAGTTTTTATTATCACCACGGCCGCCCCGACCCGGACGAACGGGACAAAGCCGCCGTTGCCGAAGTCTATGCCCGCCACAAAGGGCGTTACGGATACAGGCGGATTGCCGCCACTTTGTCATGGAATAAGAAAAAGGTTGCCCGTTTGATGAAACTGTTGCAATTGAAAGCCAAAGTGCGTCCGAAAAAAGCCTACCGTCACCCGGCAATGGGCGAACCGTCGGACAATATTCTGAACCGCCGCTTTGAGGCGCAAAAACCCAATGAGAAATGGCTGACTGATGCCACCGAATTCAAGTGTAGCAACGGTAAACTGTATCTGTCACCGATATTGGATGTATTTAACCGGGAAATCGTCGCTTACTCGATGAGCCGCCGCCCGAACAGCGAGATGGTGGAAAGAATGCTGAATGATGCGGTTTGTAAGCTGACAAAGGCAGATAAAGTGCTGCTGCATTCCGATCAGGGTGTGCTGTACCGTACGGAAGCCTACCGCCGTACGTTGGCGGAACACGGCATAGTGAAGAGTATGTCGCGTAAAGGCAATTGTTGGGATAATGCCCCGATGGAAAGCTTCTTTGCGATACTGAAGACGGAATGCTTTTATCAGGAAGGCAGACTTTCGACAACAGAGCTGATGCAGACAATAGGCGACTATATACGATACTACAATCATGACAGATGTAGTTTGAAATTGAAAAAGCTGAGTCCTGTAGCATACAGAACCCAGCTCGAAAAGGCAGCCTGAAAAGGCTTTTATGTTTGTCCAAGATTTGGGGGGCAGATCAATGTTCAGACGGCCTTTTGGATTGGTTAAATAATGTCTATTTAACCAACATTATCATAAAGTCGGCGAACTGCTTTGCCGATGGCGGCGATGCCGTTGCTCAATACGGTTTCATTTTGCGCAATGCTGATGCGGATGCACTCACGGGTATGGGGATGGGTGTCGGTATCGATACCTATAAAGAAATGTTCGCCCGGAATCACCAATGTGTCTTCGGCTTTCAGCTGTTCGTATAGCTCTTGGGTGGAAACCGGCAGGCCTTCAAACCATAGCCATAAGAAAATCGCACCTTCCGGTTTGTGGATTCTCACCGGATAGTCTGCAAATTCTTTTTTGATAAGCGATATGGCCAGTTTCGCTTGCTGTTGGTAAAACGGACGTACGGTGTTATCGGATAATGTTTTCAGACGGCCGTCTTGAATCAGCGGGGTGGCGATGGCGGCGCCGAAACGGGTAGGGGCTAAGTTCACAATGGCATTGAGTGCGCTGATGGCGTTCACCACTTCGGGCGCGGCGACGATAATGCCGGTGCGTATGCCGGGCAGGCCGATTTTGGAAAGGCTGAAGCAGAGGATGATATTTTCATGCCAGGTTAGGGTGGTGTTGCTGTAAATAATATTGGGAAACGGCATGCCGTAAGCGTTGTCAATAATCAACGGGATGCCGTATGTTTGTGCCAATTTATCTAAACGATCCATTTCTTCGTCGGTTAAAACATTGCCGCTGGGGTTGGTAGGGCGCGAACAGCAGATAGCGCCGATGTTTCCGGCTTTCAGTTCGGGCAGGTTTTCCAGTGTGTCAAAATCAACGCGGTATTTGAAAAAACCGCTTTCGCCTTCGTGTTCGACGATGTCGATATGTGGTTTAACGGTTGTAAAGTGTTGGCCTTCGATTTGGGTATCGGCATAGCCGACATATTCGGGCACCAGTGGCAGCAGGATGGTTTTGTCGGTATGGGTACCGTTTTGCTCGAAGCGGCCGCCGAATAGGTTGAACAAATAAAAGAACGCATTTTGGGAACCGTTGGTTAATGCGATATTTTCCGAAGTAATGCCCCAGCCGTATTCGCGGTTGAAAAAGTCGACCAGAGTATCGATAAATCGGGCATCGCCTTGAGGGGTGGAATAGTTGCCGATGCTTTCCTCTGCCGTATGGTTGTCAACCAATTCTTGTAATATTTGGTGGTACAGTTTATTTGCTTCATCTATATGGGCAGGATTGCCGCCACCGAGCATATTAACGGGGTGGTCGCTGCTTAGGGCTTTGCCTAAATCGTCCATGAGTTGCAGAATCCCGCTCATGCGGGTGAATTTTTGGCCGAAAGCGGAAAATTGCATAGTGTAATCCTTGGGGAAAAAAATGAATATAAACAAATTATATAGCGGATAAACGCCGCGTGTTCATTTAGTTTAAAAAATAGTGTGTGTTTATCATTGTTTACTCATGAAATCTGAGGCCGTCTGAAATGTTTTCAGACGGCCTCAGATTTGCAATTATTTTTCGGTAAACTGAATAATTTAATAGTATTGAAAATCATTATCATTAACAGTATACTGGAATGGTTGGCAGATATGCTTAATTCATCTGCCACTTAATCGTTTTTATTCATACTTTACTGGCAGGAGAGCACATCATGCGCCGTTTCATTACAGCAACATGTTTGTTTTTAAGTGTTTTAGCGGCATCGCCCGCTTATGCGAAATTTAAAGTCGTGACCACTTTTACCGTTATTCAAGACATCGCACAAAACGTAGCGGGCAATGCGGCAACGGTGGAATCGATTACCAAACCCGGTGCGGAAATTCATGATTATCAACCTACACCGCAAGATATCGCCAAAGCCCAGTCGGCTGATTTGGTATTGTGGAACGGCATGAATCTGGAACGTTGGTTTGAGCGTTTCTTTCAAAATGTGAAAAACAAGCCGGCGGTAGTGGTGACTAAAGGCATTCAGCCGATGTCTATCCATGAAGGCCCTTATAAAGGCATGCCCAATCCCCATGCATGGATGTCAACCAGTAATGCCTTGATTTATATTGAAAACATTAAAAATGCTTTGGCGAAATACGACCCGCAAAATGCGGCGGTGTATGCTAGAAATGCAGCGGTATACAGCAATAAAATCAAACAGTTGGATAAACCTTTACGCGCCAAACTCATGCAGGTGCCGGCCAACCAGCGTTTCTTGGTGAGCAGCGAAGGTGCATTCAGTTATCTGGCAAAAGACTACGGCTTTAAAGAAGTTTATTTGTGGCCGATTAATGCCGAACAGCAAGGTACACCTCAGCAAGTACGCAAAGTGATTGATGCCGTGCGTAAAAACAAAATCCCGGTGGTGTTTAGCGAAAGCACGATTTCACCGAAACCGATGCAACAGGTAGCCAAAGAAACCGGAGCCAAATACGGCGGCGTTTTGTATGTGGATTCATTGTCGGCTAAAAACGGCCCGGTACCGACTTATGCCGATTTACTGAATACAACCGTATCTACGATTGTGAAAGGGTTTGGAAAATAATGATGTCACAAACCGCTGCTTCGATTCATATTAACGACCTCACCGTGCGCTATAACAACGGTCACACGGCTATTTATGACTTTTCTCTGGGTTTGGAAGGCGGTATGACCTGCGCGCTGGTGGGCATGAACGGCAGCGGAAAATCCACTTTGTTCAAAAGCCTGATGGGGTTGCTCAAACCGCATAAGGGGGATATCCGCCTGTGCGGTTTGCCGATTATCAAGGCACTGCAAAACAATTTTGTGTCTTATGTGCCGCAAAGCGAAGAAGTGGATTGGCAGTTTCCCGTTTCGGTTTACGATGTGGTGATGCAGGGGCGTTATGGTTATATGAATTTTCTGCGTATTCCGGCGAAAACGGATAAGCAGGCAGTTCAGACGGCTATGGATCGTGTCGACATTGCCCATCTTGCCGAACGGCAAATCGGCGAGCTTTCCGGCGGGCAGAAAAAACGCGTATTTATTGCCCGCGCACTGGCTCAGGACAGTAAAGTTATTTTGTTGGACGAGCCGTTTACCGGCGTAGATGTTACAACGGAAAATATGATTATGGATCTTCTGGATCAGCTGCGTGCAGAAGGCCGTCTGATTTTGGTGTCCACGCATAATTTGGGCTCTGTGCCCGACTTTTGCGACCATGTGGTGATGATTAACCGCACCGTGCAGGCGGCAGGCCCGACTGCATCGACATTCAACCAACAGAATCTTGAACATGCGTTCGGCGGTGTGTTGCGCCACTTCAAACTCGCCAGCAGTGATTTACATATAGATGAAGACAAACGCGAAGTGACAGTATTGGCGCCCGAAGACAAACGCCCGGCCGTATTCTATGGCCAAACCAAAAGCGACCCGCCCGCTACCGCAGGTAAAGGTGCCGATAACCGTGAGAAAAAAGTCGCACAAACCGAAGGTGGGGAAAAGGACTGAGCCATGCTGGATGTTTTATTGGAACCGTTTGCTTACGAGTATATGGTAAAGGCGATTGTTTTGAGTGCCGCCGTGGGTGGGATGTGTGCCTTTTTATCATCTTATCTGATGCTTAAAGGCTGGTCTTTAATCGGCGATGCCCTGTCGCATTCGGTGGTGCCCGGTGTCGCCATTACCTATTCGCTCGCCCTGCCTTATTCGGTGGGCGCTTTTATTTCGGGCATCTTGGCGGCATTGTCGATTTTGTGGATTAAAGCCGTGAGCAAATTGAAAGAAGATGCCATTATCGGTTTTATTTTCACAACTTTTTTCGCACTCGGCCTGTTTATCGTTTCGATTAATCCCACTGCCGTTAATGTACAGGAAATCGTGTTGGGCAATATTTTGGGGATTGCCGACGAAGATGTTTTTCAAGTCAGCATTATTATCGTGGTGTGTCTGGTTTTTTTATTGCTGTTTTGGAAAAACCTGCTACTGGTGTTTTTTGACGAAACTCAGGCCGTTGTCGTGGGTTTGTCGCCATTACGTTATAAAATTCTGTTTTTTACCCTACTTAGCGCCTGCGTGGTAACCGCATTGCAAACCGTGGGCGCGGTGCTGGTGATTGCGATGGTGATTACACCCGGCGCCACTGCTTATCTGCTCACCGATAAATTCAGCAAGTTGGCTTCAATCGCCGTAGCTTTGGGGTTTTTTACCAGCGGAATAGGCGCATATATCAGTTATTTTCTCGACGGAGCCACCGGAGGCATTATTGTCTGTTTACAGACGGCACTTTTTCTCTTGGCTTTCTTATTCGCACCCAAACACGGTTTGTTGAAACAGAAACAGGCCGTTGCAATGCAGGGGGAAGCAGAACATGGCTGATATCATCAACTGGTTTGTCGAGCCGCTGTCTTTTCCGTTTATGCAATATGCGATGTTTACTGCGCTGATTGTGTCGGTGGTCTGCGGGATTTTGTCCTGCTATTTGGTGCTGAAAGGCTGGTCGCTGATGGGGGATGCGATTTCCCATGCCGTGCTACCCGGCATTATTGTTGCCTTTGTAACCGGTATTCCGTTGGTAGTCGGTGCATTTTTTTCAGGGCTGGCGTGTGCCGTGGGCGTGGGCTATCTGAAAAACAACAGCCGTCTGAAAGAAGATACGGTTATGGGCATTGTGTTTTCGGGTATGTTTGCTTTCGGTTTGGTTTTGTTTACTAAAGTCGAAACCGATCAACACCTGACCCATATTTTGTTCGGCAATGTGCTTGGCGTTAGCTATCCGGAGCTGATTCGCACATTAATTGTTTGCACGATTATTTTTATAGTCGTTATGCTGAAAAAACGGGATTTGATGCTGTATTGCTTTGATCCGGTTCAAGCGCGAATTGTCGGCTTGCCACCCCGAATCCTCCACTATGGCTTACTGATTCTGCTGGCGCTAACCATCATTATTGCAATACAGGTTGCAGGTGTGGTGCTGGTGATTGCGATGCTGATTTCGCCCGGTATTACCGCTTCCTTATTAACCCACCGTTTTGATCGCATGATGATTATCGTGGTGACTTGCTCTGTTATAACCAGTTTGATGGGCACGATACTGAGCTATCATGTAAATGCTGCCACCGGACCTACCATTATTCTGTTGCAGGCAATACTGTTTTTGTTTGCATTGATATATTCTAAATTGAGGGCATATCTACATAGCAATAAGATGCCGTTAACGGAATCATAAATTCATAACCAAAGGCCGTCTGAAAATCTTTCAGACGGCCTTTGGTTATGACCGGATTAAACCAGATATCAAAAGGCAGATAAAGCGGTTATCTGCCTAGAAAATGTGATTAATCAGTAGGTTATTTTTTCTTGCCGTTATCCCATATCAAGCTGCCATGTTTGTTTTGCTGTAAGGCGGAAATACGCCAGTTGATGCTGGGGTGGTCGTTAAAGAAGTTGCTGACTGCGCCCCAGTAGCTGCGGTTATAAACATGTTCGGCATAATAGGCTTCGGCATTTACTTGGCGATACAGGTGTTTACCCGCAGCCAACATTAATAAGCCGCGTTGCTCGGTATCTTCGGATAGCATGGCGCCGAGTTTATCGCAACCATATTCGCGTGAACGGCTTAAAGGCATGCCGATAATATAGTTGAAGCCGGGCATATTGCCGATTATGTTGAGCATGTTGTACCACCAAGTAACATGGTTGTAGCGGACATGGCCAAGTTCGTGGCCGAGAATAAAACGCAGGCTTTTTTCATCGTTATTGGCAAGGGCACGCTCTAAAATATCGGAATAAACCACACCGAAAGAACGATAGCCGGGCAGGCAGGTGGCAAAAGCATTTAACGCGCCGCTACCGTTTTGGATATAGAGTTCGGGTGTTTTCTTCAAACCTAATTTTTGCGCCATTTCCGCCCATATTTTATAGACTTCGCCAAATTGGTTCGGGCCGACTCTAACGCCGTCGGCGCGTACGCCGCCGTATAGTTTGCCGATTTGATAAATTATCAACAGCAAGAAACCGACTGGTGCGAGCAATACCAGCAGCGGGTTGATGCGTTCGACGTAGCCGATTAGCTCCCTTTCATCTTCCGACAGACTGTCCAGAATTTGCGTATCTGTCATGCCTTTGGCTTCTTTATGGGCATCACGATATTGGGCAACGGTAATATCTTGCGTGAATTCTAATGTTTCTTGTTTATAAAATGATAAGGCCAGCACAACAAGAAATGTTGCGATGGTGAGAAATGCGGTTAAGAAAAACAGCGGCAGCTCTAAGCGGTGGCGGCTTTTTTTAATAACGGTATGCATATCATGATGTTGGCACATAAGTTTCTCCATTCTTTCGGATAAGTGCTTTAAGTAAGTAGTGATGCTGTATTGAGCAGCACGTTATCGCATGAGTGAGTTCGAGCACTGCTCCATGGGGATGCAGTGCTCGAATAACCCCCAATAAATGATTATTGGAATGTATAACGCAGGCCGACTGAAACCTCATGAGTGTTGAGATCGGAAGTCAGACGGTTAAAGCGGTAGCCCGCATCGGCAGTAAGATTTCTGTTGATTTCATAACCGACACCGGCCATAGCGCCGATACCGACTTTGGTGGAGCTGTCTGAAGACGAACCGCGTTCATTCAACAGACGGACATTGGCAGTGGTTTTGATTTTGTTTACCGATAAACGTCCGCCGATATAGGGTTTGATTCGGGTTTGTGTCGGAACATCATAAATCACGGAAGCACCGACGCCGCGTGCTTTAACGTTTACATTAGCGCTGCTGTCGGCATCGCCGGCAGATTCCGAAATGGTTTTATAGTGGGTGTAATCACCGGCGACACGGATATTGCCGTAATCATAACCGGCGCTGATGCGGGGCATAAAGCCGGATTCTTTATAAGAATCTTTGATATTTCTGAAGGTATTGCGGATTTTAAATTTCTCGCCATCATCAAATTTCAAATGCGCTAAGCCGATATCGCCTTGAACATAGGGGCCGACAGTGTCCTCTGCCAAAGCGGCGGTGGAAACAGAAGCTGCCAAAGCAGTGAATAAAATAGCGGTTAAGCGGATAGAAGGTTGTTTCATGGATAGAAACCTTTCTTAAAAAAACATAAAAATAATAGATGGCCGACCGGGTTTCCAGAAACCGGCATCACTTTGAAGATACTTTGAAAAATAAATGCGTAATCGCTATGTTTTAAAAAGCCGCTATAAAGTTTGCGTAATGGATAGCTAAGAAATCTAAAAATGATTTGAAGATGCTTGAGTGAACAGACTGATAGAATGTGCATATAGCCGCTTGAATCATGATTAGGGCGCTTGCTATGTCGAGCCGGTTCCCATTATGATAGCAGCGCCTGATTAATCATATATATTAATAAACAATGATATTTGTTATAAAACGTTTAATTTAATTTAATTTAATTTTGGTTAACTTTTGTTTGTTTGATATTATCAACATGAATAGGCCGTCTGAAAAGGTTATTTCTATAATTAACTATTTGATTAATTTATAACAATTGTTTTCTGTTTATATTTAATTGATTTGAAGCGGCTATGTATTTGTGTGGAGTGGGTAATAATGAGATTTATTATTAATATATGCTATATAAATCAATAATTTCCTTGTGAAAGTTAATGCTTTTGTTGTTTTATTACAACGAGAGAGGGGCGCAAAATTTGCCGTGAATGAAGTGGTTACCATTGAATGATATAAATAAAGGCCGTCTGAAAATTAATCTTCAGACGGCCTGCTGCTTTTATATAAGATTATTATATTTAGCGTTTTGGTAGTGTTTAGCCTTATCGGCTAAAAATTCGTTCAGTGCCTATTTATAGGAATCCGGGGTTGCCTTTGGCCGGATCGGTTTCGCGGGCTGCTTGCGCATCTGCCACGGTCATACCCAATGCTTTAGCAACGCCTTCACCATAAGCCGGATCACACATATAACAGTTGCGGATATGGCGGTATTTGATGAAGTCTAAAGCATCGCCCATTGCAGCGGCTGTGTTTTTAAACAGCGCTTCTTTTTGCTCGTCGTTCATCAGATGAAACAGCGCACGCGGTTGGCTGAAATAGTCGTCGTCATCTTCACGGAAGTTCCAATGAGCGGCGTCACCGTTGATTTTCAAAGGCGGTTCGGCAAATTGGGCTTGATCTTGCCATTGGCCGAAACTGTTCGGCTCGTAGTGCAGTTGGCCGCCATAGTTGCCATCGGCACGGCCTTGACCGTCGCGCGCATTGCTGTGTACAGGGCAGCGCGGTGCGTTCACCGGGATTTGATGGTGGTTCACACCCAAGCGGTAGCGCTGTGCATCGGCATAGTTAAACAAACGTGCCTGTAACATTCTATCGGGCGATACGCTGATACCCGGTACCAAATTGCTCGGCGCAAATGCGGCTTGCTCGACATCGGCAAAGAAGTTTTCAGGATTGCGGTTTAATTCAAACTCACCCACTTCAATCAACGGATAGTCTTTTTTCGGCCAAACTTTGGTCAAGTCAAACGGATGGTAAGGCACTTTTTCCGCTTCGGCTTCCGGCATCACTTGGATGTACATTTTCCATTTCGGGAAATCACCACGTTCGATAGATTCGTACAGGTCGCGTTGATGGCTTTCGCGGTCGTTGGCGATAATGGCGGCCGCTTCTTCATCGGTCAGGTTTTTAATGCCTTGTTGGGTACGGAAGTGGAATTTCACCCAGAAGCGTTCGCCGGCTTCGTTCCAGAAGCTGTAAGTGTGCGAACCGAAGCCGTGCATGTGGCGGTAAGATGCGGGGATACCACGGTCGCTCATCACAATGGTCACTTGGTGGAATGCTTCGGGCAGCAAGGTCCAGAAGTCCCAGTTGTTGGTTGCGGAACGCATATTGGTGCGCGGGTCGCGTTTTACGGCTTTGTTCAAATCAGGGAATTTACGCGGGTCACGCATGAAGAATACGGGGGTGTTGTTGCCCACCATATCCCAGTTGCCTTCTTCGGTATAGAATTTCAGCGCAAAACCGCGGATATCGCGTTCGGCATCGGCCGCACCGCGCTCGCCGGCTACGGTTGTGAAGCGGGCAAACATTTCTGTTTTTTTGCCGACTTCGCTGAAGATTTTGGCGCGGGTGTATTTTGTGATGTCGTTGGTTACGGTAAACGTACCGAAAGCCCCCGAACCTTTGGCGTGCATACGGCGCTCGGGAATCACCTCGCGAACAAAGTTGGCCAATTTTTCATTCAGCCATAAGTCTTGTGCCAACAGAGGGCCGCGCGGGCCGGCTGTTAAGCTGTTTTGGTTGTCGGCAACCGGTGCGCCGGCATTGGTAGTCAGATGGGTAACCGGACATTTTTTGGTAGACATGGTTGTGCTCCTTAGAGGGTTTGTTATGTGCTGTTTTTGGCAGCGGCTTGTGTAGATAATATAAAATATTAAGCAAAACAAAGTATATAGTTAAAAATGTATAGTAAATTTAACCAATCTTTTTGCTGTTCTGTTTCTATGGAATACACTATACATTAAGATTTTTGCTATTAAAACTATGATTGCGATTTATTTTAGTAATTTTAAATTAAAAAATATAATCCGATAGATAATTTTAAAATTTAATCATGGCTTATGATTTAACCGTAGAATAAGATTCTTATAGATAACCGAATATTGAAAAAAACATGCATGCAACTATTTATTTAGAAGATAGCGAATATATTGCTTTATGTGATTTATTGAAATTGGCCGGTCTTGCCGATAGTGGCGGGCAAGCAAAAATGGTGATTGCCGATGGCCAAGTGTTGCGTAACGGTGAAGTAGAAACCCGCAAAACTGCCAAAATACGCGGCGGGGAAATCATCGAATATAATGGGGCGGTCTTGGAGGTTGAAGATGGATACGATCCGGAAACCTGATTTATCTGATTTACTGGATGCAGGAGAAGAGTTATTGCTCGAGCCGGTGCGACCCGAAGCATGGGAATGTTGCGGCAGCGACTGCGGTGATGCCTGTATTCAAACTATTTATTGGAATGATAAAGCCAAATACGACGAACAACAGAAGCGCCTGAAAGAAAAACTGGCGGCGCAGGAAGCTACCGAAAACGGAGCCGACTCCGAAACGGTAAAATAATGAATCATTTCAGACGGCCTTTTTTGAATAGAGGCCGTCTGAAAAAATATAAGGATAAAAAAATGAAACTGGCCGAAGCCTTAATCGAACGCGCTGATTTACAAAGAAAGCTGGCGCAACTTGCCCAACGTTTGAAACAAAATGCCCAATATCAGGAAGGCGAAGAGCCTGCCGAACAGCCGAAAGACTTATTAATAGAATATCGGCAAACCATCGAAAAATTAGAAAAGCTGGTTGTGGCGGTTAACCAAACCAACAGCAGAGTCAGCCTATCTGACGGCACCGGTATGACAACCGCACTGGTACGGCGTGATTTATTGAAAGCCGAATACACGGCGTTAACCGCGCTGGCAGACGCGGCAACACCTGAGCAATCCCGTTATAGCCGTAGTGAAATTAAGATGTTGGCTGCGGTGGATATTAAAGCCATCCGCCGTCAGGCTGATGAAGTGGCCAAAAAATACCGTGAACTTGATGCGTTGGTACAACAGGCCAATTGGCAGTATGATGTACCACTCTAACGATAAGGCCGTCTGAAAACCGTTTCGGTTAGTCTTCCGATGCAAAAGTGGATACAACCTTCTGTGAAAAACACATACTTGGAGCGGCAAAGGGCTGCCATATCGGGCTTTGTCCCTGTTACAACTGATGCCCAGTACAGGTAATTGTTTACATTGAACCGCTTATTGTTACTACCATGTATCGGTTTGTATTCGGAAGATGAGGGTGGGCATGTGGGAAATCGGTTTTCCTAGTCGGCCATATTGTCAAAATGATGTTTCCATCGGTTTTAAAGCCGATTTTGATGGGCGTTGGGATAACGCCCAATCTTCTTTTTATCTTTATCGTAGTGCGGTATCGGGAAGTTATCGAGGCCGTCTGAAAGAGCCGTTTATATGATAGATCTTCACTGCCATTCCAATGTTTCAGACGGCATGCTCTCGCCGGCGGAAGTGGTTCGCCTTGCACATCAAAATGGTTGCACCATGCTGGCGTTGACCGACCACGACCATACCGGCGGCTTGGCTGAAGCACGGGCCGAAGCCGATAGTTTGGGCTTGCGGTTTATTAACGGTGTGGAAGTTTCGGTGACGTGGCGCAAGCGGACTGTACATATTGTCGGTTTGAATTTCGATGAAAAGAATGAAAAATTGCAGAACTTGCTGGCGGAAGTACGCAAAGGCCGTCTGAAACGCTTGGAAGCGATTGCCGGCAAACTGGAGAAAAAAGGGATTGGCGGGGCTTATGAAGGCGCGTTGGCATTGGCGGCCAATCCCGAAATGGTCAGCCGCACCCATATTGCTGAATTTTTAATCAACGAAGGTCATGTGCGCAATAAGCAGCAGGCGTTTACCAAATACTTGGGCGACGGCAAACCGGCATCGGTCGGGCATGAATGGACAACATTGGCCGAGTGTGTCGATGCGATTTGCAGTGCGGACGGGGTAGCGGTGATTGCCCATCCGATGCGCTATGGTTTTTCGGCTACGGCCAAGCGTAATCTCTTTGAAGAGTTTAAAGCCTTGGGCGGGCAGGCGATTGAAGTGCATAGCGGCAGTAGTGATAAAAACGACTGCTTTAATTATGCGCTACTGGCGCAGAACTATGGTTTATTGTCGAGTGTCGGCAGCGATTTTCACCGTTTGGGTGATTATGGCGGCGGCGTATTGGGCGTGAGCCCGGAGCTGCCGGAAATCTGCCGGCCGGTGTGGGCAGGTTTTCAGACGGCCTAAAGTGTGTAGCATTTCCGGTTAGATAAATAAAGTTGCTCGTATTTCAAAGCATACAATCAAAGCATATAAAAGGCCGTCTGAAAATGGGTTTCAGACGGCCTCATGTTTATTAGGATTCGAGTGTTTCAGACGGCCTTGTAATAGTTTGTAGGCCGTCTGAAAGTTTACATACCCGGAAACATGCCTTTCATACCCTTCATACCCTTAGCCATGCGCATCAGTTTGGCCATGCCTTTACCGCTGAACATCTTCATCATTTGCTGAGATTGTTCGAACTGTTTCAGCATTTTGTTGACTTCTTGAACGGAAGTGCCGGAACCTTGGGCAATACGACGCTTGCGGCTGGCTTTCAGCAATGCAGGGTTGGCACGCTCTTTGGGGGTCATGGAGTTAATAATGGCCTCTACATGCCCCATGGCTTTTTCGGCGGTACCTTCCGGAATCTGTTTGGATAATTGGCCAAGTTCCCCCGGCATTTTAGACATCAGGCTTTCCAAGCCGCCCATATTGCGCATTTGTTGGATTTGCTCTTTAAAGTCGTTCAGATCAAAGCCTTTGCCTTTGTGCAGCTTTTTCGCCATTTTGGTGGCAGCTTCTTCGTCTATGCCTTTTTGTACGTCTTCGATTAAGCTGAGTACGTCACCCATGCCGAGGATACGACTGGCGATACGGTCGGGATAGAAAGGTTCTAATCCGTTGATTTTTTCACCGATACCGATAAATTTAATCGGTTTGCCGGTCACTTGGCGTACCGATAAAGCCGCACCGCCGCGTGAATCACCGTCCATTTTGGTTAGAATCACACCGGTCAGCGGTAATGCTTCATTAAAGGCTTGCGCGGTGTTGACGGCATCTTGGCCCAACATGGCGTCTACAACAAATAAAGTTTCAATAGGATGAACGGCAGCATGCAGCGCTTTAATCTCGTTCATCATTTCTTCATCAATTGCCAAGCGGCCTGCGGTATCGACCATCAAAACATCGTAGAAATGCTTCTTCGCATAATCCACGGCGGCTTTGGCAATATCTACCGGTTTTTGTTGGGTATCCGAAGGGAAAAAGTCAACGCCGACTTGTTCGGCCAGCAATCGCAGTTGTTCAATCGCGGCAGGGCGGTATACGTCGGCGGAAACAACCAGAATTTTCTTTTTCTGATTGGTTTTCAACAGGCGGGATAATTTGCCGACAGTCGTGGTTTTACCGGCACCTTGCAGGCCGGCCATTAAAATCACGGCAGGCGGAGCTGTTGCCAAATCTAACGAGCTGTTTTCTTTGCCCATCAGGTCGACAAGTGCATCGTTAACGATACCGATAAAGGCTTGGTCGGGTGTTAAGCTGCCGGTGATTTCTTGCCCGAGCGCCTGTTCTTTCACTTTATTCACAAAGTCTTTAACAATAGGCAGAGCCACATCGGCTTCAAGCAATGCCAATCTGACTTCCCTTAAAGCTTCTTTAATATTGTCTTCGGTTAATTTGGCTTGGCCGCGTATGTTTTTCAGCACACTGCCGAAGCGGTTGGTTAAGTTATCTAACATGAGCGTCCTTGAAATTGAGAATAACTGCCCGAATCAGGCTTATCTTTGATAAAATCATTGTATTTTATACTACATATGCGTGCAAGAATATGCATGCAAGAGAAAGTTTTCCATGCCGGTCGTATTGATCTATCTGATACTTGTCTATGCAGGGTTGGCAGGCTTTGTATGGTGGTATCATCAAAAGCAAAATGGTAAGCCTTATCCTTTAAAGGCGGAGTTGGCGGTATTGGCCCCTTCTTTACTGGTGCATTTGGCCGTATTACTTGCGCCTGTCGTGGAAGACAAGGTTGTAATAATGGGCTTCGGCTATTCCGTCAGTTTGATCGTTTGGCTGATGTTGGCCATGTATTTTGTCGGAAGTTTTTTTTACAACCTAAAAGGTTTGCAATTACTTCTCTACCCTTGTACCGTGCTGTCTTTACTAATGGCAACAGTCTTCCCGGGAAAATTTACCGGATACCATATTAGTGATTGGCCGTTTATGCTACACATAGGTACATCATTATTGGCATACGGATTATTCGGTATCGTTACTTTACTGGCCGTATTGATTTTACTGTTGGATAATAATCTGCATAAGAAAAAAATATCTTCATTGGTTTCTTTTCTGCCGTCGCTGCTTAGTTTGGAAAAGCTAATGTTTCAAGGTATGTGGGCAGGATTTCTGTTATTAACCTATTCTGTTGTCAGCGGTACTTTTTTTGCCGATCAAATCTTTAATAAGCCGGTGATGTTAACCCATAAAACCATTTTCGGCATATTGTCTTGGTTGATTTACGGCGGCTTATTATTGAAACACGGTATGACTGCTTGGCGTGGAAAGAAAGTAGCAGTGTGGACGGTAGTGGGGTTTATCAGTTTGATGTTTGCTTATGTAGGCAGTAAGTTTATTTTAGAAGTTGTATTACAACGTTGAAAATAAAATTTATTTGATCAAAATATTTTTTTAGATAAAGCATATAAAACGGGCTACCTTAAATTTAAAAGGTAGCCCGTTTATGGTGTTGATAACTCAAATTTTCTCTATTTCTTCAATATAAGAGGATTATATTGATTTGTGCCTTTGTTTACTTGGCTTTGTGATTTGCATCACTTAATGTAGTTCAATGTAATTCATCTTTCGGTAAAGTGCAAGCCTTCTTGGTGGGTAAATATAAAATAAAACAGAAATTTTTTAAAAACAACTATCATTAAAATTTAAAATTAAAACTTACCCTTTTTATGGCTATTAAGTGTGTAAATACTCTAAATCACAAAGTTAAAGGATTGGTTAAACACATGCGGTAAATTGTGATTTCGGTTGCTTGAAGATTTATTTTTATAAAAAACAAAAAATTGTGCTTTTAGGTAAGTTTTTTGAGTTATCGGGTATTGACTGGATGTTGTTGAGTCGGTATAGTTCGGTTTCTTCGCTGCCGGGACGGTAGCGGGAACGCTCTTTAACAACACAGAATACCGATAAGTGTGAGTGCCTGATGGCCTCACACTGCGACAAAAACAGACAGGATAAAATCCTGTCGGTTTCTTTGAAGCAGACCAGAAGTTAAAAGTTAGAGATTGAACATAAGAGTTTGATCCTGGCTCAGATTGAACGCTGGCGGCATGCTTTACACATGCAAGTCGAACGGCAGCACGGAAGAGC
>NZ_JANUXW010000016.1 GCF_024834045.1 Neisseria montereyensis
TGACAGATGTAGTTTGAAATTGAAAAAGCTGAGTCCCGTAGCATACAGAACCCAGCTCGAAAAGGCAGCCTGAAAAGGCTTTTATGTTTGTCCAAGATTTGGGGGTCAGATCAATATTTCAGACGGCCTTTGTTAATGCATAAAATGTCACTAACCTTATTTTTCTGCTTGCGCTTTCTTCTCTTCCAACCAATGCTCAAGGTAATGAATACTTACCCCACCCTCTTGGAAATCATTATCGACAAACAAATCACGATGTAACGGCGTATTGGTTTTAATACCGGTAACAGCCAACTCCGCTAAAGCAACACGCATTTTCGCCATAGCTAGCTGACGGTTTTTACCGTGTACGCAGATTTTACCGATTAGGCTGTCGTAGTTTGGCGGAATACGGTAGCCTTGATAAATATGGCTGTCAACGCGAACACCCAATCCGCCCGGTAAATGACAACTTGCAATCAAACCCGGACTAGGAATAAAGTTATAAGGATCTTCCGCATTAATACGGCATTCAAAAGCATGTCCTTGCAATACGATATCTTTTTGTTGGTATTGCAAAGCAGCACCGCCTGCCACACGGATTTGCTCTTGAACGATATCCACACCGGTAATCAGTTCGGTAACCGGATGTTCAACCTGAACACGGGTATTCATTTCAATAAAGAAGAACTCACCATCTTCATACAAAAACTCAAATGTGCCGGCACCACGGTAACCAATGCGTTTACATGCCGCCACACAAGCCTCACCGATTTTACGGCGTTCCGTTTCAGTAATACCGGGTGCGGGCGCTTCCTCAATCACTTTTTGATGGCGGCGTTGCATAGAACAATCACGCTCACCTAAATAAATGGCATTACCTTGCTCATCAGCCATCACCTGAATTTCGATATGACGTGGTTTTTGCAGATAACGCTCCATATACACCATAGGGTTGCCAAATGCCAAACCTGCTTCGGTTTTCGTCATCTCTACGGCTTTAAGCAAATCTTCTTTTTTCTCAACCACACGCATACCGCGCCCGCCGCCGCCGCCGGATGCTTTAATAATCACCGGAAAGCCAACAGCATCGGCAATTTTCAAAATTTCTTTGTCATCATCAGGCAATGCACCTTCCGAGCCGGGAACACATGGCACGCCGGCCTCAATCATGGCATGTTTGGCCGACACTTTATCACCCATCAGGCGGATAGTTTCGGGACGCGGGCCGATAAATACAAAACCGGATTGTTCCACTTGCTCGGCAAAATCGGCATTCTCAGCCAAAAAACCGTAGCCCGGATGAATTGCATCCGCTCCGGTTACCTCTGCCGCCGCAATCAGAGCCGGAATATTCAGATAACTTTGCGGTGATGGTGCAGGGCCGATACATACCGATTCGTCTGCCAGTTTTACATGCAGGCTATCATTATCAGCCTCGGAATGTACGGCTACGGTAGCAATGCCCATTTCACGACAGGCGCGTAATACACGGAGAGCGATTTCACCGCGGTTGGCAATCAATACTTTTTTCAACATAGGGATTCTTTCAGAAGAAATTTCAAAGCGTTTGCTTTGCTCTGAATGCCAATATTCAGACGGCCTAAGCCTTAATGGAAGGCCGTCTGAAACAGCTTATTCGATGATAAACAAGGGTTCGCCGTATTCGACGGGTTGACCGTTTTCAACCAAAATTTCTTTGACCACACCGGATTTTTCCGCTTCGATTTCATTCATCAGCTTCATGGCCTCAATAATACATAATGTTTCACCCACCTGAACGGCTTGTCCGACTTCTACAAACGGGGGCGAGCTGGGGCTGGGTGCGCGATAAAACGTACCGACCATAGGCGATTTTTGTGCATTGGAAAAATCACGCTCAGCAGGGGCTTCGGCGGGCACGGCAACAGGAGCGGGGGTATTCGCAACCGGAGCAGTCGCCGCATGCTGTACCGGCATAGGCTGTGCGGTATAAATAGCTTGTTGCTGAGCGGTCGCACGCGTAATGCGTACTTTCTCTTCGCCTTCGGTAACTTCTATTTCGGCGATACCCGAGTCTTCAACCAAATCAATCAGTTTTTTCAGTTTGCGTAAGTCCATTAGGGTTCCTTTTGCTTATTTTAAAGCTGTACCGAAACACTGTTTTTCACTATGGAAATAACGTGTCCGGCTGTTGGGAATGAGACGCCTTTACAAGCGGTAACAAAAAAAGATATTTGGCTATTTTCACCAAGTTGTTATTAAATGTCCAGTAAAATATCAGAAAAAGGCAGTTTTGGCAGCTATCCTCCGGTAATAGTATAAATCTTTTTATGATCGAAAAGCTTGTAAATATTATAAGTATTTACTCTAAAGTCATCTAAAAAATTCTTATTCAATATTTTAGAAAAACCATATTAAAAATCTATAATATGCCCGAAACAAAGTATTTTTGCAGCCGCTTTGTATAAATACATGATTGGCTATCATTAAATTTATTTGCCATTGCTATTGGGCAAGATTTATTCTATACAGATAGCATTTTATATAGTTTATATATTAAGTTTTGCATCACCAATAGGCCGTCTGAAACAGGAAAACCCATAAATATGAAGAAACGTCTCACGCCACAACAACAAAAAATCCAACAACAACTCGATAAAATTTCCGTAGCATTCCGCCATTATATGGCTATGGAACAATATCAACAGGCAGTATCCGAAGCACTAAAAGCACATAAACTGATTCCCCAAGCCGTGGCACCACTTAGCGATGCCGCTACTGCAGCCGTTAAAGGTGAATTATGGCAGGAAGGGATTTCCTATGCTAAAAAAGCCCTGCAGCGCAATCCCGATCATATCAATTCACTAGATGCCCTTGCCCACGCTTATGGTGCGTTGCATGATTGGGAAAATTGCCGTTTATACGGACGACAGGCACTGGAAAACCGGAACCGTAATATAAAAAACCGCCCGCCCCAACCTGATATTTCAATCAAATCAAGCGGTAAAAAAATTATTTCATTCTCTTTATTTGGCAATCATGCCGGATATATCGAACCAGCCGTTATCAATACCGAATTAGCCAGCATCATCTATCCGGGCTGGGTATGCCGTTTTTATGTTGACGGCAGTGTTCCCGAACAAGCCTTACAACGTTTGCGGCAACACGGTGCGGAAATTGTGCGCGTATCACCGGAGCAAGAACAATGGCCGGGGACCATGTGGCGATTTTTGGCCATTAACGATTCCGAAGCGGAACGGGTAATTTTCCGCGATGCCGACTCTGTGATTTCCCAACGCGAAGCCCATGCCGTCGAAGCTTGGATAAATAGCGGCAAACGTTTCCACACCATGCGCGATGCCGGCACTCATACCGAATTAATTCTAGCCGGACTATGGGGCGCAATAGTCGGCAGCGTACCCAATATAGAAACAAAAATAACGGCTTATTTAAGCAAGCCGGTTGAATCAAGGCATTTTGCCGACCAGTTTTTCTTACGAGAAAACGTATGGCCTTATGTTTGCCAAAGCTTATGTGCACATGACCGTATTTTTGGTTTTTTTGATGCCCATCCTTTTCCCGATACCGAACCGTTTGATTATGATCATTATCATGTAGGTTGCAACGAGGGCAATGTCAGCTTTCAAGCCAATCCGAATCTACCCGATGGCAGTCGTGTTATCTGGCGTTTGTTCAGCCGTATTTCCCCTTTATTAAACCCAGATTATTCTATTAATCTATTATCTGAAGAACGTTTGGTCTGTGCTTATGAAACCACTGTGCAAAACGGTTTTGTCAGTGGCGTGCTGCCCCGTCGTTATTCTCTCGGTTTTTCAGACGGCCTTTCCAAAATTACGGTGGCAGCCATTACCTAATGAAGTTAAATCAAATGTAAACCATATTAAAATCAGGAACTATATCCCATGAAATTTTCAGCTTATTACCGGTTTCATTGGTTTTTCTGCCATATCATTGGTAAGATAGTAGCTGATTTAATGAAAGGAAAAATATGAATACAACTTTACCTTGGGCTGCACAACTTGCTATTGCCGCACTTATCGGCCTCGTTATCGGCCTCTTTCTGATGTGGCTTGGATTACGCGGAAAAAACGGCAAGAGTAAAAAAGAACATGAAGCTTTAAAACAAGAATTCGGGCAATACCGGCAAAAAGTAGACGAACATTTTATTGAAACGGCCGCCGCAGTAGACGAACTCAATAAAAGTTATCAAAAAGTTGTCCGCCATTTAAGTGATGGTGCACATACCTTAATGGATAAAGACACTTTACAACAACAGCTTGCTTTAAGAGGTGATACGTCTGTTACCGTAGCTTATCTGGCTGCATCCACAACAATCGACAATAAAGAAACCATTCTTCCTCCGGATCACTCTACCGACGACATTGCAATAAACAATGATGTTCAACAAAATCATAATATTGATTCGGAAACCGAGTTGACAACAACAGCTAACGAGCATCCGCTAACAGCAGATGAAACGCCGATAAGCCACTCGGAAGTTCAGGAAGTGACAGCCGACAATAATATTGCAGCGTCCGATGTTACGCAGCCGCAAAACTTTGAGTCTGCCGAATCAACAACAGAGCCGCCTAAAATATAAAAGCGTTTCAACCGATTCCCAACCGCAATAATATGAATAAATCATAAACAGATAAGTTTATCCATTTTTAAAGCGGCTTATCGTAAACAATAAAACTTAGATATCAAAAACAAAGCCGTCTGAAAGTTTTCAGACGGCTTTGTTAGTTTAAAGATTAAATATCATTTATTTCAAACAATGAATTTAACGCTTCTTACTACGTTCATAAATCGGCATCACTTCCGGCAACATATTGCGTATTGCCTGCATCCGTGCATTATTAGTCGGGTGAGAAGAAGTAATCGCATTTAAAGCATTGTTATTATCGTTGAGACGGTTCATTTTTTCCCACACATTAATAGCCGCCTGTGGGTTATAACCGGCCTGAGCCATCAGTCTCACCCCACCGGCATCCGCCTCACGTTCCTGACTACGCGAAAAAGGCATATTCACACCATATTGGCTAAGCAGACTAGACGATAAACCGATGGTATCTTGGCTAACTCCGGTCTGAGAAGCCACTAATGAACCACCGACACTGACAGCCAAATTCGTCAACACCTGCTGCCCGATGGCTTTCTTACTGTGCTCAAGTAAGGCATGGGTCATTTCATGACCGACAATAGCTGCTATTTCATCATCGGTCAGATTTAAACGTTCGACCATACCGGTATACACCGCCATTTTGCCACCGGGCATAGCCCAAGCATTCATTTCATCAGAACGGATAACATTCATTTGCCAATTGAAAGGCACGCCCGTTTGGTTAGCGCGCTCCGCATAGGGTTTAAGTCTGTTAAATACCGCATGAACACGGCGTGATGTTTTAGATGTTGTATCCAATACCCGTTTACTACGAGCCTCCTGTACAACTTGGTTATAGCTTTTGGCAGCACTTTCATTTAATGTGGCACTATCATAGCCCGCCATTTCGGCTACAGATGTGCATCCGGCCAACGCTAATGCGGCCGAGCAGACAAGGCTGCTGAGATATAAGGTCGGTTTCATACAATTACTCCTAAGGTTGACCGTTACTGTTTTCAGACGGCCTATTTAGAAAGACAGCCTAAAATGAATCATTAAAAATTACATCTGGATCGTACCGTGTACAGTAACACTTACTTCCTCAGTACCGGGTACCGTTTGCTCAGGTACCGACGGCGAAGCCATAGCTCCTGCAGGAGCGGCACGCATCATAGCCATACCATTATTAACCGTACGATTACCAATTTGCCCAAAATCAAGATGAACAATCTTATAGCTTCTGAATCCCATTTCTTTGGTTAAAGCAGCCGCCCGATCTTTAAAACGACGCAAAGCAGACCTACTTACCTCATCAACAGCATCTTGACGATTTTGCTTCGACACACTAAAAACCAAACTTTCCAAATTAGCATCTTGCTGCGTATCTGCAATCAATTGGTTTATCGCTTCAAAATTTTGGCTTTCAACTTGCAATAAAGCTTCTTCTTCCCATCCCGTCTGGGTACGATTACCTTTATCAGAAAACTCATAACGTGGCGATGCACTACGGCTTATTAACTCGGTTTTAAACGGGCTAGCTGTCGCCTTACGGGTTACACTATCCAATTTTTTAATAAAATTGGCACTGACTGCCTCACGATTAACACCTTCTTCATGCACACGCAACCGCGCAGAAGCAGTATCACGAACCACTTCAATACCGGCACTTTCTGAAAATTCAACAACATTGTAATTAAGCGTTTCCGCATAAGTAGGTATGCTTGCAGTCAATAGCAAAGTAACTAAGGCAATTGGTTTGAACATTTTCTTCTCTTTAATTTTTAGCAGTTTATATAACAATAATGTCAATTTAACATAAATTGGCAATGTTTTCAGATAAGTTATGTGACTTTTGTTTACTTCAGTTTCTAAATAACTTAATCATCATTATTCGGTATTTATCAAAAATTCATCGGCAAAACACCAGACTTACTAGCCACTATACCACACCATAACGTTTCCGATAGGCACGCACAGGTTCCAAATAGCCGCCAAACTCCGCATTATTTTGCAAAAGTGTAAATAAATCATTCAGATTAGCAATAGCAACAACGGGTAATCCATACTGTTTTTCAACTTCTTGAACCGCAGACAACTCACCGGTTCCCTTTTCCATACGATCTAAAGCAATCGCGACAGCAGCAGGCTCCGCACCTTCAGCTTTAATCAATTTAACCGACTCACGCACCGAAGTACCGGCCGAAATCACATCATCAATTATCAATACCCTGCCTTTAAGTGGTGCACCCACTAATACACCACCTTCACCATGATCTTTTGCTTCTTTACGATTATAGGCAAAAGGTACATTTACACCGTGTTCAGCTAGCATCATCGCTGTCGCTGCTGCCAAAATAATGCCTTTATAAGCAGGGCCGAACAACATATCAAACTCAATTTTGCTCTCAATAATGGCTTGTGCATAAAATCTTGCTAGCGCCAAAGTCGAAGCACCGTCATTAAACAAACCCGCATTAAAAAAATAAGGAGACTGACGACCCGCTTTAGTAGTGAATTCACCGAATTTCAATACATTTTGTGCCAATGCAAATTCTAAAAAATCTTGGCGAAAATCAGACATAACCTACCCTTATACTTAATAAATAGTTTTAAGATTGTAGCACATCGTTTAATAAGCCCTATTAAAAAACCGCTCAATCCCAATCATTCTAAAACCATAAATATTCGATTTAAAATTTGCTCATACCACGATATAGAGTCTTTGCAAAAATCCCAGAAAAAGTAAAATAAAATTACTTTTTAAGATAAACCCCAAAACAAAAGCCTCAAGCTATGTAATTAGCTTGAGGCTTTATTTTCTTAAGATAGAAGTTTAATTACTGAACTTTAATCTCAACGTCTACACCGGCGGGTAAGTCGAGCTTCATCAAAGCATCGGTAGTTTTATCCGTCCAGTCAACAATATCCATTAAGCGCAAATGAGTACGAATCTCTAACTGCTCACGAGAAGTTTTATTCACATGAGGAGAGCGCAAAATATTAAAGCGTTCGATTTTGGTTGGTAAAGGAATCGGTCCTTTAACCACAGCACCAGTACGTTTGGCTGTTTCAACAATTTCTTGAGCCGAACGATCAATCAAGCTGTAATCATAAGCTTTTAAACGGATACGGATTTTTTGATTTGCCATTTATCTATACCCTTCCGATTAAGCAATGATAGAAGATACTACACCGGCACCTACTGTACGACCACCCTCGCGAATGGCAAAACGTAAACCTTCTTCCATAGCAATCGGAGCAATCAACTCTACCGAAATCGTTACATTCTCACCCGGCATTACCATTTCCACACCTTCTT
>NZ_JANUXW010000017.1 GCF_024834045.1 Neisseria montereyensis
TGTCGGTTTCTTTGAAGCAGACCAGAAGTTAAAAGTTAGAGATTGAACATAAGAGTTTGATCCTGGCTCAGATTGAACGCTGGCGGCATGCTTTACACATGCAAGTCGAACGGCAGCACGGAAGAGCTTGCTCTTTTGGTGGCGAGTGGCGAACGGGTGAGTAATGCATCGGAACGTACCGAGTAGTGGGGGATAACTGTCCGAAAGGATGGCTAATACCGCATAATCTTTGAGAAGGAAAGCGGGGGCTCTTAGGACCTCGCGCTATTTGAGCGGCCGATGTCTGATTAGCTAGTTGGTGGGGTAAAGGCCTACCAAGGCGACGATCAGTAGCGGGTCTGAGAGGATGATCCGCCACACTGGGACTGAGACACGGCCCAGACTCCTACGGGAGGCAGCAGTGGGGAATTTTGGACAATGGGGGCAACCCTGATCCAGCCATGCCGCGTGTCTGAAGAAGGCCTTCGGGTTGTAAAGGACTTTTGTCAGGGAAGAAAGGGTTTGTGCTAATACCACGAACATATGACGGTACCTGAAGAATAAGCACCGGCTAACTACGTGCCAGCAGCCGCGGTAATACGTAGGGTGCGAGCGTTAATCGGAATTACTGGGCGTAAAGCGGGCGCAGACGGTTACTTAAGTCAGATGTGAAATCCCCGGGCTCAACCTGGGAACTGCGTTTGAAACTGGGTAGCTAGAGTATGTCAGAGGGGGGTAGAATTCCACGTGTAGCAGTGAAATGCGTAGAGATGTGGAGGAATACCGATGGCGAAGGCAGCCCCCTGGGATAATACTGACGTTCATGCCCGAAAGCGTGGGTAGCAAACAGGATTAGATACCCTGGTAGTCCACGCCCTAAACGATGTCAATTAGCTGTTGGGGCACTTGATGCCTTAGTAGCGTAGCTAACGCGTGAAATTGACCGCCTGGGGAGTACGGTCGCAAGATTAAAACTCAAAGGAATTGACGGGGACCCGCACAAGCGGTGGATGATGTGGATTAATTCGATGCAACGCGAAGAACCTTACCTGGTCTTGACATGTACGGAATCCTCCAGAGACGGAGGAGTGCCTTCGGGAGCCGTAACACAGGTGCTGCATGGCTGTCGTCAGCTCGTGTCGTGAGATGTTGGGTTAAGTCCCGCAACGAGCGCAACCCTTGTCATTAGTTGCCATCATTAAGTTGGGCACTCTAATGAGACTGCCGGTGACAAGCCGGAGGAAGGTGGGGATGACGTCAAGTCCTCATGGCCCTTATGACCAGGGCTTCACACGTCATACAATGGTCGGTACAGAGGGTAGCCAAGCCGCGAGGTGGAGCCAATCTCATAAAACCGATCGTAGTCCGGATTGCACTCTGCAACTCGAGTGCATGAAGTCGGAATCGCTAGTAATCGCAGGTCAGCATACTGCGGTGAATACGTTCCCGGGTCTTGTACACACCGCCCGTCACACCATGGGAGTGGGGGATACCAGAAGTAGGTAGGGTAACCGCGAGGAGCCCGCTTACCACGGTATGCTTCATGACTGGGGTGAAGTCGTAACAAGGTAGCCGTAGGGGAACCTGCGGCTGGATCACCTCCTTTCTAGAGAAAAGAAGAGGTTGTTGGGTACTCACACTTATCGGTAAGCTGTGTAAAAGATGCATGAGAAGTTAAATAAATGCTTATGCGCAAGCTATAAGCTGTCTATTGGTAACAATGGCGACCTTGGGTTTGTAGCTCAGCTGGTTAGAGCACACGCTTGATAAGCGTGGGGTCGGAGGTTCAAGTCCTCCCAGACCCACCAGAGATTCTTCGAGCAGGAAGTAGAAGCTGTTTGGACGGATAAGGGGGCATAGCTCAGTTGGTAGAGCACCTGCTTTGCAAGCAGGGGGTCATCGGTTCGATCCCGTTTGCCTCCACCACGAACCGCGAGGTTAGGGGATATTGATACTTTTTAAATTAAAGTCAGCTTTAAAAGCTGTTTTTAATTTGCAAAGTCATTAGACGACACAAGTTGTTTAATAAGAATGCATCGCTCTTTAACAAATTGGAAAGCCGAAATCAACAAACAAAGACAATGTCGATTTACCGAAAGGTAAGTTGTACAGTATTTGGGTGATGATTGTATCGAGTAACTTATGAAAGACAAAAGGCATAAGTTACACACAACAAGCAGTAAGCTTTATCAGAGTATGAACATCTAATCTAATTGCACGTCAACGGCAGTTTAGGTGAAGTCAGAGAGGTTCTTGAAATGATAGAGTCAAGTGAATAAGTGCATCAGGTGGATGCCTTGGCGATGATAGGCGAAGAAGGACGTGTAAGCCTGCGAAAAGCATCGGGGAGCTGGCAATAAAGCTATGATCCGGTGGTGTCCGAATGGGGAAACCCACTGCATTTTGTGCAGTATCCACTCCTGAATACATAGGGAGTGAGAAGCGAACCCGGAGAACTGAACCATCTAAGTACCCGGAGGAAAAGAAATCAACCGAGATTCCGCAAGTAGTGGCGAGCGAACGCGGAGGAGCCTGTATATGATAGCCATTGAGATAGAAGAACGAGCTGGGAAGCTTGGCCATAGTGGGTGACAGCCCCGTATTCGAAATTTCATTGGTGGTACTAAGTATACGACAAGTAGGGCGGGACACGTGAAATCCTGTCTGAAGATGGGGGGACCATCCTCCAAGGCTAAATACTCATCATCGACCGATAGTGAACCAGTACCGTGAGGGAAAGGCGAAAAGAACCCCGGGAGGGGAGTGAAATAGAACCTGAAACCTGATGCATACAAACAGTGGGAGCACCATTAGGTGTGACTGCGTACCTTTTGTATAATGGGTCAACGACTTACATTCAGTAGCGAGCTTAACCGGATAGGGGAGGCGTAGGGAAACCGAGTCTTAATAGGGCGCTGAGTTGCTGGGTGTAGACCCGAAACCGAGTGATCTATCCATGGCCAGGATGAAGGTGCGGTAACACGCACTGGAGGTCCGAACCCACGCATGTTGCAAAATGCGGGGATGAGCTGTGGATAGGGGTGAAAGGCTAAACAAACTCGGAGATAGCTGGTTCTCCCCGAAAACTATTTAGGTAGTGCCTCATGTATCACTTCCGGGGGTAAAGCACTGTTATGGCTAGGGGGTCATTGCGACTTACCAACCCATGGCAAACTAAGAATACCGGAAAGTGCAATCATGGGAGACAGACAGCGGGTGCTAACGTCCGTTGTCGAAAGGGAAACAACCCAGACCGCCAGCTAAGGTCCCAAATGACAGATTAAGTGGTAAACGAAGTGGGAAGGCCCAGACAGCCAGGATGTTGGCTTAGAAGCAGCCATCATTTAAAGAAAGCGTAATAGCTCACTGGTCGAGTCGTCCTGCGCGGAAGATGTAACGGGGCTCAAATCTGTAACCGAAGCTGCGGATGCATGCTTGCATGCATGGTAGGGGAGCGTTCTGTAGGCCGAAGAAGGTGACTTGAGAAGGTTGCTGGAGGTATCAGAAGTGCGAATGTTGACATGAGTAGCGATAAAGCGGGTGAAAAGCCCGCTCGCCGAAAGCCCAAGGTTTCCTACGCAACGTTCATCGGCGTAGGGTGAGTCGGCCCCTAAGGCGAGGCAGAAATGCGTAGTCGATGGGAAACGGGTTAATATTCCCGTACTTGATTCAAATGCGATGTGGGGACGGAGAAGGTTAGGTTAGCAAGCTGTTGGACTAGCTTGTTCAAGCCGGTAGGTGGAAAGTTTAGGCAAATCCGGACTTTCATAACACCGAGAAGCGATAACGATTGTCTACGGACAAGAAGTAACCGATACCACGCTTCCAGGAAAAGCCACTAAGCTTCAGTTTGAATTGAACCGTACCGCAAACCGACACAGGTGGGCAGGATGAGAATTCTAAGGCGCTTGAGAGAACTCGGGAGAAGGAACTCGGCAAATTGATACCGTAACTTCGGGAGAAGGTATGCCCTTTGATGTGAAAGACTTGCTCTGTAAGCATTGGAGGGTCGCAGAGAATCGGTGGCTGCGACTGTTTATTAAAAACACAGCACTCTGCTAACACGAAAGTGGACGTATAGGGTGTGACGCCTGCCCGGTGCTGGAAGGTTAATTGAAGATGTGAGAGCATCGGATCGAAGCCCCAGTAAACGGCGGCCGTAACTATAACGGTCCTAAGGTAGCGAAATTCCTTGTCGGGTAAGTTCCGACCCGCACGAATGGCGTAACGATGGCCACACTGTCTCCTCCCGAGACTCAGCGAAGTTGAAATGGTTGTGAAGATGCAATCTCCCCGCTGCTAGACGGAAAGACCCCGTGAACCTTTACTGTAGCTTTGCATTGGACTTTGAAGTCACTTGTGTAGGATAGGTGGGAGGCTTAGAAGCAGAGACGCTAGTTTCTGTGGAGCCGTCCTTGAAATACCACCCTGGTGTCTTTGAGGTTCTAACCCAGGCCCGTGATCCGGGTCGGGGACCGTGCATGGTAGGCAGTTTGACTGGGGCGGTCTCCTCCCAAAGCGTAACGGAGGAGTTCGAAGGTTACCTAGGTCCGGTCGGAAATCGGACTGATAGTGCAATGGCAAAAGGTAGCTTAACTGCGAGACCGACAAGTCGAGCAGGTGCGAAAGCAGGACATAGTGATCCGGTGGTTCTGTATGGAAGGGCCATCGCTCAACGGATAAAAGGTACTCCGGGGATAACAGGCTGATTCCGCCCAAGAGTTCATATCGACGGCGGAGTTTGGCACCTCGATGTCGGCTCATCACATCCTGGGGCTGTAGTCGGTCCCAAGGGTATGGCTGTTCGCCATTTAAAGTGGTACGTGAGCTGGGTTTAAAACGTCGTGAGACAGTTTGGTCCCTATCTGCAGTGGGCGTTGGAAGTTTGACGGGGGCTGCTCCTAGTACGAGAGGACCGGAGTGGACGAACCTCTGGTGTACCGGTTGTGACGCCAGTCGCATTGCCGGGTAGCTAAGTTCGGAAGAGATAAGCGCTGAAAGCATCTAAGCGCGAAACTCGCCTGAAGATGAGACTTCCCTTGCGGTATAACCGCGCTGAAGAGTCGTTCGAGACCAGGACGTTGATAGGCAGGGTGTGGAAGCGTGGTAACACGTGAAGCTAACCTGTACTAATTGCTCGTGAGGCTTGACTCTATCATTTGAAGAACTTCAGATGAAAGCTTACTGTATCCTTCAAAAGGATACGATACAAACATTACCGAGAAGTTGATTGCAATAAAAACGGCTTTACCGATTTGACAGTTTAGTCTGGCGGCCATAGCGAGTTGGTCCCACGCCTTCCCATCCCGAACAGGACCGTGAAACGACTCAGCGCCGATGATAGTGTGGATACCCATGTGAAAGTAGGACACTGCCAGACACTTATACCGAACCCCTGATAGGAAACTATCAGGGGTTTTACTTTATT
>NZ_JANUXW010000018.1 GCF_024834045.1 Neisseria montereyensis
TACCGGTAATGGTCGGGGTATTGTCACCGGTGTTATCCGGGGCATCTACGCTGATGCTCGGACCGGTGGTGTCAACCACATTGCCGTTATTGTCTTCGGCAGTGGCGCTGTTACCGGCTTTGTCGCTAACGCTGGCTTTGGCAGTGTATTCGCCGTCGGCCAACGGATTCGGTACGTCTACGCTGTAGCTGCCGTCCGCTTTAACGGTAGTGGTAACGGTTTGGGTCGCACCGGTGCTGTCGGTCACCACCACGGTTACTACTTGGCCTTCTTCCACATCTTGGGTGGTGCCGGTAATGGTCGGGGTGTTGTCACCGGTTAAGTCAGGCGCTTCTACGGTAATGGATGCAGTGGTGTCTACCGAACCTTTGTCGCTGGCATTACCTTCGTTACCGGCCGGATCTTTCACTTTGGCATCTACAGTGTAGTCGCCGTCAGGCAATTCACCCGGTACGTCTACGCTGAAGCTGCCGTCGCCGTTTACGGTGGTGGTAACGGTTTGAGTGGCGCCGTTGGCGTCGGTTACCACAACAGTCACTTCCGAACCTTCCGGTGCATCAGTCGTACCGGTAATGGTCGGGGTGTTGTCACCGGTATTGTCCGGTGCATCTACGCTAATGCTCGGACCGGTGGTGTCAACCACATTGCCGTTATTGTCTTCGGCAGTGGCGCTGTTACCGGCTTTGTCGCTAACGCTGGCTTTGGCAGTGTATTCGCCGTCGGCCAACGGATTCGGTACGTCTACGCTGTAGCTGCCGTCCGCTTTAACGGTAGTGGTAACGGTTTGGGTCGCACCGGTGCTGTCGGTTACCACCACAGTGACCACTTGGCCTTCTTCCACATCTTGGGTGGTGCCGGTAATGGTCGGGGTGTTGTCGCCGGTCAGATCGGGTGCTTCTACGGTAATGGATGCAGTGGTGTCTACCGAACCTTTGTCGCTGGCATTGCCTTCGTTACCGGCCGGATCTTTCACTTTGGCATCTACAGTGTAGTCACCGTCAGGCAATTCACCCGGTACGTCTACGCTGAAGCTGCCGTCACCATTTACGGTCGTGGTAACGGTTTGAGTGGCGCCGTTGGCGTCGGTTACCACAACAGTCACTTCCGAACCTTCCGGTGCGTCGGTTTTACCGGTAATGGTCGGGGTGTTGTCACCGGTATTGTCCGGTGCATCTACGCTAATGCTCGGACCGGTAGTGTCAACCACATTGCCGTTATTGTCTTCGGCAGTGGCGCTGTTACCGGCTTTGTCGCTAACGCTGGCTTTGGCAGTGTATTCGCCGTCGGCCAACGGATTCGGTACGTCTACGCTGTAGCTACCGTCCGCTTTAACGGTCGTGGTGATGGTTTGGGTCGCACCGGTGCTGTCGGTCACAACCACAGTCACCACTTGGCCTTCTTCCACATCTTGGGTGGTGCCGGTAATGGTCGGGGTGTTGTCGCCGGTCAGATCGGGTGCTTCTACGGTAATGGATGCAGTGGTGTCTACCGAACCTTTGTCGCTGGCATTGCCTTCGTTACCGGCCGGATCTTTCACTTTGGCATCTACAGTGTAGTCACCGTCAGGCAATTCACCCGGTACGTCTACGCTGAAGCTGCCGTCACCGTTTACGGTGGTGGTAACGGTTTGGGTGGCGCCGTTGGCATCGGTTACCACAACAGTCACTTCCGAACCTTCCGGTGCGTCGGTTTTACCGGTAATGGTCGGGGTGTTGTCACCGGTGTTGTCCGGGGCATCTACGCTGATGCTCGGACCGGTGGTATCAACCACATTGCCGTTATTGTCTTCGGCAGTGGCGCTGTTACCGGCTTTGTCGCTTACGCTGGCTTTGGCAGTGTATTCGCCGTCGGCCAACGGATTCGGTACGTCTACGCTGTAGCTGCCGTCCGCTTTAACGGTCGTGGTAACGGTTTGGGTCGCACCGGTGCTGTCGGTCACAACCACTGTCACCACTTGGCCTTCTTCCACATCTTGGGTGGTGCCGGTAATGGTCGGGGTGTTGTCGCCGGTCAAATCGGGGGCTTCTACGGTAATGGATGCAGTGGTGTCTACCGAACCTTTGTCGCTGGCATTGCCTTCGTTACCGGCCGGATCTTTCACTTTGGCATCTACAGTGTAGTCACCGTCAGGCAATTCACCCGGTACGTCTACGCTGAAGCTGCCGTCACCGTTTACGGTGGTGGTAACGGTTTGGGTGGCGCCGTTGGCGTCGGTTACCACAACGGTTACTTCCGAACCTTCCGGTGCGTCGGTTTTACCGGTAATGGTCGGGGTGTTGTCACCGGTATTGTCCGGTGCATCTACGCTGATGCTCGGACCGGTAGTGTCAACCACATTGCCGTTATTGTCTTCGGCAGTGGCGCTGTTACCGGCTTTGTCGCTAACGCTGGCTTTGGCAGTGTATTCGCCGTCGGCCAACGGATTCGGTACATCTACGCTGTAGCTGCCGTCCGCTTTAACGGTCGTGGTAACGGTTTGAGTCGCACCGGTGCTGTCGGTCACCACCACGGTCACCACTTGGCCTTCTTCCACATCTTGGGTGGTGCCGGTAATGGTCGGGGTGTTGTCGCCGGTCAGATCGGGCGCTTCTACGGTAATAGATGCAGTGGTGTCTACCGAACCTTTGTCGCTGGCATTGCCTTCGTTACCGGCCGGATCTTTCACTTTGGCATCTACACTGTAGTCGCCGTCAGGCAATTCACCCGGTACGTCTACGCTGAAGCTGCCGTCACCGTTTACGGTGGTGGTAACGGTTTGGGTGGCGCCGTTGGCATCGGTTACCACAACAGTCACTTCCGAACCTTCCGGTGCGT
>NZ_JANUXW010000019.1 GCF_024834045.1 Neisseria montereyensis
CCGTACGGAACCCCGTTAATAAATAGGCTGGATGAAATAAATACAAATAGGCCGTCTGAAATTATTCAGACGGCCTTTGTTTCCAGATGGTTTAATAGGTAAAGTTCTTATCAAACAAATATTAAACTAATGGAATCGTTGCTAATAATGTTTCAACATTTTGTTCGGTTGCCGTAGCCACTTCTTCAAGGCTGATATGCCGTAATTCTGCTGTTATTTCCGCAATTTGTCGTACATTAGCCGGCGTATTCAAAGTATTTTTTAGCATAAACGGGCTGTCTGTTTCCAAAACCATATCTTTTAACGGCAGGTTTTGTGCCGCTTGGCGGGCTTTTTTGGCAGTAGGGTTGAGTAATAACGAACCGATGCCGATTTTAAAACCATTTTTGATTAATAATTGTGCTTCTTCCAAACTACCCGAAAAAGCATGGGCAATACCGCCTTGGCTAAACCGGCTTTGCTTTACCGCTTCAACAATAGCCGAAGTTGCTTTCAAATTATGAACAATCACCGGGCGGTGTAAACGTTCGGCCAATACCAATTGGCGGCAAAAGTAGTCAATTTGTTTTTCACGTTGTTTCGTCGTTTGTGCCTTATCATAAAAATCCAAACCGATTTCACCAACCCACGCTTGCGGATATTGTTTCAGTAATGATTCCAAATGGTGAAAATCTTGCTCGGATGCCGACTCGGCAAACCAAGGATGAATGCCTAAAGCAATATGTACCGACGGTATTTTTGTCAGTGAGATTACTGCTTGAAAATCATCCGAACAGGTTGCCGGTACAATAAAACGGCGGACTCCTTGGGATTCTGCAGTTTTTAATATATCCGGCAAATGATTGCTGAATGCCGGATCGGCAAGGTGGCAATGGGTATCGGTAAGTTTGAGCATATGCGGAAAAGCTTGGGTTTGTGGATAACATTTAGTGCAAATATTATTATGATTTTTGAAATATGTTGCTTATTAAATTGTGTTCTTTTTAATTTAAATAATCTATATATCTTAACTGAATATTGTAATGAATATAACAGACATAAAATTAAATTAGAAAATACTTCTTTAGGAATAAAAAAGTATAGTTTAATTGTGTTAAATTGTAATAATATATACTTTTTTATGTGATTTTATTTTACTGAGACTAACAAAAGGATAAAAAATGCCCAAATTTAAAGTTATAGCGGGAGATGTTAATAAAGGTTTTTGTAATTACAATTCAAAAGGCATGTATTTAAATAAAAAAGAATATGTTCCATTTATTGATGTAATGTCACTAGAGGAAACAGATCGTGGAATTGAAATTACACTATTTGATGGACGTCGTATTTTGGTTGAAGGAGGGTTGTTATTAGGTAAAGCTTTTGCTAAAACAGTCAAAATTGCATTGTTTAATGAATCTAAAGATATAAATATTAGACAAAATCAATATGAACAAAGAAAATTATTAGATACAAAAGTCAAACCCCCATTAACGACTGGTAAAATTTTACTATTTTTTCTTGTAGTATTTATAGGGCTTATTATTGTAATAATGATAGGTAGTCGCATTGACAATTCAAATAATAATACTTATGTATCTAATAAGAGTGAAATTGAACAAGCTAAATTAAAAGTTTCTAAAGAAATACTAACTTTTAAATATACTAAGCAGGATTATCCAAAACTTTATAAAAGATGGGGAGATACTGCGATGTTAAAAATTAATGAACTAATACCTAAAATAGCACTACATGTTGCCCATGAAAAAACTTGTGATAAAGTTGAAGTAGTAGATTTATCTGATAAAAGAAGCCAGCCAAAAGATAATATTGTATTTTATGCGGATTGTGCTAACAATAAAAGGTTTTATGTATCAGAAGCTGATTTGATTAATGATAAATCTATTTCAGCAGAACAAGATAAAGAAATTGATAAACTTCTTGCTGTTAATCAATGTGATACTGCAATAAAAATGCTATTACAAAATCCAAATACATTTGAACAACATATTATGGATACGGATGTATCAGCTATTTTTAATGGAAACATTATCGTTCATAGAGGATTTTCAGCCAAAAATAGTTTAGGTATGAAAATTGATTATCATGCTAGATGTACTTTGGATAGTAATTATAAAATTGATCCTGAATTTGTTCGTATTGAACAGAAATAACTTAATTTTCTTAATTCAATAAATTTTTATTCGAATACAGATAAGGCCGTCTGAAAAGTTGGACGGCCTTTTAAAATCCTGTATTAAACACTTAATTATTTATTAACGGGGTTCCGTACGA
>NZ_JANUXW010000001.1 GCF_024834045.1 Neisseria montereyensis
CGGTACTACAATCATGACAGATGTAGTTTGAAATTGAAAAAGCTGAGTCCCGTAGCATACAGAACCCAGCTCGAAAAGGCAGCCTGAAAAGGCTTTTATGTTTGTCCAAGATTTGGGGGTCAGATCATATTTCAGACGGCCTGCTTTATGGTTGAACGGATAATTAGAGTTCGCCGTAAGAATGCAAACCGCTTAAAAACATATTCACGCCGATAAAGGCGAAAGCGGTAATAAATAAGCCGATAACTGCCCACCATGCCAATACTTTGCCGCGCCAGCCGGCAACCAGGCGTAAGTGCAGCCAAACGGCATAGTTCAGCCAAACGATAAAGGCCCAAGTTTCTTTCGGGTCCCAACTCCAATAGCGTCCCCATGCGTCGGCTGCCCAGAGTGCGCCGAGAATGGTGGCGATGGTAAAGAATAAGAAGCCGACGGCAATGGCTTTATACATCACTTCTTCAATGGCTTGAGATTCGGGCAGCCATGATTTTTTACCGGCAGCTTCATTGCGGATAGCCAAGAGTTCGGCGATACCGAGCATGGCAGACATACAGAATGCGCCGTAGCCGATAAAGTTGGCAGGCACATGTATTTTCATCCACCAAGATTGCAAAGCCGGAATCAGCGGTTGGATGGCATGTGCTTCGCGTGACAGGCTGTACCATAATACAAACATTACTACGACGGCCATAAACGACAATACGAAGCCGCCGAGTTTTTGGATGGCGAATTTGCTTTCGTAATAGAGATACATCAGCGCGGTAATCACCAAAAACAGGATAAAGACTTCATAAAGATTGGAAACGGGAATGTGGCCGGCATCGGGGCGCAGCAGATAACTTTCGTGCCAACGAACGAGCAAGCCGGTGAAGCCTGCCAGTGCCGAAATCCAAGTAAGAACCGAAGCAATACCCAATAGGGTATTGGTCGGTGCTTGGTTTTTTCGAGTGAGTAGTGCGCCTGCTATATAACAGATTAAGCCTAGAAATATAGTGGCACACTGCCACATAATCGCCGATTGGCTGCTGAGGAAATATTTCAGAACAAAATGGTCGGCATGAGTAATGTCGCCATTGTAGAAAGTCACACCGATATAGGCTAACAAGATACTGATAATAATGAAAATACGCAGCGGTTTGAAAAACCAGCCCAGTAGGATGGAAGCCGCGCAACTGCTCCATAAAATGGCGATTTCGTAGATATCCATATTATGGCCGACGTGGAGTTGTGAAAACACGGCCACCATAGTCATAATCAGGGCGAAGCCCCAATCCCAGCCGTTGAGGCGGCGCAGGAAGGTTTTTTGTTCCAGTAGGATATGTTGTGCTGCTTTATCCGTACTTTTGATGGTTGGGTTCATGTTTGCATACCTCGTTGGATGCGGGTCGTTGTTTTTTAATGGCCGTCTGAAAAATATCAGAACGGGCTATCAGTGTTTTAAATCTTTGGCCAGTGTTTTTAAATCGGCAGTATATTTGGGAAATTCTTTTCGTAAATCGCGTTCATTGCGTGAAGACGACATGGAAAAGCGTATTCCGGTTTGGTCAAATAACAGCCATGCGCGTTTTTCGCGAATGTAAAACATAAAAATGGTGCCTAATACCAATAATACCGAACCGAAGTAAACCAATGAGGCACCGGGCGAGCGGGTCATTTGCAGGCCTGATGAGCGTAATTCCGTATAGCCGCTTAATTGTAATAATATGGGGGCAGGGTAGGCAGTTAGGCCGGTATAGGCTTCCATACTATGGATTAAGAAACGGTTGCGTGCTTCAGGGTCTTGCCATTCGGGCAGGTTGTAGGTGCGTATGGCTTCGTTTAAAACGGTATTCAGGGTGCTATAAACAATTCTTGAAGAAAAATTCCATACGGTTTCGCGATCGGCTTCGGGCGTGCGCGCATCAATATCGTTTTCCAATGCGGTCAAACCGCCGTTTACAAATGTATTCAAGGTGTGTTCCGTTCCTTGGGTAAACGTTTCGCGGATATTCGCAGGGGCGGCTTGGGCTGCGGCTTCGATAATACGTTTTAATACTGCCGGATCGTTGAGCAGTTCGCGTAGTGCCATAAAGGTATCGATGCTGCCATTTGCATCTGCCGGAATACGCAGCCAGCGGTATTGCTGTTCCAATCCGGTTCGGGTGCCTGTTAGGTAGAAATAATCTTCATCCTGCCGGATGGGCAGCATATAGTTTTTGTATTCGACGGCCTGGCCGGCTTTGTCGCGGATACGGTAAACAATGGAGGGGCCGATATTGGTGAATTTTTTATCTTGTTTCACGCTGCGTACATCGTTAATAGCCGTCTGAATCTGTAAGGGTTTGTCTTCAGACGACATACTGGTATCTTGTACGTTCATCGCGGTAAATTGGTCGAATTCCAGTTTGTATTCTTCGTTGCCGAGGTTTAGCGGAAAAGTTTGCATGGAAACGGCATCCATCATACTGGGCGTGCGGCTTTTTCCGGCCAGGTTCCAAGCTTTTAGTTTTAAGTCGGAACCGCCGTCGGCAAAGCTGGCTTGATAAATGGTGATGCCGTCAACGGTTAGCGGGTGGTTAACGCGGATGGTATGTTCGCTTGTTTCGCCTGTTTTATTATCGGTAACAATCAAATCGCTGGCAAAATCTTTGGGCATGCCGGTGTCGTAGTAGTCGATATGAAAGCGTTTTAATTCGACATCGAAAGGCAGATTCTGAATCAACATACCTTTGTCGGCGTTTAAAAAGACCACGTTGGTTTTTTGGCCTTCGGCAATATTCACATTACCTCGGAAAGAAATATTGTTGGTGCCCAATATGCTTTCCGGCTTGAAATCTTTGGCATAAAGGCTGTCGTTATCCGGAACAATGCTGCCGGTAAGCATGCCGATTTTCAGTAAAAGATTGCTGTCTATCAAACCGCCGAGGCAGATAACGATAAGCGCGGCATGGGCGAAAATATAGCCCCATTTGTTCATGGCTCCTTTTTTGGCGGCAACCAAGATAGAACCGTCTTCGCGTTCGGCTTTTTTGGTATTGAAGCCTTGAACGTTTAGATAGCGTTCTGCAATTTCGGGCGTGAGGCCGTCTGAAGGAAGTAAAGTGGTGTGCTTCATGGCGGCCAGTGATCTTTTGGCAGCGTTTATGCGGTAAGACTTCATTTCCCGCATAAACGGGGGGATATTGCGCCACAGGCATAATCCGGTGGAAATCACCAGAAACAGCATAATCAGCACAAACCAACCCGATGCATAGACATCGAATAAGCCTAAGAAACCGAAAATTTCCGTCCAAAACGGGCCGAATTTAACTACATAGTCGACTTGGGGCAGGTTTTGCTGGAGTACCGTGCCGATAATCGATGCTACACCCAATAAGCTGAGTAGGGCTACGGCAAAGCGCATGGAGCTTAAAAAAGCAAACCACGGTCTTTTAATCAGCGGGACTTGTTTAGTTCGGGTCATAAATTTATCCGAATATGGTCACGTTACCGAACGGATAGGGTTGCCTTGCTATGCCTGGAACTGAAAATAGCTTTCAGCCGAAGGCCGTCTGAAAGAAACGCTTTCAGACGGCCTCAACAACCAAGCAAAGCATCAGATTAACGCAAGCCTTGAATAAAGTTGGCTACCGCGTCCAATTCATCGTCGCTCAAACGGCTGGCAATATCAGCCATAATGGGGTTTTGGCGTTGACCGGATTGGTAAGCTTTCATTTGTTCGATAATATAAGCTTTGTGTTGGCCGCCTAAGCGCGGATAGGCGATGATGCTGGTGCCGCCCCCCGGCATGCCGGCGCCGCTGGGGCCGTGGCAGGACATACAGGCGGGAACACTTTTATCGGCCAATCCGCCGCGATAAATTTTCGTACCCAATTCGGGATTCTCTCTCGGATTGGTTTCACCCTCTTTGGGGAATTGTGTCGAATAAAAAGCGGCAACATTGCGGATATCCTGATCGGAAAGTGATGCGACCATCGGCGCCATGGCTGCTGCCGCACCGGTTGTCCGGTTACCGTCTTTAATATCTTTGGTTTGGGTGAAAATATAATATTCATGCTGCCCCGCCAATTTAGGGTACATGGCGATACCGCTGTTACCATCGGCGGCGTGGCATGCGGCACAGATGTTGGTGACGATCTCTTTGCCTTTGGCAATATCCGCTTTCGGCGCAGCAATAACCGTTCCTGCGGCTATGGCTAGGGCGAATAAGGTAAAACGTTTCATGGCAGTGCTCCTATTAATAGCACCACAGAACGCTGCCGTGATGCCCTTTACTATACTCTTAACGACGGGTTTGTTCCCACCCGACTGAACCGATAATTCTATAATCGTGGTATTCTATAACAAATTCACACAATTTTACCACTTATGAACCTATTTCAAAATGCCAAATTCTTTACCACGGTCAATCATTTGCAAGATTTACCCGATACACCGGCTGAAATTGCCTTTGTCGGCCGCAGTAATGCCGGTAAATCGAGTGCGATTAATACGCTGACCAACCATGTTCGGCTGGCGTATGTCTCTAAAACACCCGGTCGCACCCAACATATCAATTTTTTTGAATTGGTAAACGGTGGTTTTATGGTTGATTTGCCGGGTTATGGCTATGCGCAAGTGCCCGAAGCCGTTCGTGCACATTGGGTCGGGCTGCTTGGTGATTATTTACAACACCGTAAACAGCTGATTGGGTTGGTATTGATTATGGATGCGCGCCATCCGCTTAAAGCATTGGATTTGCGTATGTTGGATTTTTTTCATATCACCGGCCGACCTGTGCATATTTTGCTTTCCAAGGCAGACAAGCTTTCTAAAAACGATCAGATTAAAACATTGTCTGCCGTCAAAAAAGCATTGAAGCCTTATAGTGAACGCCAAACTGTTAGCGTACAGCTTTTTTCCAGTTTGAAAAAACAGGGTATGGCAGAAGTATGCGAAGTAGTCGGCAGATGGTTTGCAGCCGAAGCGCAAATGGCGCCTAGTGCATCCGAAGACTAAAAAATCAAATATAATACGTTTGTTGAGGCTGAAGAAGCCTTTATTTTTTAGAACACAATACCTGCAATGATGTTCGGATGAGCCGATTGGCGGATGCCTGCCGCTGTTATAACGATAGACAGTCAGTCAAGAGGCCGTCTGGAAGTCTAAGATTTCTTTATGCAAAAAATCATTCCCATTATTCACATTCTTTCCAAGTTAGGCGTATTTTTTTCGGTGCTGCTGCTTGTGCCGACTTTTGTATCCTATATTTTCTTGGATGATGCGTTCAATGCGTTTAGTCATACCGCGTTGGTAACGATTATCGGATCCTGTATTACTTGGTTATTAACCCGCCGTTATCAGCGTGAGTTACGGGTGCGTGACGGCTTTACTTTGGTTTTTATGCTTTGGCTTGGATTTGCCATTGTGGCGGCAATGCCGATTTATCTGTATTTCCCACACATGAGTTATATTGATGCTTTTTTTGAATCAATGTCGGGGTTGACGACAACAGGGGCAACGGTTATCGACAGTGTGGATACACTCGCACCCTCGATTAACTTTTGGCGGCATATGCTCAATTGGTTGGGCGGTATGGGGATTATTGTGTTGGCTGTGGCTATTCTGCCTATGTTGGGCGTAGGTGGCATACAGCTTTTTAAAGCAGAAATTCCGGGTTTGGATAAAGACAGCAAAATCGCCCCCCGTATTTCTCAAGTGGCTAAAAAACTTTGGTTTACTTATGCCCTCAGTACCGGTGTGGCGTGTGTCGCCCTTTATTGGGCAGGGATGAGTTGGTTCGATGCACTTTGCCATGCAATGTCGACGATTTCTTTAGGCGGCTTTTCTTCGCACGATAATAGTATTGCTTATTTTAATTCACCGATTATTGAAGTGATTATTATATTTGTAACCATATTTGGTGCCATCAGTTTTGTAACGCATCTGACTGCGCTGAGTGAACGCTCTGTCCGCCGTTATTGGCGGGATGAAGAAAGCCGCATGATAATGATCGTGATGGGCGTCAGTATTTTGGCGGCAAGTATTTATTTGTGGCAACAGCAGTTTTATACCTCTTTTTGGGAATCGCTGCGGTTTACGGCATTTAACTATGTATCGATTGGTTTATCCAACGGCCTTTCCAATACCGATTTCGGGCAATGGCCGTTGTTTGTATCGCTATGGATGTATTTTCTTGCCAATATTTTGGCCAGCTCAGGTTCGATGGGCGGCGGTGTAAAAAATGCGCGTGCCATTGTTTTGGCTAAGTTCAGCTTAAGGGAAATGTTGCTGTTACTTCATCCGAATGCCGTACGAAATGTGAAGCTTAACGGCAGGACGATTCCGGAGCGTACCGCTTTGGCTGTGATGGGCTTTATTTTTGTTTATTTTATGACGTTGGTGCTGTTCACTTTTATTATGATGGCGACCGGATTGGATTTTGTTTCGGCATTAACGGCTATGGTTGCCTGCCTGACCAATACCGGACAGGGTATGGGTGTAGTCGGCCTGACTTCAAATTATGGTGTTTTGAGTGATGTACAAAAGTGGTTGTGTACCATTGTAATGCTGTTGGGGCGTTTGGAAATTTTTACCGTATTAATATTGTTTTCACCGCCTTATTGGAAAAAATAATTTTCTATATGAACAGGCCGTCTGAAATATTTCAGACGGCCTGTTCATAATATTGCTTATGAATTTTACTGCCTATAAAGTAAATAACCTGTTATGTGGCCAATGCTTATTCAGCGGGCATTTCCAAAACACTCAGGCCGGGCAGTTCGGCAAAACCGAGCTCACGCACAATCCGGCAGAAGTTATCGAGATAGGTTTTATTTTTGTCTTCCGTTCGCATAGCGGTATATAGGTTGCTTTGTAGACCGTTTTCGGTGATTTGTCGTGAAACCACATAGCCTTTTTCTAAATAAGGCATCACCGTCCAGTAAGGTAGGGCGGAAATGCCGCGCCTGCTGGCAACCAGTTGGATAATGGCGATGGTTAGTTCGCTATGACGGCGCGGCGGATTGATACCTTTGGGCAATAATACCTTGCGCAGTAAATCAAGCATATCGTCGGGTACGGGATAGGTGATTAAGGTTTCATCGGTGAAATCTTCGGCTGCCCATATTTTTTTGGCGGCAAGCGGGTGGTCTTTGGCGCAAATGCCGACCATGCCGTAAGTAAACAATGGTTGGTAAATAATGCCGGGATGGGGTTCGGCTTCGGAAACAATCGCTAAATCGGCGCGGTGTTGTAATAACAGCCCGACCGGATCGGCTTGAAAGCCTGAAACAATATCCAATTCGACCTGCGGCCATAAAGGGCGGAACTCGCCCATGGCCGGCATTAACCAGTCAAAGCAGGTATGGCATTCCACGGCCAACCGCAACTCGCCTGCTTTGCCTTCGATAATTTGTGCCATATCGCGCTCGGCGGCAGCAACTTGGGGCATTAGGTCGCGGGCAAGTTGTAGCAGGCGTTCGCCTGCAGGCGTAAAACGGATAGGGGAGGATTTTCGCTCGAACAGCGGTGTTTCGTAATAATTTTCCAAAGTGCGGATTTGGTGGGAAAGTGCGGATTGGGTTAGGAAAACGCGTTTTGCGGCCAAAGATACGCTGCCTGTTTCTTCAAGAGCCAGTAAGGTTTTGAGATGGCGCAGCTCGATAATGGAATCCATGTTCAGACGGCATAATGAATAAAGATAGGGTACTTATATTAAAAGAATTACACAGTATGGCAAAGTGTTTTATCAAGATAATAGGATGCTTTGCGGTACAATGGTTTTTTACTGAGGCCGTCTGAAAAATAAATTTATGGTGTCTGCCGAAGCTTCTACGATTTTAAACGGGTTGCCGCCTGATGATGGCGGTGATTGGTGTGTTTACCTGATTTTGTGTAGCAACGGTTCGTTTTATTGCGGCATCAGTAACCGGCCGCAAGCCCGTTTTGCCGCGCATCAAGCCGGTAAAGGTGCCAAATATACGCGTATGCACAAACCTTTACTGATGCGTTTGTTGTATACCGATATGTCTTATCGCACGGCCTTACGCGCCGAGAAACAGGTGAAAAAACTCAAAGCAGGGCAAAAACGTATGCTTTGGGCATCGCTTATGGATTTTCAGACGGCTTAAGTTTGAGATAAAATTGCGACACGTTTAATACGGATAAATCTTATGAATACCGACATGCCGACCAATGTTGATCACAGTGAAATCGACAAATTCAGCCGCCTTGCCCATAAATGGTGGGATAAAAACGGTGAATTCAAACCGCTGCACGATATTAATCCATTGCGCCTGAGTTATATCGACCGATTTGGGCAGATTGCCGGAAAAAACGTATTGGATGTCGGTTGCGGCGGCGGTATTCTCACCGAGAGCATGGCCAAACACGGTGCGGCGCATGTTACCGGTATTGATATGGCGGAAAAATCGTTGAAAACCGCTGAAATACATGCCTTAAGCGAAGGGGTGTCGAATATTGCCTATCGTTGTATCAGCGTAGAAGATTTGGCTGCCGAACAGCCGCACAGTTTCGATGTGGTGACATGTATGGAAATGATGGAGCATGTGCCCGATCCAGCATCGATTATTGCCTCTTGTGCAAAATTGGTTAAGCCGGACGGGGTGGTATTTTTCTCAACCATCAATCGTAATCCCAAATCTTATGTACACGCTATTTTGGGGGCGGAATATATTTTGGGGTTGGTGCCGCGCGGTACTCACGATTGGCAGAAATTTATCACACCGGCAGAATTGGCGCGCATGTGTCGTGCTGCGGGGTTGGATATTATCGGCACCAAAGGATTGGGCTATAATCTGCTGGCCCAAACTTATGCCTTAACGGATAACACCGATGTTAACTATATGATTGCTTGTGTGCCGGCATAATCCAATCTGCTTAGATGCAAAAAAGCCGTCTGAAAGATTCAGACGGCTTTTATTATGTTAGAAAAAAATATTGCAGATTATTTTTTGAATACGCGGGTGTAAATTACCAAAATAATTACGGCAAAAATAGTAGACGCAATCCAACCGGCAGGTTGGCCTACTTCATACCAACCGGCTGATTGGCCGACCCATCCTGCCAGTAACGAACCGGCAATACCCAATAGTGTTGTCATAATAAAGCCGAGATTGTCTTTACCCGGATGTAGGATTTTAGCCAAAACACCTACAATAAAACCTACGATAATGGTTACTAACCAACCCATAACATTCCTCTCTTATTATTCAATATAAAAATGATAAATTATTAAACTGCTTTATTTGTTTGCTCATAAAAGCTTTCGTTATGATACATAGTCTAAAAATATTCATAAGGAGGGCTTGCATTTATTTTCATAAACTAAAAGAAATTTGAATTAACTTGAAAGTTTTTGGCGCAAATATACAACAATGGCATGAAATAATATTAATACTTTACGATTTCATAATGATTTATTGCTGATGCGATAACATCACAATCAAACTTTCCAGCTCTTGTGGTAAATCGGCTTTTAAATGTAACGGCTCGCCGGTTAAAGGATGCTGTAAATGTAATTCCGATGCGTGTAGAAACATTCGCTTTAAACCCAATTTTTGCAGCCGTTTATTGGCCTGGTAATCACCGTAACGTTCATCGCCTGCAATCGGGCAGTGTTGCGATTGCATATGGACGCGTATTTGATGGGTACGACCGGTTTTTAAGGTTGCTTCTACCAAGGTGAGGTGCGAAAGCCCGATTTGATATAAAACACCGCCTGAAAACCGCTTTAAAACTTTGAAAATGGTATGGGCAGTTTGCCCCTCGTCGCTAACCCGTACCATTTTTTCACCTTGCGCACCCGTGTATTTAAATAACGGTAGTTTGATGTGGCGGATATTGTCTTTGATTTCACCGACACCCAAAGCCAAATAAACTTTTTTGGGATGATCATTGCGGATGGCTTCATGCAGTTTCACCAGTGCACTGCGTTTTTTGGCCACCATCAATAATCCGCTGGTGTCTTTATCTAGGCGGTGAACCAGCTCTAAATAACGTGCTTCAGGGCGTGCCCGCCGTAATTGTTCGATAACACCGAAGCTTACCCCGCTGCCGCCATGAACCGCCACGCCGCTGGGTTTGTTGATGACCAATAATGCATCGTCCTCATAAACAATATCGAATACCCGCGCGGGAATGGACTGTTGTTTTTCAGACGGCCTTTGTTTTTCGGCAATGCGAACCGGCGGAATACGCAATATATCACCCGAAACAATACGGTCGGTAGGCTTGCAACGTTTTTTATTCAAACGCACTTCACCGGCACGGATAATGCGGTGGATGTGGCTTTTAGGCACGCCTTTTAAGGTTTTGATTAAGAAGTTATCCAACCTCTGCCCGGCTTCTTCGTCGGAAATGCGGATATGGTTAACCAAGTCTTTGCTAATTGTCGGCATTTTCTCTATAATCCATTACGTTTTCAGGTGTTGTGTTATCCGAAACCGGAGCATCTGAAAATTTACTGTAAACTGGAATTTTATACTAAAAAGCACGCCATAAAGCATTTCCTTTATCTGCCGCCAAGCCCGGCGGGTAAAGATGTAATTAAGTTTGACCTTTTCCGGCAGGCTTACCGACAAGCAGTAAGACGCATCAGGCACCAAACGCCCGCGCAGCCATCGGTAACACAACTGTCCGGACGGTAATGAAGAAGACGGCTCAGATTTTATCGGGTTTCGCGCCGACGGCGCGAAATCGCGCAGGTATACGACACTTGTTTGTCCGCTCTGTATTTAGATGCAAACCGATACCGCTATCAGACCATAAAAAAGACTGATTCCGTTTCAGCGGCAAACAACGTTAAATAAGTAATATAAAACCCAAGTATGCCTTATGTTCTTTACTTTCCTTCTCGTTCAGATAATGCCCCACACGCCGTTTCAGACGGCCTGATCAATTGGCGGCTTATAAGCGTTGAATACTGATTACACGCCTCGTGGGTGCAGAATAATAACGAGGTTGTTATGAAACGTATGTTATTTAATGCCACGCAAGCAGAAGAACTGCGCGTGGCGATTGTCGATGGACAAAACCTATTGGATTTGGATATCGAAACGCTGGGTAAAGAACAGCGTAAAGGTAATATCTATAAAGGTATTATCACCCGTATCGAACCGTCGCTCGAAGCGTGCTTTGTGGATTACGGCACCGACCGCCACGGTTTCCTCCCGTTCAAAGAAGTTTCCCGTTCCTATTTTCAAGACTATGAAGGCGGCCGCGCCCGTATTCAAGACGTTTTGAAAGAGGGAATGGAAGTTATCGTTCAGGTTGAAAAAGACGAACGCGGCAATAAAGGCGCTGCCTTAACCACGTTTGTCAGCTTGGCCGGACGTTATCTGGTTTTAATGCCTAATAATCCTCGCGGTGGCGGTGTTTCTCGCCGTATCGAAGGTGAAGACCGTCAGGAATTGAAAGCGGCTATGGCCGAATTGGATGTTCCGCGTGGTATGAGCCTGATTGCGCGTACAGCCGGTATCGGCCGCAGCGTAGAAGAGTTGCAATGGGATTTCAATTATTTGCAACAACTCTGGCATGCCATTGAAGAAGCCGGTAATGCGCATAACGATCCTTATCTGCTGTTTATGGAAAGCTCGCTGCTTATCCGTGCCATCCGTGATTATTATCGCCCGGATATCGGCGAAATTCTGGTGGATAATCAGGAAGTATTCGAGCAGATTTCAGAGTTTATGAGCTATGTGATGCCTAACAGCATAGGCCGTCTGAAACTGTATCAAGACCACACACCGTTATTCTCTCGTTTCCAAATCGAACACCAAATCGAAAGCGCATTCTCGCGCAGTGTTTCCCTGCCGTCCGGCGGCGCGATTGTGATTGACCATACCGAAGCTTTGGTTTCAATCGACGTGAACTCTGCCCGTGCTACCCGCGGTGCCGATATCGAAGAAACCGCCTTTAAAACCAATATGGAAGCGGCGGAAGAGGTTGCACGCCAAATGCGTTTACGCGACTTGGGCGGCTTGGTGGTTATCGACTTTATCGATATGGAAAACAACAAGCACCAACGCGATGTGGAAGCCACTTTACGCGAAGCACTGAAAAAAGACCGCGCCCGTGTGCAGATGGGTAAACTCAGCCGCTTCGGTTTGTTGGAGCTATCCCGCCAACGCCTGAAACCGGCTTTAGGCGAAAGCAGCCATCATACCTGCCCGCGTTGTGGCGGAACGGGTGTTATCCGCAGTATTGAATCTACCGCTTTACATGTGTTGCGTATCATCCAAGAAGAGGCTATGAAAGACAATACCGGCGAAGTACATGCGCAAGTGCCGGTTGATGTGGCAACTTTCTTGTTGAATGAGAAACGTGCCGAATTGTTCGGCCTTGAAGAGCGCTTGGATGTATCGGTATTCTTGATTCCGAATATCCATCTTGAAAATCCTCATTATGAGATTAACCGTGTCCGCAATGATGATGTCGATGAAAATGCCGACCCGAGCTATAAACGTGTTGCTATGCCGGAAGAAGACGAAACGGAAAAACTTTTCGGTGGCGGCGAAAAGGCTAAAGCGACCCGTCCCGAACCTGCTGTTAAAGGTGTGCAACATACCGAGCCTGCGCCGGTTGTCAGCAAAGTTGCCGAGCATACTTCTTGGTGGAACAATGTAAAATCATGGTTGGCTAAAATCTTTGGCAATTCGACAGCCGTAGAAAAGGCAGCCGAGCCGGTGGCAACCGAAAAACGCAAGCAGGGTGGTAACGGCAATGGCCAAAACGGTAACCGTCAGCCGAAGCGCCGTCGCACGCAACGCCGGAACTCAAACCGTAAACGTCAGGATAACGACGCTAAAGAAAACATGCCTATCGAGCAGAACGGTAATAAAGATAACGGCAATAGCAATAATAGTAATGGTAATAATGCGGGTAGCCGCGAACAGCGCAATAACCGCCGTAATGAAAACCGTGAACGCAATAACCGTCAGTCAAATATCGAATCGGGTAAAACCGAGCGTAATGTAGATACGGATAACCGCGAAAACGGAAAAGAAAACGGTGCGCAACAAGAGAGCCGCCGCAATGGCAACCGTCAGGAAAAAGCCGTAGCAGTGGCTGCTGTTGCTACCGTAGCAAATAGTGCTACCGAAACAGAAAAGACTGTCGAAAAAACTGCTGTATCGGAAGCTCCGGCACAAACGGGTACCTCAGAGCGCAAAGAAAACCGCGGTAATAACCGCCGCGAAAGAGATCGTAACCGCAACCGTGACCAACGCGACCGCCGCAACAGCAATAAAAAACGTAATATTCCGTCTGCCGCTAAGATTGAGCATTATCTGAATATTGGCGAAGCAGCTGAAAAAGTACGCTTTGCAGTGGCGCATGTGTTTGGGGAAGCAAAAGAGCAACCGGTTGCGATTTCCGTACCTGCTCCTACTGCTGAAGCGGTGAATCATAGCAACGATGAGCCGTTGGTTGTAGTACTGCCTGCTGCCGCTAGTGTTGATGTGCCTGCAAGCGAGCCTGCTTTGTTTGCTATCGAAGAGCAATCGGAAACCAGTGTTACAACAGCTGCGGTATCGATGGATGAGCAATCTATTATTGAATTGGCCGTATCCAATGCCGAGCAAGCTTTGCAAAAAGTGGTTGGTATCGGTGTGCTTGAAAGTACGACGACTACCGCTGTTTCTGAAAGTAGAAACGATGTAGAAAATCATATGGTTGCTACTACCGAAACCCATAATCTGATTTCAGACGGCCTTGATCTCGGCGGGTTGATTTTAGTACAAACCCGTGCGGATGCGTTGGAAGCTGCTGCTTCATGGAAGCAACCCGAACAAACAGCAGTTTTACGTCGTTCGGATGTGCCGAAAAAAGTGGAAGTGGAAGCCGACAATGTTCCATTGGTTCAAGTTGAGACCAGTAAACACTAAATAGCAGTCATACAAAAGCCCGATCATTGCATCGGGCTTTTTCTAAAGAGAGTGGTTTTGTTATTATAAAACAAGACAAAAGTCTATTCTCTTAGTAGGTACATATATAGAATGGATTAAATTACTTAAATAATGAGTTTAAATGTTAAATTATTTTTAAATAAATTAATGGTTTAAAAGAGCACATCTAATATGAGTTGGAATGTCACTGCGGATCAGCGTTCGATAAAAAAATATATGCCTTATCTTTTAGCAACTGCTATTTTTATGCAGATGCTAGATGCGACTATTCTAAATACAGCATTGCCTGCTATTGCTAAAGATTTGAATGAATCTGCTTTAAACATGCAGTCTGCTATTGTGAGTTATGCGCTTACTTTGGCTATATTTATTCCGATTAGTGGGTATTTGGCGGATAAATTTGGTACTAAAAAGGTTTTTATCGTATCTATTTTTGTTTTTAGTCTGGGTTCTTTATTTTGTGCCTTATCCGGCAGTTTAATCCAATTAGATATATCAAGGGTGGTACAAGGGATGGGCGGAGCACTTATGACGCCTGTAGCCAGATTGGCTATGATAAAAACCTATCCTAAAAATGAATTGGTTGGTGCTATGAATTACGCCATTATTCCGGCTTTGATTGGTCCGATTTTAGGGCCGCTGGTTGGTGGTTATTTGGTGGAAATAATGAGCTGGCACTGGATATTTTTAATCAACATTCCAATGGGATTGTTGGGTATTTTATTCAGCTTAAAATATATGCCGGATTATTCACTTAAATCCTCCAGGCTTGATGTGGTCGGCTTTTTAATTTTTGGTGTTTCTTCCATTTTATTATCTATTGCTTTAGAACTCACCGGACATTCAGAAAATTACATACTTGAGTCTATCTTGATGTTTTTAGGTGTGTTCATGATGGTTTTTTATTATTTATATGCTAAAAAAGCAAAAAACCCAATATTCCCGCTTGGATTATTTTTAATCAGAACATTTAGAGTCGGTGTGATTGGAAACTTGATTACACGTTTAGGAATCGGTTCTATCCCCTTGCTTGTTCCTTTGCTTATTCAATTGGCTTATGGTCAATCCCCCTCTATATCCGGTTGGATTATTGCACCAATGGCATTGGCTGCCATGTTTACAAAACCATTTGTCATTCCTATTATTAATAGATTTGGGTATAGGAATATATTAATATTTAACACCATAATTTTAGGTATTTTAATTGGTTCTCTTTCCATCCCAAGTGAGAAAATGCCTATTTACTGGTTTATTCCTGTTATGTTAATTATCGGGTGTTTAAACTCTATTCAATTTACCGCAATGAATTCTATTACCGTTGCTAATTTAAGAGATAACCAAACCAGTAGTGGAAATAGTTTAATTAGTGTAAACCAACAGCTTGCCATTGGATTTGGCATCGCTATGGGGTTGAGTATTTTAAAATTTGCAGAAAATACCGAGTGGATATCACATAATAATATCCACACGGCTTTTCAATATACATTTATCTTTTTAGGGGTGTTTACTGTTTTATCGTCTATGATATTTAGATGGTTGCATCCAAAAGACGGTAATAATCTTAAGTCAAAGAAATAAGCTTTAATGCAAAATACCTAGTCAAACTTTTGGCCTTTCTATGTATCTCTTTTTTCAAAATCGGCTTCTATAATTTCACAAATAGAGAGATTAATAGCTGTGTGTTTTCTATTCTAAAGGAAAATCTAATATGAGCCATGTGATTCAACATATTCCTGAGCAACAGAAATTTATTTTATCGGTGGAAGGCAAAGAAGCAGGGTTTATTCACTATTTGTCAGATAACAATACTTGGGATATTACCCATACGGTGGTTGATCCGGCATTTCGCGGCCAAGGCTTGGCGCGTATTTTGGTGGATGCTGTTATTGAATACACCGAGCAAAACCATATCCGCTTGATTGCCCATTGCGATTATGCCGAAGTGATTTTGCAGAGACATCGGGCAAGCAAAAAATAATCGAGTGTGTAAACCATTCGTGTGCGCCCGGAGGATATTCAAATATGCAATATAGTGGATTGATATCTTTAGGCCGTCTGAAAATACAATTGGCTGTATTTTAAATAATGATGGTTTATGTTCATTGCTAAGTTGTACATGTAAAACTATCATACTGTCTCTGAATCAATAGCATGAAATCGGCATCAATAGCTGTCTTTTTGTGCATAATCTTTGGCTGTTAATAAAGGAAAGCATGATGCAAACCCCTAGAATTACCGTAATCGGCAGCATTAATATCGATTTGGTAACCGGCTCGCCGCGTTTCCCTCAACCGGGTGAAACGCTGCTTGGTACGTCTTTTGAACGTTTTATGGGCGGGAAAGGCGCGAATCAAGCGGTGGCTGCTGCCCGTTTAGGTGCCGATGTTTGTATGATTGGGGCGGTTGGTGACGATGGTTTCGGAAAAGAAGCGATTGCTCATTTGCAAAATGAAGGCATAGATACCACTCATATTAAGGTTCTGCCCGATTTGTCTACAGGCATGGCCAATATTACCGTGGCCAATGGGGATAACCATATTATTGTGATTTCCGGCGCGAATTTCGGCATTACGCCGGACGATATTGAAGCCTGCGAAGCACAAATTGCGGCATCCGATGTTGTGCTAAGCCAACTTGAAATCCCGATGGTATGTGTGATAACGGCAGCCAAATTGGCACGCAAACACCATAAGCCGTTTATCCTCAATCCGGCGCCGGCACAAAAACTGCCTGTTGAATTGCTTGAGTTGGTTACTTTACTCACGCCCAATGCTTACGAACTGGCCATTAGTTTGGGGTTGTCGGAAGATACGCCAACCGAAAGCCTTATCCGTGAGTCCGGCTGCTCTGTATTGATGACTTGCGGTAAAGAAGGGGTGATGTATAACGATGAAAACGGCAATATTCAGCGCCAACACGGGTTTACCGTTGAAGCCGTGGATACGACCGGTGCAGGTGATACGTTTAACGGTGCCTTTGCCGTATTCTCATCTTTGGGCATGGAAGCCGCAACGAGAAAGGCCAATGCGGCTGCGGCACTATCGGTAACCCAAGCCGGTGCGCAAAGCGGCATGCCGACTTTAGAAGCATTGGAAGCATTTTTAGCCAAACAAGGTGGTTAAAATATTTTTTAATAAAAAGGCCGTCTGAAAGATTTCAGACGGCTTTTCAATGAGTATAAAACAAGATAGGTTATTGATTATTCATCTTGTAAACGGAATTCTGCTGCCCGCGCGTGGGCGGTGAGTCTTTCCCCGTGTGCCAAAATACTGGCGGTTTTGCCCAACTTTTGCGCGCCTTCTTTGGAAACCTGAATCAGGCTGGAGCGTTTTTGGAAATCGTAAGTACCGAGCGGGGAAGAGAAGCGGGCGGTGCGGCTGGTGGGCAATACATGGTTGGGGCCGGCACAATAATCGCCCAAGCTTTCGCTGGTATAAGGGCCCATAAAAATCGCACCGGCATGGCGGATTTCGGCAACCCATTCTTGCGGATTGGCAACGGATAATTCCAAATGTTCGGGAGCAACATAGTTGGCTACCTCGCAAGCATCTTTCAAATCTTTAGCCAGAATCATAATACCTCGATTGCCTAAAGACGCTTCGATAATATCGCGGCGCGGCATTTCTTCAATCAGTTTGTCCATGGCCGTCTGAACATCATCGAGATACTGTTGCGAAGTCGAAATTAAAATGGCTTGGGCAATTTCATCATGTTCCGCTTGGCTGAATAAATCCATAGCCACCCATTCGGCAGGTGTGGTGCCGTCGGCAATCACCAAGATTTCAGACGGCCCGGCAACCATATCAATGCCGACAACCCCGAATACACGGCGTTTGGCCGCGGCCACAAAAGCATTCCCCGGCCCGGTGATTTTATCGACTTGCGGAATGGTTTCGGTACCATATGCCAAGGCCGCTACTGCTTGTGCGCCGCCAATCGTGAAAACATTGGTCACACCGGCAACATAGGCAGCAGCCAAAACAATATCGTTACGCTCGCCTTTTGGGGTAGGCACCACCATTATAATTTCCGGCACACCGGCCACATGCGCAGGCATGGCATTCATAATCACCGAGCTGGGATAGGCCGCTTTGCCACCGGGCACATAAATACCGACACGGTCGAGTGGGGTGATTTGCTGGCCAAGCAGGGTGCCGTCTTCATCGGTATAAGACCATGATTCCATTTTCTGATGGCGGTGGTATTTTTCCACACGGGCGGCAGCGGTTTGCAAAGCGGTTTGGGTGGTTTCGGGTAGGCGTTCGAATGCGGCTTTTAAGTCGGCTTGGCTCAGCATTAAGTCCTGCATGGATTGGGCATTAGTACCGTCGAATTTATTGGTGTATTCGATAACCGCCGCATCGCCGCGCTTTTGAACATCGGTACAAATATCGGCTACGATTTGATCTACTTTAGGATCTTGTGCGGTTTCAAAGGCCAGTAATGCTTTGAGTTCGGATTGGAAGTTGGGCGACTGTGTGTTTTTTCTTATTATATTTATTTTAGTCATATTGTCTCCTAAACTTTTATGTTTTCAAAATGATGGATTTGATGAAGGTAAGAATACCATACCGTTTATTTTAGTCGATTCGCTATTGTAGCGGCTTGTTCGGGCGAATGTTGAACTATTGTCAGACAATAGTTGTATCAGATGCCGATAATACTATAAATAATGATTAATCGTATGCTTTTTAAGAGCTGGATATAATTGGATATTTGTTCATAATTATTAACTTATAATTGATTTTGTTTGTATTGGCTTGTTCAACTTTCTTATCAGATTGATTTGAACTAATTTGTATCAATTATAGTTTCTTGGTTAATTTGTTTTATGAATTGAGTATATGTGTTTTTGGTTATGATTATATATAAATACGTTATTTCTATTTCTAAAAACCGAGTTATATAATATTACAGATTTTTATTATAAATAGTTGTTTCTTAATAAAAATATATTGAATTACCATGTGATTTCATCAATATCGGCATGGATAATTTATCTGAATATTAGGAATGTTTTTAGGAGGAAAATATCATGAGCACAATACAAACAGTTGATGTTTCCAGTGTGCAAAACAGCCATAATCAGGATAATCAAAATCAGAATAATCAGAAACTAACATTGGCAGCACCGCAAAAAACCTTGGTGGTAGGTGGTGCTGTTGTTGGGTTGGGGTTATTGGTTTATTTATTAACAACACAAAGTTTGTCGCAGTCTTTGCTGCTTATCTTAGGTTTTTTATTGGGACTCACCTTATTCCATGCAAGGTTTGGTTTTACCTCTGCTTTCCAGCGTATGGCGGCAGTGGGAAACGGGCAGGCATTGCGGGCACATATGTTGATGTTGGCGGTTGCCGTTACTCTGTTTGCACCTATTTTAGCGTACGGGGTGAGTTTTTTTGATATTCCCGTTGCCGGTGATGTTGCGCCGGTCGGTGTGAGCTTGGTTGTGGGTGCGTTCTTGTTTGGTGTCGGAATGCAGCTTGGCGGTGGTTGCGCTTCCGGTACGCTTTTCACGATGGGTAGCGGACGAACCATCATGTTTATTACGCTGATCTTTTTTATTATCGGCTCAACAATAGGAGCATATCATTTACCGTTTTGGACCGAGCAAATGCCGTCATTAGGTTCATATTCTTTGGCAACCTCAACAGGTTGGGGCTATGGTGGCGCATGGTTGGCTTCTATTGTGTTGTTTGGCTTAATCGCTTGGATTACTTTGGTGATTGAAAAGAAAAAAAATCCACCGAGAATCGCCCCGTTACCATCAGCAGTAGGTTGGAAACGTCTATTAAGAGGCTCTTGGCCTTTATTTGCGGCTGCCGTTGCATTGGCTGTATTGAATGCGCTGACCTTAATGACCCGCGGTTCGCCATGGGGTATTACTTCCGGTTTTGCATTGTGGGGTTCTAAACTGGCCAGTCTCGGCGGTATAGATGTTGCCAGTTGGGGCTATTGGCAGGGTAATAGGGCGGCTATTTTGCAAGGCTCCATTTTTGCAGATACAACAACCGTATTAAACTTTGGCATTATTATCGGTGCCTTTGTGGCTTCTGCTGCGGCAGGATTGTTTAAGCTGACGAATATTACTTGGAATCGGTTTTTAGCATCGGTAGTGGGCGGATTATTAATGGGCTATGGTGCACGTTTGGCATTCGGTTGCAATATCGGTGCTTATTTCGGTGGCATTGCATCCTTTAGCTTACATGGTTATGTTTGGGGCATCTTGGCAATGGCAGGAACTTTTGTGGCTTTGTATTTACGTCCTTTGTTTGGATTGTCTGTGCCGAAACAGACAGATACATTCTGCTAGTAAGTAAAATATCTTATGATAAATGATAAATAAAAATAAAGAGCTGATTAATCAGCTCTTTATTTTTTAGAAACTATTAAGCGGAAATCTTTTTGGGAATCCTTTATATTTCTTATTAAAATATTTGTGAGCTCATGAATACTTTATTTCAGCTAATCACATCTCATTCGTTGGATTGACGGCAAAAGACCCTAGATAATGGAGCAGCCGATATTTTTATCAGCGTCCATTACACAGGGTCTGTTCTCACTTTACAGTTTAATTATTTAAGTAAGTCATCAATGGACGTATATTCCATTTCCAAGTCATCTGCGACAGCTTCAATTGTCAATTTGCCGTTGAACGTATTAACCCCGCGGCGAAGTGCTAAGTTGCTGCGTAGCAGTTCTTTTAGCGGCTGGTTTGCCAGTAGGTGCGCATAAGCCATAGTGCTGTTACTTAATGCGTGAGTCGAAGTTTGTGGAACAGCACCGGGCATATTAGCAACGGCGTAATGAACCACACCTTCTTTAACATAAGTGGGATCATCATGGGTTGTTACGCGATCTACGGTTTCAAAAATACCGCCTTGATCAATGGCAACGTCAACAATTACACTATGATCCGGCATATTTGCCACCATTTCTTTTGTGACAAGAGTAGGTGCTTTATGTCCTGGAACCAAAACAGCTCCGATTACTAAATCGGCTGTTTTTAAGCTTTCTTGAATATTGAAGCGGTTTGACATCATGGTTTGGGCGGTATTGCCCAGGATGATATCCAATTCTTTCAAACGAGGAACGCTTACATCCAAGATGGTTACATTAGCACCTAGTCCGATAGCTATCCTCGCCGCATTCAAACCGACTACACCACCGCCGATTACAACGACATTACCACGCCGTACCCCAGGAACGCCGGAAAGCAAGATCCCTTTACCACCGTTAACCCGCTCTAAGAAATTGGCACCGACTTGAGTTGCCATCCGGCCAGCAATCTCACTCATGGGTTCCAGTAACGGTAAGGTATTATCTTCCGGTTGAACGTTTTCATAAGCAATTGAATTTGTTCCGCTATTTACTAGTGCTTCGGTTAGCGGTTTATTAGCTGCCAAATGTAAATAGGTGAACAATAATAATCCCTTACGGAAATATTTATATTCTTCGGGGAGCGGTTCTTTTACTTTCATCACCATTTCGGCTGACCATGCCTCGGCTGCTGTTTCAACAATCTTGGCACCAGCTTTAACATATTCTTCATCAGAAATGGCAGAACCTTTACCAGCATCTTTTTCTACCAGTACTTGATGTCCACGACTGGTGAAACCAAATACACCGGAAGGGGGTACGGCAACGCGACTTTCATTGTTTTTAATTTCTTTTGGGATTCCGATAATCATTTGTATGCTCCTAGCATTATTTAATCTTGCTAACATTAAAATATGTTAGCTTGCAATTTTAAAATGATAACCCTAACATCAAACGACCATTGCTCTAGTATTATCAAATTTTTCATAAAGCTTATTAGCGCCGATTTCTTCGAGAATTTCTACCAATTTATATACATCTTCATAAGATGTATATAACGCAATCGGTGCCAAACGAATCACGTTCGGTTCTCTAAAATCTGGTATGACATTTTTTTCTTTCAATGCAGAGCATATTCTGTAAGCTTCCTCATGTTCCAGACAAACGTGTCCTCCTCGTTTGGCATCTTCTCTAGGATTCCCTACAGAAAATCCATATTTCGCTAGTTTTTCATCGGCTAAAAACATCAAATATGCTGTAATATCCAATGATTTTTTTCTAAGCGTTGGCATACCAACTTCTTCGAATATTGAAAGAGAACCTTCTAACGGAGCCATAGATAATAGCGGTTGGGTTCCTGTTTGCCAGCCTCCTGCATTATTTGTATTGTGTTCAAACTTTTGTTTAAGTTGAAACTGTGTTTCTTTTTTATTGCCATGCCAACCGGCTAATCCGGGTTCCATCTTGAAATGCTTCTTGTTAATGTAGAAGCCGGCAATAGCACCCGGGCCGCCATTCAAATACTTATAGTTACACCAAACCGCAAAATCCGGCTGAATGTCTGAAAAGTCCATTTCAATGGCACCTATTGCGTGACACAAATCCCAACCGACGATAATGCCTTTCTCATGTGCCGCTTTGGTGATTTTTTTCATATCGACAATTTGCGCACTGCGGTAGAGAACCGTCGGTAAAATAATCATTGCCACGTCATCAGTCATAGCTTCAATCATGGCATCTTCATCGATCAACTTACCATCCGGGCTCGGTACAACTTTCACCGCTTGTTCTACATCAAGTCCGTGTAGTTTCACTTGGCTATCAATGGCATAGCGATCTGTTGGGAAGTTCAAATCATCGACAATAATTTTGTATTTCTCTTTTGTCGGGTGATAGAAAGTAGCAATTGCAGAATGCAAATTCATTGTGGTACTTCCCATGATGGTGACTTCCTCTGGAAGTGCCCCAATCAATTTAGCCATTTTTGCACCTAAGAAATCTTGGTATAAGAAATATTTTCCATCTTCAATATTCCAAATGGTAACCCCATACTTTTTCCACTTCTCATTTACTATTTTTAGTGTTTCTTCACCATCCTTTGAGGATAATCCTAATGAGTTACCATCCATATAAATGATGCCCGGCTGAAGAAAGAAACGATCCCGGTATTTTGCTACAGAATCTTCCTGATCTTTTTTCTTAGCAAAATCCAAACTGGTTTCAAATATGCGATCCATGATATTCTCCTTAAGATTTAATTATATGGTTTTAACCATATTCTGTTTGTGATCATATTTAAGAAAAGCAACAATCACTAATCCAATCATATTGACAAAAGTCAGTGTCAAAATAGAAGGGATCCAATTTCCGCTCCAAGATGCAATCATTGTACTAATCGGCGTTCCTATAAAAATACCAATATAATAAACAAAGTTAATTAAAGAAATGCTTATACCTATCAGTTTTTTGTTTTCAAGGAAGTTCGGTGCAATAATCATAATACAAGCAGAAGATAATCCGGTGCTGGCGGCCAAAAGGAACAATTGTAAAAAGATGGCGCCGGTGCTGTTTAACATGATTGCAAATAACGTGCTTAGTGTCATAAGTAAAAAAGAACCTATGGTAACTAAACGATCCTTTTTTGTTTTATCTATCAAATATCCGGCTAACGCTCCAAACGGAATGCCGAATAGACCAAAATAACCGGCATATTGATTAGCCATACTCTCACTAATATTATATTGTTGAGTATAGATTAATGGATAAATGTTGATAAAACTGAATAACACAAATGACATACATCCCTGAGCGAAAGCTAACAGCCAAATTTTTTTGTTGGACATAGCTTGCTTCAGTAATTTAGTATCTGCAACATTATCTAGTTTTTTTTCTTCATCCGGCTCTTTAATAGCGATTTGATAAAATAACATTAATACCGCTGCTATGATTGCTACTAATAACCACGGCGCCTTAAGACCAGATGCATTGGCTAAAGGTAAAAACAAATTCATAGCAATGAGGGTTCCTGCAGCTGCGAAAGTACCCCATATCCCAGTTGCCATTCCTCTATGATTATCCCTAAACCATTCATTAATAAAAACTATTCCAACCATAATAATCATTGAGAAAGCAATGCCCTCAATAACTCGTGAGAGTAATAGCAACAAATAGCTAGTGGCAAAATATCCCAAAAGATTCCCGAGGATAGTACAAATCATCACCAAGTTTAATATTTTTTTTGCCCCATACTTTGTTATTAAGACGCCGCCAAAGATGGATAGGAAAATACCTGAGACTGTGAAAATTGACAGCAGCCAAGATATTTCAGTAAGTGACCATCCTGTTGTTAACGAAAATTCGTTTTGTAAAGGAACAATTTTTAATTGACTTAGAGATACCGAAACACCACCTAAATATAATAATAAAAATTTTAACCACCTATTTCCCATTTCCCCACCCCTCCTTTCTATTATGAATAATAGCTTGTGATTAAAATCTACTCCTTTTTTCAGATAATTTTGGGAAAAAAGATCAAATTTTTTTTGATAAATGTAAATTATTATGCCGATTGGCTTAATTTATTAATTTAGAATATTGATTCTTAATAAGAAAAATAGCTTATGATCGCGTATATCCTTTCAATTATAGTTTGGAAACGTATATTCAGAGGCTGTTGGCATTTATTTTCGGCGGCATTGCTTTTTTGCGTACATGGTTATGTTTGGGGCATTTTGGCAATGGCAGGAACTTTTGTGGCTTTGTATTTGGTCTTTTGTTTGGATTGTCTGCGCCGAAACAGACAGATACATTCTGCTAGTTAATTGAACATCTTATGATGAACAAAAAAATAAAGAGCTGGGGAACCAGCTCTTTATTTTTTGTAGAAACGACAAGACACGCTGTATTCAATTAAGCATCTTTACTGATAAAACGTTTATTCACCCTTACCCGTTCGCCACGGCCGGCTTTTTTAATTTCCAACCAATCGCTGTAAATGGCATGAATCAGGGTACGGTCGGTATCGAAGCCATAATCATGCGGATTGAGGGTAGGGGCAAGCTGTTTCAATATATCGCTTAAACGTGCCCAACCGTCTTGATCGGCGACAGCATCTACGGCTTGTTGTACTAGCGGGATGATTTTGGTGAACTTGGCTTTACCGTTTTTGGGTTTGGGTGTAACCGGTTGTTCTGTTGCTTCGGGTTTCATTTCTGCCGATACAGGTGTTGCAATGGGCTTTTGAGGTGTTTCCGCTTTGCTGCTTTCACTGCTAGGTACACGTTTTGAATTTCGTTTCGTTGTAGGCTTGCTGCTTTTTTCTGTTGATTTGGATTCGTTGCTGTCAGATGGTTTGGGTGTTTGGGCTGCGGCTTGCGGCGTTTTGTTTTCAGACGGCCTGTTTTTATCGTTGCCGCTTTGACATCGACGCACTTGGGCTTGATTGTTGTCGGTACGGTATTCGAATAAATCTAAAGATTTAATCAGGTCGGAAAGTTTGCCGAAACCATAAAGCCGCGGGTCGAAATCGGGGTTGGTTTTATTGATATAGCTACCAATAGGGCCGAGATTGGCCCAGCCGAAATCGTCGGCATTTTCTTTAACGGCACGCAGGATAAGTTGGGATACATCGGTTTGAGATGGAGCAGTTTCTGTTTCTGTTTCGGAAGCAGCTTTATTTTTATTGGTACGGTTTTTCGCTTGAGTGTTTTTCTCAGGGCGGAAAATTTCCGTGAAGATAAATTTATCGCAAGCTTTGCGGAAGGCTTCGGGGGTTTTCTTTTCACCAAAGCCATAAACCGTTAAGCCGCTTTCACGCAGGCGGCTGGCAAGGCGGGTAAAGTCGCTGTCGCTGGAAACAATACAAAAACCGTCGAAATTGCCGCTATACAGCAAATCCATAGCATCTATGACCAAGGCCATATCAGTGGCATTTTTACCTTTGGTATAGGCAAATTGTTGCACGGGAACGATGGCATGGGGCAGGAGTGCCGCTTTCCATTTGGATAGGCCGTGGCTCCAGTCGCCGTAAATTCTTTTTACGCTGGCGATGCCGTATTTGGCAATTTCCGCCAAAAGGCGGTCGATAATATCGGCAGGGGCGTTGTCGGCATCAATGAGGACGGCGAGTTTTTTATCTGAAGTGATGTTCATGGATGGATGATTTCGATGGATTTTAAAAAGCCGTTTCAGGCGGCCTTTTGTTGATTGTTTACGGCGTTGGCAAACGCTTCGATGACCGGTTGGATTAAGCGGTGCTTCACTTTAAGCGCTGCTTTGTTAACCACCAAACGGCTGGAAATATCGCAAATATGTTCGACTGCCTCAAGGTTATTGGCCTTTAATGTACCGCCGGTGGACACCAAGTCTACAATGGCATCACTCAGCCCTACCAATGGGGCAAGCTCCATTGAACCATATAGTTTGATAATGTCGACATGCACGCCTTTATTGGCAAAATGCTCGGCGGCAATGTCGGGATATTTGGTTGCGACACGCAAGCGGTTGCCTGGTTGTGATGCGGCGGCATAATTAAAACCGGCAGGTACGGCAACCATCATGCGGCACTTGGCGATTTGCAAGTCTAAGGGTTGATAAAGGCCTTCGCCGCCGTGTTCGATTAGAACGTCTTTACCGGCAATGCCAAAATCCGCCGCGCCGTATTGTACATAAGTAGGCACGTCGCTAGCGCGGACAATCACCAAGCGTACATTGGGTAAATTGGTGTCGATAATCAGTTTACGCGAACTGCCCGGTTCTTCGGCCGGTACAATACCGGCAGCAGCCAACAGCGGCAGGGTTTCATCAAAAATGCGGCCTTTGGAAAGCGCGATGGTTAAGGTGTTTTCTGTCATATTGATTTCCATTTGAGCCGTCTGAAAAGTATATAGGGTTATAGTGTGTTTTCAGACGGCCTGTAAAGTTTTTTATTCAATACCGATTTTATGATTTAAGTAAAAGCCGGATATCGTCTGCGAATTGTTGGGCGGTATTGCCGTAAGGCTCGAAAACCACCACCTTACCGTTTTTATCCAATAAATAAGCACCAGCGGTATGATCAATTAAATAAACCGTATCGGATTGCTGTTGTGCTTTATTGGCAACAATCCGGTATTGTTTTTTGATCACGGATAGGTCTTGGTTTCCGGTAGTGGTGAGTCCGATAAAATCAGGATGGAATTGTTGCACATATTTGCCGACCAATTCTGGGGTATCCCGATCGGGATCGACACTGGCAAACACAACGGCAACATCTTTGGCCTGATCGCCGAGTTGGGTTATTACATCATTATAGGTTAACAGTTCGGTCGGGCAAATATCGGGGCAGTGCGTGTAGCCAAATGACAGCAGTACAATCTTACCTTTCAGATTGCCGATATTGAAAGGTTTGCCATTCCCGTCGGTCATGGTGAAATCACCACCGATATTTTCATGACGTATATCCGAACCATGAAAACCGGCGCTACTGGTTGCAGGCAGGGAAGTCGTCGGTTGTTCGGACTCTGTTTTTTCTTGAGGTTGGCAGGCGGATAGGGTTGTTAATGCGAAGGCGGCGGATAATAGCGTGATTATCTTCCGGTTCATAAGTGGTTTCTCCGAATAGCAGAAATGTATCTATATTAACGTGTTTGACCGATTTCATGTAGAGAGTTTTTTATCTTATTTGGCGATTGCAATAAAGAATTTTCGAGTCTATGGCGGAAGGTGATAATAATTTCGGATTTAATTTTTATATTTTTCATGTATTTGTTAGAAATATTGCGAATATTTATTCTATAAGGCTTTACAAGATTATTTTTACCACTATAATAGCGTTCTTCCACCTGCCCAGGTGGCGAAATTGGTAGACGCAGGGGACTCAAAATCCCCCGCCGCAAGGTGTGTCGGTTCGAGTCCGACCCTGGGCACCAGATTTAAATGAAAAGACAGCCTGCTAGGCTGTCTTTTCATTTTTAAGGCCATATATTTTTGTAAATCATATAATAGGTGTTATGTGGCAATAACACCATTTTTTGACCGTATTAAGTATCTTAATCTTTACAAGCTGATAATTAAGTAATTTAATGTTTTGGGGGTTTATTATTTTGTAAAGCGTTTAGTAATATATTAAAATCTCTAAAAAATATTAGATTTCTTTTGCCTATGTGGCTCTTACATCATAACCCCCTGTTATGTTTGGAAAATGATAGATTTTTATATAAATATTAAATTTTTTATGGTGAATAGTTGTTTGCTGAATTATTGGAGTAGTGTGAAATTATTTTGGGTTCAGTATGTTTCAATTTTGTTGTTTATTTGATTAAAAGGGCTGTTTTTATGAAAAAAATATTATCTGTTATTTTGTTGGCGTGTTTAGTTGCTATTGGGTATCTTTATTATACTCCGTATATTGCTATTAAAAACCTTGCGAGAGCTGCTGAAGTACAAGATGTTGATGAAGTCGCTAAATATATTGATTCAACTAGCATCAAAACGAGTCTTTCTGAGCAGATAAATACAATGATGACAAAAGAATTGATGAGTAATGATGAGGTGAAAAATAATCCACTTTCGGTTTTAGCTCTTGGTCTTTTTACGCCACTTTTTGATGCAGCAAGCACTACTATTAGTACTCCGGAAGGTATTACGCAGCTATTTAATGGTAAAAACCCACTTAATGCGAATAACGAAGAAAATGAAGCTCTGATTAATCTCGGTAATAACAGACTTTCATCTGCTGAAACCGAATATATTGATGTTAATACTTTTAATGTTTATATTAGAAATCCAGAGAATGAAAAAATTACTTTAGTTTTTGAGAGAAATGGATTGATTGGCTGGAAGATGGTAAAAATGCGCTTGCCAGATTTTAAAGTGGCCCATTAAAAATAATTAGATTGAGAACTTTGTTAAATAGTTTTTTAGCAGGCAGCCGAAGTCCAAGCACAGGATTTTGGCTGTTTTTGACTGCAATATCCTTTATTCTTCCTCGGATGCCTAAAAGGTGCTCTGCTGTCTTTTAGATAGCAATAGGGGCATGTAGCCTGTCGGCCCGGTTTTCAATAGGTTCAAACATATCACGTTAAGATGACTTTGGGTTGCCACTTTTATTCAGCCCGAAATAAACTGACCGGTCATAGCGGAATTTATGGTGCCGCGTACTGTAGCGTTGTTCTACTACATAACGGGTTTTTGATAAATGTTTGTTGCTGTAGTGGTTCACTTCTGTCGGCAGATGATTGCAAAGGTCTCAAGCCGTCTGAAAGATTAAGTGCAATTTGTTTTTACCAAGAAAAAAAGCCATCTTCATTACCATTTTGTATGGTAGGGGATGGCTTTATTGGTTTGATATATTTCGTACGGATTAAAAAGCGGCTCGCAACAATAAGAAACAAACAATCGATAAAAAGGCGGCGGCAGGTAAGGTAATCACCCATGCCATACCAATCGGTTTCATTAATGCCCAGTTTGCATTTCGGTTCACCAAGCCGATACCTAAAACGGCGCCGACCAAAATATGTGTACTGGATACAGGCAATCCCATTAATGATGCCATCATCACAACAGAGGCTGCGGAAAGTTCGGCGGCAAAGCCTGAAGAGGGGTGCATTTCTGCCAAACTGGTGCCAACCGTTTTGATCACCTCTTTACCGATAAACCACAAGCCGACAATTAATGCGATACCGAAAGTGAGCATGGCAACAGGGGGAACAGGGGATTGGGTATTGATGTCGCCGGTGCGCAATACATCCATAATGGCGGCAAAAGGGCCGATAGCGTTGGCGATATCGTTGGCACCGTGGCTGAATGCGAAGCCGGCGGCGGTAAATACCTGCATCCAACTGAAAACCAAGAATGTGGATTTGCTCAAGTCTTTGCGTTTTAATGTTTTGGCATAAACGAATGTGGCCATCCAAATGGCCGCGCCAATCATGAAAATAATCAGAAAGCTGCCGACATTGCTCATGCCGAGCTCAAGATTTTTAAGACCTTTAAACAACAGCATAGCCGCTATTATCATCCCGCCCAGTGAAGCGATAACCGGCACCCACGAATGTAAAGCTTTATAAGCGTCAATATTGTTTTTACGGTTGTCTATATCGTAAAGTCCCTGATAATAGGTGGATTCCAGTTCGGTCGGATCCAAATCCGACTCGCCGTAAATTTGGGCGTCGCGTGCCATGGCGGTGGCACATTCAATTTTGGTGGCTTCATCAAGGCTTTCAAAATATAAGCGGTGTTGGGCTTTATAGGCTTTTTTCTCTTGCTTGATACTTTTCAGATTTTCTTCTACTTCTTTGTTGTAGTCTAAAACATGTTTTTTGATTTGGGAGAAAAGGAAGTAGGAAACCAAGCCACCTAATACGGGGGAGAGTACCCAAGAAACAACAATTTCAGCTAACTTATTCCATTGAACGAGGTCGAAAGTGTTTGAACTGCCGCTAACAATCCCCAGGCATAAGGCGCTGCCCACAATACCGCCGATAATCGCATGAGTGGTGGATACCGGCAGGCCTTTTTTACTGGCAAACAGCAGCCATAATGCGGCGGCCAATAGTGCCGACATCATAATATAAACAAATTGCATGGGTTCTACATGCATTTGATTTAAATCGATAATGCCTTTTCTTATCGTATCCGTTACTTCTCCGCCGGCAATCACCGCACCGCTGACTTCAAAAATGGCGGCAATGATTAAAGCTTGGGGGATGGTTAACGTTCCGGCGCCAACACTGGTGCCAAACGAATTGGCTACGTCATTACCCCCGATGTTGAATGCCATAAAAACACCGAAGCCCGTAGCCAATAGGAATAGCGTTGTATGATTGCCGTTGGTGTAGCCTAATCCCCATATAATAAAATAACCGATCATACAAAGAAGAAGAGCAGCAAAGGCAAAATTGATTTTCTGGATATATGGAGCGTTCATGTTTAATGTGAACCTTTTATATGGAGAAGAGTAAAAATAAACCGCCGCTGGCTGATATATTATGTTATTTAAGGTTAAGGTTGGGGTTTATTGTATAACCGTTTTTTTAATATTATAAAGATATTCGGCTAAACCGTCATGAAGTAGTTGGTAAATGCTTGCGTGGCAATATTTATCTCTTTGGGCAAAAGCGTTAAAATCTTTGTTTTATTTTTATTTCAGACGGCCTTTTTATGCATAATGGTGATCAGTTTTATATCGGCTTGATGTCCGGTACGAGTATGGACGGCGTCGATGCAGTATTGGTGCGTATGAACGGGGTTGAATGGCTGGGTGCCGAAGCCCATTCTTTTATACCTTATTCAGGCCGTCTGAAAGCCGATTTACTGGAATTACAAAATGTCGGCCATAATGAGTTACACCGCAGTATGATACTGTCTCAAGAGTTAAGTTATCTGTATGGACGGGTGGTTAGGCAACTGCTGGCGGAACAAAACCTTTCGGCCGATAACATTACGGCAATCGGTTGCCATGGTCAAACTATCCGCCATGCGCCTGAGTCGAGATACAGTATCCAGCTGGCCGATTTATCTTTATTGGCGGAGTTAAGCGGCATTCTGACTATCGGCGATTTCCGCAGTCGTGATTTGGCGGCAGGCGGGCAGGGTGCGCCGTTGGTGCCGTCATTTCATCAAGCCTTATTTCAGCATCCTTCAAAAGCAAGAGTCGTTTTGAATTTGGGCGGAATCGCTAATATCAGCGTATTACCACCGGATGGCGCTGCATTCGGATTTGATACCGGTCCGGGCAATATGTTGATGGATTCATGGGTAAATCATATTTGGCAACAGCCTTATGACGAAGGCGGTGAAAAAGCCGAGGCGGGTAGGGTGTTGCCCGAACTTTTAGAAAAACTGCTTAGCGATCCTTATTTTGCCCGGCCTTATCCGAAAAGTACCGGGCGGGAATTGTTTTCACTGGCATGGTTATTGCCGCAGCTTTCAGACGGCCTCAATCCGAATGATGTATTAAGAACATTATCGGAATATACGGTACAAACCGTTTTTGATTCGGTGATGGCTGCCGCGCCGGATACGCAAGATCTTTATGTTTGCGGCGGCGGTATCCGTAATCAAACCTTGATGAAAGGGTTATCCCGCTATTTTGCGGAACAGGGTATTTATGTGCATAGTACCGATGAATTACACTTGAATCCGCAATGGGTTGAGGCGGCTGCTTTTGCGTGGCTGGCTTCGTGTTGGGTAAACCGGGTTGCTTCGAATCCTTATCGGGCGACAGGGGCAAGAAAACCGTGTATTTTGGGGGCAGGATATTATCCTTAATTTAAGCAACGGTATCTTTATATTTTCCGGTTTATATAGGCAGGATTGCTTAATAATTCGGTTGTTTAAAGTATTTACAAGGCATGTGTTGCGGTGCTTGTAAAAACATGCAAAGTCCAATACAATTCATAGGTTTTCAGGCATGTAGCTCAGTTGGTTAGAGCACCACCTTGACATGGTGGGGGTCGTTGGTTCGAATCCAATCGTGCCTACCATACATTGAATGTAACGGTAAGAAACTCGGTAGTATAACGAGCGATACCGTTACATTATTATTTATAACGATGAGTAATCAAGAAATATAATGAAATCGAGGCCGTCTGAAAGGCCTTTGATAAGTTACGGAGCACTTCTTCATGATCAATATTACCTTGCCCGACGGCTCTGTCCGTCAGTTTGAACAACCTGTTTCGGTAGCCGAAGTGGCCGCTTCGATTGGTTCGGGTTTGGCAAAAGCAACGGTGGCAGGCAAGGTCAACGGTGTTTTAGTCGATGCCTCGGATAAAATTACATCTGATGCCAATGTACAAATTATCACCCCTAAAGATCCTGAAGGATTGGAAATCATCCGCCATTCGTGTGCCCACTTGGTCGGGCATGCGGTAAAACAGCTTTATCCGGATGCTAAAATGGTTATCGGTCCGGTGATTGACGATGGTTTTTATTATGACATCGCCACTGAAAAACCGTTTACGCCTGAAGATATGGCAAAAATCGAAGCACGGATGAAAGAATTGATTGCGCAGAATTATGATGTGGTCAAGGTGATGACACCGCGTGCCGAAACCATCAAAATATTTACCGATCGCGGAGAAGACTATAAGCTACGGTTGATTGAAGATATGCCCGATGTACAAGAAATGGGTTTGTATCATCATCAGGAATATGTGGATATGTGCCGCGGCCCGCATGTGCCGAATACGCGTTTCCTGAAAAATTTCAAATTAACCAAACTGGCGGGTGCTTATTGGCGTGGTGACAGCAATAATGAAATGTTGCAGCGCATCTACGGTACGGCTTGGGCAAGCAAAGAGGATTTAAAAGCCTATATCGCCCGTATTGAAGAAGCCGAAAAACGTGACCACCGCAAACTAGGCAAACAGCTTGATTTATTCCATCTGCAAGACGAAGCACCGGGCATGGTGTTCTGGCATCCGCGCGGTTGGACGTTATGGCAGATTATCGAGCAGCATATGCGCAAAGAATTGGATGCCGCCGGTTATAAAGAAGTGAAAACACCGCAAATTCTCGATAAAACCTTTTGGGAGAAATCCGGCCATTGGGAAAACTATAAAGACAATATGTTTGTGACCCAATCGGAAAAACGCGAATATGCGGTGAAACCGATGAACTGCCCGGGGCATGTTCAGATTTTCAACCACGGTTTGCGCTCTTACCGTGATTTACCGATGCGCTTGGCGGAGTTTGGCTCTTGCCACCGCAACGAACCTTCCGGCGCTTTGCATGGTTTGATGCGGGTTCGTGGTTTTGTACAAGATGATGCCCATATTTTTTGTACCGAAGAGCAAATTACTTCCGAAGCCAAAGCCTTTAACGATTTGGTGATGAAAGTTTATAAGCAGTTCGGCTTTGAGCATGTCAGCGTAAAACTATCGTTGCGCCCTGAAAAACGGGCCGGTTCCGATGAAGTTTGGGATAAAGCCGAACAAGGCTTGCGCGATGCCTTGGCCGCTTGCGGTGTGGAATGGGAAGAATTGCCCGGCGAGGGGGCGTTCTATGGCCCTAAAGTGGAATACCATATTAAAGATGCGATTGGCCGTTCTTGGCAGTGCGGTACCATACAGCTTGATTTCGTATTGCCCGAGCGCTTGGGTGCGGAGTATGTAACCGAAGATAACGGCCGTGCCCGTCCGGTAATGTTGCACCGTGCGATTTTGGGGTCTATGGAACGGTTTATCGGTATTCTGATTGAAAACCATGCCGGTTCTTTCCCGTTATGGCTTGCACCGGTACAAATGGTGATTATGAATATTACCGAAAAACAAGCCGATTATTGTCGTGAAGTCGCGGATAAATTGCGTGCTGCCGGTTTGCGTGTCGAGCTGGATTTGCGTAATGAAAAAATCGGCTACAAAATCCGTGATAACAGCCAACACCGCTATCCTTATCAAATCGTAGTGGGTGAAAACGAAAAAGAAAACGGCCAGATTGCCGTGCGGCGAAAAGCCGAAGATTTGGGCAGCCTGAAAGTAGAAGATTTTATTGCCCAGCTGCAAGAAGAATTGCAGGCAGAGTTTTAAAATTTTAAGAATCTGACCAAAAGATAAATTTTAAAATCAATCAGGCAGGCATATAGTGGTTGAGAATATGGCCGGGTCTGATTAAAATAGAAAAATATTGACAACAGTATTTGGAAATCAGCGATATGCTTGGTTTGAATGTATTCGAATAATAAGCATATTAATGAATCATTTTTTATAGGAGACATCATCATCGCACAAGAACGTGAAGCACGAATCAACGGCGAAATTACCGCCAAAGAAGTGCGTTTACTCAGTGGAACCGGCGAACAGCTCGGTGTGGTATCACTCAAAGAAGCTTTATCTATGGCTGAAGAGCAAGAGGTTGATTTGGTAGAAATTTCACCTACTGCCAAACCACCGGTATGCAAGCTGATGGATTATGGTAAATACAAATACCAACAAGCCAAAAAGCGTGATGAAGCCAAGAAAAATCAGAAACAGGTTCAAATTAAGGAAATCAAATTCCGTCCGGGAACGGATGAAGGCGATTACCAAATTAAAATGCGTAATATCACCCGTTTTCTGGAAGATGGCGATAAGGTAAAAGTGACTTTGCGTTTCCGCGGACGGGAAATGGCGCATCAACAATTGGGTGCCCAACTTTTGGAACGTGTGAAAGAAGAATTGGCTGAAATCGGTACCGTCGAGCAGTTTCCGAAAATGGAAGGCCGCCAGATGGTTATGATGATTGCCCCGAAAAAGAAATAAAGTTATAATGCAAAGCTTGCCTCGGATTGCCGGCCGAGGCAGGTTTTTTTAAGTTTTAAACGGCAAAAACCGTGGTATTAGGGTTCCAAGTGTTGATGTTTGTTTTCAAATATAAATCATCGGCCTCCTTATACCTTATCTAATAAATGATATGGAGTATCCCATGCCTAAAATGAAAACCAAGTCGGGTGCTAAAAAGCGCTTTAAAGTACTGGGTAATGGTGGTGTAAAACGTGCGCATGCATTCAAACGCCACATTCTGACCAAGAAAACCACCAAAAACAAACGTCAATTGCGCGGCACTTCTATGGTGAACGAACGCGATTTGGCTTCTGTTTCTAAAATGTTACCCTACGCTTAAGGAGTTAGAATATGCCACGCGTAAAACGCGGTGTAACCGCCCGTGCCCGTCATAAAAAAGTATTAGCGTTAGCCAAAGGCTATCGTGGTCGCCGTAAAAACGTCTACCGTGTTGCCAAACAAGCGGTAATGAAAGCCGGTCAATATGCTTATCGCGACCGTCGCCAACGCAAACGCCAATTCCGTCAATTGTGGATTGTGCGTATTAATGCAGGCGCCCGTGAAAACGGTTTGTCTTACAGCAAATTCATGAACGGTTTGAAACGCGCTGCGATTGAAATCGACCGTAAAGTATTGGCAGATTTGGCTGTATTTGATAAAGCCGCATTTGCCCAATTGGTTGAAAAAGCCAAAGCCGCTTTAGCTTAATCGCAAAACGCTTGAACACTATTTAAAATAAGGAAACTTTTCGGTTTCCTTATTTTTTATTGATATGGAGTGTTTTGTTGATTGAAAGCGTAGGCCGTCTGAAATTTCAGACGGCCTATTGTATGTTATGGATAATGGGCTGTTGGTTGAAACAGGCGTAATACATTGGGTAAAACTTTATGATATCGATTGCCTTTCTTTGTAATTTCAGGCTTTAAATATGGTATCTTTAACGACTAACCATTATTTTATAAGTTTGATTATGTATTTGATTGATTCACACTGCCATTTGAATTTTGACGGCTTGAGCAACCGTTTGCCGGAAGTATTTGCCAATATGGAAGAAAACCAGGTGAAGCAGGCCTTAGCGATTAGTGTCAGCCGGCAGACTTTTAGCGAAGTTTTGGCGATTGCCGAAGCGAATGAACATATTTTTGCAACGGTCGGCATTCATCCCGATGATAAAGATACGCCTGAATTCACGGTTGAAGAATTGGTCGCCCATGCACAACATCCCAAAGTAGTGGGCATTGGTGAAACCGGGTTGGATTATTATTGGTGTAAAGGCGATTTGAGTTGGCAGCATCAGCGCTTTGCCGACCATATTGAAGCGGCGAATCAAAGTGGCTTGCCTTTGGTGGTGCATACCCGTGATGCGGCGGCGGATACCATGCGCCTGTTGCGGGAACATCAGGCGCATGCGGGGGTGATTCACTGTTTTACCGAAGATGTGGCGGTGGCCAAAGAGGCCTTGGACTTGGGTTTTTATATTTCGTTTTCAGGCATTGTAACTTTTAAAAATGCACCGGATATTCAGGCCGCTGCCAAATATGTGCCGCAAGACCGTATATTAATCGAAACGGATTCGCCGTTTCTCGCCCCTGTGCCGAAGCGCGGTAAACCTAATGAGCCGGCGTATGTGAAATATACGGCTGAATTTGTGGCCGGACTACGCGGGGACACGGTGGAGCATATCGCTGAGATAACCACCGATAATTTCTACCGTCTGTTTAATAAAGTGCCGCGTTTGGCAGAAACGCCGAAATCAGCATGAATAATAAGCGTGTGAAAATGATTTATTGCCGCTATCCGCAACTGCAAAGGATTATCTATGCGTGCTCAATCTAATATGTTCCAAGTTGATAAGTCTCTGGAAACACGCGAGCGGGTTATGTTGGTCGGGGTGATGTTGCGGGCGGATTATTCGGGTTCCAACGAAGGGCGGGAGCAAGATTTTCAGACGGCCTTAAACGAAGCGGAAGGCTTAATCGCGGCAGCAGGCGGTGATTTGATTTGCACGGAAACCGCCAAGCGCGATAAAGCCCATGCAGCCTTATTTGTCGGTACCGGCAAGGCGGAGGAATTGGCCGTTAGCGTGCAACAACACGGTATCGAATTGGTGGTGTTGAATCACGAATTAACGCCCACTCAAGAACGGAACTTGGAACGAATACTTCAATGCCGCGTATTGGATCGTGTCGGATTGATTTTGGCGATTTTTGCCAAACGGGCGCAATCGCAAGAAGGTAAGCTGCAAGTGGAGCTGGCGCAACTGTCGCATTTAAGCGGGCGGCTGGTGCGCGGCTACGGCCATATGCAAAGTCAGAAAGGCGGTATCGGCTTGAAAGGGCCGGGCGAAACGCAACTGGAAACAGACCGCCGCTTAATCAATCAAAAAATAACCGCTTTGAAAAAGCAGTTGCAGCAGGTTAAGAAACAACGGGCGACAAGGCGTAAAGCACGGCTTTCAGGCCGTCTGAAAACATTTGCATTGGTCGGTTATACCAATGCGGGAAAATCCAGCTTGTTTAATCGTTTGACCAAAGCCGATGTGCTGGCAAAAGATCAATTGTTTGCCACCTTGGATACGACCGCCCGCCGTTTGTATTTGTCGCCCGAAGCCAGCATTATTTTGACTGATACGGTGGGCTTTGTGCGTGATTTGCCGCATAAATTGGTATCGGCTTTTTCGGCAACGTTGGAAGAAACCGCCATGGCCGATATATTGCTGCATATCGTGGATGTGAGCCATGCCGATTTTGAACGGCAGATGGATGATGTGAATACGGTATTGGAGGAAATCGGTGCCCATGAAGTGCCCCAATTGATTGTATACAATAAAATCGATTTGTTATCGGGCGAAGATAAACGTGCAGCCGGTATTTTGCGCGATGTGCAGGGTAGGGTGGTGGCAGTGAATATTTCGGTTACCGAAAATTTGGGCTTGGATGATTTGAGAGAGGCTTTGACTGAGTTGGCTTTAATATAATCGTACCGTTATTTTATAGGGTTGCTGTTTGGATTGAGTATAAATAGAGGCCGTCTGAAAGGTTTTTTCAGACGGCCTCAAATTTTGATGTTTAAAATATTGTATTGGCTGGTGGATTTAATCCGAATTGGATTCTTCGCTTTCTGCTATCAACCATTTCACCCCGGCATCTTGTAAACGCTTGCGCATTGATTCGCTGGGTTGCCTATCCGTAAAAACCGTATCGAATTCAGTGATGCTGCCCATGCGAACCAAGGCGTTGCGGCCGAATTTTTGATGATCCACGCCCAAATAGCACCGACGGGCGTTTTCCATCATGGCTTGCATTACGCTCACTTCTTTATAGTCGAAATCTAATAAAGAACCGTCTTCATCAACATCGGCGGCACTTAAGATGGCATAGTCGGTTTTAAACTGGTTAATAAAATCAACCGTTGCCACGCCGGTGACACCGCCGTCAATCGGGCGGACGACGCCGGAAGTAATGATAACGGTATAGTCGGTGCGGCCGGATACAATAGCGGCAACGTGGATGTTGTTGGTAATAATGCATAATCCTTTGCGCTTTTTCACCAACGACATGGCAACAGCTTCAATGGTAGAACCGATGCTTAAAAACAAGGAGGCGTTATCGGGAATATGTTCGGCAATCAAATCGGCAATATGGAGTTTTTCATTTTGCAGCCGTGCTTTGGCGGTGCTTAATTCTTCGTTTTCCAAGCCTTCGCCTAAGGTGGCGCCGCCGTGGTATCGGCGTAGGATATTTTCTTCACAAAGTTGGTTGATATCGCGGCGGATGGTTTGCGGGGTGACATCCAGTTCGCGAGCCAATTGTTCAATCGGCATAAAGTTGTGTTCGCGTACGAGCGCGATGATTTTTTCGTGTCGTTGGATTCGTGGCGGCATGATTGGTATTTTTCTTCTAAATAATTGCTATATCATAAAGTTATGATGCGATTTTGCCAAAATACCGACAATGGTGCAAGCCTGTTTTAAAAATGCAGACTGGAAAAAATCACCATTAAAAACGGTGCGGCCACATTGATAATAAAGCCAAAACTAATGGCCAGCGGTACAGCTTGCAAACCGCCGGCACTTTGAATCACGGGTAAGGTGAAATCCAAACTGGTGGCGCCGCCGATACCGACAGCCGTACTCGGATAACGCCGCATCAAGATAGGGATAAAAACCAAAGCAAAAAATTCGCGTAATAAATCATTTAATAGCGTGATACTGCCCCAAACCGGCCCGTAAGCTTCGGTCATTACGATGCCGGAAAGCGAATACCAACCGAATCCGGAAGCCAATGCCAAGCCCTTGCTCCATGATACTTCCGGCATCAATAGTGCAAACAATATACCGCCTGCCAACGAAGAGGCCGTAGTCCAGATGGCGGTTTGTACACCACGGCGGTTAACCAATACCTGCCTAAGGGTAATGCCGCTGCTGCGCAGTTGTACCCCCACCAAGAACACCAATAGCATCAGGCAATAATTACCGGTGTTTTCCGGTGGTAGCCAATGTCCTGTTAACGCATATCCGCCTAAAAAACCGACTGCCACACAACCGAGCTGCTTTAAGCTGCCCGCAATGCCGATATGTACTTTTTTACCGTTGCCGTGCGCCTGCCAAGGATAACGGCGGTCGAACCACATCAACACCAGTAGATTCATGCCGATAACGCAGATAAATAATAAGGCCGTCGAGCCGATAATCGTATCAATCCGAGTATGCAGATTGTCGACTTGCGACAACGATACGCCGATAAGCAGCAGAATCAGATAGACCAATAGCGATAAAGCCTTATCAATCAAATGCAGGTAAGGTTTGGGAATGCTGATAAAAAAGCCGAGAAAAAGCGGAATCAGAATAGAAACCAAAGTTATCAAACTATTCATAATAATAATATTTCAAAATCTTTTCAGACGGCCTTTTGTATGAGGCCGTCTGAATCAAGTAATCAATAGCGGGCAGATATTGAATTGTATTTAAAGTAAGTCCGGGCAAACGCGATAAGCAATGAATTATAACCGAAACCCCTTTTCATTCAGTGAGTTTCTTTACGATACTACTGAGTATAGTGATTGGGGTTGTCATACTTGCTTGATGTTATGATATATCGAAATAAAATATAGTATAAACAATAAGTTATTTACAGGGTGTGTAATTCTTAGTATGATGGAGTGGCGTTACAACCTAAATAAGGAAAATAAAATGAGTCATTGCACTATCCACCCGCATCACGACCACGTTCATGGCAAAGGTTGTGGTCATACCGCCATCAAACACAATGATCATATCGATTATGTACACGATGGCCACCTACACCATGAACATAACGGTCATTACGACGAACATAGCTTGGACGTGAATGCTACCAATCCTGACGGTTGCCACCCGGTACATGATTGCGCAGGGCATGTGCACGGAGAAGGTTGTGGGCATGAGGCCGTTCCGCATGGCGACCATATCGACTACATCGTTAACGGACGCTTGCATCATCAACATGGTGATCATTGCGATGATCATGGCCCGGTTGAAATTGTGAATTAATAATTTGATAGGTGATACAAGAGGCCGTCTGAATGTTTATTCAGACGGCTTTTACTGATGGTAGTTATGAGTGGGAATTTAAACAATGGTTTGGAAGATATTCCGAGCCGTTATTTTCATAGGGTGACAAAGGCCGTCTGAAACGGCTTCGGCATTGGGATAGAACGGATAGATTATGTTTGATACTTATATATAGTATATTAATATATTATAATATTTGTTATTAAATTTTGTGTGTGTTAGGTAATTAGCTTAAAATAAATGAAAAATATAATTTTTTTCATGATTAAATTTAAATGACTCAACGAAGGTTGACTTAAATCAAAAACAAATAGCAAATTGTCTATATAATAGCGTTCAATGATTAGCGACGAGTGAAGTGATGTAAAAATAATTGAATATAAATCATTCAAAATGTTGGTAATCATGTTTCAAACATTATTATTCTTTAGGATAAACGGATAAGTATTCTGAAGAACACTCTATTGAATTTTTTCATCTCTTTTCCTCTTGATGTGTGTGTGTTTGGGTGTGGCTATATGCCACCCCTTTTTTTTGCCTGCTCGATATGGATATTCGGCTGCAGAGAAAGTACAACCATTTAGAATTTTATCTTCATATTGAGAACGATGCATATGAAAGACAAGAATGGTTGAACCGCTAGCTAAATATCTGTTTGTCGGCTTGGTCCGAAGGCATTCTATTTAAATTTTAAAACAAAAATAAATTTCTGATAAATTTTTTTATTTACACAATTTACGTTTTCTATCTTGCAATGCAAACAATTTGTATTTATATTATCAAGTAATAATAAAACTAAATCTCATTTAGATTACGGATTAAGGAGCACAAAATGTTTGTATGTATCTGCAATGCGGTAACCGACCGTGAAATTCAAGAGACCGTAGCCGCCGGTGCCAATAGCTTAGGCGATTTGCAGGCGCAATTGGGTGTGGCTACCTGTTGCGGTAGTTGCAGCGAATTGGCAACTTCTTTTTTAAATGGCCATAATGCACAAAACAGCAATATGGTTACTGCCGGAATTAACGTGCAGGCTTAATGATTTTATATCCAAAAGGCCGTCTGAATATTCAGACGGCCTTTTTACTTTTGGTTTGCTCGAAGATAGGGCAATTGAATTTAAGCGGCAATTTTTTGCGTATAAGCCGTAAATTCGGTTTGTTTGGCTTTGGCTTTTCCCGAGTCGATAGAAGCAATAGCAGCTTCCAGGCCGTCTGAAAAGGAAGAAACAACGTTGGCGGCATATAATCCGGCGGCGGCGTTTAATAAGACAATATCGCGCGGTGCACCTTTTTCGCCGGCGAGTACGCGGTTCATCATATTCAAAGATTCATGACTGTCGGCCACGCGGATATCGTCGAGGTTTTTATAGACGGGCAGGCCGAATTGTTCGGGATCGACATCGTATTCGCTAATACTGCCATTATGGAGTTCGGCAATGCGGGAGGGACCGGTGATGGTGATTTCGTCTAAGCCGTCGCTACCGTGCACCACCAAAACATGTTCGGAACCGAGTTGTTTCAATACCCGTGAAAGAATACCGCATAAGTCGATATGGAAAACACCTAAAAGCTGGTTGGGTGCGCCGGCAGGGTTAATAAGCGGGCCGAGAATATTGAAAATACTGCGGAAGCCGAGCGATCTGCGCACGGGGGCGACATAACGCATGGCGTTATGATGATTGGGCGCAAACATAAAGCCGACGCCGGTTTGGTCGATACATTGGCCGACTTGGTCGGGTGACAGGCTGAGGTTAACGCCCAAGTATTCCATCACATCGGCGGCACCGCTGGCTGAGGAAACCGAACGCCCGCCGTGTTTGGCGATTTTGGCACCGGCCGCAGCGGCAACAAACATGGCAGTGGTGGAAATATTAAAGGTTTTCGCCCCATCACCGCCGGTACCGACAATATCGACAAGATGGGTGGTATCTTGTACATGCACGGGGGTGGCAAACTCACGCAAAACGGCAGCGGCCGCGCTGATTTCCGATACGGTTTCCACTTTGATACGCAAGCCGGTAAGGATGGCCGCAATCTGTTCGGGGGGGACTTGCCCGCTCATAATCTGCCGCATCAAATCGGTCATTTCATCATAGAAAAGTTCGTTGTTGTCGATAAGGCGGAGGATGGCTTGCTGGGGGGTAATCATAAAAAAGGTATCTTTCGGAAAGTATGACGTTTAATTTGAAGTGGCTACTTAGGGCAGCCGTATATTGGGGATGTTCAGACGGCCTTTGTTGCGGTGTTGGCGGTAGAGAATGTTTGGAATTCTTTTAAAAAATTATCCAACATTTCATGGCCGTATTCGGTGAGTAGGGCTTCCGGGTGGAATTGTACACCCTCGATGGCTAAGGTTTGATGGCGTACACCCATGATTTCGCCGTCGTCCGTCCATGCCGTAATGTCGAGGCAATCGGGTAGGGTAGCGCGGTCGATAACCAAGCTGTGATAACGGGTACAGGTTACAGGATTGGGCAGGTTGCGGAACATGCCGCGGTTTTGATGATGCACCGGCGATACTTTGCCATGCATCAGCGTTTGTGCGCGAACAATATTGCCGCCGAAAGCTTGGCCTATGGTTTGGTGGCCAAGGCAAACCCCCATAATCGGCAGTTTGCCGGCAAAATGCTGCATGGCGGCAATGGAAATACCGGCTTCTTTCGGCGAACAGGGGCCGGGGCCGATAACCAGATATTGCGGGTTGAGTGCGGCGATTTCTTCTAAAGTAATATCATCGTTGCGGCGCACCAGCACATCCTGACCGAGTTCGGCAAAATACTGCACGATATTGTAAGTAAAGCTGTCGTAGTTATCTATCATTAAAAGCATGATGTTTGGGCTTTCTGAGGCCGTCTGAAACGTTGTGCGGTATTAGGCGGAATGCAGCGGTTGGTTGCGTTTGCCGAAGTAAACAAAACCGATAATCCCCAAGAGAATCATAGGTGTGCTCAGCCATTGTCCCATAGATAAGCCCAGTGTTAACAGGCCGAGGTAGTCATCGGGTTGGCGTGCGAATTCGGCAATAAAGCGGAATATACCGTATCCGGCCAAGAATACCATGGAAACTTGGCCGACAGGGCGCGGTTTTTTTGAAAACAGCCACACAATCACAAACAGGCAAACCCCTTCGAGGGCGAATTGGTATAACTGCGAGGGGTGGCGCGGCAGCATGCCGTATTGCAGCAGCCATTCCGCCCATTGCGGATTGTTGGCGGCTGCGGCGGCATCTTCATAATGCGCTTGCGGGAAACCCATTGCCCAAAAGGCGTTGATGTCGGTGATGCGTCCCCACAATTCGCCATTGATAAAGTTGCCGATACGGCCGGATGCCAATCCCAACGGCACCAACGGGGCGACAAAGTCGGCCACGCGCCAGAAACCGATATGTTTTCTGCGCCCGAACAGCCACATAGCGGCCAATACACCGAGAAAACCGCCGTGAAACGACATGCCGCCTTCCCATACTTTTAAAATATCACCGGGGTTTTCCATATAGTATGAGAGTTTGTAAAACAAAACATAACCGATGCGGCCGCCCAAAATCACGCCGAAGACGCCGTAGGTTAGCAAGTCGTCCAGCATTTCTTTGGTGAACACCGAATTGCCTTGTGCAATACGGCGGCGGCCCAATGCGATAAACAAGACAAAGGCCAAAATATAGCTGAGCGCATACCAGCGTACGGCCAGCGGGCCGATGCTGAATATCTCGGGGCTGAATTGCGGATGAATCATCATAATCATGGTCGCCTTGATGTTTTTTAAGGCCGACATTATAGCAGTAGGCGGCAGGCTTAGGGATACGGTTTTTCAGACGGCCTGTTCGGGGAAGCGGGCGGCCAAAATAGCCGATAATCGGGGTTCAGACGGCTTGTATAAGCGGGTAGCGGTAGCGGGGTGCCGATGGTTAACAAATCTTGACTTAAATCAATGCGTCAGGTTAAATGCGGCTAGAAATCATTTACAGTGGCTTAAATGTCAATAGAAAAACATGTTATGCCGCATTTGAACCAATGCGGTTTTTTATTCAGAAATCGAGGTTTATATGGGTCAATTTAATCCGATGTACGTTACCTTCGGCATCTATCTGGTTGCCGTGTTGCTGATTGGTATGGCGGCGTACTATTCCACCCGCAGTTTTGATGATTACATTCTCGGCGGGCGTAGTTTGGGCAGTTTTGTTACGGCGATGTCGGCCGGTGCTTCCGATATGTCGGGCTGGTTGTTGATGGGTTTGCCCGGTGCGGTTTATGCCAGTGGTTTGAGTGAAGGCTGGATTGCCATCGGTTTGACTGTCGGTGCTTATCTGAACTGGCGCTTGGTGGCCGGGCGGCTGCGTGTGCATACCGAATACAATAATAACGCCTTAACCTTGCCGGATTATTTTTTCCACCGTTTCGGCGCCCGCGGCTCTGCCATAAAAGTCATTTCGGCAGCGATTATTTTGTTTTTCTTCACCATTTATTGTGCATCGGGCATTGTGGCCGGAGCGCGTCTGTTTCAAAGCCTGTTCGACATCACTTATACCCAAGCCATGTGGTTGGGCGCGGGTGCGACCATTGCCTATACCTTTATCGGCGGTTTCTTAGCAGTAAGTTGGACGGATACCATTCAGGCCACACTGATGATTTTCGCCTTAATCCTAACGCCCGTGATGGTTTATCTGGCGTTGGGCGGTGCCGATGAAATGTCGATGGCGATTCAAAGCGTATCGGCCGGTACAGGTAAAGAATACGGCAGTCTTTTGGCCGGAACCACCTTGATGGGCATTATTTCAACAGCCGCATGGGGGCTGGGCTATTTCGGCCAACCGCATATCTTGGCGCGTTTTATGGCGGCAGAAAGCGTTAAATCATTGATTTCGGCACGCCGCATCGGTATGACTTGGATGGTGTTGTGTTTGCTGGGCGCCTGTATGGTCGGTTATTTCGGTATTGCCTATTTCGGCAGCAATCCCGACCAAGTGGCAGAAATGGGTGGCAATAACGAACGTATCTTTATTGCGTTGACTACTATTTTATTTAACCCGTGGATTGCCGGTGTGATTCTTTCAGCGATTTTGGCCGCGGTGATGTCGACCTTGTCTTGCCAATTGCTGGTGTGTTCCAGTGCGATTACCGAAGATTTTTACAAAGGCTTTTTACGCCCTGATGCTGCTCAAGGCGAATTGGTGTGGGTCGGTCGCTTGATGGTGTTGGCCGTGGCCGTGATTGCCATTATTATCGCTGCCGATCCTGATAGCAAAGTGTTGGGTTTGGTATCTTATGCTTGGGCGGGTTTTGGCGCGGCATTTGGCCCGGTGGTGATTTTGTCGGTATTTTGGAAACGGATGACGGCGGCCGGTGCTTTGGCCGGTATGATTGTCGGTGCTGTTGTGGTGGTGGCATGGAAGCCGTTAACCGGTAGCAGCTTGTATGAAATCGTACCCGGTTTTATCGCCTGTTTGATTGCTATTGTGGCGGTATCGCTGATGGGTAAAACCACCGAAGCAGTGGAAAACACATTTGAAGAAGCCGATAAATCCTATCGTGCCGCCAAATAACCCCTTACAATTGTAGTAATCGAGGCCGTCTGAAAGATATTGTTCAGACGGCCTTTATGCTAAACTGAACGCTTGTTTTTTCTTTACCCAGTATAAAATCATGGCAGGCAATACATTCGGACAACTCTTTACCGTAACCACTTTCGGCGAAAGCCACGGCCCCGCGTTGGGCTGTATTATCGACGGCTGCCCGCCCGGCTTGGCCTTGAGCGAGCAAGATATCCAAACCGATCTCGACCGCCGCAAACCCGGCACCAGCCGCCATGTGACCCAACGTAGGGAAGCGGACGAAGTGGAAATTCTTTCCGGCGTATTCGAAGGCAAAACCACCGGCACACCGATTGCCTTATTGATTCGCAACACCGACCAACGCAGTAAAGACTATGGCAATATCGCCCGCAGTTTCCGCCCCGGCCATGCAGACTATACTTATTGGCACAAATACGGTACGCGCGATTATCGCGGCGGCGGCCGCTCTTCGGCACGGGAAACCGCTGCGCGTGTTGCCGCCGGCGCCGTGGCCAAAAAATGGTTGAAGCAACAGTTCCGCACCGAGATTACCGCTTATGTTACCCAAATCGGCACGCAGGAAATCCGTTTCGAGGGCTATGAATATATCGGCCAAAACCCGTTTTTTGCCGCCAATTACAGCCAGATTGCCGAATTGGAAAGCTATATGGACAGTATCCGCAAATCATTGGATTCGGTTGGCGCAGGTTTGCGCGTTGAGGCGCGCGGCGTGCCGGTTGGTTTGGGCGAACCTGTTTTCGACCGACTCGATGCCGATATCGCCCATGCCATGATGAGCATCAATGCCGTGAAAGGGGTGGAAATCGGTGCCGGATTCGGCAGCATTGCCCAGCGCGGCAGTGAACATGGCGACGAACTCACCCCTGAAGGCTTTTTATCCAATCATGCCGGCGGTGTGTTGGGCGGCATCAGCACGGGGCAGGATATTTTGGTGAATATCGCCGTGAAACCGACCAGCAGTATTGCCACACCGCGCCGTTCCATTGATATCGACGGGCAGCCGGTCGAGCTGGCAACACACGGCCGCCACGACCCGTGCGTGGGATTACGCGCCGCGCCGATAGCGGAAGCGATGTTGGCCTTGGTCTTGATGGATCATGCTTTGCGCCACCGTGCCCAGAATGCCGATGTTCGGGTGGATACGCCCGATATTGCCCGCCGTTAAAACAAAATATTCAGGCCGCCCGAATAAGTTTTCAGACGGCCTGCCGAACCATTTGGCCGTAACCGAACCTTAAATACGGAGCGGTATTGTCGGGAAAGAGTAGCTGAGGTTGCGGGAAGTGCTGCTTTCCCCGCTATAAAACCTTAGCCAAAACACCGACTTTATACTAAAATGTTTCAAATCCCATATCCATAGTGTGAAATCAAACAATAAAACAGGTTATACACCTGTTGATAACGGCCGAAAGGCCGTCTGAAAATAAACGGCATTGCATAGCATGCGGTTTGTTTTCAGCCATATTATTGCAAACGCACTCAGGCCATCAGCTTTACCACAGGAAACATGCCATGACGAAGGAAACCGCTTTAGGTGCCGCACTAAAAACCGCAGTGCAAACCATGAGCAAAAAGAAGCAAACGGATATGATCGCAGATTATATCTACAATAAATACGATGTGTTCAAACGCTTCAAACCGTTGGCACTCGGTATCGATCAAGATTTGGTAACCGCATTGCCCCAGTTTGATCCGGCATTGATTGCCCGTGTATTAGCCAATCACTGTCGCCGTCCGCGCTATTTGAAAGCATTGGCCAGAGGCGGCAAACGCTTTGATTTGAACAACCGTTTCAAAGGTGAAGTGAGCGCAGAAGAACAAGCCATTGCACAACAACATCCTGCCGTTCAACAGGCATTGGCAGCGCAAGCCGAGCGTAAAGCGGCCAAAGAGAAACAGGCAGAACAGGGCAGTGAGGCCGCTACTGCAACGGATGTTGATGTTAAAGATGAAGCGGAAAATAAAGCAGCCGATCAAGAGTAATATTTTGATATTGGTTTGAATTTTGAATAAGGCCGTCTGAACTTTTTTCAGACGGCCTTCTCTGTAACGGTATATAGAATGCCGTTGGTTTATATGTGTGTGCTATTGATGAGAGGCCGTCTGAAATGAGTTATTGTGCGTTTGCCAATGCGCTGCCGGATAATGATGATAATCCGAATAAACATTATCATGATTGCGTATACGGTTTCCCTGTCGATAGCGATAATGTTTTATTCGAGCGGCTGGTATTGGAAATCAATCAGGCCGGTTTGAGTTGGACGTTAATATTAAAAAAACAACAGGCTTTTCAGACGGCTTATTCTGATTTTGATATTGCCACCGTTGCCGCTTATACCGATGCCGACCGTGAACGGTTATTGAACGATAAAGGCATTATCCGCAACCGTTTGAAAATCAACGCGGCCATTTATAATGCACAACAGATTTTATTATTGCAGCAGCAATACGGTTCGTTTAAAAACTGGTTGGATGCACATCACCCGCTTGAATTGGCGCAATGGGTAAAGCTGTTTAAACGGCATTTTAAGTTTGTCGGCGGTGAGATTGTAAATGAATTTTTAATGAGTACCGGTTATTTGGCAGGGGCGCATGATGCGGACTGTCCGGTTTATTCGAAAATCTTGGCGACCAAACCCAAATGGGCGCAGTCATAATATAACTGCGCCCATATTATTCTAAACGGAACAATCGGTTTACATTTATCCCAGCCTTTATGGCGATAAATGGCGAATAAATATTAGTCTAATTCTGAAGACAATATTTTACCGCTCACGGCATCAACGGTAACATCATATTCTCTGCCGTCTGCTGCACGGAGCTCGACATCGTAATGTGCATTGCGGTTGTGTTCGACATCGAATTCAACCTCAAGAATTTGTGCACCGGGGAATTGTTTTAAAGCAGATTGGGCGGCCGCATCATGGGTGATATATTTGTCTTGGTTGTTTCTCAGGTGTTCCAGGTCGTTATCAGCAATGGCAGGTGCCGTGGCAAAAACAACGCTAGCCGTCAAAAGAGCGGTGATGGTTTTACGGAAAGTGTGCATAATAAACTTTCTAAGATGGTTAACCGAATCCGCAATATAAGGTTCGCTTTGCGTGATACAAGCCTGTATATCGTTAAAATATTGTTAAATTTTTTATACTGAGCCCCTTAATCTGATCATAGGTAGGGGAATCATTTTTGAAATGTGATGTCTTTAAAAAATAACAGGTTTTTCCAATGATACAAAGTAGAAATGAATCGGCGGTGCTTGAGGAGGCGCCGCGGCTGCTTCAACTGGCCGTATTCCTAACCGGTCTTTTTGCTTTTTTGCAGGTTTATTCGGTGCAGGCAATTTTGCCGGTATTGATAGACGATTTGCAGGCAACCGATGTACAGGCAGGTTTGGCGGTCGGCGCGACCGTATTGGGTGTGGCGCTGATGTCGCCGTTTACCGGCATGCTGTCGGATGCGTTCGGACGTAAGGTTTTTATTGTCGGCTCTTTGTTGTTTTTGGGCATACCGACTTTGCTGTTGGCGAGCGCATCAACCATTGAGCAGGTGATGTTTTGGCGTTTTTTACAGGGCGTGGTTGTGCCGGGTATTACAGTGGTACTGATTGCCTATGTTGGTGAGGAATTTGGCGGTAAAGCGATAACGCGGCTGATGTCGCTTTATGTGTCCGGTACGGTATTGGGCGGTTTTTTGGGGCGGTTTATTTTAGGGCATTTAAGCGAAATTATCGGCTGGCGCAGTTCGTTTTATGTGATGTCGGCCTTAACGGTCGGCGGTGCGTTTTTCGTATGGAAGCAGCTTCCCGCTTCGCGTATGTTTGAGGCCAAGCCGCATTTTCAGACGGCCTTGAATACGCTGGTCGGGCATTTACGCAACCGTCGTGTGGTGGCCGCCTGTATGTTGGGTGCGTGTGTATTGTGTTCGCTGGTAGGCTGTTTTACCTATATCAACCTGTATTTGGCGGAAGAACCTTACGCACTGGATAGTGGCGGGCTGGCGAATTTATTTGCCGTTTATTTAATCGGTATGGTGATTACGCCGCTATCGGCCAGACTGATTAACCGTTTCGGCAGCGGTCATACCATTCTGATGGCGGTTTGCTTATCGGCCATCGGTGTGCTGGCAACACTTGCCGCGCCTTTGCCTGTGGTGATTGCGGGGTTGGCATTGATGTCGTCCGGTGTGTTTATTACGCAGGCGGCAACCATCAGCTATATCGCCGCCAATGTGAAGGAAGGGCGCTCGCTGGCTTCCGGGCTGTATTACATGGCCTATTACGGCGGCGGTACATTAGGCTCGTGGCTGTGCGGCCTTGCTTATACCGGAAACGGTTGGCAGGGTGTGGTTTGGGTATTATTGGGTGTTCAGGCAGCCGCATTGTTTATTGCGGCAACAGGGATGAGAAAAGTAGCCGTCTGAACTGTTTTCAGACGGCCTGAAGCAGTCATGAATGATGTGTTTTGAACCGTTTGATTGAACAATGAGGATGACTATTATGAAAATTACGATTCATTTGAATGCCAGATTACAACCGATGCACCGCCATGATATAGAAGATCTTTTGGAAGAGTTTTTACCACAGGCTGGTATCAAAGCAAAAGTGGTGGGCGGTGGTACGGCATTGGAAGAGAACGGTGAAATAGCATCTTGTGATATTGATTTGAATATTCCTGATAGTTCGGATGAAACGATTGGGAAAATCATCAGTTTTCTAGAAGGTGTATTGGCACCTATTGGTTCTTATATTATTGTTTACTCAAGGTTTTTGAAAAAAGAAGTGAAGCGGGTGCCGTTTGGGATTTGGGAAGGCTTGGGTTTATATCTGAACGGCTCGGATTTGGATATTGAAGTTTATCAAAATTGCGATGTCAACCATGTATACAAAGAGCTCGAACGTTTGCTGGAAGAAGACAAAAAAGGAATGATAGCAAGCTATTGGGAAGGCGGAGAAACTGCTTTGTATCTATATGGTAAAAGTTTCGATGAAATGTATGCAGGCATTAAATCGTTTATCGACAGCTACCCGTTATGTCAAAAAAGCCGGGTGGTGAAAATCGCTTAAAGTTAGATGATGGTTGTATAACGCGGTTATCAACATATCGGTATTCATGCAAAACAGCTGCCGTTATTTTTGTTGTATTATAAGATGATGAATATTCTTTTTTGATGATAGACATCATGAATTTTGATACCGTTATCAGCATTGCACTCGGCATAGGATTGGCGGCCAGCTCGGGTTTTCGCGTGTTTCTACCGCTATTTGCGTTAAGTATGGCCGCATACAGCGGTATGTGGCCGCTTAATGAAAATTGGCAATGGCTTGGTAGCGGCCATGCGCTGATAATTCTCGGCATAGCCTCAATAACCGAGGCCTTAGCCTATCTGATTCCTTTTGTGGATAACCTGTTGGATACCATTGCCGTGCCTTTGGCCGCAGTGGCGGGCACGGCCGTTATGGCGTCTACTGCTGCCGATTTAAGCCCTGCCGTTACATGGACTTTGGCAGTGATTGCCGGCGGCGGTGCGGCGGCCACGGTAAAAAGCACCAATGCGGTTACCCGTGTTGTGGGTACGGCGACAACCGGCGGGCTGGCCAATCCGATTTTTTCAATCTTGGAAACCGGTGCGGCGGTGGTGATGAGTGTGCTCAGTATTTTTGTGCCGGTATTGGCAGTATTGCTGGTAATGCTGTTGGCGGTCTGGTTTTACCGCAAATATGCACGCTTGCGGCGTAAAAAGCTTCAAAACAATGTTTAAAGCATTTTGTAAAACCGTTATGGTTAACAACGTCGATACAATAATCCAAAGGCCGTCTGAAAACAAACATTCAGACGGCCTTTTCATAAATACCGATTCAAATAAACATATTAATAATTGATTATTAAACGTTATTCCGGTTTTTTAAAGTGTTTGCGGCGTTCGCTTTCTTGCAGATAGCGTTTGCGCAAGCGGATAGACTTCGGCGTGATTTCAACGATTTCATCATCATCGATAAACTCTACCGCACTTTCCAAAGTCAGTTTTACCGGTGTGGTCAGGCGTACGGCTTCGTCGGTACCGCTGGCGCGGACGTTGGTCAGTTTTTTGCCTTTCAGCGGGTTTACCACCAAGTCGTTGTCACGGCTGTGGATACCGATAATCATGCCTTCGTAGAGTTTGTCGCCGGGGGAAACAAACATACGGCCGCGATCTTCCAAGTTCCATAAAGCATAAGCAACCGCTTCGCCTTGTTCTTGCGAAATCAACACACCGTTGTGGCGGCCGGGAATATCGGGTTTAACCGGTGCGTAGTCGTCGAAAACGTGGCTCATCAGGCCGACACCGCGGGTAAGGGTCATAAACTCGCCTTGGAAACCAATCAGACCGCGTGCGGGAATATGGTATTCCAAGCGGGTGCGGCCGTTGCCGTCGCTTTCCATATTGGTCAGTTCGCCACGGCGGCGGCCGAGTTCTTCCATCACCCCGCCTTGGTTGTCATCGGGCACATCAACCGTCAGATTTTCATAAGGCTCGTATTTTTGACCGTCAACTTCGCGGAATACGACACGCGGTTTGCCGACTGCCAGCTCGTAGCCTTCGCGGCGCATATTTTCCAGCAAGATGGTCAGATGCAGTTCGCCACGGCCGGATACGCGGAAAATATCGGCGTCGTCGGTATCTTCGACACGCAAGGCCACATTGGTGAGCAATTCTCTTTGCAGGCGGTCGCGGATTTGGCGGGAAGTCACAAATTTGCCTTCTGTGCCGGCCAGCGGGGAAGTGTTGACCATAAAGTCCATGGTCAGGGTCGGTTCGTCAACGCTGAGCATGGGCAGGCCTTTGGGGTTTTCTTTATCGCTGATGGTCACGCCGATGCCGATATCTTCAATACCGGAAATAATCACGATATCACCGGCTTCGGCTTCTTCTAAAGGCACACGTTCCAAACCTTTAAAACCAAGCAATTGGTTGATACGGCCTTGGGCAACCTGCTTCTCGTGATTCATCACGGCAACCACTTGGCCGGGTTTGATACGGCCGTTCAAAATACGACCGATACCGAGACGGCCGGTGTAGTTATCGTAGTCGAGCTGGGAAATTTGCAGTTGCAGGGTTTCGTCGGCATTGCCTGAAGGGGCGGGGGTGTATTTCAAAATGGTGTCGAACAACGGGCGCATATCTTCGCTTTCGTCGCTTTCTTCCAACTTGGCGAAGCCGCTCAAGCCGGAAGCGTAAACAATCGGGAAGTCGAGTTGTTCGTCTGATGCACCCAAGTTGTCAAATAATTCGAATGTTTGGTCAATCACCCAGCTCGGGCGTGCGCTCGGTTTATCGATTTTGTTGATGACAACAATCGGGCGTAAACCTAAAGCCAAGGCTTTCTTAGTCACAAAACGGGTTTGCGGCATCGGGCCTTCTTGGGCGTCGACAAGCAATACAACGCAGTCAACCATGCCGAGAACGCGTTCTACTTCGCCACCGAAGTCGGCGTGTCCGGGGGTGTCGACGATATTGATGTGATAGCCTTCATATTCGATAGCGGTGTTTTTGGCCAGAATGGTAATACCGCGCTCTTTTTCTAGGTCGTTGCTGTCCATTACCCGTTCGTCAACTTGCTGGTTGGCACGGAACGTGCCGGATTGGCGCAGCAGTTGGTCGACCAAAGTGGTTTTACCGTGGTCAACGTGGGCAATAATGGCAATATTTCTGATGTTTTTCATGGATTAATTTATATCTTACTAACTAAAAATAACCGTGTATTGTAGCACGTTTATTAGCGTTTCTTTAAAAACCTTACTTGGGCGGTAATTTATGACATTGTATTTTAATGAAATGGTAATTTCCAATAATATTGCTGAAAACAAAGAAGAAATATAAAAAGAATATGAGAATGGGTCGGAATTTGTAATAAAACCACTCGGCAAAATGTTATTTTATGTTAAATTTTGAAAACATATATTTTTCTTGCGAATATTTATCAATATTGTATGCAATAAAACACTAATATTAACAATGGAATAACTTTTTAAGGGCTTTTTTTTGCTCGTAGAGCTTTTTGATAATTATTTGTATTTTAAATAGAAAATTTGTGCTTTGGCATTTTCTTACCTACAATTCATTGCAAATGGTGCCGCAAGAAAATGGCACGTTACATGATAACGAAGAAAGGACACAACACTATGCAAGGCGATAAAGCGGTACTCGATTATATGAACGAATTGTTGGCAGGCGAATTGGCCGCACGCGATCAATATTTTATCCATTCGCGTATGTATGCGGAATGGGGTTATACCAAATTATTCGACCGTATCGGTCATGAAATGGAAGATGAAACCGGCCATGCTTCGGCTTTTATCCGCCGTATTCTGATGCTCGGTGGTACGCCCCATATGGTTCCGGCTAAAGTTAATGTCGGTACCGATGTACCGTCTATGTTGAAAGCGGATTTGAATACGGAGCTTGAAGTACGGGCGGCATTGAAAAAAGGTATTAAATTGTGCGAAGAAAAACAAGACTATGTGAGCCGTGATTTAATGGTCGAGCAATTGCAGGATACCGAAGAAGACCATGCTCACTGGTTGGAAAAACAATTGCGCTTAATTGACTTAATCGGTCTTCAAAATTACCTGCAAAGCCAGATGTAACAGTATCCCGATAAATTTAAGCATTTCTCATTAAATAAAAGGAACTGATATGCAAGGCGACCGCATGGTTATCCGCGAGCTGAATAAGAATTTAGGCTTGCTGCTGGTAACGATTAACCAATATTTTCTTCATGCCCGTATTCTGAAAAACTGGGGTTTGGAAGAATTAGGCGAATATTTCTTCAAACAATCGATTGTTGAAATGAAAGCCGCAGACGATATTATCGAACGGGTATTATTGCTTGAGGGTTTACCGAATCTTCAAGAGTTGGGTAAATTATTTATTGGTGAAACGGCTGAAGAAATTATCGGCTGTGATTTGGCAAAAGAGCGGGAAAAACATACTGCACTGATGGAAGCGATTGCAGTGTGTGAGGAAAAACAGGATTATGTTTCCCGTGATTTGTTGTCAAAATTAAAAGACACCAATGAGGAACATACAGATTGGTTGGAGACACAACAAGAATTGGTAGCCGCTATGGGCGTAGCCAATTATCTTCAATCCGGGGCGCAAGAGGACTAAAACACAAACCACTGCCAAATACAGCAGTCTTTTTGAGCAACGTAAAGCAAACGGCATACTTTCGGGTATGCCGTTTTTTTGTATTATTTATGTTTATGGTGCTGTTTCTGACTAATGTCGGTTAAAACTTCGATAAATATAAAACCATTTGTCATATAATACTTTAAAAGGTTGTAAGTAAGGGAACGCAATTATGTTTGGAATCATAGAAAGTTTCATAGCAGGTATCATCGCATTGATTGCCATATTGGTAGCATTGGTTTTTTTATTTATGGTGTTTAGTGTTATTGCGAGCGCACCATTACTTTTTTTGATGATTTTCGGATGCATTTTTTTACTTATTTACGGCTCTATTTCTGGCTTTGCGTATTGGCAAGCAAAAAAAACACAATCGGAAAGTAATGGTTGGTGCCCGGTGTTACAGGAAGAAATTGCCAGAGAGCAAGCTGAAGATGCAGCGAAAGAAAAAGAATGGAACGGCTTGTAAATATTGAAAGACATTATTTTGTATGAAAATCCATCCTGATTCGGTGGGTTGTTTCTTTTAAGAAAAATAGTATCTGGCCGTCTGAAATAATAAGCCGTCTACAAACAATATTCCTCAGCAGTATCTTAATTCGATAAGGATTGTTTGTTTGGCAATATTTTATATTTCAGACGGCCTTTGATTGCTAATATAAAACCAGCCTTAATGTTAAGGCCGGTTTTGAATCCGCTTATTCTTTATCCGGTTCCGGATTAAAAAAGGAAAGCAGTTTTTCGCCACCTTGTTTAATCGCAGCTAAGAAAATAGCCACTTCATTTTGCTGGTGTTCGGGATAGCTGACCGTAAACAACCAACCCGAATCGGTGAGCGTGTAATTCACACCTAAGCCGCCTTGAGAGGTGGGGGCGAAGGCAAAGTTAATGGTAAAGCGATTGTCGCCCAGTGTGGAAGTGGAAAGAAAATCCGTAGTAAACACGCGATAGCCGTCGTCTGTGAAAAAAGCAGGTATGCGCATTTTTGCCTGTTTGGCCATCAGTTGCAGGCCGAACAGGTGGCGGTTGGCACCTTTGCCGAATTTGGCATTTTTAATGCGGGCTTTGTGTTCGAGCAGGGCCGATTCAAGCAGGCTTTGTTGGGGTTTGTTTTGTAACAGGGTGGCGACAAAGGCGAGTGACTCGTCTGAAATCGGGCGGACACATTCGGTTCTGCCGCTGCGGAAATGGCTGGCGTCAACGGCTTCATAGGTGTTGCGGATATTACCGTATGTCGTTAGTTGTGCGTATTGAAACAGGAATTGCATTAAGGCGTCGTGACTGATGCCTTTGGGGATGATACGGTTTTCAAAGTCAACCGTAGTGGTGCGGACGTGCATTTTTTGGGCTTTTCCCGCGTAATCCTGTTGCCATTGCGGCCAGTTTTTCTTTTGGGCCGGCGTCAGCGTCCACTGGTGACGGCTGATGGCAGGGGCGGTTTTTTTGCCTTTGAGTGTGTTTAATTTCTCAGCTGCATGGGTCACAATGCCTTTTAAGGTGCCGCCGTCTTCCCAAGTGTGTTCGCAATGTAGAAATAAGCGCTCGGTTTCAGTGTTGTAGCAGAAAGTCATCGGTTTATAGCACCAAACATTTTGTTCCGGTACAAATGTGGCCCATGCCAAATCGTTATCGGCGTTTAATTTTTTATGATTGATACTGATATGGAAAAGATCGGTTTCCATGCATTCGATGAGTTCCGCATTGTCTTCTTTCAGGCTCAGTGCCTTATAAATACGGGCGGTTTGGTTGCCGCCCAAATAGCAGGGGACGGCGATGGGATAAGGATTGGTGGCGTTGTCGGACAAAATTTGCTCGAATGCCTGCCGGAAAGTATCAGGATGATAGGCTTCATAACGTTCGTCAAGAGCGGTAATGCGGTAGTAGAAACCTTTGTGGATAACGCCGATATGCCGGCTGGTGGTTTCGGCAATACGGTAGCCGTCGCAACCTGTTTGGGGGATACGCGCCGCACCGCGTAGAATCTGCCATTGATCCATGGAAACCGGCGTACCTTGCGGGGTTTGCGGCGTGGGGATACGGTCGTGATGGTAATCGGCACAAACGGCAGCCAACGCAGCAGCCCAGTCGCTCAATGATTTATCTTGTGTTTGAATGCCGAAGCCGACATTGCTGCTCAGCGGTAAAGGTGTGCGACCGTTTAAATAGCTTTTTAACCATGCATCAAGCAGCCAGCTGGTTTGAGATTCTTCGGCAAATTGTTGCAATGCTTCTTGCAGTTTGCGGCCTGTCCGCGCTTGGAAGTTCCGTGTGACGGCCACTGTTTTTTTGTATTCTTCATCTTCGAGAAGCGGGCGAACCTGTTTCAGGTAGAGGGCGCAGGTTTCGTTCAGATCGGGTACGGGGAGATGAGGTTGCTGGGGCATTCGATGCTCCTTTTTGAGTTTAGGTTTATATTATTGATATTTATTTAAAATAGTTGATTGTAGCGGAAAGTAAAGCGCTTGATAACCCTTACTCGTTATACGGGTATTACATTTTAAAAATAAACAGGCCGTCTGAAAAATGTTCAGACAGCCTGTTGCTATGGGTTATTTCGGCTCGTCGTCTTTATCAAAAAAGGCCAGTTTTATCACATAACATAGAAAAAATACGGTTAACAACATCATGATTGTTTCGATAATATTGTCATGCAGGCCTTGATTCCAATAGAAAATTTCCTGTTTCATTTTTTATTGCTCCTTTTTCACACGCGGCACGTCGCGGTTGAGCTGGCGCCATAAGGCGGCAAACCATAAATACATCACAAACACAAACGGAAAGCCTGAAAAAGAACCGACCGCTTTAATTCCTTCCATTTTTCCGGTGAAAATTACCGCATAGCTGATGAGTGTCATTAAGATACTCCACACCACTGCACGGAATTTATTTTCATTGCGGCCGTTGTTGCTGGTCATAATCCCTAGAGAAATGGCGGCGCTGGTAACGGTGGTAACGATAAAGCCGAGAAACAGCATAACGGTTAGCGGTTTGGTTAGGCCGGATAAAGGCAGCATATTCAGCAAATAATAAAACGTGCCTTCGTAGTCGCCTTTATTGGCGATTTCTGCTAGGCGTCCGCTGCCTTCGACCGTATCGAGCAGGCTGAAGCCTGAAAATACCGAAAACCAAATCACAATAAAGCCGGCCGGTACCATTACCGAAGCCAAGACAAACTGGCGTAACGTCCGCCCTCTGGAAATTTTGGCCAAAAACACGCCCACAAACGGCGCCCATGTGACCCACCAAACCCAGTATGCCATCGGATACCATACCACCCAGTCGCGGTTTTGAAACATATAAAGCTCGAATGAATGGTGAATGGTTTTGGTGAGAATATTGCCGACGGAAACAGCCATTGTGCTTAAAAAATAATGGGTAGGGCCGACGGCAAATACAAACAGCAGCAACACAATGGAAAAATAAACCGTCCAGTCGCCCAAGAATTTCATCCCTTTATTAATAGGCAGTATCGCACCTAAAGTATAAAGCGCGGCGAGTGCGGCCAAAATCAGCGCTTTGCCAGTGATGGAATCGAAAGTGACGCCGGTAATGATTTTCAACCCCGAAGCGATTTGCACCGATGCCATCGCGATGGAAGAAGATACCGACATGGCAATCGAAAGAATGGCCATGCCGGTTACGATAATACCGAGTGGCTTGGCCCATTTTTTATTGCGAAATGAAAATTGCAGCGGGGCGGCCGGCGTACATTCGGTTTGGTGTTGGTAGGTGAAATAAGCCATCACCAAACCGGCAACCATGTATAGCGACCAAGCGGGAATACCCCACACATGCAAGGCCAAGCTCATGGCATTTTCTACTTTTTCATATTCGGTTAATCCTTCCGCTTTAATGCCGATGGGCGATTGGAAATAATGCCATAAAGCTTCGATAGGGCCGAAAAAAACAATGCCGACCCCGATACCGGCGGTAAACAGCATATTCATCCACGATAAAAAAGAAAATTCGGGCACGGCATCTTTGCCGCCCAAACGGATATTGCCGAAACGGGGCGATAGGGCAACAGCCAAACCGACACTGAAGGCCAAAATCGGCAGCCACATAATCAGCCAGTCGAATTTAAGATAGACAAACTGACTGATGGTCGCAATGGTATTGGTGAGTAAAGTAGGGTCGGCAACGGCGGTTACCGCCATCAGGCCGACTAAGATAAACGTCCATAAAAAATAATTAGGACGCTTGGCGGACGGGGTTTCTTGTGCAGACATACGCAACCTTTTTCTTGAGGGGAATGAAAAACGATGCGGTAAGACGTAAAGTAATGAAGATTTTGGTTTAATTATGCGTTATATATTAACATTGCCTATGCAAAGTGTAAAAGTAATAATATTGATGAGTACTATATATTGCCGCTTATGTTTTTAAAGGCAGATTGTTTTAATCGTAATAATAAATAAAACTGTTATGAAAACAACAAGCCGTCTGAATATTCAGACGGCCTTTCCCATAGCATGTCGATATAAATAATCTGTTTTCAACAGGTTTTATATTCATTCGGGCTTAAATAAAAATTAATTCTTTGAGGTGGAAAGTTTGATTTTTCAAGTGGTATCGGCAGGTTATCGGAAAAAGTGATGGGTTCCATCAAAAATTTTGATTTTACAGCGATTTTAAAAATTACTACATTCAACTACACAAGAAGAAAACAAAATAAAGGAGCATTTCATGAGTATCCACTCTGCCGGCCTGCGCTTCCGTCAGGCTGTTCAAGAATCCAATCCCTTAGCCGTTGTCGGCTGCGTTAATGCCTATTTTGCCCGTTTGGCCACTCAGAGCGGTTTCAAAGCCATTTATCTTTCCGGCGGCGGTGTGGCGGCCTGTTCTTGTGGTATCCCCGATTTAGGTATCACCACCATGGAAGACGTGCTGATTGATGCGCGTCGTATAACCGACAATGTCGACACCCCCTTATTGGTGGATATAGATGTCGGCTGGGGCGGGGCGTTTAATATTGCCCGCACCATCCGCAGTTTCGAGCGTGCCGGTGTGGCCGCCGTGCATATTGAAGACCAAGTGGCGCAAAAGCGTTGCGGACACCGTCCGAACAAAGCCATTGTTCAACAGGCTGAAATGGTTGACCGCATTAAAGCGGCCGTAGATGCGCGCGTTGATGAAAATTTCGTCATTATGGCGCGTACCGATGCGCTTGCGGTGGAAGGTTTGAATGCTGCTATCGACCGCGCCGAAGCCTGTGTGGAAGCCGGTGCCGATATGATTTTCCCCGAAGCGATGACTGAATTGAGCATGTATCAAAAATTTGCCGAAGCCGTGAGCGTACCGGTGTTGGCGAATATTACCGAATTCGGTTCGACCCCGCTTTATAACCAAAAAGAATTGGCCGATAACGGCGTGAAAATCGTTTTGTATCCGTTGTCTACCTTCCGTGCCGCCAGCAAAGCCGCATTAAATGTTTATGAAGCGATTATGCGCGACGGTACGCAGGCCAATGTTATCGACGCCATGCAGACCCGTGCCGAATTGTATGACCATTTGAACTATTATGCGTTTGAGCAAAAGCTTGACGAACTGTTCACCAAATAAACAAACATAATGAAAAAACAACCGCTGCCGTATATAAATTCTATACGGCGGTAGGCAATACGCCCGATTACCCGGTGCGTGTTTCAGACGGCCTTTTGATATTGCCGCGCTAAAATACAAAAAACCAAATCTACAAAGGAGACCCTCTCATGACTACCGAAACCCCGACTTTCAAACCCAAAAAATCGGTTGCCCTTTCCGGCGTGGCGGCAGGTAATACCGCCTTGTGTACTGTCGGCCGCAGTGGTAACGACTTAAGCTACCGTGGCTATGATATTTTGGACTTGGCCAAAAACTGCGAATTTGAAGAAGTCGCTTATTTGCTGATACACGGCCATTTACCCAACCGCTTCGAGCTGGCCGCCTATAAGAGAAAACTACAATCCATGCGCGGCCTGCCTATCCGCGTGATTCATGTGCTGGAAAGCCTGCCCGCGCATACCCATCCGATGGATGTACTGCGTACCGGTGCTTCCATGCTCGGTTGCATCCGTCCGGAGCGTGAAAGCCAGCCCGTGAGTGAAGCCCGTGATGTGGCCGATAAATTAGTGGCTTCATTCGGCAGTATGCTGCTTTACTGGTATCAATATTCGCATAACGGTAAAACCATCAGTGTGGAAAGCGAAGAAGACAGTGTCGGCGGCCATTTCCTTCACCTGCTACACGGCAAACGCCCGACCGAATCCGAAATCAAGGCCATGCATATTTCGCTGATTCTCTATGCGGAACACGAGTTTAACGCCTCAACCTTTACCGCACGCGTGATAGCGGGTACAGGCTCGGATATGTATTCGTGCATTACCGGCGCCATCGGTGCCTTGAAAGGGCCGAAACACGGCGGTGCCAACGAAGTGGCTTACGATATTCAAAAACGCTACCGCAACGCCGACGAAGCAGAAGCCGATATCCGCGAACGCATTGCCCGCAAAGAAATTGTGATTGGTTTCGGCCATCCCGTTTATACCGTTTCCGACCCGCGCAATGTGGTGATTAAAGAAGTGGCGCGCCAATTAAGCGAAGAAGCGGGCGATATGCGTTTGTTCGACATTGCCGAACGCTTGGAAACCCTGATGTGGAACGAGAAAAAAATGTTCCCCAATCTGGATTGGTTCTCAGCCGTTTCCTATCAAAAACTCGGCGTGCCGACCGCCATGTTCACACCGCTGTTTGTGATTTCGCGTACCACCGGCTGGAGCGCACACGTTATCGAGCAACGCCAAGACGGCAAAATCATCCGCCCGAGTGCCAACTATACCGGCCCCGATGATTTGGCTTTCGTACCGATAGACGAACGTTAATCCGAACTAATAAAGGTACGGCCGGCATTCGCCAGACGTACCTTTTTATTATCTTCTTTTCAGACGGCCTCTATTTATTTTATAGGCCGTCTGAAAAGAACATCATCCCCTGATTATGATTCAGTTAAAACAGCAGAAAAACCGTTTGGAAATATTCACCCGAATAGGCGGCAGACAGTACAATAACGCCCTTACAACAGGCATAGATGCCTATTTCCCAAGTGAATACGGTGAGCAAAATGAAAAAATCGACCCAAACAACTTATTCCGCAACACTGTTAACCGCCCTTATCGGCAGCCTTCTCTTATCCGCCTGCGTCGAACAAAGCAGGGCGAAACCGGCACAAGACACCGCCGCACCGCAAGCAGCCGCTACCACCGTAGCCGACACGCAAAAACAGCCCGGGCATCTGCGTTTGGTGAATGATCTCGACCGCCCGCAAGACGGCTATTGCTTGGATGTGGTCGGATCCGGCGATTATGTCCGCTTCGATATGCCGATGACCGCCCACAATTGCAAACCCGGTCTTTATGCCGATGAAGCCGTGGTGATGGAAGACAACGGCATGATTCATTTCCCTGCTTACGGCGTATGCGCAACCGCAGCCGGTATCAATAACACCATCTTGGCCGGTGCCGCCGTGATGCCGAAAGGATGCGGCGAACGCAGCCCGTTTTTAGAAGCACAACACTTGCAGCATTTTGTCCACCGTCCGGACGGCCGCGTCGAATTACGCGGTTCGGGCTTGTGCTTAACCGTTGGCAATGAATCGGATTCGACCTTTGATCCCAACCACCGTTGGCGCACGCTGTTTATGCAGCATTGCGAACAAGCACCGTTATCGCATTCGCAATGGCGTTTTGTGGTGCCGAAATCGTTGTGATGGAAAGATAGAATGGTTTTATGAAATTAAGAACTTTTAATTTTAAGGTGTGGCAAGATGGAAGATAAAAAACAAGATCAAAAAAATAATGTAGATAATGGTTCAACAGAAAATGGAAAGACAACAAATAGTACAAACAAACAGAACGGGGGTTTTTGTAATTGCATTAAATCACTATTTAAATCATTTAGTAGCAAAAATGAGAAGCAAGGGCAAAGCGCAGAGCAAGGGCAAAGCGCAGAGCAAGGGCAAAGTGCAGACCAAGGGCAAAGCGTAGGTTCAGGAAATATTAAAGAAAATTTTAAATATTTTCTTGAATGTTGTTCTATGGGGATACCTATATTAACCCTACTATCCATTTTGTGGGGCGCAGTTATTGTTGATAAATACTTGGAATCTATTAATCAACAAAGCTTATTTGTAGAGGTTATCAGCCAACCCTCAGCTCTTATTAGTATAGTAATTGTTGAAGCTATACTTATGTCCGTTCTATTTATAGGATACGCTTGTCCATATTTATATAAGATATTAATTATAAAAGAAAATTTAAAAAATAATGCTTTGAAAAAAAGAATTTGTGATTTTTTCGTTACTGCCATAGCGTTGGTTGTATTGCCAAACTTCGTCATATTTCTTTTGTATCATTTTCCTCTTTGTGAGTGCTTTTGGGAGCTTGAGTGGGTATGGTTAACCTCTCTAGTAGTTCTAGTAATTATAGTCGAGATAGCCGTGGAAATTATACGCTGTAGGTATAAGCTTCCAAGAGATTTAGACTTATATCTAATAACAACACTTGCTATTTTATTCACTAATTTTTTGGGGGTTCCTATAATAAAAATACTAATAGATTCTCAACATGATACTCGCTTTTGGTGGGCATTGTTAGTTTTTCAATTGATTAATATATTCATTGCATCTTTTATACGGAGTGATAAAGGGCCATTTTATATAAATTTACTATTCCCAGCTTTTATTTTATTTGGTATCCATATGGGGTTATTAACTTTCGGCGCTCAGAAATTTACTTCAACTTTACTTTATCCGGTACGCTTTATAGAAAGGCCTACAGATTCAAGTTGGTATTTATTACAAAATAGAGTTCAGAATGTTAATGGAGGGGCAGAAATAAATGGTATTAATATTGATGACTTAACTAAGTTAAAAGAAAATTTTCATGGCGGTACTGAGTTAAAAGAAAATTTTAATAGTGATCAGTTGTATTTTTTAAAAAGACAGCCTGTTTCCATACAGCTGCCTATATTTTTAAATTTATTGCAAAATACTTTGTATCTTATTAATGAAAAAAATACAGCTATAAAACTTCTGAATACACAAAAAAGATCTAATGCACTTTATGGCTATATGGCTTGGAATCTTGGCGATACTAAGCTTTTTTGTCCTAAGAGTGTAACAGATTTAAGTAAAAAAGATAATGCTGTCAACTGTTTGAAAATTAACGGACATTTTTTACAACCGTTGGATGCCGGTTATATTTCATCTGATACGGAATAAAATTTGATGCCGATAAATCAAAAGCTATTAGCAAGATTGATAATGCTTTAGATAAATAAAGTGAAATCGTATAAAGGCCGTCTGAAAAACTTTATTTAGCAATAAAAAGGCTGCCCATTATGAAACCCAAAGACTATCTGCTGATATTGCTGGTTATCAGTATATGGGGCGTGAATTTCCTGTTTATGAAGTTTGCCCTGAACGAAGTACCGCCGTTGGTATTGGGGGCATTGCGCTTTTTGTGTGTGGTGTTTCCCGCGCTGTTTTTGATTAAACGTCCGGCGGTGCCGTGGTATTTGCTGATAGCTTATGGACTCACCATTAATTTCGGCCAGTTTGCTTTGGTGTTTACCGCATTGGATTGGGGCTTGCCGACAGGCTTGGCGGCTTTGATGTTGCAGGTGCAGGTATTTTTTACCGTGTTGATTGCCGGTGTGTTGTTGCACGAGCCGGTGCTTGCCCATCATCTTGGCGGCATGTGTACCGCGGCGGTCGGTTTGGTGTTAATCGGTGTCGGCCAGTATCAAGGGCATTTGCCGTTGGCGGCTATTTGGCCGGTTTTCGGGGCGGCGGCATCCTGGGCTTGCGGCAATATTATTGTGAAACGCATCGGCAGAGTGAATGCTTTGTCGTTGGTGGTGTGGGGCGGGATTCCCGCTTTTGCCGCCTTTGCTTCGGTTGCGCTGCTGGTGTATGGCTTCGGCGGCGTGGTGCAGCACCTTGCCAGTCTGACTTGGAAAGGTATATCGGGGGTTTTGTTTATCGCCTATGTGTCCAGCCTGGTCGGCTATACCGGCTGGGGGGCGTTGTTGGCAAAACATCCGGCCGGTAAGGTTACGCCGTTTGCTTTATTGGTGCCGGTGGTGGCTTTATTGGCCGGCTACTTGGTATTAAACGAACGCTTGGGGTTGTGGCATTGGCTTGGTATTGTTACCGTTATCAGCGGCTTGTTATGGCATGTATCCGGCGGCCGTTGGCGCACTAAATAAAGCCATATACAAATAGACAATAGGATTTTTTCAGACGGCCTGATGCCATCTGAAAACCCAAAACGGCATTTCGAATGCCTGATTGAATAAAAGAAAAATATATTGAAGGAGCAACTATGAAAACCAACCAAATCTACCGTAAACCCCTGCCCGGGTCTAATTTGGAATATTACGATGCCCGCGCAGCCTGCGAAGCCATCAAGCCGGGTTCATACGATACCTTGCCCTATACCTCGCGCATTCTGGCTGAAAATCTGGTGAACCGTGCGGAAACAACCGACTTGGCCACTTTGAACAGCTGGCTGTCGCAATTAATCGAACGCAAACAGGAAATCGACTTTCCTTGGTTTCCGGCGCGGGTGGTGTGCCATGATATTTTGGGGCAGACGGCGTTGGTGGATTTGGCGGGGCTGCGCGATGCGATTGCCGAAAAAGGTGGTGATCCGGCCAAAGTGAATCCCGTTGTGCAAACCCAATTGATTGTCGACCACTCTTTGGCGGTGGAGTGCGGCGGTTTTGATCCGGATGCGTTTGCCAAAAACCGTGCGATTGAAGACCGACGCAATGAAGACCGCTTCCACTTTATCAACTGGACAAAAACCGCTTTTGAAAATGTAGACGTGATTCCGGCGGGCAACGGCATTATGCACCAGATTAATTTGGAAAAAATGTCGCCCGTGGTTCAGGTAAAAGACGGTGTGGCCTTTCCCGATACCTGCGTCGGCACCGACAGCCATACGCCGCATGTGGATTCTTTGGGCGTGATTTCCGTCGGCGTGGGCGGTTTGGAAGCGGAAACGGTGATGCTCGGCCGTGCTTCGATGATGCGCCTGCCCGATATTGTCGGCGTGGAGCTGACGGGCAAACGCCATCCGGGTATTACCGCAACCGATATTGTGTTGGCCTTAACCGAGTTTTTGCGTAAAGAGCGTGTGGTCGGGGCGTTTGTGGAATTTTTCGGCGAAGGGGTAGCCGGTTTATCGGTTGGTGACCGCGCCACGATTTCCAATATGACGCCGGAGTATGGTGCTACGGCGGCGATGTTTGCCATTGATCAGCAAACCATTGATTATTTGAAGCTGACAGGCCGCGACGACGAGCAGGTCAAATTGGTGGAAAACTATGCCAAAACCGCCGGTTTATGGGCGGATACTTTGAAAAACGCCGTTTATCCGCGCGTATTGAAGTTTGATTTATCCAATGTCGGCCGCAATATGGCCGGCCCGAGTAATCCGCATGCCCGTGTTGCAACGGCCGATTTGGCGAAAAAAGGCATTGCCGCACCTTATGAAGAGCCGACCGACGGCCACATGCCCGACGGGGCGGTGATTATTGCCGCGATTACCAGCTGCACCAATACTTCCAATCCGCGCAATGTGGTGGCGGCCGCTTTATTGGCGCGTAAAGCCAATGAATTGGGGCTGACCCGTAAACCGTGGGTAAAATCTTCGTTCGCGCCGGGCTCGAAAGTAGCCGAACTGTATTTGAAAGAAGCAGGCCTGCTGCCCGAATTGGAAAAACTCGGCTTCGGCATTGTGGCATTTGCCTGCACCACCTGCAACGGCATGAGCGGCGCGCTTGATCCGAAAATACAGCAGGAAATTATCGACCGCGATTTGTATGCCACCGCCGTATTGTCGGGCAACCGCAATTTCGACGGCCGTATCCATCCCTATGCCAAACAGGCGTTTCTCGCTTCGCCGCCTTTGGTGGTGGCCTATGCTATTGCGGGCAGCATCCGCTTCGATATTGAAAACGATGTATTGGGTGTGGTCGACGGCAAAGAAATCCGCTTGCAGGATATCTGGCCGAGCGATGAGGAAATCGACGCGATTGTGGCCGAATATGTGAAACCGCAGCAGTTCCGCGATGTGTATATTCCTATGTTCGACACCGGAACGGCGGAAAAAGCCCCCAGCCCGCTATATGATTGGCGCCCGATGTCAACCTATATCCGCCGTCCGCCGTATTGGGAAGGCGCATTAGCAGGCGAACGCACGCTGAAAGGTATGCGGCCGCTGGCGATTCTGCCCGACAATATCACCACCGACCACCTTTCACCCTCAAATGCCATTTTGCCGACCAGTGCGGCGGGCGAATATCTGGCCAAAATGGGGCTGCCGGAAGAGGACTTTAACTCTTATGCCACCCACCGCGGCGACCACCTCACCGCGCAACGGGCGACCTTCGCCAATCCGAAACTCTTTAACGAAATGGTGAAAAACGAAGACGGCACCACCAAGCAGGGCTCGTTGGCGCGTGTGGAGCCGGAAGGCCAAGTGATGCGGATGTGGGAGGCGATTGAAACCTATATGAACCGCAAACAGCCGCTGATTATTATTGCCGGCGCCGATTACGGCCAAGGTTCCAGCCGCGACTGGGCGGCCAAAGGCGTGCGGCTGGCTGGTGTGGAAGCGATTGTGGCCGAAGGTTTCGAGCGTATCCACCGCACCAATTTGATTGGTATGGGCGTATTGCCGCTGCAATTTAAAGAAGGGGTGAACCGCCATACGCTGCAATTGGACGGCACGGAAACTTATGACGTGGTTGGCGAGCGCAAACCGCGTGCCGAGTTGACGCTGTTGGTGCACCGTAAAAACGGCGAAACGGTGGAAGTGCCCGTTATCTGCCGTTTGGATACCGCCGAAGAAGTGTTGATTTACGAAGCGGGCGGTGTGTTGCAACGTTTTGCACAAGACTTTTTAGAAGGTACGGCGGCTTGAGCTGTATAAAACAATAGTGAACCGCTAAAACAATATTTCAGACGGCCTTAGCTTTATTGGAGGCCGTCTGAAACTTATAGTGCGATGATTGTAAAAACAGGCCGTCTGAAATGGTTTCAGACGGCCTATGATTTATCGAATTCGATATAAAGGCTTATTTCGATTTGTTTTCCAATTGCGGCAATACGGAACCGTCGCCCAGTTGCAATAAGCCGCTTTGCGAATAGAGGTTCAGTTTGGCGCGGGTGTCGGTGATGTCGAGGTTGCGCATGGTCAATTGGCCGATACGGTCGAGCGGGGTAAAGGCGGCGTTTTCCACTTTTTCCATACTCAGGCGTTCGGGTTGATAGGTGAGGTTGGGCGATTCGGTGTTGAGAATCGAATAGTCGTTACCACGGCGTAATTCGAGGGTAACTTCGCCGGTGATGGCGCGGGCTACCCAACGTTGGGCGGTTTCGCGCAACATCAGTGCTTGCGAGTCGAACCAGCGGCCTTGATACAGCAGTCTGCCCAAGCGCAGGCCGTTGATGCGGTATTGTTCGATGGTGTCTTCATTGTGGATACCGGTAACCAAACGCTCGTAAGCGATATGAAGCAGCGCCATGCCCGGGGCTTCGTAGATGCCGCGTGATTTGGCTTCGATAATACGGTTTTCGATTTGGTCGCTCATGCCCAAACCATGACGGCCGCCGATGCGGTTGGCTTCTAAGAATAAAGCGACGGGATCGGCAAACTCTTGGCCGTTGAGTGCAACGGGTACGCCTTCTTCAAAACGTACGCTGACTTCTTCGGCTTTCACGGCAACGTTTTCATCCCAAAAGGCCACGCCCATAATCGGTTTCACGATTTTGATGCCGCTGTTGAGAAACTCTAAATCTTTGGCTTCGTGGGTGGCACCGAGCATATTGGAATCGGTAGAGTAAGCTTTTTCAACCGACATTTTGTAGTCGAAGCCGTTGGCAATCAGAAACTCGCTCATTTCCTGACGGCCGCCGAGTTCGTCGATAAAGGCTTGGTCGAGCCAAGGTTTGTAGATACGCAGGCTGGGGTTGGTGAGCAGGCCGTAGCGGTAGAAGCGTTCGATATCGTTGCCTTTATAGGTGGAGCCGTCGCCCCAGATATTGACATCGTCTTCTTTCATGGCTGAAACCAGCATGGTACCGGTTACGGCGCGGCCTAAAGGCGTGGTGTTGAAATAGGCAATGCCGCCGGTGGAAACGTGGAATGCGCCGCATTGGATGGCGGCGATGCCTTCGTGTGCCAATTGGCTGCGGCAGTCGACTAAACGTGCTTCGATGGCGCCGTATTCTTTGGCTTTTTTGGGGATGGCGTTGTAGTCGTCTTCGTCGGGTTGGCCTAAGTTGGCGGTATAGGCGTAGGGTAGGGCGCCTTTGAGTTTCATCCATAATAATGCGGCGGAAGTATCAAGGCCGCCTGAAAAGGCGATGCCGACTTTTTGCCCGACGGGCAGACTTTGTAGAATCGTATGGTTATTTTGGCTCATGGGGAATCCTGTGAATATATGGAAATGCCGTTTCAGACGGCCTGAAAACAGGTTATTATTGTATGAATCGGCTGATTCGTCCAGCCTGAACGTGTTTTCCGGCAGCCTGTTTGCTGCTTGTTTGATGGAAAGTATGCGCAATGAACTATTTTAATTTGATTATTATCGGTGATGAAATTCTACACGGCAGCCGTATCGACAAACATTTTGCTTTTTTTAAAGATTTGCTCGGTTCGCACGGGTTGAAGCTGGGGCAGGTGCAATATTTGCCTGATGACCATGATTTATTGGTGAAACAACTGCGGCGTAGTTTTTCAGACGGCCTGCCGACGTTTGTGACCGGCGGTATCGGGGCCACAACCGACGACCATACCCGCCAAGCCGCTGCCGAAGCTTTGGATTTGCCAATAGTCCGCCATCCGGAAGCGGTTAAATTAATTGATGAGGTTTCGCTAAAACGCGGCGATACGCTTGATTCCGCTGCCCACCGCCAACGCCTGCTGATGGCCGATTTTCCGCAGGGTGCCGATTTGGTACCGAATAGCTATAACTCGATTGCCGGTTTTTCGATGCGCGAACATTATTTTTTTCCGGGCTTCCCCGTGATGGCGCACCCGATGGCGGAATGGGTGTTGGATACTTATTATGCCGACCGTTTTCATGCGGTGGAAAGTGTCCAGCATTCGGTGTGGGTGTATGGTATTCCGGAATCTCATGTGGCACCGGTGATGCGCTATATCGAAGAAACCTATCACGGTATCCGCACATTCAGCCTGCCCAGTGTCGGCAGGATAAAAGAAAACGGTGAGAAAATACCGTCTTATATCGAATTCGGCATTAAAGCGGAGGGTGAAGCTTGTGCGAATGCCGCCAATGCTTGGGAAGAAGTATTAGACCAATTGGTTGCCGCAGGCGGCCGCTTGGAAATGCACGCGCCGGAATAAAATAACAAGATGATTGAATAAGATACAGGCCGTCTGAAAAGGTTTCAGACGGCCTGATTGTTGATGGTGGTTTCGGTTTGATTGAAACGGTTATGGTGGGCGGATATAGCCAAACGGCTGTTTCTCATGAAGCCGATACTGTATAATTATCTGTTTTTAAAAACCATAAAAGGCCGTCTGAAAATATTATCGGGCGCGCAAACAACTACCATATAGAAAATAGGAACGCCACCATGAGCGAAACCATAGAACGCGACAGCATGCAATATGATGTTGTGATTGTCGGCGCGGGGCCGTCGGGCTTGTCGGCTGCCATCCGATTGAAACAGCTTGCCCAACAGCAAGAGCGTGAGATTAGTGTATGCGTGGTGGAAAAGGGCTCGGAAGTCGGCGCACACATTTTGGCCGGTGCAGTGATTGACCCGCACGCTTTAGACGAACTGCTGCCCGATTGGCGGGAATTGGGAGCGCCGCTTAACCGCAGTGTCACCGAAGATCAGGTTTTGTTTCTCACGCAAAAAAAAGCCGTCCGCCTACCGGTTACCCCCAATTTTGACAATAAAGGCTACCATATCATCAGCTTGGGCGAATTGTGCCGTTGGCTGGCGGAGCAGGCGGAAAATCTCGGCGTGGAAATTTATCCCGGATTTGCCGCCGCCGAAGTGCTGTATCACCCCGACGGTTCGGTAAAAGGTATTGCCACCGGTAATATGGGTGTGGATAAAAATGGCGAGCCGACCGACCAATTCCAACCGGGCATGGAATTATGGGCGCAGCAAACCATTTTCGCCGAAGGCTGCCGCGGTTCGCTAACCAAACAGCTTATCCGCCAATATGCTTTGGATAGGGATTGCCAGCCGCAAACCTACGGCCTTGGCATTAAAGAAATTTGGGAAGTGCCCGAAAGCCAATGCCAACCGGGCTTGGTGATACATAGTACAGGCTGGCCGTTGGATAGCAAAACCTATGGCGGCTCTTTTATTTACCATTTGGACAATAATCAGATTGCCGTCGGTTTTGTGGTCGGTTTGGATTATCAAAACCCTTATCTTTCCCCGTTTGAAGAATTTCAGCGCTTTAAAACCCATCCCGAAATCCGCAAAATATTCGAGGGCGGCCGCCGCATTGCTTATGGTGCGCGCGCCATCAGCGAAGGTGGTTTGCAAAGCCTGCCGAAACTGACTTTTTCCGGCGGTGTGTTGGTCGGCGATACGGCAGGATTTTTAAATGTACCGCGTATCAAAGGCATTCATACGGCGATGAAATCGGCAATGCTGGCGGCAGAGGCTGTTTTCCCGTTATTGGATAATTTGGAAGAAATCGAAGCGGTACAAAGCGGTAAAGAAGCCGCAGCTTATGAGCAGTTGTTTAGGGAAAGTTGGCTGTATCAAGAGCTGCATGCAGTGCGCAATATCCGCCCGGCGTTTAAGTGGGGATCGTTTCCGGCGATGGCCTATACCGGTTTGGAATTGTATGTTTTCAAGGGTAAGGCACCGTGGACATTAAAGCATCACGGTTCGGATAATGATTCGTTGAAAAAAGCAGCCGTTAGCCGCCCGATTGATTATCCGAAACCCGACGGCAAACTGACTTTCGACCGTTTGAGCAGTGTGTTTCTCGCCAATGTGAGCCATGAAGAAAACCAGCCTGTTCACCTTGTTTTGAAAAATCAGCAGGTGATGTTGGATATAAACCTGAAAGATTATGCTTCGCCGGAAACCCGTTATTGCCCGGCAGGGGTATATGAAATCGTAGAAAAAGAGGGTAAACAGGCGTTGCAGATTAATGCTGCCAACTGCGTACATTGCAAAACCTGCGATATTAAAGACCCGACCCAAAATATTGTTTGGACTTGCCCTGAAGGTGGCGGCGGGCCGAATTATGAAGCAATGTAGTGTTTGTGGCATTTAATATTTAAAAAGAGGCCGTCTGAAACAGAAATTCAGACGGCCTCTTGATTTATTGATGCCTTATGCTTCGTTTTCAATACGGTTGCACTCAAGTTCCATATCGTTAATCACGCCTTGCAATTCTTCTACATAAGCGCCTTGTTTGTTGAGCAGGTCGCCCACTTTTTCGGCAAACAGTTTGTTTTTAAATTCACCTTCTGAAAAAGCCAGCCATTGTGAAGACAATTTTTCTGCATTGGTTTGCGCGTAGTGCTGCATTTCTTTGAGCTGATTAATAATATCGCGTGCATATTCTAGGGGTGTTTTTTGAGTTTCTTCAGCCATTGATTGACTCCTTTTTGTTATTAAAAATAAAAACGTAAACTACATTAACAAAATACATGGCAGGGCGCAAGCAGGCAAACGGCAGCTTGTGCTCGTAAAAACAGGCCGATTGGAAAAGCTTATGAAATAAGCAAAGTTATGATAAAAAGTGTCGAAAAATGGTTGTTTCAGACGGCCTATAAATACCTAATATAACAAAAGCCCGTTTCGGGCTTTTGAATGTTTGGTGATGCTGTTTAGTTGACTGCTTAAGATTCCGAACGTTTGAAATGACGGGGGCGGAAACCGAGCAGCGCGAGTGAGAGAAAATAGAGAGCAGCACCGAAAACCACTAATCCGGAAAGTTGAACTGCTTTCTGCCAGCCGGGTACTTGCACCCATTGCAGCGGGAAATAAGTTTGTGCCTGAGCCAACCATAGGCCGCTACCCATAACCACCAGCGCGATAAACAATTTGATAATAAATGCCAACCAGCCTTGTTTAGGTTGGTAGATTTTGTATTTTCGCAGTAGAAAATAAAGTAATCCGGCATTCAAACAAGCGCCTAACCCGATGGCTAATGCCAAACCGACATGTTGTAGCGGGCCGATAAATGCGATGTTCATCAGTTGGGTGCAAATAAGCGTAAAAATAGCGATTTTTACCGGCGTTTTGATATTTTGGCGGGCATAAAAACCGGGCGCTAAAACTTTAATCATAATCAGGCCGATTAAGCCGAAGGAATAAGCAATAAGCGCGCTTTGCGTCATCATGGCATCGTTGAGTGAAAACTCGCGATACATAAACAGGGTGGCAATCAAGGGGAAAGACAAGGTGGCTAAGCCGACCGCTGCCGGTAGGGCAAGCAGCATACATAAACGCAGCCCCCAATCGAGCAGGGCGGAAAATTCTTGAGTGTCTTTTCCGGCGGCATATTTGGAAAGTGTCGGCAGCAGAATGGTGCCTAAGGCCGCGCCGAGTACGCCGGTAGGCAATTCCATCAGGCGGTCGGCATAATACATCCATGATACGCTGCCGGATTGTAGGAATGATGCAAAAATAGTATTAATTACCAATGAGATTTGTGCGACGCTCACACCGAGAATGGCAGGTGCCATTTGCTTCATCACGCGGTTAACAGCGGCATCTTTGAAATCGAGCTTAGGTAGTTTGAGAAAACCCAGTTTGGCCAGCCACGGCAGTTGAAAGCCTAATTGCAATAATCCGCCTACAAAAACCGCCCAGGCCAACGCCATAACGGGCGGGTCGAAATAAGGCACGAAAAATAGCGCGAAAACAATAAACGAAATATTTAATAAGGTCGGTGTAACAGCGGGAATACTGAATTTATGATAAGTGTTGAGAATAGAGCTGATAAAGGAAGAGAGTGAAATCAGCAGGATATAGGGAAAGGTAATCCTTAAAAGATCGGCCGAAAGTTGGAATTTATCCGCATCTTTGGCAAAGCCCGGGGCGGATACATAAATTACCCACGGCGCCGCTAAAATACCGATAGCGGTCACAATCACCAAAGCAAAAGACAACATGCCTGCCACATGGCGGATAAACTCGCGGGTGGCTTCTTCCGAGCGGGTTTGTCTGTATTCTGCCAGAATCGGTACGAAAGCTTGGGCAAACGCCCCTTCTGCAAAAATACGGCGCAACAGATTGGGCAGTTTGAAGGCGACAAAAAAAGCATCGGTGGCCATTCCTGCGCCAAACATGCGTGCAATAATGGTGTCGCGGACAAAGCCGAGTATGCGCGATACCATCGTTAAACTGCCGACTTTTGCCAATGCGCCCAGTAGATTCATGATAAGACTTCTTTAAAATAAAGCAAAAACAGATAAATACGACAGCCATATTTTTCAGACGGCCTGTTTAAAGAGGCCGTCTGAAAGAATCATAAGATTGTTTTACAAGCTGATGCTGTCGCGGTTTTCAATGACTTGGTCGATTAAGCCGTATTGTTGCGCTTCTTCGGCAGACATATAGTTATCGCGGTCGGTATCGCGTTCTATTTTTTCCAATTCCTGACCAGTATGTTTGGCCAGCAAACGGTTGAGTTTGTCTTTCAATTTCAATAATTCGCGGGCATGAATTTCAATATCGGAAGCCTGTCCGCCCAAGCCGCCGCTAATTAAGGGTTGGTGAATCATCACGCGGCTGTTGGGTAGGGCAAAACGTTTACCTTTGGCGCCGGCAGACAATAAGAAGGCGCCCATGCTGGCAGCCTGACCCAAGCATAAAGTGGATACGTCGGGTTTAATAAAGTTCATGGTATCGAAAATCGACATACCCGCGGTGACCGAGCCGCCCGGAGAGTTGATATACAGGAAGATATCTTTATCCGGGTTTTCACTTTCTAAGAATAAAAGTTGGGCAACCACCAGATTGGCGCTGTCGTCGTTCACCGGGCCGACCAGAAAAATAATACGTTCTTTTAGCAGGCGTGAATAAATATCGAAAGCACGCTCGCCACGGCCGCTTTGCTCGATAACGGTCGGCACCAAATAGCCGTTGTTAATTTCAGGAATCATATTACGCTCCTTGTCAGGATATTCATTTAAAAAGCACCAAAGCGCGGAAGGCTGCTTCGGTGCTTGTGTGGGTTCATAGGTTCAGACGGCCTGATTAGGCTTGTGCACCCATAACTTCGTCAAACGACAATGCTTTTTCGGTTACTTTGGCTTTACCCAAAACAAATTCGACAACATTGGATTCGGTAGCCAAAGAAGTCGGGCCTTGCAAACGTTGTTTGTCGGCAAAATACCATTCGATCACTTCTTCCGGATCTTCATAGCTTTCGGCAAAGTCGCTCACCACGGCTTTAATTTGCTCTTGAGTCGGCTCTAATTTGTGTTCGTCAACCAATTGCGCCAAAATCAAGCCCAAAGCGACGCGGCGTTCTGCCTGATCTTTAAACAAGTCGTTAGAAAGATTGAGGTCAGCGGCATCCGCCATGCCTTGATTAATGAAGTTTTGTTTCATTTCATCGGCCAAGCGGGTTGCTTCGTCGTTTACCAATGCTTTAGGTACTTGGATATCGGTTGCTTTGAGCAAGGCTTCCATTACCGCTTCTTTGGTTTGGCTTTCGGTACGGCGGGCTACTTCGCGGGCAACGTTTTTACGCACTTCTTCGCGCATTTTGGCGACGTCGCCGTCTTCAATGCCCAAGGCTTTGGCAAATTGTTCGTCTACTTCGGGTAAAACGGCTTCGGATACGTTTTTCAGGCTGATGGTGAATACGGCAGTTTTACCGGCCACATCTTTGCCATGATAATCTTCGGGGAAATGAACTTCAACGTCTTTGCTTTCGCCTTCTTTCAAGCCCAAAATACCGGCTTCAAATTCAGGCAGCATTTGACCGTTGCCCAAAATAAAAGGATAGTTTTGCGAGCTGCCGCCTTCAAACGGGGTGCCGTCGATCTTGCCTTCAAAATCAATAATCACACGGTCGCCGTTTTGGGCTTCGCGTTCAACATGTTGGAAGCTGGTGCGTTGTTTACGGAGGATTTCGATGGTTTTATCCACTTCGGTATCGCCCACTTCGGCGGTAACTTTTTCTACTTCTTGTGCGGATAAATCACCGATTTTCACTTCGGGGAATACTTCGAATACGGCGGCTACTTTGAAAGACTCTTTGTCGTCTTGCTCTTCAACGCCTTCGAAGCTGGGGTAGCCGGCTATTTTTAAATCTTGAGCAACAGCTACATCATAGAATGCTTTTTGAACCATTTCGTTCAAAACGTCGTTTTGAATGCTTGCGCCATACATGGAAGATACCATTTTCAACGGTGCTTTACCGGGGCGAAAGCCGTCGATTTTTACGCGGCGTTGGGTTTGTTTCAAGCGTTTGTCGGTTTCGGCGTTGATTTCGTTCCACGCCAAAGACAATACTACTTTACGCTCGAGATTTTCTAGGTTTTCTACAGTTACGCTCATCGTAAGCCCTTACTTTATATAAATTACTTGATGGTTAAACAAAACGGGGTAATGCACCCCGTCTGATGTTGTCAGATGGAAAGATAAAATTCAGTCCGAAAGTATATCACATCATAAGTTGGCGATAAAATATTTGCAGGCGGTGTAAAGCGATATTTACCGGCAATTAAATAGTGGCTGGAGTTTGGTTGGTTTCGGATTGTTTGAGACAATATAAAGTGTGTAATAGGGTAAAGGCCGTCTGAATAGGTTTCAGACGGCCTTTCTTAATAAAAATATTAAGGTTATTCAGGCTTGTTCGGTATTATGATTTTGTTTGAGACATAAAATTAAGCCTCTTGTTATTGGCAACAAGAGGCTTGAAAACTGGCACGCCCACGGGGAATCGAACCCCGGTTACCGCCGTGAAAGGGCGATGTCCTAACCGCTAGACGATGGGCGCGGATAATTTAAATTGTTTGGCGCACCCGGAGCGATTCGAACGCCCGACCCTCTGGTTCGTAGCCAGATACTCTATCCAACTGAGCTACGGGTGCGTATCTCACGCTTTTTAGTGCTGTGAATTTAGGGAAGGCATAATATTAAAATCTGCTAGGTTTGTCTATGGGTTTTTTGCAAGTTTTTTTATATGAATGAATTTTAATGAAATTAAATTGAAATATAGTGTATCTAAAAATCATAGCGTAGTAATGATGGTATAGAAGCGGATAGTCGGTATATAATATTCCTAATGATTTGTCTAATAGTTAAGTATTTTAATTTTAAAATAAAAATAATTGATTTTATTGTCGGATATAGGGTTTCACGCCGTTAATAAAACACAATTGATTGAGGAATATCATGCCAAAACCTTCTAATACCCGTTCTGCCAATTATGGTTTTTTGATGATGCCGCGTTACGGTTTAATGTGGCTGTTTATCGTTTTAGGTATATTGAGCCTGCTCCTCCAATATTGGTGGCTGTTGGCGATATCATTGATTTTTATAGGCGTGGGTATTCACGACCTTACTCAAACACGCCATGCTATTTTGCGCAATTATCCGATTGGCGGCCATATACGTTTTCTGTTGGAAAATTTCCGCCCCGAAATCCGGCAGTATTTTTTAGAAGACGATCAGGAGAAAGTGCCGTTTTCACGTCAGCAACGGTCGCTGGTGTACCAACGGGCTAAAAATCTGGATAGTACCAATGCATTTGGTAGTTTGAATGACTTAAATAAAACCGGCAGCGAATGGTTTTTGCATTCCGGTAACAGCCGCAAAATCAGCGATTATGATTTCCGTGTGCGTGTCGGTAACGAACGTTGCTTAAAACCTTATGATTTATCATTGTTTAATGTGTCGGCAATGAGTTTCGGTGCCCTTTCTGCTGCGGCGATAGAGTCTTTGAACAAGGGTGCTCAAATGGGCGGTTTTGCTCATGATACGGGCGAGGGCAGCATCAGCCCTTACCATAAAAAACATGGTGGCGATTTGATTTGGGAAATCGGCACGGGTTATTTCGGCTGTCGTGATGAAGAAGGCCGTTTTAACCCGGAAGTTTTTGCCGAACGCGCAGTCAGTGATCAGGTGAAAATGATTGAAATCAAATTGTCGCAAGGGGCTAAACCGGGTAAGGGCGGGGTGTTGCCGGCCTCTAAGATTACGCCGGAAATTGCGGAAACGCGTGATATTCCTATGGGCGTGGATTGTATTTCACCGGCTGTTCATTCCTCTTTTTCAACACCGCGTGGATTGGTTAAGTTTTGGCAGCAATTGCGGGAATTATCCGGTGGCAAACCGGTGGGGTTTAAGCTGTGTATCGGTATGCCTTGGGAGTTTATGGCGATTGTGAAAGCCATGATAGAAGAAGATAACTATCCGGATTTTATTGTGGTCGACGGTGCCGAGGGTGGCACGGGTGCGGCGCCGGTAGAGTTTATGGATTCTATCGGTATGCCGCTGGTGGATGCTTTGATTTTTGTACAGAATACTTTAGTCGGTGCCGGTATCCGCGACAAAATCAAGTTGGGTGTTAGTGGCAAGCTGATTAGTGGCTTTGATATTGCTAAAATGATGAGTTTGGGTGCGGATTGGTGCAATAGTGCGCGTGGGTTTATGTTTGCCGTCGGTTGTATTCAGTCCCGTTCTTGCCATACCAATAAGTGCCCGACAGGTGTGGCAACGCAAGATATTTCTAGGCAGAAAGCCTTAAATGTGCCGGATAAGTCGATGCGGGTGAAAAACTTCCATGCCAATACGCTTAAGGCTTTGGCTGATATTACGGGCAGTGCCGGATTGTCTCATCCTTCGCAGTTGAAGCCACATCACATTGTGCGCCGTCAGCCGGATGGTTGGATTAAATTGCTTTCGGAACATTATCAATTTATTGAATCGGGTGCGTTGCTTTCGGGTGATTGTGGCCGTAGCATTTTAGATGATATGTGGAAATTGGCTGATCCTGATAGTTTTCAGGCGATGGATATTGCCGATGAAATTATTCGTGCCGGAAAACAGCGTGTCGGCTAGAGTTACCTTGTTTTAAGGTATTGATAACAATAAGCCGTCTGAAAAAATTTCAGACGGCTTATTGTTTATCCGTGGTTTAAATTCATTGGGATTTAAGCAACTTGCGTTTGATGTTCATCGCCTTGGCGTTCACGGATGGCACCTAAACGGTAAACCGTTTCGCCTTGTTGTGCCAAGAATTGTTGCAATGCGTCTGCTTCTTCTTTCGCTACAATCACGGCCATGCCGATGCCGCAGTTAAAGGTGCGGTACATTTCTTGCGCTTGTACATTGCCGGCTTTTTGCAGCCATTGGAACAGTTTGGGCAACGCCCATGCGTTGGCATCGATTTGGGCAACGGTGTTTTCCGGCAAAATACGCGGAATATTTTCGGTAATGCCGCCGCCGGTGATATGAGCCATGCCTTTAATATCGAATTGCTTTAAAGCGGCCAGAATCGGTTTAACGTATAAGCGGGTCGGTGCAATAATGGCTTGGCGTAGGGTTTTGTCGCCATCGAAAGCGCTGTCTAAATCGGGGTTATCACGCTCAATAATTTTTCGGATTAATGAGTAACCATTAGAGTGGGCGCCATTAGAAGCCAAGCCAAGTACAATATCGCCGGGAACGATATTGCGTCCGTTAATCACTTTGTCTTTTTCAACCACGCCGACGGCAAAACCGGCCAAGTCGTATTCGCCCTCGGGGTACATGCCGGGCATTTCGGCTGTTTCGCCACCGATGAGGGCGCAGCCGGATTCTTCGCAACCTTGGGCAATGCCTTTGATCACATCGGTAGCACGGGTAACATCCAATTTACCGCAGGCAAAGTAATCTAAGAAAAACAGAGGTTCCGCACCCTGTACCAAAATATCGTTGACACTCATGGCGACTAAATCAATACCGACAGTGTCGTGTTTGTCCCAATCAAAAGCAAGTTTCAGTTTGGTGCCGACGCCGTCCGTACCCGAAACCAGCACGGGGTTTTGGTATTTTTTGCTGATTTCCACCAGTGCGCCGAAGCCGCCCAAATCGCCCAAAACTTCGGGGCGCATGGTGCGTTTGGCAAAGGGTTTGATATTTTCAACGAGTTGGTCGCCTGCATCAATATCTACGCCGGCATCGCGGTAGCTCAGTGAATCGCTCATGGTTCGGGCTTTCTGTAAGGAAAAATTGCGCATATTTTACCCGAATTCGGGGCAGTATGCCTTGTAGCGTGTAAATAATTTCAAATTAAGTCCGCTTGTTTCGCATTGATGCAAAAGAAGAGATAAACTGCTATGCTTATTGCCGCTTTTTGAAGCACATTTCCGATTAAATCCGAACAAGGGTAGTTATGTATCAAAGAAGAGCCCGCGGTGCGAAACCGTGGATTATTATGGCGGTTGTACTGCTGTTGCTGGTGTGGTTGTTATTTGCTCTGAGTAATATTCTCACGCCGTTTATCGTGGCTGCGGTGTTGGCTTATATTTTAAACCCGTTGGTCGAAAAATTGCGCCATAAGGGCATGAAGCGCCCGATGGCTTCGATGTTGGTGATGATTCTCACGCTGTTGCTGTTGCTGGCTTTGGTATTGATTATTGTGCCGATGTTGATAAACCAGTTTAATGCGATGCTGGAGCGTTTGCCGGGTATTGTTGATTTTATTCAAAATAAACTGTTGCCGTGGTTGAATAATTTAGTCGGCGAATATGCGCAGATTGATACGGCTAGCTTATCGGACTGGTTAAAATCGCATACGAGCGAGTTAAACAATGCGATAAGCAAAATAGCACCAACATTAGTACGCCAAAGTGGAACGGTGGCGGTGGGTTTGAGCAATATGTTCCTTCTGCCATTCTTGCTGTATTACTTTTTGCTCGATTGGCAACGTTGGGCATTCGGCATTAAGGCATTGGTGCCGAGACGGTTTGTTGATACTTATACGCGTATATCCGGCAATATGGATAAAGTGTTGAGTGAGTTTTTGCGTGGGCAATTATTGGTTATGCTTATTATGGGTATAATTTATGGCGTGGGCTTGATGCTGACAGGGCTGGATTCGGGTTTTGCCATCGGTATGATTGCCGGTATTTTGGTATTTGTGCCTTATTTGGGTGCGTTTACCGGCTTGCTGTTGGCAACGGTGGCAGCGTTGCTGCAATTCGGTTCATGGCAAGGTTTACTGATGGTGTGGGCAGTATTCGGTGTCGGCCAGTTTTTGGAAAGCTTCTTGATTACGCCGAAAATTGTTGGCGACCGTATCGGTTTGTCACCTTTCTGGGTGATTTTTGCCTTAATGGCTTTTGGCCAGTTGATGGGTTTTGTCGGTATGTTGGTAGGTTTGCCATTGGCTGCGGTGACTTTGGTGCTGCTACGCGAAGGGGCGGATGCTTATTTCAAAAGTAGATTTTACCGGCATAAATAATACAATAGCGGCACTTAATTTATTATGCATTTGAGTGCCCTATCTTATTTAAACCGTTCGAAGTTATCTATTAAAAGTTAAAAAGCCGTCTGAAATGGTTTTCAGACGGCTTTTTAATATAAAAATCAAAAACAAATTTAATTAGAAATTAAATTTAGCGGCTAAAGATTTTTCAGGAACGGCCAAGCTTGGAATCAGTGTGTCGAATAACACTTTTTCAATATAGCTGCCGCCTTCGCGGGTAATCAGAAGCGCGCGTTGTACGGGGGCACCGCCAACCACAACCACCATGCGGCCGCCTTCTTTGAGGCGGTTTTTCAGTGTATCGGGGGCTTCCGGCACGCTGCCGCCAACGTAAATCGCATCAAAAAGATTGCCGTCCCCTTCGTCTGCGATACCGTCGCCGATTTGATAGTTGATATTGTTTAAGCCGATTTTATCTAATGCTTCTTTGGCGCGCTGTTGTTGTGCGCTGTCGATATCGACAGTGGTGACATTACCACTCAGCTTGTAGAGTAATGCGGTTGCATAACCCGAACCGGTACCGATTTCTAATACTTTATCGCCCGGTTTCAATGCCAAGCCTTGAACCAGACGGGCAACGATTTTAGGCTCCAACATGCTGCCGCCGTTGGGTAAAGGCAGGGTTTTATCTGAATAGGCATAGGCCAGCTGCGATTCGGTCACAAAATATTCGCGCGGAATTTCGGCTAGTGCATCCAATACATCAAAATCCAACACATCCCAAGGGCGGATTTGTTGCTCTACCATATTGAAACGTGCTTGTTCAAAATTCATTCCGTGCTCCGTTATAGCTAGTGAATTGGTTAGTGGTGGTTTTCCGGATATTATACTGAATATCGGGAAGGTTTTTATTGATAAATACAGCGTATGATTATAATGGTTTTCAGACGGCGGCAACAGTCTTTCAGACGGCCTCAGCCAAGATAACGGGTAATTATTTCAGCCAACTTGCCTAAATAATGTGCATCGGTATCGTTGAAACTGGCTAATTCGCTTGAATCGACATCTAAAACGGCAAGTAGTTGCTGTTCTTTATTCCATACGGGCACCACGATTTCAGATTGTGATAGTGATGAGCAAGCAATATGGTCGGGATGTCGGTTTACATCTTCAATAACAAGCGTTTCGCCTTTTTGCCATGCCTGCCCGCAAACGCCGCGTCCGTAAGGAATTCGCGTACAGGCGAGCGGGCCTTGAAAGGGGCCGAGTACCAATTGTTTGGTCTGAGTGTCGGCCAGATAAAAGCCCACCCAAAACCAGTTGAATGTGGTTTTTAATACGGCGGCGATATTGGCTAAGTTGGCGATTAAATCGGGTTCTTCTTGAATGAGGCTTTCAATTTGAGGGAGAAGCTCTTGATAAATTTCATTTTTGTCGGTGCTGTTAATGTGTAGGCTATGCATGGCATGAATATGTCGGACTGTAGATAAAGTTGCTATTTTTGCGTTAGTCCGGCGGGTAGTCAAGTGTGTTGCTATCTTGCTTGATTAGGTTCAAATGGTGATAGATTTTTGTAGTGCGCAACGGAATAATGTGTATTTTTACAAGATATATTGAATAATTATGCAGATAGGTAAGTAGATTTTGTCTCATAAAAGAGACGGTTTTTTGATTTAGATGGCTAGAATATTGATTAAAAAGTCAGTGTATAGGGCTGGTTTTGTAATATCAAGTTAAGTAAACTCTTATTTCTGACAATATTCTATATAGTAAAAAGATATTTATTTAAATAGTATATTTAATGGGGTTGGTATTGGAAAATATCCATTCCCCAATGCTTGCAAGACAGAAAGTCTGCAATGTTTTATTTGTTTTGAAAGGAAACTCATGAAGATGTTAAAACCCTTAACCGTATTGGCTACTGCTTCGGCGTTGGTATTGGCCGGATGTGTAACCGATCCTGCTACCGGCCAACAAAGAGCCAGTAAAACGGCTATGTACGGATTAGGCGGTGCGGCTACCTGCGGTATTATCGGTGCCTTGGTGAATGGTAGCAAAGGTGCGCGTAATTCCGCTTTGGTGTGTGGCGCGATTGGTGCCGGCGTAGGCGGTTATATGGATTACCAAGAGAAAAAACTGCGTGAAAGCTTGGCTAATACAGATGTGGAAGTAGAGCGTAGTGGTAATCAAATCAAATTGGTGATGCCTGAGAGTGTGACTTTTGCCACCAACAGCTCTGCTTTGAGCGGCAATGCCATTGATGCTTTGAGTAAAGCTTCTGAAACATTGGTGCAATACAACGATACGACGCTGACTATTGCCGGTCATACCGATAATACCGGTTCTGATGCCATCAATGAGCCATTGTCACGCCGTCGTGCGCAAGCGGTTGCAGATTATCTGCACCAAAGAGGTGTGGCCGCTTCACGTTTGAGCACTGTTGGTTATGGTTCGCGTCAGCCTGTGGCTGGTAATGATACTTGGGAAGGCCGCGCGAAAAACCGCCGTGTTGAGATTTTGATCAATCCGGATCAAAATGCCGTTCGTGCTGCGCAACAAGGCTGATTTTAGGCAGTGCCGATAATTCTGTATTCGCGTGGCGTATAATTTGTACAGCCGCCTGTAGTGCCAAGATTGCCATGGTAATGGCGACCAGTAAATCCGGCCATGATGATTGGGTGAGCTGAACAGCGAAGGCGGCTGCTACAACCATTATATTGCCGATGGCATCGTTGCGCGAACATAGCCAGACGCTACGGCGGTTGCTGTCGCCATTGCGGAAGGTAAACAACAGAGCGGCAACAATAATATTCGCTATTAAGGCGATAATACCGACTATCCCCATATCGTGATGATTGGGGATATTTCCATACCAAAAATGGTATAGCGTGGAAGCCAGTACCCACAAGCCGAACCCGCCCATGGTATAACCTTTTATCCATGATGCTTTGGCTCGGATATGCAATGTTTTCGCTACCACAAAAAGGCTGATGCCGTAATTGGCGGCGTCACCGAAAAAATCAAGCGAGTCGGCCAATAATGAAACCGAACCGGCTTTAATGCCCATAATGATTTCAACTGCAAACATTAAGGCATTGATGAAGAGTGCTATCCAGAGAATATTACGGTAGCGGCCATTATCGGCGGTTTCCGTAAGGCAGCAATGATGTGTACAGGCCATGATCTATCCTTCAAAACAGAATGAGTGTTAAACTGTAAAGCCTGTAGTTGCTACAAGGTCAAGGCATATGACGACATTGCGCACCATCAGCCAACTGAGTAAAGCCAGTGGCGTGAGTACGGAGACCATACGGTACTATGAGAAAATCAATCTGTTGTTGCCTGTACGGCGGTTGGCTAACGGCTACCGTCAATTCGACGATGCGGCGTTGGCGCGTTTGATATTTATTAAAACGTGCCGTTCGCTTGATTTTGCTTTGGAAGATATCCGCGTTTTACTGACATTGCAAAATGAGCCGCAGGCATCCTGTGATATTGCCGATACCATAGTGAACCGTTATTTACAGACGGTGCGTGAGAAAATTACGGCATTACAGCAAGTGGAATCTTTTTTACAGGGTATTGCCGATTGTCGGGAGCAGGTGGTTACCGATTGTAAAGTGATTAGGACGTTGCAACAGTCTTAATATGAATCGGAGTATGATTATATTTGCAGATTTTATATTCATTTTATTTATGTCATATCTCGGATTAAACGGGTTCTAATTTATTTATTTAAGATGGGGCCGTCTGAAAAAAATTTCAGACGGCCCCATCTTTGTATATCAGATTAAAAATTATCTGAATCCAGCTTATAAAAGATAATGATAATTAATCACCTATATTAGACTGGTTGCTTTACTATATAATACTGCCATTGACCACCCTCTAAATAGGAAGCCATGATGAGCTACAAAACGGATGCGGAAATCGCCCAATCTTCCACTATGCGCCCTATTGGCGAAGTTGCTGCCAAACTAGGCTTGAATACGGATCAGTTTGAACCATACGGTAAGTATAAAGCCAAAATCAATCCGGCCGATGCTTTCGCTCTGCCGAAAAAGCAAGGCTGTTTGATTTTGGTAACGGCTATTAACCCGACACCTGCAGGTGAGGGAAAAACCACGGTCACCATCGGTTTGGCCGATGGGCTCAATCATATCGGCAAGCAGGCTGTTATTGCATTGCGCGAGCCTTCTCTCGGCCCGGTGTTCGGTATTAAGGGCGGTGCGGCTGGCGGCGGCTATGCCCAAGTATTGCCGATGGAAGATATCAATCTACACTTTACCGGTGATTTTCATGCCATCGGTGCGGCCAATAACTTATTGGCCGCCATGCTTGATAACCATATTTATCAGGGCAATGAACTGAATATCGATCCTAAACGCGTATTATGGCGCCGTGTTGTGGATATGAACGACCGCCAATTGCGTAATATTATCAATGGTATCGGCAAACCTACCGACGGTGTGATGCGGCCGGACGGTTTTGATATTACCGTGGCTTCCGAAGTGATGGCGGTATTTTGTTTGGCCAATGATTTGGCCGATTTGAAAACCCGTTTGGGCAATATTCTCGTTGCCTATGCCAAAGACGGAAGCCCTGTTTACGCCCGTGATTTAAAAGCCAATGGTGCGATGGCAGCCTTGCTGAAAGATGCGATTAAGCCGAATTTGGTGCAAACCATTGAAGGTACGCCTGCATTGGTACACGGTGGGCCGTTTGCCAATATCGCACACGGTTGTAATTCCGTGCTTGCTACCCGTGTTGCCCGCCATCTTGGTGATTATACCGTTACCGAAGCCGGTTTCGGTGCCGATTTGGGGGCGGAAAAGTTCTGTGATATTAAATGCCGTTTGGCCGACATTAAGCCGGATGCCGCTGTGGTTGTTGCAACTGTTCGTGCATTGAAATACAACGGCGGTGTGGAACGTGCAAACTTAGGGGAAGAAAATGTAGCCGCTTTGGCAAAAGGGCTGCCTAATCTGCTGAAACATATCAGTAACCTGAAAAACGTATTCGGCTTGCCTGTTGTGGTGGCGCTGAACCGTTTTGTGTCGGATAGCGATGCCGAATTGGCTATGATTCAGACGGCTTGCGCGGAACATGGGGTTGAAGTATCGCTTACGGAAGTATGGGGTAAGGGCGGTGCCGGTGGTGCGGATTTGGCTGAGAAAGTTGTTAAGGCGATTGAAAGCGGGGAAAATCATTTCCAATTTGCTTACAATACCGACTTGAGTATTCAGGAAAAAATCCGTGCGATTGCTCAGAAAATCTATGGTGCCGATGATGTAGACTTCAGTGCCGAAGCATTGGCCGAGATAGCCTCTCTTGAAAAGCTGAATTTGGATAAAATGCCTGTGTGTATGGCGAAAACCCAATATTCGTTGAGTGATAATGCCAAACTATTAGGCAGACCCGAAGGCTTCCGTATTACCGTGCGCGGTATTACCGTATCTGCCGGTGCCGGTTTTATTGTGGCATTATGCGGCAATATGATGAAAATGCCCGGTTTGCCGAAAGTTCCGTCTGCAGAAAAAATTGATGTGGATGCGGATGGTGTGATTCAAGGGTTGTTTTAAAATAAGTATTTTATAATAGTTGATTTAGGCCGTCTGAAATATTCAGACGGCTTTGTGTTAGAGATATTTCATCATTTTTAATTTCTTTACTGTAGTGTTCGTGAAAAACCATTAGAATATCCGGCAATTATTTTTGGCCGAGGCCATATTGATTTCATGGGTATGATAAAAAAATTAAGCCGCATGATTTAAAACTTCATCTGAATTCAAGTTGATTACTGTGAGTTGGTAAAAGTAATCGTTCAATATGCTGATATCCAAGTAGTAAAACTTTCATTAGGTAAATAAGACTATGACAATAAATAAACGTTATACCCGTCGCGCAGTATTGGCCGCGTCTGTTTTTATCTTAGCGGCTTGTGGAACCACTTCTCAACCTGTTTCAAAAGTACCGACCGTACAACAAAAGCCGCAAGCGGTGGTCGGCTTGGCATTGGGGGGCGGGGCATCGAAAGGATTTGCCCATATTGGTGTGTTAAAAGTATTGAAAGCCAATAATATTCCGGTCAATGTGGTTACCGGAACCAGTGCCGGTTCGATTGTCGGCAGTTTATACGCCAGCGGTATGTCGCCTGATCGCTTGGAATTGGAAGCGGAAATTTTAGGAAAAACCGATTTGGTGGATTTAACCCTGTCTACGACCGGCTTCATTAAAGGGCAAAAACTACAAGATTACATTAACCGCAAAGTGAACCACCGCCCGATTCAGTCGTTACCGATAAAATTCGCTGCGGTGGCAACCGATTTGGATAGTGGCCGTATGGTGACGTTTAATAGGGGGAATACCGGACAGGCTGTACGGGCATCGGTGAGCATTCCGAATGTTTTCCAGCCGGCGGTTATCGGTGGTAAACGTTATGTTGATGGTGGTTTATCGGCACCGGTTCCGGTAACGGCGGCAAAAAATTTGGGTGCCAATTTTGTGATTGCGGTTGATATTTCGGCCAAGCCGGCAAAACTGAGTAATGCAGGTTTCTTTTCTTATCTTGATCAAAGTTTGAATATTATGAGCACGGCAGCCTTGCAGCGTGAATTAGGTAATGCTGATGTGGTCATTAAACCACAAGTACAACATTTAGGATCAGTCGGTGGTTTTGATCAGAAAACCGAAGCCATTAAGTTGGGAGAACAAGCAGCTTTAGCGGCATTGCCGGAAATCAAGCGTAAATTATCGGCATATCGTTATACGGCCCGATAAAAAGAAAATAGAATCGTTGTTTATCCTATAAATTATTGTTTTAAAGGTATAAGGGCCGTCTGAAGTTAAACTGCACCCCCAAAAGTTGGATATATCCAACCCATTAAGGTGCAGTTTAACTTCAGGCGGCCTTATATATATTAAGCAAAATTAATATTAATGGATTTAGAAATATTAGAGAGAAGTTGGCTGTTTGCCGATAAATAATCATGGAGTAGGAAGTAAAACTATTTATGTGAATACTGATTTTATTGGTTGCCGGACATAAAAAACCGCACCTTACAAAAAATTGTAAGGTGCGGGTGATGGGTTGGTTTGTTATGAAATGTGTTGGAAAGGTTGGCTGTATTTTCTATATGGAAAAAGAACCTTTATTGCACATTTCAAACGTTTTGGATAAACAACTTATTAATTGGATGCTGCATTATCAGTATCGGCAGCAGACGCAGTGGGTTGTTCCGTAGCAGATGCAGCAGGTTGTTCAGCAGCAGATGCAGCCGATTGTTCAGGTGCGGATACTGCTTGTGCCGGAGCTTGCGTACCACTCACCTGTTGAGCCTGTGCCTGACCATTTGCATTGGAAAGACCCCATACATAGGCTGTCATAATATGAAGTTTGTCATCATCCAAGAAGTTTTCCCAAGTAGGCATCTGGCTATGACGACCGTTGGTAATGGTTTCGATAATGGCTCTTTGCGTACCGCCCCATAACCAAACGTTATCGGTTAGATTCGGACCTAAACCTTGGATGCCTTGTCCGTTTTCACCGTGGCAGGTGAAACAGTTTGCAGGGCCGCCGTGGAAGAGAATATCACCACGTTTTGCACGCTCTTCGTCATATTGGTCTTTGTTTTTAGATAAAGACATCACATAGTTGGCAACATCTTTTACGCGTTCCTCACCTAATGAAGGACCCCAAGCGGCCATAGTGGCAACACGGCCTTTTTGAATGGTTTCTCTAATTTTTTCAGGTTCGCCACCCCATAACCAGTCGTTGTCGGTTAGGTTTGGGAAGCCTCGCGAGCCTTTTGCATCGGAACCGTGGCATTGGATACAGTAAGTGTCAAATAGGTTTTTACCGATTTCTCTGGCTTGCGGATCTTGTGCTACTTGCTCAATGGACATATCGGCAAATTTTGCATACAGTTTGCCATATTGTTCGTTGGCTTCTTCAACTTCTCTGTCGTATTGATTATGGCTGGTCCAGTTCAAATAGCCTTTGTAGTCGCCTAGACCGGGGTAAAGAAACAGATAGCCTATACCGAATAACCAAGCACCGACATAAAGCCAAAACCACCAGCGGGGTAGGGGGTTATTATATTCTTCAATACCGTCCCATGAGTGTCCCATGGTTTTGACATCTTCACCTTTAGGCGGCGCTTTGACTTTATTTTGTGAAAGTAACAGCCAAGCCAAACCGATAAAGCTGAGTAGAACAATAACGGCAATGTATATGTTCCAGAAATTACTGGTAAATTGGGAAGTTGTGTTCATTATATATATGCTCCGTTATCACGGCCAACCGGGTTAATGCCCGCTTTTATCGTTATCAGGGGTATCGTTGTCTTGCATAATGCTGTTGGCAGCATCATCGTAATTGCGCTTGTTTCGTTTGTTTAAAACGATAAAGAGAACCAGCATAAAACTGATAAATACCCAAACAGTGAAAAGCGAGCGAGCCCAGTTGAGATCCATGATGTTACCTTACGTTTTTCAGTGCTAAGCCCAAGCTTTGCAGATAAGCAATTACAGCATCAAGTTCTGATTTATCAGTTAACTCTTGCGGCGCTTGTTCAATCTCTTCATCGCTGTAAGGTGTGCCAACCGCACGTAAAGCTTTCATGTGGGTTACTGTTGCATCTGCATCGACTTTATTACGAGCCAGCCAAGGAAAGGCGGGCATATTGGATTCCGGCACGACGTCACGCGGATTCAGAAGGTGGATGCGGTGCCATTCATCGGAATAGCGTCCGCCCACGCGTGCCAAATCCGGACCGGTACGTTTGGAACCCCATTGGAACGGATGGTCATAAACAGACTCGCCGGCAACGGAGTAATGACCATAACGTTCTGTTTCGGCACGGAACGGACGGATCATTTGTGAGTGGCAGTTATAGCAGCCTTCACGTATAAAGATATCGCGACCGGCGACTTGTAGTGCCGAATAAGGTTTTACGCCTTTTATCGGCTCCGTTACCGCTTTAGTAAAAAATAGCGGCACAACTTCAATCAGAAGTCCGAAGCTGATTACCAAGAAGGTGAAGATAATCAATACGCCGACTTTTTCTTCGGCTAATTGTTGCAATTTCATTTTGGTAGCCTGTCTTTCTTATATATTTTAGTGGTGTTGTGCTTGAGAAACGGCAGGAATTTCGGCATCCACCGGTTTACCACTGATAGCAGTACGGTAAACGTTATAGGCCATAATAAACATACCGCTCAGGTATAATAGGCCGCCTGAAAAACGAATCATATAAAAAGGCATACTGCGTTTTACAGATTCTACGAAAGAGTAGGTTAGTGTGCCGTCATCGTTTAATGCACCCCACATCAAGCCTTGCATCACCCCGGAAATCCACATAGAAGAGATATAAAGGACAACACCGACTGTGGCAATCCAGAAATGCACTTCAATCAATTTGATGCTATGCATTTCTTTACGGCCGAACAGGCGCGGGATCAGGTAATAAATCGAACCGATGGTCACAAAACCCACCCAGCCTAGCGCGCCGGAGTGTACATGGCCTACCGTCCAATCGGTATAGTGGCTTAAGGCGTTGACGGTTTTGATGGACATCATTGGGCCTTCAAAGGTAGACATACCGTAGAAGGAAAGGGAAACCACCAAGAATTTCAAAATCGGGTCGGTGCGCAATTTGTGCCATGCGCCGGACAGTGTCATGATGCCGTTAATCATGCCGCCCCAAGAAGGTGCGAACAGAATCAGCGACAATACCATACCCAATGATTGTGTCCAGTCGGGCAGGGCGGTGTAGTGCAGATGGTGAGGACCTGCCCACATATAGGTGAAGATCAGTGCCCAGAAATGGACAACGGATAAGCGGTAAGAATAAACCGGACGACCTGCTTGCTTGGGAACGAAGTAATACATCATGCCCAAGAAAGCGGCAGTCAGGAAGAAACCGACCGCGTTGTGTCCGTACCACCATTGAACCATGGCATCAATTGCACCGGAGTAAACCGGATAAGATTTCATCACACCGGCAGGGATACTGATATTGTTGACGATATGTAGAAGGGCAACGGCCAAAATAAACGCACCATAGAACCAGTTGGCAACATAGATGTGTTTGACTTTACGGGTGGCAATCGTACCGAAGAATACGACGGCATAAGCAACCCATATTACGGCAATCAGAATATCAATCGGCCATTCCAACTCGGCATATTCTTTACCTTGGGTATAGCCCAAAGGTAGAGTAATGGCGGCCAGAACAATCACTAGCTGCCAGCCCCAGAAGGTAAATGCCGGAAGGAATTTACCACCGAAAAGACGGACGTTGCAGGTGCGTTGGACAACATAATAAGATGTGGCAAACAAACCGCAGCCGCCGAAAGCGAAAATCACGGCATTGGTATGCAGCGGCCGGATTCGTCCAAAGTGGAACCAGGGTCCGATATCTGAAAGATTAAGCATAGGAGCGAACAGTTGTCCGGCAGCGATAACGCCGACCAACATACCCACAATGCCCCAAACTACAGTCATGATGGCAAATTGACGCACCACTTTGTAGTTATAAGTTTGCGTTTCCATAAGGGTCTCCATTAAACATGGCAGTTAACACTTATCGGTTTGCTCCGGCTTGCTTAAATAGACCAAAGATGCACCCGATTTTTCTTAATTTAACACCGCCGGTGAAGTAAAATTACGCAACTAACGGTAGTTTAATCTGTGCATTTTAAATCAAAACCCATACTGAACCAAGTTTAATCGGTAGAAAAATCTTGAAAAACACTCTGGTTCGGTTGCGCAAGGTTATAATGTGTTAGATTATAGATTCATCACATAGTTTTTCTTGATTCAGGTCAAATTTCTTTAAACTCAAATACAGAATTTAACAAAAGAAGGCAATATATGCTTCAGTATCTTATTAAACCCAAATGCTTATCTCATGAGTGGCAGGTGTGTTTAACCCTGCATAACGCGGAAAATGTCCCTTTACAAATTAAGCTGCCTAACTGGGTGCCCGGCAGTTATCTGATTCGTGATTTTTCACGCCATATTGTTGATATTCAGGCAACTTGTAACGATGTTCCCAAATCATTGAAACAGGTTTCGAAAAACTGTTGGGAAACACCGCCCGAGCGCGGCGAATGGCAAATTTACTATACCGTTTATGCGTACGATTTATCTGTGCGGGGCGCTTTTCTAACGTCGGAGCGGGGTTTCTTTGACGGGGCATGTTTATTTTTAAGTGTGGACGGTTTTGAAACACAGCCTCACAAGGTTCTTTTGGATAGCTTGCCGGATGGTTGGACTGTGGCAACCACTATGCCCCAAATCGCACCTAATCGGTTTCAGGCGGCCTCTTATGCCGAATTGATTGATCATCCTGTCGAACTGGGTCGCATTGAAACCTTAACGTTTGAAGCCGGTGGTATTCCCCACCGTATTGCTTTGAGCGGACATTACCAATCTTTTAATCGGGAAAGGCTGGTGCGCGATATTCAAAAAATCTGTTCCAGCCAGTTGGGTATGTTTGCGGGTGCTGCGCCTTTTAAAGAATATTTGTTTTTATTGCATGTCGGCGATGATATTTATGGCGGGCTCGAACATACCAACAGTACGGCGTTGCTGGCCGACCGCAATAGCCTACCTTCTGAAAAAATGGGTGAGGAAGCAGACGATGCTTATATTCAATTGCTCGGTTTGTTCAGCCACGAGTATTTCCATGCTTGGAATGTAAAGTCCATCAAGCCTGAAGCATTTGTGCCTTATCAATTAGACTCGGAAAGTTATACCGAACAGCTATGGGCATTTGAAGGTATTACTTCTTATTATGATGATTTGTTTTTGGTACGCAGCGGTGTGATTCGGCCGCAGCAGTATTTAAATTTATTGGCAAAAAGTATTACCCGTGTTCAACAGGGTTTTGGCCGTCTGAAACAAACTTTGGCCGAATCCAGTTTTACGGCATGGAATAAATTTTATAAGCAAGATGAGAATAGCACCAATGCTATTGTGAGCTATTATCAGAAAGGTGCGTTGGTGGCATTATGTTTGGATTTATTATTGCGCAGCCGTAGCGATGGCAAAACAAGCCTTGATGATGTGATGCGGGCATTGTATCGGAAGTGGTGTGAAAACGGGCAGGGCATTCCGGAAGGTCAATGGCAGGTTTATTGCCGTGAAATAACCGGTTTGGATTTGGATGATTTCTTTCAGACGGCCTTGTATTCTACGAAAGATCTGCCTTTGGTACAGTGTTTATTTGATGCGGGTGTCGCTTTGAATTGGTTGCCGTTGCCCCGCAGTCACGGTGGCGGTTTCGTAACAGAAGCGGCGAAATGTGAGCAGGCTACCGATTTCGGTGCGAAATTTAAACAGACAGAAGACGGTATTGTTCTGACTCATGTTTTAAGCGGCGGAAGCGCGGAGCAGGCGGCGTTATCTCCCAAAGATAAAATCATTGCGCTAAACGGCTTTGCCTGTAAGGACTTTGAAAAGCAATGGCGGTTGCTGTCGGTGGGCGATACCTTGCATATACATTATTTCCGCGACGGTGTATTGCATGAAACGGATTTGACGGTACAAAAAGCAAAACCGGAAACCGCCATGTTAAGTATTGAAAATGAATTTTTATTAAAAGCATGGTTGCAAGTGTCTTGATATTGATATTTTGGATATTAGACGCTATTTATTGAAAAGCAGTATTGGATACAGGCGGCATTTAATTTAAATGTTTGTTTTGATTTGTTTAGGCCGTCTGAAACCAATTTTAGTATTGATTTTTACTTCTATGATTTATTCAAATAAATAAAAGTAAGATTACAGATTGCGGCAAATATTGAGCTTGGCCGCATACTTTATTAAAAAATCGATAGCTGTTGTTTGACAGCTTCAGATACTCACATCGATAAAATATATGGACTCAATCATTTCATGCTGCAGAAAAATGGCACGTCACTATGGGCGGATATTTTTTATCTGCTGTTTCGCGACTCATGCCCCACCATAAATTCTTTTTGTAGAACTAAGTTAATGGATTGGCAATAGGAATGGCTATTTTGTTATGAAGTAAAGCTACCTTTAGCCAAAATACATATTTTTGCCGCTTCTTTTGAATCGGCGTAAACTTTTAACGAATAAAAAGAGGATAAAAGATGGATGTAAAAACTCATGAGCGCCTGGAGTTTGGTATGGTGCTGGCAGCGGCAGCAGGCGGTTTGGATGCATACACATATTTGGTTCACGGCGAAGTCTTTGCCGGGCTTCAGACGGGTAATTTTATTTTGCTGGGGATTCGTTTGGGGCAGGGTAATTGGGATGTGTTGATTAATTATATTATCCCGATTATTGCTTTTTTCTCAGGGGCTTTGATAGCCCGTCATTTACAGACAAAACTCATAAACCGTCCACGATTATGGTTTTTAATTTTTGAAACGGCTTTGTTGCTTTTTGTCGGGTTGTTTTCTCCTGTTTTGCCGCACCTTTTAACAAATGCATTACTTTCGATTGCCGCAGCGATGCAATTGCAGGCATTTACAAAACTCAAAGGCAAACCGTTTACTTCTTTGATGATGACGGGTAATCTGCGTAATCTTTCAACAAATTTTTTTGAAGGTTATATCGATCATGACCCTGACAAAAAAATTGCTTTTCAAGATACTTTGCTCATTTTGGCCAGCTTCGCTTTTGGTGCGTTAGTCAACGGATTTTTTGTAGCTTATTTTGATGAACGAACCATTTTGTTGAGTTTGATTTTTTTAGGTATTGCAATCTTTTTATTACTAAAAGACAAACAAGCTTTTCTATGATATACCTAATAAAAAAGAAAAACGGGGCTTGGTAAGTTTGTTAAATAATATAAGGAATATAAGGAGTATAAACATTATGACTATCCGGCGATTGACCGACAAAATTTATATTGCATCTCAATTAACACATGCCTCGGTAGCGGAAGCAGTGGCACTGGGTATTAAAAGTGTGTTTTGTAACCGCCCGGATGGGGAAGCGGCGGATCAGACCAGTGCCGAGCAGATGAAACAGTGGTTTGCTGAGGCCGGTATTAATCAATTTATTTATCTGCCGGTCACTGCCCCTACGATTAACGCTGAGGTGGCGGCCGAATTCAGATCACATTTGACTGATGCGGAAGTGCCCGTTTTAGCTTATTGTCTGACCGGTACGCGCAGTTCCTTGTTATGGGCATATGGTGCGGTGGCAAATGGTATGGCGGTTGCCGATGCTATGGCTATGGCTCGGAATGCCGGTGTGGATTTGTCTTCTTTTGAAGGCAGATTGCAAGAGGCTGCTGCAAAAGGCGCTTAGTCTTCGTTTGGATAAAAAAGCAACGCAAATAAAACGATATTTGTGTTGCTTTTTTATGTTTTACCGGAGGATAAAAGTCGGTTTTATTCCGCTTCTTCAATCCAGGCCAATTGGACGGCTTCGAGAATGCGCTCGCCGCTGCGTTCGGGATCGTCATCGAAATCGGGTAAGGCCATAATGAGTTCGCGTAATTTGGTAAAACGTATGGTTTTGGGGTCGATATCGGGGTGTGTGTCGTAAAGCTCTTCGGCAATTCGTAAGGTATCGGTCCATTTCATGATTCGGTTCCTTATGGTTGGGTGGCAAAGCCTTTGGAGGAAAGGATTGTCAATAGTGGTTAATGGTGTTCACGCGCATGATTGATGGTGTATTTCGGAATTTCTACCACCAAATCTTCATCGGCCACTTTGGCTTGGCAGCTTAAACGCGATTCGGCTTCTAAGCCCCATGCCTGATCAAGTAAGTCTTCTTCAATTTCAGACGGCTCTTCCAAACTGTCATAGCCTTTTCGCACAATAACGTGGCAGGTGGTGCAGGCGCATGATTTTTCACAAGCATGGTCGATTTCAACGTCGTTATCCAATAAGATATCACAAATGGTTTGGCCTTCGGGGGCATTGTCTATGGTTTTGCCTTCGGGGCAGAGATCGGCGTGTGGGAGTACGGTTATTTTAGGCATGTTATTCCTGTTTGCGGTGTGGCAGGCTTGAGCCGGCCGTTATGGTAAGGTTGGTGTTCAAAATATATAAATGGATTATCCGGGGCGGATTTTATAATTATCGGTATGGTTTCCGATAGTGTTTCATTGCTATCGGTTGTTTTGATCATCTTTATTGTCATCATCATTTACCGTTTTCAGACGGCCTCTTTTTTAATAAAGGCCGTCTGAAACATAATTAAATATCTTCTACTTTTTGGCCGGTTAAAGCACGCTTAATGTTTCTATCCATACGTTTGGCGGCAAAATCATCGGTAGCGTGTCCGAGGTTGGTCACGGCTTGTCGGATTTCGTCGGCATTGCCTGTTTGAATCAGGGTTTCCAGTGTGTTAATGGCCGTCTGAATCGTGTTTAATTCATCTTCATTCAATAGGTCCTTATCCAAAGCCAAAGCGGCTTGAACGGCACCGATAAGCCCTTCGGCTTCAACCGTGGCTTCTGCGCGTGCCCGTGCCGCCATATCTTCGGAAGCATTGGACATACTGTCTTTCAGCATTTGCGTGATGGTTTCGTCGTCTAAGCCGTAAGAAGGCTTCACTTCGATTTGTGCCTGTACGCCGGTTGATTGCTCCCGTGCGGATACGGATAGCAGACCATCTGCATCGACTTGGAAAGTCACCAAAATGCGTGCGGCGCCGGCTGCCATCGGGGGTATGCCGCGTAATGTAAATTTAGCCAGACTGCGGCAGTCGGCAACCAATTCCCGTTCGCCTTGCACCACATGAATGGTCATGGCGGTTTGGCCGTCTTTAAAGGTGGTGAACTCTTGGGCGCGGGCCGTCGGTAAGGTGCTGTTGCGCGGTATCACTTTTTCAGCCAGTCCTCCGTAGGTTTCCAAACCGAGCGAAAGCGGGGTAACGTCTAACAGCAGCCATTCTTCATCGCTTTTATTGCCGGCCAAGATATTGGCCTGCATAGCGGCGCCCAGAGCAACAACCTGATCCGGATTGAGGTTGTTCAGCGGTGTTTGTCCGAAGAAAGTGGCAACGGCTTGTTGTACATGCAGCATGCGGGTGGAACCACCTACCATAATCACGCCTTTCACATCGGCTTTAGTGATGCCTGCATCTTTTAATGCTTGTTTCACCGGCTCGATGGTTTTAGCAACCAATGGCTGGGTAAGGTTATGAAATTCTTGGCGGGTGATGGTGGTGTCAATAGTATGGCCGTCTGAAAGCGTGGCGCGTATGGTGGTGCTGGTTTCTGTGGTGAGGCTTTCTTTGGCTGCGCGAACCAAGCTGATCAATAACTGGCTGTCTTGTTCGTTTAATTGTGATAAATCGTTTTGTTCGAGCAGTTGGCAGAACAGACGGTGATCGAAATCATCGCCGCCGAGTGCGCTGTCGCCGTTGGTGGCTTTGACTTCGAATAAACCTTTTGTCAGTTGTAAAACGGATACGTCAAATGTACCGCCGCCGAGATCGTAAACCACAAACGTACCTTCGGAAGCATTATCTAAACCGTAGGCGATGGCTGCTGCGGTCGGCTCGTTAAGTAGTCGTAATACGTTTAATCCGGCTAATCGCGCTGCATCTTTGGTGGCTTGGCGTTGGGCATCGTCAAAATAAGCGGGTACGGTAATTACTGCGCCGGTTAGTTCGCCGCCGAGGTTTTCTTCGGCACGTTCTTTTAGGGTGCGTAAGATTTCGGCAGATACATCAATCGGTGTTTTAATGCCTTGACGGGTTTGTAGTTCGATAATCCGCTCGCTGCCGCCAAAGCGGTAGGGAAGATAATGACTGTCTTGTTTGATGTCTTCCAGTGTTCGTCCGATAAGGCGCTTGGCTGAACTGATGGTGTTGAGGGGGTCGATTTTTTGGGCTTTGAGTGCGTCGTAGCCGATTTCTATACGGGTATCTTCGCAATAACGTACCACTGAGGGTAGGGTAACGCGGCCTTGTTCGTCGGGAATGCAAACGGCACTGCCGCTTTTTACAGATGCGACGAGGCTATTGGTGGTGCCTAAGTCGATGCCCACTGCCAAGCGGTGTTGGTGCGGGGCGGCAGACATGCCGGGTTCGGCGATTTGCAATAGTGCCATGGTTTGTGCCTTGTGAATTATTTTTAATGGCGCTTATTTTAACAGATTTCTTTTAAATAGTTGAGTGATTTTGTCGGGAATAAAATAAGGCCGTCTGAAAACCGATTTCAGACGGCCTTATTTTATATGGTAAACCAGCCTGTTACCTGATTAAGGCGTTGTTAATTTTTGAAGTAAAGTGGCAACTTGAGTGACTCGGGTGGCCCTATCACCATAGACAGGATGGTAATTTAATCCTTGCTCTTGTAGCCGCTTGATAAAAAATTGCCGCATTTTATCTCGACCATTGGGTAAATCACGCATGCCATCGGCTTGCCATGGTATGCCTTGTTCATCGGTGAGTAGGATTAAGTCATAATGCTGAATTTTGACGGCATCTTCAATGGACGGAGGGCAATCCTGAAAATACCAGTGGGCATAGCTGGCAATTTCAAATAAACCCGTATCACAAAATAAATAATCCTTGGCGTGGGCAATTTGCCGATTTTCTTGATTGATTTGTCCAATGGCAATGGGCAGCAAGTCTTCATATTGGCATACATAGCCTTTGGGTTTGCCCTCAAGATAGGTTCGCATATACTCGCCGCTGTAAACACTGCCAAAATGATGGGCGAGGTCTTTGGCCAGTGTGGTTTTACCGGTGCATTCTGCGCCAAGAATGAGGACTTTATGAATGTGTGTTGTCACTTGTTTGGGTATTAGAGGTGTCATGTCTTAATATTATTTTTAAGAAAAATATACCGAAATGGCAATGAGTAGGGGTTGTTAGTTTGATATCGTTCAAAAAGCCAGCTTGGTTATTGGTGATTGGCTTACTTAAACACGCCCTGAAACTGCCCTTTGATGCCCGCCCACTCGGCCGCATTGGCCTGTTTGGCCACTTGGACACGGTTAAGGGCTTGGTAATCATTTGTAAGCCGTCTGATTGACTCGCCAAGCTTGTCATATTGCTTTTGGAGCGACTTATCAATCCGGGTGCCTTCTAAAAATCCGATGATGTTATTAAGCTCTTTTTGGCGAGCTATAAGGTTGTCAGTAGATGATTTTAGCGTAGTTATGGCTTTGCCGATGTTGCTTAACCCAGCCAACGCACCGCCAGCCACAGCAGTTACGGTTATTACAACACCTAAATCAGTTGCCATATGGTAAAATCCTAAAAAAATTAAAAAGGATGATTATTATGGATACTGGAGCTGCATTAATTGGTTTTACATTCGTCTTCGGCTGCCTAATGATTGGTGGGTTACCATTGTTTTTCTTGGTGCTAGGGCTAATCAGCTTGTGGGTATATTGGTATGTAACAAGACCTTACCCATCATGTGAGGATTAAAAAATCTAGGGCGACCGCCCAAATTACCCTAATCAATTAAAAATTTTTCCCGTAGCCCGCCTTGATTTGGCGGGCTGCCTCTTTTTGGTAAACCAAAAAGTCATCAATAGACAGGTTGTCAATCTCATCCGGCGACCAGCCAAACCACCATGCCATATCCGCGCAAGCCGACAGCAGTTGGCGGTTAAGCTCCGCTCCGCTTATCGGCTTACCCTGTTGGTTACTGCGCTGCTGCGTGAAAAAAAGTCTTGCAAAGCCTTGTAGTCAACCATATCAAACTCGTCCAAGTCCTCCGGCACCAAGCCGGTAATGCGTGCCATCATGGCCGGCTCTTGCTCTGCCTCTGTATTAAGGCCGGATACGGCACGGATATCACCCACTTTAGGGCGGCGTACGGTCAGCTCCGTCAGCATTTTGCCGGTGGCCAATCGTGTTGGGTATTTGATACTAGTTGGTATCTTAACATTTCTAGCAGTTTGATACTTTATTTATATTCATTCAATCTAAGCATACAATCAGGAGTTCTTTGTATTGTGGTTTTGATTAACGTACAATTTAGACTTTTATTACGCTTTCACAGGAAAAACTATGTTAAAAAAATTCGTGTTCGGCAGTATAGCTGCCTTGGTATTGGCCGCATGTGGCAACGATAGTGGTTCGGCTGCATCGGCTAATCAAGCCTCTGCACCGCAAACAGAAGCCGGTTCGCTGTTGTCACGCATTGATAATAAAGGTACGGTAACCGTGGGTACGGAAGGGACTTATGCGCCGTTTACCTATCATGACGAAAGCGGCAAATTGACCGGTTATGATGTGGAAGTGACCCGTGCGGTTGCAGATAAATTAGGGATTCAGGTCGAATTTAAAGAAACCCAGTGGGATGCCATGTTGGCCGGCTTGAAAGCAGGCCGTTTCGATATGGTGGCCAATCAAGTTGGGTTGACCACGCCCGAACGCCGTGCCACATTTGATAAATCGTCGGATTACAGCTATTCCGGCCCGATGGCGGTTTCCCGTGCCGATGATAACCGTATCAAGAGCTTCGCCGATATGAAAGGCTTAACGGCTGCACAAACGTTAAGCAGTAATTATGGTGAAATGGCACAAAAAGCCGAAGCCGAAATTATTCCGGTAGACGGCATGGCGCAGGCATTAACCTTGGTTCAGCAAAAACGTGCCGATTTTACTTTTAACGACTCATTAGCCTTATTGGATTATTTGAAGAAAAACCCGAATTCTGGACTGAAAACAGCATGGACTGCCCCCAGTGATGAAAAAATAGGTTCCGGCTTTGTGGTGAATAAGGGCAATGAAGAGGCTCTGGCTAAAATCAGCAGTGCGGTTGACGAATTGCGAGAAGACGGCACATTGAAACAACTGGGTGAACAATTTTTTGGTGTAGATGTTAGTGTTAAATGATATTTTAACCGCCATTCCGTTTATGACCGAAGCCCGTGCGGTTTTGGTCATAAACGCATTTTGGCCGATGGTGAAAGCGGGATTTCTCTATTCGATACCGCTGGCCGTCGTTTCTTTTATTTGCGGCATCCTGATTGCATTGGGTGTGGCATTGGTGCGGGTTGTGCCGCTATCAGGTTGGGTGCATCGGATATTATTTGCGGTGGTGAAATTTTATGTTTCCGCCATTCGCGGTACCCCTATGCTGGTTCAGTTGATGGTGGTGTTTTACGGTTTGCCTTCTATCGGTATCACACTTGATCCGCTGCCGACTGCCATTATTGGTTTTTCGCTAAATATCGGTGCTTATGCTTCCGAAACCATTCGTGCCGCTATTTTATCGGTACCCAAAGGGCAGTGGGAAGCCGGCTTTTCTATCGGTATGACTTATATGCAGACGTTTCGCCGCATTATTATGCCGCAGGCTTTCCGTGTTGCCGTACCGCCTTTGAGCAATACGTTTATCAGTTTGTTTAAAGACACTTCTTTAGCCTCGGTGGTAACCATTACCGAGCTTTTCCGTGTTGCCCAGCAGATTGCCAATGCCAGCTATGACTTTTTGCCCGTGTATATCGAAGCAGGGATTATTTATTGGGTATTCTGTTTCTTCCTGTTTGTGATGCAGGCCAAACTTGAACAACGGCTCGACCGTCATATTGCCAAGTGAGTATAAGCCATGATTAAAATCCGTAATATTCACAAAGCGTTTGGTGACAATGCTATTTTGCGCGGCATTGATTTGGATATTGAAAAAGGCAGCGTAGTGGTGATACTCGGCCCTTCGGGTTCGGGGAAAACCACTTTTCTACGTTGTTTGAATGCGTTGGAAATTCCGCAGCAGGGCAAACTTGCATTCAGCGGCGATCAGCCTTTGGAAATTGATTTTTCACATAAATTATCAAAAAAAGAGATTCTGGCTTTGCGCCGTAAATCAGGTATGGTTTTCCAGCAATATAATCTGTTTCCTCATAAAACCGCTTTGGAAAATGTCATGGAAGGGCCGGTTGTGGTGCAGGGAAAACCATTAGCCGATGCCAAAAGAGAAGCCGCTGCTTTATTGGAAAAAGTAGGGTTGGCTGATAAGGCCGATCTTTACCCACATCAGCTTTCCGGCGGGCAACAGCAACGAGTCGGTATCGCCCGCGCTTTGGCCATTCAGCCCGATTTAATGTTGTTTGACGAACCGACTTCGGCACTGGATCCCGAATTGGTGCAAGATGTGCTCAATACCATGAAAGAGTTGGCTGATGAGGGCTGGACCATGATGGTGGTCACGCATGAGATTAAATTTGCAATGGAAGTAGCGGATGTGGTTGTGGTGATGGATGGCGGTGTGATTGTTGAAAAAGGCTCGCCGCAAACTTTGTTTCTCAATCCGCAGCATGAACGCACCAAACGCTTTTTACAGCAGATTAATATGCCGCGGCCGGAAGCGGACTATATTATTTGAATCAGGCCGTCTGAAAATATTCGGGCGGCATTGTGGTTGTAGGCAATATTGCTTTATCGCCTTTATCTAATAAGCAGATAATAAAAAGTAATAAAAATAATATTGGTAAAGCGGATAATGTATTTATTTTAAAATACTTAATGCGTTTCTTTACCAACTAACCCGACAAACCAGACCAATTAAATTATGAATAAACATATCCGCCAAGAAATTTTCGAGCGTTTTCGGGCGGCCAACCCTCACCCGACGACCGAATTGAATTATAAAAATCCGTTTGAGTTGCTGATTGCCGTTTTGCTTTCGGCGCAGGCTACCGATGTCGGTGTGAATAAGGCGACGGCCAAACTGTTTCCGGTGGCCGGTACGCCGCAGGCCATGCTGGATTTGGGTTTGGAGGGGGTGATGGAATATACCAAAACCATCGGCCTGTATAAAACCAAGTCCAAACATATTATTGAAACGTGTCGGATTCTGCTTGAAAAATACAATGGCGAAGTACCGGATAACCGTGAAGCATTGGAAGCCTTGCCGGGCGTAGGGCGGAAAACCGCCAATGTGGTGTTGAATACGGCATTCGGCCAATTGGCTATGGCAGTTGATACCCATATTTTTAGAGTATCTAACCGCACCAGAATCGCACCGGGTAAGAATGTGCGTGAGGTTGAAGATAAACTGATGCGGCTGGTGCCGAAAGAATTTTTATTAAATGCCCATCACTGGCTGATTTTGCATGGCCGTTATACCTGTAAGGCTCAGAAGCCGTTATGCGGTCAATGTTTGATTTACGATTTGTGCGAATACCCTGCCAAAAACTGATGGGGTTGTTTAAATGAACAGCTTTTAAAGCTTGAGCTAAATAGGCGATGGGTAACAGCCTGTTAAAAGGTGTATGCCTTTCGGAAAATCATACGCAACCTTGGTGATATTTGTGGGCCATTTCGTAATAAATGGCGAAAAAACTGTTTTATAAATGACCGATTTGTGTATCATTGCTCTTTTCGTTTACAATTCCCCTCGAATTTACCGTTACTATATCTTGATTAAAAGGAAACCGTTGTGAATAAAACCCCCAAATATATTGCCCTGCTGGCTGCCTCTGCTTTGGCGCTAACCGGTTGTGATAAGGTGGAAAGTTTCTTCGGCAAAGACGAACAAGCGCAAACGGATTTGGTGAAAAAAGTAGAAACCAAAACCGATGAAGGCAATGTACAGATGCTGCTGCCCGATTTTACCAAACTGGTGGAGCAAGAAGGGCAGACCGTTGTTAATATTCAGGCGGTTAAAGCACCGAGCAGCAGTCAAGAGAGAGATAACGGCATGGATTTGAATCAGTTTCCTGATAACGATCCTTTTTATGAGTTTTTCAAACGCTTAGTGCCGAATGTGCCGGAAATTCAAGAACAGGAAGAAGAAGCCGAATTGAATTTCGGTTCGGGTTTCATCATTAGTTCCGATGGTTATATTCTGACCAACACCCATGTGGTCGGCGGCATGAGCAATATTAAGGTATTGTTGAACGATAAACGTGAATATACGGCCAAGCTGGTGGGTTCCGACCAGCAGTCCGATGTGGCATTGCTGAAAATCGATGCGCAGGATTTGCCGGTGGTTAAGGTCGGCAATGCCAAAGATTTGAAGCCGGGCGAATGGGTTGCCGCAATCGGCGCGCCGTTCGGATTTGATAACAGTGTGACTGCCGGTATTGTGTCTGCCAAAGGCCGTAGCCTGCCGAATGAAAACTATACGCCGTTTATTCAAACCGACGTTGCCATTAATCCCGGTAATTCGGGCGGGCCGTTGTTTAACCTGAAAGGTCAGGTGGTCGGTATCAATTCGCAGATTTACAGCCGAAGCGGCGGGTTTATGGGTATTTCTTTTGCCATTCCGATTGATGTGGCGATGAATGTGGCAGATCAGTTGAAAGCGACCGGTAAAGTACAGCGTGGCCAACTGGGTGTGATTATTCAGGAAGTGTCTTATGATTTGGCGCAATCGTTCGGTTTGGATAGAGCGTCGGGGGCATTGATTGCCCGCGTATTGCCGGGCAGCCCCGCTTCTAAAGCCGGCTTGCAGGCGGGTGATATCGTCCGCAGCGTGAACGGTGAAGAAGTCCGCCAATCCAGCGATTTGCCGGTGATGGTCGGCGCCATGGCACCGGGTAAGGAAGTGACGCTCGGTATATGGCGCGACGGCCATGAAAGCAATGTGAAAGTCCAGCTTGGCGCCAGCAGTAATGATGAAGAATTTGGTGAAGAAGAAGCATCGGATCCGACAGGTTCTTCCAGTGGCCAGGCTTTCCTGATTGAGAATACCGGCCTGACTATGCAAACACGCATCGGTAATGATAGAAAACGTTTGGTGGTGGTGAAATCGGAAGGTGCTGCCGAACGTGCAGGGATAAGGCGCGGTGATGAGATTCTCGCCGTCAACCAGATGACGGTTGAAGACGAATCCACTTTCCGTAATGCGTTGGCCGGTGCCGGTAAAAATATACCGCTGTTGGTACAACGTGGCGGTTCGACCTTATTTTTTGCTTTAAGACTGCCTTAATTAAGCGTTGATATTCAGACGGCCTGTTGATTGTATCAGGCCGTCTGAATGTTTGATTGATAGTGTTTCCATTTTATTTTTAGGCAATAGAGTAGGTTTGTAACAGACAGGCCGTCTGAAACGTTCAGACGGCCTGAAATACTGTTTTATTCTGATAACGGATACGGCCTGTTATTTTGCTGATGTGAGTACATAATGAATAAACCCATGATTCCGCGCGGCCCGGTTATGGCTGATGTGCATGCTTTTTATTTAACGGAAGAAGAAAAACAGCGCCTTTTAGACCCTGCTATCGGCGGCGTAATTTTATTCCGTAGAAACTTTGAAAATATCGAACAACTTAAAAAGCTGATTGCTGAAATCAAAGCGTTAAGAACGCCGGAATTAATTATTGCCGTTGATCACGAAGGCGGTAGGGTGCAGCGCTTTATTCACGGCTTTACCCGCTTGCCCGCGATGGATGTGTTCGGTGAGATTTGGGATAAAGAGGGTGCCGAAAAGGCGAAAGCTTTGGCCGAGCAAACTGGTTGGGTGTTGGCAACCGAACTGAGTACTTGCGGTGTGGATTTGTCGTTTACCCCCGTGTTGGATTTAAACTGGGGGCAATGCGCCGTTATCGGCAACCGCAGTTTCCATTGCGAGCCCGAAGTCGTTACCGAGCTGGCGTTGGCTTTGCAAAAAGGGTTGAATCGGGGCGGCATGAAATCTTGCGGTAAGCATTTTCCCGGGCATGGTTTTGTAGAGGGGGACAGCCATCATGTGTTGCCGGAAGACAACCGCAGTTTTGCGGAATTAAATGCCGCTGATATAGTGCCGTTCCGCAGATTAAGTGCCGCAGGCATGGCGGCGGTGATGCCCGCTCATGTGGTTTACCCTAAGGTAGATAGTCTGCCGGCCGGTTTTTCTGCTAAATGGCTGAAAGAAGTATTGCGCCATGATATCGGTTTTAACGGTGTGATTTTTTCAGACGACCTGACTATGGAAGGCGCAGGCGGTGTCGGCGGTATCCGCGAGCGGGCGCGTTTATCATTTGAGGCTGGTTGCGATATTGTGTTGGTGTGTAACCGTCCGGATTTGGTGGATGAGCTTCGCGATGGTTTTGTGATGCCTGAAAATAATAAGCTGGCGCAACGTTGGCAGTATATGGCCAATACCTTAACCGCAAGCGGGGCGGCCGATATGATGGCTACGCCGGCATTCCAAGCAGCACAAAGGGTTGTGGCAGAGTTGGCTACCCCGAAAGACACGGCCGGCGGTGTGAAAGTTGGCGAAGCGTTTTAAGGTAGGTGATTCGGCCATGTGCTTTAGGCTGCGTACCGAATAAAGAAAAAAGACGGGTGATTCCCGTCTTTTTTATTGGGTTGGAACGGATGATTTCAGCCGTCTATAAACTAATCAATCTTTCAGACGGCCTTGTTTAAATGATATTAATGGGTATAGGCCGTCTGAATCGATAGCCATACATAGTGGGCGACAATGCCCACAAACCATAATAGGCCGATATGGTTGTTTTCCAGAAAAGTGCGGAAGCATACCCAGCGGTTACGTTGTTTGATTTGGCGGTATTGCCGTATCTGATTGTAAACAATAAAGGGTAACACCAGCCAGAACGGCCAAGTGGCACGAATCTGAATGCCCAGAATGATCATAAGGAAGGTAAACCAGAAATGGCACAACATAATGGCGGCAACGTCTTTATCGCCAAAAGTGATGGCCGAAGTACGGATGCCGATTTTTAAATCGTCTTCTTTATCGGCCATTGCATAAATGGTGTCATAAGCCAGCGTCCATAAAACATTGGCGGCAAAAATCAGCCATGCCAGAGGCGGAACGGTTTCGGTAACGGCGGCAAACGCCATCGGAATACCGAATGAAAAGGCCAGCCCCAAATAAAATTGCGGTAAGGGGAAAAAGCGTTTGGTAAACGGATAGCTGACTGCTAAAAATAATGCCGGCAGGCTCATCAGCCAAGTTAGGCGGTTGAGCGGCAGTAAACAGAGGGCGGCCATTAAGCAGAGAATCAACGCCAGTAAAATGGCTTCTTCGGTAGAAACCAGTCCGCGGGCAAACGGTCGGTTTTGGGTGCGCTCTACCGAGCCGTCGAAATCTCGGTCGGCAAAATCATTCACCACGCAACCGGCACTGCGCATGAGAAAAGTGCCGGCGGCAAATGCCAATAAAACGGTAAAGTCGGGGATACCTTGCGATGCTATCCATAGTGCCCAAAAAGTCGGCCACAACAGCAATAGTGTGCCGATGGGTTTTTCCATACGCATCAGTCTGCTGTATATCACCAACCTACCTACGGTATAGCGGGGGAGAAAAGTTAAGAGTAAGCGTTTTATATTCATTTCTTGTATTTAATTGGTTTTAGTCTGTCGGTCAATTTATTGAAAATAAATGATATATAACAGATTAAAGCCGTCTGTTAGCAAACGGCTTATTTTTTATAATTATATCGAATTTTTTAACAACTATCATAAGATTAAACAAAACTTTGCAGGGCGGGTAGGAAGCATTCGGTCAAACCCAGCCGTTCGCCTTGTAAGTCGAAAAACGAACGGCGTGCTAAAAAAGATGGTTTTTCAAAGCCGTTGAAACGGTATGTTTCCGGCAATATAGCGTATTCGAACGCGGAGCGGGTAAGCGGCAATGAGCCGTCAAACAGCCTTTCCCCTAAAGGGCGTGTCCCGCAGTCGAGCAAATTCCGCCAATTTTGAGCATCGGCGGCACACAAACTGCGCGCCCAAACAACGGGGATATCGTTTAAACACAATAAAACATCACGGCCAAAGCCGTTATCAGGGGTGGTTATGGTGAGGCCGTCTGAAAACAAAATATCGCAGTGGGTAGCGCCCAAGTGCAGCAAGCGTACGGAAAATGATGCGTCAATCGCGCGTAAGGCGGCAGTTAGCGATTGCGCTTGGATTAATGCGGTTAAATCGGCAGGGTAGGTATCGGTTAGGTGTTCCGGCAGTTCGGGTTGCCAGATAGATGGATTGTTCATATTAATATAATTTAGAGTTAGTTAGGGCCGTCTGAAACGGGCGGATAAAGTAAAAGGCCGTATTGTACCCCAGATGTCGTGTATGGTTTGTAGATAGGGTTTTCTATATGGTATAGCTTGGCTAAAGGCCGTCTGAAAACCGGCATATTGCATTATTGTGATATGAAAACGCCATCACACGATAGGGTTGGTGTGACGGCGTTTTGCTGTTTTACGGCTACTAGGTATCCGCTATAACGGCGGTATTATTTTGCCTGACGCAAATAGTTGAGCAGTAGGGGAACGGGGCGGCCGGTAGCGCCTTTTTCTTTACCGGATTTCCAAGCCGTACCCGCAATATCGAGATGCGCCCACGGATAGTCTTCGGTGAAATAGGATAGGAATGTTGCCGCCGTGATGGTGCCCGCACCGGGTGAACCGATATTCGGAATATCGGCAAAGTTGGATTTGAGCTGTTCTTTATAAGTGTCGAACAACGGCAATTGCCAAGCTTTGTCGTCGGTAGCTTTGGCTGAAGCGAGCAGGTTATCGACCAATTCCTGATTATTGCCCATCAAACCGCTAACATCATGGCCGAGTGCCACGATACAGGCGCCGGTGAGTGTGGCGACATCAATCACGGCTTTGGGTTTGAATTGTTCCGCATAAGTCAGCGCGTCACACAAAATCAGACGGCCTTCGGCATCAGTGTTCAATACTTCTATGGTTAAGCCTTTCATACTGGTTACGATATCGCCGGGTTTGTTGGCTTCGCCGGAAGGCATGTTTTCACAAGTCGGCACAATGGCAATCAGATTAATCGGCAATTTGAGTTTGGCAGCAGCGCAGAAAGTGCCAATCACACTGGCGGCGCCGCACATATCGTATTTCATTTCATCCATATTCGGGCCGGGTTTTAAGGAAATACCGCCAGAGTCAAAGGTAATACCTTTGCCGACCAAAACCACCGGGGCTTCGTTTTCATCTGCTGCGCCAAAATAAGACAGCTCGACCAGATAGGGCTTTTGTTTGCTGCCTTTGGCTACCGACCAAAAAGCGCCCATGTGTTTCTTGATGTAGTCTTTTTCCAAGATTTTTGCTGAAGCGCCGACCTTTTTGGCTTCTTCGCGGGCGGTATGTGCCAAGAATTTCGGGGTGCATTCGTTTGGTGCGGCATTGCCGAGGTCTTTGCAAATATTCATGCCGTATACTTGTGCTTCGGCAAGGGAAAGTGCCGCAACAACGGATGAAGGGTGGGCTTCGCTGAAAAATACCGCTTCTTTCAGTTTGGCAGGCTTGCTTTCTTTTTTGTAGCGGTCGAAGCGATAGGCGGCAGTGCCGAATGCGGTTGCAAAAATCTCGGCCACCAGTTCGCTATCCTTGGCGTTAAATGCGGCCAAGCATACGTTTAGCTGTTCTTGCTTTTGCGCCCAAGCCGCTGCTTCGGCTGCCGCTTTGGCAATGAGGTCGCGTTTCATTTCTTTGAGGCGGACAACGGCAACGGCTTGCAGGCTGCCGTTAACGGAAACTTTGGTTTCGGCAAAAGATTGGTCTTCTTCTAACGAACCGCAGAGTAGGGCGGCGGTTTCATTATTGCTGTTTTCGCTACAAGGGCAGGCATCTTCACAAACATATAGTAACGCGCCGCTTTGGTTTGGCTGCAATTTTTCGGCTTTTGTGTTAAATTTCACGTTTTTCTCCTAATTGAGATAATGATTCAAATTCGGATTTTTCAGACGGCCTTAGCATCTTTCCGATAAAAGCCAACCGAAATCTTTCCCTTTGATTGTACTCTATATCAGGCCGTCTGAAACGGTTTGGCCTGAATGAAAAAAGCATCTGCAAGGAAAGTAGTTCATATTTATGATTTATCAAAGAAACTTTCTTAAAGAGTTATCGCTTACCGCAGTGGGTATTTTTGTGGTATTGCTGGCCGTGTTGGTCTCGACGCAGGCCATTAACCTGCTCGGACGCGCTGCCGACGGGCGGGTTGCCGTTGATGCGGTTGCCGCATTGATTGGCTTTTGGGTGATTGGCATGACGCCGCTGCTGCTGGTGTTAACCGCATATATCAGTATTCTAACCGTGCTAACCCGCTATTGGCGCGATAGTGAGATGTCGGTTTGGCTTTCATGCGGATTGGCATTAAAACAATGGATAGGCCCCGTGCTGCGGTTTGCCATTCCGTTTGCGGTGTTGATTGCGGTGATGCAGCTTTGGATTATGCCGTGGGCGGATTTAAAAAGCCGCGAGTTTGCCGAATTGCTCAAGCAGAAACAAGAACTTTCATTGGTTGAGGCGGGCGAATTCAATACGTTGGGCAGACATAACGGACGGGTGTATTTCGTCGAAACTTTCGACGTTGATTCGGGCGTGATGAAAAACCTGTTTTTACGCGAACGGGATACCAAAGGAAACGACAATATTATCCTAGCCAAAGAAGGCACGTTTTCACTGAAAGACAACAAACGCACCTTAGAGCTCAGCAACGGCTACCGATACAGCGGCACGCCCGGTAAGGCCGACTACAGCCAAGTCTCGTTCGGACATTTAAGCCTGATTATCAGTACCGTGCCGCAAATCGTTGATCCGATTGCCAACCGCCGTACCATTCCGACGGCAGAATTATTCGGCAGCAGCGATGCACAACATCAGGCTGAATTGATGTGGCGGTTGTCGTTGCCCATCAGCGTGTTGATATTGAGTGTTTTAGCCGTACCGCTTTCTTATTTCAACCCCCGCACCGGGCATACTTATAATATTTTGGTTGCCATCGGTTTGTATTTGGTTTATCAAAACGGTTTGACTTTTCTGCGTAATGCGGTTGAAGACGGTAGGCTGAATTTCTGGCTGGGTATGGTGCCCATGCATGTTTTGATTGCTGCAATTGCCATTATTTTATTGCGGGTGCGCAGTATGCCGGCTCAGCCGTTTTGGCAGGCGGTGAAAATCAGTTTGAAAGGCGGGGTGAAATAATGCTGTTAACCCGTTATCTTATCCGCCGTCTGACGGTGATGTCTTTTTATGCACTGTTGGCTTTTTTGGCCTTATACAGTTTTTTCGATGTGGTTTCCGAGTCGGGCGATATTGGCGAGGGCAGTTATAGCGGCATGAAAATGATGCAATATGTGGTATTGCAGATGCCGGCCCATGCTTATGAACTGATGCCGTTGGTGGTGTTAATCGGCGGTTTGGTCGCACTCAGCCAGTTGGCTTCGGGCAGCGAGCTGACGGTGATGAAAACCAGTGGTATGAGTACGAAACGGCTGATTGGTATCCTACTGCAATTCGGTTTGATTTTTGCCATATTTACGGCGGTATTGGGGGAGTGGGTTGCACCGTCGCTCAGCCGTAATGCCGAAAATCTGAAAGCAACGGCGGTGAACGGTAAAATCAGTACCGGCAGTCAGGGCTTATGGTTGAAAGAGCAAAACAATATTATTAATGTGCGCGAAATGTTGCCCGACCATACTCTTATGGGGGTCAAAATTTGGGCGCATAATGCCGATTTTCAGCTTGCCGAAACCGTAGAAGCCGACTCTGCTACTTTGAATGATGAGGGGTGGCAGTTGAAAAACGCCCGTCATAGTTTGTTAGATGGCAATAGTGTACAAACAGGCGTGCAGGCTACCGAACAGTGGCCGATTGAATTACAACGTAATTTACTGGATGTTTTATTGGTGCAGCCGGAGCAGATGTCGGTTACCGCCCTTACCACTTATATCAGCCATCTCAAGGAAAATCATCAGCAAACCAAAACTTATGAGATTGCCTGGTGGCGAAAACTGATGTATCCCGTTGCAGCGATGATTATGGCGCTGGTGGCGTTGGCGTTTACCCCGCAAAATACCCGTCGCGGCAATATGGGTTTGAAATTATTCGGCGGAATTTGTTTGGGTTTGGCATTCCATTTTTCCGGCAGGTTATTCGGATTTACCAGCCAGCTTTATAATGTGCCGCCGGTGATTGCCGCATTATTGCCGACCGTATTATTCGGTATTTTGGGTGTGTATTTAATACGCAAACAGGAAAAACGCTGATTGGGCTTTGTTTTTGTAAATATAGTGGTTTTAATAAGTAGAAGGCCGTCTGAAAGTTTCAGACGGCTTCTTGTTTTATTGTGAAAGGTTAATCGACTATATGCTTAGCGATGTGCCTCAATAAAGGCTTGAACTTGTGTCATATCGGTAAGCGCGGTGCAAACGGCTTCTTTATTGATGCGTTTGGCCAAACCGGCCAATACTTTTCCGGGGCCGCATTCGGCAGATTGCGTGATGCCTTCCGCAACCAAAGTATTGACAGTTTCCGTCCAACGCACGGGGCTGTAAAGCTGGCGCACCAAAGCATCTTTGATTTTGTCGCTATCGTTATAGGCAGCAACATCGGCATTGTGAATCACGCGGATTTCAGGTTGCTTGATATGAATGTTTTGCAGTGCTTCGGCCAGTTTGTCGGCGGCCGGTTTCATTAGGCGGCAATGAGAGGGAACGGAAACGGGCAGCGGCAGTGCGCGTTTGGCACCTTTCTCTTTGGCTAAGCTCATAGCACGCTCGACCGCAGCAGTAGCGCCGGCAATTACAACTTGCCCGGGCGAGTTGAAGTTAACGGCTTCCACCACATCGCCTTGTTCCGCTTGGCTGCATACATCGCGGACAACATCGTCATCCAACCCCAAAATAGCCGCCATAGCCCCTTCACCTTGCGGCACGGCATTTTGCATTAATTCGGCACGCAGGCGCACTAGGCGTACGGCGTCGGTGAAATCTAAGGCTTGTGCGGCCACTAAAGCGGTGTATTCGCCCAAACTATGACCTGCAACTACCGCAGGCTGGTTGCCGCCTGCTTCGAGATAAGCGCGATAGGTGGCTACACCAGCCGCCAGCATTAAAGGCTGGGTATTCACGGTTTCGTTAATGGGCGCGGCATCCTCACCGTTTATCATCGCCCATAAATCTTGGCCGAGTGCGGCGGATGCTTCGTCGAAAGTATTGCGGACAGTGGCAACACCGTCAAAACCGTTCATCATGCCGAGGCTTTGCGAGCCTTGGCCGGGAAAAAAGAATGCAAAAGACATGGTATTCCTTTAATTTTTCAAAAATAAAGCGATCGGATTGTCGGCATAATGTATCAGCAGGGCATAGGTGATGGCAATATTTACCGCGACAGTTATCCAAAAAACACGGATAAAAGAGGCTTTGCCGGTTTTGTGGTTGAACGCACCCCGTGCTAATAAGGCGCCCGGCCAGCCGCCGATTAAGCCGATTTGATAGAGTTTGCGTTCGGGTACCCGTCCGAGATAGCCCTGTTTGCCGGCTTGGGTAACGGCAGTTTGTTTGTCGCTGCGGTACATCCAAAAAGCAGCCGCGCTGGCCGCCAGATAAATGAGTACGAGCTTGGCGGAAAAATAGGCGACCACAATTAAATAAATCAATCCGAACACACCGTAAGAAGCGAGTTTTTGCAGGTTGAAATTAAATTCATGGTAATCATAGGGGCGTTCGGAAAATAAAGATGCTTCATGGCCGAGCAATACCACCCGCATGGCTCTTTGCGGTTTGCTTTCTGCCGGGCGGTTACAGTAAAAGCTGACCTGTTGGCCTTGTTGCGGACGTTGGGCGGCATAATGGAAAGCGGAAATATGGAAAAAGACGGTTTGATTGTTTTCGTCGGTGCAGATAAAACCGTATCCTTTTTCATCGTTCCAACTGATGATGGTGCCGCTTAATACTTTATTGGCCGGCAGTGTTTCGGTATCCGCTTTTTCGGTTTCTTCGGTATTTTTCGTATCGGGTAAAACGGCTTTTTCCGGTGGGGCAGTATGCTTACCGATGGTAGGTTTGACCGTCGGCGGAAAGGGCGGCGGTGCCAGCTCGGCTTGTAGGTTGCGTATTTCACTCGGGCCGGGTATGTCTTCGGGCAGATCGGGGGGCGGTTCGATAATATCGGCTTCGACCATCAACCATTGGCCGTTACTGTGCCGCACCAATCTGCCTTCCAGTATTTCGCCGGAATCGGGTATGCGCGTTTGATCATTGAGAAACTGGCCTAAAATGAAAATGGGCGTGGTGCGTTGGATTTGATGTTTGCCGTAGCCGCCGTTTTGCTGATAATTCCATTCGGTCAGCGTGATTTCAACACGTTCGTTTTCTTTTAAAGGCGGTAGCAAAGCGGCATCTTTGGCGCATAAGCGGTTTTTGTCGTCGTGATAGAGACTGAAACCGATGCGGTCGCCGCTTTGCGGGTGCGGGTAGTTTGGTGTTAAGGATGAAGGTTCTAATAGAATTCTCTGCGTGCCGTGGTCGTCGGAAAAAACCGAGCCGCGTTGCAGTTCGTCGAACCAATGCGTTACCGTGCCGTAATGTATTTGTTTATTCATTTTTATTGATTTTTAAGTGAGTTTGTTGTTTTTATTGGAAAGGAGCTTCCCCGGCTCCCGGCCGTCTGAAGTGTGTTTTTATTGTTTCAGACGGCCTGTGTGTTTTTGGAAATCAGTATTTCAATAATACCGCCCCCCATGCGAAACCGCCGCCGATGCCTTCGAGCAGCAGGTGTTGGCCGCGTTGGATTTGGCCGTTCCGTATGCCGCTATCCAGTGCCAACGGAATCGATGCGGCGGATGTGTTGCCGTGGTTTTCTACGGTGAGAATCACTTTATCCATGCTCAAATGCAAATGTTTGGCGGTGCTTTCGATAATGCGTTTGTTGGCCTGATGGGGCACAATCCAATCGATTTGCGCGGAGGTATAGCCTGATTCTTTTAAAACGTCTTCGGCCACTTTGGATAACATTTTTACAGCAAATTTAAACACGCCGGGGCCGTCCATGGTGAGGAAGGGGGTGCCGCAAACTTGTCCGTTCACCACTTGGCCGGGCGTTTTCAGCAGGTCGATATAATCGCCGTCAGCCTGTAGTTTGCTGTGGATAATACCCGCTTCGTCCGAAGCGCCTAAAATTACTGCGCCGGCACCGTCGCCGAATAAGACGCAAGTAGTTCGGTCTTCCCAATTTAAAATGCGGCTGAAGGTTTCCGCACCGATAACCAAGACGTTTTTGGCCATGCCGCTTTTGATATAGGCATTGGCGGTAGTGATGGCATACATAAAGCCGGCGCATACGGCCTGAACATCAAATGCGGGGCAGCCGGTGGCGCCGATACCGAGTTTTTGCTGCACAATGGTGGCGGTGGACGGGAAAATCATATCGGGCGTAGAAGTTGCCACAATAATCAAATCAATTTCATCAGCGGCCATGCCGGCATTTTCTAAAGCATTGCGTGCCGCGATAACGGCCAAATCGCTGGTTTGTTCTTTTTCGTCGGCAATGTGGCGGAATTTGATACCGGTGCGCGAGGTAATCCACTCGTCGGAGGTATCGATTTTTTTGGCTAAGTCATCATTGCTGACACGGTTGGCGGGCAGATAGCTGCCCGTGCCGAGAATTTTGGCATACTGCATAGTGGTATGGCCTCTGTAGTTTTGTTTGGTCATGAACGGTATTGTAAGATAATCCGTCTGATTATCCTACAATAATTGCCAGGTTTTTTTCAGACGGCCTATTTGGGTTGTGTTTTCTGTGTCTTAGCTTGTTTCTTTTTGCTTTATTCGGATGGAAACAACTGTATTTTTCCGCTTGTTAATGGGTGGATACGCTTAAAGGCTGTTGCCGTATCAGGGCGCGGATAATCAGGCGGTTGGGGCTGAGGGCGGTGCGGATGCGTTGTGAAAGCGGATTGGGCAAACCGAGTATATCGGCGGCAACGGCGGCAGCACAAATCGGCGCGGTGCTCAGGCCGCGGCTGCCGTGGGCGGTGTTGATATAGGCATCGGGCAGATACGGGCAGGTGGTGCGGATGCGGTAGTTTTTATCGAGCGCGAGCTTGGCGTAAACGTTTTGCATGGCTTGGATATCGCCCAATGCGCCCACGATAGGCAGATGGTCGGGGCTGTCGCAACGGAGGGCGGCGTGTCCTTGCGGAATATGATTCAGGCCGTCTGAACGTGATGGCGGGGCTAGTTCGGCGGCTAATTCGGAATTTAAGGTTTGCAGGTTGAGCAGGTTGGTTTGTCGGTCTGCTTCGCGCCAGTCGGTGTCGGTATCGTGCTGGACAAAGGTCGCCCCGTAGCCGTGCCAACCCTGCCAAGCGGGGCTGATGTAGCTGGTGCCGGAAAGGGCGCAGCGCAGTTGTTGCGAATAAGGTGTGGCCGGCGCAAGGTCGGTTTGGCCGCGTATCAGCCGGTAGGGCAGGGTAGCAATATTGGTATCGGCAATATGCGGGCTGTGCGCACCGGTGCAGTAAACCAGATGGCTGCCGCTAAAGATGCGCTTCGGGGTGTGTACCTGCCAAGAGTGGCCGTTGTGTTCGGCTGATAATACGGGGCTTTGGCTGTGCACTTCAATCAGCGGATGATCGAGCAGGGCGCGGACAAGGGCGGGCGGATGCAGCCAAACGCCCTGCGGCCAATAAAGGCCGCTTTGCGCGATGGGGATACCGGCAATCTGCGTGGATTCATCGGCGGATACAGCACGGTAAAGATGGCTGTGTCGGCTTTGTTCGCTGAGTAAACGGTTGCGGCGGGTTTCTTCATTATCGTAATTGAGGTGGAGGATGCCGTTGCCGCCCCAGTCGTTTTGTTCGGGCAGTAGGTTTTGCAATAGGCGGCGGGTGTGGCCGTATCCGCACAACAGCAATTCGGTTTGTTCGGTATTGTGCGGTGAAATTTTGGCATACAGCAAACCTTGGCGGTTGCCGGAAGCGGCGGTGGCGGGTTCGGTGGCCTCTAATACGGTTACCGGCAGGCCGTGTTGTGCCAGTGCGTGGGCGGTGGCGGCGCCGGCAATGCCCGCACCGATAATCAGCGCGCGGGTAGGGGCGGCACGGTTTTCAGACGGCCTGAACCATGGTTTCGGCGATGCGGTTTCCTTTTGCGGCACGGCTTCGGTTTGCCATAACAAAGGCATGGGGAAATGTTCGCCGAGTCGGGTGGCGGTTTCAGACGGCATCAGCCATAGGTGTACGTTGGGTAGGATATTTTCTAAAACATTGGCGCCGTTGAACTGTATGCAGCCGAGTTGTGCCGTCAGGTTGCGGTATAAGGTTTGCTCTAAAGCATCGGGTGTGGCGGAAAGCCGGAATTCGGGTACGCTATCGTCTGGCAGGCAGACAATGAGATACAGCGGTGTGGCTTGTGTGGCGATGGCGCGTGCCAGTGCGGCGGTGTCGGGCACATGACTCCAAGCAAGACAATTCATAATAAAGGCCGTCTGAAAACAAAGAAAGCGTGATTTTATCATGCGGAAACGGCGTAAAAGCTGATAGAATCGGAAGACATTTGATTGTTTCAGACGGCCTGTTTTATTTTGCGGCAGGCCGTCTGAAGAAACCGATACGGAAACTGTTATGAACCCATTTATCACCGACTTCAACACCGAAACCACCCGCACGCCGGTTATCGTGGCTTTGGATTTTGCCAACGAACAAGACACCTTAGCCTTTGTGCGCCGCCTCGACCCCAGCTTATGCCGTCTGAAAATCGGCAAGGAATTGTTTACCGCAACCGGCCGCAGCTTGGTTGAAAAGCTGATTCATCAGGGCTTTCAGATTTTTCTTGATTTGAAATACCACGATATTCCCAACACCGTTGCCCAAGCTTGTAAAGCGGCGGCGGATATCGGCGTTTGGATGGTGGATATGCATGTTTCCGGCGGTCGGCGGATGATGGAAGCGGCCGCAGAAGCCGTGGCCAACCATGCCCAAAAGCCGCTGCTGATTGGTGTGACGGTGCTCACCAGTATGGAACAAAGCGATTTGAGAGAAATCGGTATCGATATACCGGTGGAAGATTTGGTTGTGCGTTGGGCGGAGTTGGCCAAACATTCCGGTTTGGACGGCGTGGTTTGTTCGGCGCATGAAGCGGCACCGCTACGCCGTACTTTGGGCGAAGATTTTGTATTGGTAACGCCCGGCATCCGTTTGAATGTTGCCGACAATAACGACGACCAACGCCGTATTATGACCCCTGCCGAAGCATTGGCTGCCGGCTCCACTTATTTGGTGATGGGGCGTCCGGTGACTTTGGCGACCGACCCCGTCGCCGTATTGCGTGAAGTGAATGCAGCGGTGAACGGCTTATAATTGGTTTTCAGACGGCCTGATAACGTGATGCCGTCTGAAAACCATCGGTTTCATATTTTTCAATCATACATAACGGATAAGCGCATGGTTCTTAATGCCGATACCCAACAATTACAATCCCGCTTGGCTCAAGCCCGTGTTTTGGTGGTGGGCGATGTGATGCTCGACCGCTACTGGTTCGGCGATGTTTCCCGTATTTCACCGGAAGCCCCCGTACCCGTTGCCAAAATCGCCACCGTCGAACAACGGGCGGGCGGTGCTGCCAATGTGGCGCGTAATATTGCTTCGCTCGGCGGGCAGGCCGCTTTATTGTCGGTTACCGGCGATGATGAAGCCGCGTCGGCGCTTGAAGAATTGATGCGGCAGGACGGGGTAGCCTCTTATATGATGCGCGACCCTGAAATCGCCACCACCGTTAAGCTGCGTGTGGTCGCCCGCAACCAACAGCTTATCCGCCTTGATTTTGAAGAAATACCGCATCGGGAAATTCTCGACTCGGTGAAAGAACAATACCAACAATTATTGCCGCAATATGATGTGGTGGTGCTGTCGGATTATGGCAAAGGCGGATTGTTGCACGTTGCCGCCATGATAGAAAGCGCCCGCTTGGCCGGCAAACCCGTGTTGATCGACCCGAAAGGCGATGATTACGAAAAATACGCCGGCGCGACCCTGCTCACGCCCAACCGTGCCGAATTAAAAGAAGTGGTGGGCAGTTGGCGCAATGAAGAAGAATTGGTGGAAAAAACCCAAAGCCTGCGCCGCCATCTCGAATTGGAAGCATTGTTGCTGACCCGCAGCGAGGAGGGCATGACGCTGTTCCGCAGCAGCCAGATCGACAATCAGCCCACCCGCGCTCAGGAAGTGTACGACGTTTCCGGCGCAGGGGATACCGTTATCGCCAGTATGGGCTTGGGCTTGGCGGCAGGATACGATTTAACCGAAGCCATGCACCTTGCCAATACCGCCGCCGGCGTGGTGGTGGCCAAACTCGGTACGGCCGTGTGTTCGTTTGAAGAGCTGACTGCGGCGTTAAAAGAACAAGAACAGGCCGTCTGAAAACTATTTGAATCATTTTCAGACGGCCTTAAGAAAGTATTTATGCAAATTAATAGAGAACTTCAAGAAAAGATATTGAGACATTTGACTGAATGTTTTCCATGCTTTCCTAACGAGGATTTTTATAATGAATTAATAGAAGACTATGGTCAAAAAGAAGTTGTAGGTACTATTTTATATCTACAAATGCATGGAATGTTAGAGTGTAAAGAAAATACTTATATTCATAGTACCATACCAGATGTTATATGGTCTTTAACAAAGCCTACTGAAAAAGCATTTGATTTTTTAGCAGATGATGGCGGGCTTTCCGCTATCATTGGCGTTGTGACTGTTAAGCTGCATAACGATACTATTCAAGAACTATTGGCCGCTAAAATAGAAGAAGCGGATATAACCAAAGAAGAGAAAAATGCACTAAAGGAAGTGGTAGGAACTGTTAAAGGCGCTGCTTTAAGTACACTAACAGAAAATCTTATTAATAGTGTTTCCGCTGCTTCTGTTGTCAATTTATTGAAAACCATTATAGGTAGCTAATCTATTGTACAGATAAGTAGAAAGCATAGGATTGCTTGAATAAATAGATGAAAAGGCCGTCTGAATCATTTTCAGACGACCGCCAATCAATAAAAGGAAAAGATAATGACCATTATTGTCACCGGTGCCGCCGGTTTTATCGGCAGCAATATTGTTAAAGCGTTAAACGAACGCGGGATTACCGATATCGTTGCCGTCGATAATCTGACCCGTGGTGAAAAATTCAAAAATCTGGCCGAATGCGAAATCGCCCATTATCTGGATAAGCATGAATTTATCCGTCAGGTGCGTGAGCATGTACTGCCGTTTGATGAAATCGAGGCTGTTTTCCATGATGGTGCCTGTTCCGATACGATGGAACATAACGGCCTGTATATGATGGAAAACAACTACCAATACAGCTTGGATTTATTGGACTGGTGTCAGGACGAGCGGATTCCGTTTTTATACGCTTCCAGTGCGGCGGTGTATGGTAAGGGCGAGATTTTCCGCGAAGAGCGCGAATTGGAAAAACCGCTGAATGTGTATGGCTATTCCAAATTCCTGTTCGACCAAGTGGTGCGCCGCCGTATGGCGGCAGGGTTGACCGCGCAAGTGGCCGGTTTCCGTTATTTCAATGTTTACGGCCCGCACGAACAACACAAAGACCGCATGGCTTCGGTGGCATTCCATCATTTCAACCAATACCGCACGCAAGGCTATGTGAACCTGTTCGGTGAAAACGACGGCTATGGCAAAGGCGAGCAAATGCGCGACTTTGTGAGCGTGGAAGATGTGGTGAAAGTGAATCTGTTTTTCTTAGACAACCCTGATAAATCCGGCATCTTTAACTTGGGTACGGGGCGTAGCCAGCCGTTTAACGATTTGGCAGCGGCAACGGTAAATGCCTGCCGTGTGGCCGAGGGCGAAGCGGCAATGAGTTTGCAAGAGTTGGTAAAAGAGGAATTGATTCGTTATATTCCGTTCCCCGATGCACTTAAAGGCAAGTATCAAAGTTTTACCCAAGCGGATATTTCCCGTTTGCGCGAAGCCGGTTATCAGGATGCATTTTTTGATGTAGACGAAGGGGTCAGCCGTTATGTGCACTGGCTGCTGCAAAACCATGATGAATAATATTGAATAAGCTGTTTTTTACAGAGAAACGGTATAGGCCGTTTCCTTATCATTATGGTTTCAGACGGCTTGAGTAGTATGAATAGGCCGTCTGAAATAATATAAGAAACGATAAAAAAGGAGTAAAAAATGAGTGAGAAATATGATTTTGTGACTGCGGATTTGATTGATATCGCGCCGGATACCCCGTCTTGCGAAACCCAATTCCGCCACTTCGGCCGCCGCCATCGCTTCTGCGGTAAAATCCGCACCATTCGTTGCCATCGTGATAACGGCTTGGTGAAAAAATTAATGAACAGCCATTCCGATGGCGAGGTATTGGTGGTTGATGGCGGGGGTGATTTGTATAGCGCGCTAATGGGCGATATGATTGCCGGCGCCGGTGCGGCCAATGGTTGGGCGGGGGCGGTGATTTTCGGCCCGATTCGCGACAATGAAGCCATTAACGATATGGAATTCGGTGTGAAAGCATTGGGCAGCAATCCGCGTAAAAGTGCTAAAGACGGTGCGGGCGAGGTGGATGTGCCGGTAAGCTTTGGCGGCATTACCTTTACACCGGGCCATTATCTATACAGCGATTCGGACGGTATTTTGGTATCGGAACAACCGCTTCATAAGGAATAATAAATCATGCAGATAACATCAAAATGGTTGGACGGCAGTTGTTTTGTGGCGACAACCGAAAGTGGCCATAGTGTGGTGATGGAAGGCATGGCAGCCGAAGGGCATACCAAACGAGGGCCCAGCCCGATGGAAATGCTGTTACTCGGTGTCGCCGGCTGTTCGAGTATCGACGTAGTGATGATTGCCGAGAAACAGCGGCAGGATATTGTCGATTGTCAGGCTACGGTAACGGCAAAGCGTGCCGACACGACGCCGCGTGTGTTCACCGAAATTCATATCCACTTTAAAGTGATTGGTCGCGATTTAAAAGAAAGTGCGATTGAAAAAGCCGTACAGATGTCGGCCGAGAAATATTGTTCGGCTTCGATTATGTTGGGCAAGGCTGCTAAAATATCGCATAGTTTTGAAATTGCCGCCGTTTGATTTTCTGCATTTCAAATCATCAACATAATCAAGCAGGCCGTCTGAAAGCTTTTGCAGCATGATTGGCATGATTCGGGTATGATGGCTTTGATTTTTGAAGCAATTATTGTGATAGAGTCTTTCAGACGGCCTTAATGCCGTAAACCGGATGATGGTTTATAATTCGGCACCTATCGGATAACGCCATGCGGAAAATGGCAAGGGAAGCCGTTAAGCAGTTCCCTGTTATTGATTTTACCGCATGTTCTTTGGCTTAAAGCCTAACGGAATATTAAAGAAATTTTTATGATGTCGTATGCAACCGGATAAGGCGGTATTCGCTACTGCCTATCTGCTGTAACCGCCTACCAACAGGCAGAAAAAAATCGTATGAGTGAAACCCTAGATTATTTGACTGAAGCGCCTACCATTTCGTCGATACTTGAAGAGCGCCATGATTCAGAGCTTTTCCGTGTGTATGCGGAAATTCTCGACGGCATTACCGACCATAAATTACGGCCGGGCCACAAACTGACCGAGTCCGATTTATGCCGCCGGATGATGTGTTCCCGCAGCACGGTACGCAGTGCGCTGTCTTTATTGGCACACGATAAAATTGTGGATTTGCAGCCAAACAGAGGGGCTTTTGTGCATGTGCCCGATGCCAAAGAAACACAAGATGTATTTAAAATGCGGGTGGCGTTGGAAGAAACCATTATCAATATGTTGTTGGACGAACCCGACTTGGCAGAGCGTACCCGCCCGCTTTATGAGTTGATAGAGCGGGAAGAAGCCGCTTTTAACCGTTCCGACCGTGTGAGTTGGAACCGTTTGTCCAATGCATTCCATGTTGAATTGGCACGGTTATTGGATAACGATGTATTGCTGGGCATTGTTAACCGTTTATGCGCACGTTCGTCTTTGATTATCGCCGTATTCGACGCACCGAAAGACCGTCTGCGCCATACTTATTGCGAGCACCGCGAGATTTTGGATTATTTGGTGGCGGGCAAAGGCACGAAAGCGCGGAATATGATGCGTAAACATTTGGCGGAATGTCAGGCACGACTGTTGCGTAAATTTGAGTTTGAGGATGAATTATAACGGGATAGCGGTTATATTTTTGCATGGTTCGGATTATCAAAAGAGGCCGTCTGAAAATATTTTCAGACGGCCTCTTAATATCGCTTCAGCATGCCAACCTATTAAGGCTGTTTGTTTTCTTCACTGTCCAAGAAGCTTTTCAGGCGGTCGCTTCGGGTCGGATGACGAAGTTTACGCAAGGCTTTGGCTTCGATTTGGCGGATGCGTTCGCGGGTTACGTCGAACTGTTTGCCCACTTCCTCAAGCGTGTGGTCGGTATTCATGTCGATACCGAAGCGCATACGCAATACTTTGGCTTCACGCGGTGTTAGGCTTTCCAGCACTTCTTTGGTTACTTCGTGTAGGCTGGAATACATCGCGGCATCGGCCGGTGCGATATTGTTGAGGTCTTCGATAAAGTCGCCCAAATGTGAATCATCGTCGTCACCGATAGGGGTTTCCATCGAAATCGGCTCTTTGGCGATTTTCATGATTTTGCGGATTTTATCTTCGGGCATTTCCATCAATTCGGCCAATTTGGCAGAATCGGGGTCTTCACCGTTTTCTTGCAGATATTGGCGCGAAATGCGGTTCATTTTATTGATGGTTTCAATCATGTGAACCGGAATGCGGATGGTACGCGCTTGGTCGGCAATCGAACGGGTAATGGCTTGGCGTATCCACCAAGTGGCATAGGTTGAGAATTTATAGCCGCGGCGGTATTCGAATTTGTCTACCGCTTTCATCAGGCCGATATTGCCTTCTTGAATCAAGTCTAGGAATTGCAGGCCGCGGTTGGTGTATTTCTTGGCAATGGAAATCACCAAACGCAAGTTGGCCTGAATCATTTCTTGTTTGGCCGCAGCGGTTTCTTTTTCGCTGATGACCATGTTTTTATTGATTTCTTTCAGCTCTTCAATGGAAATGCGGGTTTCGGTTTCCATTGCAGCCAGTTCGGTTTGTTTTTCAACAATGGCATGGCGGAAGCGGTCGAGTGCGTCGCTCCATACTTTGCCTTTGGCAACTTCTTCTTCAACCCAATTCAAATTGGTGATTTGCGGTAAGAAGTAGTGAATGAAATAGTCTCTATCCATGTGAACACGGTCTAAACAGATATCGCGTATTTCACGTTCCAGTTTGCGGATATTGTCGACTTTTTCGCGCAGGCTGTTGCTCAGGCTTTCGATTTGACGGGTACCGAAGCGTACTTCCAATAGCTTGGATGCAATGGCATCGCGATATTTGAGGTATTCCTCATGGCGGCTATCATGTTCGGATAGCGCGGCAATCATCTTGTCGTAGTCTGCTTGGATAAGGTCGAAGTGATCCAATACTTTTTGACGCAACTCGGCAAGGTTGGTAGCGGCAATGGCTTCGGCACTTTCTTCTTCTTCCTCTTCATCGTCGCTATCATCGTCGCTGTCGTCATCATCGTCGTCATTGGTTTCATTGTTGTCACTGGTTGCAGCAGCAGGGGTAGTTTCCAAATGCCCCAAGCCCAATTCGTTCAGCAAAACCTCATTGGGGTCGATAATGGCTTCGACCACTTCGTCGACCTTGATTTCATCTTCGCGGATACGTTGGATGAGTTCGAGGATTTCGGCAATCGAACCCGGGCAGGCGGAAATAGCCTGAACCATGTTTTTCAGGGCATTTTCGATTTTTTTGGCGATAATGATTTCATCTTCGCGCGTGAGCAGGTCAACCTGTCCCATTTCACGCATATACATGCGCACGGGGTCGGTGGTGCGGCCGAATTCGCTGTCTACGCTGGATAAGGCGGCTTCGGCTTCGGCTACGGCATCGTCGTCGGTAATCGCGGCGGTATTGTCGCTCATCAGCATTTCTTCGGCATCGGGCGCCTGTTCGGTCACTTGGATACCCAAGCCGGCAATCATGCTGACGATATTGTCGATTTGTTCGGCATCCGACATATCGTCCGGCAGCGCATCGTTGATTTCCGAATAGGTAATATAGCCGCGCTCTTTGCCCATAATAATGAGCTGGCGTAAACGGGCCCGCTGCTCTTCGAGGGTCAGCGGGCGGGAATCGTCTTGCTCTTCATGTTCGTTATCACGGTTATCGGTATTTTGGTTAGACATAAAAATGGATCTCGTTTGAAAACGGTTTAATGGGGAGCGGTCGTCTGAAACAATAAAAGGGTATTCTGCGGAACAGTATGTGATTCTTCGCAGCAGGGTTAGGTTTTCAGACGGCACATCTTTATCAATTCAATATTTAGGGTTTGGCCGGTATCAGTAAAGCCAGCAGCAGTTTTTTTTCACTTTCGCTCAAACCGCTCTGCCGGTTTTTTTCTTTCAAAATTTCAATTTGGGCGTATTTTAACTCATTTAACAACTTTTTCATGCCGATTCTGAAATTTTCACAATCTTCCGCGCTATCGCTCTCTAATGCTTCCGGCTCTTTCATGGCATTTTGGAAGATGCGGTTCACGGTGCTTTCATAGGGCGTACCGCGCATGTGTTCTAAAATTTGTGCGCTACCCGGTATCTGCGGCTGATTTTTAATCATTTCGGACAGATTGGCCAAACAGGCAAAATCGCCGGTTAGGGTTAGATATTCGGGTATTTCTATATATGCTGCCCATGACGGATTTATCAAGAGGCTGCGTATCTGTCTTTCTGCCAATGTAGACATTTTCGGTTGCTTAAAGGTTTCTTTCGGCAGTTTGTAACTTTTTTGTTTGGCTTGGCGTTTCGGTATTTCTTCACCTAATAAACGTGCCAAGTTATCAGAATCAATGCCGACCAGTTCGCTTAATTGTTGTTTGAGCAGAAAAGCCAAAGCGGGGGCTTTGATTTGTACCAATAAGGGGGAACTGGTTTTGATGAGTTCCGCTTTGCCTTCTTGTGTGTTTAGGTTGAGGCCGTCTGAAAGGGCATCCCAAAAATAGGCTGATAAAGGCTTGCTTTGGTTTAACAGGGCATCTTCAAATTGTGTTTTGCCATAGGCGCGTATATAGCTGTCCGGGTCGTGCTCTTCGGGCAAAAATAAAAAATGTAGGGCTTTATCGTCTTTGAGTTGGGGTAGGGCGTTTTCCAATGCCCGCCATGCGGCTTTGCGCCCGGCACGGTCGCCGTCGAAACAGAAATAAATGCTGTCGGTTTGGCGCATCAATATTTTAACGTGATCGGCAGTGGTGGCCGTGCCGAGTGCGGCAACGCTGTATCCGATGCCGAATTGCGCCAGTGCGACCACGTCCATATAACCTTCGACCACTAAAATGCGTTGGGCGTCTTTAATGGCGGCACGGCCTTCGTGTAGGCCGTAGAGGTTTTTGCCTTTATCAAACAAAGGGGTTTCGGGTGAATTCAGGTATTTGGGTTCGCCTTTATCCAAAATCCGCCCGCCGAAACCGATGACTTGTCCGCGTTGGTTACGGATGGGGAACATAATGCGGTCGCGGAAACGGTCGTAATATTTGCCGTCTTTTTCAATCACCATGCCGCTTTCGACTAACGGCGTGTTGGGATAGGGCTGGAAAACCTGTGCCAAAGGCTGCCAGCTGTCGGGCGCGTAGCCCAAGCCGTAATGTTCGATAATTTCCGCACTTAATCCGCGCTTTGCCAAATATTGGTTTGCGCGTGCATCTTGTTTCAGACGGCCTGCATAGAAAACTGCGGCGGCTTCGGTGGTTTCTTCCAGTGTTTGCTGTTTCTTTTTGCGTTCTGCACGCTCTTGCGGGTTTTCCTGCCTGCCGGCTGTGCGCGGTACGGTCATGCCGACACGGTCGGCCAGATATTGTACGGCTTCGGTAAAACTCAAGCCCTGATATTCCATAATGAAACCGATAGCCGAGCCATGTGCGCCGCAACCGAAACAGTGGTAAAACTGTTTTTGCGGGCTTACCGAAAAAGACGGTGACTTTTCTTTATGAAAAGGGCAGCAAGCCATATAGTTTGCGCCGCCTTTTTTCAGCGGAACATGCTCGTCGATAATATCGACGATATCGACTTTAGCCAACAGTTCGTCTATAAATTCACTGGGTATCATGGTGTCTTACATTTGAGGCCGTCTGAAAAATCAAATAGCCGTACTGGTATAGGTGTTACTTAGGCCGTTAAAACAGCTTTGAGGATTTTATTAACTTGGCCCATATCGGCTTTGCCTGCCAAGCGGGTTTTGAGTAGGCCCATAACTTTGCCCATATCCGCCATACCGGAGGCACCGGTTTCGGCTACTGCCGAAGTAACGGCAGCACGGATTTCATCTTCCGACATCATTTGCGGCAGATAGTGTTTCAATATTTCGATTTCGGCATTTTCTTTATCTGCCAGATCGGTTCTGCCGGCTTCGGTATAAATTTTTGCGCTGTCATTCCGCTGTTTGACCATTTTGGTAATAATGGCAATCACTTTGGTATCATCCGCTTCGGTACGTTCGTCAACTTCAAATTGTTTGATGGCGGCGTTAATCAGGCGGATGGTGGAAAGTTTGACACTCTCTTTGGCGCGCATCGCTGCTTTCATGTCTTCGGTTAATTGTGCTTTCAGACTCATGGTGATATCGCTTTAAAAGTGAAAGATATTATGTGAATGGGTACTGTTTGGGTAAAAAACAAGTTTTCGGCTGCTTAATATTATTGTGTTTGAGTCATCATTTATGGAGGGGTTCGGATTCTATTGGTGAAAATGCCAAAACACCGTAAAGCAATGGCTTTACGGTGCATACTGCGTTTATTTAATAAAAAATATTAAATTAATAGTATTTTGGCGGCAGTTGTTGGCTGCGCAGGCGTTTTTGCAAACGTTTTACAGCGGCTGCTTTTTTACGTTTACGCTCGGTTGTTGGTTTTTCATAAGCTTCGCGGGCGCGTAATTCAGTCAGCAGACCGGTTTTTTCAACTGCACGTTTGAAACGACGCATAGCAACTTCAAAAGGTTCATTTTCTTTAACACGAATTGCAGGCATTGATATTCCTTTAATAAATTAAATATATAAATTTGGTTTCATGCCGTCTCGAAAAGCAATATGCAATATTTCAGACGGCTTCAATAGGTTTTTATTGTATCGCTGTTTGCTCTGATGGCTTGGCCGGATACCCGCCGTGATGAAAACATCACCTCCTGACAAAGGCGGATAAGTTTCTTTAAAACGTTCCGCGAAAATATATTCGGCCGCATTGCCGAAAAATGAATTTTTTGATTATCTTATTCATGGCTTTTTTTGTCAATCAATCCTGTGGGTTTTTCAGTTATTTGAATATAACTTATGGCTGGGATGTTGGTAGGCGGAATAGTCGAAATCATGGTTGGGGTTGTTATTAATACAATATAAAAGCCGTCTGAAAATATTTTCAGACGGCCGGGTTGTTGTGAAAACTATAGTTTATTGAACTTCAATACCATTGTCTTTCAGTAAGGTTTCAATTTGTTGCTGTACTCTTTGCTGTTTGAGTTGTTGGGCAACTAAATCTCGAACCTGATCAAACGGCTGCGCATCCGGATTGCGTTCTGATGCTGCGAGTTTGAATAGATAGAATTGACCATTCATTGCCACCGGGTCGGAAGTCACTTGACCCCGTGTCATTTTATTCACGATCACGGCTAATTCTTGTGGCAGCATTTGGGGTGGGATAAATTGATCCATTTGCTGCTGATCAGGATTCGGATAGCGTTTCATTAAGTCTTCAAATGATAAGCCTTTTAATAACAACCCCTGTGCCTGACGGGCTTCATCTTCGGTTGCAAAGCTTACTTGTTGCAGTTTTACAAGACGGGTTTGTTGGTCGTAAAAAGTCCGTAACTCGGCTTCGCTGACTTCGGTATTGTTTTCAAGGTGGCGCACATACTGCCCTGCATAAAACTCGGCTTCCGCGTTTTTAAATTGGCTTTGAACTTCGGGAAGTTTTTCCAAGCCCAATTTGAAAGCTTCGTTTTTTAGCAATTCAACGGTTTGAAGGTGGGTAGTAATGTTTTTGCGTAATGTTTCTCCGTCGGGTCTTTCGGCCGCAGGTAATGCCTCCGTTCTTTGTATTTCTTGCGCCACCATACTGTCAATTCGGGCGGAATCAATTTCGGGAGGAGTGCCCGCTGCCAATAATCCGGTAGTGGTTAAAGCAACGGTTAAGGCTGCAAATGTATATGTTTTTTTCATCATGACTAATATTTCTTTTATTTTCGCTTAGTTGGCTGATTTGATATTGGCTTTGCGGAGTAATGTTTCAACGGCACGGTCGATACGTTCCGCTTGCAATTGGCCGGCTAAGCCGTTTTTGGCATCATTGTAAGAAGGAATTTTTGTCGCACGTTTGTCGTTAACATAAAATACGCCGAATACGCCATTTCCACCCTCCAGCGGAGTGGTTGTGTATCCGCCTTTATTTAACCGGCCAACGGCTGAGTATATATTAGGCGCACCCTGTTCTAAATCTTTCAGGTTAACATAATCTTGGTTTAAACCACCGTTCTGTTTGCTTTCCGGATCGATAGAGTATTGGTTTGCCACGGTTTTAAAGCTTTTTTTGGCTTTTAAATCGGCAATGGCTTTTTCCGCATCGGCACGGCTGCGGGTAATGATTTCACCTAACTGTACTTCATAGCTGCCTTGGTAAAAGTTTTTGAAATCATTATAAGCGGTTTGAAGGTCTTTTTCGCTAATCGGATTGGTGCTTAGGGTGTGGGCAATAAATGCACGGTTAAGCATTTCGTTTTCAAAGCTTGCCCATTGTTGTTTGAATGTGGATTGTTTGTCTACGCCATCTTTTTTAGCCGCAGCGCGTGCGTCTGCTATGGCTTTTTTGTATTCGGCGGATTGGTCTAGTTTTAAACGTTTCGCTTCTTGGGCAACCACGGTTGCCATCACCTGACGCTGGGTGAGCTCTTGGCGAAGCGCGGGGCTGTCGGGTATTTGGGGGTTTTGACTTTGTAAAATTTTAACTTGTCCGTCAATTTCGGAGCTGTCGATTTTAGTACCGTTAACAGTAACCAAGGTTTTCGCCCATAAGCTGCCGGATATTAAAGTAGTCAACAGAGCCAAAGCAAAATAAGATTTTTTCATAAGTTTTCTCAATTAGTTAAGTGAAGGTTGATAAGGGGTGTGAATCAATGAAAGTATTCTTCAGGTGTAACGGCTTTAATGCTTAATGCGTGTATCAGGCCGTCTGAAAATAAATCGTGCAACATATCTTTAACCAAACGTTGGCGGTTGAGGCGGCTCACCCCGTCGAACGCTTCGCTAACGATAAGTACGGCATAATGGCCGCCGCCTTTATTCCCGGCATGTCCGGCGTGCAGATGGCTGTCATCACGATATTCGAAATGTAGGGGGTTAAGTTCTGCCAACCGACTCTCAATGGTTTTCTGCATGTCCATTTTACTTAAAAACCGCCTTAAAAGGTCTAATCAAAATTTCATTATAAACACCGGCATCTACATAAGGATCTTGTCCGGCCCATGTTTCTGCGTCATCTAGTGATTGAAATTGAGCAATAATTAAGCTGCCGGAAAAGCGATCGGGATTATCGGGCAGGGGGTTGGGCCCTGCTGTTAACAAACGGCCTTCAGCACGCAGATTTTCTAAGCGTCGGAGATGATCCGGGCGTGCTTTCATTCTGGCTTCGTGTACATCTTCGCCATCTGTGGCCAATAACATAAAATATTCCATAAATGAATTAATCCTTTTGAGGTAGATGGCGGCTCAAATAAACACCTTGCGCCAATGCAAAAAGAATCATCAAACCGGTTGAACCAAACAATTTGTAGTTTACCCACTGTGCTTCCGAAAGCATATAGGCAGCAGCAAGGTTGGCTAAACCCATAAAAATTAAAAAAAGCACCCAGGCAATAGTAAGTCGGCGCCAAATATGGTCTTCAAGTTCGATTTCTTTACCCAACATTGCTTTAAGGCCGTTTTTTTTCCAAAGTAAGCTGCCGCTTAAAGCCAAGGCGCCTGCCCAAAATAATAATGTCGGTTTCCACATGATAAAACGTTTGTCATGTAGTAATATGGTTGCGCCGCCCAAAACCGTAATCAATATTAGGCTGACCCACTGCATGGTATCCAGCTTTTTATGCTTCATCCAAACAACAGCAGCTTGAATAATACCGACAATCAATGCTACTGCAGTGGCCCAAATGATATTTTTAGTAACCGTATAAGTAATGAAAAACAAAATAACGGCGATGAAATCACTTAATATTTTCATCTGCGTATATTATCCCGATTCTTTCTAAATTGCTCAATAATACAGTGAGACGAACTCTTTTGCATCATTTATGTCAATCAACATAAAAATTAAACAGACTGTCTTAAAAATAAGCCGATTGTCGGATTTTTTACAAAGAGGATATCGAGAGTGGTTATAAAGTTGCAATTTCCGGCTTGTTATTTACATAAATTAGCAGATTTACTTGGCAGGGTAGGCTATTCGCATATATTATGCAGCTTGTACACTAAAAGGCAGTTGGACTGCAAAACTTGGACAGGGGATATAATTTGAAAAACAATCATAAAATCAAACTAATCGCGGCTTCCTTAGCTTTCAGTACATCATTGTCGGCCATGGGCGGCTTGGGTGGTTTGAGCGTTCAATCTAATCTTGGTGAGCCTTTTTCCGGGTCGGTAACGGTAACGGGTGAGGAAGCTCAAATATTATTGAATGGCGGCAGTGCTTCCCTCTCAAACAATAATTTGCGGACCAGTGTTAGAAAATCGGGCGATAATGCCGTTATCAGTATTCGTTCTAATGCACCGGTTAATGACCCCGTTTTGGTTTTTCAAATCGGTGTGGGGGCACAATCGCGCCAATATACCGCCATTATTGATCCGCCCGATTATTCAGCAGAACAAAATACAAGTTCGAATAATGCTAATACTCAAGAAGTTGTTGCCGATCAAACAGCTAGTCGTGCTCAAGAGCAACGCAGGTCGTCTGCGCAAACAAATTTAAGAGAGAAAAAAGCGCAGGAGCAAGCAAAAACTGTACGTCGGAAACCGGCGGTTATTGCCCGAACAAACAAAAAACAGGATGCTCGACGAGATACAGAGAATGTACCGGATAAACAGCAACAGATATTACGCGGTAACTATACCATTCGTCATGGCGAAACGCTGACATCTATTGCCGAGAGAGTGCGCCCGCGTGGATTGAGTGTTCATGATACGATTAACGCTTTAGTTGCTGCCAACCCGAGTTTGTTTCCCAATCAAAATCCTAATTTGATCAATGCGGGTAAAGTTTTAAATATCCCTTCCGCACAAGAGTTGGTACGCCTTGCACAACAACCGGTAGCGACCGGTGAGGTAAAAGAGTCCGCACCATCTAAACAGGAGCAGGTTGAAAAAACAGTATCCGCGTCGGCAGAAGCGACCGAACAACAGTCACCGGAAACGCCGTCAGTTGCTGTTGAGAATGAGACCCCTAACGAAACACAAGATACAACAGCAATTGCCAGTGCGCCTGTTAATGCCGCTTCGGAAGTGCCTGAAATGGCCAGTGAAGCCGTTGCAGAAGTATCTGCAGAAGAAGAGGCTGCCTCACAATCTCAAATGGCACCGACAGATACAGCACAAGAACAACAGCCCGCCTCTTCTGGTGAAGAAGATAGCGGCTGGTGGCGTTGGCTATTATTTGCCGGAATTGCTGCTATTGCCTTATGGTTATTATTGAAAGCCGCAGGTAAGAAAAAACAAACACCGGATACTATTTTTGCAGATGATGTGGAAGTAGAAGATGATATTGTTTTAGACAGCGATATCAGCCAAGACAGCAATATTTTTACAGATGCAGCCAAGAATAATGAAACGGACGTATCTTCTAGAGATGCCAAAACATCAAAAGATAATGTGGAACCGGCCGTTAAAGCTGCATTGGTTACAACTGCCGCTACTACTGCCGCGGCTTCCAAACCCGATGATGCGCTGAATGTAGAAGATGATTTTGACGACGATATCTTCTTCACCGAAACCGAAGTAGTTCCGGTAGAAAAATCCGGTGAAGACTTTAATCTGGATCTAGGGGCGATTGATAAAGAACAGGGAGCAATTGTTTCCAGCTCTTTAACCCAAGACGAAGAAACGCAAAAACGTCAGAATGCCGACTGGGATAAGATTGAGTCTACGGAAAGTGTATACGAACCTGATCCTGAAAGCGAATATCAGCATATTGCTGTTGAGTTTGATGCGAATGCCAACAAAACTGATGAAGCGGCGTTGGATGCAGAAGAGCAAACAGATATCAAGCTTGATACTGAAATAGTGGAAGCTGATTCGGTTGAAGCACCGAAAGATGGCTTACAACCGTTGGTTGAGCAAGTTCAAGAACCGGCTGATCTCGAATATGAGCAGCCTGCTATTGAGATAAGTGAAACGACAGATACGCCTTCAGAGAATAAGGTATCTGATATTGCAACTGCTGAAGCAGATACCGATTCATTGGCTGAAAGCAATACGTCTGTAGCAGCAGAGCAAGACGATAATGCACTTGAGTTCGAAATAGTAGGTGATCAAACATCTGAATCTGAAAGTGCGCCTGTACAAACTGTAGAGCAATCAGAAGCAGATGTAGCTGCACCTGCACCTTTAGATTTTGATATTGCTGAAACACCTGCCGAATCCGATAGCGTACAGTTTGATACAACATCTGAAACAGTTGATGTACAGGATGAATCGGTTGAAGAGACCAATTTGGTTACTTCGTCACAAGATACTGTTCAAGAAGTTAAAGATGATTTCGTATTGTCTCAGGATCAACAAGAAGGTGGCATTTCTTTCCAAGATTCCGAAGACTTAAGTGCGCCGATTGAGTTAGCTACTGCCGATGATACGGAAACCATTGAATGGGAAAGTATCAGCGTTGAAGAGGAAGATAATCAAAGTGATGGCGGATTTATTTCTGAATCCGTAGGTATGACCGCTCCGCTTGAAGCTAAATATGAATTGGCACAAATGTACATGGAGATTGGTGATCCAGATGCAGCACGTGAAACACTTCAAGAACTTTTAGAAGAATCAAGTGGGGAAATTTTAGAAAAAACCCAAGCCATGCTTGCCGAACTCAATAAGTAGTTTTGTGAATGTGATGAAAAATGCCGTCTGAAGACGGCATTTTTTTGTTGGTCAAAATAAATAAAAATAATGAAATTTGAAATCAGATTATGGTTAAATTTTTGATATTGAATAACCTATAAGCCTTATTCTTTTAACCGGCGTTTAACCGTATTAAAAAATCCCCTAAGAATATCAATATCTTCTTGTTGTGTATTGGCACTGAAAAAGAGGTTTTGCATACGCCGCATTAATCGCTCACTGTTGCGGCGGTTGAAGAAACCAACATCATTCATCACACTTTCCATATGCACGACCATACCGAGGATTTGATTATGTGTTGCCGGATTGTTTTCTTGTTCTAAATGTGTCATCGGCATATCGGTTTGGCTGAATAATTCATAGCATACCACTTGTACGGCTTGAGCCAGATTGAGAGAAAAATATTCGGGATTACCGTTAATTGTCATCAGTCGGTTACAGTTTTGTACTTCTTCTATACTTAAACCGAAAGTTTCATTGCCAAATACTAAAGCAACCTGATGGCCGTCTGAAGCGGCTTGAAGCAGTTCCGGAACCAATTGGCGCGGTGTTTGTAGGGGCGCGGTTAATTCGCGTTTACGGCTGGTTAGTGCGCAGCTTAAAGTGGTTTCCGCTAAAGCTTCTTTTAGAGAGCCGACTATACGGGCATTTTGAAGAACGTCAGCGGCGCCGGAGGCCAGTACAAAGCTTTCTTCCGGTAATTTAAATTTTTCCGGTTGTTCGGCATTGAAGATCGGTGGCTGTTCGGTCATCGGTGTGGCAATCAATTGTGGGGAGACTAGTGTTAAGCGGTGTAAGCCCATGGTTTTCATGGCGCGTGCGGCTGAACCGATATTGGCCGGGTGGCTGGTTCGGGTTAAAACAATGTGGATATTATCAAGATAAGTAGGTAAAGTTGGTGTAGGGTTTATCATGTTTTATTTTCGTAACAAGGGTATAATAATAGCTTGATATTTTTTTTAGACGGCATATTCGGATAGTGTTCGAAAAAAAACAGTATTAAAGCCAAAGGCCGTCTGAAAAGCTCTTTAACAACATTGGAAACAGCGTAAACACTGTGTTTTTACGTTAAGACTTATTGTACCTGATTAGAAAGAATGCCATGAACCCGATTTTAAATACTGCTTTTAAAGCTGCCCGTAAGGCAGGCGATATGATGATTCGCGCCGCCAGCAATTTGAGTGCGGTGAAAACCGACAGCAAAGCGTTTAATGATTTTGTTTCCGATGTTGATCGTACGGCAGAGGCGATTTTGGTTGATGCCTTAAAAGAAGCTTATCCGCATCATAGAATTTTGGCGGAGGAAAGCGGTGCTCATGGTAAAACAACAGCCGAATACGAATGGATTATTGATCCGCTAGACGGTACCACCAATTATTTGCACGGCCATCCGCAATATGCGATTTCTATGGCACTGCGTCATAAAGGTGTTTTGCAGGAAGCATTGGTTTACGCGCCTGAACGTAATGATTTATATATGGCTTCACGCGGGCAGGGCGCATTATTGAATGACCGCCGTATTCGGGTTTCCAACCGTATTGAGTTGAACCGATGCTTGATTGGTACAGGCTTTCCGGTTGTTGATCAGAGTATGATGGATACTTATCTGGCTATTTTAAAAGATTTTTTAGCAAAAACTGCAGGCGGTCGCCGTGAGGGAGCTGCTGCTTTGGATTTATGTGCTGTTGCCTGCGGTCGCTTAGATGGCTTTTTTGAATTTAACCTGAAGCCTTGGGATATTGCGGCGGGTGCGTTGATGGTTCAGGAAGCCGGCGGCATTGTAACGGATATGCAGGGCAATGAGCATTGGCTGGAAAGTGGTGATACTGTTGCCGGTAATCCGAAAGTATTGGGGCAGATGTTGCAAATTATTGCGCCGCATGTGAAATAAAATACGCGTTTACAGCTTAACGAGGCCGTCTGAATATATATTTCAGACGGCCTTTTTGTTTACTTTCTTTTTAATAATCTTAAGGCATTGGCAACGACGACAATCGAGCTGAAACTCATGCCGGCCGCTGCTATCCATGGTGTGACATAGCCAAAAACCGCCAGAGGCACAACGATAATATTATAGACCCCCGCCCAAACCAGATTTTGGCGGATAATCATGCGGGTACGGCGTGCCTGCTCGATCATTTTAGGCAGCACGCGCATATCTTCGTTTAATAAAATAACGTCAGCACCGTCACGGGCTACATCCGCACCGCCGGATACCGCCACCGATACATCGGCTTGTGCTAAAACTGGGGCATCGTTAATACCGTCGCCAACCATCAGAACCGTACGTTGTTGGTGCTGGAGTGCGTCTACATAAGCGAGTTTGTCTTCGGGGGAAGCTTCGGCGCGATAAGTGTCCAATGCCAATTCTTCAGCTAAATTTTGTACGGTTTCGGTGCGGTCGCCACTGAGCAGATGCAGGCGTATGCCTTGGGCTTTTAAAGCCGACAGCATTTCGCCAATACCGTCTTTCACTTCGTCTTCTAATAAAAAGGCCGTCTGAAAACCTTTGCTGTTGCCAAGATAGACAATACTGCCATTGTGTTGGATATCAGCCTGTTCGGGCGGATTTCCGGCAATCTCGGCAACAAAATCGGCTTTACCCAATGCCCAGATATCGGTTTCGCCGTGAATATTGAGTTGTGCGCGTACACCGCTGCCGACATGGTTTATCCGCTGTTCCGCTATCGGATAGGCTATTTCGTTTTCCGGCAAAATATGTTGTGCATAGGCCAGAATGGCTTTAGCTATCGGATGTTCCGATTGGTTTTCCAACATTTGCGCGGCCATAGCGGCGTCTCTTTCATTCAGACGGCCTAAAGACACGGTTCGGATAACGGATAAGGTACCTTTGGTTAGTGTGCCGGTTTTATCGAATACAACATCATTAATTTGCGCTAGGGCCTCCAAACTGCCGCTACCGGATACCAATATGCCGTCTGAAGCCAAGCTGCCGGTGGAAGCGGCTAAGGCGGCGGGCGTGGCTAGAGAAAGCGCGCATGGGCAGGTGATAACCAATAAGGAAACGGTTATCCATAATGCCGTTACCGGATCCGCATAAATCGTCCAGCCGATAAAAACCGGAATAGCGAGTATTAATAAGCCTGAAATAAAAGAAGCGGCATAGCGGTCGGCCAGTTCCGCTAATTTGGGTTTTTGTGCCAGCGCGCGATCCAGTAATTTGACGATATGTGATAAACGAGTATTGTTGCCGATTTGTTCGGTGCGGATAATCAACGGGCTTAATGAGTTTAAGGTGCCGGCCACCACTTTATCACCCTGTTTTTTCGATACGGGCAGACTTTCCCCTGTTAGCATGGCTTCATTGACTTCGCTTTCCCCTGATAATACTTCCCCATCTATGGGAATCACTTCGCCCGGATAAACGGCTACGGTATCGCCAATCGCTAACTGTACAACCGCAGCTTCCCGAACCTGTTCACTTTCCGGATAATCGGGCAAGCGGTGGCAGAATGCCGGTATCAGTTTTACCAATCTTTCCGCCGCATCGCCTGCCTTATGTCGTGCCACCTGTTCCATATAGCGGCCGGCCAGCAGAAAGAAGATAAACATTGCGACCGATTCGAAATACATGCCCTGCCCAGAGTCGCTGATTAAGCTATACATGCCGGCAATAAAAGTAAGGGTAATGGCCAGTGCAACCGGTGTATCCATACCTGTGCGGCGGTTTTTAATGTCGCGCCGCATGCCTTTGTAAAACGGAACCGCCGAATAAAACATAGCGGGTAAGACCATCAGGAATGCACCCCAATGCAACAGGCTTAAAAACAATGGCTCGATTTGATCGCTGTAAAGATAAGTCGGTATGGCAAACATCATGGTTTGCATCATCGACAGCCCGGCCACGGCCAAACGGATTAATGACTGCTTACGTTCTGCCTGTATCTGCTCTTCCATTTTTTGTGCATCGTAAGGAACAGCCGTATAGCCGATTTGCTGAATCAGCATCAAAATAGAGGAAAGCGATAGTTTTACCGTGTCCCAAGCAATGCGTACGCGGCGGGTACTGTAATTTAAATCGGCCCGTACTATGCCTTCGGTGCGCAACAGACGTTGTTCAATCAGCCAAACGCAGGCGGCACAAGTAATGCCGCCGAGCATCAATACCGCTTCACGTTCGCCATCTGCACCTTGTTCGACAAACTCAGCCTGTACTTCGGGTAAATCATAAAGTTTTAAACGGTCTAAAATTTCTTGCGGGGGCAGTGCGGCTTTTTCAGCATCGGCGGTACGCTGTTTATAGTAGTTTCCCAATCCCGCATCAATAATGCTTTGTGCCACTGCTTGGCAGCCGGCACAACAAGTATCATGTGATTCATTTTCATAAATCACCGGAAAAGAAAGATTGTCGGGCACATCAAGTCCGCAATGGAAACATGTTTTTTTCATGGCAGCGATTGTACGCGCACGACTTTTAAGGGGCAATGGAAAAGAAACGCAGTATTAGAAAGCAGGGAGGCATCCATATAAAGAGTTAAAAAACAAGTAAATAGCACATACATTTCATTACCTAAATTTACAACACAATTTTATTAAAAATATTTTTAACATCAAATTTTTAAAGAAAGTTGTTTTAAAAAAAATCTTATTGCCATATAATATTTTCCACAATATGATTTTTTAATTAAAAAAATTTTACAAATAAAACACATTTAAAAACGTTTGTTTCACTTGGAGTAAATATGATTGACCGTCTGATGCCGATTTTTGCCTTAATCGGGGTGCTTTCTACATTTTGTTACGCAGGGTTAGCCGTATGGGCTGTATATAGCAATATCGCCGAGCTTAAGAAAAAGCGAAACCATACCAAACACCATACTGTCAAAGGTTCTTTAGATTGTTGGTTGCGATAATATCTGTTTTAGATAACCGTCATTTATTTTATGGCTAGAAATAGTATTGATTTTATTTGGGTTGTCAGATAATCCAATAGGGGATAACTGTTTGTCGGCAATCAATATATTATTGGTATGACCGTTTACAAGACTGTATAGGTGTTTATAGATAAATATCGGGCGGTTACAGATAGCTTTCTGTAACCGCCCGATATTTTCAATTCAAAGCTGAAGTTAGGCATTTAAATTAACGGAATGCTCGCGTGTTTCATGGAAAACAATATCGGGCCAGCGTTCTTGCGTTAGGTTTAGGTTGACCCGATTAGGTGCCAGATAAGCCAGATTGCCGCCGGCATCTACGGATAGATTGTTGGCATTGGTTTTTTCAAATTCGGCCAGTTTTTTCTTATCGTTGCAAGAAACCCAACGTGCCGACCAAATGGCGGCATTGTCGAATACGGCTTCTACGCCATATTCTGCTGCCAATCGGGACGTAACCACTTCAAATTGCAAAACGCCGACCGCACCTAAAATCAAGTCGGAACCGTTATGCGGTTTGAAAACCTGTACGGCACCTTCTTCGCCCAGTTGCTGCAAGCCTTTTTGGAGTTGTTTCATTTTCAGTGGGTTTTTAATGCGCACGCTGCGGAATAATTCGGGAGCAAAGAACGGAATGCCGGTAAAGGCCAGTGTTTCGCCTTCTGAGAAACTATCGCCGATTTGGATGTTGCCGTGATTCGGAATACCGATAATATCGCCGGCATAGGCTTCTTCAACCAATTCGCGATCATGCGACATAAAAGTCACCACGCTGGAAGCGGCAATTTCACGATTGATACGCAAATGTTTGATTTTCATACCGCGTTCGAATTTGCCTGAACAAACGCGTAAAAATGCGATACGGTCGCGGTGTTTCGGATCCATATTGGCTTGAATTTTAAACACGAAGCCGCTGAATTTATCTTCATCGGGGGATACCATGCGTACGGTTGCATCGCGGTTTTGCGGAGCCGGTGCCCAGTCGATAAGGGAATTAAGGATTTCTTGAATACCGAAATTATTAATGGCCGAACCGAAGAATACAGGGGTTAACTCGCCGGATAAAAATTCTTCGAGTGAAAATTCATTAGAGGCCGCCTGAACCAATTCGATTTCCGCACGCAGGTTTTCCATGTCAAGCGGAAACAGTTCGTCTAAGCGCGGGTTGTCAAGGCCTTGAATCACTTCAAATTCGTGCGGTAATTTTTCGCCGCCGGCATCAAACAAATACACTTCGTCATTCAATATATGGTAAACGCCTTTGAAGTTTTTGCCCATGCCGATCGGCCAGGTAACCGGTGCGCAACGGATATTGAGGATGTTTTCCACTTCGTCGAGCAGTTCGAGCGAGTCGCGTACTTCACGGTCGTATTTATTCATAAACGTCACAATCGGCGTATTGCGCAAACGGCAGACGTTTAACAGCTTGATGGTTTGTGCTTCCACACCTTTGGCGGCATCAATCACCATTAACGCGCTATCCACGGCGGTAAGCACGCGGTAGGTATCTTCGGAGAAGTCTTGGTGGCCGGGGGTGTCGAGCAGGTTGACGATATGGTCTTTATAGTCGAACTGCATCACGGATGAGGCGACGGAAATGCCGCGTTGTTTTTCGATTTCCATCCAGTCTGATGTGGCGAACTTCCCGGTTTTTTTCCCCTTGACGGTACCGGCACTTTGAATGGCGCCGGAGAATAACAATAGTTTTTCGGTGAGCGTGGTTTTACCGGCATCGGGGTGGGAAATAATGGCAAATGTACGGCGGCGGCGTACTTCTTCTGGAATATGGGACATAATGACTCTTCGTTGGAATAATGGTTTTCAGACGGCCTAAGCAGTATGCCATCGTTTTTACTTCGCTTGGCTCGCTGCGCTGTTGTCATGAGGATTTACAGCTTATTTTTTCATAGGCCGTCTGAATAAGAAAGAGGGCGGATTGTACAAAAAAATGCTTGGTTTTTCAATGTTTAGAAAGCATTAAGGCCGTCTGAAAAAAATTGAGCTGCCTGTTTCAGGCTTTTCCCTGCATATTGTGATGTTCGATGTGAAAACCTTTTTGTCGATAGGCTTTAAAGCGTTCACGCGCTTCGGCCAACTCTTCCAAACCGTTGCCGACAATTTCCAATACTCTGGTAGGCAAAACGGCAGCATCACACCAAAAATCGGGCGAGTAGTTCAGTACAACGGTTTGTTCGGGCACTGTCGGTATCTCATTTCCGCCTGCCAACACCAAAGGTACATGCTGCGGAAAACTTTCGCCGGATAGCCATATTTCGTGCGCTAAAAAACTTTCTGCTTCAAATTGCCACAAAACGGTATCGAATTGTGATACAGCTTCGGCAGATTCTACCCACAATAAAACCGGTGCACGACCTCGTATGGCGCGGGCGGCCAAACGGCAGACGAAAGCAGCGGGATCGGCAACATGGGTATAAAACGTGGCTTGGGGCATATGGGTTTAGTGTGTTTGTTGGGTAGGGCGCTATGATTGGCGATTATTACGATAAACAAAAGCCGTGAAATAGCATCATAGTTTTCAGACGGCCTTATGCGATAGCGTAAGAGGCCGTCTGAAACAGGGTTATGGTTTTAATACGCTGATGCCGCCCATATACGGTTGCAATGCGGCAGGAATATTAATGCTGCCGTCGGCATTTTGATGGTTTTCTAAAACTGCGACTAAGGTGCGCCCTACGGCCAAGCCGGAGCCGTTGAGGGTGTGTACCAAGCGGTTTTTGCCGTTTTCATCTTTAAAACGTGCTTTCATACGACGGGCTTGGAAATCTTCACAATTGGAACAGCTGGAAATTTCGCGGTAGGTATTTTGTGCGGGCACCCAAACTTCCAAGTCGTAGGTTTTGGCCGCGCCAAAGCCCATATCGCCGGTACAGAGGGTAATCACACGGTAGGGCAGTTCTAAAAGTTGTAGGATTTTTTCGGCATGGCCGACCATTTCTTCCAAAGCGGCATAAGATTGATCGGGGTGAACGATTTGCACCATTTCCACTTTATCAAACTGATGCTGGCGGATTAAACCGCGTACGTCTTTACCGTAAGCACCGGCTTCGGAACGGAAGCAGGGGGAATGCGCCGTGAGTTTGAGCGGTAGGTTTTCAGACGGCACAATACTGTCGGCAACGGTGTTGGTTAAGGTTACTTCGGCAGTAGGAATCAGATATTGCGTGGTTTTGCTTTCGTCGCCGCCACGGGTAACGTGAAACAGGTCTTCACCGAATTTCGGCAGCTGGCCGGTACCGAATAAGGTGCTGTCGTTGACAATATAAGGCGTATAGTATTCGGTATAGCCGTGTTGTGTGGTGTGGGTATCCAACATAAATTGCGCTAATGCGCGGTGTAGGCGGGCAATACTGCCTTTCATCACGGTGAAACGTGCGCCGGAAAGTTTGGCGCCGGTTTCAAAATCCAAACCCAATGGTGCGCCTAAATCAACATGGTCTTTGATGTCAAAATCAAAATGTTTCGGCGTACCGTTTTTGCGGACTTCTACATTTTCGGTTTCATCGGCACCAACAGGAACGCTTTCGTGTGGCAGGTTGGGGATAGTTGCCAGCCATGAATCCAATTCGGCCTGTATGGCTTCATAATCTGCTGCGGCTTGTTCCAACTCGGTTTTGATTTGTGCAACTTGAGCCATTACCTGTTCGGCTTCTTCATGTTTGCCTTGGCCTTTGAGCATACCGATTTTTTTAGATTCGCTGTTACGGCTTGCCTGTAGTTCTTCAGTGCGGACTTGTAGTTGTTTACGCTTGTTTTCCAAGGCGTCGAAACGGATAGTGTCAAATTCATAACCGCGTGCGGTCAGACGGGCGGCAACAGTGGCAGTATGGTTACGGAGTTGTTGGATATCTAACATAGATTTTTTCTCAAGCTGATGAATAAAATAATAATGGTGCTATTGTAAACCAAAATCAGTGTGTTCAGGCCGTCTGAAAATGGATATTAAAAGGGAATATTATCCGATTACTTTGGTTTGGAATAAATTAAGAAACGACGGAAAAGGTTTTGGAAAATAAATAGGGCTGTGGAATATAGATTTTATGGGCTATCGGTGTTTTCAGACGGCCTCATGATTGGAATGAAGTGTTGCGTTGTTTTGTCTATTTAACCTTCCTGCTTGGGGAAGATATTTGGATTATCTATAAAAATAAAAACGCTCCGGCTATGATAGTCGGAGCGTTTAATTTCAGCATTCAGCAAATAACTTAGCCGTGTAAAGCACGTTTATCAACAGCTAAAGCAGCTTCATGCAAGACTTCGGATAAGGTCGGATGTGCGTGAACAATGCGGGCGATATCTTCGCTGCTTGCACTGAATTCTAAGCTCATCACGCCTTCTGCAACCAATTCGGAAACGATCGGGCCGATCATGTGGATACCTAAAATACGGTCGGTTTTGGCGCAAGCCAATACTTTCACCGTACCTTTGGCTTTACCCAAACCTAAAGCACGACCGTTGGCAGCAAAGCCTGAAGTACCTTTTTTGTATTCCACGCCTTCGGCTTTCAATTGCTCTTCGGTTTTACCTACCCATGCAATTTCGGGATCGGTATAAATCACAAAAGGAATGTTGTTGAAGTCTAAATGGGGTTTTTGACCGGCAATACGCTCAGCGACAGCAACGCCTTCATCGCTGGCTTTGTGTGCCAACATCGGGCCGCGTACCACGTCACCAATGGCCCATACGTTCGGCAGATTGGTGCGGCATTCGTCATCCACTTTAATAAAGCCGCGTTCGTCTTTTTCCAAACCGACCGCTTCGGCATTCAAACCTTCGGTATTGGGGATACGGCCGATGGAAACAATTAATTTATCGAATGTTTCGGTTTTGGTTTCGCCACCTACTTCATAGGATACGGATACACTTTTTTTATTGTTTTTGATTTCGTTGAGTTTCACACCCAATTCAATCGTTAAACCTTGCTCTTTAGTGAAGATTTTAAACGCCTCTTTAGCGATTTGTTGGTCGGTTGCACCCAAGAAAGTAGGCAGCGCTTCAAGAATGGTGACTTCCGAGCCGACGCGGTTCCATACGGAACCCATTTCCAAACCAATCACACCAGAACCGATAACGCCGAGTTTTTTCGGTACGGCGGTTAAGTTCAAAGCACCTTCGTTGTCTAGAACGTTAACATTGTCGATGTCAACCAAAGGCAGCGGACGCGGTACAGAACCGGTGGCAATAATCACATGCTTGGCTTCGACAACGGATTTATTGCCTTTGTCATCTACTTCAACCTGCCATAAATCACCATTGCGGCCTTTGAGAGAACCTTTACCAAACAGGCTTTCCACTTTGTTTTTTTGGAAGAGGAATTTAATACCGCCGGTTAATTTGGTAACAATACCATCTTTACGTTCGATCATTTTTGCAGCATTGAATTTCACGCTGCCGACAGTAATACCATGCTCGGCAAACTCATGTTGGGCGGCGTGAAAATGTTCTGAAGATTGCAGCAATGCTTTAGAAGGAATACAACCTACATTCAAGCAAGTACCGCCGAGTGCGGGTGCATCGCCTGCTTTGTTAACACCTGCATCGATACAGGCGGTTTTGAAACCCAATTGTGCAGCACGGATGGCGGCAATATAACCACCGGGGCCGGCACCGATAACGACTACGTCGAATTGTGACATTTTGAATCCTTTTCTCTGTGTTGTTTTTCCGTCGGATAACATGAATGAAAGCATAAAGCATGGGCTTTCTAAGTTTGTTGACGGTTAATGATTTATTTCCGTTTGTTTGTGCATCGGCCGCACCGCTTACCGTTTGTTACGACATGAATACGGTCGATAATTTTTGGCCAGTTGTTTGTTTGCTTTGTTGTGCACCCTAATAATGGCATTCGGATGTGTTTTGCACAAAGTATCGCTTGCCAGCGGAATACCGGCTTGGTTACTGCCCAATTCAATACGTTTATTCAATAAACGCCCCTTTTGATCATACGCAGAAACCAAATATTCTTCACTAGCGGTTGCCGCGCAAGCACTCAGCATACATGCTGATAAAATCAGAAAGTATTTCATGTTTTCCCTTATTAATATTGTATTTTTATATAGATAATGAGTTTCAGACGGCATTCATATTAAATGAATAAATAGGCCGTCTGAAACTTTGTGCCTGTCGTTTTAATTACAAATCAAGTAACAGACGGGCAGGGTCTTCAAGCATGTCTTTAATAGCAACCAGTGTTAATACTGCCTCACGGCCGTCAATAATACGGTGGTCGTAAGACAGTGCCAGATACATCATCGGACGCACGACAACTTGACCGTTTTCTACAACCGCACGCTCTTTAGTGGCATGCATGCCGAGAATGGCAGATTGGGGCGGGTTGATAATCGGGGTAGACATCATCGAACCGAAAGTACCGCCGTTGGTGATGCTGAATGTACCGCCGGTAAGGTCTTCCAGAGCGATTTTGCCGTCTTTGGCTTTTGATGCGTAATCGATAATGGCTTTTTCAATGTCGGCAATGCTCATTTGATCAGCATCGCGTAAAATAGGTACAACCAAACCACGCGGGCTGCCGATAGCAATACCGATATCGAAATAACCGTGGTAAACAATGTCGCTACCATCAACAGAAGCATTCACAATCGGGTATTTTTTTAGTGCGGCTACGGCGGCTTTCACAAAGAAAGACATAAAGCCTAGTTTGACACCATGCTCTTTTTCAAATTTTTCTTTGTATTTGGCACGCAAGTCCATAACCGGTTTCATGTTGACTTCGTTAAACGTAGTCAGAATGGCGTTTTCTTGTTGTGATGCCAACAGGCGTTCGGCAACACGTGCACGCAAACGGCTCATCGGTACACGTTGTTCAGGGCGTTCACCGGCAGGAATCGGCGCAGCAGGTGCAGCCGCTTTAGCACCACTACCGGCATTTTGTACGTCTTCTTTTAATACACGGCCATCACGTCCGGAGCCTTGAACACTATTTACATCCACGCCTTTTTCTGCGGCTAGTTTGGCGGCAGCAGGCATAGCAACACCGGCTTGGGCATTGCTGCTAGGAGCAGGGGCAGATTCTGCTTTAGGCGTTTCGGCCGGAGCTTCGGCAGCGGGTGCGGCAGAAGCTTCTGCTTTGGCTTCAGTGTCGATTTTTGCCAACAACTGTTCTGCAACAACAGTTTCACCATCTTGGGCAATAATTTCTACAACAACACCGGCTTGAGGTGCAGGAACTTCCAAAACGACTTTATCTGTTTCGATATCAATCAGAATTTCATCGCGCTCTACATATTCACCAACTTTTTTGTGCCAAGACATTAATGTGCCTTCAGACACGCTTTCAGACAGCATGGGTACTTTTACTTCTATAATCATTTTATTCTCCGAGTGGTTGGGCCGTCTGAAAGTGCAACATAATTCATTCAGACGGCCTGAAGGTAGTTAGTTTTAGTTTAATGACATTGCATCTTCAACAAGCTGCTTAAGTTGGGCAACGTGTTTGCTCAAATAACCGACCGCAGGTGATGCGCTGGCAGGGCGGCCCGCATAACTGAGTTTTTGTTTGTCACCCAATATTTTTTCAATGCGATGGCGCAATTGATAGAAGGCACCTTGGTTACGAGGCTCTTCCTGTGCCCACATAACTTCACGGGCATTCGGGTATTTGGCCAATTCTGCTTGCACTTCATCGTATGGGAACGGATACATTTGTTCAACACGAACAATCGCAACTTCTTTTTCTAGTTTGCGTTCGGCTCGTCCGGCTGCCAAGTCATAATAAACCTGACCGGCACATAAGATAACCCGTTTCACACTCTTACCATTGGTTCGTTTAACCGTATCCGGAATAACAGGGCGGAATGTAGAACCTTCGGTGAAGTCTTCTAAAGCGCTCATAGAGTCTTTGAAACGCAATAGTCGTTTAGATAGGAAGATAACCAATGGTTTGCGGTAAGACCTTAAGGCTTGTCTACGCAAAATATGGAAGATTTGTGATGCTTCAGACGGCATAACAATTTGCATGTTTTGCTCAGAGCACAATTGTAACCAACGTTCCAAACGTGCGGATGAGTGTTCCGGGCCTTGTCCATCGTAACCGTGCGGCAGAATAGAAGTTAAGCCACATAAACGACCCCATTTGGTTTCACCGGAAGAGATGAATTGGTCGATAACGACTTGTGCGCCGTTGGCGAAGTCGCCGAATTGTGCTTCCCAGATGGTGAGTTTATCGGGAGCAGAGCAGGCGTAACCATATTCATAAGCCATAACGGCTTCTTCATTCAGAATGGAGTCAATCACCAAGAAAGAAGCTTGGTTTTCCGACATGTTGCGCAAAGGTACATAAGCACCATCATCTGATCGTTCACGTTTCTGATCGTGCAGTACGGCATGGCGGTGTGAGAAGGTGCCGCGACCTGAGTCTTCACCGGAAATACGGACGCCGGTACCATTAGTTACCAACGCTGCATAGGCCAGTGTTTCAGCCATACCCCAGTCAATAGGTTGAGTGCCGGCTGCCATGGCTTTACGAGCCTCAAGCACGCGTTTAGCGGTATTGTGTAGTGTAAAGCCTTCGGGAACGGATGTGAATTTGTCGGCCAGCCGTTGGATATCGGCAGTAGATAAACCGCTTTCCACTTGCTCACGCCAGTCTTGGCCTTGGTATTTCGACCAGTCAACACGGTGTTTGCTTTCATAATCGGTTAAACGGGTTTGTTCTACATGTTCACCTTTATCAAGAGCGTCACGATAAGCTTGAATCAAACCATCGGCTTCATCTGCTTTGACTACACCTTCATTAACCAGTTGTTCGGCATAAAGTGCACGGGTTCCCGGATGTTTGGCAACTGATTTATACATCATTGGTTGTGTTAAGGTAGGATCATCGCCCTCGTTATGCCCCAGTTTACGGTAACAAACCAAATCAATGACAACATCTTTGTGGAATGTTTTGCGATAATCTAAAGCAGCTTTTACCACGAAGCAGACAGCTTCGGGATCATCGCCGTTAACGTGGAATATAGGAGCATCCACCATTTTGGCAATGTCGGTACAGTAAACGGTTGAGCGCACATCGCGGCTATCGGATGTGGTAAAGCCGATTTGGTTATTGATAACAATGTGTACGGTACCGCCTGTTGTATAACCACGGGTTTTAGAAAGGTTGAATGTTGCTTGGTTGACACCTAAGCCGATAAATGCGGAGTCACCATGAATTAGAACAGGCAATACTTGTTGTTGTCCGTTGTCACCTCTGCGGCGTTGTTTGGCTCGTGTAGAGCCTTCTACAACAGGGTTAACAATTTCAAGGTGAGAGGGGTTGAATGCTAAAGTGACATGAATAGCACCATCTGGTGTGGCAACATCTGAACTGAAGCCCATATGGTATTTTACGTCGCCACTGGGCAGAGTTGCTGCTGCACGGCCTTCAAATTCAGCAAATAAATCACTAGGTTGTTTGCCTAATGTATTCACCAATACATTCAGACGGCCACGGTGCGCCATACCGATAATCACTTCTTCAATACCATCTTTAGCAGCATTTTGTACCAGATAGTTTAGACCGGCAATAGAGCTTTCGCCACCTTCTACAGAGAAACGTTTTTGACCTACATATTTGGTATGTAGATAACGTTCTAAAGTTTCAGCTGCAGTGAGTTGTTTTAAGATATATCGTTTTTCATCGGTGTTAAATTTCGGCGTAGACAATGTGCGCTCGAAATAATCGCGAATCCAACGGCGTTCTTCGGTATTGGCAATATGCATATATTCGATACCGATATGTCCGCAATAAGTTTGTTTCAATCTACTGATAATGTCGGCCAAAGTTAATTTGCCACTGTTGGCAAAATCACCTTCACCAATACTGAATTGAACCGCCATGTCAGAAGCATCTAAACCGTGGAACTGAGGATCTAAAGCATCAATATTGCGTGGTGGCATACGTTTAAGTGGATCAAGTTGTGCTGCACCTACACCTTGAATCCGATAAGCGGATATAAGGCGTAAGACACCGACTTGTTTTTTGAGCATGCTTTCATCTAAACCACCTGATACTGCTGAGATTGCTCTGCGTTTTGCCAGATTGGCAAAAGATTCCTGGATAGGGTGGTGTGCAACATCTTTTTCAACAGCACCGGGTTGGGCGGCGAGTTCTGTAAAATATTGTTTCCATTTGTCATCAACAGAGTCAGGATTATTCAAATAACTTTCGTATAATTCTTCGATATATGGCGCATTAGAGCCAAATAAATACGAGAAATTAAGTTTTTCTTCCATCATAGGGTTTGCCTTTTGCATATAAAATAAAGAGTAGAATTTGACTATTCTCCAGACACAATATAGTGCCTTGTGAATATGTTTATTCTACTCTTTACATTTTGAGTTCGCTAATGTTTCCTAATTTGATTTCGCAAGCTAATCAAGCTCTGCAAAAATAACGTTAAGTGTATATTATATGCAGAGAATATTAGTTATCAGCGTTTGTTTACATCTACAAAATCACGGCGTGTCGGACCAGTGTAAAGTTGACGTGGGCGACCGATTTTTTGGTTCGGATCACTAATCATTTCATGCCAATGTGAAATCCAACCTACAGTTCTAGCCAAGGCAAAGATGACAGTGAACATAGATACCGGAATATCTAGTGCTGATAACACGATGCCTGAGTAGAAGTCTACATTCGGATAGAGTTTGCGTTCAACAAAGTAAGGATCGTTTAATGCAATTTTTTCCAACTCCATAGCCAATTTGAATCGTGGATCATCTTCTAATCCTAATTCTTTCAGCACTTCATAGCAGGTTTCGCGCATAATGCTGGCACGAGGATCCATGTTTCTGTATACGCGGTGACCAAAGCCCATCAGACGGTATTTACGTTCTTTTACGCCTTCCATGAATGAAGCAACGTTGGAAACATCACCTATCTCAGCTAACATTTTTAATACAGCTTCGTTTGCACCGCCGTGGGCAGGTCCCCATAAGCTGGCAATACCTGCTGCGATACATGCAAACGGATTAGCGCCTGAAGAACCGGCTAAGCGTACTGTTGAAGTAGAAGCATTTTGTTCGTGGTCTGCATGCAGAATGAAAATACGGTCTAATGCTTTAACCAATACAGGATTGGGTTCGTAATCTTCGCAGGGGGTTGCAAACATCATGTGCATGAAGTTTGCAGTATAAGAAAGATCATTGCGCGGGAAGTTGAACGGTAAACCGTTTGAATAACGGTAGCACATAGCAGCAATAGTTGGGATTTTTGAAATCAAACGATAAATCGCTACTTTGCGGTGTTCCGGATTAGAAATATCCAAGCTATCTTGATAGAAGGCAGCTAATGCACCTACCACACCTACCATCATGGCCATAGGGTGAGCATCGCGACGGAAGCCTCTAAAGAACCATGTTAGTTGTTCGTGAACCATTGTGTGGCGAGATACAGTTTTCTCGAATTTGGCTTTTTCTTCTTTTGTGGGTAGCTCTCCGTAAATTAACAAATAGCAGACCTCAAGATAGTCACTGTTTTCTGCTAGTTGTTCGATTGGGTAGCCACGATAGTAAAGCTGACCTTTTTCGCCATCAATAAATGTGATTTTAGATTCGCAACTGGCTGTTGATACAAAGCCAGGGTCGAATGTGAACATGCCCGAACCTTTGGTAAAAGTACGGATGTCAACTACATCATTTCCCAAAGTACCTTCTAGTACCGGTAACTCCAATTCATCTTTGCCTTCAATATTTAATTTTATAGTTTTAGACATCTCTTGCTCCTTTATTTTTGATTTAAATAAAACCCGGCACATTAATACTACACAAATTGCCGCTGTTGTTTTCAGACGGCTTAAATATCATTAAGCACGTCTTATTTTTTCCAAAATTGGAAGAAAACGGCTGTCTTTAGCTTCTTCCTTTTGGTTGACTAAAGCCAAGAACTCTTGATCGGGTAATTCTAAAATATCTACAAATACAGATAATTCATCATCACTGAGATTTTGAAATTCTTTAGCCATAAATCTTTTGAGTACAATGTCAAGCTCAAGCAGCCCTCGGCGTGTTTGGTAATGTATTTTGCGCTTGGCAGCATCATCAAAAACAGGCATATTTTAAACCGCTCGTTTCAACATAATTTCTTTAATCTTACCTATCGCACGGGTAGGATTCAAGTGTTTTGGACATACGTCAACACAGTTCATAATGGTGTGACAACGGAATAGTCGGTACGGATCGTTTAAATCGTCCAATCGCTCATTGGTAATGGTGTCGCGGCTGTCTGCAATAAAACGATAGGCATTTAACAAGCCTGAAGGGCCGACAAATTTATCGGGATTCCACCAGAAAGAAGGGCAGGCTGTTGAGCAGCAAGCACACAGAATACATTCATATAGGCCGTCAAGCTCTTTACGATCTTCCTGAGTTTGCAAGCGTTCCCGACCATCCGGTGTAGGGACATCGTTAACCATATAAGGTTTGATGGAGTGATATTGTTTGAAAAACTGAGTCATATCGACAATTAAGTCACGGATAACCGGTAATCCAGGTAATGGGCGTAATTTAATGGGTTGTTTCAGGCTTCGTATGTCGGTGAGACAGGCTAAGCCGTTTTTACCGTTAATATTCATCCCATCCGAACCGCAAATGCCTTCTCGACATGAGCGTCGGAATGAAATACTGTCATCCATTGCTTTTAGCTTGATAATTGCATCAAGTAACTTGACATCAGTTGGTTCGATTTCTAATTCATAATCTTTCATGTACGGCTTCGCATCTACGTCAGGATTGTAGCGGTACACTTGAAAACGTATTTTTTCCATGTGTTGTGTTCCTTATATTTTTTAGTAAACGCGTTTGGCTGGTTCGATGTAATCGACAGTCAATGGTTTTGTATGTACAGGTTTGTAATCTAAACTGTTGTTTGCAGTATAGAATAAGGAGTGTTTCATCCAGTTTACATCATCACGATCTGGGTGATCATCAGAAGCATGTGCGCCACGAGACTCTTTTCGTGCTTCTGCTGCTATCAAGGTTGCTTTGGCAACTTCAATCAAATTATCCAACTCTAATGCTTCAATGCGTGCGGTATTCCAGACTTGGCTTTTATCTGCAATTTCAGTATTTTTAATACGCTCTGCAAGCTTCAGAACTTTATCAACACCTTCTTTTAAGATAGCATCAGTACGGAATACACCTGCATGTGATTGAACAGTTTTTTGTAGTTCGCGGCGGAGATCGTCTACGTTTTCACCGTTTGTTTGATTATTTAAACGATCCAAACGTTGTTTGGTAAGTTCTCCAGCGTTGTCAGGTAGTTCTTTCCAGCCATTTTGCTGTTTGATATATTCAATCATGCTGTCGCCGGCTGATTTGCCGAATACGACCAAGTCTAATAGAGAGTTTGTGCCGAGTCGGTTCGCACCGTGTACGGATGCACAAGCACATTCGCCCGCTGCATATAAGCCGTTAACAACTGCCTCAGGGTTGCCATCTTTGGGTACAACGACTTCGCCGTGGTAATTTGTCGGAATACCACCCATCATATAGTGGGTTGTCGGCACGACTGGGATAGGATCTTTAATCGGGTCGATACCGGCAAATTGAATAGAAATTTCACGGATGCCCGGTAATTTTTCCATAATCTTTTCAGCACCGATATGATCGATTTTGAGCAGTACATGGTCTTTGTTTTTACCGCATCCTCTACCTTCGTAGATTTCCATTGCCATTGCACGTGATACCACATCACGAGAAGCCAAATCTTTTACGGTAGGTGCATAACGTTCCATAAAGCGCTCACCGTCGCGATTTAGCAGGATACCACCTTCACCACGAACGCCTTCAGTAATCAATACACCGGCACCTGCAACACCTGTTGGGTGGAATTGCCAGAATTCCATATCTTCCAAAGGAATACCTGCACGGGCGCAAATACCTAAACCGTCACCTGTGTTCATAAATGCATTGGTAGATGATGCATAAATACGACCGGCGCCGCCTGTTGCAAATAATACGGCTTTTGCATGGAAAATATAAATGTCACCGGTTTCCATTTCCATTGCGGTTACGCCGATTACATCGCCATTATCATCGCGAATCAAGTCAAGGGCGGTCCATTCCACAAAGAATTGTGTGTTCGCACGTACATTTTGTTGGTATAGGGTGTGCAACATGGCATGACCGGTACGGTCGGCAACGGCACAAGCACGTTCTACTGCACGTTTACCATGTTCTGCAGTGTGTCCGCCGAAAGGACGTTGGTAAATTTTACCGCTTTCTACGCGGTCAAACGGCATGCCCATATGTTCTAGTTCAATTACTGCTTCTGGGGCACGACGGCACATAAACTCAATAGCATCTTGGTCGCCAAGCCAGTCTGAACCTTTTACCGTGTCATACATATGCCAGTCCCAACGATCTTCTTGGACATTACCCAGTGAAGCAGAGATGCCGCCCTGTGCTGCAACAGTATGGGAACGGGTTGGGAAAACTTTAGATAAAACTGCAGTGTGCAAACCGGATTTAGACAGTTGTAACGCTGCGCGCAAACCTGCGCCACCGCCGCCTACAATAACGGCATCAAATTTACGAATAGGAAAACTCATACAATACCCCAAATTACTTTAACTGAATACACTAGGCAGCCTACTAACCAAACAATGGTGGCTACCTGAAGAAATAACCTTAAACCGAAGGGCTTGATATAATCCATCCACAAATCACGGATGCCTACCCAAGCATGGAGGAATAGGGCAATAAAAGTAAGTTGGGTAAGGGTTTTTACCCATGTTTGTGAAAAAAATACCTGCCAAGATTCATAATCACCAGGCAAAGAGAGTAGAAATATAATAAAAGCAACGGTATAGATAAGCATAATAACAGCTGTTGCTCGTTGCATTGCCCAGTCCCGCAGGCCATAATGGGCGCCTGCCAATTTGCGATCTACCATAACCATACTCCTATTACGACTGTTAGTACCAAAGCTGTAACAAATACAATTTGGGCACTTTTACGAGCAGTTTTTAACTCTAATCCTTTATGGGCATCTAAAAAAAGAAAGCGTATGCCTGCACAGAAGTGGTGCATATAAGCCCAAAGCAAACCGATTAAAAGTAGCTTGACTAAGGGGTTAGAGATGATTGTACGATATGTCTCAAAATCAGCTTCTTGACTCAAAGTGCCTGAAAGGAAATACAGCAACAGTGGTAGTGTCACAAATAAAAGGACGCCGCTGATGCGGTGGAGAATGGAAACAATCCCAGGTATCGGTAGTCTGATATTAGGGATTTCAAGGAATACAGGGCGCTGTTTCGTCTGCATTTGAATATCCTCTTTACACAAATACTTTTCTTAAAAAAATAACTAAAAAATAACTCAAAACTCAAAACAAGATAATTTCACGCTTCTGACTACAGTCGATTACATGAAAACGCATCAGAGCGTAATTTACATGTTTTATAACTGATTGACCAGTCTTTTGTTATAGCTTTTTAATGAAATTTAACAAGTGACCCGATAGTTTGAAGATAAATCCCCAGTTGGAAAGGGTTTGCTACTACTCAGACAGTGTGGCCCATTAGGTGAAATAGGGGAGTATTTGTAGCAATCTAAAGAGCCCTTATTTTTGAATCTTAACTCTAAAATATTTAAGGGTACTATCGTATTGAGTATTTTATATATTCAAATTTTATTTAAAAAATAAAATAAAATTATGATGAAAATGTCTACAAAATCCTATTGCCTGCCCTTTTAAATTTGGTATGATAATAGCTGTCAGAGTAAATATATTTTTATTTGTTTTAAATAAAATTTATTTATAAGTTATTGTGTTTTTAACTTAATTTATAAATTTTATTGGTATTAATTGTTTTGACAGCTTATTAATAATTCTTCAGGAGAGTTTTGGTATGAAATCCCCCATTCGTGTGGCTGTAACCGGTGCTGCCGGTCAAATTGGTTATGCATTATTATTCCGTATTGCCAGTGGAGAAATGTTAGGTAAAGACCAACCGGTTATTTTGCAATTACTTGATTTGCCTCAAGCGCAAAATGCCGTCAAAGGCGTGATGATGGAACTGCAAGATTGTGCATTTCCGCTTCTCGCTGATATGTTTACGACCGATGATCCTGAAGTAGCATTTAAAGATGCACAAATTGCTATTTTGGTTGGTTCGCGGCCGCGCAGCAAAGGTATGGAACGTGCTGATTTGTTGCTTGCCAATGCTGAGATTTTCACCAAACAAGGTGCCGCACTTAATAAAGTTGCCGATCGCAATGTGAAAGTATTGGTAGTGGGTAACCCGGCCAATACAAATGCCTATATTGCTATGAAATCAGCACCGGATTTACCTGCTAAAAACTTTACGGCCATGTTGCGACTGGATCACAACCGTGCATTAAGCCAGATTGCAGAAAAAACCGGTAAGGCTGTTGCCGACATTGAGAAATTATGTGTATGGGGTAATCACTCGCCAACCATGTATGCCGATTACCGTTTTGCTACCATTAACGGCGAACGTGTCCAAGATATGATTAATGATCAAAAATGGAATGCGGAAGTATTCCTGCCGACTGTTGGTAAACGTGGCGCTGCTATTATTGAAGCGCGTGGTTTATCTTCAGCTGCATCTGCTGCTAATGCAGCTATTGACCATATCCATGACTGGGTATTGGGTACAAATGGTAAATGGGTGACTATGGGTATTCCTTCTGATGGTTCATACGGCATCCCTGAAGGTACTATGTTTGGTTTCCCTGTAACGTGTGAAAATGGCGAATATAAATTAGTAGAAGGTTTGGAAATTGATGACTTTAGCCAAGAACGTATCAATCTGACTTTGAAAGAGTTAGAAGAAGAAAAAGCCGGCGTTGCTCATCTTTTATCTTAAGTTTTTTACTGAATTTATCACATATACACTAAACAACCAAAACCAAAATAGTATGGTTTTGGTTGTTTTATATGCAAAAATAAATTTAAGTGAGATATATGAATGTATCTACGGAGAGTCTTTAATTCGTAAACAATGATGCTAATATTCTGTATATGTAATATGGAATAGTCTATATTTTTATGTATTTTGTAAGATGAAGTAGTGTTAATAATAATGATTATTAATAAATATTATTTAGAGTGCTCATGATTAAGTAAAGTAGCTTCTTTTGATCTTAAAGTTTTGCATTTAGGTCTAATAACAGGTTATATTATGAATGCGTTGGATAGATTCGTATTGAAAAATAATCAGTTATTATTTTTTATAGGCGGAAAATAATACTATCCTAGAATTGCTTTTCAAAATAATTAAATATTAAAATCATTGGGGTAGATAAATATTTTTTTAAAATAAAAATATTTTAACGTATTAAAAGATGTGATATTTAAACAAAATTGTCAACAATTCTATTGCGGATTGTTGACAATTTTGTTTAAAATGCAGATGAAAGTTATTGTGCGGCTATTGATTGAGTCCATTAAACGAATCGCAGAGATGATATTTTTAAAGCGATTTGTCAAAACTATTTATTTGCCACATTCCATACCGTTATTTACCTATCTTTAATTATTACAATTACATTCAGCAGGAACACAAATATGAATATGCTCTATGACCGTTCATTAGAAAAAGAAAATTGTGGCTTCGGTCTGATTGCCAATATTGATGGTATTCAGAGCCATAAAGTTGTCCGTAATGCTATTTTGGGTTTGTCGCGCATGCAGCACCGTGGCGCGATTCTTTCCGATGGTAAAACCGGTGACGGTTGCGGTGTTTCTTTGCAAATGCCGGAATCATTTTTTCGTACAGTGGCGCAAGAGACGGGGATTTCATTGGCGCAGAAATTTGCCGTAGGGCAGATTTTCTTGCCGCAGGATGATGAAAAAGCACAAGAGTATATTGATATTATCAATGAAGAGCTGACTCGTGAAACCTTAGGTATTGCCGCATGGCGTGATGTGCCAACCAATCCTGCGGTATTGGGTTCGATTGCGTTGGCGGATATGCCACAGATTAAACAAGTATTGGTGAATGCGCCGAGCGGTTGGCGTACTCAGGATTTACAACGCCGTTTGTTTGTAACACGTCGCCGCATTGAAAAACGTATTGATCATCCGGATTTTTATATTTGTAGTTTATCTAATCAAACTATTGTTTATAAAGGTTTGTGCATGCCGAAAGATTTGCCTAAGTTTTATCTGGACTTGGGTGACTTGCGTATGCAATCGGCGATTTGTCTTTTCCACCAACGCTTTTCTACAAACACCCAGCCGCGCTGGAAGCTGGCTCAGCCTTTCCGGTATCTGGCGCATAATGGTGAAATCAATACGATTTCCGGTAACCGTGCTTGGGCGCGTGCCCGTGGTTACAAATATCATACTCCGTTGATTCCGGATTTACAGACGGCCGCACCTTTTGTGAATGAAAGCGGCTCAGATTCCAGCTCGCTGGATAATATGTTGGAGGTATTTGTAAGCGGCGGTATGGACTTGTTCCGGGCTATGCGCCTGTTGGTTCCGCCTGCATGGCAGCAAAATCCGGATATGGATGACGATTTACGCGCATTCTATGATTTTAATTCTATGCATATGGAACCTTGGGATGGTCCGGCCGGTATCGTACTTTCAGATGGCCGTTATGCCGCCTGTAACTTAGACCGCAATGGTTTACGTCCTGCGCGTTATGTCATTACGCAAGACCGTTTGATTACGATTGCTTCTGAAGTCGGTATCTGGGATTACGCGCCGGATGAAGTGGTGGAAAAAGGTCGTGTCGGGCCCGGTCAGTTATTGGTGATTGATACCAAAAACGGAAAGTTATTGCATTCCGACGAGATTAATAATGAATTACGCGCCCGCCACCCGTATCGTGCATGGTTGGAAAAAAATGTTAAACGTTTGATTCCTTTTGAGCAGTTGCCGGATAACGAAGCCGGTGAAGCATCTATGAGTGCGGATACGTTAAATGTATACCATAAGCAGTTTCTTTATGATCGCGAAGAGTTGGAAAATATCGTCCGTGTATTGGGTGAAGATGGGCAAGAGGCTGTCGGCTCAATGGGGGATGATGCATCTTTTGCTGTATTGTCCGAGCGTTCTAGACTAACTTTCGATTATTTCCGCCAGTATTTTGCACAAGTTACCAACCCCCCGATTGATCCTTTGCGGGAAGCTCATGTGATGAGTCTTGCGACCAGTATCGGTAGGGAAATGAGTGTATTTTTCGAAGCGGAAGGCATGTCACACCGTGTGAATTTCAAATCCCCGATATTGCTTTATTCGGATATGCAGCAAATGATGTCACTGCCGCAAGAGCATTACAAACATACCGTATTAGATGCTACCTATGCGCCTGAAGCCAATTTGAAAGATGCTATAGAGGCATTATGTGATCAGGCCGAACAGGCTGCGCGCGAGGGTACAGTATTGTTGGTGGTTTCCGATAGAAATATCGCCAAAGACCGCCAGCCGATACCATCTGCGCTTGCAGTAGGTGCGATACAGAACCGGTTGGTTAATGCTAATTTGCGCTGCGATGCCAATATTATTGTGGAAACTGCTGAGACACGAAACCCTCATCACTTTGCCGTATTAATCGGATTGGGGGCTACGGCAGTTTATCCTTATTTGGCTTATGAGAGTTTGGCGCACATGGTCAATACCGGTGTGATTACCAAGCCTTTGCGTGTGGTGATGGCTAATTTCCGTAACGGCATCAATAAAGGCCTGTATAAAATCATGTCGAAAATGGGTATTTCCTGCGTATCGTCTTATCGGTGTGCCCGCCTGTTTGAAGTAGTCGGCATGAACAGCGAAATTGTGGATATGTGTTTCCCGGGTATTACCAGCCGTGTGGAAGGTGCTTCATTTAACGATTTGCATGAGCAAATCTCTGCTACCCGCAAACGTGCATGGCGCCGTAGTCAGGATATTGATGCGGGTGGTTTGCTTAAATTCAAACCGCAGGGTGAGTATCATGCTTACAACCCTGATGTGGTGAACACCTTACAGGCAGCGGTGAATAGCGGGGATTACGGTAAATACCGCCTTTACCGTGATGCTGTGAATAACCGCCCGGTAACAACTATTCGCGATATGTTGCGGTTAAAAACCGAAACGGCTACGCCGATTTCGATTGACCAGGTTGAGCCGTCTGAAAATCTGTATAAACGTTTTGATAGTGCTGCCATGTCTATTGGTGCATTAAGCCCCGAAGCGCATGAGTCTTTGGCGATGGCGATGAACCGTTTGGGCGGTTATTCCAACTCTGGCGAGGGCGGGGAAGATCCGAAACGTTACGGCACCGATAAAGTATCGCGCATTAAACAGGTTGCGTCCGGCCGTTTTGGTGTGACACCGGCTTATCTGATGAGTGCCGATGTGATTCAGATTAAAGTGGCACAAGGTGCAAAACCGGGTGAGGGCGGTCAGCTGCCTGGTGATAAAGTAACCCCGTATATTGCGCAATTGCGCTATGCGGTGCCGGGCTCTACCTTGATTTCACCGCCGCCGCATCATGATATTTATTCTATTGAAGATTTGGCGCAGCTGATTTTCGATTTGAAACAAATCAATCCTAAGGCCTTGATTTCGGTTAAATTGGTTTCATTGCCCGGTGTCGGCACCATTGCTACCGGTGTGGCTAAAGCTTATGCCGATCTGATTACCATTGCCGGCTATGACGGCGGTACAGGAGCTTCGCCTTTATCTAGCGTAAAATACTGCGGTTCGCCGTGGGAATTGGGTTTGGCCGAAGCGCAACAGGCATTGGTGGAAAACAATTTACGCCATAAAGTCCGTTTGCAAGTGGACGGTGGTTTGAAAACCGGCTTGGATATTGTTAAAGCTGCGATTCTCGGTGCGGAAAGCTTCGGTTTCGGTACCGGTCCGATGGTGGCATTGGGTTGCCGTTATCTGCGTATTTGTCATTTGAATAACTGTGCGACCGGTATCGCAACCCAAGATGATACTTTGCGTAGTCAGCATTATCACGGTAATGTCGATAAGGCAATGAATTATTTTAAATTTATTGCTCAAGATGTGCGTGAAATTATGGCCGAACTCGGTGTGGAAAAACTTACCGACCTAATTGGCCGAACCGAACTTCTGGAAATCATTGAAGGGAAAACAAGCAAACAACGTGGTTTGGATTTAAGCAAGCTACTGTATTCGCCTAAAGTACCGGATGGTAGTGCACGTTATTGCATGCAAAATAATGCGCCGTTTGATAAAGGCCGTCTGAATAAAGAAATTATTGAAGCTGCGGAAACCGCACTCGAAAATGGCAGCAGTGCCGATTTGAGTTTCGATATTTCAAATCTTGACCGTTCGGTTGGTGCGACCTTATCTGGATGGATTGCCAAGCAGCATGGCAATCGTGGCAAAGCGGGGCAGGAGTTCAATATCAACTTGAATGGTACTGCCGGACAAAGCCTCGGTGTATGGCTTGCCGGTGGGGTAACCCTGAATCTGACCGGTGATGCCAACGATTATGTCGGTAAAGGCATGGCAGGCGGCTGTATTGTTATCAAACCGCATAACGGTGTGGCCTTTAAAGCCGAAGATGCGGCTATTGCAGGCAATACCTGTCTTTATGGTGCAACCGGCGGCGAACTCTTTGCTTCGGGCCGTGCCGGCGAACGTTTTGCCGTGAGAAATTCGGGCGCATTGGCGGTTGTGGAAGGTATTGGTGACAATGGTTGCGAATATATGACCGGCGGTGTGGTAACCGTGTTGGGTAAAACCGGTATTAATTTCGGTGCGGGTATGACCGGCGGCTTCGCTTATGTGTTGGATGTGGATGGTCGTTTCCAAGGCCGTATTAACGGCGAGTTGGTGGAAGGCTTGAGTATTGTTGATTTGCCTACCCATCAGGAGCATTTGCGCGGTTTGATTGAACGTCATGTTGAATTGACCCATAGCCGTTTGGGTGAACGCATTCTCGGTGATTGGGAAAATCATGTCGGCAAATTTGTGTTGGTGAAACCCAAAGCCAACGATGTAAATGCCCTTTTAGGCCACAAACGGCGCACTGTTATGGAGCTTCGAGAAGTGACCGCATAAGTTTTTCAGACGGCCTGTCGGCTATGAGAGAGGCCGTCTGAAAACAGAAATAAACAATAAAATAAAAAGGAACCAACCATGTCCCGCGAGAATGTATATCAATTTATCGATCTGCCGCGCGTTGATCCGCCTAAAATTCCCCTTGATACACGCAAAACAACATTTGTAGAAATTTATCAGTCATTTACCGAAACACAAGCGCAATCTCAAGCAGATCGCTGCTTAGAGTGCGGTAATCCCTATTGCCAAAGTAAATGTCCGTTGCATAACAATATTCCCAACTGGCTGCGCCTTGCCAATGAAGGCCGGATTATTGAAGCTGCCGAATTGGCGCACTCGACCAACAGTCTGCCGGAAGTTTGCGGCCGTGTGTGCCCGCAAGACAGATTATGTGAAGGCGATTGCACGCTGAATGCAGAGTTTGGCGCGGTAACCATTGGTAATGTGGAAAAATACATTACCGAAAAAGCCTTTGAAATGGGTTGGAAACCGCAGGTTCGCGATGTACCCAAAACCGGTAAAAAAGTGGCGGTGGTCGGTTCCGGACCGGCAGGTTTGGGTTGTGCCGATGTGCTGATTAGAAACGGTGTGGATGTTACCGTTTTTGAACGCCAACCGGAAATCGGCGGATTGCTCACTTTCGGTATCCCGTCGTTTAAGTTGGAAAAAAGCGTGATGAGCCGCCGTCGCGAGATGTTTAGCGATATGGGTGTTGAGTTTAAGCTAGGTGTCGATATCGGCAAAGATGTACAACTAAATGATTTGGTTGATGAGTACGATGCGGTATTTTTAGGTGTCGGCACTTATCAGGGTATGAAGGCCGGTATTGATGGTGAAAATGCCGAGGGTGTATATTCTGCATTGCCGTTTTTAATCGGCAATACCCAAAAACTGCTTCATTTTGATTCGCCCGATTATGTCAGCATGGAAGGCAAGCGTGTGGTTGTATTGGGCGGTGGTGATACGGCGATGGACTGTGTACGCACGTCCGTACGCCAAGGCGCGGCGGAGGTCACTTGCGTATACCGTCGTGATGCGGCCAATATGCCGGGCAGTAAAAAAGAATACACTAATTCTAAAGAAGAGGGCGTTGAGTTCCAATTCAATGCACAACCTGTTGAAATAGAAGCGGAACCGTTGGCCGTGCATACTAATGAATCGGGCAGGGTTTGCGGTATTAAAATTGTGAAAACCCGTATGGGCGAAGCCGATGCCAATGGCCGCCGTCGTGCCGAAATTATCGAAGGTAGTGAAGAGGTGATTCCTTGTGATGCCGTTATCGTGGCATTCGGTTTTGCCCCTCATGCGATGCCGTGGTTGGCCGATATTGGTGTTAATATTGATGGTAAAGGCCGTATCGCGGCACAAGGTAGCTTAAAACAACAAACAGCCAATCCGAAAGTTTTTGCCGGCGGTGACGTTACACGCGGTTCGGATTTGGTGGTGACCGCTATCGCCGAAGGGCGGGAAGCGGCAGAAAGTATGATGGATTTTCTAGATGTATAGCATGGTAATTAGCTGAGGCCGTCTGAAAACTTACAACGGTTTATCATGATTCCGGCTCGTCCAATCTTATTGATTTCTCAATTGACATTTCTGAATATAGGAGAAAAAAATGTCTGTAAAAAATGTAATTAAACTGATCGAAGACAACGAAATCCGTTTTGTTGATTTGCGCTTTACCGATACCAAAGGTAAACAGCATCACTTCACCATTCCGGCACGCGTTGTGTTGGACGACCCTGAAGAATGGTTTGAAAACGGCCAGGCTTTTGACGGCTCTTCTATCGGCGGCTGGAAAGGCATTCAAGCTTCCGATATGCAATTGCGCCCTGATGCATCTACTGCCTATATCGATCCGTTTTATGATGACGCTACGGTTGTGATGACCTGCGATGTGATCGATCCCTCTAACGGCCAAGGATACGACAGAGACCCGCGTTCTATCGCTCGTCGTGCCGAAGCTTATCTGAAATCTTCAGGTATCGGCGACACCGCATTTTTCGGCCCCGAACCTGAGTTTTTCGTATTTGACGGCATCGAATTTGAAACCCATATGCACAAAGCACGTTTTGCCATTACTTCCGAAAGCGGCGCATGGAGCAGCGGTAAACATTTGGACGGTCAAAATACCGGCCACCGTGCTACGGTTAAAGGCGGTTATTCACCGGTTGCCCCCGTTGATGCCGGTCAGGATTTGCGTTCCGCTATGTCGAGCGTATTGGAAGAAATCGGTATTCCGGTTGAAGTACATCATGGCGAGGTTGCTACCGGTTCACAAATGGAAATCGGTACCCGTTTCAATACTTTGCTGAAACGTGCCGACTGGACACAAGATTTGAAATATGTAGTTTTAAATGTTGCCCATAACTTTGGTAAAACAGCCACCTTTATGCCCAAACCGCTGATGGGTGACAATGGTAGCGGTATGCACGTTCACCAATCTATTTGGAAAGACGGCCAAAACCTGTTTGCCGGTGACGGTTATGCCGGATTGTCTGATATGGCGCTTTATTACATCGGCGGTATTATCAAACACGCCCGTGCATTGAATGCCATTACCAATCCTTCAACCAACTCATACAAACGTTTGGTTCCGCATTTCGAAGCACCGACCAAATTGGCTTATTCTGCCAAAAACCGTTCGGCTTCTATTCGGATTCCGTTTGTGAACAGCAGCAAAGCACGCCGTATCGAAGCACGCTTCCCTGATCCGATGGCTAACCCTTACTTGTGTTTTGCCGCTTTGTTGATGGCCGGTTTGGACGGTATTCAAAACAAAATCCATCCGGGCGATCCTGCCGATAAAAACCTGTATGACCTGCCGCCGGAAGAAGATGCTTTGGTGCCGACCGTTTGCGCCTCTTTAGAAGAAGCATTGGCCGCATTGAAAGCCGATCACGACTTCTTAACTCGTGGCGGCGTATTCAGCCAAGATTGGGTGAACAGTTACATTGCCTTTAAAGAAGAAGATGTGAAACGTATCCGTATGGCGCCGCATCCGTTGGAATTTGAAATGTATTATTCATTGTAATTAATGGTGAAGTCATAGCATCGGTTTATGCTTCTGATGTGATTTCATCGTGGTAAAAAAAGCCCTCGAATTGTGATGATTCGAGGGCTTTTTTATTGAAAACTCGATAATGGCGAATAAAAAAAGCAGGCGTAGCTCACTGCTATGCCTGCTTTTCTGAATTTTTTGGTGGGTCCGGTGGGGATCGAACCCACGACCAAGGGATTATGAGTCCCCTGCTCTAACCCCTGAGCTACAGACCCGGGTCGAGAAAGGTTGCTATTGTAGCATAATTTATTACTTGGGCAAGTGGTTATAAACAGATAAGCAAACGGTACGCCGAGGGTAGGGTTTGTTATAATTCAGCCTTTATGATTTTCGTCTGAACAAGTTTTCAGACGGCCTTGAAAGCAACCCTATGAAATACAATGATTTGAGGGATTTTGTTCACAAGCTGGAACAGGAAAACAAGCTGAAACGTATCAGCCTGCCTGTTTCCCCTTATTTGGAAATGACGGAAATTGCCGACCGTGTTTTGCGTAACGAAGGGCCGGCATTGTGGTTTGAAAATCCGGTTCGGCAAGATGGTTCGCGCTATGCGTTTCCCGTGTTGGCCAATTTGTTTGGCACGCCTGAGCGGGTGGCGATGGGCATGGGGGCGGACAGTGTGGAAAAGTTGCGTGAAATCGGCCGCACTTTGGCGTATTTGAAAGAGCCGGAACCGCCAAAAGGCATTAAAGACGCCTTTTCCAAACTGCCGTTGCTGAAAGATATTTGGAGCATGGCGCCGCATGTGGTGAAAAAAGCGCCGTGTCAGGAAATTGTTTGGGAGGGCGATGAAGTGGATTTAAACCGCCTGCCTATCCAACATTGCTGGCCGGAAGATATTGCACCGTTGGTAACATGGGGGTTGACCGTTACCCGCGGGCCGCATAAAAAACGCCAGAATCTCGGTATTTACCGCCAGCAGCTTATCGGTAAAAACAAACTGATTATGCGTTGGCTGGCGCATCGGGGCGGGGCTTTGGATTTTCAGGCACATAAAAAGCTTTATCCCGATACACCGTATCCGGTGGCGGTGGTTTTAGGTTGTGATCCGGCAACGATTCTCGGTGCGGTGACACCTGTGCCGGATACGCTGAGTGAATATCAGTTTGCCGGATTATTGCGCGGCTCGAGGACGGAATTGGTGAAATGTATCGGCAATGATTTACAGGTGCCCGCGCGGGCGGAAATCGTATTGGAAGGGGTGATACATCCTGATGAAACCGCCTTGGAAGGCCCATATGGCGACCATACAGGCTATTACAACGAGCAGGATTATTTTCCCGTGTTTACCGTCGAGAGGATAACGATGCGCGAAAATCCGGTGTATCACAGCACTTATACCGGCAAACCGCCCGATGAGCCTGCGGTTTTGGGCGTGGCATTAAACGAAGTGTTCGTGCCATTATTGCAAAAGCAGTTTCCCGAGATTGTCGATTTTTATTTGCCGCCGGAGGGTTGTTCTTACCGTATGGCGGTGGTGAGTATTAAAAAACAATATCCCGGCCATGCGAAAAGGGTGATGATGGGATGTTGGTCGTTCCTGCGCCAGTTTATGTACACCAAGTTTATTGTGGTGGTCGATGATGATGTGGACTGCCGCGATTGGAAAGAGGTGATTTGGGCGATTACCACCCGTATGGATCCGGTACGCGATGCGGTGATGGTAGAAAATACGCCGATTGACTATCTCGACTTTGCCAGCCCGGTGAGCGGTTTAGGCGGTAAAATGGGCTTGGATGCCACCAATAAATGGCCCGGTGAAACCCAGCGCGAATGGGGTAGAGTGATTAAGCACGATGCGGCTACCGCAGCAAAAGTTGATGCAATGTGGCAGTCGTTGGGCTTGTAAGTGATATGAGGCCGTCTGAAAAGATATGTTTCAGACGGCTTTATTCGTTGTAAATACGGTTGCAGTAGGATAGGGCATTCGCTAATATCCATTGTCAAAAAATATCAGGTATTCATTATGTTTGGACTTTCACCAACCGATTGGCTATTGATGATTTTGTTGTGGTTGCCGATATTGGCAACTTTGTTACCTTTGATTAACCATGATCATTGGGTTTTCCGGGTTTTCGATTTTCCGCGCTTGCAGATTGCGGCGGTTAGTTTGTTGTGTGTGGTGTTAAATTATCTCTGGCAACAGAATGAGCATCCCTTGTTCACCTTTTTTGAGATCATCAATTTTGCCTGTTTCGTTTATCAGGTGAAGGAAATTTCTGCTTATACGCGTTTGAATAAACCCGAAGTATTGCAATATTCCGGCGAAGATAACGAACGTACCCTTTCCCTGATTACCTCCAACGTGTTAACCCCCAACCGCCGTGCCGATTTATTATTGGCAACGGTAAAAAAATATCAGCCTGATATCGTGCTGACTTTGGAAAGCGATAAATGGTGGGAAGAGCAGCTTGCACCGTTGGAACACGAGCTGGCATATGAATATACCGTGAAAATCCCCTTAGATAATCTTTACGGCATGCATTTATATAGCCGTCTGCAATTACGGAATGTCGAAGTTCGGTATTGGGTGGAAGAAGACATTCCGTCTATCGCGGCAGAGTTGCAATTGAAATCGGGCGAATGGATACGGATTTATTGTCTGCACCCTATGCCGCCGAGTCCTACCGAAGCCGATACTTCTACCGGCCGCGATGCCGAACTGTTGCTGGTAGGTAGGGAAATCGCAAAAAACAACCATTCCGTGCTGGTGTTCGGTGATATGAACGATGTGGCTTGGTCGCGGACCTCGCGCTTATTCCAACAAATCAGCGGCTTGCTCGATCCGCGTAAAGGTAGGGGCTTATATAGTACTTTTCATGCCAAATATCCGTTTTTACGTTGGCCGCTTGATCATATTTTCCATAGTAGCGATTTTATGATGAGTGAAATTAAGGTTTTGCCTACAATTGGCTCCGACCATTTCCCGGTTTACGGTAAATTCCAATTTATGCCGGCTGCCGAAATCGTTCAGGAAAAAGAAGAAGCGGACAAAGAGGAAAAAGAGGAAGCCAAAGAAAAAATCGCGGAAGCGGAACCGCTTAAAGAAGTGGTTGAGGAAAAATATACCGAATAAAGCGTTGATATCTATCCATATATAAAACAAGCCGTCTGAATATTTTCAGACGGCTTGTTTTATATAGTGGCTGATTTATAAATTATCTTTTTGTGCCAGTATCTTGCGGCTGCCGCCAACATCGGCAGGGGAAACCACGCCGGCGTCTTCCAATGCCTGCATCAGATTGGCGGCACGGTTATAGCCTATGCGTAATTGGCGTTGCAATGAAGAGATAGAGGTTTTGCGGGTTTCCAAGACAAAAGAAACGGCCTGATCGAAAAGTTCGTCGCTATTGGCATTGGGGTTTACGATATTGGTGGTTTCCAATGCCGCTTCGCCACTGAGCAGCCCTTCAATATAATGAGCCGGAGCCTGCCGTTTCACATGGGAGACAACATGATGGACTTCGTCGTCAGACACAAACGCACCCTGTAAACGGGTCGGTTCGGCATTACCCGGCTGTAAAAATAGCGAATCGCCGTATTTCAGCAATTCATCCGCGCCCATTTGGTCGAGAATGGTGCGGCTGTCGATTTTGCTTTGCACGGTAAAGGCCATGCGTGTGGGGATATTGGCTTTAATCAGGCCGGTAATCACGTCAACACTCGGGCGTTGGGTCGCCACAATCATGTGGATGCCTGCCGCCCGTGCTTTTTGTGCCAAACGGGCGATTTGTTGTTCGACCGATTTGCGCTCCGTCATCATCAGGTCGGCCAATTCATCAATCACCACCACAATCATCGGCAGCGTTTCCAACGGTTCGGGGTCGTCCGGATTCAGGCTGAACGGGTTGAGCAGCGGTTTGCCCGATTCTTTGGCGGCAACGACTTTTTTATTAAAGCCTTCAATATTGCGTACACCGGCGTGAGACAATAAACGGTAACGTTTTTCCATTTCGGCTACACACCAGTTCAAGGCCTGACCGGCTTCACGCATATCGGTCACCACGGGGCAGAGTAGGTGCGGAATACCGTCGTAAACACTTAATTCCAGCATTTTGGGATCGATCATAATAAAGCGGACTTCTTCAGGGGTCGCTTTAAACAGAATCGATAAAATCATCGCGTTGACCCCAACCGATTTACCCGAACCGGTCATACCGCCTACTAACAAATGCGGCATTTTCGCCAAATCACCGACCACGGGAATGCCGGCAATATCTTTACCCAACGCAACGGTAAGCTTGGATTTTGCATCGGTAAACACCGAGGACGACAGAATTTCACTCAGCATGACATCTTGGCGGCGCTCGTTGGGCAACTCGATACCCATGGTGTTTTTACCGGCAATGGTTTCGACAATGCGCACGGCCTGTAACGACATCGAGCGGGCAAGGTCTTTAGAAAGATTGACAATTTGGCTGCCTTTAACACCTTGTGCCGGTTCGATTTCAAAGCGGGTAATTACCGGCCCTGAAGTGGCGGAAACCACTTGCACCCCGATACCGAATTCTGCCAACTTGGCTTCGATACGCTCGGCGGTTTGTTGGAGTTTTTCCGGATTGACAACCGGCGGCTCACCCTGCGGCAGGCGCAGTAGATGAAGCGAAGGCTTGATATATTCACCGGTGTGGGTTGGTTCGGCCGCATCACCTTTTTCATCGAATAAGGCCGGTTGAACAGGAGAAGGCGGAGCAACCGATACGGCTACGGCTTTGCGGTTGCTGGAACTGCCCGCCAGTTGTTCGACAGGCTCGGCAGTAATATTTTTCGCTTCACGCACCATACGGCGGGTGGTTTTGGGGTCGGGCAGGTCTCGAACGTATTTATCTTCTTTACGCATAAGCTTGAGCCACAACCATTCCATTTTGGCACCGGTTTTTTCTAAAATATCCAGCCATGAGACTTGTGCCAACAGGGATAAAGCCAGTAAGAGAATCACCAGCATAATCAGCAGGCTGCCGGATGTGCCCAATAGCCAAGTCAGCCCGGAAGCGGTAAATGATCCGACTAAACCGCCTGCGCCGACAGGTAGGGCGTCTGCCAATTCGGTTTGAAAAGAAAAGACTTCCAAAACCGGGCTGCACAATAATAAGACGGCCAAAGCGGCAGCAGCGATTTTATAGTTATACGGTTTGCTTTCAGGCGTTTGCAGCGGGCGGAAATTGCGGTAAAGCAGAATGCAGGCGGCGACAATCCACCACCAAAACGACAGGCCGAATAAATAATAGCCGACATCGGAGAAATACGCGCCAAACAGGCCGCCGAGATTGTGTACTTCATCGGAAAGCGGCACACTGCGCGACCATGCGGGGTCGTCCATTGTGAAGCTGGCCAAACACAAGGCGGCATAAACGGTTACCAGCAGGCCGAACAACCACAAGGTATCGTTGATCAGATTGATAACGTGTTGCGGGCGTTTGCGTTTCACTGCATTCGGAACCACACCTTTCGGCTTGCGTACCGGTTTGGTTTCAGACGGCTTGTTTTTTACGCCGGATTGGGTTTTTGCAGTAGGTTTGGTGGTTTTTTTCGGAGATTTGGTAGCCATAAACAATCATATAAGAGGCCGTCTGAAAATAAGACGGTAACAAGCGGGTTGGCCGATAGGGTATAAGTTTTTACAGAGTAATTGGATGGAGTGACTTAAACAACATCGGCGGCGTCAAAATGGTGAAATTATACAATATTATGCCGTTTCAGGTAGAACAGTGCTTGAAAGGCGTTTTCAATATTATCAACGGTGGCCATTGTATAGAAACAGATACGGATAAATTCAAATGAATATTTTAAGCTGACCGGCTGTTTGTTTAAAAAGTTTTCAAACTATTAAAGAAAGATGAATAGTATCAATCAGCCATCCCTTTGTTTCAGACGGCCTGATTATAAAGGGATGGCTTTTTCAATGTGTATCGTATTTATTGGGTTACGGTTTGAACAATCAGTTTTTCTGCGTTAGCCAGCGTGTTTTCAACGTCACTAAACTGAATACGCGTGCCTTGGATTAGGGCGCGTGTATCATGGAAAACCACTTGAACCGCGCCGTTGTTTTCAGTCACCAAAACGCGCAAAGGCAGGCGGATGGCGAACTCGGGGTCTTTCACCATCAGCGGTGTACCTGCTTTGGGAGTGCCAAAAATAATCACTTTGGCAGGTTGCATGTTTAAACCGTTGGCACGGGCGGCTGCATGATGATCAATCACGGCAAAAACAGTCATCCCTTTGGATTGGATGGCATTTTCAAGGCGTGAAACCGTATCGTCAAAATTGTATTTGCTGTTTACTGTATGAGTGAATCGCATCGCTTGCATATATTGGGGATTAGGCATGGATTGAGGGCCGTTCATGTGGTGTCCTCTCCAATGAGGTGTTCGCGCACAAGCCGACAAAGTGGCGGCAACCATTAGAATCAAAGCAGGTTTTAGGTATTTCATGATGTTGTTCCTTTTATCAGGTGAATAATCTTTTCAAGCTGGATTTATCGAACAAACAAGATGATGATACTACTATTAAATTATGCCGGATAGGGTAGGAAATAGAAATGGTTTACTCAAGTTGTTTTGTTTAAAAGGGGTAAATAATTATTTATCCCTTTTGTTTTTTCAGACGGCCTAAAAGTTTTTAGTGGTAACGCATATTTCTAACGGGTTGGTTTCGACGATAAACCGTTATGTTCTGCCATATAAGGCAACAACGTTTTCAGCAGCTTCTGCCCAGTCGGGATTGCCGCCGGCAGCCAGTATCAGGCGGCATTTGGTGAGAAGCTCGGTGCGCTTGTGTGCCGGGAGGGTTTGGAGTGTGTGCAGTATTCGCGGCAAGCCTTGGATGCCTAATGTATTCAGACGGCCTGCTTCGCCTGTCCATTGTGCCAGTGCGGCGAGAACGGTTTGGCTGTAATGTTCATCGGTTGCTTGCGGGTTGGATTCCGGCTCGGCAAACCATTTCAGCCATGCGGCGGTTTCCAGCCACAATAAGGCGGCGGGGGCGTCTAGGCCGTTTAGGCGGGCAAAGTGGCTTAATTCATTTTGCAAGCTTTGTTGTTCTTCCGGCGGCAGGGCGGCGACGGAGGGTAATAGGTGCATCAGCAGCGGGCGGTATAGCGGTTGCGGCAGCGGGTGCCGTTTGAGGCGCTGATAAAAAGCGGTGCGCAATGGAAACCTTGTCGACCAAATATGTTCGGTTTCGGCCAATGCGGTGGGGGTGAGTAGTGCGGATAGGGCAATGGTTAGCCGCTCGCTGTCGCCCTCGGCACGCAGCCAGTGTTTGGGGTTGAACTGTAGCAGTTGTGCCTTATCGGTTTCCGCATGGGCATCAAACCGACGGATATTTTCTGCTAATAACCTGCCTTGGTGTTCGTTGGGGTGGGTTTGTTCGGCCATGTCGGAATATCCGTGTTGGTTTGAAAGAGAAGACGTGGAATAGGGAAGATACACAAAATCTGCCCGTTTTTCTTTGGCTTTGCGTATTTTATGGCGCCAACGGCGTGCATGAGAAGGGCTGAGCCGTTGTATGCGTTCGTAAATATCGGGATGGGTGGCGGCGAGGCGGTCGAAAATATCGGCTTTATCCAATCCGGCAAACATAAAATGAGCGTATTCCGACGCATGCGGCGAATTCAATCTATGGATGGGCGCAACAGCCACTTTACACAATGCGGAAGCCAATCCTTCGCTGTGGCGGGTGAATTGAACCGCCGACGCATCGGCCAGAAATTCACGCTGACGGCTGATGGCGGCCTGTATCCAACCGGCAACCAGCGAGCCGGTAAAGCCGAGGATAAGTAAAACGCCGCCCAGTATCATGGTAAGCAGGTTGCGGCGGAATATCAGGGAATCGACGTTGATAAAGAAACGCCCCAAACTGCTCAGCATCTGTAGGCCGTATAACCCTCCGCAAAGCTGCATATTGCGGCGCATATCGCCATTGAGGATATGGCTGAATTCATGGGCGATAACGCCTTGCAACTCGCTGCGGTTGAAAGCGTCGACTGCGCCGCGCGTAATCCCGATAACGGCATCGCGCTGATCCATGCCGGCAGCAAACGCATTGAGCGACATATCGGGCAAGATATAGACGCGGGGAATATGCATACCGGAAGCAATCGCTATTTCTTCGACCACATTTAACAGCCTGCGTTCCGATAAACGGGCTTGTTTGCGTGAAACCTGCTTGCCGCCTAATGCCGTTGCCACGACATGGCCGCCGTGTGACAGTTGGCGCAGGCGTATCCATGCAGCAACGGCTACCATCACCAAAACGGTGATAAAAACAACCTTAAAAACGGTTGGGTGCATAGCAATGCCGACACCGTCATGAATCTCAAAATACAGCGATGTGAGCAAAGCGGTAACGGCAGCGGTAATACCGGCGACGGCGGCCACGGCGAATAGATACAGCCATAGCAGGCCATTGCTGAGGCGCAGGGCATATTTTTGATATCGGCGAAAATGCATGAGCCGGCCGCTTATCGGTTCAGATCGATTTTGGGGGCGTGGCGGATAACGGCATGGTCGTCGAACTGCAACATAGCCGCATTGCTTTTATGCCCGAAAAAATCCGCCAGCAGTGAAGCGGGAAAGGTTTCGCGTGTGTTGTTGTAGGCCAGCACGGCGTCGTTATAGGCTTGACGGGCGAACGCTACACGGCTTTCGGCACCGGCCAATTCTTCGCTTAATGATTGAACGGCTCTATCGGCCTGTAATTCAGGATAAGCTTCTACAACCACGCTCAAATGGCGCAATGCCGAGCTGAGTTGGTGTTCCCCTTCGGCCAATTGCGCGATTTCTGTGTTGACATCGGGGCGGGCAACGGCAGCGGCGAGGGTGTCGGCGGCATGGTTACGCGCCTGTATGACGTTTTCAAGGGTGTGTTGTTCGTGTGTCAGATAAGCTTTGACGGTTTCGACCAAATTGGGAATCAGGTCGTGCCGGCGTTTGAGTTGCACTTGGATTTGTGCAAATGCATTGCGGTATTCGTTTCGGGCGCGTACCAAACGGTTATAAATCACAATTGGTACGACTACGCAGACAACGACAATAATCAAAACCACTAAACCGCCCATAATGAATACCCCTTTATTTATGCAAATTTATGCGAAATGAAAATTTGATTTTAGCATAAAGAATATTGGGAAAAGGGGCGGTTTCTGCCGAACGGCATCATAATGTTGCGATAGGGTTATAGGGTGTGGCGGCTATACGTCATAACGATGGCGTATGGTTGTTTGATAAGTTGTTTTATAAAAAACACTGCAATAAATCATTTAAAAAACGCCTGCCCAATTCAGACGGCCTGAAATAATGCGGATCGGTATCCAGCAGGCCGCGTTCTTGGGCGGCTTGAATCTGGGCGGTAATGCGGGCGGCGGGGATGCCGGTGCGTTCGGGCAGCCATTCGGCAGGCACGCCGTTGGTGAGGCGCAGTGCGTTCATCATAAATTCGAACGGTAAATCCGAAGCGGCAACGGTTTTGCGTTCGATGGCAGAGGCCGGGTTGTTTTGCATGGCGTTGAGATAATCGTTGGGATGGCGTTTGCGGGTGGTGCGCTCGATATGGGTCGGGTAGGAAATTTTGCCGTGTGCGCCGGCGCCGATGCCGAGATAGTCGCCGAATTGCCAGTAGTTTAGGTTGTGCCGACATTGGTGGCCGGTGCGGGCGAAGGCGGAGGTTTCATAATGTTCGAAACCGGCTGCGTATAAGGCATTGTGTACCGCGTCTTCAATATCTTGGGCGGCTTCGTCTTGCGGCAGGCCTTTGGGCGGGGTGTGGCCGAACGGGGTGTTCGGTTCCATAGTCAGATGATAGGCGCTGATGTGGTTGGCGCCGGTGGCAATGGCGGTTTGGATATCGTTTAAGGCCGTCTGAACGGTTTGGCCGGGTAGGGCGTACATTATATCAACGTTCACCCTGTCGAAAATATTCAGCGCATATTCGATGGCGGATAAGGCTTCGCGGTGGTCGTGAATACGGCCTAGGCTTTTGAGGGCGTTGTCGTTAAAACTTTGTACACCGATGGAAAGCCGTGTGATACCGGCTTCTTTAAACCCTTGGAATTTTTCTTTTTCAAAGGTGCCGGGGTTGGCTTCCATGGTGATTTCGGCTTGCGGCTGTAAGCGGACAAGCGAACGGATGCCGCCGAGCAGGCGGTCTATCGAGGCCGCCTGAAACAGGCTGGGTGTACCGCCGCCGATAAAAATGGTTTCTACCGGCCTGCCCCAGATATTCGGCAGCTCGGTTTGCAGGTCGGTGAGCAGTGCGTCGATGTAGGCTTGTTCGGCAAGATCCGTTTTGGCCTGATGCGAATTGAAATCGCAATAAGGGCATTTGCGCACGCACCAAGGAATATGGATATAAAGCGACAGCGGGGGCAGGGCGGTTAGGTGGCCGGGTTGGGAAAAATGGATGGTTTGCATAAATTTGGTCGGTGTGTGGCGGCAGGTGGTTCGGTTTTTTTAATCATGCCGGATGCTGTCGCTGTATGTGTTGCTTAGCCGCCTGTTTGGCTATTCAGACGGCCTTTAAGATGGTTGTTAATATGGTGGGTTTTACGGATAAAGCAAGCCGATTTTTTGTTTGAGTTCGGTTAGGGCCAAGCCGCGGTGGCTGATGCGGTTTTTGGTTTCGGGATCTAATTGGGCAGCGGTGCAACCCAGTTCGGGAATATAAAAGTGCGGGTCGTAACCGAAGCCGTTTTCCCCTGCCGCTTCGGCCTGCCATGTACCGTGCCAGATGCCTTCGGCAATAATCGGCTGCGGGTCGTTTTCATGGCGTACCAACACCAGCACGCAAACATAATAACAGCGTTGGTCGGCTTTTCCGGCCAGTTCGGCGGAAAGTTTGGCATTGTTGGCCGCATCGGATTTCGGGCTGCTTCCGGCAAAACGTGCCGAATAAATACCGGGTGCGCCGCCCAAGGCGGGGGCGCAGATGCCGCTGTCGTCGGCCAAGGCGGGCTTGCCGCTGTGTTTGCTGGCGTGGCGGGCTTTGGCAATCGCATTTTCGATAAAAGTAGGGTGCGGCTCGGGGCATTCGGGTACGTTGAATGCGGATTGCGGCAAGACTTCGATATCGTGGGCGGCAAACCAGCGGGTAAACTCTTTCAGTTTGCCGGCATTGCCGCTGGCTAATACGATTTGTTTGAGCATGGGGGGTATCCTGTTTTACGGTGTCGGTGTTTTTTCGGCGGCGGCTTTGGCGGCTTTTTCAAGTGCGGTTTGGCGGATGTAGAGTGCGAGGCAGGCAACTTGTCCGAATACGGCGCCAAAAGCAAACAAAAAGCTGGCAATGGCAAACTGTTTGCTGCCGATGTGGAGCAGCCAACTGCCTAACAGCACCAGCGCCATAAACAATAGGGTGAAAAAAGCAATGCCGAGCAGGAAGGTTTTGCGGGCGTTCATATCGGGCGGTAGGAAAAAGAAAGGCGGCCATTATAGCAAATTACCTGCCGTGCCGGATATGAAAACCGATGCTATCCTGCTGATAAACTATTGAATAGGGAATGGGGCGGATAGTGTATTCGAGGCCGTCTGAAAAAAAAGATTCAGACGGCCTTGTGGTATGATGCGCTCTCTTTTCAGAAAGCAGGATAGGTATGGAAAAAACCGTTTATCTTTATACCGACGGGGCATGTAAAGGCAATCCGGGTGCGGGCGGCTGGGGCGTGTTGATGCGCTACGGCAGCCATGAAAAAGAACTTTGCGGCGGCGAGCCCGAAACCACAAACAACCGTATGGAATTAACGGCCGTGATTAAGGGCTTGCAGGCGTTGAAACGGCGCTGTCGTGTGGAAATCCATACCGATTCGCAATATGTTAAAAACGGCATGGAAAGCTGGATACACGGCTGGAAGAAAAACGGCTGGAAAACCGCCGCCAAAAAGCCGGTGAAGAACGAAGATTTATGGCGGCAGCTAGACGAATTGGTACAACAGCATGATGTTTCGTGGGTATGGGTAAAAGGCCATGCCGGACATCGCGATAACGAGCGCGCCGATGAATTGGCCAATCAGGGCGCGGCGCAGTTTGTTTGAGCCGTTTTACATGGCTACTGTATTTCAGACGGCTTGCCCTTATATAAAACAAAATAACACACACCACACACATCCATAGGATAAATATTATGTCACACACACTCCCGCTACAACTGCAATCCCTAATGGTGTTGCCCGAAAGCTTTTATAGTCGTGTCCGCCCCGAGCCGTTGGGCGAGCCTTATTGGGTGGCGCAAAACCATACGCTGGCGGCGGAAATGGGTTTGAGGCCGTCTGAAATTTTCGATAACCCCGATAATCTGCTTTATCTTTCCGGCAGCGCTAAACAATACGACCCTGCACCGATAGCCACGGTTTACAGCGGCCATCAGTTCGGCGTGTATGTGCGCCAGCTGGGCGACGGTCGCGCCATGTTGATTGGCGATTCGGTTGCTGCCGACGGTAAGCGTTGGGAATGGCAGCTCAAAGGGGCGGGCAAAACGCCGTATTCGCGCTTTGCCGACGGTCGCGCCGTATTGCGTTCGAGTATCCGTGAATATTTGTGTTCCGAAGCCATGCACGGTTTGGGCATCCCCACCACCCGCGCGTTGGCACTCACCGGCAGCAACGATGCCGTTTACCGCGAACAGGCGGAAACCGCTGCGGTGGTGACTCGGATTGCCCCGTCGTTTATCCGCTTCGGGCATTTCGAATATATGTATCACACCGGACAGCATCAAAACCTACCCTTGTTGGCCGACTATCTGATAGACCAACATTTCCCCGCCTGCCGCGATGCCGAAAACCCTTATCTGGCCTTGTTTCATGAAGTGAACCGCCGCACGGCGGAATTGGTGGCGGCCTGGCAGAGCGTCGGGTTTTGCCATGGCGTATTGAATACCGATAATATGTCGGCATTGGGGCTGACCATTGATTATGGCCCGTTTGGCTTTTTAGATGCCTACGACCGCCATCATATCTGCAACCATTCCGATACCGGCGGGCGTTATGCCTATAACGAACAGCCTTATGTGGTGCATTGGAACCTGATGCGCTTTGCTTCCTGCCTGTTGCCGATGGTGTCGGAAAGTGAATTGGTGGCGGAATTGGAACGTTTTCCGGAAATGTTTCAGACGGCCTATCTGAGCCGTATGCGGGCGAAACTCGGTTTGCAAACCATAGATAAAGACGATGAAGAGTTGGTGGGTGATATGTTTGCTTCCCTGCAAGGCAGAAAAGTGGACTTCACTTTGTTTTTCCGATATTTGAGCGAAGTGAGCAATCAGCATGGCGAGCCGTTGCCGGAACGGCTAACCACTTTGTTTGACGGCCCGATGGAAGCGTTTACGGCATGGATAGGCTGCTACCGCGGCCGCTTGCGGGCGGAAAATAGTGATCCGGCGGCGCGTGCCGAGCGCATGAATGCGGTCAATCCGCTGTATGTGTTGAGAAACTATCTGCTTGAGCAAGCCATTGAGTTGGCGAAAAACGGTGATTTCAGAGAGATTGAACGGCTGCACCGCTGTATGCAAAATCCGTTTGTCGAGCAACAAGAGTTTGCCGATTTTGCCGTTTTGCCGCCCGAATGGGCCGGTGGTATTTGTGTGAGTTGTTCGAGCTGATACAGGGTATCAAATAATCTTAAAAGGCCGTCTGAATAGGGTTTCAGACGGCCTTTGTTTTAAATGTTTCTTCTGCGCTTATTTAAACCATGATTTGATTTTTTGGAACAGCGAAGTGCTTTGTTGTTCGAAATTATCTTCTACCGGTTCAGGTTTCGGTGCTTCACGGTAAACGGGCAAAGCGCCGAAACTTTGCGCTACCGGCATGATTTCGATGCTGTTTACATTGACATGGGAAGGGCGTTGGTATAGCCATAAAACCGTTTCGGCAATATCTTGCGGGCGGATAAATTCGACATTTTCATATAGTTTGGCCGCCCGTTCATCATCGCCTTTAAAACGCACATTGGAAAACTCGGTATCACCGCACAAGCCCGGCTCGACATTGCTAACGCGGATATTGGTACCGGCCAAGTCGGCACGTAGGTTTAGGCTGAATTGGCGCACATAGGCTTTGCTGGCGCCGTATACATTGCCGCCGGGGTAGGGGTAGGTGCCGGCAATCGAACCGAGATTGATAATGTAGCCGTTTTTACGTTCGACCATTTGCGGCAGGATTTTATGGGTTAGGTAGGTGAGGCCGACAATATTGGTTTGAATCATGGTGTGCCAGTCGTCGAAATGGGCTTTGTCGGCCATATCCAAGCCGAGCGCCAAACCGGCATTGTTAATCAGGCCGTCGATGGTGTCGAAAGGTTCGGGCAGGTCTTGAAGGGCGTCATCGATGGCTTGGGTGGAAGAAACATCCATATCGAGCGGTAGGAAACGTTCGCCCAACTCCGCTTGCAAGGCTTCGAGTTTTTCGATACGCCGTGCCGCGCCAATCACATAATAACCTGCCGCCACAAAACTGCGGCACATCGCTTCGCCAAAACCGGCCGATGCGCCGGTAATCAAAACTGCCATGGTTTTCTCCTGATTCCCGAGGCATAAAACCGCCCCGTATTTTCTATTAAACAAATGCCGATTTATCGGTTACCCGGCCGTATGCGGCTGGTTCCCTTTATAGGTTTCGGGTATGATGCCGAGAAAAATAATATTCACCATAATACCATTAGAAAAGGAACACAACATCATGAACAGCAAAACCACCTTACTTTTGCCGTTGGCAGCCCTGTTGATTTTGGCAGGTTGTGGTGCGTCCGAACCTGATGTTGCCAAAGGCCCGATTTCGGAAGACCGCACAACGGCTTTTAAATCGATGATGCCCAACTTTAGCAGCATGCGCAAAATGGTTCAGGGCGACGAACCTTACGATATTGAAAAATTCAAAACTGCGGCTGCGGCGTTTGCCGAAGAGAGCCAAAAACCGTTCCAATATTTCCAACATGACGAACTGGGCGACGGCGATGCATTGCCGGTTATCTGGGAAAAGCCGGATGAATTTAAAGCCACTGAAGAGAAATTTCATGCCGCTGTAGCCGAGCTTAACAATAAAGCCCAATCCGGCAACCTTGAAGAAATCAAAGTGGCTTATAATAACGTGGAAGTAAATTGCAAAGCGTGTCACGATACTTTCCGGCGCCCTTAAACTCATGAGGTGAGGATACCAATGTTGATGGCATAACAGGCCGTCTGAAAATATTTTCAGACGGCCTGTTTGAATGATTAGCCGATGGTAGGTATTGAAACCTTGCCCTGTCGGACTATATTGAATAAACAGACCGATGAATAAAGAATTCGGCAGTATGTGGTATGTTTGATGTACTTGTGTTTACTTGGGTGGTAATCAAGCATATGGATGAGTTATTCTTTTTTTCTTTGTGATATTTTTACTAATTACGTCTTACCTTTCAAAGGAGTATCGGATATGGCGGCAGAAGGTTCGGATCAGTTGCTGCAGGTGGTTACCCTGCTCGGTGCGGCAGTGGTGGCAGTCCCTCTGTTCAAACGTTTGGGGCTCGGCTCGGTACTGGGGTATTTGGCTGCCGGTTTGGTTATCGGCCCGTTTGGGTTGAAATTCTTTGATGATGCGGAATCGGTGATTCATATTGCCGAGCTGGGCGTGGTGATGTTCCTGTTCGTTATCGGCTTGGAAATGAAGCCCTCGAATTTGTGGAACCTGCGCCGTCAGATTTTCGGATTGGGCAGCATGCAGGTGGTGTTGGCGGCTTCTATGCTCACGTTTGTGGGCATTACCGTATTGGGCATGCCTTGGCAGGTGTCGTTTGTGAGCGCTTCCGGTTTTGTGTTGACTTCGACAGCCGTTGTGATGCAGTTGCTTTCCGAACGGCATGAATCTGCTACACCGGAAGGGCAGCGGATTGTTTCTATTCTCTTGTTTCAAGATTTATTGATTGTGCCTTTGCTGGCCGCCGTAGCATTTTTGGCACCGACAACGGAGGCGGCTATTTTGGCGGATCAGACACCGATTTGGATGAAAATTGGCAAATCGGCACTTTCTTTAGGTATTTTGATAGCGGCCGGATTGTGGTTGCTCAATCCGATGTTCCGTATATTGGCCAAATCCAGAGCGCGTGAAGTGATGACGGCAGCGGCGTTGTTGGTGGTGCTGGGCGCGGCTTTTTTAATGGAACTCGGCGGTTTATCTATGGCGATGGGGGCGTTTATCGCCGGCGTATTGCTTTCCGAATCCAGCTTCCGTCATCAGCTTGAAGCCGATATCGAACCGTTTCGCGGCTTATTATTGGGGTTGTTTTTCCTCGGTGTGGGGATGAGCCTGAATTTGGAAGTGGTTTGGCATAATGCGTTAATGGTTGTTTCCAGTGTATTGGCGTTGATGGCGGGTAATGCTTCTATGATTTATCTGGTGGCTCGTTTAACCAAGAGCAAACACCGTGATGCCTTAAGCCGCGCCATGATGATGGCGCAGGGTGGTGAGTTTGCCTTTGTGATTTATTCCGCCGCCGCCGAACAAGGTGTGATGAGTGCCACAACGCATGCGAATATGACTGCTATTGTCGTATTGTCTATGGCATTAACCCCTTTGATATTGGTTTTGGGGCAGCGGTTTCTCAAAAATAATAACCAAGTGGATATGCAGGGCGTGGACGATGTGCAGGATAACGAATTACGCGGTAATGTTTTGATTATCGGTTTCGGTAGGGTCGGGCAGATTGCCAGTCAGGCACCGATTGCCTATGGTGCCCACATTTCAATTATTGATATGGATCCTAATGTTATCCGTCGCGCCGCAAAATACGGTTTCAAAGTTTACTACGGCAACGGTGTCCGCGCAGATGTGTTGCGGGCGGCAGGGGCGCAAAATGCCGATTGTATTATGATTTGTATTAATAAAATTGAAATCACCACCCGCATTGTGGAAACCGTCCGCCATTTATTCCCCAATGTGAAAACCATCGTCCGCGCTTATGACCGCGAACATGCGTTGGCATTGTTGAAAGCGGAAGCCGATTACTTTATCCGCGAAACATTCGATGCTGCCATCAATATGGGTGAAACCGCCGTGAAAATGTTGGGCGCGGAAGACAGCGAGGCAGAAGAAATTAGCGCCCGAGTCCGCCGTTTGGATAGCGAACGTTTTGCCTTAGAAGCCGCTGGTGATGATTTTGCCGGACAGGCGTTGTTGTTGGGGAATCAAACCCAAGGTGTGAATGAAGATGATGCAGAAGATGATAAAGATGTAGATGCAGAAGAGGAAAAAGCCTAATGTAGGTGGTTATTTATGATGAAGGCCGTCTGAAAACTTGTTCAGACGGCTTTTTGTTTAATGGAATGAAACCTTATTAGGGTTTTCAGACGGCCTCGAAGCGGACTTCTTCGCCGAATACCTGATGCCAGAGTTTTCTAACGTTGTCGTAGTAAGCGAGGACTTCTTCGGTTTCTTCAACTTTCTCGGCGTCGCGCAGTTTGGTATTGTGTTGTTGCTGGCGGTAGAAGCGGTAGGCGGCGCGGGATTGTTCGGCCAGTTGCTTATCTATCAGCCCGACATCGGCGGCGATGCTGAGTAGGGCGATATTGCCGTAGTTGTCGAGCAGTTGCGGGTATTGGTGTGCGTGGGCGAGGATGAGGTATTGAACGATAAATTCGACATCGACCACGCCGCCGCGTGCGTATTTGACATCGCTGTCTTCGGGCGGATGGGTGGCAAACATTTTTTCGCGCATTTCGGTGATTTCGTGTGCGAGTGCGGTTTGGTTGCGGTTGCGGGTGAGGATTTCGCTGCGTAGCTTGTCGAATGCGGCACCGATTGCGGGGCTGCCGCAGATAAAACGGGCGCGGGTGAGGGATTGGTGTTCCCATGTCCATGCGTTTTCGCGTTGGTATTTTTCAAAGGCGGCGAAGCTGTGGGTGAGAAAGCCGCTGTCGCCGTTGGGGCGCAGGCGCAGGTCGACTTCGTAGAGTTGGCCGGCGTTGGTGGCGGCGGAAAGCCAGCTGGTGAGGCGTCGGGCGAAGCTGGCGTAAATTTCTGGGGCGGCAGGGTTAGGATCGTCGTAGATATAGACTAAATCGAGGTCGGATGTGTAGCCCAGTTCTTTGCCGCCGAGTTTGCCGTAGCCGATGATGGCGATATTGGGGGTATCGGTATGGGTTTTGGGGGTGTCGGCCCATACGGCGGGTACGGCGGCGGTGAGGATGGTGTCGGCCAGTGCGGAAAGTTCGTCGGAAAGGGCTTCGACTGTCCAGAGTCCGGCCAAGTCTTGTACGGCAAGGCGGAAGATGTGGGCGTGTTGGAAATGGCGCAAGACGTCCATTTGTGCTTCGGTATCGCCTGCGGTGCGCTTGAGGCCGTCTGAAAGTTCGGCGGTCAGTGTCGGCCAGTCGTTACCGGTTTCCATGAGTTGTGCACTGAGCAGTTCGTCGAGCAGGGCGGGGTGGCGCACTAGATATTCGGATACCCATGAGCTTTGTCCCATAATGCCGGCAAAGATATCGAGTGCTTGCGGATGTTCGTAGAGAAAGGCGAGATAGGACGAACGGCGACTGATGCTTTCTAGGAAACCGAGTAGGCGTTGCAGGGTAACGGTCGGGTTGGGTTGGGTGGCCGCTGCTTGGGCGAGCAGCGGGATAACGGCATCGAAGCAGAGTTGTGCCTGTGCGGAAAGGTGGCGGTATTTGCTGCTTTGCTGAAGCTGGTTGAGCTGGCGCGAAATCAGGGAAGCGTTAAAACCGTGTTCAGCCAGCCGGTTGAAACGGGCTTCTTCGTCGGTATTTTCCTGCCAAATACATTGCCAGCCGTTGCTTTGTGAGGCGTTTTGTTCTTCGGGTTCGGATAGGATTTCGTTAAAGACGGCGTTGACTTGGTCGCGGTGTCGGTTGAGGCCGTCTGAAAAGGCTTGGTAGTCGGCAAAGCCCATGCTTTCGGCCAGTAATTGTTGTTGTTCGGGCTGTTCGGGCAGGGTTTGGGTTTGTTGGTCGTCCCAGTATTGCAGGCGGTGTTCGACATCGCGTAGGAAACGGTAGGCGGTGAGCAGGGTTTCTACGGTGTCGTGGTCGAGAATTTCGAGCATGTCGAGAACGCGTAGGGTTTCTTGTGTGCCTTTGAGTTGTAGGGCATGGATTTGCCCGCCGCGTATCAATTGGAAAATCTGGGCGATAAATTCGACTTCGCGAATGCCGCCGGCACCGAGTTTGATATTGTCGGCCATGCCTTTGCGGTTGACTTCGCTGCGTATCTGGCGGTGTAGCCGGCGCATGCCTTCATAGGCGTTGAAATCGAGGTATTTTCGGAATACAAACGGGCGTACTAAGGCAGCAATGCTGTTGGGATAGGGGGTAACGACGCGGCCTTTACACCATGCGTAGCGTTCCCACTCCCGTCCTTGTTGGATGAGGTATTGTTCCAGTGCGGTTTCGCTCAATACCAGTGCACCGCTGTCGCCGTCGGGGCGTAAGCGCATATCGACGCGGAAGACTTGGCCGTCGGCGGTGATGTCGTTGAGCAGGGTAATCAGTTTTTGGCCGACTTTGGTAAAAAATTCCTGATTGCTGCGTTCGCGCCTGCCGTCGGTGTCGCCGGATTCGGGGTAGATAAAAATCAGGTCGATGTCGGAAGATACGTTTAATTCGTAGCCGCCGGCTTTGCCCATGGCAACCACGCTTAAAAATTGCGGCTCGCCGCTGTGACGTCCGATTGGGGTGCCGTACATATCTTGATAATAGGCATGGGCGAAGCGTAGGGCGGTGTTGATGGCGAAGTCGGCCAATAAGGTAATGGTGCGGGTGACTTCGGCCAGGTCGCTGATACGGTTGATATCGCGAACGATAATTTGTGCAACGACATAACGGCGCAGCAGGCGCAATTGGCGGGCGAGTTCTTCTTCGTTTTCTTCGGCTTGGATGGCGGCCCAGTCGGCAAAGTTTTCAAAATCCGTTTCGGATAATGCTTTTTCCAGCATCGGATTCAGTATTTCGGGCTTGAGTTTGCCGTTATCAAGGTGGCGGGCGAGGAAAAGGGAATGGCGGCAGGCGTTTTCAATCGGGTTCATAAGGTATAGACGTGAAAAGATTCAGACGGTCTATCATAACAATGTTTGCGGCCGTCTGAAAATGAAAGTGGGTAGATACGGCATATTTATCGGGGTGGTTGTCCGCGGTTTGCCGTTTTATTGAATCAGTTTGGATACGGTTTTGAATACGGGATGTTTGGCATCGCCCAGCAGTTGGAACAGCAGGCTTTCAACATTGGACACCACGGCACCGGCGGCCTGCATTTGCTCTAAGGCATTGGTTTTATTAGCGGGTGCGCGTGATGTGGTGCATTCAAAGGGTACATAAACGTTCAGGCCGGCAGAGCGCATATCCAATACGGTTTGCAACATGCAAACATGGGTTTCGGCACCAATCAAAATCACATTTTCGGCATGGTGCTTCTCTAATGCCTCTTTGATTTCGGGCAGGAAAGCGGAAAACAGGGTTTTTTCAAATATCGGTACACCGTCGAGCAGCAGGCGGATGGCGGGAACGGTATGCCCTAAGCCTTTCGGATATTGCTCCGTAGCCAGCAGCGGGATACCGATGGCCTGTAAACCTTGTAGCAATACTCTGCTGCGTTCGACCATGGTGTCGGCATCGGCCAATACGGGATTCAGGCGTTCTTGAATATCGATCACGATACAGACGGTGTTGTTTTGGTGAAGTTGGGGCATCTTTTTCTCCTTGGTTTATCTGTTTTATAGATTGGTTGGGTTGTCGGTTTTTCAGACGGCTTGATGTTTCGGTTAAACCGGAAATATAAATATTTGAATAAATTATTTTATATGTATATTAAATTTACCTATTTATATGGGGGTTGTCAGCCTTAACTTGTTTTTAAGTAGATATTGTGCGCGAAAGTAGCGAGATGAACAAGTAATATGGTGAATGTCTATTTTTTAAATTATCTAATTAAATTATATTTGAATAAATGAATATTTATATAAGTTATTTATTTTAGTGCAATTATACCAAAACTGGCGATAATTCCGCCAAGTCGGTAATTCGACCGTTTAAGTGTTACTCAAGCAATCTTTAGCTAAATTGATATAAGCTTTCTAATAATAAATTCTCAGTTTGACTATTTGTTTTGGATATTTTCCTGTATCGCTAAAACATTCTATTTAATCTTTTTAATACAACTGCCAATATGCAAAAAGCATTTAAGATGCAGATTATTAAAGTATAAACATTTTTAAAAGCCCTCTTCATATTATGAGCCGAATCCACCCATTCTCATTTTGTGTGGTCGCTATTTTGGCGTCCGTACCTTATGCCGTTTCACAAGATATTCAAGCCGAGCGCGAGCATTGGGCTTTACATGCACGCAATGGAGCCGCCCAATTGGCCGAAGCTGCCGCGCAAATGGAAAAACTGTATGCGCAAAGCGGCGATGCGAAAGTGAGGGCAGATTTAATCGCTTTACTGCTGCGTCAGAATAAATCTGCCGAAGCGTTGGCGGTGTGCCCGACGTGTGCGGTAACGGATTATGCGCCGGACGAATTGGAAAATCTCGGTAAGGCGGCAAGAAATGTCCGCCAACCCCGTTTGGCCTATGATTTATACAGTCAGCTCCAAATTAAAATGCCTGCCGGTAAAGTCGGTTATTTGGGAGCGGCTTTAGCGGCGACGGATGCGGCCGAATATGCAGCGGCTAAAAATCAGATTGAAGCTTACAAGCAGCGTTTTGGAGACGATGCGGATATACGACAGGCTGAAAATTATCTAAATCAGTTTATCTTGCCATTGTCCGTGCAGTTGGTGCAACAGCAGAAGCAGTTGGAAGCCAATCCGGAAAGTCGTGACAATGTATTGGCTTTATACCGTACCGCAGCGCGGATGCAACTCTTTCCGCTTCAAGAACGGTTGATGGAGCGTTATCCGAATTATTTTAACGAACAGGATAAATTGTGGTTGGAAGCCACGGAGGCCGCTATATCGCTGCGTGCTTCGCGCAGTGCGGGACATTCACCAAAAATACAAGAGGCTTACCAACGTCTAAGTGCCGTTGTCGATAAAACGGTACCGGGTACGGGCATTCACACTCAGGCTTTGCGCGACCGTATGGCTGCAGCAGTTGCTGTTGGTAAAAATAAGCAGGCTTTGGAAGATTACCGTATTTTGGAAAAGCAAGGCGTGCAACCGCCTTATGTACAGAAAGAGTATGTCCAAGCTTTGTTAATGTCCGGCAGTCCCAATAAAGCGGGGCCTATATTGGATGCCGAGAGAAAGCGGCAGGAAAGCACGAAAAGCGGCAAGATTAATCCGGAGCTGGTTGAGCTGCTGGTTCGTAAAGAGTCGGATTTAATGCATTTCGATAAGGCCGAAGAAAATGTCAAATTATGGAATACAAGTCAATATATTCCTGATTTTACACATAATGTTCAAATTAAAAATCCATATTATGAGACTGCATATTTTTGGAATGCCCGCCTGAAAGCGTGGAAAGGTGATGCAAAAGGTGCGCAGGTGTTGATGGATAGCTGGCTTGACGAGCATCCCGCCGATCCGTGGGCCATGATATTGCAGGGTGAATTTAAGCAGTCAGACGGTAAAGAAGATGAGGCGGTGGCTTATTTTGATGAAGCACGCGAGTATTTGCCGGAACGGGAACAACAATTTATAGATGCCAAATCGGCAACAGCCTATATGGCCGCAGGCAATTGGTCTGCCGTTAATGACTTGGCCATAGGATTATCACGCGATGAAGTCGGCCTCAATGATTTTTGGCGAGCCTATGATTTGGAACGTGCGGCACAACTGAATATTTCCGGTTCCGCAATGAAAGCGACTTCACCGGAAGACGGTACGGAATGGAGCGAGACCATGCAATTATATAGTCCGCGCAGCCGTGAAGGGCATCGTGCTTATGTGCTTCAACAGCGTATTCATGTTCCTAATCACGGTGATCAATTGGCAAGCGGCCGCGTCGGCGCAGGCCTAGAAGTAAATTTGCATCCGTTTGTGGTTCAGGCGGAAGCAGGTCGGGGAACCCAGCTCAACGATAAAGGCTATGGCTCTTTGGGTGTGGACTATCGTGTAAATGATGATTTAAGCCTGAATGCCCGCGCTGCTATCAATAGTGAAAACACACCGGTCAAAGCGTTAAAGCAAGGTGTGTATGCCGATGAATATTCGATTGGTGCAAGGTATAACCCTTCGGCCAAAACAACGGTTGGTGCAAGTGCCGGTATCTTCAAGTTTGATGACGGCAATACCCGCAAGAGTGCCGGTATTTGGCTGAATCATAATATTTTCCAATATAACCGTTGGAAGTTAGACGGTTCTTTATCTGCCGACTATGGCAGAAATAAAAATATTCCCGAAGCATTTTATTATAACCCTGAAAAGAATAAGAGTTTTGATGGTCTCTTGGCTCTGACTTATACCATTCCGATGGACAACCAAATTATTTTCAGACAAACCCTAAGCGGCGGCGCAGGGCGCTATAGCCAAACGGGACGGAAAACCGAAAACACTTGGCAGATTAAATACGGGCATGGTTGGAGCTTCGGTCGTCGCGCGGTATTGGGATATGAATTCGGCCGTCGTCAAGCCGTATATGACGGCGCACCCGAATATCACAATTTCGGCAGTCTCAATCTTAGCCTGAAATTATATTGATAGATAACTGAATAAAAGATTTTCAGACGGCCTACAGATTTCTGACTGCCTGAAAGCCGATTCATCATGTTAACCAAATATTAGAAAAGCAAACAAAATGAAATATACCCACCTGCTTGCCGGTCTGTTTTTAGCCTGCGGTTTACAAACGGTTTATGCCGCCGATGTACGCTACGGGGTGATTTGTTATCACGATGTGATTGATGGGGCTCAATCTCTCGGAAGTGTGGATGTAGCAAATGATATGGCGGATATGAAAGGCGAAATGAAACGCCAATATTTTCCGCAAACCATTACTGTCGAACGGTTGACAGCACATTTTAACTGGCTGCGTGATAACGGTTATACACCGGTGAGCTTCAAACAGATTGAAGATGCGCGTGCAGGCAAAGGCGAGCTGCCGCCCAAGCCGGTATTACTCACTTTCGACGATGGTTATGCCAGTTTTTACACCAAAATTTATCCGTTATTGAAGGCTTATAACTATCCGGCTGTTTTTGCTTTGGTGACTTCCTGGTTGGAGCAGCCGGAAGGCAGCATGATTACTTATGGTAAAGAAAAATTGCCGCGCTCCGCTTTTATTACTTGGGCACAAATGCGTGAAATGGTGCAAAGCGGTTTAGTCGAAGTGGCTTCGCATACGCATGACCTGCATCACAGTGTGACCGGAAATCCTTATGGTACGCAGTTTGCCGCTATGTTCCCCGAATATAAAAACGGCCGTTATGAAACAAAAGCCGAGTATGAAAAACGCATACGCGATGATTTGCAAAAATCGGTAGATATCATCACCAAACGTACAGGGTTTCGCCCGAATGTTTTAGTGTGGCCTTACGGGCAATTTAGTCAGGAAGCGCAGGCCATTGCCCACAGTGTGGGGCTCACCAATGACTTTACTTTATTTGATAACACACTGAATACCGTTGAACAGCATAGTATCGGTAGGGCTTTGGTGGATAACGAAACCGGTTATGCCCTTATGAAAGCCTATTTGGATGAAGCCATATATACGCCGCCGCACCAACGGGCGATGTATATCGATTTGGACTCTCTTTACGATGCCGATCCGAAAAAATTGGAAAGTAAATTCGATAAGTTGATTGAGCGGGTTTACAAAATGGGTGTAACTACCGTCTATCTGCAAGCTTTTTCTGATGAAGATGGCGACGGACTGGTGGATTCGGCCTATTTCCCCAATCGGCATTTAAAAATGAAAGCCGATTTGTTCAGCCGTGTTGCATGGCAGATGATGACCCGTTCCGGTGTGAAAGTTTATGCACAGATGCCTATGACGGCCTTTGATTTGGGTGATGGCTATGAATACATCACCGATAAGGATAGCGGTCGTACAAGTGCGCGTAAGAAATTGTATTTATCCCCATCCAGTAGTCAAAACCGCCAAGCGGTCGTCGATCTTTATGAAGATTTGGCTTTCAACAGCCGGTTTAACGGGTTGGTATTCGGCGAGGATAGTTTGATAGCAGGCGACGGAGGCAATATTGCCATGAAGCGCCCTGTATCCGATGTCGTTTTAGAAGGGCAGCAAAGAAGCAATCTAATCAATTATTCCAATCTACTTAAGCAGGCGGTATTGAAATACAGCTTCAACGGACCTCAAGAATTAAAGACTGTTCGCAATCTGTATGTAGAAGGAAATGATATAGAGGTAAAACAAAGGCTTACTGCATATTTGCCGCTGTTTACACAGAATTATAACTATACCGCCATTATCGCTATGCCTTATGAGTCAGGTGGTGTGAAAACCAATCGTCAAGCCGCAGAAAAATGGATGAGCGGACTGGTTGCAGATGTGAAAGACAGTGGTGTGCCGTTGGATAAAACCGTATTTGAACTTCAATCTGTTGATGTGGATACCAGACAGCCGATTGATAGTAGAGAAATGGTTAGCTGGATGCAGCTGTTGAGAAAAGAAGGCGTGAAAAACTTGGCTTATTCGCCGGATGATTATCTGGGGAATCAGCCGTTAATGGAAAATGTTCGACCGATATTTTCAGTAAAGTAATCAAATAAATATAGATGTAAATGGGTTGCTTGAGTAAGCCTCTTATTGCGTTATGTGTAAAGGAGGCCGTCTGAAAAATGTGACGCCAAAATATGAATGTCATTGCTTTGACAAGCAAATGAATAAAGAAAATTGGTTGCCGATACAAACAATACCAATAAGGAATATACCAAATGGACTGGTATGAATATTTAGCCGTTTTCGTCATGCTATATCCGGGCATTATGGCCATGTATTGGACGTTATCCGGTCTGTTTTATTTTCTGTTTTGGGAAAGCCGTACGGAAGAGCCGGAATATGCTTTCCGGGAATATGCACCTATGGTTAGTGTGCTGATTCCCTGCTACAACGAAGCAGACAATCTGGATATTTCTATCCCGCATCTATTAAATCTGACCTATCCGAACTACGAACTTATTTTTATTAACGACGGCAGTAGCGACAATACTTTGGAAATTATCCGCCGTTGGGCCTTGGAGGCCGAGAAAATTGTTGTTATCGACCAGCCGAACAACGGTAAAGCGGTGGCTATGAACACCGGTGCACGGCATGCGCAGGGCGAATATATCGTCGGTATCGACGGCGATGCCATTTTGGATTACAGCGCCATTGAATACATGATTCAGAATATGGAAAACAATCCTGATTTAGGTGCGGTAACCGGTAACCCGCGTGTCCGCAACCGCAGTACCGTTTTGGGCAAACTCCAAGTGGCAGAATTCAGTTCCATTATCGGTTTGATTAAACGCTCACAAAGCGTAGTAGGCACTTTATTTACCGTATCCGGTGTAATCATGTGTATCCGCAAGGAAGTACTAAATGAAATCGGCGGTTGGAGCGACAACATGATTACAGATGATATTGATATCAGTTGGAAAACCCAGATGGCCGGCTACAACATTGCTTACGAACCACGCGCCCTATGTTGGGTGTTGATGCCGGAAACCATCCGCGGCTTATACCGTCAGCGGTTACGTTGGGCGCAGGGCGGTGCCGAAGTCATTATGAAATATTTAAAACATATCTGGAAGCTGAAAAATATCCGGTTATGGCCGCTTTATATCGAATATTTCTTAACGCTATTTTGGGCTTATGCTTTATTCATTATTACGTTGTTGGGTGTTTTAGGATGGATATTCGGCTATCAACATGACTTTACCCCGTTTAAAGTAGCCAGTTTGATGACATTCATGATGTTCATTTTGCAGTTTTCAGTGAGCATATTTATCGACAGCCGTTATGAACGGAATTTGTTTCGTTATTTCATCAGTTGTATTTGGTATCCCTATGCATTTTGGTTGATAAATAGCGTTACATTGATTCATGGCTTTCCCAAAGCCTTGTTTCGTGACAAACACCGTAAGGCTACATGGGTTAGCCCTGATAGAGGCGTGCAATAAAAGTAATTGATACTTCAATAATAAGAAAGGAGCATATTATGACGGAACAAATGCAAGATCTACGCGAATTAATGGTGATTCATAAAGCGCGTAATCCCAACAGGGTAATCAGTACCAAAAGCATGTTGATTTTTATTATTACATGGTCGTTGTGGTTGTTGACAGCTTATCTGATTGTCCGTGAACACCAAGCATTACTATATAACCCTATTATCGGTGACTGGACATTGGAAGAGTTGTGCAAAGCTGCTGCCATTATTGTGTTGGGGCAATTGAACATATTGTTATTGTGGTCAATTTTTATAGCAGGTAAGTCACGGGATTGATAAAGATTTTTATTACCTAGCAAGAGGGCCGTCTGAAAATATTTTCAGGCGGCCCTCTTGCTATAAAAAGTCTTAAAGGCGGTTATAAAAAGTCTTAAAGAAAGTTCCTATTTATACGATTTTAGTTTATTATCTATAGACTACGGTATACAACATATTATGCCATTGTTGCGGATAAACCGAATGATTTGTTTGTGTCGATGCTGTATTTTTATGTTATATGCCACCCCTGAGAAGAAAAATCACTAAAAGGAACCACGAGATGTTAGAAGCTTATCGCAAAGCTGCCGCAGAGCGCGAAGCTCTGGGCATTCCCGCCCTCCCACTCACCGCACAACAGACTGCCGAATTAGTCGAACTGTTGAAAAATCCGCCTGAAGGCGAAGGTGAGTTCTTAGTCGAATTGCTTGCCCACCGCGTACCGCCCGGTGTGGACGATGCTTCCAAAGTGAAAGCATCTTTCCTTGCCGCTGTTGCCGAAGGTAGTGTCAGCACCCCGCTGATTACACCCGAATACGCAACCGAATTGTTGGGCACGATGCTCGGTGGCTACAATATCCACCCGCTAATCGAACTCTTAGATAATGAAAAACTGGCACCGATTGCCGCTCAAGCCCTGAAACATACATTATTGATGTTCGATGCATTCCATGATGTTCAGGAAAAAGCCGAACAAGGCAATGAATATGCCAAAGCCGTTATGGAATCTTGGGCCAATGCCGAATGGTTTACCGAGCGTGAAAAAGTGCCTGAAAAAATTACCGTAACCGTTTTCAAAGTAGACGGTGAAACCAATACCGATGATTTGTCTCCCGCACCGGATGCATGGTCGCGTCCGGATATCCCGCTGCATGCCTTGGCTATGCTGAAAAACCCGCGCGACGGTATTACACCCGATAAATCCGGCGAAATCGGTCCTATCAAATTGTTGGAAGAATTAAAAGCCAAAGGCCACCCTGTGGCTTATGTCGGTGACGTAGTCGGTACCGGTTCTTCGCGTAAATCCGCTACCAACTCTGTGATTTGGCATACCGGTTTGGATATTCCGTATGTACCGAACAAACGCTACGGCGGTATCTGCTTGGGCGGTAAAATCGCACCGATTTTCTTCAATACCCAAGAAGACTCCGGCGCATTGCCGATTGAAGTAGATGTATCAGCGTTGAAAATGGGAGATGTTGTCGACATCCTGCCTTATGAAGGCAAAATTGTGAAAGACGGCGAAACCGTAGCCGAATTCGAATTGAAATCAGAAGTGTTGCTGGACGAAGTTCAAGCCGGTGGTCGTATTAACCTGATTATCGGTCGCGGCTTGACTGCCAAAGCCCGCGAAGCTTTAGGCCTGCCTGCTTCTACCGAATTCCGCTTGCCGAAAGCACCTGCCGAAAGCAATGCCGGCTTCTCTTTGGCACAAAAAATGGTTGGCCGTGCTTGCGGCCTGCCTGAAGGCAAAGGTGTTCGTCCGGGTACTTATTGCGAACCGCGTATGACTACAGTGGGCTCACAAGATACCACCGGCCCGATGACCCGTGACGAGTTGAAAGACTTGGCTTGTTTAGGCTTCTCTGCCGATTTGGTGATGCAGTCTTTCTGTCACACTGCTGCTTATCCGAAACCGATTGACGTGAAAACCCACAAAGAGCTGCCTGCGTTTATCTCTACCCGTGGCGGTGTATCTTTGAATCCGGGTGACGGTGTGATTCACTCATGGTTAAACCGTTTGCTGTTACCCGATACCGTAGGTACCGGTGGTGACTCGCATACCCGTTTCCCATTGGGTATTTCCTTCCCGGCAGGTTCAGGTTTGGTGGCGTTTGCTGCGGCAACCGGTGTAATGCCGTTGGATATGCCTGAGTCTGTATTGGTACGCTTCAGTGGTAAATTGCAACCGGGTGTTACCCTGCGTGACTTGGTGAATGCCATTCCGTTGTATGCCATTAAAGAAGGCTTGCTGACCGTAGCTAAAGCCGGTAAGAAAAACATCTTCTCCGGCCGCATTCTGGAAATCGAAGGCTTGCCCGATTTGAAAGTAGAACAAGCATTTGAATTGTCTGATGCTTCCGCCGAACGTTCTGCTGCCGGTTGTACCGTGAAACTGAACAAAGAGCCGATCATCGAATACATGAAATCTAATGTTGTATTGATGAAAAACATGATTGCCAACGGCTATAAAGATCCGCGTACTTTAGAGCGCCGTATTAAAGCGATGGAAGCATGGTTGGCCGATCCGCAATTATTGGAAGCCGATAAAGATGCCGAATACGCTGCAGTTATCGAAATCAATATGGACGATATTAAAGAGCCTATCGTGGCTTGTCCGAACGATCCCGATGATGTGAAGTTCATGACTGAAGTATCCGGTACGAAGATCGACGAAGTATTTATCGGTTCTTGTATGACCAATATCGGTCACTTCCGTGCTGCTTCCAAACTGTTGGAAGGTAAGAGTGATATTCCGGTACGCTTATGGATTGCGCCGCCAACTAAAATGGATGCCCATGAATTGAGCGAAGAAGGCCACTATGGTGTATTGGGTCGTGCCGGTGCCCGTATGGAAATGCCGGGTTGCTCTCTGTGTATGGGTAACCAAGCGCAGGTGCATGAAGGTGCGACTGTAATGTCCACTTCAACCCGTAACTTCCCGAACCGCTTGGGTAAAAACTCAAACGTGTTCTTGGGTTCTGCCGAGTTGGCGGCAATCTGCTCGAAACTGGGTAAAATCCCGACACTTGAAGAGTATCAAGCCAATATCGGTATTATTAACGAGCAAGGTGCAGAAATTTACCGTTATATGAACTTTAACGAAATCGACACTTATAACGAAGTAGCCGAAAAAGTAAACGTATAATGGCAAAGATTCAGACGGCCTTTAAATTGGATTAAAGCAGCTGTCTGAAAAAAAGAAGCCGGATAGTTTAAGCTATCCGGTTTCTTTTTGATTAAAGCCGTCTGAACAATTTCAGACGGCTTTAATCGCATGATTTATTCATAAAATTTTAGTGATAACTTAAGCTAATAACATTTCCTGTAATAGCTTTGCTCCCCATTGCCAACCGTTTAAACCTTGGTTCAGACGGCCTTCTTGTGGGGCTATCAATAACCGTGCGCCCCATAGTGCGGCTTGTTGCTGCGCCCATTCTTCGGCGCAAACGGTATCTTGGTTACCGATAACCAATGCTGTCGGGCAGTGGCAACGTACCCGCATTAGCGTATGCTGTTCGTCATCGGGAAAAACCGCAGGATTGGGTGACACCAACATCATGGTGCGGATACGCTTTTGTGTATGAACCCCGGCCAGATAGAGCCATGCCAGCCAGCCCGATACACCCGAACCGTGTGCAACCACGGCGATATTTTTACTGTATATTGTGGCAAAGGCCGTCTGAATAGTAGTTTGCCATTCTTGAATATTTTGATGGCGGGATATTTCGGCCATCCGGACGGTCGGATAGCTGACGGCCCAACGGTCTATCCACATTTTGGGTTCGTCGGCATCGCGTATCAGCAGCAGGGTTAAATCTTCGAGGTCTTGGCTGTGCATAATCAATTAAGTTGCTTTTATCTTTAAATGGCGTAGTCATATTCCACAACCAAAGGTGCATGGTCGGAAAACTTTTCATCTTTATAAACATAAGCCTGAGTAGCTTTAGCAGCCAGTTCGGGTGTGACCATATGATAATCGATGCGCCACCCTACATCTTTGGCATACGCTTGGCCGCGGTTACTCCACCAAGTATAGCCCGGTATGTCGGGATAAAGGGTGCGCCACATATCGACCCAACCTAAGTCGGCAATCACTTTGCCGATCCACTCGCGCTCTTCGGGCAGAAAGCCGGAATTCTTCTGATTGCCTTTCCAGTTTTTCAAATCAATATTTTGGTGGGCGATATTCCAGTCGCCGCAAACCACAATATCGCGTCCGCCTGCTTTCATTTCGGCCAACATTGGATAAAACGCATCAAGAAAACGGTATTTTAATTCTTGTCGTTCCGGTGCACTGGTACCTGAGGGCAGGTATAGCGAAATCACGCTTAGATTGCCAAAATCGGCACGGACAAAGCGTCCTTCGCGGTCAAACTCTTCAATACCCATACCGGTTTGAACATGATCGGGGCGTTGTTTGCTATAGATGGCCACACCGCTGTAACCGCGCTTTTCGGCACAATGCCACACGCCATGCATACCGTGCGGGTTTTTCATATCATCGGATAAATCGGCTTCTTGTGCTTTTAATTCTTGAACGCACACAATATCCGCCCCCGAAGCAGCGATATATTCATGAAAACCTTTTCGGTAGGCGGAACGAATGCCGTTGACATTGGCTGAAATGATTTTAAGCATGGTATGAAAATATCCGGATAAAAGCCGCATTGTACCTGAAATATTTTTCATACAACTTAGTCTAGGGAAAAATCTGCGGTTGTTTTGTGTATGGTATGGGTTGGATGCGGCTATGGTTACGGAAGATTAGGCCGTCTGAAAAATTTTCAGACGGCCTAATCTTATAACAATATTTATTTGATAAGCGATACCGCTTGATTCAATTTAATCAATGCGGATATATTCAACCGACAATATTTCAATAATTTCTTTGCCTTCCGGCCCTGCCAATACGACTTCGTCGCCTTCGTGGGCTTTTAGCAGGCTGCGTGCGAGCGGGGAAATCCATGAAATTTTATTCTTGCCCGTATCGATTTCATCAATACCGACAATTTTTACCGTTTGTTCGCTGCCGTCGCCGCGCAACAGGCCGACGGTGGCGCCGAAGAAAACCTGATCGGTGGCTTCCCGTGTTTCGGGGTCGACCACTTGTGCGGCTTCCAGCCTTTTGGTGAGAAAGCGGATACGGCGGTCGATTTCGCGCATGCGGCGTTTGCCGTAGAGATAATCGCCGTTTTCGCTGCGGTCACCGTTGCTGGCCGCCCAGTTGACGATTTGTACGATTTCAGGACGCTCTTTATTCACGAGCTGATACAGTTCGTCTTTTAACGCTTGCCAGCCGGTGGGGGTGATATAGTTTTTGGGCGTATCGTCGTTGCTCATAGCTGAGGCCGTCTGAAAAATCATAAAGCGTTATTTTAGTCTATCAACACGTTTTTAGGCGTGTTTTTTTATTTTTCATTGTAATGCCCGGATAGGTTTTTTATAAAATAATGCTGCCGTTGTTGGGGAAACGGCAGCATTTAAGTTTTATAGTACAACCATGAGTTTATTAAGCAGGCAGCGCTTCTTCTGTTGCCCAGAAATCTGTCGGAGCATTGATTACGGGTTTGATAATGCCCGTGCGTACGGCAAAGTCGCCGAATCCTTCATCTTTCAGACGGCCTGCCGCCCATGCAGCCAACCAGCCGTCGATAATTTCCAGAATTTCCGGCTCTGTAATATTTTCTTTAAACAGGCGCGGGATGCGTGTGCCTTCGCGATTGCCGCCGACGTGCAGGTTATAGCGGCCCGGTGCTTTGCCGACCATGCCGATTTCTGCCAGCATGGCGCGGCCGCAGCCGTTGGGGCAGCCGGTAACGCGCAATACGATATGCTCTTCAGACAAACCGTGACGGGCAAACAATTCATCGATTTTGTCGATAAATTTCGGCAAGAAACGCTCGGCTTCGGCCATCGCCAACGGGCAGGTCGGCAGTGAAACGCAGGCCATGCTGTGTTCGCGTTGCGGCGTAGTGGAATTGTTTATCAGTTTGTGTTCGCGGGCAATGCGTTCGATATTTTCTTTGTCTTCTTCAGGCACATTGGCCACAATCAGGTTTTGATTGGCGGTTAGACGGAAATCGCCTTTGTGAACTTTGGCAATTTCGCGTATACCGCTTTTCAGAGGGCGGTCGGGGTAGTCGAGTAAGCGGCCGTTTTCAATGAATAAGGTTAAATGCCATTTTTTATCTTCGCCTTGTACCCAACCGATACGGTCGCCGCGTGATGTGAATTCATAAGGTTGAATCGGTTGGAATTTGGCTTCCATCCGTTTTTCCACTTCGGCAATAAAGTTGTCGATGCCTTTGTTTTGCAGCGTATAGCGGGTTTTGGCGTTTTTACGGTTGCTGCGGTTGCCCCAGTCGCGCTGTACCGATACGACGGCTGCGGCGCAGTCCAGTGTTTTTTCTAATGGGATAAAACCGAATTCTTGTGCGGTGTTCGGGTAGGTTTGGTGGTTGCCATGTTCCATAGAAAGACCGCCGCCGACCAATACATTAAAGCCGATTAGGTTGCCGTTTTCGCCGATGGCGACAAAGTTCAAATCGTTGGCGTGTAAATCGACATCGTTATGCGGCGGAATCACCACGGTGGTTTTGAATTTACGCGGCAGGTAGTTTTTGCCGAGTACGGGTTCGGTTTGGTCGCCGCTTTTCACGCCGTCTTTAAGCGGCGTGGGCGGCATGGTTTCGGTGGATTCCACTTTCTCGCCGTCCAGCCAGATTTCGGCATAGGCGCGGGTTTTGGGCAGTAGGTGCTCGCTGATTTTTTTCGCCCATTCGTAAGCTTGGCGGTGTAGTTCGCTCTCTACCGGATTGGATGTGCACAATACATTGCGGTTAACGTCGCCGGCGGTTGCGATGGAATCCAAGCCGAGGTGATGCAGCCATTGGTGCATGGGTTTGATGTCGCTTTTCAATACGCCATGGTATTGGAAGGTTTGGCGGTTGGTCAGCCGGATACTGCCGTAAAGCGTGTGCTCGTCGGCGAATTGGTCGATACCGAGCCATTGTTTGGGCTGGATAATACCACCGGGCAAGCGGCAGCGCAGCATCACGTTTTTATTCGGCTCCAGTTTTTGTTCGAGGCGCTCGGCGCGGATATCGCGGTCGTCTTGCTCATACATGCCGTGAAAGCGGATAAGCTGAAAGTTGTCGCCTTTGAAGCCGCCGGTGAGCTGTTCTTGTAAGTCTTCTTTGATAGTGCCTTTTAAATAATCGCTTTGCCCTTTTAGGCGTTCGTTATCGGAAAGTTTTGGGGTTTTATCATTCATTATGGTGTTCCTTTAATGGTAGTCGGCAACAACGGATAATGGTGCCGGTATATTTGGTTGTTGGTATGGGTAAAGTGTGTGGTTTGGGTTTAGCAAGATAGCCGGCGGCATCGTAATACAAGGTATGCAAAACATAAGCCCAGCGCGGTAATCATAATGCCGAGGCTACTCATCGATAAGTGGTTGAGTGCATCGGGCATCAGCAGTAAAACAATAAAGACGATGCTGGTGATGACCGCTAAATAGGCGGAAATAGGGTGTCGGGCATTTTTTCTCAAACGAACCAAATCGGCAAAGGCGACATAAAAGAAGCCGATGGCAATACCGAAAGAGGCGGTATTCACCATATCCGACAGATGGTTTCTACCCAGCCACGGGGCAAACAGACACAAAACCAAAATCAGCAAACCGGTTCGTTTTTGGGAAAAGCTACGGTCGGGTGCGGTCAACCATGAGGGCAGCGCACCTAAATCGTGCATGGATTCGAACAGTTTGCCGGTGGCCAACATAAAGCCGTTGATGCCGCTGAGAATCGAGCACACCATCGCCGTTGCCAAAATGGCCATGCCCCATGTGCCTGCGATATGGCGGATGCCTTCGCCGGTTGCCCATGGCGAATGGGCAATGGCCGCATAATCGAAATTCAGATTCAGGGCGGTTAGGTAGTTAATGGCTAAATAGAAAAAACAGCCGGCAGCGATGGAAAATAAAATAATAAATTTAGTCTGCGTTTTGGAACGGCTGATCACTTTGGAAAGCTGGGGGGTGGTTTCAAAACCGATATAAGCCCAAGGCATCACGGCGAGCACGGCCAACCATGTGCTGTTTTCCGAACCAGCATGATGTATTTCGGCGGAAACCAATGGCAGGATATGGTTTGGCGCCGCATATAAAGAAGCTGCCAATAAGGCAAACAGCGACAATACCATCAATAGGGCGATATACAGTTGGGTTTTTGCCCCTGCACGAATGCCTTTATAGTTGGTATAGGAAAACAGGCAGACAACCGCCATGCAGACGGCGGCTTCGCTGGCATAAACATCCCAACCTGAAATGGTATAAAGGTAGCCGATTTGCCATGACGCGGGTAGGAAGTAGCGCATCAGTAAGGTGATGGCGGAAATATTCAGGGCAATGATGGCGATATAGCCTGCCAATATGCACCAACTGTAGATAAGGGCGTGTGTGCGGTTTAGGTGTGTGGCAATCCAGCCGATACTGCCCAAACGGCGGTCTGATTCCCTTGAGGAAAGGTTGATATAAGGTTTGGCAATAAGGGCAATCAATAAAGTACCGATAAGAATGGCAGCCGATGAGCCGTATAATCCTGATTTTAGAAACAAATCGCCGGGCATCACATAAGCACCCCAGCCGATAATGGCGCCGAGGCTGATGGCGATGGCTTCATAAAAAGAGATATTTGGTTGCTTGGTAGCTTGGGTCATAATTATCCTCTTGGCCGTCTGAAACTATTTATTATTTATATTGAAAGCCGAAGCCTGTTCAGACGGCATTACATTTCTCTACCGATATTAGGCGGCTAAAGCCGTTTCTTTAAAATACGGCTCGCCGCCGTTTACGGTGGCGCGGTGCATAATGCGGTGTGCGTCGCCATAATCGAATAAGGCTTTATGTTGGGTGCAGCGGTTGTCCCAAATGGCAACGTCACCCTCCTGCCATTGCCAACGCAGATGGAATTCGGGTTTGATGGCATGTTGTGTTAGGAAATTCAGCAGGGCGCGGCCTTCTTCTTCGGGTAAACCGTTAATGCGTGATGTAAAGCCTTCGCTAACAAACAAAGCCTGTTTGCCGGTTTCAGGATGGGTTCTCACTACGGGGTGGGTCACCGGCGGGTTTTTGGCGATAACCGCTTCCAGTTTTTGTCTTTCTTCTTCACTGCGTGCAAAACGCTCTTCAGGGAAAGATAAGCGGATATCGTGTTCGGCTGTAAGTGTTTTTAGTTTTTCCTGCAACTCAGGCTCTAGCGCATCGAATGCTGCCGTTCCGCTTGCCCACATGGTATCGCCGCCGTGTTCGGGTATTTTGACAGCTTTTAATACGCAGCCCATCGGCGGGGTTTTGCTGAACGTGACATCGGTATGCCATAGCTCGTTGTCGCGCAGATCCAAACGATGGCTGTCTAGTACGATAATTTCCGGTGCTTCGGGCAGATTGGGAAAAACCGGATGAATATGTAGGCTGCCGAATTGTCGAGCCAATGCCGTTTGTGCGGTAGGCTGAAGCTGTTGGTTACGGAAGAAGATAACTTGATAATCCAACAAAGCTTGTTTGATGGCGGCACGGGTATCTTCATCAATCCGGTTTAAGTCGATATCGTGAATAATGGCACCGATTGTGGGTTTTATCGGAGTAATGTTTAATAGCGATTTTGTCATTATTGTTCTTTCATCATATTGGTTTATAGATGGGTTTCATCATAAATTATTGATAAATTAAAAAGAAATAATTTATGATTCATTGCTTATTGCTATCAGTTATAACCACTTGGTAAGTGTGTATGTATTAATACACATCGCGACGGTAGCGTTTTTCTTGTCTGAGGTTGTCGAGATATTCTTCCGCATCCTCTTCATTGAGGCCGCCTTCACGGCTGATAACGTCTAATAATGCGGCTTCTACATCTTTCGCCATGCGTGCGGCATCACCGCAAACGTAGAGGTAGGCACCATCTTGCAGCCACTGCCATACATCGGCACTGTTTTCTCTGATTTTGTCTTGCACATAAATTTTTTCTTTTTGGTCACGCGACCAGGCAAAACTGTATTTGTGCAGATAGCCGTCTTTAGCCAAGCTTTGCCATTCGGTTTGGTATAGGAAATCTTCGGAAAAATGCGGATTACCGAAAATCAGCCAGTTTTTACCTTCAGCCTCGGTAGCGGCGCGTTGCTGCATAAAGGCACGAAAAGGGGCGATGCCTGTTCCGGCGCCAATCATAATAATCGGAGTATTCGGATCTTCAGGCAGTCTGAATGAAGGGTTGTGTTCGATAAACACACGCACCGAACCATCTTCTTCTAATCGTTCGGTCAAATAGCTGGAGGCCCCGCCGGTATAGGTTTTGCTGTTATAGGTATAGCGCAGCGCACCGACGGTAAGATGAACTTCTTCGTCGGTTTCCTCCGGCGCCGAGGCGATGGAATACAAACGCGGTGAAATAGGGCGCAATAAGCTGCTTAATTCGGTGGCCGTGAGCTTGGACGGGTATTTTTCTACCAATCCGGCAATCGGGTTGGCGGCAATAAAGCCGTGTAAGTCTGCGGCGACGGCTGCCGAAAGTTCGTCGTTACCGGCTAATTCGGCATAGCCTTTGGTGAATTGCGGTGTGTTTTGTGTGATTTCTAAATCATGAATCAGTGCATCACGAATGGTTTTGGTTTGGGTGTTGAGTTCGATGGTTTCCGAACCGTCGAGTTGTACGGCGGCCAAAATGCTATCGACCAGCGCCGTATCATTATCAAACCATACGCCTAAGGTATCGCCTGCACGGTATTGCAAGCCGGAACCGCTTAAATCCAATTCGATATGGCGGACATCTTTATCTGAGTAGCGGCCGGTAATTTTTTGGCGAACCAATAATGGGGCGGGGAAAGGGTTCTCTTTATGGAATAAGCTTGGGGTGTGTATTTCGTTTGAGGTATCAAGGGCTACACTATTGTGAGCCGTTGCGCTGCCGGCTTGTTCTTCGACAATCGGTACGATTTTTTCCAACCAAGCGGCGGCGGTTGCTTGGAAATCCAAATCACAATCCGTACGATCTGCTAGGCGGGTGCCGCCTAACTCGGCCAAGCGTGCATCAAAGATATTACCGGCGGCACAAAATTGCGGATAGCTGGAGTCGCCCAAGCCGAGTACGGCAAATTTGAGGCCGTTTAAATTCGGGGCTTTTTTGCCGGTTAGGAATTTATGCAGGCTAACGGCTTCTTCTGGCGGTTCGCCTTCGCCCTGTGTGGAGGTAACCAATAAGAGCAGTTTTTCATCGGCCAATTGTTTGGTTTTGTAGTCGCCGGCATGGATATGCGATACCGATAAACCGGCTGCTGTTAAGCGTGTGGTTAAGTCGTCGGCGATTTGGCGTGCGTTGCCTGTTTGGGAGGCGGATAAAACGGTAATTTTTAAAGCTTCGGCAGTGGGTGCGGCTGCTGTGGCCGGTGTTTGGGCTGCTGTGGGCGCGGCAGCGGATAAAACGGTGCCGTCTGATTTTGCCCAACACCAACCTGAAAGCCAAGCCAGCTGTTGTGGGTTTAGGTTTTGTAGGGCTTGCATCAGTTCCGTAGGAATGGCATTCATGGCGTTTCCTTGTATTTTTATATTGGATTAAATAATGGTGTTCAGAGATTGAGGGTTGGCATGTGCCTGTTGTTATTATTTTCAGGCGGCCAAAATAGTGGCATTGGTATGGTTTGCCGGTTGTTCTGCTGGCACGGTGCCAAACCAAGCCAGTTCATTTCGGAGTGCGGCGGTTTCGCCAATTACCATCAAAGCAGGGCTTTCGGCTTGGGCGGCAAGCTCGGGTAAATCTTTCAGACGGCCTGAGTAAACTTTTTGCTCGGGCAAAGTACCTTTGCTGATGACAGCGGCCGGAGTATCGCCGCTGCGACCGTTTGCCATGAGTCCGGTGGCCAGTTCGGCGGCTTTAATGGTGCCCATATACACCACTAAGGTTTGATTGCCTTGCGCCAGTGTTGACCAAGACAATGTTTTTCCATCAACGCGGCAGTGTCCCGTGATAAACATGGCGGTTTGTGCGTGGTCGCGGTGGGTGAGTGGTATGCCGGCATAGGCGGTTGCGCCTAAGGCTGCGGTGATGCCCGGTACCACTTCAAAGGTGATACCGGCTTCTTTTAGGGTTTCCAGTTCTTCACCGCCACGTCCGAATACGAACGGATCGCCGCCTTTTAAGCGCACTACGCGCTTACCTTGCCGAGCCAATTCGACCAGCATCCGGTTGGTTTCTTCTTGGCGGACGTGATGATTGCCTGCCCGTTTGCCGACAAAAATCTTTTCGGCATCGCGTCGAACCAATTCCAATACTTGTTCGGATACCAGTGCGTCATACAACACTACATCGGCGGCTTGGATTTTTTGCAAACCTTTCAGCGTCAGCAGTCCGGCATCGCCGGGCCCGGCACCGACCAAAGTGACTTCGCCCTGGTTGGATTGGGGGGCGCTGAGTTGTTCTGCGAGAAAAGCATCTGCTTCGTCTGGTTGATGGGTGGCGGTTAGATGTTGGAAAGTCGGGGCGGCGAATAGGCGTTCCCAAAAGCGGCGGCGTTGGCTGATGGAAGGTAGAGATTCTTTCACCCGTTGCCGCCATTTGGCGGCAGTTTGTGCCATTAAACCGAGATTTTGCGGTAGCAAGGCCTCGAGTTTTTCGCGGAGTAGTCTGGCCAATACGGGGGCAGTGCCGCCGCTGGAAATGGCGAGCTGAATCGGGCTACGGTCGATAATGGCCGGAAAGATAAAATTACAATGGTCTTGGTCGTCTACCGTATTGCACAACCGTTGTCTGGCTTCGGCGGCATCGAAAACGCGGCGGTTGAGTGCGGCATCGTCGGTGGCGGCAATCACGAGATAAACGTTATCTAATTGGCTTTCGGTGAAATCCTGCCCTAACCATTGCACGTTGCCTGATGTGTGTTGTGTTTGGAGTGTTGTGCTTAGCTTTTTGGCAACAATGCTGACTTGGGCGCCGGCTTTCAGTAGCATATCAACTTTGCGTTGTGCGACAGTGCCGCCGCCGACGACCAATACGGGGCGGTTTTTTAGGCTGATAAAAATCGGTAGGTAGTCCATGTGTGCTTTCTTATTTTTAGGATAGGGTTTTGTAAAGTGTTTGGGGATAGATATTAAGTAAATAAATCAAATGTCGGAAATAACGTTTTTTTTTATGGATAGAAGTAAAAGATATAAGGCCGTCTGAAAGGCGGCATCCCACTTGATTGGGAATGTATGGCTTTTGAGTGTCGTTTCGCTGAGTGTTAATGAGGGGTGGCTGTTGATTGAAACTTTGTAGAACCATTAAGTTGTTTGGCGATATAATCGCGTTTTTCTAAATAGAACAGAGATTTTTTATGTTTGCCGAAGCAGCCAAACAGTTTTCGACTGTCCGCGACTTGTTGCGCTTTGCCGTTAGCCGATTTAATGAAGCAGGTTTGTATTTCGGGCATGGTAGCGATAATGCCCATGATGAAGCGGCTTATTTGATTTTGCATACTCTGCATTTGCCTTTGGATATATTAGATCCGTATTTGGATGCGGTATTACTGCAAAGTGAAAAAGAACAGGTGCTGGCGTTGATTGAACAACGGGTAACAACCCGTGTTCCTGTGGCTTATCTGACCCATCAGGCATGGCAGGGTGATTTTGATTTTTATGTGGATGAGCGGGTGATTGTGCCGCGTTCGTTTATTTACGAGCTGTTGGGCGAGCGTTTGCAACCGTGGATAGAGCATGAAGAGTTGGTTCACCGTGCCCTTGATTTATGTACGGGCAGCGGTTGTTTGGCGGTTCAGATGGCCTATCATTATCCGGCAGCCGAAATCGATGCGGTAGATTTGAGTTTGGATGCATTGGAAGTGGCGGCCATTAATGTTGAAGATTATGATTTAAAAGACAGAATTAACCTGATTCATACCGATTTATTTGAGGGCTTGGAAGATACATACGATTTAATCGTATCCAATCCGCCTTATGTGGATGAGGAATCGGTTGAGGCATTGCCGCCGGAGTATCTGCACGAACCTGAATTAGCGTTGGGCAGCGGTTCGGACGGTTTGGATGCGACCCGTGAGATTCTTCTGCAAGCAGCGAAATTTCTGAATCCGAAAGGTGTGCTGTTGGTTGAAATCGGACATAACCGTGATGTGTTGGAAGCTGCTTATCCCGAACTGCCGTTTACTTGGATGGAAACCAGCGGTGGTGACGGTTTTGTATTCCTGCTGACCCGTGAGCAATTATTGGGGCAAACCGTTCAGGATGTCTGATAGTTGTGGGAATATTGAATACACAGTATTAAGCCGTCTGAAAGTTTTCAGACGGCCTATGGTTTATCACGATAATTTAAAATCGGCTATAAAGTATTTGTTTAAGCAGTTTGGCGGTATTGACTGTAACGGTCTGCCAAGTCGTAAAGAATCATGGCGGTTAATCCCCAGATATCGTAATCCAAATAGGGCAGTGCCGGCGTATTGATGTGTGTGCCGCTATATTGAAGTTTGCGTTTGGTGTAGGAAGATTTATCTAAGGCCAAAGCCAAGGGTAGGTAAAAAATTTCTTCCACTTCATCGCTGTTCGGTGTGGTTTGCGGACTGGTGGTGCAGAGGGCGGGTATCGGGGAAACAGAATAGCCGGACGGGGTGTAATAAGCCGGAAAGGGCGTAAACGTTTCCCAATATTGCTTCTGAATGCCGGTTTCTTCCAAGGTTTCGCGTAGCGCGGTATCGGTTAGGCTGGCATCTTCTTGATCACGGCTGCCGCCGGCCAGCGCAATTTGTCCGGCATGGTTGGAAAGGGCGGCGGAACGTTTGGTTAATAGAATTTGCCATTGCTGTTCTCGGAAAACCACGGCCAGTAAAACAGCGGCTTCACGCATTGTTCTATTGTTAAGTAATGTATTTCTACGGCGGCCGGTTTCGGCCGGATAGTGTGCGGCGTGTGTAAAAAATTGAGTTAATTCGTTATAAGTCATCATGTGGTGTTGCCAATGGTTTCAGACGGCCTGTATGTTTTAAATTTTTGTCTGGTGGTTGTTTATCGTTATGATAGTCGCAATATCAACAAAACACATAGCTTGTGATAAAGTATCAATATCACGCAGTTTTATAAGTTAAAAGTATCGCACATCTTTATATTGGAATACAGGCCGTCTGAAAAAACAGTCTGTTTCTCTACATACAACATTGAAGGAAGTATTATGTTTTTTGGAAATGTCCGAATCCGTTCTTCTGTTGCGGCAGTATTGTTGTTGTTTGCAGCCCAAGCCAATGCTTTGGGCGAAGCTACAAAACAGCCGCAAGAGTATGTGAGGTCGGTTAATCCTGTTACAACGGGTTCTAACTCGGATCGCTCGAACGAAAGGCTTTCGGAGTATGAGCGCCGTGTCGGTATTGTTGATAGGGCCAATAAATTGTTTACCCTTTTAGGCGGTGAAATGTCGCTGCAAAAGGGGCAAACAGGCACGGCTTTAGCCACTTATATCGTGATGCTGGACCGTACCAAAGATGCAGCCGTGGCAGAACGTGCTATGGAAATGGCCATTTCATTACATGCTTATCGGCAGGCAGAACAGATTTTTCAAAAATGGCGCGAAATCGAACCCGAACCGGGTGAAGCGCAAAGACGTATGGCATGGATGCGCAATTTGGTTATCGGTCAAAATGATTCGACTGGCCGAGAGTTGAAAGATATCTTGGATCATGCCGGTGAAGAACGGGTGCGCCGTATCTTTTTAATGTTGGCGCAGTTGAGTCTGCAACAGTCGGATTTGGCACAAAAAGCCGGTAAAGATATCCACAAAGCGGCGCGAGAATACAAATCTATGCCGGAAGCAGCCATTGCCGATGTGATTTTCAGTGCGCAAAGGGGTAGAGAACGGGATGCAGTAGCCGCTTTGCAGAGATTGGCCGAACTGGATACCCAAATCTTGCCGCCTACCGAAGTGACCTTGCGTTTGGTTGCGCGCCATAGTCCGAAAATTTTGAGTCGGTTTTTTGATGAGACCAATAGCTCGAAACTTTCACCGGTGTGGCAGGAGTTGGAAATCAGCAGTTTGCTTGCACAAGGACAACCGGATAGAGCATACCGACGGTTACAAACATTATTAAATGAAAATCCTAATGCAGATTTATATATTCAGGCTGCCATTTTATCGGTTACCCGTCAGGAAGATGTTTCCGTTGTCGGTAATTATTTAGATAAAGCTTACCGAATCGGAACCGGCGAGCAAAAAAGTCGTGCCGCCGTTATCGGAGCCATGCGTTATGCGGAAGCCAAAAAATTTAAAGAAGCGAAAGCGTGGGCTGATAAAATCACCTCACCCGAATATGCCTTCGATAAAATTGTCTTGAGCGCCTCTATCGAAGCAGAGCAGGGCAACGGTGCTAATGCTTTGGCTGAAGTACGCCGAGCCCGTCAACTACCTGATCAAGAAGGGCGCTTCTTCAATATGGGCGATATCCAGCGGGTATATTTGTTTGCATTGAGCAAAAATAACAACCCTCAGGAAGTATTGAAAGAATTAAATGCACTGGCTACCTCGGTGGAGCAACAGCCTAATAGTCGGGAATATCTGCCGGATATCCTTTATCAACGTGCTATGCTGTATGCCGATCAGCTGAACAGCCCGGAAAAAGCCATAGTGGATTTACGCCGTTATCTGGCATTGAGCCCTAATAGTGCGGCGGGCTTGAATGCTTTGGGTTATACCATGCTGTCTTTGCCTGATTACAATATTGAAGAGGCATTCAGATTGATTCAGGCAGCTTATCAGCAAGAGCCGGAGTCTGCCGCCATTAACGATAGTCTCGGCTGGGTATATTATTTAAAAGGCGATGCGCAAACTGCCTTACCTTACTTGGAATATGCATTTAAAGAATACCCTGATGCCGAAGTTTCCGCCCATTTGGGTGAAGTGTTATGGAAATTAGGACAACAGGATAAGGCCCGCCAAGTATGGCAGGAAGGTTTAACCAAAGAAGGTGATACCGCCTTGCTGAAAAAAACGTTACAGCGTTTTGGGGTAACACTACCTAAAACAACGGTGAAAAAGAAATAAACTTAATTAAAGGCCGTCTGAAAAAATCGTTATGGTTTGGTTCTTCAGACGGCCTTTTAAATTCACAATGATATTGAGACTAAATAGGTGTGCCGTAGTCATGAAGCAAAGAAAATCCACATTCATTTCATATGTTATTTCCGCAGTGATATTAGCCGCGTGTGCCCAGCCTAAAATGACGGCTAAAGAAAGCTGGCATGCCCAAACCGATATTGCAGATTTTAATGCCGACGGGCGGTTGGCAGTACAGGCGGATGGCAAAGGCTCTTATGCCAATTTTGATTGGAGTTATCAAAATCAGGTTCAGACTATTAATATCAACACACCGCTAGGCAGTACATTGGGCCAGCTTTGCCAAGATAGCCAAGGCGTATTGGCTATAGATGGAAAAGGTAAAATATATCATGCAGATACACCGCAAGCATTAAGCAGGCAGTTATTGGGATTTGAGTTGCCGGTTCAATATCTGCATGTCTGGGCGAATGGACAATGGGTAAAAAATGCCCCCTATCGATTATTGGATGATGGGCGGTTACAACAATTTGAATGGACGGTTTCCCGTTTGTTAAATGAAGACGGCAGCCCGCGTATTTTATTATTAGAAAGCCCCAAGCTGACCTTGCGTTTGGTATTTGATCAGATGCAACAGTTAACAGCTGTTAATGCTCCCAATCAATGTGCGGCACGGGAGTAAGGATATTTAATCTATGAAAATCGTTGTTCCTGAAAATATACCTGCTTATCCTGCACCAGCCAAACTAAATTTAGATTTGAGAATCACCGGTCAGCGTTCAGACGGCTATCATGATTTGGAAAGTATTTTTTGTCTGATTGATTTGCAGGATACCGTTTATTTGGCTGTGCGCAATGACAATAAAATAATATTGCATACGCCGGTGGCTGGTGTGCCAATAGAGTGTGATTTGACTTATCGCGCTGCTGCTATTTTGCAGCCTTATGCGAATATTGAATTTGCCGGTGCCGATATATGGTTGGAAAAGCGTATACCGATGGGAGGAGGCTTAGGTGGCGGGAGTTCCGATGCCGCAACGGTTTTGATGGTATTGAACCGGCTATGGAAATGTGGTTTGTCATGCAGCGATTTGATGAATTTAGGGCTTAAGCTTGGTGCGGATGTGCCGTTTTTTGTCTTTGGAAAAAATGCATTTGCCAGAGGAGTAGGAGAAAAGCTACAGGCAATTAACTTACCCAAACAATGGTTTGTTGTCGCCCGGCCGCCGGTAGAAGTGAGTACCGCCGCGATTTTTTCGCATAGGCGCTTGACACGGGATTCCGAACCCAGCATAATGCCGTCTTTCGAATCATTGCAGCCATTCAGGAATGATATGCAGGAAGTGGTATTTCAAGAATACCCTGAAGTTTTAAAAGTATATAAACAGCTCGAACCATTTGGTAAAACTTTAATGACCGGTTCCGGCTCCTGTTTATTTATATCTTTTGAAAATAAAGAAGAGGCATTGGCTGCTTATCGTCAGATTTCGGATATTTGTGAAGCATATTGTGTAGAGGGTCTTATCCGACATCCGTTGCTTCAATGATAAAAGTTTAAGATGTGTTGGGGAGTCGTCAAGTGGTTAAGACACTGGATTTTGATTCCAGCATGCGAAGGTTCGAATCCTTCCTCCCCAGCCAACTCCTTTTGGGGAGTCGTCAAGTGGTTAAGACACTGGATTTTGATTCCAGCATGCGAAGGTTCGAATCCTTCCTCCCCAGCCAGATAAAAAGCGTGTGAGTTTACTTACACGCTTTTTATTATTGCTAGTAGTTTTAAAAAATGTATGGCTATCTGAGAGAACCACATTGTCTTTTTCATAATAAATGACTTGATATCATGTTAAAACATTGTATGTTTTCGGTTTGGTTGGTTTGCTATAATTTAGATTGTTATAAAAATCGTTAAGATAAATATGTATAGGGCTTTGAATACAGCCTGATGATGCGTATAATGATGCGCTCCGGCAGAGTTGCCAAAAAAGCATAAGGAAGCGTTATGTTTTCCGAGCACAACCCCCAAAATAATCTAGGTGATAATATGGCTGCGTATGACAGTTTGATGGTTTTTACCGGTAATGCCAACCCGGATTTGGCTGAAAAAGTAGTCAAACATTTAGGTATTTCTTTAGGAAATGCTGCTGTAAGTAAGTTTTCAGATGGAGAAGTAGCCATAGAGCTTTTGGAAAACGTACGTGGTCGAGATGTGTTTATTTTACAGCCGACTTGTGCGCCTACAAACGATAATTTAATGGAAATTCTCACGATGGCGGATGCGCTGAAGCGTGCTTCGGCAGGCCGTATTACTGCCGCGATTCCATATTTCGGATATGCACGCCAAGATCGTCGTCCCCGTTCGGTGCGGGTTCCGATTTCAGCTAAGTTGGTTGCTAATATGTTGTACTCGGCGGGTATTGACCGTGTTCTGACTGTTGATTTGCATGCCGACCAGATTCAAGGCTTTTTTGATATTCCTGTTGACAATATTTATGCCACACCGATTTTAATTAATGATATTCAGCGTCAGCGGCATGAAAATTTGACTGTAGTCAGCCCTGATATCGGCGGTGTAGTGCGTGCCCGTGCCGTTGCTAAGATGTTGGATGCAGATTTAGCGATTATTGATAAGCGTCGCCCTAAAGCTAATGTGGCAGAGGTGATGAATATTATCGGTGATATTGAGAACCGTACATGCCTTATTGTGGATGATATGATTGATACGGCTAATACCTTGTGTAAAGCTGCTTCGGCTTTGAAAGAGCGGGGGGCGTCAAGTGTTTTTGCTTATGCAACCCACCCTGTATTTTCCGGCGAGGCCGTTTCGCGTATTGCCTCATCCGATATCGATCAGATTGTGGTTACCGATACGATACCGTTATCCGAGGCTGCACAAAATTGCGATCGTATTCGTCAGGTCACCATTGCAGGATTATTGGCGGAAACCGTTCGCCGTATCAGCAATGAAGAATCCGTCTCATATCTTTTCAATGAAGATGTGTTGACAACCGGCAGTGTTTTTCTGCCTTAATACCATGCTGTCTTGAGCTGGTCGCGGCAAAGACAGCACTTTTTCTTTATATTTGGAGTATTTATTATGTCATACGAAATTCAAGCTACTTCCCGTAATGCACAGGGCACTGGTGCGAGCCGCCGCCTGCGTCGGGAAGGACAAATCCCGGCAGTATTGTATGGTGAGGGTCAAGAGCCGACTGCTATTGCGGTTAATCATAAAACTATGTATTACGCATTGGAAAAAGAATCTTTTCATACTGCATTGATTAAATTAACTTTGAACGGAAAAACACAAGACGTTATTGTGCGTGATTTTCAGATGCATCCATATCGCCAACAAGTTCAACATATTGACTTTCAAGTTGTTGATGCAGCTAAACCGTTGCGTATTAAAGTACCCCTGCATATTATTAATGCAGAAACTTCACAAGCCGTCAAATTACAAGGTGGTCGGGTTTCTTTGTTGAATACAACAGTTGAAGTTGTTGCATTACCTAAAGATATCCCTGCTGCCCTGGAGTTGGATTGTGCCAATGTTGTGGCCGGAGATATTTTACATTTATCTGATATCAAATTTCCGGAAGGTGTGCAAAGTGTTGCACTGAAGCGTCAGGCAGATTTGGCTGTTGCTACTGTTACCGGTAAGAAACGTTAGTATTTAAATATGTATAAAATTAAACCGTACCTAATTTTGGGTGCGGTTTAGTTTTTTGGTGATAGCATTGGCTAAAATTATAAATATAATGAAAATGATTTTTACTTGATATTTTTTAAGTAATTGTTTAAAATAAATTTTTATTTATTTGACAAATAAATAATTTACTTTACATAAATAATTTATTTGTTGTTTTTCAATTTGGAATCAGAAATTAGCATAGAGTTTTTATTGGGATATTTTTACGGATTCCTTTAAAATTTTAACTATCCCTTAAAGGTGTGGTATATTGTTTTTGTGATTATTATTTTTATAGTAATCAATATCCTATTCTTTTGGTTTCTTATATCTACCTTTTATCTCTGAGTTGTACAGAGATTTTGGATATAGTGTTATGCTGCTGGAATTAGTAAGGAAATTTAAAATTAAAACTTATATAATTAAGCTGCTGCAGATACATAATATATTCATAAACATTACGATTAAACTGTAAAAAATGAACAATAGTTTCCCTAATTCTTTTTTGAGCAACCGATTGAAAATATTTTCAATCGGTATGATGTTGTTTTTCTTGAACACGCATTCTGTTTATGCTCAAAGTTTAAAAGAAATCCTGAGGCAGTCTTTGGTTAATGATCCTGTTTTAAAGGAGGCAAAAGCAACAGAAAATGCTGCTAAAAGTACAACTAAAGCGACACGCGCCGGGCATTATCCGGTGTTGGCTTTAACGGGTACCCAATTTCTTTCTCAAAGCCATAAATATGACAGTAATGATAGAGATAATGGCTTTGGTGTTCGAGGCAGTTTAAATATTTATTCTTGGGGTGGAATTAGTGCGGCCGTTAGAAGAGATAAAAATAAAGAAATCTACTATGGACATAAATATTTTGAAACACAAGAGCAATTGGGTGGGGATATTGGCAGATTGTATTTAACGGCATTACGGGCAAAAGAGTCCATTGAAGTAAGCAGAGAGAGCTTTGAACGCCATAATAATTTATTGAAAGATTTAACTGTTATTGTTAAATACGACGGTGGTCGCCGTTCAGAATTAATTGAAGCACGGTCGCGACAGTTGCAGGTCGCTACTTCTATAGCGCAATTTCAAAGAACAATGGAATTGGCGCTGAGCCGTTTATCAAAATACACGGGGAAACCAATAGCCCCTAAAGATTTAGAAGACCCTTTCCCGGCGACTTCTTCAGCATCCCTAATCGAAAAATATAAATTAGAAAATAAAGGGCTAAATCCTTCCTATTTGGCACAAGTAGCCGAGCGGGAGAGTGTTAAAGCCGATCTTGATGTAACGAAAGCGGCCAGATTGCCTGCTATTAATTTAGAAGGACTTGCTACTAAAGATGCTAAAGAACTTTATTTGAATTTATCTTGGAATGTATTGGATATGGCCGCAAGGCACAATGTGGAAAAAAATGCACAAGCTTTGATTGCAGCCGATTCTAAATCCGAACAGATTCTACGCGAAGTCGAAGAAAAAGCACGTACGGCTGAAATTGATATGGCGCGAAGTAAGCAACGTATAGAGATTACCGAACAGCATATCATTGCGCAAAAAGAAGTGGTTAAAAACTATGAGTTGCAATTCAAAATAGCCAGACGCACATTAACCGATGTTTTGGGCTCATATAATGAATTGGCAGGAATAGAGCAAGAAAATATTAATGCCCGTAATGACTTTAGAGATGCTGCGTTGGAATATTTGGTTTCACAGTCGCAAATTGCCAATTGGGCGGGTGTGAATAACTAAAACAAAAAAAAATCAATAAATTACTTTACTTGAAAAATCATTATTATGAAATCTATTATAGAACACATTGCGTTGGCTACCCGCTTGTTGGGTGTACCTGTGTCTGAGGCAGCACTCTCTGCAGAAGTTGTGCGGGATAAAAAGCTAAACGTTAATTTTCATTCATTATCTGAGGTTTTAAAGAGCCACGGTTTTGAAAATACACTTTCAAAACGTAGTTTACAGGATATACCTTCATTAGCCGTTCCGGTAGTTGTGATATTGCATAATGAAGAAGCTGCAGTGGTGACTAAAATCGAGGGTAGTGGCTTAGATAGAAAATATCATGTGCGTCAAACAGATGGGTTGGCTCAAGTATTGGATCATGAGCAATTGATGATTTTGTATTTGGGCTACTGTTGGTTTATTAAGCCTAAAATGGTTTCCGATATGCGTTCTGAATTACCGGAATACCATTTGCCTAAGTCATGGTTTTGGAAAGTTATTTGGCGGTTTAGGGCTTATTATTATCAAGTTATTTTAGCGACTTTTATTATTAATTTTTTAGCGTTGGTTAGTTCCCTATATGTCATGAATGTTTATGACAGAGTTATTCCTAACCAGGCTTATGAAACTTTGTGGGTATTGAGTATCGGTGTGATATTGGCGATTTCTTTTGAATTTGCCGCTAAATTGATTCGTGGCCATTTAACCGATATTGCAGGTAAAAAAGCCGATTTGATTATTAGCTCCGCTTTGTTTCGTCGCGTGATGGCTTTGCGTTTGGCTGATCGCCCGGCGTCTGCGGGTTCATATGCCAATAACTTGCGCGAATTTGAATCTGTACGCGAGTTTATGACAAGCGCAAGTTTGTTGACATTGGTCGATTTGCCGTTCCTTTTATTATTCATTACGGTTATTGCCATTGTTGGCGGAAAGTTAGCTTTGGTTCCATTAACGATTATTCCTATTGTAGCCATTGTAGGATTATTGGTTCAGCGCCCTTTATCACGTCATATCAACGAGTCTATGAAAGAGTCTTCCCAACGTTCAGGTTTGGCGGTAGAGGCGATTGAAGGGATTGAAACGTTAAAAACCAATAATGCAACTTCTTGGGCTCAGCAACGTTGGGATGAATATACGGCTAAAACTTCTGCTTCTTCTATTAAAGTGAAAGATACCAGTAACTTTATGGTGAATTTTGCAACGGGTATGCAACAGCTCAATACGGTATTTTGGGTTTTGTTGGGTACTTATTTAATTCATGCAGATAATCCCGCAGAACGGATTACCATGGGTGCGTTGATTGCTTCGGTTATTTTATCAGGTAGGGCACTAGCACCCTTGGCACAAATAGCCGGATTGGCAACACGGTTTCAACAAGCCAAATTGGCTTTGGAAGGTGTCAATAATATTGTAGAACGGCCTATCGAAAGAAGCCCGGAACGTCAATATATTACTTTAGATCATGTTCAGGGCAATATTACCTTTGAAAATGTGTCATTCAAATATCAGGACGAGGGCAATGCCGCTGTTACCGATTTACGTTTGAATATCAGACCTGGGGAAAAAATAGGTGTTTTAGGACGTATCGGCAGTGGTAAAAGCACCATGTTGAAACTGGCCAGTGGCTTATATGATACCGCTAAAGGTAGTGTGATGTTGGATGGTGTCGATATGAGACAGATTGATCCGAATTTCCTACGCAATCAAGTTGTATTGTTAAGCCAGTCGCCACGTTTATTTTTGGGAACATTGCGTGAAAATATGGATTTGGCGCGTACCGATGGCTATTCGACCGATCAAGATTTATTGGTAGCCTTAAGACGTTTCGGGCTTGACCGTATTATCCGCAGTCATCCGCGTGGTTTGGATATGCCCCTGGGGGAAGATGGTTTAGGATTGTCCGGCGGTCAAAAACAGATTATTGCGTTGGCTCGTATGACCTTAAGAGATCCAAAAGTTGTATTGCTGGATGAACCGACTACCGGGTTGGATCAGGCTACGGAACGTATGGCATTAAACTCTGTGGCGGAATGGGCAAAAGACCGCACAATGATTGTGGTTACCCATCGTCCACAAGTGCTTCAGATTGTTAACCGTATTATCGTTATGGATAATGGCAAAGTTGTCATGGACGGCCCGCGTGATTTGGTATTGCAAAAATTAATGCAGAGCGAAAAAAAAGACAGCCCTCAACTTGAGACTGCCGCATAAAATCAATACCAATAAAGGTTATTAGCCATATAACATGATAAAGCCGAACTGTTTCAGACGGCCTATAACAAACCGTAAAGGTAATTATCATTATGAGTAGCGAAAACAATATTAAGTCTAAAGATTTGGCATTGGTCAATGATTTGAATGCCGCTTTACAGAAAGAAAAACACAGCGGGCAGTTTTGGGTCATTATTTTATTTTTTATATTTTTGGTTGTCTTCGTCATTTGGGCTTATAACAGTCCGATTGAAGAAGTAACCCGTGGACAAGGTAATGTCATTCCCAGTAGTAGGGAGCAGGTTGTACAAAGTCTTGATCCCGGTATTATTACCGAAATGTTGGTAAAAGAAGGGGATGTTGTTGAAAAAGATCAGGTTTTATTAAGACTGGATGATACGAGAAGTTCGGCAATTTTGCGTGAAAGCGAAGCAAAAGTACAAAACCTTGAAGCAATGATTGCACGCTTGAAAGCTGAAGCATTAGGCGCTCCATTAAATTTTCCTGATGGGATTAGTGATGAATTAAGGCAACGGGAACGTGCTGCTTTTGTAGCACGCCGTCGTTCCGTAACTGATGCTATTCATAATCTGACTGTTAGCAAGGCTACCTTAGATAAAGAAATCAGTATTACTGCACCGATGGTAGCTCAAGGTGTGGTTTCGGAAGTGGAATTGTTACGTATGCAACGTGAATCAAGTGATTTGGCATTGCAAATTTCCGAGCGGAAAAACCGCTATATGGCAGATGCCAATAACGAGTTAGTGCAGGCAGAATCCGAACTTGCCCAAGCTAAAGAAAATATGGCGATGCGTGCCGACCCGGTAGAGCGCTCACAAATTCGTGCACCTATGCGCGGTATTGTGAAAAATATTCAAATCAATACGGTTGGTGGTGTTGTGAATGTCGGTCAGGATATTCTGCAAATCGTACCGTTAGATGATAAATTATTGGTTGAAGCTTATATTCGTCCTCAAGATGTAGCGTTTATGCGCCCCGGATTGCCTGCCGTAGTGAAAGTTAGCGCTTATGATTATTCAATTTATGGTGGCTTGGATGGAAAAGTTACGTTGATCAGCCCGGATACGGTGAGCAATCAGGCAAGGGCAAATGATTTGAAATTGGATCCTAATCAGGTTTATTATCGGATTTTGGTTCAAACGGATTCCAATAGCTTAAAAGACCGTAATGGGAAAGATATGCCGATTATTCCGGGTATGGTGGCAACGGTAGATGTGAAAACCGGAGAAAAAACTGTTTTCCAATATCTCATCAAACCGATTACGCGTATGAAGCAGGCATTAAGAGAACGTTAATCGAATGACAAAATATCCCGGTTTTGCCGGGATATTTTTTAATATAGCCTTTTAGGTATAGTGAAAAATGATAAAACAATCACAATATATAAAGGCCGTCTGAAAAGCACTTGGAAATAAGGTACAATGCCACATTTATCTAACTTCCTTTTCAGACGGCCTGAATATACTTAAAAGGCCGTCTGAAAACAATTGAAATAAGCTTATATATTATGATGAATAAAGACCAATTTGCAGACCATCACTTTATCCGCAATATTATTGAGGAAGACTTGGAAACCGGTAAAACTCAAACTGTCCATACCCGTTTCCCTCCCGAACCTAATGGTTATCTGCACATCGGCCATGCCAAATCTATTTGTTTGAATTTCGGATTGGCCTATATCTATGACGGTTTATGTAATTTACGGTTTGATGATACGAATCCTGAAAAAGAAAACCAAGAATATGTTGATGCCATTAAAGAAGATGTTCACTGGTTGGGTTTTCAATGGGTGGGTGAGCCGAGATATGCTTCCGACTATTTCGATCAATTGTTTGATTATGCCGTTGGTTTGATTCGTGACGGTAAAGCCTATGTCGATGATTTAACACCGGAAGAAATGCGTGCTTATCGTGGTACGCTAACCGAACCGGGTAAGAACAGCCCATATCGTGACCGCAGTATCGAAGAAAATCTCGATTTATTTATGCGTATGAAAAACGGTGAGTTTCCGGATGGTAGCAAAACCCTGCGCTTAAAAATTGATATGGCTGCCGGTAATGTTAATCTTCGCGACCCGGTTATTTATCGGATTCGCCGTGCACATCATCATAATACCGGTGATAAATGGTGCATTTACCCGATGTATGATTATACCCATGCTATTTCGGATGCGATTGAACACGTTACCCATTCATTGTGTACGCTTGAGTTTGAAGCACATCGTCCGCTTTATGACTGGGTGCTGGATAATATTTCCATTGACAATCATCCCCGACAATATGAATTTTCCCGTTTGGAACTGCTGTATTCGATTACATCCAAACGCAAACTCAATCAATTGGTTACAGACGGCCACGTTAAAGGCTGGGATGATCCGCGTATGCCGACTATTTCCGGCATGCGCCGTCGCGGTTATACGCCGGAAGGTTTACGTTTATTTGCCAAACGGGTGGGTATTTCAAAATCGGAAAATGTGGTGGATATGAGTGTACTTGAAGGTGCTGTTCGCGAAGAGTTGGAGGATTCTTCACCACGCATGATGGCGGTTTTGAACCCGATTAAGGTCACATTGACCAATTTTGAAGTAGGAAAAACCCAAAGCCGTAGTGCGCCTTATCATCCGCACCATGAAGAAATGGGTGAGCGGGAAATACCGATTTCACCTACTATTTATATTGAAGCCGATGATTTCAGTGAAAATCCGCCTAAAGGTTGGCAACGGTTGACACCCGGCGGCGAAGTTCGTTTGCGTTACAGCTATGTGATTAAATGTGATGAAGTAGTGAAAGATGACAGCGGTAAAGTGATTGAACTGAAATGCAGCATTGACCATGATACCTTAGGTAAAAAACCGGAAGGCCGTAAAGTGAAAGGTGTGATTCATTGGCTTTCGGCCGAGCATGCGGTTACGGCTACCGTTCGTTTATATGATCGTTTATTTACCGAGCCGAGACCCGATGCGATTCGTGGTGAAGATGGCGAATACCGGCCATTTACCGATTTTCTCAACCCTGATTCGGTGAAAGAAGTGGCAGCTTATGTAGAGCCGGTAGCGGCTACGTTAGCACCGGAAAGCCGTTGGCAATTTGAACGGTTGGGTTATTTCGTAACCGATCGTTTTGATCACAGTAAAGAGAAACCGGTATTTAACCGCACGGTAAGCTTGAAAGATACTTGGCAGAAAACATCTTGAGTGAAAAGAAGTTACTAGGTTAACTTGTAAAATATAGCTGTATGGCATTAGCGGGATAATTTTTTATCCGAATTATGGTATTGGCCGGGTAGTCGCAACAGGTAAAATATTGTCTCTATATGATGAGTTTCATTATAGGCCGCCTGAAATAATTAAAAAAATTTCAGACGGCCTTAATCTTAATAAAAATAGTTTATTATATTTTGATGATTGTCATATAAATACATTTGACACGCTATAAGCAATTACCTACAATTCAATTCTGGCAAGCATTTTGCCATTCTTTATCCAGTCGCTTCGGTTTCCGAAATTTCTAACCTCTTTATTTGCACGGCATAGCTGTCGGCATCAGATTTATCTATCAATTAAATTATTCATTATGCACGTTTCCGAACTACAAACCCAACACATATCCAAACTTCTGGAAATGGCCGAACAGAACGGTATTGAAAATGGTAACCGTTTGCGCAAGCAAGATCTTGTTTTTTCCATTGTCCGCCAACTGATGAAACAGGGGCAGTCTTTTACCTGCTCAGGTACTCTAGAAATACTGCCAGACGGCTTCGGATTTCTACGCAGCTCAGATACTTCTTATTTGGCAGGGCCGGATGATATTTATGTTTCGCCAAGCCAAATCCGCCGTTTTAATCTGCATACGGGCGATACGATTGAAGGCAGCGTGCGCGTTCCCAAAGACAACGAACGTTATTTTGCCCTTGTCCGCCTCGATACGATTAATGGCGATAATCCTGAAGTTTGCAAACATAAAATTCTTTTTGAAAATCTCACCCCGCTTTTTCCGACCAAGCAACTTAAGCTCGAACGCGATATTAAGGCCGAAGAAAATCTGACTAGCCGCGCTATTGATCTGGTTTCGCCTATTGGCCGTGGCCAGCGTGCTTTATTGGTCGCACCGCCGAAAACCGGTAAAACCGTGATGCTGCAAAATATTGCCCATGCGATTACGGCAAATTATCCCGAAGTCGAATTGATTGTTTTGCTGATTGACGAACGTCCGGAGGAAGTGACCGAAATGGCACGCAGCGTACGTGGCGAAGTGGTGTCTTCCACCTTTGACGAGCCGGCTTCGCGCCATGTTCAGGTGGCCGAAATGGTTTTGGAAAAAGCCAAACGCATGGTGGAGCATAAGAAAGATGTGGTGATTCTACTCGATTCGATTACCCGTTTGGCTCGTGCTTATAATACAGTGGTTCCGGCATCCGGAAAAATCTTGACCGGTGGTGTCGATGCCAATGCATTGCACCGTCCGAAGCGGTTTTTTGGTGCGGCACGAAATGTGGAAGAAGGCGGCTCGCTGACTATTATTGCAACGGCATTGGTGGAAACCGGCAGCCGTATGGACGATGTGATTTATGAAGAATTTAAAGGCACGGGCAATATGGAGCTGCATCTCGACCGCCGTATGGCAGAAAAACGTATGTTCCCGGCGATTAATATTAATAAATCGGGTACCCGTCGCGAAGAATTATTGGTGCCGAATGATCAACTGCAACGTATGTGGCTGCTGCGGAAATTCCTGCACCCGATGGATGAAATCGAAGCAACCGAGTTTTTAATCGGTAAGCTGAAAGATTCCAAAGACAATAATGATTTTTTTGAGCTAATGCGTGGTAAGTAAATCATAAGGCCGTCTGAAACATTTTCAGACGGCCTTATGATTCAAAATGATAACAAGCCTAGTATGGAATACGAATTAAGATCATATATTTTGTATTCATTGTGAAATTAGAGAAAATTGGATAAATGATGAGTATGATGAGTTGGCCGCAATTGCTTTCTACCCGTCGGTTCCGTTTGAAAGATGGGGAAATCGTCCCCACTGTTACGCCGTCAACCCAAGAAGGTGCCGACGCGTTGCGTACAGATTTTCATATTGACTATGATCGGGTTGTATTTTCCGGTGCATTTCGTCGTTTAGGCCGTAAAACACAAGTTCATCCCTTTGCCGAGCATGATCTGACCCATAACCGCTTGACACATAGCGTCGAAGTCGCCAGTGTCGGACGTAGTTTGGGAAACCGCGTCGGCGTTATGCTTCAGGCCGGTGGTTTTTTGCCGCAGGGCAATACACCGAGTGATATCGGTGCGGTAGTACAGGTGGCCTGTTTGGCGCATGATCTAGGCAATCCACCTTTCGGTCATACCGGTGAAGATGCTTTGCGCGATTGGTTCCGCAATCCGGTAAATAGCCGTTATTTAGATGCTTTATCAACGGCCGAGCGCAATGACATTCAAACCTATGAAGGAAATGCGCATAGCCTGCGGATTTTGGCCAGCTTGGAAATGTATCGCAATAAAGGCGGGATGCGCTTAACGGCAGCAACGATTGGTGCTTTATTGAAATATCCGTGGACAACACTTGATCCTGCCGGCGTGAAAAAATTTAATATTTATCAGACCGAATTGCCCTTTATCCGCAGGGTGGCGGAAGAGTTAGGATTATTAGAGCAGGGCAATGATCGTTGGGCACGGCATCCGTTATCTTATTTGATGGAAGCCGCCGATGATATTTGTTATGCCTTACTGGATTTGGAAGATGCGGTAGAAATAGGGCTGTTGGGTGATGCGGAAGTAGAAAGTATTTTATCGGAATTAACATTCACCGAAACCGCAGGTGCATGGCAGGCGCAAAGCAGCCGTCAGCGTTGTGCCATGTTGCGCGGTATGGCCATCGGGCGTGCGATTGATGATGTGGCGCAAACGTTTATGACGCATCAACAGGATTTACTCAGTGGTACGTTTAAGGGGAAAGATTTATTGGCCTTATGCAGCCCTGAGGTTCAAAATACCCTTGAGAAAGCTAAAGAGTTAGCCCGTACGCGTATTTTCCGCCATCAAAGCAAATTGATTACCGAAATTGCGGCTTTCCCGTGTTTGGGTTCGGTATTGGATTTATTGGTTCCGGCAGTGTATGCTTTGATTGTGGAAGGGCAAGTGAGTACCCGCCAATCTTTGGCTTTGGAATTATTGAAACAGGATGATCCGGTAACACTTGAAAATTCACTCTATCAGGCATATATGAAAATCCTAGACTTTGTCGGCGGTATGACGGACAACGCAGCGGCTAAGATGGCACGGGAAGTTTCCGGTATCGGGATGGTTTAGTAGATTTAGATAAATATTATTTATATAAATGCAATTATGAATAATAAATAAAAAAAGTTAACGCAAATTTAAATATAAATAATCCATAATTGTTATGGAAAACTATTTTTTTACATATATTTTTATAGCAAAATATTGTAATACACCATTATTTGTATAGAAAATATATTGGCTTAATTAAACGTACCTTTCTTTATTAAGAAAGGAATATCGCCATAGCGGATAAAATTTAATTTTATGAAAATTTTATAAATATGATTTCTTAGTTTTATAATCATTTGATTTTATTTAATTTTGTTTAACCGTTTATGGTAAATCTGAAGTAAATTAAATAGGAAGTGAGAAAATGGCATCAAAAAATCATACGCAACATTGGATTAACGGCGAATGGGTTAATAGCGGCAGCAACCGTGAAACCACCAACCCTTCTACCGGTGAAGTAATCGGCACCTATGTTAAGGGTGGCAAAGAAGAAGCTGAGTTGGCTATTAAAGCCGCGCAAGAAGCATTTGCCAATACCGATTGGAGAACCAACCGTGAATTGCGTCATAAAGTTCTGTTGGAAATGGCGGAGGCTTTTGAAGCGCGCAAAAAAGATTTGGCTACTATGATTGCTACCGAAAACGGTAAATTATTTGCCGAAGCCAGCTTCGAAACTGAGTTTGTAAAACCGGGTTTGCACTTTGCTGCCGCTACGGTTTATACAGACTATGGTCGTGCCGCAGAATGGGGTGCCGGTAAATATTCTATGTTGGTAAAAGAGCCTGTCGGTGTGGTGGGTATCAGTACCCCTTGGAATTCACCGCTTGCTTTGTTGATTCGTTCTTTGGCACCTGCTTTGGCTGTCGGTTGTACAACCGTATTGAAAATGCCGGATCAAACCGCATTAACCAACGGCTTAATTGCTGAAGTTTTGGCCAGCGTGAAATCATTGCCTAAAGGCGTGATTAATATGGTAACCGGCGGTCATGAAGTATTGGAACCCCTGATTTCCAATCCTGCCGTTCCCGTTATCAGCTTTACCGGCAGCACCAGCACCGGACGTGCTTTGCAAGTAGAAGGTGCGAAATACCTCAAACGCTTGAGCTTAGAGCTTGGCGGTAAAACACCGTTAATCGTATTTGATGATGCCGATTTGGATGCCCTGATTCCTAAAGCAGTTAAAGCGTTGACTGTATTCTCAGGCCAATTCTGTATGACCGGTAGCCGTATTTTAGTACAAAAAGGGATTGCCGACGAAGTACGCAAACGCCTGTCTGAAGCATTGTCTCAAGTGAAAGTCGGTCCGGCAATGGATCCGCAATACGATATGGGTGCATTGATCGACATGAAAAACGTTCAACGTGTGAACGGCATGGTGGAAGATGCAATTGCCAAAGGTGCGAAAGCATTGGTTCGCGGTGGTCCTTACACCGAAGGCGAATTGGCTAAAGGTGCGTTCTACCGTCCGACTTTGTTGGAAGTGAATGACAGCCAAGCCGATATCGTTCAATTGGAAGTTTTCGGCCCTGTATTGACTTTGGAAGTATTCGAAACCGAACGTGAAGCGGTTGAAAAAGCCAATGCAACCGAATACGGTTTGGCAGCTAGTATTTGGACCAGAGATGTTGACCGTCCTTTACGCGTTGGTCGTGAAATCGAAGCCGGTACGGTTTGGATTAACGATTGGGTTGTTATGCGTGACGAATTTGAAGAAGGCGGCTACAAACAAAGTGGTGTCGGCCGTCTGCGCGGTATGACCAGCGTTAGCGAATTCGTAGAAGTAAAACACATTGTATTGCAACCGGGTACTATCGATAAATAAATCGGTAATATTGGTAGAAAAAACCGCCAGATTCTGGCGGTTTTTTTTGTGTTATGAAGATAAATCGCCAATATTTAACCATAAAAGATTGGTTGCTGATATTTATATTTAATTGTTTATTGGATTTCAATAAATTTTAATGTGATGAGTTCATGTCCCAAAAATAAGTAAATCATTTTATGACGATTATTATTTTATAAAGCTTAGAACGTCTAGCCGATTAAATGCTACAATTCCAACTATCTAGAACAAATAATTCTTTTTTATGAGCATTCTTGAAGCCGGTTTCGTTTTATTCTTATTGATTCTGATGAGCGGGTTTGTTTCCGCAGCCGAGTTGGCACTTGCATCTTCGCGCAAAATTAAATTGCAGGTGATGGGTAAAGAAGGGGATGTGCGTGCATTGGAAGTTTTGGCGATGCAGGAACAGCCGGGCAGCTTTATTACGATTGTTCAAATCGGCCTGAATGCGGTTGCGGTTTTGGGCGGTATTATCGGTGAAGCGGCCATCAGTCCTTTTTTCAGCCAATTATTCAACCGCTACGGTATATCTTCAGAGTGGGAATCTGCGGCATCGTTATTGTCATTTTTATTGGTGACGGCGGTGTTTATTTTATTCGCCGATCTGATGCCCAAACGCTTTGCCATGATTAATCCCGAACGCGTGGCAGTGCGTGTGGTTCGCCCCGTGATGTTGTTGATTTTTATATTGAAGCCGTTGGTATTCTTTTTTGATGGCATGGCCAATCTATTATTTCGTTCTTTGAGAATTTCAACAGTACGCACGGATCAATTAACTTCGGAAGATATTTATGCGGTCGTAGATGCCGGTGCGCAGGCAGGGGTATTGAAGCAGCAGGAACACTACCTGATTGAAAATATTTTCGATATGCAGACGCGCACGGTGACTTCAACCATGAATACGCGCGAACATATTGTTTATGTTGATAAAGACGACGATATAGACACCGTATTAGCCAAAATGGACGAAATGCCGCATGCCAAAATTCTGGTATGTGATGGCGAATTGGAAAAAGTACTCGGCTATATCGAATCGCATACGTTTTTAACGCTGTATTTAAAAGAAAAAAATATCCGGCCGACCGACCGTAGGGTATTGCGCAAAGCTTTGTTTATTCCTGATACCTTGTCGTTATACGAAGTATTGGAAACGTTTAAAAATGCCGGTGAAGATTTTGCGGTGATTATTAACGAATACGCTTTGGTGGTCGGTGTGGTGACGTTGAAAGACGTGATGAATATTGTGATGGGCGAATTGGTGGCAACCGAAGAAGAACCGCAGATTATCCGGCGCGATGAAACTTCTTGGCTGATAGATGGTGCCACGCCTTTAGAAGATGTGATGCGGGCACTGGATATTCCCATGTTTCCGGATGCGGAAAACTATGAAACGCTAAGCGGGTTTATGATGTATTCGTTGCGGAAGATTCCGAAGAAAACCGATTTTGTGATTTTTGATAAATATAAATTTGAAATTATTGATACGGAAAATTTTAAAATCGATCAGTTGCTGGTATCGGTTTATCAGGATGCCTCGGAATCTGACAATAGCAATGTATCCGGTAATATATCCGGCAAAGAAGCGGGATAGTATGCCGAATCTTATTCAACAGGCCGTCTGAAAAAGCTTTCAGACGGCCTGTTTGTTATTATCGATATATCTTGTATTAATCTGTTTATTTAGTGAATAGATATATAAATAAATTTATTTTTGGTGATATAAACTATTTAATATCTTTAAAATATGTATTTTTAATAAAATTCACTGAATTAAAATTTTGGGCCGGAAGCATAAAATACTGTTTTCTATCTTGCAGAAAGCTTTTCCAGCGTCTAGAATCCAACGTCAACCGTATATTTTTCGTTATGTTGCCGGAGTATGCCGGCTAGCAACCCAATCAGAAGAAAAAAGGCACAACCAATATGTTACCCCCGATCTATAACTTCTCCGCCGGCCCCGCTATTTTGCCGGATTCCGTATTAAGCACGGCTCAAAATGAAATGTTCGACTATAACGGCACGGGTTTTTCGGTGATGACCATGAGTCACCGTTCCGAAGTGTTTATGAGCATTTTGTATCATGCCGAACAAGACTTGCGCCAATTATTGAATATTCCCGATAACTACAAAGTATTGTTTTTACAGGGTGGTGCCAGTGCGCAATTTAATATGGTGGTGATGAATTTTGCGAATGGCTTCAAGCGCGTGGATTCGGTGGTAACCGGTAACTGGTCTGCTATTGCTCATTCCCAAATGGGTAAACTTTCCGATGCCGAAATTCATTTGGCGGCCGACGGCGGTAAGCTGTTCAACTACACCAACCTGCCGCCGGTAAATTCTTGGGATATTGATAAAAATTCTGCGTTTGTACATTTTGTGATTAACGAAACCGTACATGGTTTGCAGTATCGGGAAGTGCCCAAATTAGGCGACGATATGCCGCCGTTGGTTTGCGATATGTCGAGTGAAATTTTATCGCGCCCGATTAATGTATCTGATTTCGGTGTGATTTATGCGGGTGCCCAGAAAAATATCGGCCCTTCCGGTGCCACGATTGTGATTATTCGCGAAGACCTGTTGGACAGATGTTCCGACCGTATCCCCGATGTGTGGAACTACAAATCGCATATTAATAGACAAGGTATGTATAACACGCCGGCTACCTATCCGATTTATATTTCCGGCTTGGTGTTCCGCTGGTTGCAGTCGCAAGGCGGGGTGGCGCATATGGAAACCATCAATACGCTGAAAGCCAAAACATTATATGAAGCGATTGATAACAGCGGCGGTTTCTATATCAATAATGTTCATCCGGGTGCGCGCTCTAAAATGAATGTGATTTTCACCACCGGCGATAAACGCTTGGATGAATTGTTTGCACAAGAATCGACTACCCGCGGTTTGCAGTTACTGCGCGGTTATAAAACCATGGGCGGTATGCGTGCCAGCATTTACAATGCCATGACCTTGCAAGGCGTGGAAGCTTTGATTGCGTTTATGGAAGAATTCCAACGCCGCTACGGTTAAGCGGTTTAAGGGTGTATAGGCCGTCTGAAAATATTTCAGGCGGCCTTATTATCATGTTGTTCTTTATTTTTCCGAGTATCGATTATGAATGTGTCCGATTCCCCTATGGCGGAGTTTAAGCGCGGTATAAAAGAATGCCTGCCCGTTACCATCGGATTATTGCCGTTTGCCTTAATTCTGGGCGTGCAGGGCAGTCAGCAGGGAATAAGCTGGTTGGAAATGATGCTGATGACGGGATTGAATTTTGCCGGCGGATCGGAATTTGCCGCCGTCGGTTTGTGGGCAGATCCGCTGCCGGTGCTGCTGATTATTGCGGTAACACTTATGATTAATACCCGCCATATTTTGATGGGGGCGGCCTTAACGCCTTATTTAAAAGGGCTGCCGCTGAAGAAAGTTTTGCCGGCCTTGTTTTTTATGACTGATGAAAGCTGGGCGTTGAGTTTGGCGGATATCAATAAGCGTAAAAAATCGGGGGAACAGCCGTTTAGCCTGGCTTATTATATGGGTGTGAGCCTAACGGTTTATTTTGTCTGGTTTCCGTTTGCCGGTATCGGTGCGGCGGTGGGGCCGCAATTCGGCGATGTGGCGGCATGGGGTTTCGGCATGGCGTTTCCGGCAGTGTTTTTGGTGTTGTTGCGCAGTTTGTGGAAAGGGTTTTCTGCCGCCTTGCCGTGGCTGGTGAGTTTTCTCACCGCGATTGTGGTGTATGTGAATATAGACGGGGCTTGGTATGTGCCCGCAGGTGCGTTGGCGGGGCTGTTGGCAACCTATATTCAGGTGGGTAAATCATGATTTCATGGGCTTCGCTACTCACGATTCTGGGTATGATGGCAGTGACCTACTTCACCCGTTTAATCGGCTTTTTTGCCTTACGCAACCGAACCTTAAGCAAGCGTGCGGCAGCGGTTGCCGATGCGGCGCCGGGCTGTGTATTGATTGCCGTGATTGCACCGTATTTTGTGTCTGACAAACCGAGTGAGTTGATTGCGCTGGCGTTAACGGTTTTTGCCGCCAGCCGCTGGGGGATGCTGCCGACGGTGTTGGTCGGTGTGGTTTCGGCGGGTGTATTGGGGCACTTAATGAAATAAAGTATGTTATAGATAAAAAGCCGTCTGAACTGTTTTCAGACGGCCTTTTACTATATGGAATATTAAAACAGGCTGAAGATGCCTAATACGATAAGCGTTAGCAATATGGTGAGTGCGCAGCCAACCTTAGCGACAACGCCGATAATAAAGCCGATAAACGTGCCGATACTGACTTTGCCTGCAGACCATAAATCTTTGCGCGCCCAAAATTCACCGATAGCGGCGCCAAGCAAAGGCCCTAATAACAGGCCGGGCAGTGAAAAAAACGCCCCGATAATACCGCCGATAAGTGAACCCCAGATGGCCGTTTTGCTGGCGCCGGTAAATTTGGCACCCAGCATCCCTGCTACATAATCGGTTGCCGTGCCCAGTATGGTAACGACAGCGAGAAAAATCAGCGTATTGGTGCCGATAATGTGATAGCCGTCTGCATAGGCCAGCAACCATGCCCCGCCGAACATCAAACCCAAGCCGGGAAGGGCGGGGTAAATCGTGCCGAGTAGTCCGGCAATGAGGGCAATCAGGCCGAGCGCAACCAGAATAGCAGTCATTTAACATCCTTTTTTAATAGCAGGCCGTCTGAATGCCGATTGTTTTCAGACGGCCTAAGCAGTATGGGAAAGCAGTGGCGTACCAACGATATTTATGAATACGGTATGGCACGCCGCAAAGCCTGTATTTTAACCCGAAGCCTTGCGTTTCAGTAGCGTCACCGTGCAAAAATAAATAAAGCCGGTTGGGGAAGCCGGTCGACAGTGTTTGTTATATGGCAGTGAGGCAGGGTGCAAAATGTTATAATCAAGTCCGCATTTTTTCAGACGGCCTTATTCTTCATGAAACTCAATCCGCAACAACAGCAAGCCGTACAATATCTCGGCGGCCCTTTGCTGGTTTTAGCCGGCGCCGGCAGCGGCAAAACCGGTGTGATTACGCAGAAAATCAAATATTTGATTACAAGTGTCGGCTATCCTGCCCATCAAATCGCCGCCATCACTTTTACCAATAAAGCCGCTAAAGAAATGCAGGAGCGGGTAGGAAAAATGTTGCCGAAAAACCAAACCCGCGGCTTGACCATCTGTACGTTCCACTCGCTCGGTATGCGGATTTTGCGTGAAGAAGCGGCCAATATCGGCTACAAAAAAAACTTTTCCATTCTCGATAGCACCGACAGCGCCAAAATTATCAGCGAGCTGCTGAGCAGTGCGGGCAAAGAAGCCGTTTATAAAGCCCGCCATCAGATTTCTTTGTGGAAAAACGATTTGCAAACCCCCGAAGAAGCTTTTCAGACGGCCGAAAACGAATGGAAAAGCCAAACGGCCAAACTGTATGCCGGTTATCAGGCGACTTTGGAAAGTTATCAGGCGGTGGATTTCGACGATTTAATCCGACTGCCTGCCGTTTTGTTGCAACAAAACAGCGATATCCGCCATAAGTGGCAGTTGCGGTTGCGCTATTTGTTGGTGGACGAGTGCCAAGATACCAATGCCTGCCAATACACGTTGATGAAGCTGTTAACCGGTGCGGAGGGCATGTTTACCGCCGTAGGCGACGACGACCAATCCATCTATGCCTGGCGCGGTGCCGATATCGAAAACCTGCGCCGTATGCAGGAAGACTATCCGCAAATGAAAGTGATTAAGTTGGAGCAGAATTATCGTTCCACGGCGCGGATTTTAAAAGTGGCCAATAAGGTGATTGAAAACAACCCCAAATTGTTTAAAAAAACCTTGTGGTCGCAATTCGGCATGGGTGAGCATGTTAAGGTGGTGGCGTGCCAGCATGAGCAGCATGAAGCGGAATGGGTGGTTAGCCAGATTGTGAAACAAAAACTGGTGGGTGGCGATAAAACCAAATATGCCGATTTTGCCGTGCTTTACCGCGGCAATCATCAGGCGCGGATTTTTGAAGAAGCGCTGCGCAGCGCCCGCATTCCCTACCAGCTTTCAGGCGGCCAGAGTTTTTTTGACAAGGCGGAAATCAAAGATGTTTTGGCCTATATCCGTTTATTGGCCAATCCCGATGACGATCCCGCTTTTTTACGCGCAGTAACCACACCCAAGCGCGGTATCGGCGAGGTGACGCTGGGTAAACTGAACGCTTATGCCCATGATCACGAGTGCAGCCTGTATGAAGCGGCCTTGAAGCCAGAAGCATTGTCGACGCTCAACACGCAAAACCGCGAACATTTGCAGCAGTTTATGGCATTGATGGAGCAATACCGCGCCCGTGCGGAACGTGATGATGCCGGTGTGTTGGTGAACAATTTGCTTGGCGATATTGCCTATGAAGCCCATTTGCTCAACAGCGAAGAGGGTAAGGCAGGCGAAATCAAATGGCGCAATGTAACCGACTTAACCGACTGGTTGGCGCGCAAAGGCAGCCAAGACGATAAAAATATTATTGAAATCGCCCAAACCATTGCCTTGATGACCTTGTTGGAAGGGAAAAACGAAGACGAAGTAGATGCGGTGAAACTCTCTACACTCCATGCTTCCAAAGGGTTGGAATATCCTTATGTGTTTTTGGTCGGTTGTGAAGAAGGGATGCTGCCGCATGCCGACAGTATCGAAGAATCCAATGTAGAGGAAGAACGGCGTTTGATGTATGTCGGTATTACCCGCGCCAAACGCCAATTAACACTGACCCATTGCGTGAAAAGAAAACGGCAGGGCACTTGGCAGTTTCCCGATCCCAGCCGCTTTATCGACGAAATGCCGCAAGACGATTTGAAGATTTTAGGCAGAAAAGGCGGCGAACCGATTGTGAGCAAAGAAGAGGGTAAAAGCAATCTGGCCGGCTTGAGGGCAATGTTGGCGTCAAAAGCAAAAAACAGCCAAACACCTTAAAGTATCAATAAAACAGGCCGTCTGAAAAAGTTTCAGACGGCCTGTTTATATGGAAAACCTTTTATTCTTCAGGCTGTTCGCCATCGGTGTCGTCTAGCGTACCTTCGGTGATTTGAACATTAATGCCTGCTTTGGCACGGATTTTCGCATCGATTTCATTGGCAACCTCAGGGTTTTCTTTCAGCCATACGCGCACATTGTCTTTGCCTTGGCCGATTTTGGCGCCATTGTAGCTATACCAAGCACCTGATTTTTCAACGATATCGAATTTCACGCCTAAATCAATCAGTTCGCCTTCCCAGCTAATCCCTTCGCCATAAAGAATATCGAATTCGGCTTGGCGGAATGGCGGCGCCACTTTGTTTTTAATCACTTTGACTTTGGTTTCATTACCCAAAACATCATCGCCTTTTTTAATCGCACCGGTGCGGCGGATATCCAGGCGGACGGAAGCGTAGAATTTCAAGGCATTACCGCCGGTAGTGGTTTCGGGGCTGCCGAACATCACACCGATTTTCATACGGATTTGGTTAATAAAAATCACCAGTGTGTTGGTTTTTTTGATATGGCCGGTGAGTTTACGCAAGGCTTGGCTCATCAGGCGCGCTTGCAGGCCGACATGGCTGTCGCCCATTTCGCCTTCGATTTCAGCTTTCGGCACCAGTGCGGCCACGGAATCGACCACAACCATATCCACGCCGCCGGAACGAACCAACATATCGCAAATTTCCAGTGCCTGCTCACCGGTATCGGGTTGGGAAACCAGTAAATCTTCTACTTTCACGCCCAATTTACGGGCATAAATGGGGTCGAAGGCATTTTCGGCATCGATAAAGGCACAAGTGCCGCCGTTTTTCTGACACTGAGCCACGGCTTCCAAACATAAAGTGGTTTTACCAGAAGATTCGGGGCCGAAAATTTCAACCACGCGGCCGCGCGGCAAACCGCCTACACCGAGTGCTAAATCCAAACCGAGCGAACCGGTGGAAATCACTTCTAAATTTTCATCTTTATGGCTGCCGTCCATTTTCATAATGGAGCCTTTGCCAAAGTTTTTTTCAATCTGTGCAAGTGCTGCTGCTAATGCTTTGCTTTTTTCGTCTGACATGAATGTTCCTGTATGGAATATTAAGGGTTTAGATAAAGATTATCGCATAAATCGCCGTATTCCGAAAAAGTTTTCATCGGCCTGTCCGGAATCTTTATTTTCTCTTAAAGCAGTGCGGCGAAACGCTTGCGTCAGTGAAAGCTTATCTGTTTCTGATAAAGAAAATACTGCCGAAAACAGTCTGTTTTCGGCAGTATTGGATGAAGTAGGTATTGATTCGAGATTGGTTAGCGTACGGAAGACAATACCCGTTTCGCCACAATCAGCATGCCGGCAATAAATACCGCCAAGCCCAGCCATGAAGCGGTGGTATGCCAGTTTTCCAAATTGAGTGCCAGAGGTGCATCGGAACCGCCGCTGGTGACGGAAGCGGCAATAATAAACGCCATAATCACGCCAATCAGGCTCTCGCCGACAATCAAACCGGCGGCAAGCAGCGTACCGGTACGGTCGGCTTGTTTCAGACGGCGTTCGGTATCCGAGGGATAGCGTTTGCGCACGATAGATTTCAAAACGGCCGCTAAAACCGCACCGATAACAATCGGCATATTGATAGAGGGCGGCAGATAGATGCCCATGCCCACAGCCAGAACGGGCAGGCTCAATTTAGATGCCGAACCTTTTTTCAGCAACCAATCCACAATAATCAAGGCAATGCCGATAGCCACGCCGGTGAAGATATAAGTCCATTGCAGGTTATGCGCAAAAATACCTTGTGCGATCGTGGTCATCAGTGTGGCTTGCGGTGCGGCTAATGCTTGAGCGGCATCCATACCTTCGCGCGGCATGGCGCCGGTGAAACCATAAGCCTGATAGAGGATTTCCAATACCGGCGCAATCACAATGGCACCAACCACACAACCGATAATCAGTGCCACTTGTTGTCGCCAAGGCGTAGCATGAACCAAATAGCCGGTTTTTAAATCTTGCAGGTTGTCATTGGAAATAGAGGCTACCGAAATAACGGCCGAGCCGCAGAATAGCGCCAATGCCAACATAAACTGGCGGCTGCCTTCATCGGCAAACAAACCGGAAGATTCGCCAATTAGCAGCAATACGATGGAAATGGTTAGGATAGACACAATGCCGATACCGGAAATCGGGCTGGAGGAAGAACCCACCAAACCGGCCATATAACCACAGGCGGCGGCCACCAAAAAGCCGATAACCGAAGTCAGCAAAGTGCAGACAATCACCAACAACCAAGCCAATCCTGAGGAAATGCCGGCATTTTCAATAAAATGATAAAACGAAAACGCCAAAATCAGCATCATACCCAAAACCCAAAAAATCATGGCTTTGGGTGAAAGGTCTTGCTCGACACGGTGTTCGGAAGCTTCAGCTTTACCGCTAAACGTTTGGAAAGAAAGGCGCATCCCTTCCATCATCGGTTTAAAGAGCAAAATAAGTGTCCATACGGCGGCAATACCGATGGTGCCCGCGCCGATAAAGCGTACTTTGGTTTGCCAAAGATCCATTGCGTAGGCCACCATTTCCATATCGGCCGGTTGGGGCGCGGTAGCGGAAAAGTAGGGCACTGCTACACCCCATGCAATAAAGATGCCGACCAAAATGGCAATACCGCCTGTTAGCCCGACCAGATAGCCCGCACCGAGTAGAGCCAGCGAAAAGCCCATCGGCAATTGGAAGATGGCATTGCCGGATTTAAACCAATAGCTCGCACTATCGGCAATCACACGCAAGCCGTTACTGAAAAAACTCATTAGGCCGGCCAGAATACCGCCTGCGGCAATTTCTTTAATACCGCTTTCATTGTTGCCAATGGTTTCATCGTCATGTTCGCCGCTGCCGACTCTCAAAATTTCTGCCGCAGCCACCCCTTCCGGATAGGGTAAATCACTTTTTACCACCATCGCATAGCGCAGGGGAATGGTAAAAATCACACCTAAAATACCGCCGGCCATACACAGTAGCGTTGTTTGCCAAAACGGGAACCCGCTCCAATAGCCCGCCATTAATAAGCCGGGTAAAACAAAAATAATGGTAGAAAGCGTGCCCGCAGCAGATGCTTGGGTTTGCACCATATTGTTTTCCAGAATATTACTGTCTTTGGCAAATTTCAAAACCGCCATAGAAATCACGGCGGCAGGAATGGAAGAAGCAAAAGTCAGACCGACTTTTAAACCGAGATAAACATTGGATGCCGTGAAAATAACGGTAATCAACGCACCCAAAATCATACCGCGCAAGGTTAACTCACGGTATCCGGCATAAGGATCATGATGTTTTGATGTTATCGACATACTTTTTCTCCGTTTGGCAAAATTGAATATTATTGTGTGAAACGGAGGATATCAAGATGGGTTTAAGTAGAATAAGCCGTTTTATTTTTTGACGAGGTGATTATTAACTATTTATATAGAATATTTATTTAAATTTTTGTTATCTTGATAGTTGTTTATATTGAAATGAAATAGTATTTTTATTTTTTAGAATACAATTGAAAAGTTACCGATAAACCGTTTTTTAAAGAAAATTAATAAGTGTAAATAACTGTTAAGGTGTTATATTGGCTATATATCGGTCTTATTGATTGAATTATTTGTTATGCCATAAATGATTTTATTTTGGTTAAAAAGCCGTCTGAAAAATATAATGGATGGGAAGCTCTAATTGTATTAATAAGCTGATTTTAATTGACAATGTCATTTTATTTATGATTGGTTTTTACGGGATACTACTATCGGTTTTTAATAAGATTAGTGTAAAAAAAGTTGATGAGATTGTATCGGATATTATCAAAATGAATAAAATATCGATTTATTTTTTGATAACAGATATAAGCATGACAATAAAATATAGATAATCAATATAAATATCGTTTTAATAATAGTAAATATGTTTAATATATAAAAAATAATCAATTTTTTATAAATAAAAAAAACCATCTATACTAAGGGGAAAAGTATAGATGGCCAAACACATTACGGGGAAAACGTCTTACTCACTTACTTACTCCTTTCGGAGCAAGTGTTACTCAGACATAAGAATTATATATTAGTTCATAATTTTTTGTATTAATTTTTGTAAATACAATAAATTTTTTTATACATTATTGTTTTAAAATAGAAAAAAGTTTAAATTAGATTTATTTTTATTACAAAATCTTTACATATCTATAAATTTCCAGCTGCCTTCGGATATGTTTTCTATATGCCATGCACCGAAATGGCTGCGGTGTAGTTGTTCGACACGGTTTCCTGCTGCCGCAATCATACGTTTTACTTGATGATATTTTCCTTCGGTTATCGTGAGTATCAGCATTTGCGGCGATTCTAACACAGCATCGGCAGCGGTAACGGTTTCGTTTTCGTCATGGAGCAATACTCCTTGTTTTAACCGGCTGCACAATGTTTCGTCGGCCGGATGTTTTAAGGTTACCCGATAGATTTTGGGGACTTTGTGTTTTGGGGAGGTTTGTTTGTGGTTAAAGCGGCCGTCATTGGTAATCAGCAGAACGCCGGTGGTATCGGCATCCAAACGGCCGACTGCCTGCATATCGATATTGCGCATATTGGCGGGGAATAGGCTGAATATGCTGGGGTAGTGTTGCGGCTTGTGTGAAGTTTCATAGCCTGCGGGTTTATTGAGCAGAATATAAAAATAGGGCAGGGGAATAACGGTAAACGGCTTGCCGTCTACTTCAAGCATTTTGACTTCATCGGGGTTGACGGTATCGCGCGGTTGGTTGCGTACTTCGCCATTAATGGCGATACAGCCGTTTTCAATGAGCCACAGGCATTCTTTGCGGCTGCCCAGTCCTTGCGCTTGTAGGTATTTGAAAAGTTGCATAATGGGGATATGGTTTTCAGACGGCCTTTAAGCCGCCGTGTAGTAATCGAAAGCTGATGATTGTACCGTATTGTCGGGTGCTATCGGAAATCGTATTGAAGAAGCGTAGCAATCATCATATTGATAGCGGGTGAGACAGGGTTGCGCGTCGGCAAACCAAACAAAAACGCCGCTTGAATATATAGCGGCGTTTTGAAACAGCTTAAAACAGCAAGATTATTTACGCAGACCCAAACGGGTAATCAGATTGCGATAAGTATCGGGCTGAGTGCGGCGCAAGTAGGCCAGCAAACGGCGGCGTTGGCTCACCATTTTCAACAAGCCGCGACGGCTGTGGTGATCTTTAGGATTGGCTTTGAAGTGAGGGGTTAAGTCGTTGATGCGGAAAGTCAACAAAGCGACTTGTACTTCAGAAGAGCCGGTATCGCCTTCTTTGCGTTGGAAATCTTTAACGATTTGGGCTTTTTGTTCTACGCTTAATGCCATAATGGATAACTCCGAAAAATATAAAGAACCTTGCGGTTCGGACAAGTTTGCCAAGCCTTAACCTGTACAAACTCCTGAAATCCGTTGGTAACGGAATGGGCGATTATGCCATAAACGGCTGCCGTTTGCACGATTTTTGCGGTGCTTGCCGGTGCGGTTGTGGTATGGCTGCCGATTTTATTTTAAGGTTATGAATAAACGTTTAATTTTCTTAATTTCAAGGCCGTCTGAAACCGTTCAGACGGCTTTTAGCCTTTAAATACCGGCACGATTTCCAGTTGGCTTAATATTTGTGCGGCAATATTAATCAGACCGAATGCGAAAACCCATACGATTAACCATAAGCCGCCATAAACACGGTAGCTTTCGTTTTCCGGAAATTTTTTGCGTGCTTTAAACAGCAGCATGGCCGGAATCAATGCCGTCCAAACCGTAGCCGCCAGCCCGACATAGCCGATAACGGTCACAAAACCTGTCGGGAACAACAAACAACAGATGAGAGGCGGCAGAAAAGTGAGTGCGGCGGTTTTTGTGCGCCCTGCGGTGCTGTCGTCCCATTTGAACAAGTCGGCCAGATAATCGAACAAGCCCAAAGTAACCCCTAAAAACGAGGTGGCAATCGCCATATAGGCAAAAAACGACAAAATGGTATTCATGCTGCCGGTAGGCACATATTTAGATAGCGTATCAATCAACACCGATACCTGTCCGCCCGCTTCAATCACCGGGGCAAAACTGCTGCGCGGCAGATTGCCTTGAATGGCCAATTGCCACACGATATAAATAGTTAGGGCAATCAGCGTGCCGAGTTGCAGGGCACGGGCGACTTTGCGGGCATTGCCGTTAAAATATTTCAATAAGCTGGAAACATTGCCGTGAAAGCCGAATGAAGCAAGGCAGACGGGTAGGGCGGATGCGGTATAAATCCAATATTGCGTGCCGGCTTCGGCTTGGCTGTCGAATAAAACGGGCAATTGCACTTCGGATAATAATCCGCCGGTTGCCCAGAAAAAGGCAATGACCATGCCGCCGATTAAGATGCTGGTGAGCCGGTCGACCAGATAAGTGGAAGCCCAAACGCAGAAGGCCAGCACGGTAAAAAAGATTAATTGCCCCGAGGGCAGGCCGACTCGGCCGTGTAGCAGGTTACCCAAGCCTTGAGCCGTTAAATCGCCGCCGACAAAAATATAAGCATAAGTGAGCAGATAGAGCACGAAAGCAACGGCAATGCCGTTGATAATATTCCAGCTTTTGCCGAGCAAGTCTTTCACCATTGTGTCGAAACTGGCACCGTGCGGATAGTGGGTATTCACTTCCAACAGCATCAAACCGCTGGATAACATGGAAAACCAAGTATAAAGCAGCACAACCAACGATCCGGTAAACCACACGCCCGAAGTGGCGGTAGGGTTGGCAAACATACCGGCACCGATCACGGTTCCGGCGATAATCAATGCGCCGCCGATAAGCGACGGATTTTGGGCAGACATAAATTTCCTTTATCTATTTGTTTATTGTTATTTGGCCGTGCAATTATGAGCAGTTTGAACGCTAATAAAAATAGGCGGATAGAAAAGTGCGTATTATGCCTGAATGCCTGACCGAAATGCAGGGGAAATTAACGGATATTGGATAAAAAGCAAGGAATATCAATCGATATGCCCAAATAAGTTAAAAAAATGCGGATAGGCAGTGCGTATTGTAAAAAATGGATGACTGGGTAGAGGTGGTAATTTTTAAGAGAATGTAAACATTCAGACGGCCTTAAGGCCGTCTGAAAAAAGTTTACCAACAGTAGTAGCAAAAACGCCGACGGTGGAACGGGTAATAAAAGTCGTCCCAATCGTGGTAATAGCGCATGCGGTCAAGCCGTTGTTGGGCAATATGGTTTTGCCATGCCAATCTGTAACAGGCTTGGAACAGCGGATCGGATATTTTATCGACATAGCGTGTACGGAATTCTTTTTGTTCTTGTTCGCTACGAGGCCGGTTGCTGAACTGTTCACGCATCAGGTTCGCCGCATCTCTGTCGCATTGGGCGGCGAGGGAAACTTGTAAGTCTTGTTCATATTGTATGCGGGCGGCTTCGCGGGCGGCTTTTTGTTCGGGTGTGATGGCGCAGGCGGCAAGCGATAAGGCGGCAGATAAAGCAACGGTTGTTCGAATAATATTCATCTTGCACTCCTTATTGATAAGGGTTATCGATTTCTATTTTGTTAATTTACGCTTTTTTGTGTCTGATTGCACTGTCATGGATTTTAAAATTTATGTAAAAAGCGTGAGGAAAGATAATTTTTTAGGTATTAGGTAACGATTAAAATAGTAATGGGTGTTTCGCCGGCAAATTTCAAGTGCGGATACGGTTTTCAGACGGCCTGGGGTTTTTATATGCCGGTATCTACTTTCATAAAGCGTTGGCTTTCATGCCAGTAGCCGTCCGGCCGTTGTGTTAATGCCGCAACGATACCACTTTTTAGCGCACGGATTTCGGCCTGTCCGACAGTATCCTCACTGCGCACTCTGGCAGGTGCAAGTAGATTCATGCGTGGGAAAACATAATAACGCTGCTCTAGGCCGTCTGAAAATATATTGTCCGTCCAGTGTTCCACATATCGGCCATGCCAGCCGTAGGCGTTTAACGGCTCGGTTGGTACGGGTTGGGATTGGGCGGAAAAGCCGATACCGCGTACAATCGAAGCGGTTTTTATTTTTTGCGGGTCTACACGCAGGCTAGATAATATTTTTTTGCCGGATTCGCTATTGAGCAAACCCAATTGATGTTTTAACTTGGATGCTTTTTGCAGCAGACTGTCGTTCGGATTGAGCCCTACCATTTCAGACGGCCTGCCGGAAAGGCAGCCGTAATATTTGCAGGTGAGTTCGAGATGATAGGGTTCGCCATTGAATAAGGCGATAAAGTCGGCCGCGCCTTCGGTTTGTCCGTCGGCATTTTTTAAAACGACATTGTGACCGAGCAATTCGGTGTGCGGTGCGTTTTCCAGCCAAAATGCCAATAAATGTTCTGCATAAAAACCCAAACGGCCGGCAAACGGCTGTTTGTTGTTCACCGATTGTTGCAGTTGTTTGGGGTAGTCGTTTAAATCCAGCAGATAGCGAAAGCCCGTTTCGCCCAATAAAGTGCGCACCGATAATTCGGAACCGCTGTGCCATAGCGGCGGGGCGGTTAGAATGGCGGCCAAATCGCGTACATAAGGATCAGTCAGCCGCCACCATAAGGCATCAAGGGCGTAATTCATAGTTATTTTTATTTCTTTGATAGTAAGTCATTCTTTATAGCATCATGCCGCATCTTAGATGCGGCATGATGATGCTATACTATGCTTTATAGCGTGTGTTATAACCGGGGTTTTCTGCCGGGCGGAATTCATTGGGGAAGGTACGGTCGCTACTGATATCTACAGCCATATCTTTAATTCTCTTATACAAATCATATGGATTTTCTACACCCATTAACTTATATCCGGATACCGATATTGTGCCGCGTTGCATCATGTTTTCTAGAAAGCCTACATCGACCGAAAGATTTTTTACTTCCGGCCATTCTATACTTTTTATATCGTTGCCTACTAAGCCTGAAGTGAGATAAATACGCCGGTCGGTTAGTGCGTAAATTACTCTATACCAGTTAAAAAAACGGTAAGTAGGTGCGAATATTGCATACCACACCGGAGCAAGATGAATCAGTATAAATAGGTTGATAGGGAAAACAGGAACTTGGTGAGCGGCCGAACCAAAGTTGTTAAAAGTGAGAAAAAACTGCCAATCAAAAAGACCCCAGAATATGGCAAAAACGTAAAACCAAGGTTTTGTACCTATGGTATAAAGCAAATGGCTGGGTTTACCTTGCCAAATAACGGTTTCTCTACTATCCAATAAAGCATTTAATGGTGTCATTGCTGCCTCCACTGCGATTAAAGTCGTTATAAACTTTTGTATGGATGGTAATTGAGCTATACACAAATACCATTATTGCACTTCAAGGGCGGATTACACTGTTTCTCTTTAACATCTTTTTAAAGGTTATTTGGCTGTACCGTTAGGCGCGTAAATCGGGCAATACGTTTAAGATGGCCGATAAAATGGATTCGCCCAAACGCAAAGAACGTTGGCCGTTCCAGCCGAAGTCGCTGTCGGGCAGGTTGTCGTTGTCTTTAAACGGCATTTCCAAAGTGTAGGCCAGGCAGCGGAAATGTTCGCCCACCCAAGCGGTGGCCATGCTTAGATTGGCTTCGCCGGGTTTGTCTTTGTCATAACCGTGAACATCTTGAAAATCGGGGCTGGCGGCGAGAAAAGCGGTTTTGAATTGTGTTTCCAGTGCGGCCATACGTTCGTTGTAAGAGGGGACGCCTTCGGTGCCTGCGGCAAACACAAACGGAATGGCTTCGTCGCCGTGGATATCGAGAAATAAATCCACGCCGGTTTCCTGCATTTTTTCACGCACATAATACACTTCGGGGCTGCGTTCCACCGTCGGCTCCAGCCATTCGCGGTTGAGATTGGCACCGGCGGCATTGGTGCGCAGATTGCCCAACACTGCGCCGTCGGGGTTCATATTGGGGACGATATAAAAGGTTGCGCCGTCTAATAATGCGCGGGCGGTTGGGTCTTGCGAGTCGAGCAGGCGGCCGAGCAAGCCTTCGATAAACCATTCGGCCATGGTTTCGCCAGGGTGTTGGCGGGCGATAATCCAAACTTTAAGGTCGCTGGCCACTTGATTGCCGATGGTCAGCAGATTGATATCGCGGCCTTGAACGGTGCTGCCCAAGTCGTCAATCTGGCATAAACCGCTGCCTTGGGCGTCGCCGAGCAGGTTTAAATGTTGTTCGTTGGAATAGGGCTCGAAATAGGCATAATAAACACTATTGGCCAATGGGGTGTGATCAATGGTGAACACGCCGTTTTCATAACGGGATGGCACACGGAACCAGTTTTGACGATCGTAAGAAGCAACGGCCTGATAATCTTCCCAACCGGCGGGGTAGGCCGATGAAGCGGCATTTTCAAAATGCATGACGCAATTTTGATAAGCGGCGCCCTGTAAACGGAAATAAAACCATTGGGCAAAATCGGAGGCATTGTCGGGGCGGAGTTTCAGGCGGATATCGGCCGGATTGCTTAAATCGGTAACGATAACGGAACCGGCATCAAACTGGGTCGTGATTTTCATGATGTATTGTCCTATTCAGACTTTAAGTAAGCACCTTTTTATATTGTAAACGGTTTGGCTGCGTGTGTCTTTACCGGCGGGTCATTCGGCTATATAAAATAAGGCCGTCTGAAAGCAGGTAAGGCTTTTCAGACGGCCGGAATATTAACAGTGGTCGCTTAAGGGCAGGGATTCATAATTTCTTCATGTACCGCATTAATGGCGGCAACCACTTCGTCTTTTAATACCAAATCGGCGGAAGCAATATTTTCACGCAACTGCTCCATCGTGGTCGCGCCGATAATATTGCTGGCTACAAAAGAACGGCTGCTCACAAAAGCAAGCGACATTTGGGCTAGGCTTAATCCGTATCGTTCGGCAATTTCGGCATAACGATCGACAGCGGTAAACGCCAGCGGCTTGTTATAACGTTGGAAACGTTTGTATAAGGTGAGGCGGGCTTTTTCGGGCATGGCGCCGTTGCGGTATTTGCCGGTGAGCATACCGAATGCCAGCGGCGAATAAGCCAATAGCGGCACCTGTTCGCGTAGGGAAATTTCACTCATGCCGGTTTCGTAGCTGCGGTTGAGCAGGTTATAAGGGTTTTGTATGGTCGCCACTCTCGGCAATTCGTTATTGCGTTCATATTCGTTTAAATAGCGCATCGTACCCCACGGGGTTTCGTTCGACAGCCCGAACGCTCTGATTTTTCCTTGTCGAACCAATAGCGATAAAGCATCCAACACTTCGTCAAACGGCGTAAATTGCTCGGTATCGGGCAGTGCGGAAACACCGGATTTACCGAAAAAATTAACTTGGCGTTCCGGCCAGTGAAGCTGATACAAATCCAGATAATCGGTGTTCAAACGTTTCAGGCTCGCTTCGCATGCTTCGATAATCTGCGCGCGTGAAAAATCATTGCCGTTTCTAATATAGCTTTGTGCATTATTCGAACGCATCGGCCCCGCGATTTTACTGGCCAATACAAAATCATCGCGCTTGCCGCGCCGTTTGATCCAATTGCCGATATATTGTTCGGTGCGGGTATAGGTTTCCTTGCTCGGCGGCACCGGATACATCTCGGCCGTGTCGATAAAATTCACACCGTTGGCCAATGCATAGTCTAATTGCTCGTGCGCTTCGGCTTCCGTATTCTGTTCGCCCCAAGTCATTGTGCCCAAGCATATTTTCGTTACCTGAATGCCGGTTTTGCCCAGTTCGCGTTTTTCCATTTTATTCCTTTCCCAATCGTATCCGTTTGCCGTTCAAAGCAATTCGCGGATAGCCTTATCAATAGCAAGCGGCGCAAGCGACGGCACAAAACGTGCCGTTACCAACCCCTCGCGGTTAACCAAAAACTTAGTGAAATTCCATTGAATATCACCGTGTGCCCGTTTGCTGCCCAAGGAAGCCAGCTTTAACAGCCCGTCCGTTATCAGGCGGCCGCCTTCGTCTTTCGGCTGTTGCGTTTTCAAATAAACATAAAGCGGATGGGCATCGGCACCGTTGACATCAATTTTTTCAAATGTCGTAAATTGTGTGCCGAAACGGGTTTCGCATATTTGCGCGATTTCACTGCCGCTTTCCGGCGCCTGAGCACGAAATTGGTTACACGGAAAATCCAAGATTTCAAAACCTTCGGCGGCATAGCGGCTATATAAAGTTTGCAATTCCCGATATTGCGGCGTGAAACCGCAGTGCGTGGCCGTGTTCACAATCAACACAACCTTACCCGCATAATCCGACAACGGAATATCCGCACCTTGCGTATTTTTAACCGTAAAGCCGTAAATATTGCTCATTAATCATTCCTTTTCAGGCATCGCAAACGTTGCCATTGTAGCGCAAATTAATTTAAGCGATACGGTGGGCGCTTCATCAAGCGTAAAACGGCGGAACAAGATTTTATATTTTTATCACTTTGGGGAGCCGTCTGTTTAAAGGCTTTTGACTTTTTCTATAACTTATTCACAATGATATATCAATAAAATATTGATGATTATTGAGACGGAACAATACGCCTGATTAAAGGCCGTCTGAAAGGTTTCAGACGGCCTATTGATTAATACCCCGTGTAGGTCGGATTCCCGAATCCGACAAGGGCATTATCACGATGCTTAAACATTTTCCATCATACCGACCGTTTTGTCGGATACAAGTATCCGACCTACGCCTGCCGAAAGGTTTCAGACGGCCTTTGGTAGGGGCGGATTATATATCCGCCCGTGCCTAAACATCCTGCCATGCAGGCTGTTTACCGCACATGCCGAAGCCAGATAATCGCGGCTGTATTTTACCGATAGCGCAATCCAAACAACGGGCGGATATGCAATCCGCCCCTACGCTTGCTATGGCAAAGAGCATTGGAGGCTGAGGGATGCGGCCCATGAAATGGGCCTGAGTCAGTCGGATTTTAATGATTTTGTAAACAGCCGCCCTGATTATTTTAGATTGGAAAACGGCATAGAAAACATGTCGCATAAAAATGAAATGCCTAGAAACGATCCTTATATGAATAGAAAGGCAATAGAAGAGATTAAAGAAGAAATACAAAATTTTTTAGACACAGGAAGATAAAATGGACGATAAAGATAAACAAAACTATGAAGAAATGAAGAAAGAATACGAAGATAATTTCGATAGGTTGATCCTATTGGCTAACAAAGCGGGTGATATAGCATTATTAGAGCAGATGGAAGCGGAGGGAAAGCTTGAACCGTTAATGGTAACACCGTATGAAAATTGGAATTATCTGCATCTGGTAAATATGAGTAGGGTTAGACAGAGCCCGCCGGAAACCAATGCGTTTTATATTTCGCGCGGAGTGGATGTTAACCTTCAGTCGGGAGACGGTTGCACGCCATTGCATTATGCGATGCGGGTGGGTAACGGCGATGTAGCATTATTAATGCTGGAAGCGGGTGCCAATCCGAATATTCCCGACCGCCATCAAGTTATTCCATTGGCGATGATGTTGGCGATGCCGGACCGTTTGGATGTATTGGAAAAGATGTTGGAAAACGGTGGTGATGTACATTATTTGAGCGGTGGTAATGAGGTTGGGGTTTTGGAAGAGCTTAAGCTTAATTCGTCGGATGATAAAGAAGCCCAACCGATTATCGCCCTTATGGAAAAATACGCCTGATAGAAAGGCCGTCTGAAAGGTTTCAGACGGCCTATTGATTAATACCCCGTGTAGGTCGGATTCTCGAATCCGACAAGGGCATTATCACGATGCTTAAACATTTCCATCATGCCGACCGTTTTGTCGGATGCAAGAATCCGACCTACGCCTGCCGAAAGGTTTCAGACGGCCTTTGGTAGGGGCGGATTATATATCCGCCCGTGCCTAAACATCCTGCCATGCAAGCTGTTTACCGCACATGCCAAAGCCAGATAATCGCGGCTGTATTCTAGCAATAGCGCAATCCAAACAACGGGCGGATATGCAATCCGCCCCTACGCTGGCGGATATGAGTAGGGTTAAACAGAGCCCGCCGGAAACCAATGCGTTTTATAGGTTAATTTATCCTTATTAAAAAGATAAATTAACCGTTATCTTGATTAAGCAATTTTTACTGCTTTATAAGCACTTTGCGGATGAATAATCACATCACGGGCTTTAATAATTTGTAACTCATATTTACCGCTTTGGTGGGTAATGCTCATTACATCATTGACTGCATTTGCAGTGTGCTCAAAAGCTTCAATTTCAGATTTTCCATTTAATAAATTTGCAAGAAATAATCCGCTGGTTAAATCACCCACCCCGACAGGATCTTTACCAACAAATTCGTGTAGCGGGCGGCTGATATGCCAAATGCCTGATTGTGTTGCTAATACCATTTCAAATTTACTCGGGTCTTTTCCTACTCGGCTTAAATGTTTCACTAATACAATTTTAGGCCCTTTCTTTAAGATAAATTTGATGGCTTCAATGGCTTGTTCAAAATTTTCTACCGGTAAGCCTGTAAGCTCGCGTAATTCAACTAAGTTTGGCGCAATGATATCTGCTTTTGCCATTGCTTCATCCCGTAAAAAATCAGAAACGCCTGTTGCAACGATACATCCCTTATCAGGATGTCCCATTACCGGGTCGCAAAAATAGATGGCATTTGGATTTTTTGTTTTGATTTTTTCAACAGAAGCTATAATTTCAGCACCTTGTTCTGCGGCACCGATATAACCGGAAAGAACTGCATCACATTCATGTAAGGCATTAATTTCATCAATTCCTTGAGTTATTTCACCTATTTGCTCCTTAGGAATAACCATACCTTTCCAGTGTCCGTATTGAGTATGGTTGGAAAACTGTACGGTATTTAATGCCCATGTATCAATTCCCAATAATTGCATTGGAAACACAGCAGCCTTGTTTCCTGCATAACCATAAACAACATGCGATTGGATTGAGAGAACATTTTTCATTTGTGATTTCCTTATTTTTGCTATATTTGAGTACTTTTTAGCTATTGATATGATGCGGATTGCGATTTGCAAGATGAACAATCCTTAAAATTCATGCCTGTTTAATAGCAAATTAATATGTCGATTTAGCTTAGTAGGTAGAGTAACCGGCTTGTAATCAGTAGGTTGCCGGTTCTATTTTGATAGTCGGCACCATTTCACCTTATAATTCCCCTACTAAATTCACTACTTTTCAGTATACCCTAACGATTTTCTTTTTAACGTTGTATCGATAAAATGTAGAATTAAAAAACGGCAAGATTGGGTAAAAAATTTACCTAATCTTGCCGTTTTATTTGTTATCACAATGACACGTAACCATAGCTCATTAAGCGCTGATAGCGTCTGTCCACTAATCCTTCGGTATTTTCTAACTCATCCCATTCAGCCGGATCGTCTAAAAGGCATTGTTTAAGATTTTTTGCCATTTCATCTGTATTTCTATGTGCTCCGCCTAATGGTTCCGGCACAATATTATCAATTAAGTTGAGTTTTTATATCGTGCGGAGCGGATGTTAGCCTTCAGGCCGGAGGCGGTTGCACGCTATTGCATTATGCGATGCGGCATTATTGATGTTGGAAACGGGCGCCAATCCGTTGGGCGTTTTAGGCAGAATTAAAGATGATTTTGGTGATAAAGAGGAAGTCAAGCCCGTAATCGCCCTCATGGAAAAATACGCCTGATACAAAGGTCGTCTGAACGGTTTCAGACGGCCTTTGGTAGGGGCGGATTATATATCCGCCCGTGTCTGCACATTGACCGTGCAATCCTTTACCGCGCAAGTCAAAGCCAAACAATCGCGGCTATATTTTATCGATAGCGCCATTTCAAACGGCGGGCGGATATGCAATCCGCCCCTACGAACAGTAGGTCGGATTTTCGAATCCGACATGGGCATTATCACGATGCTTAAACGTTTCCATCATACCGACCGTTTTGCCGGATACAAGTATCCGACCTACGCTTGCTGATATTTGTCTAAAAGGCCGTCTGAATCTTATCTGTCAGACGGCCTTGAAACCATATCAATATATGCTTGCCGATAATGGGTTTAAGCTGCCATATTTTGGAAAACTGCCCGTGCGGTAGCGATGGTTTCGTCGATCAGTTCGGGCGTGTGGGCGGCAGACATAAAAGAGGCTTCGTAGGCGGAGGGGCCGAAAGCAATGCCGCGTTCGAGCATGCCGTGGAAGAAGCGTTTGAAGTTTTCGGTGTCGGAACGGGTCATATCGGCATAGCTTTGCGGTTTGCTGTCGGCAAAATACAGGCCGAACATGCCGCCGACCGAATCGGCGCTGAAGGTAACGCCGGCTTCTTTGGCGGCTGCTTGGAAGCCGTTTGTCAGCCTTTGGGTGTGTTCGGTGAGTTGTTCGTAAAAACCTTTACGGCGGATGATTTCGAGGGTTTTTAATCCGGCGGCGACGGCCACGGGATTGCCGGAAAGCGTGCCGGCCTGATAAACACCGCCGAGCGGGGAAATGCAGGCCATAATGTCTTTGCGTCCGCCGAAAGCGGCTAAGGGCATGCCGCCGCCGATAACTTTGCCCATTGTGGTGAGGTCGGGGCGGATGCCGTGTAAGGATTGTGCGCCGCCGAGGGCAACGCGGAATCCGGTCATCACTTCGTCGTAAATCAATACTGCGCCGTGCTGTTCGGTGAGGCTGCGCAAGGCGCGGATAAACGCTTCGGAAGGTTTCACCAGATTCATATTGCCGGCAAAGGGCTCGACAATCACGCAGGCGATTTCGCTGCCGATTCGGGCGAAGGTTTCTTCAAGTTGGCCGACATGGTTGTATTCCAAAACCAGCGTGTGTTTGGTGAAATCTTCGGGTACACCGGCGGAGCTGGGGTTGCCGAAGGTGAGCAGGCCGCTGCCGGCTTTAACCAACAGGCTGTCGGAATGGCCGTGATAGCAGCCTTCGAATTTGATGATTTTGTCGCGCTTGGTAAAGCCGCGTGCTAAGCGGATGGCACTCATGGTAGCTTCGGTGCCGGAGCTGACCAGGCGCAGTTGTTCGACGCTGGGCACGATTTCGGCAATGGTTTCGGCAATAATGATTTCGCCTTCGGTAGGCGCGCCGAACGACAGCCCGCCTAAAGCGGCTTCGCGCACGGCTTCGACTACTTCGGGGTGGGCATGGCCGACAATGGCGGGGCCCCATGAGCCGACGTAGTCGATATAGCGGGTGTCGTTTTCATCCCACACATATGCGCCTTGGGCTTTTTTGATAAAACGCGGTACGCCGCCGACGCTGCCGAATGCGCGTACGGGCGAGTTAACCCCGCCGGGAATAATGTTTTTGGCTCGGTTGAATAATGTTTCGTTGCGGTTCATGGCAGGGAACTCCTTGATTGGGTAAACAGCGGCGGTGCGTGCCGTCGGCAAAGATAAAGCGGTATTTTAACAGCTTTATCGGTTGCCGTTCCAAAGCCGGGCAATATGGTATATATTGCCGTTTTTTATGCGGCCGGGTTGCCGTTGCCGCCCTGATGGGGAAGCGTGTAGGCATGTGTTTTCAGACGGCCTCTTTACGCTTTCGGACGATAAAAATCGAATTAATTATAGACTTATGGATACAGAGCAAGTACTTGAACAAGCGGTAAATCATGTGCCTTACGGCGTGATGACGGCAGAGGTGCAGAGCATGGTGGCGGCATTTTGGGCGCGGGTGCCTTATATGCTGACGGCGTTGGCCGTATTTATTATTTTTTGGTTTGTTTCGCGCTTATTTAAATTGACGGTGCGCAAACTGTTGGCCAAACGTTTGGCCGAGCGCATGAACCTATTGCTGGTGTTGCAGCGTATCGGGGCAGCCTTAATTGTGTTTTCAGGTTTCTTGGCTGCCATGATGATTGCATTGCCTGATTTTACGCCGACCAAGCTGATTAGCACGTTGGGTATCGGTTCGGTGGCCATTGGTTTTGCTTTTAAAGATATTTTTCAAAACCTGTTGTCGGGGATTCTGCTGCTGTTGAGCGAACCTTTTCAAATCGGCGACCGTATTGTTTCGGGTGATTTTGAGGGGAAGGTGGAAAATATCGAAATCCGTGCCACCACACTGCGTACGAGCAACGGGCGGCGTATTGTGATTCCGAATTCGCAGTTGTTTACTTCGCCGGTTACCGTGAACACCAGCGGCCGACGATACCGCCAAAGCACCACGTTAACCCTGCCGTCAGGGCGCGACCCCGAACAGGTAAAACAGGATATTTTGAAAGTTTTGAAGGAACGTTGCCAAAATATTGAAGATCCCGAAGTGGTGATGACCGCGCTTTCGGATACGGCGGCAACGCTTGAGTTGTATTGGTGGGCGCAGGGCTATGGTGATGACCATCATGTTACCGACCAAGTATTGTCGTGTGTTCGGCCGCTGTTGATGCCGCCTACCGAAGCATAAGCCCTAAATATAAAAAGCCGTCTGAAACCTTTCAGACGGCTTTTTATAAGTGCGGATTATATATCCGCCCGTGTCTATCTGTTCGACAATGCCATCTTTTACCGCACATGTCGAAGCTACGCAATCGTATATTGTAGCGATAGTGCCATGCCAAACGGTGAACGGATATGCAATCCGCCACTACGAACAGTAGGTTGGATCCTCGAATCCGACATTAACACATTCCAACTCGTAAAAAACGATTAATAATCTGGAAGGTATCTATCTAATACGGCAAAAACACCTGCAGTTTTCCAAAGATGTCTATTGCCAATAACATAGAGAGACTCTTTGGCACGGGTGATAGCTACGTTGACGAGGTTCGGCTTTCCTCCGGCCCAAGCGCGGGCGCCATTTTGCGAGGTCATTTGGGCACCGAGCACGAAAAATACAATTTTTGCTTCGCGTCCCTGTACCGTATGCACTGTTCCTACATGTTCCTGAACCCAAGCATCCGGTTTGTCTACCCAATCATTTAGGACATGGCTTTTTAAGATTGCCTGCCGCAAGTTATCTTGCACGATAACAAAAGGCGTTACTATATATAAATCGGCATCCATACCGCCACGCCGCAATCGGTATAGTTTATCAATGAGTACATTCGCTTCATCGGCACACCATTTATCCGGGCCCGGATTGCCTTGTACATTGATCCAAGCGGAAGGGCCGAGAATGGTATTTGCCGGTGAAGGTTTTTTGGCTTGTACCATTAGGTTTGAATAAGCAATCTCGTTTGAAATTTCAAACATCGGACTGTTGCAACGTCGATGTACAAGCAGGGGGGCGCCTACATCTCTATAACCGCTACCGATAGGAAAGCGCGCGTAATACATACTGGCCATATCGGCGACGGTTTGTACCGATGCTTCGGGCGGGTTGTATTTAAGTGGGTCAACACCAAAGAAAGCACATATTTTTTCGGTCAAACTATTCGGTAAGGTTACGACCGGCTCGATTTGAAGCGGATCACCAACGATGACCGCCCGTTTTGTACGCAGCATGGCGCCTACGGCCGCTTGCGGAGCTGCCTGGCCGGCTTCGTCTACCAATAACCATCCGAGCGATTCCGGTGCGAGACGGGAAAACATTCTGTTAACTGAAGCAAAGGTTGTGGAAACTATGGGTATTACAAGAAAAAACGAGGCCCATAAATCAGCGATTAATGCATCTTTTTGTGCCGTTCCAAGAGAACGGGTACCGAATGATTCAATAAAAATCGATAAATTCTGACGCAGCGGATCGGCTGCGGCATCAATAAAAGCGCGGTGCAGGTGAATAGCGGCTTCAAATAAATTGTCTCTGAGTTTGTTGGCAGTCTGATTAAACCAAACACTGGCTTTTTGAATATCTTCATGCGTATTGGTGAAAAAGGCGTCATCTAATACCGGAACTTCAAAATCTTCACGCATTTGCTTTGTTTGGGTATCCAAACGATTTTTTTCTTCTGCTAATTTTTCAATTTCGTTTGCAGATGCGTTGCTTAAGGATTGTTGTTTTGTGAGCTCGTTGTGGAGCGTATTAACCTGTTCTCGGCAATTATTATAAATTTTGTCGGATGCATGTGCTTTTTCTTCCAGCTCGCTAATCTCGGCTGACCATTCTCGGAAACGACGTGTCTGAAGCAGGCGAGCAAAAAGTCCCGGACGTGCGGAAAGGCGTGTTTCTTTGAGGTTTTGTTTTTGCGTTTTATCAGCTTCTGCCATTTTAAGTTGCTGTTGGGCTTCTGATAATGCTGATTGAAATGAGGCTATCTTATCGAGTAATTCTGATTGCGTTGATTCGATATCCTTTATTTCCGTAGCGATAGCAAGCAAACGTTGTAGTTGGGTATGCAGTTTTTGCAGTGTTTTTTGGCTATCTTTAGACGCTTTTAGTGCTTGCTGAAAATGTATGCGGGCCTCTTCCCAACGTGCATTAGCTTCTTTTGGGTTTGCCGGCGGGCATTCGCGGTTAACAATATTTCGATAACGTCTTATTGATGTGCCGTCATCCTGCCGTTCGAAAGCTATCTGAGGAATGCCGCAGGCATGATTTAAATAGGTTGAGAAACCGTTTTCATTATCTCGCCAGAATTTTTGTGAAAAATTATAGCGGTTGTCGGCGTTTCCCAACACGGCAGAGATGGTTCCCCAAGTATCGCATTCCAAAAGTTTATCGGAAATCGTTTTAAAATAACGCAATTCAGGCGCATCGCTGGCAATCGCCTCAATAACAGGGAGTTCGGCACTGACATTTTCCACAGCCTTATTGTTGGAAGATGTAACGACCATCTCGAAGCCTTTCAACTTTTCATCAAGCTTATGGAGTGTGATTTTTGCTCCGCTTCTTTGCAAAGTTTGAGATGTGGGGGAGAAGGCATCTGCCGGATTGGTGTAGGTGGACATCACTTCTGCGCGCTCGATAATCCGTGCAGCTACGACATCTCGTAATAATGTTGTTTTACCGGTACCGGGCGGGCCGTTAACCCCCAGTATCCCTGTTTCCATCAATGCAGGTGTTGCTGCGTTTACGGCAGCCTGTTGTAATAGAGCCAGCGGAAAGCGGCCGTTCCCCGGCCATTTGCCCAACGGTGTTTGAGACGGCTGAAGCAATTGCTGTAATTTTAAAGTGTCTTCAAGAAGATTGATTTTATGCGCGGGCTTTTCTATCCCTAAATAATGGCGCAAGGCATGCGGAAGCGTACCATTTTTTATGTGGTTTCTTGCAACAGATAGATCATTCAGAAAAAATGAGTTAAGTAAGCGCGGCTCAGGTGGGGTTTTACTGGCAATATATTCATAGCGCCGCAATGCAAAATAAGGTTGTTTCAATTCCAATACATCGAGATTCATTTTGTTAACTAAAAAGTTGAAAAGTTGGGATATATGCTCTTTAGTAAGAGGTAATATATTTTCTTGATCATCGCATTGAAATAGAAGTTGTTGGAATGCACCTTTCAGAATCTGTTCACAATTAGGCCATTCTGCCAGCGCGTGCAGATCGCCTTTAAGTGCAATCGGAACACCCCATGCAAAGCTGGAAATGGCAAAGCTATTGCTTTCCGTAAGCGGGCGCCCTTGATTGTCTAGAAGGATGCTGGCAATAGGGCAATACCCCTGCATACTCGGTTGATCGGGGCGCGTGTCGGCATAGATTTTGAGCAAACTCTCTACAGCAGGGCCTAAGGCAACCGAGCCAAGAATGAGTTCATAATAAAGCCGCTTTTTGGGTGGTGGGGCTTTTTCATTTTTTTGCCATGGAAGGTCGGATTTTTCAAATCGTGCAACATAGGAATGTTGCCCTCCCACTAAATCTGTTTCTCTGCGGTAACTTTGCGGGGAAAGTACTTCAAGAGCGGTCCAAGTGCGCAGAATATTTTGAGGATCATTGGTAATAGGTGTTTGAGGATTCTCTTCAAACTCATCGATTACTTTTTCAGAATAAGGTCTTTGTGTCATTATATTTTTGCTAGTTAATTTTTTTTATATCATACAATCATCTAAAAATAATATCTATTCATAATGCAAAAGACGGGTGGCTGCGTGGATAATTTAGGAAATGCCGATTAATCACCGGTCCGCTAAAATAATATCGTTCAAATTTCAATGATAGATGAGCGGGAAGTGTAATGGTCTTCTTGATATTAAACAAAGTAATGAGAACTTTTTTATAAAACAAAGCGCATAAACAACCGCCTTATTGGTGCGGTTTTTTCGGTCAAATAATAACCAAGTATCGCTGTATTTGTAGGATGTGTCACACGGCATGGCACGCAGATGTGTTTTGCCATCATTCATAACCGCATGCGTTCGTGTCACACCCCCTTGTATGTTGAAACCAATATTTAAGTCAAGATATCGGAAGCATGAATAATATTATGCGGTTGCCTGCTATTATTCTTCTTCTTTCTTAAAGGTTACGCCGATATTGGTGCCGCCATCGCTGCTTTGGCGTAAGCTCACCTGATAGGTGTGTGTTTGACCGCAAGCTTGTACTTGCCATGATTCCAATGCTTGAACCAGCCCGCGCACCTCTTTCAAATCCAATACTTGGGCATTAACCGACTGAATGCTGTTACAAGAATAAGTTCCTCTTTCAAACAGCTTGATATTATTCATTACATCGTTGCGCAGTGTACGGCTGCCATAGGCTGTACTATTGCCCTGATATGTGCTGCCTCCTAAACCTGCACAGGCACCTAACAAAAACACTAAACCGAGCATAGATAAGTAACGCATATTTCACTCCTATTAAAAATGATACGGCCCAAAATATTACCTTTTCGATTAATGGGCAAACTTATATATTCATCAGTATTAATCGATGGATATATAGTAACATTTAAATATAAGTTATTGTATAAATAGTAAAAAAATAAAATTGGCATAACTGTATGAAAATTTTAATGCCCTAAAATCTGAACAGTTTTAGTTAATATGGGCGAGGCTCTTCGGAAGCACGTAGGTTGCATCACTATGTTTGATATAAAAAGCCGTCTGAAAGCTTTCAGACGGCTTTTTGTTTGATTATGCATAAAACTACTTTGTTAGGGCTTTAACGAAGCGATACATTGTTTGTCGCGTGCTTCGAAAGCTTCCGCACCACCAAGCAGGTTGAGTTGCTCTTCCGGGCCGAGAGAACTGAGCGATTGGATTTGTTCTTCACTCAGCTTTTCCAATGGTTCGTCCCACATGCAAACGCAGTAGTCTTGAATGACTTGGTCTGATTTATCGGCCAGGCCGACTGTTTGCAAATCGTTTTGCCATTTCTCGGAAAACGGTACGTTTTTTACGCAGGAATCCACAATGGCTTGTTTGGCTTTCGGTTTGGAAAGCGCCCAATTAGACAATAAACCGAATACGGCCAATAGGCCCAAAACCACAAAGCCCCAAATGCGGACGGTGCGGATTTTAGCGCGGGCTTTTTTGCGTTGTGCTTGCGGTGTGTTTTCGGGCTTATCCGTTTTGTCCATGTAGGCTCTCCATGCGTATCATCACAATAGGGGATTTCACTTCGCTGAGTGCTTGGATGGCATTCATGGCGGTTTTCACATTTTTCTCAATGGTGCTGTGGGTGAGGATAACGATTTCCGCCAGCGTGCCGTCGATAACGCCTTTTTGAATCAGCGCTTCGATGGAAACGCCTTCTTTCGCCAACAGGTTGGCAATTCTGCCTAATACACCGGGTTCGTCGAGTGCCTGTACACGCAGATAATAGCTGCTGGTGATGTCGTCCATCGGCAGCATAGGTTGAACTTTGACTTGGCTGGGTTGGAAGGCCAGATGCGGTACACGATTGCCCGTATCTGCGGTAATCAGGCGGCCGATGTCGATAATATCGGCGACCACGGCACTGGCAGTCGGCAGCGCACCTGCACCGGCACCATAATAAAGCGTTTCGCCTACCATATCGGCATCGACGCGCACGGCATTCATCACGCCGTTGACATTGGCCAATAAGCGGCATTCGGGAATCAGGGTCGGGTGAACGCGCAATTCGATGCCTTTATCGGTTTTGCGGGTGATACCGAGCAGTTTCACACGGTAGCCGAGTTCTTCGGCATATTTGATATCGCGGCTTTCAAGTTTGCTAATGCCCTCGAGATAGCAGGATTCGAAGTTTACGGGGGTGCCGAATGCCAATGCGCTCATAATGGTGATTTTATGTCCGGCATCATGGCCTTCGATATCGAAAGTCGGGTCGGCTTCGGCATAGCCCAACTCTTGGGCTTTTTGCAAAACGTCGGCAAAATTGCTGCCTTTTTCGCGCATTTCGGTCAGAATGAAATTGCTGGTGCCGTTGATAATGCCGGCAATAGAGCGGATATTGTTGGCGGATAAGCCTTCGCGTAGGGCTTTAATAATCGGAATGCCGCCGGCAACGGCCGCTTCAAATTGAACCATCACATTTTTTTGTTCGGCCAACGGGAAAATTTCGTTGCCGTATTCGGCCAATAGTTTTTTGTTGGCGGTGACAATATGTTTACCATGTTCGATAGCTTTAATCACTGCTTCTTTGGCAACGCCGGTGCCGCCGAACAGTTCGACCACTACATCCACGTCATCACGCGCTACCAATGCAAACGGATCTTCTACAAAAACCGCATCGGGGCAGATTTGGCGGGCTTTTTCTTCACTTCTATGGCAAACGGCGGCAATGTGTATGTCCCGCCCGAGACGGCGGCTGATTTCTTGTGCATTATCTTGTAAAACGCGGGCGGTACCGCTGCCTACGGTGCCTAACCCTAATATTCCGATATTCACTGGCTTCATTCTGTCTCCTTAAGCCGTTGTATGTTAGTATTCTGTGCGCACTGTTATTCGGTGCAAAGGCTGTTATCCTACCTGAATTTAGCTGCTTCTGCACCTGAATTTCAGACGGCCTGTATCGATAAAAAAGAGGAATATTTATGCTGATTGAAGAAACCCAGCCGGGCGGACAAAATGAGATTAACGGCTACGCCCCCGGCCAAATCGAAATCAATAGTCGGGCTTATACCGAAGCCGTTGTTTTAAAAGATACCGGTATTGAAAAGCCGACTCAAACAGAGCCTGCGGCTTTATCGGCACAAGATTTTATTGAGGCCGTATCCGAAGGGGTGCCGCCTGAAGTGATTTTGGTGGGCACGGGTGAAAAACAGGTGTTTCTGCATCCGAAAATAGCCGTTGCATTGGCAGCCAAAGGCATCGGTTTGGAATGTATGTCTACCGCTGCCGCCTGCCGCACGTTTATGATTTTGCAAAGTGAAGGCCGTCGTGTTTGGGCTTGGTTGTGGCCTTAAGCGGTTGTTGCGCGTGACTGTTTAAACTTTAAATTTTCCCGCTTTTTTCAGACGGCCGCCTGTTTTGGCAAACAGGCGGCTATGTTTATTGAATTTCTTAACAAAGCAACGGCATACCTTAAAGCGGTTTAGCTTGAAATACGGTACAATGCGCGTTTATTTTGATTGAATATAAGGGTGCTTCCGCACATGGCTTCATTAGAAACTTGGATCGGCCTGCGCTATCTGCGGGCAAAAAAACGCAACGGATTCATGTCGTTTATTACCGTTATCTCGATTTTGGGCATTGCATTGGGCGTTTGGGCGCTGATTGTGGTGCTGTCGGTGATGAACGGTTTCCAAAAAGAAATCCGCGGTCAGCTGCTCAATGTGGCGCCGCATGCCGAAATCGGTTATTACACGGCTGAAAACGGCGAAACATGGCAAGACTTACGCGCGATTGTTCAAGGCAAAAAAGGCGTATTGGCTACTGCGCCTTATGTGGCTGATCAGGCTTTGTTGGCCAATTCGGGCGAAGTGCGCGGCGTACAGATTCGCGGTGTGTTGCCCGAAGAAGAAAAAAATGTGGTCGATTACGGCAACGATATGCCGCAAGGCAGCTTCGACGACTTAAAACCGGGCGAGTTCGATATTATTCTCGGTGAAGACTTGGCCGAAGTTTTGGGTGCGGAAGTGGGCGGCAAAGTGACCGTGATTACGCCTGAGGGTAATGTGACGCCCGCCGGCGTGGTGCCGCGTTTGAAACAGTTTAATGTGGTCGGCGTGGTGAAAACAGGGGTTTACGAAGTGGACAACAGCTTGGCCATGATTCACATGCAAGATGCCCAAGTGTTGTACCGTTTGGGCAGCAATGTCGGTGGGTTGCGCATTAGATTGTCCGATCCGCAAAATGCGCCGGACTTTATCCGCAACCTGATACCGCCCGCCGATCAGGATAAAATCTGGGCGCGCGACTGGACCTTTTCCAACCGCAGTTATTTTGAAGCGGTGGAATTGGAAAAACGCATGATGTTTATTATCTTAACGCTCATTATTGCCGTAGCGGCGTTTAATCTGGTGTCTTCTTTGGTGATGGCGGTAACCGAGAAACAGGCCGATATTGCCATTTTGCGCACCTTAGGGCTTTCGCCGGGCGGGGTGATGAAAATCTTTATGGTTCAGGGGGCGTTTGCCGGATTTATGGGCACTTTGGTCGGCGTAGTCACCGGCGTGTTTACCGGTGTGAATATCGGCCATTGGATTGCTTTTTTCGAGCGGATTACCGGTACGCACCTGATTAATTCCCAAGTTTATTTTATCGATTATGTGCCCAGCGATGTGAATGCCGGCGATGTGGTGGTGATTGCCTGCATCTCATTGGCATTGGCTTTTATCGCAACGCTGTATCCGAGCTGGCGGGCATCGAAAACCCAACCTGCGGAGGCTTTGCGCTATGAATAATCAGATTGTTTTGAAATGCGATAACCTTTATCGGAGTTATCAAGACGGCGCTTTAAATGTTCAGGTACTCAACGGTTTGAACTTGGAAGTAGCCGGCGGGCAGAGCGTGAGTATTATCGGTGCTTCGGGTAGCGGTAAATCCACCTTGCTGCATATTCTGGGCGGCTTGGATATGCCGACTTCGGGTAGCGTGAACCTGATGGGGCATAACTTGAGTGAAATGAATCAGAAGCAGTTGGGCGAACTGCGCAACCGCTATCTGGGTTTTGTTTACCAATTCCATCATTTATTGCCTGAGTTTTCGGCTTTGGAAAACGTGATGATGCCGTTGTTAATCGGTAAAAAACCGAAAGCCGAAGCAGAAGAACGCGCCACGGCGATGTTGGATAAAGTCGGCCTGAAAGCGCGTATGCTGCACCGTCCGAGCGAGCTTTCCGGCGGCGAACGCCAGCGTGCGGCTATTGCCCGTGCCTTGGTTACGCAACCTAAATGCTTATTGGCCGACGAACCGACAGGCAACCTCGACCGCAAAAACGCCCAAAACGTACTCGATATGATGTTGGATTTGAAAAACGAATTGGGTACCAGCCTGATTGTGGTGACGCATGATGACGAACTGGCCTACCGCTTCGACCGTGTACTGACGATGCATGACGGTTGTTTGTCGTTACTGGATAAAGATAAGTAAGTAACAAGCCGCAAGGTTTAAAAGGCCGTCTGAAAAACTTTTCAGACGGCCTTTGCAAATGGATTTTGCTATATGCGGTATAATCCGAATCGTTATTTTTTTTCAGACGGCCTAATGATGAGCATCTACGCACTCAAACCTAAATTTCAAAATCTTCTGCGCCCGCTGGTACGCAAGCTGCATAATCGGGGGGTAACCGCCAATCAGGTAACACTTACCGCCTGCGGGATTTCTATTTTTATCGGCGTGTTGTTGGCCGGATTTGCCGATGTGCCCGCTTTATTCTGGCTATTGCCGATATGGCTGTTTGTGCGCATGGCGCTGAATGCGGCCGACGGTATGTTGGCGCGTGAATTCGGCCATCAGTCGAAACTCGGCGGCTATTTGAACGAAATCACCGATGTGGTGGCCGATGCGGCTTTGTATCTGCCGTTTGCTTTTGTATTGCCTTTTAATGCTTTTCAAATTGCTTTGTTTATCTGGCTGGCGGCAATGAGCGAATTTTGCGGGGTGCTGGGGCAGGTACACGGGCAGAACGGGCGGCGTTACGACGGCCCGGCCGGTAAAAGCGACCGTGCGTTTTTGTTCGGCGCTTTGGGTTTGTGGTATGCGCTGGCAGGCGTGCTGCCGGGTTGGACGGTGTGGGTGATGTGGTTGTTGGTGGCGGTATTGGCCTATACCTGCGTGCGCCGTGTGCAAAACGGGTTGAAAGCGGCCGTCTGAACGCTTATGCGTGGTTCAGACGGCCTAAAATCGTGATATGAGAAAACGGTATTATGCGATATCGGTAGTGTCAAGATCTAATTTAGCTGCGTATTTTTGCAATACGGCTGCTAAAAGTGTACCGTCGGCCAAACTCAGATCGCTGCGTTTGATGGTGTGTTCGTATCGCGGTGTTTTCATGGTAAAGCGTTGCCGTCTGATTTTTACGCATAATTCGGCATAGGGTAGGCGGCTGATTTTGCCGTCGGTTTGAATCACGGTGCAGCCTTTTGCATCGAGCATTATGCCAATATAGCGTTTTTGGTCGGTAAAACCGATATGTAGTGGAAATTCGCTTTTTTCATACACCTGAAAATAAACGGCATAGCCGAATTGGGGTTGTTGCTTGTCGTCGAGGGTGAGGTATTTTTTCACGCGGGAAATCAAATAGCTCTCGCCGTCGTAGGCTAATGTCCGGCCTATCGGGTATTGTGCTAAGAAACGTTCGTCTTGAGGGTTGTTGTATTGTGTAAAGATATTCAGGCTTTGGCAGGTGTCGGCAAAAACCTGCGGGGCAAGCGGGTGGCTGCTGCTATGAAAAGACAATTGGTAAGCGGGTTGGCTTTCCCGCTGTGTGTTGCGGTAAACCGTGATGCCCCAATACATCAGCAGAAGCGCCGCAAGAATCATGGCCGCTATGCCTAAAAGTTGGAGATTATTTAAAATACTGCCCATATGGATTGTGTTATCGTTTTGAAAAAATGCTATTTTAATGATTAAAATGTCATAAAACAATCATAATGGAATATTTTTCTTATTGATTTCAAAAAAGAAATCTTAATTTAAATAATTATATCTAAAGTAATATTTAAAATATGTTTGTTTTTAATGTGGAGGCCGATAGTTGGATATTCGGCGGAAAGGGAGAAAGATGGAGTGGATAAAGCAGCGGTTGGCATGGCTGACCGATCAGGCGCTTTGCCTGTTTGTTTCGTTTTTAACGGGTGTGCGGCCGAAAGCGGCCAAGAGTTTGGGCTTTACGCCGCAGCGTAAAGTTTATTATGCCAATCATGGCAGCCATGGCGATTTTGTGTTGGTGTGGATTTCCCTGCCTAAGCGCTGGCGTGCCTGTGTGCGTCCGGTAGCGGGATCCGATTATTGGCTCACCAACCGTTTGAAACGTTTCATTATCCAAAGGGTGTTCAATGCGCTGTTGATTCCGCGCAACAGCGGTAACCCGCAAGCGATTACCGAACAGATGACCGAAGCGTTGCAAAACGAGGATTCGCTGATTATTTTCCCCGAAGGTACCCGCAATACGGATGACCAAGTGACGCTGTTGTCTTTTAAGAGCGGCATTTATCATTTGGCAAGGGAAAACCCCGATGTCGGTTTTGTGCCGATGTGGATCAACAATATCAACCATGTGTTGCCCAAAGGCACTTTTCTGCCGGTGCCGCTGTTGTGTGATGTGAATATCGGCGAGGTGGTGTATTTACAGGAAAACGAAGATAAAGACGCTTTTCTAAAGCGCAGCCGTGATGCGCTGCTGGCATTGGCGCCGCCTGAAAAACAACAACAAGCCGCTGTAAATGATCAGCATAATGGGGAGGCTGCGCTATGAATCCGGTTGTTTCCAATGTATACGCCATGCCGGTTCAGGCCGGCTGGGTGTTTGTGGCTATTTTTATCGTATTGATGGTCGCCAGTGCGATTGGGAAGTGGCTGGAATATAAAAAAGGCAGCGATAATACAACCGTTGCCAATTTGAATGCCCGTGTTTATGCCTGGTGGGTGATGACGCTGGTGTTGTTGCTGGCGTTTTGGTTCGGCAAAACAGGCACGGTGGTTTTATTTTTCCTCGTCTCGTTTGCCGCATTGCGTGAATTTCTTACGTTGGTTTATAAATACCGCAGCGATTACAGCGTGATGCTGGTGTGTTTCTATATTCTTTTGCCGGTTCAGTATTACTTTGTGTTTACTGAGTGGTACGGCATGTTTTCCATCTTTATTCCGGTTTACGGCTTTTTAATCCTGCCGATTATCGGTAGTTTGAGCGGCAGAACCGAGCATTTTCTGGAGCGGGCGGCGAAAACCCAATGGGCGGCGATGATATCTGTTTTCTGTTTGTCGCATGTGCCGGCATTGTTGACTTTGCATTTGGACGGTTTCCCGCAAGAACAGAATATATTGTTGTTAATCTTTATGATCGGTGTGGTTCAGGCCAGTGATGTCTTGCAATATATTTGGGGCAAAACTTTGGGTAAACGTAAGATTATGCCGTCTTTATCGCCGAGTAAAACCGTAGCCGGAACGGTGGGCGGTATTGCTTCGGCTGTTGTGGTTGCTATGCTGATGGCGCCGCTAACGCCGTTTTCTACTTGGCAGGCCGGTTTGATTGGTTTGGTTATCTGCCTGATGGGTTTCTTCGGCGGATTGGTGATGTCGGCGATTAAGCGTGATCATGGTGTGAAAGACTGGGGCAATATGATTCAGGGGCATGGCGGTATGCTTGACCGTGTTGATTCGATTTGTTTTGCCGCGCCGGTGTTTTTCCATATTATTCGTTATTTCTGGCACGGTTAAATCGTGTTTTTGATAGATTGATTTATAGGCCGTCTGAAAATGTTTCAGACGGCCTTTCTCTATTTGCTAATGATAGTTGCCGTTTGATACATGTTTCATTCTTTTATCGTCAAACCTTGTAATGAATACCTTATATTTGGCACAATCCGTTTGGCTAATGTGGGCAATATTTCATTTGGTGGTATAACAAGGTTTTTTGTTTGAAATAGCAATAAAATTTTCTTTCTTTCTAATGCTCAATATTAGTAAATAGTAATTTAAATACTAACTAAATAGGATTTACATCATGAAAAATAAAAGTAAAAATAAAAATGTAGGAATGCTGGATTTATCCAATGTAGATAGTGAATCTATTGATAAATTAGTTTCATCTATTAAAGGGTCTGAATACTATAAGACACAACTAAAAAAGATAAGAATATATCAAGCAATAATTCTTACAATCGTAATAACTTTTTCTTTATATGTATTATCCCGAATGTATCTGAGATAAATATAATCAACTAGATTGATCCTTGATATTTATTAGGGCTGGACGAATATCTTGTATTCTTAAAATAGATGTATATGCACAGGATAGGGTATGAAAAAAACAGGTGTATTAAATGCGGAATTGGCCAGAGTGATTGCTTCGCTTGGGCATGGCGATATGTTGGTAATCGGTGATGCAGGATTACCGGTGCCGCCGCAAGTGCCGTGTATCGATTTGGCCGTATCGCTCGGTGTGCCGACCTTGCAGCAGGTTTTGGAAGCGGTTTTGGACGAAGTGTGTTTGGAAAAAATCACGCTGGCGGAAGAAACCGCAACCCGTAGTCGTGCATTATGGCGGTTTACCGATAATTATATCCATACAAACGATCGCGTATCATTGGATGAAGTACCTCATGAGCAGTTCAAGCAGTTGTCGCGAGAGGCCCGTGCAGTGGTGCGTACCGGTGATAACACGCCTTATACCAATATTATTCTTCATTCCGGAGTACCGTTTTGACTACCGAACCCCGCTTATTGGTGGAAATGCGGCAAATCAATAAAGCATTCGGCCCGGTTCAGGTGTTGAGCGGTGTCGATTTTAATTTGCGCGCCGGCGAAGTGCATGCTTTGATGGGTGAGAACGGTGCCGGAAAATCCACCTTAATGAAAATTCTTACCGGCATCTATCAGGCCGACAGCGGCAGCGTGCGGATAGAAGGGCGCGAAGAGATTATTAAAACGCCGGTAGATGCACAAAAACTCGGTATTGCCATTATCCATCAGGAATTAAACCTGCTGCCGGAAATGACGGTGGCGGAAAATTTCTTTTTAGGCCGTGAGATTGTCCGCTACGGTATTTTGCAAAAGCAGGAAATGAAGCGGATAGTCGCCGAACAATTGGCTGCATTGCAGGCCAATTTCGGGCCGGATACCTTGGTGAAATCGCTTTCGGTCGGCCAACAGCAATTGGTGGAAATTGCGCGTGCGCTTTCCGTTCATGCCAAAATCATTATTATGGACGAGCCGACTGCCGCATTAACCGAGCCTGAAATCCAACAATTGTTTGCGATTGTGCGCCAGTTGGCAGAGCAGGGCGTGGGCTTGGTTTATGTATCGCACCGGATGGAAGAAATTTTCCAAATCTGCCAACGCATCACCGTATTGCGCGACGGCGTATCCGTCGGCACCAAAGACATTGCCGATACGCATTTTGACGATGTGGTGAGCATGATGGTGGGAAGGGCGTTGGACGAGCGCTTCCCCGAACGGGACAGCCGTATCGGCGAAGTGAAGTTTCAGGTGTCCGGCCTTTCAGACGGCCATACCGTTCGCGATATCAGCTTTGATATACGCGCCGGTGAAATTCTGGCGTTTGCCGGACTGATTGGTTCGGGACGTACCGAAATCGCCAATGCCCTGTTTGGGCTTTCGCCGATAACGGCGGGCACGGTTTCGATTAACGGTAAAGCGGTGCGGATTAAACGGCCTGCCGATGCCATCGGCCATCGCATGGCGTATGTAACCGAAGACCGCAAAGCCAAAGGGCTGATTTTAGATATGAGCGTGCGCGAAAACGGCACGTTGGTTTATCTACCGACCCGCAACGGCATGATAGACCATGCCGCCGAGCAGAAACATATTCGCGAAGCCATTGAAAAATTAAATATCAAAGTGGCCGATTCGGAAGAGGCGGTTCGGCGGCTTTCCGGCGGTAATCAGCAGAAAGTCGTATTGGCTAAATGGTTGGTCGAGTTGCCCGAAGTGCTGATTTTGGACGAACCCACGCGCGGGGTCGATGTCGGCGGTAAAGCGGAAATTTATCGGATTATCAACGAATTAAGCCGACAAGGTGTCGCCATTATGATGATTTCGTCGGAATTGCCGGAAGTGCTCGGTGTATCCGATAGGATTGCCGTGATGAATGAGGGCCGTCTGAACGGCATTTTGAATACCAAAGAGGCTGACCAAGAAAAAATTATGGCATTGGCAGCCGGAGGAAGTGCAGTATGAAACCATTGGCAATCGGTGCAACCGTGAAAAAAATGGGGCCGTTATTGGGGTTGATTGTTTTATCGGCCGTTTTGAGTGTGGCGACGCCCAATTTTTTAACATCCAGCAATTTATTCAGCGTGTTGCGGCAGGTAACTTATAGCGGGTTGCTGGCGTTCGGCATGACTTTTGTGATTTTAATCGGCGGCATCGATTTATCGGTGGGCGCGATTTTGGCACTGGTGGGGATTATTACCGCCAGCCTGATTCAGAGCGGCATAGATCCGGTTTTGGCTTCTTTTGCCGGCGTATTGCTTGGGGCGCTTTGCGGTGCGGCAAACGGTTTATTGGTGTCTATCGGCCGTATCGCTCCCTTTATTGCCACGTTGGCAACCATGATTCTGTTTCGCGGTATAGCGCAGGAATATTCGCAATCCCGACCGATTACCATTAATGTAGACGGTTTTTTTAATGAAATAGGTTCGGGCTATTTGTTTGGCACGGTGCCGACGCCGGTGGTGTTGATGTTGGCGGTTTTTGCGGTATTATGGTTTGTGTTAAGAAAAACCCGTTTCGGCCGCTATGTTTATGCTTTGGGCGGCAGTGAAGAGGTGGCGCGGATTTCCGGCTTGAAAGTGAAAAGCCTGAAATTATGGGTCTATACCTTATCCGGCCTGCTTTCCGGCATGGCGGCTTTGGTGGTGACCAGCCGTCTTTCTTCGGCCAGCCCCAATGCGGGGATAATGTATGAATTGGATGCGATTGCCGCTGTTGTGTTGGGCGGTACCAGCCTTTCCGGCGGGCGCGGCTGGTTGTTCGGCACTTTGGTCGGCGTGGTGTTGCTCGGTGTGTTGGGCAACGGTTTGAACCTGCTCAATGTGTCGGCCAATTATCAATTGATTATTAAGGGCGCGGTGATTTTGTTTGCCGTGCTGCTAGACCGCAAAAATACTTAAGTTTTAACCCAACCGTTTCTATGGAGAACACAATGAAATTTTTACGCAAAGCTTCCGGTTTGCTGATTGCCGGCCTTATTTTGTCTGCTTGTGGTCAGCAACAGGCAGAAAACCAAACACCTGCCGCCGCCGATGGAGATACCGTAGGGTTGGCGATTTCCACGCAAAACAATCCGTTTTTTGTGACCTTAAAAGACGGTGCGCAGGCAGAGGCCGACAAGCTGGGTTTGAAACTGGTTGTGGTGGATGCCAATGACGATTCAGGCAAACAGGCTGCCGGTGTGGACGATTTATTGCAACAAAATATCAAAGTATTGCTGATTAATCCGACCGATTCGGAAGCGGCTGCGGCATCGGTGAAACGTGCCAATGAAGCGGGTGTGCCGGTGATTTCTATCGACCGTTCCGTGCAAGGGGCGGAAGTGGTGTCGCATGTGGCTTCGGATAATGTTGCCGGCGGCAAAATGGCGGCCGAATTTATCGTATCGAAACTGCCTTCCGGCGGTGAGATGGTCGAATTGGAAGGGATTCCCGGTTCTTCGGCCGCACGCGAACGCGGCGAAGGTTTCCATCAGGTGATGGATGCGCAGCAAAATATTAAAATCGTTGCCAAGCAGCCGGCCGATTTCGACCGTACCAAAGGCCTGACGGTGATGGAAAATATTTTGCAAAGCCATCCGAATGTCAAAGCCGTTTTTGCCCATAATGATGAGATGGCATTGGGTGCAGTAAAAGCATTGGAAGCAGCACAAAAAAACGATGTGATTGTGGTCGGCTTTGATGCAACCGATGATGCCCAAGCGGCAGTGAAAGCGGGCAAAATGGCGGCGACAGTGGCTCAAAAACCGGCTGAAATCGGTCAAATCGGTGTGGATACCGCGCAAAAAGTGATTGCCGGCGAAACCGTTGAATCCTCTATTCCCGTTGAATTGGAATTGATACAGCAATAATTTTGCTAATGGCGGGCTGTCGGATAGATGGCGGCCTTTATAAAACCGTGTTCGGGCTGTTTGGCTTGAGCACGGTTTTTTTACGGGTGTTGTGCATCAAGCCAATGTTTTTGATATAGGCTATAATTCCGTTTTTATTGAATTATTTCTTTAGGCCGTCTGAAACCATGTCTAAAAATCCGGATGCGTTTACCCGTTTGATTAATGCTTTGAAAATTCTGCCCAATGTCGGGCCGAAGTCGGCGCAGCGCATGGCTTATCAGCTTTTACAGCATAATCGGGACGGTGCGCAGGAATTATCCGAAGCGTTGCAACACGCCTTAAAACAAGTGCATCATTGCGAACGCTGCAATACCTTTTGCGAAGGCACTTTATGCGATATTTGCGCCGACAGCAGCCGTGATCCGCGCCGCTTAATGATTGTGCATATGCCGGCCGATGTGTCGGGTATGGAAGCGGCCAATTGCCACGACGGTTTGTATTTTGTGCTAATGGGGCAGGTGAATCCGGTGCAGGGCATGGATTTAAGTCATATTGCCTTGGATAAACTGGTAGCGCGCTTGCAAAATAGCGAAGTGGAAGAAATCATTATTGCCACCAATTTCACCGCCGAGGGCGATGCCACGGCTTATGTGTTGGCCGAATTATTTAAAAACCTGCCTTATAAAGTCAGCCGCTTGGCACGCGGCATTCCGTTGGGCGGCGAATTGGAATATGTGGATGCCGGCACATTGGCGCAGGCGGTGTATGAGCGGCGTATGTTGAAAGAATAAAAACAGCATCTTGGCCGATTAAAATGGCTATGACAATATCAATCCGCCTGCCTTAAAAAATGCGCGTTTATTTACAGGCACTTTTCAGTTTGTGCTAAATAACGTATCTTATACACTATAGCGGTATCGCTAAATGTCTGTTTGCCGTTTCTTTTCAGACGGCCTCCCATATTCCAAAACCCTACCGAAGACCATGCACTATGAGCCTGATTACCGTACTCCGCCCGGCCGTGCCGCAAGATTGCGAGCATATTTACAATGCCCATCGATATGCGGTGCAATATACTTGTACCCGCAGCTACAACCAACAGATATTGGAAGCGTGGAGCAAATTGCTTACGCCCTCGGGTTATCTTGATACCATGACAGACTCCGGTAAGGCTTTGTGGGTGGCGGAATACCGAGGTCATATTCAGGGTTTTTTTCAGTTGGATTTGAAAGACGGCCAGTTAGATGCCTTATATGTACATCCCTTTGTGCACAATCATGGTTTGGGTACGGCATTGTTGCAACGGGCGGAAGAATTGGCATTAAATGCAGGGCTGAGTTTGGTGAAACTTTATGCGTCGCTCAATTCGGTAACATTTTACCAACTCAACGGCTATGAATCGCTTGGCAGTGCCGAATTACCCTTAAACCGTGATGTAACGGTGGAATGCGAGTTAATGAGGAAATACCTTTAATACGACATGGATTTTTTAATCCGTAAGCGATTAATCAAACAAGGGCGGATATATATCCGCCCTTGTTTGATTGATAGCTTACTAAATGGTCAAGAAAAGTATTCAGACGGCCATCAATAAAACCTTAATAATCAACCTTAACAGTGACCGTATCGCGATAATCACCGGCACGGTAGTCGGTGGAAGGAACGGTGGCGTAGATTTTATGTTGTTGAGTTTGGCCGCTGCCATTGCCGCTAATGGTATTGTTAGAAGCGCCGAGTGCAATATTACCCCAAATCTTACCATTCATACCGCTGCCTGAACGGAGTTGGTAGGGGACTCTGTCGGGGTTGCCGGCGCGGGTTGATGCCATTTCACCGCTGCCATTTGTATTTTGATTGGACGGTTCTAATTTAACGTTGTAGGGCACGCCTTGGGTGCAGGTAACATTAACCGCAGTCTGTCCTTCAAGATTGGTAGCGGTAGAATTAACCGTGCCGAAAGCAATATCTTGCGGTTTATTGATAATGCAGTTTTTTTCCACTTCTGCTAATACATTGAAATCAAAGCGGATGGATTGCAATCTTGAAGTGCAATTTTGGGCTGTGTCGTTTGTGACGGTTTCGTATGCCACAGCGGTAGAACCTTGAGAAAATACATTTTTATATATGCCCGGTGTAACATTCGATAAAGGTGCGTTTAGTCTCGCATATACGGGAATATCTACTTCGTCGGAACTCAATTTCCCTGGTTCGATAGTTACAATTGTATTGATTGTATTTTTAATGTTGTAGTTGGGGGAACCCAATATTTTACTGTGGTTCGGGTCGGTATAAATGTTGAACTCCAAGCGGTTATTGGTGCCGCATGTTCCGTTTTCACAAAGATAGCGTGGGTTAATCTGTGATCTTGTTTGTGCGGAGCTGCCGCCATCGGCAGCCAGGCAAACATTGACCTTTTCTATAGAGTTAGGTGTGCCACCCCGACTGCAAGAAACTTTAACTGTAGCTAAACCTTCTAACGGCTGGTTAGGGTCAATAACGTTGATTTTCCCAAAGTTAATATCGGACATTGTAACATTGCAGCCGTTTGCTGCCGCCACTTCTTGCGCCGGCAATAAACCCAAAGTGCATATTATAGCCAGTATAATATTGCGGGACGCAAAAACTTTATAACGATATTGGATCCGTGTTTGTTTGTTCATTCGTTTTATTGTCTGATACATAAGATTTCACCTAAATCGGGCAGGCTGCCGAGGTGGCTTTTGGCCTGATAGTCAATGTTAAAGCGGCATATTCCGCCTTCTTCCGGCAGCGATACTTCAAAAGTATTGTTGCCGGATACCAAATGTTCGATGAAGGTTTGGCCGTCGAAACCCACTACGGCAATAGGGGTGTCGTCTGCGTGGAAAACGGTGCTGTTGGCAGGTAACACTTGGCCGTTTTCATCTTTTAAAATCATGGATGCGGCCTGCATCCGCTTGAGTTTGAAGTCTACCGCCATACCGGAACGTTCCGAGGGAACGGCTTGAATGCGTGCGCGTTCGACCCGAATATCCTGCGGCAAATCGGTGGTGTCGATACCGATCATATTTTTTTGGTAGGCCGATAAATTAGGCACCAGCAGTAAACCGCTACTATTGGTTTTGCCGACATGATTATTAGAAAGCGATACCGGTATGCCGGCTAAGCCCGCTGTGCTGACAACGGCGAAACTGTCGTAAACATTGCGGGTGGGGAACAGCCCACCTTTCATCCATACCAAGCCGCCGCGCCAGCCGGCATCCCAGTTGGTGGATTGCGGCGTATGGTAAATGGCGGCATGGGCGTCGCCGTATTGGGTTTCATGGCGGACAAAGCCGTTCAGACGGCCTCTATTGCGGCCGTTGGCATTATTTTGTTGTTCCCAGCCGATATTCCATGAAGTGCTGCCGACACCGCTGCCGGATTTATTTAAAGCCACACGGTAGCTGTTTTCGCGGCCGCTTTCATGCCGTGCACTTACAGATGCCGAATAGCCCCTATCGAAGCTGATGGAAAGGCCGCCGTAAATGCTGTGATAAGTGTTGTGATTGCCGGAATATTTGGATGCACTCATAAAAACACTGGCGCGGCGGCCGATATTGCGGCTCCAGTTGAGTGTGCCGGTTTTATCGGTTTGATCGCGGTCGGATTTAAGGCGCAGATAGGAAAGGTTAAACGAGCCTAAAGATTTGCTGTGCCAGCCGACGGATACGGAAGCCGTGCGTCTTTTAAACGCTTCGGGGTGATAGCCCGCCGGGGCGAGTAATGCGTTGAATCCGGTAAAAGCGTCGTCGGTGCTGCTCCAGCCGGAACCGAATGTCCAATTGCCGTATTGTGTACTGAAGAAAATACTGCTTTGTTTGCCTTTATGTTGTTTGAAAAAGCTTTGCGCATGGCTGAGATTCAGTTGCCCTAATGAGCCCAATACCGTATTGGCTTCGATTCCGAAACGGCGGTAACCGCCGCCGCCCTCGGCATGAAGTTGGGTGGTAACGAAATTGGTGAGGCCGTAGCGCAATGTGCCGCTGCCGACCAGTTGCTTATCATAATCAAAAGATTTCAGGCCGTAGTTTTTGCGCAGATAACCGGCTTCTAGCGACCATTCGTTCAAGCCTTTGGCCAACATATCGCTGCCGCCGTATAAAGGCATATCGACAACGACGGTACGCCCCAGCATATCGGTGGCGACAACTTGGGCGTTCCCCCGTCCGCTAATAGAGGGCGGCAGGGTAATTTCATATTCTCCGGCGGCCACATCTTGGCTGTATTGTCTGACGCCGTTTAAATATAAATCGACCGTACCGGGCAGTGTGCTTTCCCCGACATAAGCGCGTAACGGCGAGGTATTGCGCCAAGGCTGCGTTCTATAGGAATGTTCCAGTTTGAAGCCGCCGATACGGGCGCTGCCGGAAATGCCTGTTTGGCCGGTGATCAGGTCGCCCGCGGTCATAATCAAACCTTGTTCCGGCCATACGCTGCGCCAGAAAGTATCCAAGCGGACATTACGGTTTTGGGATTTGATGCGCTCTGCCGAAAAGCGGGTACGGCTCCAAATGTGTTGGTGGCTGAGATAGCCGGCGGGTGTGGTGAAACGTGCTTCGGCCAAGATGCCCTGTGTTGAGCCGCCGCTGCTGTTGCGGGTGATATTGGCATCGTAATTGAGGATGCCGGCAAAGCCCGGTTTGGCGATATCGTATGCCCGTTCCGGTTTTTGGCCGATAACGGTGGTGGGTAGGTTTAGCCAGTCGAGTGGGGCGGTTAGGGCAAGGGTTTGCTCTGCGGCATTATATTCAATATCCAAACCGGTAATAGAGCTTAAATCCGTCCATATTTGCGTGTTACCGGATTCGGTATGGTTTTCCGATACGGTGGGTTCGTATGCGGTTTGGATGGGTTCGGATGCGGCAGGTGTTGCCGCTTCTTCGGCGGGGGTTTCGGATGGCACTGCCGATAGGGGGGGCTCGTTTGTTGTGATGGTTTCGGTGTCGGTATTCAGGCTTTTTTGGCGCGTATCTGCCTGTTGTAAAATGGCCTGCGGAACGTTTATGCCTAATGCGTATAATGTGTCGGTTTGCACAAAAATGCGCCCGTTATCCGACATAAAAGGAAATAGGCCGTCTGAAACACGGCCGTTTACCGATACTTGCGGATAGACAGGTAGCCATTCTTGAGAGTAAGCAGCTGTTTGCGGCGGATTTTGTTGTGCAGCGAATGCGGGTGTGCAGAAACACAACAAAATGCCGTAAACAGTTTGCTTTAAAGGGAAGGCAGCATTAAGGGGCTGCAAACCGAACCTCCGGTCGGATAGGGCGGCCGTTTACGGTAACCGACAACTGGCCTTGGCGCAGGGCGGCGGGTGATATATCTAAGGTGTATTGCCCGGTTTTCCCCGGCAATACATAGCCTGCCAGCCCGGCAACCAAATTTTTACCGCTATTGTCGGCCGCACGGTTGAAAACAATATGGCTGAGCTGGGCATGGGCGGCACCGGTGTTTTTCGCTTTCAGAATAACTTTGCCGCCGGATGCTTCAGCCTGCCATTGAAGTTGTGTATCTGGGTTTTCGGATTGGTTTAAAAACAATGGTACGGAATAACGCAATACAAATTGCAAACCTTTTTGAGGCTGTTTATCCGCTGCTGGCAACTCGTCGATAACCAAACGATAGGCTTCTTCTGCCGTTTTTGCCGGTTGTGCGCGGATAACCCTGAATTGCTGTATGCCGCCTGCGGCCAGCTTCACCATGGGCGGGCTGGCAATCACATCGCGGGTTGGCGTGAGCATGTCTTGGCCGTTTTCATCTTGAGTCCAACGGTAAACACGCACTTGCGCGGTTAGCGGTGCGCCGTCCGTATTGGTCAGGGTGAAAATACCCGCCCGCTGTTTGGCGGGCAGGGAAAGCCCTGTCGGGCTGATTTGCAGCCCGGCGGCATGGCTTGCGAGTGCGTAGGCGCTCAGGGCAATGCCGGTGAGGACAGGTTTGAGTTTATACCATTGCATATTTTTGATTATATTGAATAATTTTGATTAGTATTTAACCGTTACGGTTACTTTGTCTGAATAACGGCCGGCTGGTTTATCAAACTGATCGGAATTTACACGACCATAAACAATATGATTCACTTTTTCGCCAAAACCTTTACCTTCGGCTTCTAACATATTGCCATCTTGATTACCCCAAGCTTTGGCACGGCCTGCATCTTGGAATAAGTGGTAGCCGATTTTTTCAGTATTGCTGGTGTTTAATGCATTCATCTTACCGCCACCGGCATTGTCATCATCTGTTTCAGGTGTGAGGGCGACTTTATAAGGTGTGCCTTTAGTACATTGCACTTGAATAGCGCCCGAACTATTGCCTTCACTTTCTTTATCGACATTGGCTTTATGATTGGATTCATATTCGCCAAAGTTAATATCTGCGCCTGCAGAGGGTGCGGTTGCTTCTTGAGTCGGTTTGTTGCCTGTGCTTGTGACAACTTCGCAAATCGGTATGATCCGAATCGTGACATAGAAATCTGCTGATTTTTCTTCTTCAGCGGCAGCATGGCCTGAAGCCAATAATGCGGCCATAACGGAAGTGAGAGTAAAGATATTTTTTACCGTTTTCATGTGTTAAATCCTTTATTATGCTTTTGATATAAAAGCTTGTTTTGTCTAATGTGAATAAAATTATCTTGAGGCCGTCTGAAACCGAATATTCCCCAATAATACGGATTCAGTATATTTATTAAGTATATAAACTTAGAAATAATAACTATCAAGATATTGGCATTATCTTATTGTTTGCATTAAAAAGCAATTCTTAACTAAAATTAAATATATGAAGATATTTGTAAGAAAAAGATAGTTTTGGGTGGATTGAAACTTTATTGTGATAAGTATTGTTTGTTGGCATTTTAAATTTAGAAATTATGTTGCATAACATTAAATACCAATAGGAATGTGGATTTGATGATACAAAAAATACATTATTTTATTTATGGAAAGCATGAAAAGCAGGATATAAACTTTGTGGAAGCAGAATTTATGTCTGCCCGTTTTAGGTTTGGGTGGTGTGGTAATAGGATTGTAGTGTGCGGTTGAGGTAATGAGGCGGTTTCCATGGGTGAGTATGCTATTTTACTGCTAGCAGGCCGTCTGAAATTTCAGACGGCCTGCTAAATAATCGTTTTTGAAATATGCGGATGAATAGTGTTGGCAATAAAAATCCGCTGCAAATCCCCCGATGCATAGTCACTTTGCGGTACAATCCCCCTTTTATTTATCTATCTGTAAAGCCAATATGAAAGCCAGCCGATTTTTTATTTCCACCTTAAAAGAAGCACCTGCCGAAGCCACGCTTGCCAGCCATAAACTGATGTTGCGCGCCGGCCTGATTAAAGCCAATGCATCGGGTTTATACACATGGATGCCGATGGGTTTGCGCGTATTGCGTAAAGTTGAAAATATTGTGCGCGAAGAGATGAACCGCGCCGGTGCGGTGGAATTGCTCATGCCGGTGGTGCAACCTGCCGAGCTATGGCAGGAAAGCGGCCGCTGGGAATTTTACGGCAAAGAGCTGCTGCGCCTGAAAGACCGCCATGACCGCGATTTTTGCATGGGGCCGACTTGTGAAGAAGTGATTACCGATATTGTGCGTAAGGAAATCACCAGCTACAAACAACTGCCGAAAAATTTCTACCATATCCAAACCAAATTCCGCGACGAAGTGCGCCCGCGTTTCGGCGTGATGCGCGCCCGCGAATTTGTGATGAAAGATGCTTATTCATTCCATACCGATTATGAATCTTTGGTGAAAGACGGCTATCAGCCGATGTATGACGCCTATTGCCGCGTGTTTAACCGCTTGGGTTTGAACTACCGACCGGTTGCGGCCGACACCGGCAGCATCGGCGGCACCGGTTCGCATGAATTCCAAGTGTTGGCCGAAAGCGGTGAAGACGTGATTGCATACAGCGACGAATCCGATTTCGCCGCCAACGTTGAATTGGCGCCGACGCTGCCGCTAGAAGGCGACCGCGCAGCCGCCACTGAAACGCTTACCAAAGTGAACACCCCGAACGCCAAAACCATTGCCGATTTGGTTAACTTTTTAAATATTCCTGCCGAAAAAACACTGAAATCGATTGTGGTGGAAGGTGAAGAAGAGGGCGAATTGGTTCTATTGCTATTGCGCGGCGATCATGAGTTTAACGATATTAAAGCCGAAAAACTCGCAGGCGTGAAATCACCGCTGACTATGGCGTCGCCCGAAGCCATTCGCCGCACATTCGGTGCCAACGGCGGCTCACTCGGCCCGGTTGGTTTTAAAGGCAGGGTTTATGCCGATTATGCCGTTGAAAAAGCAGCAGATTGGGTTATCGGTGCCAATGAAGACGACCATCACTATACCGGCTTTAATTTCGGGCGCGATGCGGCCGAGCCGGTGTTTGTCGATTTGCGCAATGTGGTTGAGGGCGACCCCAGCCCCGATGGCAAAGGCCGTCTGAAACTTGCGCGAGGTATCGAAGTCGGCCATGTGTTCCAACTGCGCGATAAATATTCGCAAGCCATGAATGCCACGGTTTTAGACAATAACGGCAAATCACAAGTAATGGAAATGGGCTGCTACGGCATCGGAATCACCCGCATTGTGGCCGCCGCCATCGAGCAAAACAATGACGAGCGCGGCATTATTTGGACGCAAGCCATGGCACCGTTTGCCGTGGTGATTGTGCCGATGAACTATAAAAAATCCGCAGCGGTAAAAGAAGCGGCCGACAAGATTTATGCCGAACTTTCCGAACAAGGCATTGATGTGTTGCTGGACGACCGCGACGAACGCGCCGGCGTATTGCTCAACGACAGCGAATTATTGGGCATTCCGCACCGCATCGTTATCGGCGACCGCGCCTTAAAAGAGGGCAATGTAGAATATGCCGACCGCCGCGAAAATCAAGCGCAAACCGTAGCTTTGAGTGAAATTGTCGGCAAAATTAACGCGGTATTGAAAGCTTAAATATTTGTTTTTTTTGCTGATTGATAAGGCCGTCTGAAAGATAATATTTCAGACGGCCTTTATTATTAAGGAATGTTTGTAGGGGCGGATTGCATATCCGCCCGTTGTTTGCGTTGCGCTATCGGTAAATACAGCCGAGATTGTGTGGGTTTGGCATTGGCGACGAATGGATTGCATAGCAGAATGTTTAGGCACGGGCGGATATATAATCCGCCCCTACAGGCCGTCTGAAAGCCAGCGTAGGTTGGATACTTGTATCCGAAAAACGGTTGGTATGATGTTAATGTCGGATTCGAGAACCCGACCTAGATTGGTGATTTATTGATAAGGCCGTCTGAAAGATAATATTTCAGACAGCCTGATATTATTAAGGAATATTTGTAGGGGCGGATTGCATATCCGCCCGTTGTTGGGATTGCGCTATCGGCAAATACAGCCGCGATTGTGTGGGTTTAGCATTGGCGACGAATGGATTGCATAACAGAATGTTTAGGCACGGGCGGATATATAATCCGCCCCTACAGGCCGTCTGAAAGCCGGCGTAGCTCGGATACTTGTATCCGATAAACGGTTGGCATGATGTTAATGTCGGATTCGAGAACCCGACCTAGATTGGTGATTCATTAATAAGGCCGTCTGAAAGATAATGTTTCAGACGGCCTTTTATTATTAAGGAATATTTGTAGGGGCGGATTACATATCCGCCCGTTGTTGGGATTGCGCTATCGGTAAATACAGCCGCGATTGTGTGGGTTTAGCATTGGCGACAAATGGATTGCATAGCAGAATGTTTGTAGGGGCGGATTGCATATCCGCCCGTTGTTTGAATTGTGCTATCGGTAAATACAGCCGCGATTGTGTGGGTTTAGCATTGGCGACAAATGGATTGCATAGCAGAATGTTTGTAGGGGCGGATTGAATATCCGCCCGTTGTTTGAATTGCGCTATCGGTAAATACAGCCGCGATTGTGTGGGTTTGGTATTGGCGACGAATGGATTGGATAGCAGAATGTTTAGGCGCGGGCGGATATATAATCCGCCCCTACAGGCCGTCTGAAAGCCGGCGTAGGTTGGATTCTTGTATCTGACAAAACGGTTGGTATGATGTGTTAATGTCCGATTCGAGAATCCGACCTATATTGATGATTTATTGATAAAGAATGTTTGTAGGGGCGGATTGCATATCCGCCCGTTGTTGGGATTGTGCTATCGGTAAATACAGCCGCGATTGTGTGGGTTTGGTATTGGCGACGAATGGATTGGATAGCAGAATGTTTAGGCACGGGCGGATATATAATCCGCCCCTACAGGCCGTCTGAAAGCCAGTGTAGGTTGGATACTTGTATCCGAAAAACGGTTGGTATGATGTGTTAATGTCGGATTCGAGAACCCGACCTAGATTGGTGATTTATTGATAAGGCCGTCTGAAAGATAATGTTTCAGACGGCCTGATATTATTAAGGAATATGTGTAGGGGCGGATTACATATCCGCCCGTTGTTGGGATTGTGCTATCGGTAAATACAGCCGCGATTGTGTGGGTTTGGTATTGGCGACGAATGGATTGCATAGCAGAATGTTTAGGCGCGGGCGGATATATAATCCGCCCCTACAGGCCGTCTGAAAGCATAGGTAGGGTGTGTGCCGACGGCACGCACGCAATGGTTGGGATTTCATAAAACCCGCGTGCGTGGCTATGCCACACACCCTACTCATGAGATGGTTGGTTTTGTAGTGGGGGCGTACGCACGTGTTGCTTGATGATTAGATTCAATCCTATTCGGATTACAATAAACCGATTTCCTTAAAAAACCGTTCATATATCGCGGCTTTTTTATCCAAGGCCAAGGGGTAGGCGCGGGATGAAGAGGGCATACGGTAAAGATGCAATAGGCGCCCGCCAAACTCGGCTTGCACATAATGCCCGATTTTCGGTTTGGCCGTTTCAGACGGCATTAGTGAAAGCAGGGTATCGGTAGCCAGTTCACCCGTCGTCATCACCGTTTGGCAATGCGGCATGGTGGCTAATAAAGCCGCCAAATCCAACGGCTTTACAATCTGCAAAAACTTATCCGCCGCATTCCCCTGCAAGCGCCGCACCTGATAAGCGGTATCACTAATGGAAATCCCTTTTTCCGCTAAAAACGCTCGGATTAACCCCTCTTTAAACGCCTTACCGCCCGCTTCAACAAAATAATCCTTATCGCCGAAAAAGACCAAGCCGAAAATCCGCCACATATCGTTTTGAAAATTCGGATAATAAAAATCCATTTTCCAACGCGCACGCGGCGGCGGAAAAGAACCGAGCATCAGCAGCTTGGCGTTTGGTGGGGCGAATGGGGGGAGGGGGTGGGTTTCAACCATCAAATCAGCCATTTCATTGACTATTTATTTCTAAACGGATTAGTAGAAATTCTGACTTTCTTTTTATCCCCGTTATCATTTAATACTTTTCTGAAAAAGTCTTCATAACTTTTAGCACCGGGTGATAAATAGATTTTATCTATATTTTCTTTGACATTCGGCTCATATTCGACATACATCTGCTTGTTTTTCCAATCCATTTGGATTTTTTTATCGGATAATTGCGTGATATACATTATTCGGCATTCTTGCTCTTCTTGGAAAGCCGCATGTTTTACCAGATATTGAAGCGGCAGCAGAATAAGGTTTAATGTTTCGAATATTTCTTCTTTTTCTTCTTTTTTTGAGCGATTTAAGGCTGTATTTAAATGCTTAATATTGGTGATGATTGTTTTTAAAAGGGTCTTAATTTCTTTTGTTTTAGTTGATATTTCTTTCTGATAATTATTCCATTGCTTGTTAGCTTCCTTAAATAATTTATTAAAATCTTGTGTAGGATTTCCTGCTAATATTTCATGGTAAAACGTGATTTGGTCTCTGCAAGCTAAGCTTAAATAGCCTGTTTCGGGATCGATATAAATACAGCGGTAAAGCGGTAATTTATTTAATAATAGTCCGCTATTTGATTCTTTTTTATTTATTGATAGATTTTTATTGCCAATTTCAAGTTCTTTGTTTGATGCAATAAAATTAATATTATATCTTTGATCGTAATTAAAAAAATCTTTTGCAAAAACCAAGCTTACCCCCGAAGCTTCGCGCTCTTGCTCTTTACCATACAGGCGGAATTGGTTCAAACTATCATGATTGAAAGTAAAACAACTAATAAAAACAGATTGCTGTTGATTTTTTGTATTTTCTATAATGGGTTGAGGTAACAGTTCGTTTTTAGGCTGACAAGATTTTTGTAAATACTGGTTTAAAACCAAGCCCTCCATAGGGTCATTCACATTTTTAATGGTGTTTAAGCGAAATGCCGAAGGGTTTTCTTCCACTATCATGTTCCAAATAGTAGAGCCACGGCTGTAATGGGCTACTTTTAATTCATATTTGCTTTCAGAAAAAACAAAAAGCTCATCCATTAAGTCAGAGAGTTTTTTGATGATTGTTAGCAATTTTTTGAAATATTTTTTATTACAATTTGAAATTATATTCATTAATTTAATAAGAAAATGATATTGATATTTGACGTCAATATTTTTATATATTTCAATTGCTTCATCAATATTTTGTTGTTCAACCAAGAGCATGCCCAAGCTCAACAGAGCTTGGGCATATATCTCTACCGAATCCTCGGACTGAATATTGCGATATGCTTTAATGGCTCCATCAAGGTCATTTTGTTTACGTAAGGTGTTACCTAAATTAAATTGTGCTTTGGCATATTGTTCCGGCGAACCCTTATGCTGAATATTGCGATATGCTTCAATGGCCTCATTAAGTTTTTCTTGTTCGGCCAAGGCCGCGCCCAAATTAACTTGTGCCCGGATATATACTTCTAGCGAATCCTCGGGCTGAATATTGCGATATGCTTTAATGGCTTCGTCAAAGTCGTTTTGTTCGCGTAAGGTGTTACCTAAATTAAATTGTGCTATGGCATATGCCTCTGGCGAATCCTCGGGCTGAATATTGCGATATGCTTCAATGGCCTCATTAAGTTTTCCCTGTTCGTCCAAGGCCGCGCCCAAATTAACTTGTGCTTGGATATATACTTCTGGCGAATCCTTGGGCTGAATATTGCGATATGCTTTAATGGCTCCATCGAGGTCATTTTGTTTACGTAAGGTGTTACCTAAATTAAATTGTGCTATGGCATATAACTCTGGCGAATCCTCGGGCTGAATATTGCGATATGCTTCAATGGCCTCATTAAGTTTTCCCTGTTCGTCCAAGGCCGCGCCCAAATTAACTTGTGCTTGGATATATAACTTTGGCGAATCCTTGGGCTGAATATTGCTCCATGCCTCAATGGCACCATCAAGGTCGTTTTGTTTGTATAGGTTTACCCCTTCTTCAAACCATTCTTGTGCCGATTTCATATTATTTCTCCTAAATTCAAAATAAAAATTCAATGTTTCAATTTCGCAAAAATATCTACTACTTTTATATATCCTGATTATTTATTGTGTTAGTTATTATATATTTTATTAGAACAACCATATGTCTTCCAGTTTTCAGACGGCCTGCAGCAGTTGTCAACTGTAAGTTGACAACTGAACTTTCTGATAGCTCGCTTTCAGCCAAAGCTGGCCGCCCAATTCGCGTAGGGTGAATTGGGCTTGGCCGTCTGAAGTGGTGTAGAGAATTAAGCTGTTGTCAGTCATCTTGATTATTTCTTCAACTTCGCAAAAGCATCCGCCATCGCAGTATTACCCGGCTGCTTATCGCGCTGGTTGCCTTGCGCTTTATTAGCGCCGCGTGTATTGCGGTTTTCAGACGGCCTATTTCTGGCGGAACTGCTGCCGGGTTGGTCGTCTAGGCGCATGGTTAGGGCGATGCGTTTGCGGGCGGGGTCTACTTCGAGCACTTTTACTTTTACCACGTCGCCGGCTTTCACCACTTCGCGCGGGTCTTGGACGAATTTGTCGGATAGGGCGGAAATATGCACGAGGCCGTCTTGGTGGACGCCGATATCGACGAATGCGCCGAAGTTGGCGACGTTGCTGACCACGCCTTCAAGAATCATGCCGATTTCCAAATCGCTGATTTCGTTAACACCTTCGGCAAATGTGGCTGTCTGAAATTCGCCGCGCGGGTCGCGGCCGGGTTTTTCGAGTTCGGCGAGGATATCCATAATGGTGGGCAGGCCGAATTGTTCGGTGGTGTAGGCGGTGGGCTTGATTTGTTTGATTTTTTCGCGGTTGCCGATAAGGTCGGCGGCTTTGATGTGCAGGTCGTCGAGCATTTTGGCGACAATGGGGTAGGCTTCGGGGTGTACGGCGGAAGCGTCGAGCGGTTCTTTGCCGCCGTTAATGCGCAGGAAGCCGGCGGCTTGTTCGTAGGTTTTTTCACCCAAGCGCGGTACTTTCAAGAGCTTGCGGCGGCTGTCGAAAGCGCCGTTTTCATCGCGCCATGCCACGATATTTTGCGCCAGTGTTTGATTGAGGCCGGAAATGCGCGCGAGCAGGGGCGCGGAAGCGGTGTTCACATCCACGCCGACGGCGTTTACGCAATCTTCGACCACGGCATCGAGCGATTTGGCTAGCTGGCTTTGGTTGACGTCGTGCTGATATTGGCCGACGCCGATGGATTTGGGGTCGATTTTCACCAGTTCGGCCAACGGGTCTTGCAGGCGGCGGGCAATGGATACTGCGCCGCGTAGGGATACATCGAGTTCGGGGAATTCTTTGGCCGCCAGTTCGGAAGCGGAATAGACCGATGCGCCCGCTTCGCTAACCACGATTTTGTGCAGCTTGGCTTCAGGCAGGCCTTTCACCAATTCGCCCGCCAGTTTGTCGGTTTCGCGGCTGGCGGTGCCGTTGCCGATGGCAATCAGTTTAACGCCGTGTTGTTTAATTAGGCGGGCAAGGGTGGCTAGGGCGTTGCTTTCTTGGTGCAGATAGGCAACGGCGGTGTCGATTAATTTGCCGGTATCGTCGACCACGGCCACTTTAATGCCGGTGCGAAAACCGGGGTCTAAGCCCATGGTGGCCAAGCGGCCGGCGGGGGCTGCGAGTAATAAATCTTTGAGGTTGTGCGCGAATACGGTGATGGCGTCGGTGTCGGCGGCTTCTTTGAGGCGGTTAAAGGCGTCGAGCTCTAGCGAGAGGAAGATTTTGGCGCGCCATGTGAGGCGCACGGTGTCTTTCAGCCATTTGTTGTCGCCGATATGGAAATGGGCGGCAATGATTTTTTCATAATCGCTTTGCTCGGTAATCGGGGTTTCGTCGGGCTGGTATTTGAGGGCGACGTGCAAAATGCCTTCATTGCGGCCGCGCAAAACGGCAAGGGCGCGGTGGCTGGGCATGGTGCGGATGGCTTCGCGGTGGTCGAAATAATCTTTGAATTTTTCGCCCTCGCTTTCTTTTCCGGCGACAACTTGCGCGTGTACTTCGGCTTCTGCCCATAGTTTTTCGCGCAGGTGGCCGATGAGTTCGGCTTCTTCGGCGAATTGTTCCATCAAAATGGCGCGTGCACCGTCGAGCGCGGCTTTGGTGTCGGGCACCTTGTCGCCGAGATAGGCTTCGGCTTCTTTTTCGGGTTGGTCGGACGGGGTGTTTAGCAGTAAATCGGCTAGGGGCTGCAAACCGTTTTCGCGCGCGATTTGGGCTTTGGTGCGGCGTTTGGGTTTGTAAGGTAGATAAAGGTCTTCGAGTGCGGTTTTATTGTCGGTTTCGGCAATGGCTGCGGCCAGTTCGGGGGTGAGCTTGCCTTGTTCTTCAATGCTTTTGAGCACGGTTTGTTTGCGGTCTTCAAGCTCGCGCAGATATTGCAGGCGTTCGGATAAGGTTCTTAATTGGGTGTCGTCTAATCCGCCGGTGGCTTCTTTGCGGTAGCGCGCAACAAAAGGCACGGTGGCGCCGTCGTCGAGCAGGTCGACCGCGGCTTGGATTTGCGAAGCGGAAACGGAAAGTTCTTTGGCAATCAGTTGGGTAATATTCATAATAGGGTTTTCAATAGGTTTTTCAGAAAAGGTAAGGTATCGCTTAATAATTGCGGATGGGTGCTTAAATAAATCGCAGCGGCGATATTCAATACAACCGTTATCCAAAATGTGATCACAAATTCGGTTTTTACTGTTTTGTGGTTGAGCATATAGCGGGCAATTAAAGCGCCCGGCCAGCCGCCGATTAGTGCAAAAAAGTGTAGCTGCGCTTCGGAAGTGCGCCACTCGCCATTTAAGGCGGCATTTTTATCGTTAACATACATCACAAATAAAATCAGCGACAGCAGCGCATCAACGGCAAACAGCAGCTTGGGCATAAAAAGGGCGATTATCGCAAACCATGCGGCAAAAGCCAAAACCGAGAAAAATAATTTCCAACTCAAACGCGCATAACGCTCTTTTGCCCTTTGGCGGCGTTCGATTTTGCGGATGCGTTGTTTTTGCTGTTTGGAAGGGTTGTCTTGCGAATAGACTTTAATGGCTTTGCGGCGTTTGCCGTCGCGTTCTGCTACAAAGTAAACCCGCTCGCCGTCTTTCGGCCTGCCGCCGCCCTCGAATGCGGAAATATGGAAAAAGATTTCTTCTTGCGTTTGGCTTGGGCGGATAAACCCGAAACCGCGTTCGTCGTTCCAGCGGCAAATGGTGCCTTGGCCATGCTGATGGCCGCTTAGTGAGCTGTTCATAAACTGCCTTTTTATTATAAATGATAGAAAAGAAACCGAAGCACAAAACCGTTTTAATTTTTCCTGAGCGGCAATATCCTGTAATGTGATGGGATAAAACGTTGATTGATGCCCGTTTAAAAGGCTTGAAAAAGCCTGTTTATTATTTAATATGGTTAATATTACGCTATATCGCTATCGGCTTGAATCAAGGCCGTCTGAAAAGAAAACATAGTGTTGTCTTTACGATACCTAACCGAATCTTTACAGTACCGGCTGTAAGAATTTTCCGGCTGCTTCGTCTAAACCATACCAACCTATAAATTTGGGAAAATATAATGACTAAGAAAAAAAACTTCGGCCTGAAAGCGGCCTTACTGGTGGGTGGTGTGATTGTGGGCGCGGCATTATTGCTGCCGCAGATGCAGAAAGTATCGGCGGCGCCTATTCCTACGGCTTTGAGTAAATTGAAAGACATACAGGGCAAGCCGGCAGAATCTTATTTGCAAGAGGGCAAGCCGACCCTGATTAAATTCTGGGCGAGCTGGTGCCCGCTGTGTTTATCAGAGCTTGAACACACCGAAGGCTGGGCGAAAGACCAACGTTTTCAACAAAAAGCCAATCTGATTACCGTGGCCTCACCCGGTTTTCTCGGCGAGAAAAAAGACGGCGAATTTCAGCAATGGTATGCCGGATTAAACTATCCGAAACTGCCCGTGATTGTCGATAAGGGTGGCAATATCGCCAAAAGCCTCAATATAGCGGTTTATCCCTCTTGGGCAGTGTTAGACAAAAAAGGCGATTTGGCGCGGGTCGTGAAAGGCAGCATTAACGAAGCGCAGGCGCTGGCGTTGATCGACAATCCCGAAGCCGAAATCAGCAGCTTGCAACACACATTTTATAAAGTAGACAAACAGAAAAAGGAATCTGCTGTGATGAATACCAAAACCATCTATTTGGCCGGCGGTTGCTTCTGGGGTTTGGAAGCCTATTTCCAACGTATCGACGGCGTGGTTGATGCCGTTTCCGGCTATGCCAACGGCAAAACCGAGCATCCCTCTTATGAAGACGTGGTTTACCGCGACACCGGCCATGCCGAAACCGTGCGCGTAACCTACGATGCCGACAAACTCAGCCTCGACGACATCCTCCAATACTACTTCCGCGTGGTAGACCCGACCAGCCTCAATAAACAAGGCAACGACCGCGGCACACAATACCGCACCGGCATTTACTTTACCGATGCCGCCGAGCAGCCCGTGATTGCCGCCGCCCTCAAAAGAGAGCAGGCCAAATACAAACTGCCGATTGTGGTGGAAAACCAGCCCTTGAAACAATTTGCCGAAGCCGAAGAATATCATCAGGATTATCTGATTAAAAACCCGAACGGCTATTGCCATATCGACATCCGCAAAGCCGACGAACCGCTGCCCGGCAAAGAAAAACCGAAAGCCAAAGGCTTCGATGCCGCCACATACAAAAAGCCCGACGATGCCGAATTAAAACGCATGCTCACCGAAGAGCAATACCGCGTAACCCAACAAAGCGGCACCGAATACGCCTTCAGCCATGATTACGATCATCTGTTTGCGCCCGGTATTTATGTAGACGTAGTGAGCGGCGAGCCTCTGTTTAGTTCGGCCGACAAATACGATTCGCAATGCGGCTGGCCGAGCTTTACCAAACCGATTCAAGATTCCGCCATCACCCGCCGCAACGACAACAGCTACAATATGCAGCGCGTAGAAGTACGCAGCCATGCCGCCGATTCACACTTAGGCCATGTATTCCCCGACGGCCCGGCAGACAAAGGCGGATTGCGCTACTGCATCAACGGCGCCAGCCTACGCTTTATCCCGCTGGAACAAATGGAAGCCGAAGGCTATGGCGATTTGATTAGCAAAGTGCGCTAAATATTAAAGATTGGATTAACGGTTTAAACACCATATAAAGGCCGTCTGAAAGATAATGTTTCAGACGGCCTTTTGTTATTAAGAAATGTTTGTAGGGGCGGATTGCATATCCGCCCGTTGTTTGAATTGCGCTATCGGTAAAATACAACCGCGATTGTGTGGTTTTGGCATGTGCGGTAGAGGGTTGCATTGTTGAATGGGGTAGCGCGGGCGGATATATAATCCGCCCCTACAGGCCGTCTGAAAACAAGCGTAGGTCGGATACTGGTATCCGACAAAACGGTTGATATGATGGAAATATTGAATCATGGTGATAATGTGTTGATGTCGGATTCGAGAATCCGACCCACATGGGTTATGGAATGTTTGTAGGGGCGGATTGCATATCCGCCCGTTGTTTGAATTGTGTTATCGGTAAAATATAACCGCGATTGCGTGGTTTGGGCATGTGCGGTAGAGGGTTGTATTGCCGATGGGCAGGCGCGGGCGGATATATAATCCGCCCCTACAAAAAGCCGTTTGAAACCGTTGCAACGCTCAGGCGCAAGGTGTGTGCCGACGGCACGCACGCGTTGGTTGGAGGAATAAAAACCGCGTGCGTGGCTATGCCACACACCCTACCGCAAGGGAAACAAATATAATAAATTAGGCCGTCTGAAAGATAATGTTTCAGATGGCCTTTTGTTATTAAGAAATGTTTGTAGGGGCGGATTGCATATCCGCCCGTTGTCGGGATTGCACTATCGGTAAAATACAACCGCGATTGTGTGGTTTTGGCATGTGCGGTAGAGGGTTGCATTACCGATGGGCAGGCGCGGGCGGATATATAATCCGCCCCTACAGGCCGTCTGAAAACAAGTGTAGGTCGGATACTGGTATCCGACAAAACGGTTGATATGATGGAAATATTGAATCATGGTGATAATGTGTTGATGTCGGATTCGAGAATCCGACCTGCATGGGTTATGGAATGTTTGTAGGGGCGGATTGCATATCCGCCCGTTGTTTGAATTGCGCTATCGGTAAAATATAACCGCGATTGCGTGGTTTGGGCATGTGCGGTAGAGGTTACATTGCCGATGGGCAGGTACGGGCGGATATTTAATCCGCCCGTACAGGCCGTCTGAAAACAAGCGTAGGTCGGATACTGGTATCCGACAAAACGGTTGATATGATGGAAATATTGAATCATGGTGATAATGTGTTGATGTCGGATTCGAGAATCCGACCTACATGGGTTATGGAATGTTTGTAGGGGCGGATTGCATATCCGTCCGTTGTTTGAATTGTGTTATCGGTAAAATACAACCGCGATTGCGTGGTTTGGGCATGTGCGGTAGAGGGTTGTATTGCCGATGGGCAGGCACGGGCGGATATATAATCCGCCCCTACAAAAAGCCGTTTGAAACCGTTGCAACGCTCAGGCGCAAGGTGTGTGCCGACGGCACGCACGCATTGGTTGGGGGAATAAAAACCGCGTGCGTGGCTTATGCTACACACCCTACCGCAAGGGAAACAAACGATAATAAATAGAGGCCGTCTGAAAGATAATGTTTCAGATGGCCTTTTGTTATTAAGAAATGTTTGTAGGGGCGGATTGCATATCCGCCCGTTGTTTGAATTGTGTTATCGGTAAAATACAACCGCGATTGTGTGGTTTTGGCATGTGCGGTAGAGGGTTGCATTGCCGATGGGCAGGCGCGGGCGGATATATAATCCGCCCCTACAAAAAACCATTTGAAACCGTTGCAACGCTCAGGCGTAGGGTGTATGCCGACGGCACGCACGCGTTGGTTGGAGGAATAAAAACCGCGTGCGTGGCTATACCACAACACCCTACCGCAAGGGGAATAAAAGATAATAAATTAGGCCGTCTGAAAACATTTCAGACGGCCTAATAATTTGATATTGGCTTTGAACCGAATAGGGCATTCACCAATGTTTAATGATTAATCGGCAGTGTACTATGGCTCACGGCAATATGTGGGAAACGTTGTTTTAATAAATAGCGGAAAGTTTCGGTTTTCCGTTTTTCATCCGTGTGCTCATAATTGGTACCCAAAATCACTTCATCTATCATGCCGTCAATAAAATCATATTCCAAATAAATGGCATGAGTATGCGGGCAAAGTTTAACATTTTCACTATCAATCGCTTCAATCCGCAGCAGGCGGAATTCTTCTTCATCCCTAAAGGCATAGTCTTTAAAGAGATAGCGGATATACTCTAAAGCATTTTGGATATCGGATTCTTCCAGTTTGGTGTCTAATTTTAAGAGCTTCTGTAAACTAACCAATGCTTTTTTTAATTCCTTTTTTCTTAAATCGTGCCAAATTTTATTTTGACTAATTGGTTTTAAGCGAATACCAAATTTATCACTATCAAGAATATTATCTTCATCATTTTGAATATATTCATCTTTTTTGTAAATATAGGCTACTTGGAATAGTGGCAGGTTATTAGAGTTAGATTCGATATTGGTATTAGGTAGTGTAGAGTTATTTACATTAATAGATTGTTCATTTGTATTAATAAATTGTTCATTTGTATTAATAAATTGTTCATTTATATTAATAGATTGTTCATTTATATTAGTAGGTAGTCGGAATGCTGAACTCATATCAGGTTGTTTTACCCAATCCCCTGTTTTATTAAATATCAAACAGCAGCCAGAGGCCTCGATAGTGCCGACTTTGCCATATAAGCGGAACTGATTTAAATCGTTGACTCTTGCTGAAAAACAGGTCGCAAAAGCATTATGGCTTTTAAAGCTGATTTTATTTTCTAAAGATAACTCCTGATGGCCTAGAAAGTCGAGCAGGCTTTTGCCTTCGGTTGGGTCGTTCATATAGGTACAGCTATTCATACGCATTTTATTAAAAGATTGATTTTTGCCTTGTGTAGGTACAGTACCCAAGAGCAAATCACAAACTTTGGGATTGGTATAGTGGGCAAAATACATATTTTCTATTTCAACAGGATTAATACTGAGAACAGCATGAATTTTAGCAATATTGTTCTTTAGTTTTTTATTTTTAATACTATTAAGGCTATTTCCAATTCTTTCAGCTTTCTTTTTAAAATAATCTGGAAATAGCCCTAATTTGAAATTACAAAAAGCTATCCAATATTTAGCCGAATTTTGTTGTTGTTTATCTTGGAGTTGAGTAGCCAATGTTAATGCTTGCTCATAATATTGTTTAGCATGTTGAAAATCTTCAGTTTTTTTTGATAAGTTGTTGTTTTTAAATGATTGTTTTATATAGCAGCGGCCTAATGCAAGATTGGCATTATTTTGCTCTTGGGAGCTTGTTTGCTTATCAGTTAATTCTTTAGCTAACTCTAACTGGATTTTAAGATAGTTGATAGCCTTATCTAAAAGTTCCTTTGTTTTCTTTGAGTTATTGCTTTTAGAGAACCACTGAAAATAACATGCGCTTAGTATATAGTTGGCATTACTTTGTTTTTTAATGCTTGTTTGCTTATCAGTTAATTTTTTAGCTAGCTCTAATTGTTGTAGGTAATGGTCGATAGCTATTTGAAAATATTCGTTTGCTTGCTCCTCATTGTTACTTTTTCTAGCCTGTTCCAAATAACATGTACCTAATGCAAGATGAGCATAATGTTGTTCTAGAATACTTGTTTGCCTATCTAATTTTTTGGCTAACATCAACCGTTGTTGGTGATGGTTGATAGCTATTTGAAAATATTCGTTTGCTTTCTTCTCATCATCACTTTTTCTAGCTAGTTCGAAATAGCAACGACCTAATGCAAGCTGAGCACTATTTTGTTCCTGAATACTCGTTGCCCCATCTAATTTTTCGGCTAATATCAACCGCTGTTGGTGATGGTTGATGGCTAATTCAAAATATTTTTTTATCTGTTTCTGGTCGTCACTTTTTAAGGCTTGCTGAAAATAACATGAACCTAATCCAAGTCGAGCCTCACTTTTTTTCTTAATGTTTGTTTGATTATTACCATCTAATTTTTCAGCTAAGGATAATTGCTGTTGGTGATGGTTGATAGCCAATTCAAAATATTTGTTTGTTTGACTTAGGTCATTATTTTTTAAGGCCTGTTCGTAATATAAACGACCTAACATAAAGAGGATAGTAATTTGTTCTCGAATATGGTTTTTTTTATCTGTAGTCAGATTTAAAACAGTATTAAATTTTTCTATCGCTTCTGAAGATTGGTCACTCTGAAGTAAATTTATACCTTCTAAAATCAACTGTCTAATTTGCTTTTCCATAACCTTATCCCTCTAAAAAACTTATTTACCAACAATATTTCAATCATCTTATAAAAAATCCATCCCAAAATTATAACGGAAAATCTACTTTAAATGCGTTTGGCCGACGGCAGGCTAAACCATCAATCAGGCCGTCTGAAAAGGGTTTGGGCTTGGTGTGGGGCGGTGGGGTGTGTACAATGGTTTGATTTTCAATACCAATTCGGGAGGGTATGATGATAAAACGGTTTGCTTGGGTGTTTGCGGCGGCAGGGCTGGCGGCTTGTTCGGCGGGGGTGTTGCCTTCGGCTGAGAATACGCCGCAGCCGAATATTAAACGGGTGTGGATGTTGGCGGATTTCGAGGGCTTCAGTCGTGAGCAGTTGGTAGCGGCGGAGGCGAGGATGGATTGGCGGCAGTTGCCGCGTGTTTATGCTTATATGGGTTGCAATCAGTTGATGATGGAAGCGAAGCAGACGGGCGGCGATCGTATGGTGTTTAGCAATGGCACGTCTACCCGTATGTATTGTGCGGAAACGATACCGCTGGAATATTCGTTTATGAATTATGTTGCGGGCACGAAAAGTTATCGTATCGAGGGGCATACGCTGATATTGCGTAATGATGCGGGCAAGGAAGCCCGTTTTGTGGCGCAAGATTGGGATTAATCCGGTGTTTTGGGTTTGATAAAAGGCCGTCTGAAAGGGTTTTCAGACGGCCTTAAATAATGAATATAATCGCATGTGTAGTAATACAGTGGCTAAGGCGTTTTTTATATTATTTGGCGTTTATTAGGTATGGAAATAGTGATTGCTTGGGGCGGTTGGTAGGGGCGGATTATATATCCGTCCGCTGTTTGATTTGGTGTTTTATAAAATAAAACGGTTGTTGTGTAGGGTGCGCGCTATTGGCGGTGAGTGGTTGGCCGAACAGATGGGCAGGCACGGGCGGATATATAATCCGCCCCTACATGGGTGTTTTGATTGGGCGGGTATGAATGGTTTCAGACGGCCGTCTGAAAAGATTGGATGGCCGTCTGAAAAGGGTTAGGGGTTAGGGTTTTTTTGAAAGCTTTTCTTTTAATTGTTTGGCTTCATTAACAGTTCTTTGAAGATTGATTCCAGATTATTGGAACGGCATTTTAATATTGTTTGAGGTTTATTTAATCTTAAAAAGATGGTTAGCGTGGGGCGGGTTGGTAGGGGCGGATTATATATCCGCCCGCTGTTTGATTTGGTGTTCTACAAAATAAAACGGCTATTGTGTAGGGTGTGCTATTGGCGGCGAGTGGTTGGCCAAGCAAATGGGCAGACACGGGCGGATATATAATCCGCCCCTACATGGGTGTTTGGATTGGGCGGGTATGAATGGTTTCAGACGGCCGTCTGAAAAGATTGGATGGCCGTCTGAAATAGGGTTAGGGGTTATTTTTTTGAAAGCTTTTCTTTTAATTGTTTGGCTTTATTAACAGCTTCTTGGATTTTTAATTCCAGATTATTGCCAAAACGGTTGATAATTTCATCGCATAAGGCTATGGCTTCACTATTGCGGTTGAGGTTATCTAATGCCAGACTTTTATTGAATAAAGTTTGGGCTACTATATCTTGTAATGTTGGAAGTTGAGTAGTGTCACTAAATTTTTCTAACATTTCGTTATAAGTTAATATTTCATCATTTATGAGATTGAGCTTTGATAGAGAAATTCCTTTGTTAAGAAATGTTTGAGCCACTAGCTCTTGTAATGTGGGATCAGTACTAGAACTGAATTTATCTAGCATTTTATCGTAAACAGAAATTGCTTTTTTGTAATCCTCAAGTTGATAGTAGGAAACACCTTTATTTATTAATGCACAAGCTACTTGCTCTTGTAATGCGGGAACGGAACTAGATTCGAATTTGCTTAGTATTTCATCATAAACAGAAATTTCTTCGTTAATGCGTCCATGTAGTCCTAATGCGGCTCCTTTATTAAATAGAGCTTGGGCTACTTGTTCTTGTAATATAATGTTGGTACTAGATTCGAATTCTTCTAACACTTTATCATAACAGGCTATTGCCTTTTCATAGCAATTAAGCTTTCCTAGTGTTACCCCTTTATTAATTAAAGCTGCTGCTACTTGTCTTTGTATTGTGACTTCAGCACTGGAACTAAATTGTTTTATTACTTGGTTATAAACCTTTATCGCCTCTTTATATTGGGTTAGCTCAGATAAAGCATTACCCTTTAGGATTAAAATACGGGTATATAAAAGAGTATTTTCATTCTCTAACTTAATAGCTTGGTTTGACCAATCTAAAGCATCACCATAGTTCTTTGAATAATATGCTAAAGTACTTGCTTGAAATAACTTTTCGGCGGATTGCTGTTCTTTCCCCATTTCAGCTAAATGATGAGCATCTTGGCGTACTGCAGTGGATTCGGCTTCATTTAGTGAATTACTCTTAGAAGGAGTATTAAGCTTAGAGGAAGTATCAAGTAAGATCGTTTGTGGATTATTGATGAGTTCTTGGCTGGTTTTACCCAAAAAATTATCAAATTTCTGTCTTGACGATTCCATAAAACCAGAAAATTGACTTTCAAAATCTGCCATTTTTTGATTAAGGTTGGTTATATCCTGTTGATGTTTATCCGTTAGTTCTTTTCGTTGTTTTTCCCAATCTTGTACTTCTTTCTCGAATTTTTTAGTGACTTCCTGATTTCTTCTAAACAGAAGCAAGGGTAAAACAATACTTCCTACGGCAACAAAAATAGAGAGTATTGCCATAATCCAACCGCCCCAACTCACTACGCGATCGCTGGCTTTTAATTCGGCTAATTGCTCATTAATTTGTTTGTCTGATTCCTGCCTATTATTACCCACTGCATCTATTTTCTCTTGCATCCGTTCTTGCTGTTTTTCCAAATGGTTTAAACGAATATCGGTTTCCATTTGAAAACGTTGGGCTTGATTGGCGGCTTGGTTTTCATTGGCAGAGGGTGTTGCGGCTTGGGCAAAAGCAGCCGTTAAACATAATGCGATTAACCAAGAGTATTTTTTCATTGTTGTCTTCTGATTGGGATGGGATAACAAAAACAGGCTGCCTAAGCAGGTTAGGCAGCCTGTTGGTGTGGATTAGGCCAGCTTGCTGCCGAGCCAATCTTCTACGCTGTTTAATGCTTGCGGCAGTTTGTCGGTGTCGCTGCCGCCTGCCTGCGCTAAGTCCGGGCGGCCGCCGCCTTTGCCGCCGACTTGTTCGGCCACAAATTTCACTAAGTCGCCGGCTTTGACTTTGGCGGTTAAAGGTTTGGATACGCCGGCGCAAAGGGCGATTTTGCCGTCGTTTACGGCGGCGAGCAGCACAACGGCTTGATCGGATTTGCCGGTGAGGTCGGTCACTATATTGCGTAGGGCGCCGGCTTCGGCTTCGATTTGGGCAACCACGAGCTTGGCTTGGCCTAAGTCTTTGGCGTTGTCTAGAAGTTGTGCGCCTGCGTGTTTGGCCAGTTCGCCTTTGGCTTGGCTGAGGGCTTTTTCAAGCTGTTTGCTGTGGGCGGCGTTGGCTTGGATTTTGGCTAATACGTCGCGCTCGGTTTGGGCTTTGACTTCGGCGATAATGTCTTTCACCAAGCGTTCTTGGTTTTGCGCCCATTGCAGAGCGTTCATGCCGGTGATGGCTTCTACGCGGCGGATGCCGGCGGCAATGCCGCTTTCGGAGATGATTTTAAACAGGCCGATGTCGCCGGTACGGTGAACGTGGGTGCCGCCGCATAGTTCGGTTGAGAAGTCGCCCATTTGGAGCACGCGCACTTCGTCGCCGTATTTTTCGCCAAACAGCATCATGGCGCCGGCTTTTTGGGCGTCTTCCATGCTCATGATTTCGGCGCTGACTTCGACGTTGGCGAGAATGGCACGGTTAACGCGGCGTTCGACTTCGGCGATTTCCTCGGCGGTAATTGGCTGCGGGTGGGAAATATCGAAGCGGGTGACTTCGGCGGTTACCAACGAGCCTTTTTGTTCGACGTGGGTGCCGAGCACTTCGCGTAGGGCGCGGTGCATGAGGTGGGTGGCGCTGTGGTTGCGCATATTGGCATCGCGGATGTCGTTGTCGATGGCGGCGGTAACGCTGTCGCCCACTTTCAGACGGCCTGCAACCAATACGCCGAATTGTCCGAATACGGCGGCTTTGATTTTTTGGGTGTCGCGCACTTCAAAGCGGTTGCCGTCGGCAGAAATATAGCCGACGTCGCCGACTTGGCCGCCGCTTTCGGCATAAAACGGGGTGTTGTCTAATACGATGGCGCCGTTGTCGCCTTCGTTTAATTCGTTTACCGGCTCGCTGTCTTTATAGAGGGCGAGGATTTTGGCTTGGGTTTGGCGCTCGGTATAGCCTTTGAACTGGGTGTCTTGGCCTTCGTATGCCAGTTGGGTGTCGGCTTTGAAGCTTTGGGCGGCACGGGCGCGGGCGCGTTGAGCTTCCATTTCGCGGTTAAAGCCTGCTTCGTCCATGTCGATACTGCGCTCGCGGCAGATGTCTGCGGTGAGGTCGTAGGGGAAGCCGTAGGTGTCGTAGAGTTTGAAGATGATTTCGCCGTCTAACACTTTGCGGCCGTCTGAAAGGGCGTTTTCCAATAAGGCCATGCCGGTTTCAAGGGTTTGGGCAAAACGGGTTTCTTCGTTTTTCAAGGCTTCTTCGATTTGGCTTTGACGCTCTTTTAATTCGGGATAAGCGTCGCCCATTTCTTTGACTAAATCGGGCACGAGTTTATAGAAAAAGGCTTGTTTTTGGCCGAGTTTGTAGCCGTGGCGTACGGCGCGGCGGATAATGCGGCGCAATACATAGCCGCGGCCTTCGTTACTCGGCAATACGCCGTCGGCAATCAGGAAGGAGCAGGCGCGGATGTGGTCGGCAATCACTTTCAGGCTGGGTACTTCCATGCTGAATTCGGTGCCGGTTTCGCGGGCGGCGGCTTTCAGCAGGTTTTGGAAGAGGTCGATTTCGTAGTTGGCGTGAACGTGTTGCATCACGGCGGCCATGCGTTCCAAGCCCATGCCGGTATCGACCGAAGGCTTGGGCAGCGGGTTCATGGTGCCGGATTCGTCGCGGTTGAACTGCATAAATACGCAGTTCCAGATTTCTATAAAGCGATCGCCGTCTTCTTCGGGGCTTCCCGGAGGGCCGCCCCAGATGTGGTCGCCGTGGTCGTAGAAGATTTCGGAGCAGGGGCCGCAGGGGCCGGTGTCGCCCATTTGCCAGAAGTTGTCGGAAGCATAGCGGCTGCCTTTGTTGTCGCCGATGCGGATGATTTTTTCAGGCGGCAGGCCGATTTCGTTGAGCCAGATATTGTATGCTTCGTCATCGTCGGCATAAACGGTGGCCAATAGTTTTTCGGTGGGTATGTTCAACCATTCGGGGGAAGTGAGAAATTCCCATGCGAATTTAATCGCGTCTTGTTTGAAGTAGTCGCCGAATGAGAAGTTGCCCATCATTTCGAAAAAGGTATGGTGGCGGGCGGTGTAGCCGACGTTTTCAAGGTCGTTGTGTTTGCCGCCGGCGCGTACGCATTTTTGTGCGCTGGTGGCGCGAGTGTAGGGGCGGGTATCGAAGCCGAGGAAAACGTCTTTAAATTGGTTCATGCCGGCGTTGGTAAACAGCAGGGTGGGGTCGTCGTGCGGTACCAGCGATGATGACGGCACAATCTGATGCCCTTTGCTTTCAAAGAACTTGAGAAATTTTTGGCGTAGTTCGGAAGTTTTCATAATGTTTTCTTTAATATATTAAACGGGTTCAGACGGCCTTCTGAGCGATTGAGCAGGCCGTCTGAAAAAATGCAATAAAATAGTGGTATCTTACCGTAGATTTAACCATACGCCTACTTACGGTTGCCCGAATAGGGAATACTGTGTCTTAGATGAATGATTAGATATGGAATCCAATAATGAATAAAGCCCCTTATATCACAAGGGGCTTTATTGGGTGTTTATATGATGCAATGGAAGCGTTATTCTTTTTCAATTAAGCGGTCTAAGCTCCAACGGCCGGGGCCCATTACCATCACGAAGAAGAAACCGCCGCCTAAACCGAGGTTTTTCATCAAATGAATGGCATCTTCCGGCGATGCGTGGAAGATAAGACCGGAAAGGATTGAATAAACGGCCAACCAGAAAGCAACCAAGCGGGTTTGGAAACCAAATAAGAAGGCAATACCGCCACCCACTTCAAGCAAGATAACGAGTGGCAGCATCCATCCCGGCACCCCCATATCCACCATGTGTTGAACTACGGCGTCGTATTTGAAGATTTTTCCCCAACCTGAATTGAGGAATAGATAGATTAATAACGCACGCGATATCAGTGTAACCAATGCTGCAACTTGAGGTTGAGTTACAATTTTTTTAACAAAAACATTTGGATTAAACATGATTTGCCTCTCTTTTAAAGTTAACAGTTCTTTAAAATTATCAAAGTCTTTAAAGTTATAAAGTTCCCTAAAGTTAAAAGCTCGGCATATTATATTACCCTTTGGATGAAAAAGATATAATAGAAAAACCAAATTATTTAATAAATTAACAATAAAATTTCGTGAAGCTGAAAATGGCTGCTTTGGATAGCGGTTTTTTTAAGGGCCGTGATGAAAATAATTTTATTATTTTTATAGAAATTATAACTTGGATTTTGATGTGGAATGAGTAAAAAGTTTTATAGAACATAATCTAAACATCATATAGAGAATTGTCATTTTATGGTGTTTCTGAAATGGTTTTTGTGGGAATGTTTGTGATGATAGCCGATTGAGATTTGAATGGTTGTGTGTAGCTGTTTTGCAACTGAAATGGCTGTTTCGGTACAAACCATTGATAAAATGTATATGATGATAAGGCCGTCTGAAAAGTTTTCAGACGGCTTTTTATTATTGGATTTTGGTGTGGTGAGATAAAAAGATATAAAATAGCCGCCTTTTCTATTTATCGGCTGTTTCCCATGATCGAATTCAAAAACCTCACCTTGCAACGTGGCCTGAAAGTGCTGCTGGATCAAGCTAATCTAACGATTAATCCTAATCAGCGTGTTGGTTTAATCGGGAAAAACGGTACGGGGAAGTCCAGCTTGTTTGCCTTAATCAAAGGTGAAATCATGCAGGATGGCGGCGATGTGCTGATTCCGAAACATTGGAAAATAGCGGCAGTGGCACAAGAAACGCCGGCGTTGGCGGTTTCTGCTGCCGATTATGTTTTGCAGGGCGATGCCGAACTGCAACAGCTTCAGACGGCCTTGGCTCAGGCCGAGGCGGAAAACGACGGTATGAAAATGGCCGAATATCATGCCAAGTTGGAAGAAATTGAAGCTTATACAGCACCTGCACGGGCGGCAAAATTATTGCACGGCTTGGGTTTTTCGCAAGAAGAATCGGTGAAACCGGTTAAAGATTTTTCCGGCGGCTGGCGGATGCGTCTGAATTTGGCGCAGGCTTTAATGTGCCGCGCCGATTTGCTGCTGCTCGACGAGCCGACCAACCATTTGGATTTGGAAACGGTGTTGTGGTTGGAAAACCATCTTGCCCAGCTTCAGTGTACTCAAATTATTATTTCCCACGACCGCGACTTTTTAAATGCCGCTACCAATCAAACGGTTGAGTTATCCAATCAAAAACTCACGCAATACGGCGGCAATTACGACTTCTATCAAAATGAACGCGCCATGCGTTTAGCGCAACAGCAGGCGGCATATGTTAAGCAACAGGCGCATATCAAACACTTGCAATCTTTTATCGACCGTTTTAAAGCCAAAGCCACCAAAGCCGTGCAAGCGCAAAGCCGGATGAAAGCATTGGCCAAGCTCGAACGCATTGCACCTGCTCATTTAGATAGCGAATTCAGTTTCGAATTTGAAAGCCCGGCGCATTTGCCCAATCCGTTGTTAAAACTGGATAAAGTAGATTTGGGCTATGGTAGCAAGGCGGTATTGCATGATATTTCATTGTCGTTGGAAAGCGGCGCACGCTATGGTTTGTTGGGGGTGAACGGCAGCGGTAAATCAACGTTTATCAAATTGTTGGCGGGCGAATTAGATGTGCTTGCCGGGCAGGTGGTGAAATCAGAGAAACTGAATATCGGCTATTTTGCCCAGCACCAATTGGATACGCTGCGCTCGGATCAAAGCCCGGTATGGCATATTCAGCAGCTGTCACCCGATGTGCGCGAACAGGAAATTAGAAACTTTCTGGGTGGATTTAATTTTGTCGGCGATATGGCGTTGCAAAAAATCGAACCGTTTTCAGGTGGCGAAAAAGCACGCTTGGCATTGGCGATGATTGTTTGGCAAAAACCTAATTTATTATTGCTCGACGAACCGACCAACCACTTGGATTTGGATATGCGCCATGCCTTAACCGTTGCTTTACAAAGTTTCCAAGGCGCATTGATTGTGGTATCGCACGATAGAAGTTTATTAGAAGCTACAACCGATAACTTCTTATTAATAGATAAAGGCCGTCTGAAAACTTTTGAAGGCGATTTAAACGATTACCGCTTATGGCGTTTGGCTCAAGAAAACGAAACCGATGCGCCGTCGGCATCCACATCTACACAAAACCGTAAAGATGTGAAACGTATGGAAGCGCAAATGCGCCAAGAGCGTGCAAAGCGCACTAAACCCATACAGCAGAAGATTAATCAGGCAGAAAAGGAAATGGCTGAATTGAATGAGATTCAGGCCGACTGTGAATCATTTTTGGCACAAGAAGAAGCCTATTCGGAAGAAAATAAGGTAAAGCTACAGAAAACACTCGCTAAATTAGCTGAAGTTAAGTTAAAATTAAGTAAACTTGAAGAGGGCTGGTTGACCTGGCAAGAGGAGCTGGAGCAGATTGAAAGCGATCTTCAAGTGTATTTTGCCGATTGGTAGTATCGGGTCGGTAAGTTATTTATAAAGATTAAAAAATTTATTTATAAAGATTAAAACCTATTATTTAAACTACTACGGGGTTTCATTATGTCTTCTTATACATCATTCAAACAAGCTATTCTATTACTTGCAGCAAGCGGTGCAACGCTATCCGATCTTAAAAGCCTGCAAGACTATTTGGGTACCCAGTCCGATTATGAAGCGGATGAAGTGGCTGATATTGAGGTTTTACAAGCCAGTATCTAAAAATATTTCCAAATGTTCGATAAACAGTAAAACATTAATTACTAAACTCAGCCTCTTTTATCATACTTTCTCTCTTGTTATAACAAATAAAATGGCTGATTTGCCTGATGATGATATTGGCAGAATAGGAGAGCCTGTTCTGCTTTATCATCGGCGTTGGTATTAGTAAATTGGTAACTGAAATAATGGCAGTATATTAATATTTTAAAATTTTTTAAAATCGGCATGGCTTTATTCAAAAGTAATAAAACCTTACAATACTGTTATTACAGATATTCATAAAAGTAATTCATCACGGCTTGAAAACTAAATTTTATTTAAAAAGGAATATTTGCCTGAAAATAAATTTTAAAAGTAAGACGTGATGCTGTTTCGCTTTGAAGAAATGCGTATGAAAAAACTGATGACAATCGGCACACTGCTGTTATTGAATTTGCCAGGTATTCAGACGGCCTCTGCAAAAATTTATACCTGTGTGGTCAATGGGGAAGTTATTTATACTTCACGCAATGCTGGTAATTGTACGACAGCGGATCTTCCGCCTATCGGCAATTACAGCAGCAGCCGTTATGACGAACCTCAAAACTATACCCGTAAGGCGGCACAAGAGCCGAAGAAACAGCAGGTGGCCAAAGCGCGTAAACCAAAAGTAAGACGTGCTACCGCTGCGCCGGTAAAATTTTCCCCACCTTCCGGCTCTTCCATGCCGAAAACGCCCTCTAGAAACAGCCGCCGTAGTATTCTCGAACAAGAATTGGCCAACGAGCGTAAAGCACTTGCACAAGCACAACAATCATTAAGCTCGGCGCGTACGGCGAAAAACGGCAGCATTAACCAGCAACAGATTGCACAATTACAAGGCAATGTGTTGGATAGACAGCAAAATATTCAGGCTTTGCAACGTGAACTAGGCAGAATGTAATGCAATTGGCAGTTGTATCTGCGGGGTAATATGAGGCCGTCTGAAAAAAGCTAAAAATATCAGATGAATTTAGGTTTCTATTTATTATTTAGAAAAGTTGCAGTAATTGGTTAATTATCGGTTGCTGCTGCCAATTTAAAGAGAAAAATAAACAAATCTTGAGCACGCCTTAAATAATCTAAGCTAAACCTATATTTATCTTCTCAAATATAGGAAATTGGTGTTATAATCAATAAATTTTTCAGTTTTTACGAAAAATGGCCACGGGGCCATTTTTTTGTTTTTGGAGCAACATGGATATTCAAAATATTCTTGATAAAACCTTGCCCGGTTTGGGCTACGAGCTGGTTGATTTTGAATTAACCGCTCAGGGAGACCTGCGTGTCTTTATTGATAAAGAAGGCGGGATTACCGTAGAAGATTGCGCAACCGTAAGCAACCATTTGAGCCGCTTGTTTTTGGTTGAAGATATTGATTATAAGCGCTTGGAAATTTCCAGCCCGGGATTGGACCGTCCGTTGAAAAAAGCAGCGGACTTTATACGTTTCGCCGGGCAGCAGGCCAAAATAAAAACACGTCTGCCGATAGACGGCCAAAAAAACTTTATAGGGCGCTTAGAAGGTTTTGAAAACGATTGCGTACGCATTGCTTTCGACGGCAAAACGGTCGATATCGAAATCAGCAATATCGATAAAGCACGCCTGCGCCCGGAATTTAATTTTTAAAATGAAAAATAGTGATATCGAACGGAGAATGTAAAGAATGAGTCGCGAAATGTTACAACTGGCCGAAGCATTGGCCAGTGAAAAAAACGTAGACCCCGAAGTAGTATTCAATGCCTTGGAGTTTGCATTGAGTACGGCTGCCAAGAAAAAAGCAAACCGCGAGCATATGGATGTCCGCGTGGAAATCAACCGTGATACCGGCGAATATAAAACCTTTCGCCGCTGGTTGATTGTGGCCGATGAAGATTATACCTACCCGGATGTGGAAAAAACCATTGAAGAAATCCAAGAAGAAATCCCGGGTACAACCATACAAATCGGCGAATATTACGAAGAGCCGCTTGAAAACGAAGCTTTTGGCCGTCAGGCCGCCCAAACGGCTAAACAGATTATTTTACAACGTATCCGTGATGCCGAGCGCGAACAGATTCTGGAAGCCTTTTTAGGGCGCAAAGAAGATATTGTGATGGGTACGGTGAAACGTGTTGAGCGTCATGGTGCCATTATCGAAATCGGTAAACTGGATGCGTTATTGCCGCGCGATCAAATGATTCCGCGTGAAAATTTCCGTACCGGCGACCGTGTACGCGCTTTATTTTTGCGTGTGGACGAAATCGGTGCTTCCGGCCGCAAACAAGTGATTTTGAGCCGTACTTCCCGCGATTTCTTAGTGAAGCTGTTTGCTATGGAAGTGCCCGAAATTGAAGATGGCTTATTGGAAATCAAAGAAGCCGCCCGCGATCCCGGCCACCGAGCCAAAATTGCCGTAAAAGCCAACGACCAACGTATTGACCCGCAAGGCACCTGTATCGGTGTACGCGGTTCCCGTGTGAATGCGGTCACCAACGAACTTTCCGGCGAACGTATCGATGTGGTTTTGTGGTCGCCTGAAACGGCTCAATTCGTGATTAATGCACTGTCACCCGCAGAAGTGACCCGTATTCTGATTGATGAAGACAGCCATTCCGTTGATGTGATTGTGGCGGAAGACCAGCTGGCATTGGCGATTGGCCGTGGCGGACAAAACGTTCGCTTGGCTGCCGATTTAACCGGTTGGCAGTTAAATATTATGACCGTGGAAGAGGCTGATGAGCGCAATCAGGCCGAAGATGCGGCCATCCGTAATTTATTTATGGAACATATGAACCTTGATGAGGAAACAGCAGATATTTTGGTGCAGGAAGGCTTTGCTACTTTAGAAGAAGTGGCCTATGTGCCTGCGGCGGAACTTTTGGAAATCGAAGGTTTTGACGAAGATACCGTAGAACTCCTCCGTGCCCGTGCCCGTGATGCTATGTTGACTTTGGCGATTGCTTCCGAAGAGAAGTTGGGCGATGTGGAAGAAAGTATGCGCAGCTTGGAAGGAATGGATCAGGATATGCTGCGTGATTTGGCTCAGGCCGGTATTACTACCCGTGATGATTTGGCGGAGTTGGCGGTAGACGAGTTGATTGAAATTACCGGTGTGGATGAAGAAACTGCTAAAAAAGTGATTTTGGCAGCCCGCGAACACTGGTTTGCAGAAGAAGAAAACAAAGGGGGTGAAGCATGAGTAATGAAACAGTCGAACAATTTGCCGCCGAGCTGAAAAAACCCGTAGATGTTTTATTGAAACAATTGAAAAGTGCCGGCGTGGCAAAAAGCAGCGCCGACGACAGCATTACCTCCAATGATAAACAATTGTTGCTGGCATACCTGAAAAAAACACATGGCAGTGAAAACGGCACCATCAGTATCAGCCGTAAAAAAGCCGAAGTCAGTACGGTAGGCGGTGTACAAGTAGAAACACGCCGCCGCACCCGTAAAGTGATTGTTCCGCCTGCCGATGAGTTGGCCGCTGAAGCCCGTGCCAAAGCCGAAGCACAGGCGAAAGCTGAAGCGGAAAAAGCAGCCGAAGAACAGGCAAAAGCCGAAGCGGAAAAATTGGAAGCACAAAAAGCAGCCGAAGCGGCCGCACAAGCCGAACGTGAAGCAGCGGAAAAAGCGGAAAGTGAACGCTTGGCTGCCGAAGCGGAAAAAGTGAAAGCCGAAGCGCAAAAAGAAACGGATTCGGTATCAAAAGAAGAGGTTGCCAAAGAACCTGCACAAGCTGAAGAAAAAGCAACGGCTAAAGTGAAGCCTGCATCCGATACTAAAAAAGAGAAGCCTACAAAAGCAGCTAAACAAACTAAAAACAAAGAACCTAAAAAACCAGCGGAACCGGTTGAAGTGAAGCCTGTCGTGAGTGCCGAAGAGCAGGCACAGCGTGATGAAGAAGCACGCCGTGCCGCCGCTATGCGCGCCCATCAGGAAGCTTTGTTGCGTGAAAAACAAGAGCGTCAGGCACGTCGTGAGGCCATGAAGCTTCAAGCGCAACAGGAAGCCAAGGCTGCTAAAGAAGGTGCCGGACAGCGTTCTGCCAAACCTTCCGACAACGCCCCTTTAAGCGCTACAAAATCTACTAAAGATGCGGCTCCTTCCCGTTCTAAAAAAGACGAACGCTACAGTAAGGAAGAGGTGGAAAGCCGCCGTCGCGGTGGTAAAGACAAGGGCAGAGGCCGTCAGAATGCCAATGCCGAAGATCGTGTTCGCGGCGGTAAAAAAGGTAATAAAAAACTCAAACTAGAGCCCAATCAACATGCTTTCCAAGCGCCGACTGAACCGGTGGTTCATGAGGTTTTGGTGCCCGAAACCATTACCGTTGCCGATTTGGCACATAAAATGGCGATTAAGGGCGTGGAAGTGGTTAAAGCTCTAATGAAAATGGGCATGATGGTGACGATTAACCAATCCATCGACCAAGATACCGCCTTGATTGTGGTTGAAGAATTAGGCCATATCGGCAAACCTGCCGCCGCAGATGATCCCGAAGCGTTTTTGGGTGATGAAGAGCAGGCTGTTACTGCCGAAGAATTGCCGCGTCCGCCTGTGGTAACGGTGATGGGTCACGTTGACCACGGTAAAACTTCATTGCTCGACTATATCCGCCGTTCTAAAGTGGTGCAGGGTGAGGCCGGTGGTATTACCCAGCATATCGGTGCTTATCATGTGAAAACGCCTAGAGGCGTGATTACTTTCCTTGATACCCCGGGTCACGAAGCGTTTACCGCCATGCGCGCACGCGGCGCCAAAGCTACTGATATTGTGATTTTGGTGGTGGCTGCCGATGACGGTGTGATGCCGCAAACCATTGAAGCGATTGCCCATGCCAAAGCGGCGAATGTGCCGATTGTGGTGGCGGTCAATAAAATCGATAAAGAGGGTGCCAATCCGGAACGTATCCGCCAAGAGTTGACGGCACATGAAGTGGTGCCTGATGAGTGGGGCGGCGATGTACAGTTTGTCGATGTATCCGCTAAACAGGGCTTAAATATTGATGCTTTATTGGAAGCCGTATCGCTTGAAGCAGAAGTGTTAGAACTGAAAGCACCTGTTGACGCACCGGCTAAAGGCATTATTGTTGAAGCCCGTTTGGATAAAGGCCGCGGTGCGGTTGCCACTTTATTGGTACAAAGCGGTACCTTGAAAAAAGGCGATATGCTGCTGGCCGGTACGGCATTTGGTAAAGTCCGTGCGATGGCGGATGAAAACGGTAAGCCGATTGAATCGGCAGGCCCGTCGATTCCGGTTGAGATTCTGGGTTTGTCAGATGTGCCGAATGCCGGTGAAGATGCGATGGTGTTGGCCGATGAGAAAAAAGCGCGTGAGATTGCCTTGTTCCGTCAGGGTAAATACCGTGACGTGCGCTTGGCTAAACAGCAGGCGGCCAAACTGGAAAATATGTTCAACAATATGGGCGAAAACCAAGCCCAATCGTTGTCGGTGATTATCAAGGCAGACGTTCAAGGTTCTTACGAAGCCTTAGCGGGCAGCCTGAGAAAACTATCTACCGACGAAGTGAAAGTGAATGTATTGCATAGCGGTGTCGGCGGTATTACCGAGTCTGATGTGAACCTTGCGATTGCATCCGGTGCCTTTATTATCGGCTTTAATGTGCGTGCCGACGGTTCTGCGCGTAAACTGGCCGAAGCCGAAGATGTCGAAATCCGCTACTACAACATTATTTATGATGCCATTGATGATGTGAAAGCAGCCATGAGCGGTATGTTGGCACCTGAAGAAAAAGAACAGGTGATCGGTATGGTGGAAATCCGTCAGGTAATCAGCGTTTCCAAAGTGGGCAATATTGCCGGCTGTATGGTAACCGACGGTGTGGTGAAACGCGATGCACACGTTCGCCTGATCCGTAATAATGTGGTAATTCATACCGGTGAGTTGTCATCGCTGAAACGCTTTAAAGACGATGTGAAAGAAGTACGCATGGGCTATGAGTGCGGCTTGATGTTGAAAAACTATAATGAAATCATGGAAGGCGACCAGCTTGAAGTGTTTGAAATTGTAGAGGTAGCCCGTTCTTTATAATCGGTGTGTTTGAAATGACAAGGCCGTCTGAAAAAGTTTCAGACGGCCTTGTTTTATATTTGGTTTAATATTTATAAAGCAAAGGTAGGTCGGATACTTGTATCCGACAAAATGGTTAGCATCAATGTCGGATTCGAGAATCCGACCTACATGGTTATGGATTGATGAGGTCGTCTACTAAAGGGTAATTTCGCAAAGGTCTTCTATTTAATAAAGTTTTTCATCAATAATGAAGCAATATCATCCAAGCCGAAACCATCGGCATCTTGGGCGGAGCCGTTCGGCGTGGCGTTGTCGACCAGATTGGGTAGATATTGTGCCAGCATATCGCCGGCCTGATTGCCGTCCATACCGAATTTAGTAGCCACTTCTTGAACCATGCCGCTACCGAGTGCGGATTGGATTTGACTGCCCGATACGCTTTGGTTACTGCCGGTAGAAATCCAGCTTTGTAAGGCATCGCCCAAACCGCCTTGTTGCAATTTGCTGATCAGGCTGCCTACGCCGCCGCTGCGTTGTACCAAGTCTAGAACCATTTGAATGGCTGTGCTTTGTTGGCTGTTGCTGCCGATTGCTGAAGTGGCGGCGCCGATGAGAGAGTCCATTAAACCCATAAGTGTCCTTTCTTAATATAGTGTTAAAACCGATATTGGTAAACCGGTTTATTGCTTATATGATGTGCGGGGTGTATTAACGGAAAAAGTCACCCATACCGGCAGGTAGGCCTTGTGTGAAGGCACCCATGGTTTTATTGGTGGTTTCTTCTGCTTTGCTGCCGGCATCATTGATGGCGGCCAAAATTAAATCTTCCAGCATTTCTTTATCGTCGGCGGCTTCCTGAATCAGCTCTTCATTGATGTCGATTTTGCGGAGTACATGATTGCATGTCATAGTAACTTTTACCAAACCGTTGCCTGCTTCACCGTTCACTTCGGTTTCCGCCAGTTTGGCTTGGGCTTTTTTCATATTTTCCTGCATTTGTTGCGCCTGCTTCATCAGGCCGCCTAATCCGGCTTTTCCGAACATGGTTTGATACTCCTGTTTTCAATAAAAGGTTGGATGATACAGTTGGAAAGGCGGCATCACAAGCTGCCGCTGTTTCCGTGTTTTTTGTGCAGGCCGTCTGAAATAATCGAATGGCTTTCAGACGGCCTAAGTCTTTATTCCTGCGAGTCGGTTAATTCTAATGTGTCGGGCAGCCATTCTGCTTCAAATAAGCTGAGAATCTGCTGTGCGGCAGGGTCTGCTTCGAGTAAATCCTGTGCTTGTCGGCGGCCTTCCTGCTGCAAGCGTTTATGGCGCATTGTCGGGGTTTCCCAGCCGGCATCGTCGCGCCATGGTTCGGTTTGCAATTTCAGAGTGATGCCGTAGGCGTCGGCCAACGTGCTGCGGACTTTTTCCAAGCGGTCTTTATTGGTGGTAGCGCGCGCTTCGTCGGTGAGTGCCAATATCATTAGATGGTTTTCGGCATCATAGCGCGTCCATGCAGCGTGTTGGGTCAGCATTTGGGCGGCGCCGAGTTTCGGGGCAAGCCGTTTGCTGATGCCCGCCCAGTTTTCGGGGATGAACTCGGGCAACGGAGTGAAAGTATGTTCTTCCGTGTCTTCGGGTTCTTCGCTTTCTTCTTCCGCACTGTTGGCTAGGGCTGCGGGTAACGGTATTTCAGACGGCTGTTGCGGGGCGTATTCGTCGTTATCATCGGCATCGGAATAGTGGTCAGATTCAGGCTCGGTTTCAGCAATATAAGGCGGCTCGTTATCGGTTCCTATAAGGTTATTGTCTGATTCGGGCGTGTGTGTTTCTTGTATTGAGGCCGTCTGAATGGGTGTTCCCGTATCGTGACTGACGATTTCGGAAACGGGTTGTGTTTCCGGTTGCGGCGATTCGGTTGGCAAGGGTTCCGCAGTTGTGGCTTCAACGGCATTATCGGGCGTTACAGGTTCTATATTGTCGGATTGCGGTGCCGGTTGTGATTCGGCCGTCTGAATATTTTCAAGCGTATGGTTGTCGGCAACGGCGGTTTCCGGCTCGTCTTGCCATGGCGGCGTATCGTCGTCGCTTGCGGCCGCCTGGCTATGCTGCTCGGTATGGGGCTCTTCGGGCTGTGCTTCGGATGCTACCGGCATTTGGGTGGCAGGTTGTTGGTAAACCGGAGCATGCAGTTGGGTGCCTTCGATAACGCCGTCGGGGGCATGGGCTTTGGCGGCAATAGGGGCGAAAGCCAGCATACGCAGCAGCGTCATTACAAAACCGGCATATTCGTCGGGCGCCAAGCTTAAATCTTGTTTGCCGTGAATGGCGCATTGGTAGTAAAGCTGGATTTGTTCGTCGCCGAGATATTGGGCAAAGCGTAGTAGGGCGTCGCGTTCGGGGTCGTCGGCTAGGGCGGCGGGAACGGTTTTGATAAGCGCCAGCCGTTGCAATAGCATGGCCAATTCGCCTAAGGCGCTGTCGAAACCGATGGCACGGGCGGCCATGTCTTGGGCGGTGCGCAATAGAGCTTCGCCATCTTGGTTGACAATGCCTTGTAGTAGTTCGTAGAGGTAATGCTTGTCAACCGCGCCTATCATCTGGCGGATATCTTGTTCGGTGACGCTGCCGGAGCCCATGGCAATCGCTTGGTCGAGCAGGCTTAAGGCATCGCGCATCGAACCCATGGCGGCGCGTCCGAGCAATTGCAGTGCAGGCTGCTCGAACGGAATATTTTCCACGGTCAGCACATGGGCGAGATGGTCGGCAACTTGTTGCGAAGTCATATTGCGCAATACGAATTGTAGGCAACGGCTTAAAACGGTAATCGGCACCTTGTGCGGATCGGTGGTGGCTAGGATGAATTTCACATGCTCGGGCGGCTCTTCCAGCGTTTTCAGCATAGCGTTAAACGCGCTTTTCGAAAGCATGTGCACTTCGTCGATAATATAAACTTTGTATTTGCCGGCGGTGGGGGCGTATTGGGCGTTTTCCAGTACTTCGCGGATATTGTCGATACCGGTATTGGAGGCCGCATCGATTTCAAGCAAATCGACATAACGGCCGGCATCGATTTGGGTACAACTCTGGCACACGCCGCAGGGTTCGCCATGGCTTGCGTTTTCGCAGTTCAGGCTTTTGGCCAGAATACGGGCGATGGTGGTTTTGCCCACGCCGCGTGTGCCGGTGAGCAGATAGGCATGATGCAGACGGCCTTTGTCTAAGGCATTGCGCAATGCTTTGACAACGTGCTCTTGTCCGACCAAATCGGCAAAGGTTTTAGGCCGCCACTTGCGGGCGAGAACTTGATAAGCCATAGATTCGTTTTATTTCCGTGAAATGGGGATACGGCGGTTGGTGCTTTTAAAGGCAGCTTATTCTAACATTTTTTGCGGTTGTCAGTGCGCTTGCCGAATAGGGGAAAGCCGCTGCGGTCAGACAGCGGCTGTGCTTAGGTTTGGTAATACGGCTGCGTTTATAAACGGTAGCCGCCGCCGACGCCGTTGGCAATATCGCGCACGGCGGTTACATACATGCGGCTGTGGTTGTATTGCCAAACCGTATAGAAATTATGGAGGCCGATAAAGTATTCATAAACACCCGGTGCGGTTTCCAAGCGGTAGAGAATGGCTTTTTCATTGTCGTCGACCACTTCCTGCGGCCGTACGCCCAAGCGTTTGAGTTCGCCGACGGTGCGGGTGAGGGCGGTTTTTTCGTCGATAATATTTTGCAGCTCTTGGGTGATATTCAGGCTAACCGGCACAATCATTTTGCCGTTGGGTTTCCAGCCGTGCGCTTTCATATAGTTGGCGACCGATGCGGCCACATCGCCGATATTGTTCCAGATGTCGTGGTAGCCGTCGCCGTCGAAATCGACCGCATATTTGCGGAAACTGGAGGGCATAAACTGCGGCATACCCATGGCGCCGGCATAGCTGCCTTTAAAGCTGTATATGTCTTTTCTTTCTTCTTTGGCCATTAGTAAAAATTCGTGCAGTTCTTTTTGGAAGAAGTCGGCACGGCGGGGGTAGTCGAAAGCCAGTGTGCTTAAAGAGTCGGCCACACGGAAGCTGCCGGTGTTGGTGCCGTAGTTGGTTTCGATGCCGAGAATAGCCACAATGATTTCGGGGGGTACGCCGTAGCTGCGGGCGGCCGAGTCGATGGTATTTTTATGTTGCGCGTAGAAGCTTTTGCCTTTATTGATTTTGCTGGCACTGGCGTTGCCGTTGCGGAACTCATACCACGGGCGCGAGGTGCCGGGGCGGTTCATAATATTAATAATATTGCCTTTATAGACCACGCCGTCGAAAAAGCTTTGCAGCTCCGTGCGGCTGAATTGCCCGCTGGCCGCTTCGTAGCCGATAAAACGCTGTACGTTGGTATTGCCGTTAAACCCGCTGATGGCAACCGATTCGGCATTGGGGTCGAAAGCAGGGCGTTGCACGGTAGGCTTAACCGGTGTTTCTTTGGGCTCGGTGACTTTGTTTTCTTGGGTACTACATGCGGCCAAAACCAAAGCGGCGGCAGAAAGGGCGATAAGGGCGTTTTTTTTCATGAGGGATTCGTTTCTATAAGGCATGGGACGAAAACAGTTTACCAAATTTATCAAATGGCTTAAAGAGTAGGGCATTATGAAAGCAAAATGAAAATTTAACGGTTTTATTCGATAATTGGCCGAAAGGCCGTCTGAAAGGCGCATAACAAAGGCCGTCTGAAATATTTTCAGACGGCCTGTTTGGATAAAGCGGAAATGCTTATTTAAACGGGGTAACTTCAAGACCGAACATGGCACGGGCGGTGTTCAGCATTTGGCAGCTGAAACCCCATTCGTTATCGTACCAAGAGAATACTTTCACCATATTGCCGTCAGTCACTTTGGTGAGTGTACTGTCGAAGGTGCTGGCTTGGGTGGTGTGGTTGAAGTCCATAGATACCAGTGGCAAGGTGTTGTATTTTAGGATATTTTTCATTTCGTTTTCGGAAGCGGCTTTCAGAATGCCGTTGATTTCTTCCACGGTAGTATCGCGGGCAGCTTCAAAGCTCAGGTCGACCAAAGAAACATTGATGGTCGGTACGCGGATGGCCAAACCGTCTAAGCGGCCTTTGAGTTCGGGCAATACCAAACCGACGGCTTTGGCGGCACCGGTTTTGGTAGGAATAATGTTTTCCATACCGCTGCGGGCACGGCGCAAATCTTTGTGGCGCACGTCGGTAATGTTTTGATCGTTGGTGAGGGCGTGAATGGTGGTCATCAGGCCTTTATTGATACCGATGCCGTCATGCAGGGCTTTGGCAACGGGTGCCAAGCAGTTGGTGGTGCAGGAAGCGTTGGAAACAACGGTCATTTCAGGGGTTAAAACATCGTGGTTCACGCCGTAAACAATGGTGGCATCGACATCGTCGCCGCCGGGTGAGGAAATCAATACTTTTTTGGCACCTGCTTCTAAGTGGACTTTAGCCGCGGCTTTGCTGGTAAACGCACCGGTACATTCCATGACCAAATCAACGCCCAACATATCCCAAGGCAGCTCGGCGGGATTGCGGGTAGAGAAAAACGGGATTTTTTTACCGTTGATAATCAAATGGTTTTCATCGTGGGAGATATCGGCGGCGAATTGGCCGTGAACAGTGTCGAACTTGGTGATATGGGCATTGGTTTCTAAACTGCCGCTGGCGTTGATGGCGACAACTTCGAGTTGGTTGTCCAGTTTGTAATCGTAGATTGCTCTTAATACCTGACGTCCGATACGGCCATAACCGTTTATGGCAATCTTAATGCCCATTTTTGTGTTCCTTTTTGTGATTTGAGGTTAGACAAATTGCAGGCCGTCTGAATAACGGCATCTGCCGACAGAGCGAATTATAACGCGGTGTAGTAAGTTGTAGTCAAGGTGTAATTACAGCGTGCTAACCGATTCCGCCGTATTATGATAATAATTGTTTGAATATGTTCCCGAAGGCCGTCTGAAAAAATGATTATATGCGATATGAAAAGTAAAATTATGTAACTTGATAATATGAAAAGCTTCTCGGGTGTATGGAAGCAATGTGTATGATAATGGCAAGGATGGATAGTTTGAGCAGCCATAATAAAAGGCCGTCTGAAATTGCTTTCAGACGGCCTTTTGTTGAAAAAACATGCCATAACGTCTGTTATTTGACATTCAAGCTGATTTAACGGATTTCAACATGGGTAGTTGCGTATAAATCCCTCATCAGATTATCTGCCGCTTGGGCGGCTTTTTGCTGGGCGATGTATTGGCGGACGGCTTCACGCTGGCGTTCCTCGGGTGTGCCGCTGTCGCGGATATCGTTCAGTTTGATAATATGCCAACCGTATTGGGTACGGATAGGACGGCTGACTTGGCCGGGTTGCAATTCATGTACGGCCGCTTCAAACTCAGGCACCATTTGGCCGTCTGAAAACCAGCCTAAATCACCGCCGTTTGGGGCGCTGCCGTCTTGCGAATATTGGCGTGCCAATGCGGAAAAGTCGATGCCGTCGACAGCTTGCTTGTGAATTTTACGGATGCTGCTTTCGGCTGCTTTGAATGCATTGTCACTTTCTGCTTTCAGCAGAATATGTTGGGCATGGTATTGGTGTAAAGGCTCGCCTGCAGGCAGGGTAATGCCTTGTTCCCGCGCTCTGGCGATGGTGGCATTGATTTCGGCATCACTCACTTGGCTGTATTGCAAAATAGCCTGTTGCTGTACCTTATTCACAATAATACTGTCGGCAATACTGCGGCGGACGGCGTTTTTGCTCACACCGTTTTTAGCCGCTTGGGCATAGAGATTGTCGACCGTGGTTTTTTGTGCGCGGGCGATATTGGCCAATGCATCATCTATTTCCGTATCCGTTGCCGTGATATTGCGGCGTTTGCCAGCTTGCAAAACAATGGCTTGGTCGATTAGCTGCCGCATCACTTGGGTGCGCAGTTCTTCATCATTGATATTGGTTTTGCCTAATTGCCGCCGCGCTTCGGCCATGGCCTGGCGGACATCACGCTGGGTGATGACTTCGCTGCCGGCAATGGCGGCAATGCCGTCTACCAATTTAATTTCATCGGCGGCTTGCACGCTTTGAAAAGCCAAGCCTAAGGCGGCGGCAAGTATTAAGGATTTGAATTTCATCGTCTGACTACCTCATTGGTTTTGCTGTAACCGGGGATGGCTAAGCGGAGTTTTTCAAAAGGATTTTTACCGAGATTGCTTAAATCCTTGAGTTGGAGATTAAAGAATATGGCGTTTTTCTTGGTGTTCAGGCCGGTGACATAACGTTGGCCGACCACACTGGCACTCCAGCAGCCGCAATCGTTTTTATATTCGAAGCCGGCCAGCATTTCAAGTGGTTCTTTGGTTCTGAGATCATAATTATAGCGGGCGACGGCATACCAGTTTCTCTTAATCGGCCATTGTGCGGCTAAATCAATCTGGCTGAGTTTGTCGTAAAAATATTCGCCGTTTTCCTGCAGATAGATTTTTTCATTACGTCCGTATTTATAGCGTGCGCTTAATGTTTTACCGGGTTCGGGGTTGTAGCGAACGCCGGCCGAATAACTCTCGGTTCTGCTTTCGTTTTGATTGTAGTGGATATCGAAGTCGACGCGTACGCTGTTGCTGACATTGCCATGGGCAAAAGCCACAATATCGGAGCGGCGGCGCGGATAGCTGCCAATGGTACCGTCGGCCAATACGTTGTCATTGGTTAGGTAAAATTTTTGCCCGATACCGGCACGGAACAGTTCGCTGCCGTTATGAGGGTTAAGCAGGCGCGTTTGCACGGCGGCGGAAATACTGTTGGCCGAATTGATACGGTCGTTGCCCGAATAGAGGTTTTCCCTAAAAAGCTGCGCATAGGTAAAACTGTTTTCCGACGTATCGAAGTTGGGTAGGTCGTTTTGCGATTTGGTCGGAATATAGTTGTAAAACAGGCGCGGTTCAAGGGTTTGGATGTAGTCGTTGCTGAAGAACGATGCTTTACGCTCAAACGTCATCCCTGTATCGACATTGATAATCGGCAGGGTGCGCGACACTGTGCGGGAAGGTGTCGCTTCAAAACGGTTTAAATCATAATAGGTGGTATGCACACCGATTTTCGGCCGTATATAACCCCATTGGTTATGGAAATCCCATTTAATGCTGGGGTAGAGCACAAGGCGGCTGCCGTCTTGTTTTTCATCGTGTTCGAAACGGGTGAACTGGCTGAATATATTAATCTGGGCCTTACCGACATTTTTCTCCCATTGGGCGGAGAGGCGCGGCATGATGGCATAGGGTTCGTCTTTAAAGCCGTCGGCATTGGCCAAGGTTTGATACTTTTGCGCGGTCATGTAGCCGCTGAACGAGCCACCCCATAGGCGGTCGTCATAATTCAACCATGCCTGTCGGTTTAAGTTGACGTTGCGGGCGATGTCTTCGCGATCGTAGAAATCGCGGTAGTAGTCGTCGTCGGAAACCTGATTGTATTCGATGCCGCCTTTGAGTTTTTCGGAAAATCGTTGGCGGTGGTCGAGTCTGAATTGATAACGGTTGTTGCGGTCGCTTTTACGGTCGTGCGGCATCCAGTTGCCTTCTACCTGACCACCGAATTTTTCGGTAAGGTAGCGGAATTGGCCGCCCACACGCACGCCGCGGCTGCTGATAAAGCCCGGTGCGATGGTGGCGTCGTAATTGGGGGCGAGGTTTAGATAGTAGGGGATATCCATCTCTAAACCGTCCGAACCGCCGGATAATGTCGGCACCAACAAGCCGCTTTTACGGTTGCCGTTGATGGGGAAATCAATCCACGGCAGGTAAAGAACGGGGACGCCGCCGAATACGAGCGAAGCACCTTTGGCTACGCCGATGCCGGTTTTTTCGTCGGTTTCAATACTTTTGGCTTTGATATACCAGCTGGCATCACCCGGCGCGCATGTATTGAATTGGGTGTTGGTTAAACGGTAGCGTCCTTCACCTTGCATTTCTGCGGTTTCGCTAACGCTTTGTATGCGGCGGCCGTCGTGTTCGGCTTCCAAGTGGGCATTGCGGGAAACGCCGGTGCCGTCTGAAAGATTGTATTCGACGTTTTCACCGCTCACGGTTGCGCCGTTTTGATACAGCGTGAATTTATCGCCTGCGGTAACCGTGTCGCGCGTTTGGTCGTAATCAACCCATTGCGCATTGAGTACGTCGCTGTTGCGCTCGACAATCACATCGCCTTCCGCCCGAACTTTTACGTTGGTCTGCCCCGCCACTTTATCGGCGGTGATACGGGTGTAGTCGGTGGGCAGGGGGCTGCCGCCGCTACGTTTTACTTGGGGCATGGCGGCCAATTCCGCATAGGTTTTCAGTTGTGCGGGCGAACAAGTCAGGCTGGTATTGCCCAAAGACAGCTCTTCGGCATGTGCCGTTGCTGCGCTAAAGCCGACACTTAATGCCAGCACCAGCGGTTTGTATGAAAATAAACGAGCCAAAGTCTCACCTTAAATCGGGTTTGCCAGTTAGAATAGCGGTTATTTTAACCTGAAAAAACACCAAACGACTATGCAACGACAAATAGAACTGAAAAATTGGCTTGAAAAAGTTTATCCCCAAGCGTCTTTCGAGCTGGCTTTCGCCGCTGCCGATGCGGATTTCCGCCGTTATTTCCGCGCGATTTTTTCAGACGGCCACACCGTTATCTGTATGGACGCACCGCCTGAAAAAATGAGTATCGAACCTTATTTGAAGGTTCAACAAATATTCAGCATGGTGAACGTGCCGCAAGTATTGCACGTTAATCGCGAACAAGGTTTTATCGTTTTAAACGATTTGGGTAATACCACATTTTTAACCGCTATGCAGCATGAGCAAACCGAAGCCGCCCATAAAGTGCTCTTGCTGGAAGCGATTGACGAACTGATTGTATTGCAGCAAAACAGCCGCCCCGATGTGCTGCCCGAATATAACCGCGAAGTGATGTTGCGTGAAATCAACCTGTTCCCCGAATGGTTTGTCGCCAAAGAATTGGGCAAGCCGCTGAATTTCAAACAACGCCAGCTATGGGATCAAACCGTTGCCACCTTATTGCCGCCGCTGTTGGCGCAGCCGCAAGTATATGTGCACCGTGATTTTATTGTCCGCAATTTGATGCTGGCCGAAGGCCGCCCCGGCGTGTTGGATTTCCAAGACGCACTATACGGCCCGATTGCTTACGATTTGGTGTCTCTATTGCGCGATGCCTTTATCGAATGGGAAGAAGAATTTGTCTTGGATTTGGTGGTTCGCTATTGGGAAAAAGCCCGCGCTGCCGGATTGCCCGTACCGGAGCAGTTTGATGATTTTTACCGCTGGTTTGAATGGATGGGCGTTCAACGCCATCTGAAAGTGGCCGGTATTTTTGCACGGCTCTACTACCGCGACGGCAAAGACAAATACCGCCCCGAAATCCCGCGCTTTTTAAACTACCTGCGCCGCGCCAGCCGCCGCTACATTGATTTGGCACCGCTTTATGCCTTATTGGTGGACTTGGTGGGCGATGAAGAATTGGAAACCGGTTATACATTTTAATTAAGTTGATTGCCGTTTCAGACGGCTTGAGACCTTTACAAAAATCCATGTAGGTCGGATTCTCAAACCCGATATTAATGCTGACCATTTTGTCGGATACAAGTATCCGACCTACGCTTATTTAAGGCCGTCTGAAATATTGCTTTCAGACGGCCTTTTTCAAATGCTTTTACCTGCTTGGTTGTTTGTTGCCGATTGGGTAAAACGCTTTGAGATGGTTGCGGTATTTGGGCAGTAGCGATTTATCGTGCGGGTTGTTGAAAAAGGGTTGGAGGATTTTTTCAAACAAGGGCAAATCGTTTTTATAGGCAGAGTGGTTTAAATAACGGGCGGCGTAGTAGTGTGCCAATAAGTCGGCCTGTTGTTCCATATTCAAGCTGCCGAAGTGGGCAATTTCGGCTAGCGGCGGATAGGCATAGGCACTTCGGCCGATATAGCCGCCGCAGGCACCGAGCAGTAGGCCGCCGTACCATGTTTGATAGCCGTGTTGATATTGCCAAACGTGTGTGAGTTCGTGTATCAGCCATATTTGGTAATGTTGCGGGCATTCGGTAAAGTCGTGCGGGCAGTTGTTGCGGGGAAAGTAAATATGGCCGTTGGGCGAAACGGCGGCTTTGAGGGTGGGCAGGTAGGGGATTCCGCGGTAAATTTTAATGCGGGTATAGTCGAGGCCGTCTGAAAATATCCGACGGGCGATGGTGGTTTCTGCCATGCTTAAGCGGCGGTATGCGGGGCTATTGCGCACGGTCGGCCTTGCGTTTATGCCATAAACGGGTTGTCCGCAGGCGCCATAAACCGAGTACGGCAAAATAGCCGGCAACGGCGAGTATCGTGCCTAAAACGGGCACGCCAACCAACAGAGGTTTGCCCGCGCCGACCAGCCATGTCCATGATTCGGATAAGAAATGACCGCCGTCCCACGATGGAAAAACCAAAGCGGCATTCTGATCAAGGCCGAGTATTAAGGCGCCGATTTTATAGGCGAGGTAATAAAGCGGCATGTAGGTTAGCGGGTTGGTGTAGAGCGTGGTAAACAGGGCAACCGGTAGGTTGGTGCGCAGGAAGTAGGCGACAATCAGCGCGCTGAGCATTTGGGTCGGGCCGGGCATGAGGCCGCAGAATAAGCCGACAGAAGCGGAAACGGCTGCTTGGCGGCGGTTGAGTGTCCAAAAATAATGCTTGTCGAACATCGGTGCAAACGGTTTGGTGAAACGGGATGCAAAAATCTGTTCGCGTTTGGGCAGTTTTTTACGGAAAGAAGTGCGTTTAAAAAGATTCATAAGTTCGGTATCGGGTTAAAAGTCCGGTCGGGCAGGTAGCGGAAGTTTGGGCTGCCTTTCGGCCTTGCAAACCTTGATAATGCTTGTGCCTTTGTTGTGTATGTGTCGTATGGTTCTATTTTATATTTATAGCAGATATTTTTTCAGACGGCCTAAAAAAATCAGGCGACGGCCGTTTGTATTATCGGGTATTGCTGCTTAATATTTTGAAACAACTTTAGTTTAATATGGTGGGTAAAGCTCAGATTTAAAGGGGAATAAGTAAAAGGCCGTCTGAAAAGATTTGTTCAGACGGCCTTGTTTATCATGCATTATCACGCGGAAAAGCTTTATTGAATGCTCACCCGTTTTAACCGCAAAGCGTTACTCAATACCGAAATCGAGCTTAACGCCATGGCCGCGCCGGCAAGCACTGGGCTTAGAAAACCCAATGCGGCCAACGGGATACCCAAAGTATTATAAATCAGCGCAAAGAATAGGTTTTGCTTGATATTTTTCAGCGTGGCGCGGGATACCAACAGCGCATCAACCATCTGGTTGACGGAATGTTGCATCAGGGTGGCCGAAGCGGTGTGTTCCGCCACATCCGCCCCGCCTTTCATGGCAAAACTCATATTGGCGGCGGCAAGGGCAGGGGCGTCGTTCACGCCGTCGCCCACCATGGCCACCACCTTGCCGCTGTCTTTCAGTTTTTGCACTTCGGCGGCTTTATCGCGCGGGTTCATATTGCCGTATGCATGGGTGATGCCGAGCTTATCGGCAATATAACCGACCACATTTTGATTGTCGCCGCTCATAATATAAACATCGATGCCGTGTGCTTTCAGACGGCCTATGGCTTCCTGAGTGTCGGTTTTCAGGGTGTCGGCCAGTGCAAACGCACCGATGGCTTTGCCGTTAACGGCTACGGCAACAATGCTGGCAATGCGCCATACTTCCGCCATCTGTTCGGGCATGGTCCAGCCGGCATAATCGGGTTTGCCGACTTTTACCGTGCCGATACCGTCGATTTCCGCGGCAACTCCGGCACCGACTTCCGATTGTACGTCGGCGGCTTCGGGAATGGTCAGGCCGCGGGCAGAGGCCGTCTGAACAATGGCGGTGGCCAGCGGATGGGCGGCATGTTGTTCGACGGCGGCGGCGATACGGTATAAATCGTCTTCACTAAAACCGCTGTCGGCGGCAATATGCGCGGCGGCCACCTGCGGCCTGCCTTCGGTGAGCGTGCCGGTTTTATCGAGTACCACCGCATCTACATGGGCGGCTTCTTCCATTGCGGCGGCATCTTTAAACCAAATGCCGTGTTTAACCGCTTTGCCCATGCCGACCATAATCGCGGCCGGTGTCGCCAAGCCGAGTGCACACGGGCAGGCGATCACCAATACGGCAACGGCATTAATGAGTGCGGAAACCCAGTCGGCTTTCACATACCAAGTAATGAAGAATGTAAGCAGGGCGATGCTGACGACCACCGGCACAAAAATACCTGCCGCTTTGTCGGCAATCCGCGCAATCGGTGCTTTGCTGCCCTGAGCTTCCGATAAGGCTGCCATCATGTCGCCCAATAGGGTATGGCTGCCGAGCTGTTCGGCGCGATAAACGATGCTGCCGTCGGTCATTAATGCACCGGCCAAAACTTTACTGCCCGCCGTTTTGGCTTCGGGATTGGATTCGCCGGTGAGGTGGCTTTCATCTGCCCAACCATCGCCGCTTTCTACCGTACCGTCGGCCGCGATGCGTTCGCCATGACTGGCGCGGATGGTATCGCCGATTCGGATTTGATCAAGCGGGAGGCGCTGCCATTGTCCGTCGCGCTGTACATTGACTTGTTGAGGGGTGAGTTTGAGCAGCAAGCTAAGGCTGTTGAGGCTGCTGCGTTTGGTACGGTGTTCGAGAAATTTGCCGAGGCTCACAAAGCCGATCACCATCACGCCTGCTTCAAAATACACATGCGCCATGCCGTCGTGCGCGGTATGTTGGTGGAAAAACAGCATAAAAACCGAATAGAGATAAATGGATACCGTGCCGACGGTTACCAACACGTCCATATTCGCCAACCCGCCTTTAATACTCGCCCACGCGCTTTTATAAAAAGGTATGGCAAGCCACAGTTGCACAATGCTGGCCAAGACAAACTGCCATATCGGCGGCAACATCCAATTATGCTGCCCCAGCATCATGCCGGCCATGCCGACAATAAACGGGATATTCAAAGCCAGCAGCAGCCATAGCCGCCAGCTAATATGCACTTCGCTGTCGGGCATGGAAAATTCATCGGTTTTCAAGGCCGCTTTAAAGCCTGCTTTTTCGATAATCCGAATCAGACCTTCTATATCGGTTTGGCCGTCGTCAAACACCACTTGCGCTTCTTCGCCGGCAAAGTTAACGCCGGCTTCGGCTACAAAGTCTTTTTTGTTCAACACTTTCTCAATACGGCTGGCACAGGCTTGGCAAGTCATGCCTTCGATTTGGAAACGGGCTTTCTGTTGCATAATCTTCATTCCTCTAAAGCATGTGGGCGGCAAAGAGAACATAGTGAAGCAGGCTTGGCATTGCTGCCGTGTTGCCAAGATTTCAGACGGCCTGCTGATCCAGTGATTTTTCCATCACTCCTAAAGCGGTTTGAACCACCCAACCGACACCGAACGCAAACAATATAGTACCGATACCGACCGTTCCCCCCAATAACCAACCGGCAAGGCAGACGCTGCCTTCAAGGGCGGTACGGACCCAGCCGATACGCCAACCGCTCAGGCTGCACAATCCCACCATCAAACCATCGCGGGCACCGGCGCCCAAATGGCAGGTTAGATAAAACGATGAAGCCGTGCCGATAGCAAGAATACCGCCGATACACAGCAATATCCGCATGGCAATATGGGTAGGGTGGGGGATATAGCGCACATATAGCCCCAATACAACGGCAATAACCAGCATATTCAGCACCGTGCCCAATCCGAACCGTTGTCGTAGCGGTATCCACAGCACCAATAGCACCGCGCTAATCAAAAAAGTGATCATGCCGATATTCAGGCCGCTTTGCAGGGAAATACCTTGCGCCAAAACCGTCCACGGTGCCGAGCCGAGACTCGATGTTACCAACATGCCTTCGCCAATGCCGAAAAACATCAGGGAAATGCACAAAACCAACATCGGTTTGGTTTCAAACGACCAAAACGATCGGGCAGACCACGGTGTTAACGGCAGAATACGTTTTAGTTTTTTTCGCTCATCCATATTTTGATGCCGTTACAAAGAGGCATCAAAACCGGCATCTTCAACCGCTTCTAACAAAGCAGCCGTTTGTACTTTTGCCGGGTCGAAAGTGACTTTGGCAGAAGCAGAGTCTAAATCGACATCGGCTTTATTCACACCCTCTAGTTTTTCTAAAACAGTGGTTACGCTTTTCACGCAGCCGCCGCAAGTCATACCGCCGACATTGATTTTAACGGTTTCCATAATATTTTCCTTTCTATTGTTTGCTGCTTTCTATCGGTTTAAATGGGGGCTATCCCCTTAAATATAAATACAAATACGATTTCGAATGAGGCATAAAAACGTTCGGCTGCTTGCCGGTTTGGCCTATTAAACATTACTATAAACCTTTACCATAGGTTAAGGTCAAGCCGTGATGAATATCAGTGAAGCCGCCCGCCAAACCGGGCTTTCCGCCAAACAAATCCGCGATTATGAAAAACACGGATTACTTGCCCCCGCCCAACGCCACGACAACGGCTACCGCCGCTATAACGCAACTGATCTGATACGGTTAAAGTTTATCCGCCATGCCCGCGAAGTCGGCTTTTCGTTGCAACAAACGGCGGAATTATTAAAACTGCAAGACAATCCGCACCGCAACAGCCGCGAAGTAAAAGCCCTCACCGCCAAGCATATCGAAGCCTTGAATACGCAGATTCAGAGTTTACAGAATATGGTGCTAGAGCTACAACGCTGGCACGATGCCTGCAGGGGCGACGGCTGCCCCGAATGCCCGATTTTAGAGGGTTTGGGTGGTGGCAATCAGCAAAAGTAATCAAGCCCGATAAGGGCAATATTAAAAATAATGTGTATCCGGTTGAGTTTTCATTTTCAGACGGCCTTAAAGATAAATCCCTGCTTGGCATCTTGAATGTGGGCGTAATATCTTAGGCCGTCTGAAATATATTTATATTTAAGTCAGATATTTATATGTTTGATAATGCGGTATGGCACTAGGTGGAATTTTTGATGATAACCATAGGTGAATTAATGATTGTTATTATATTAATAAAAACGTTAGAATAATATCAGTGTTATATTTTGAATTTGAAAAATCAAAAGGAATCGTGAAATGAAATTTATTTTATTTAATGCCAGAGAAGATGAAGCAGGCGTTATCGCTTCTTATCAAGAGAAACATCCTGAAATCGAATTGGATATCTATTATGAGGATTTAACGGAAGAAACCATGTCTCATATCAAAAAAGGATATGACGGTATTATTGTTGCCCAAGTGATAGAGATTCCCGAGGCCGCCTATCGTTTAATGAAAGAAGTGGGCATTAAAGTTTTTGCCACGCGTTCAGCCGGTTTCGATATGTATAACTTGAAGTTGTTGAAAGAATTAGGCATCCGTTTTGTAAGAGTGCCTGTTTATTCCCCGTTTGCCATTTCGGAATTTGCTTTTGCGAGCGCCATGTATTTTTCAAGAGATATCGATATTATCCAACACAATGTTAGAGCAGGGGATTTTATCTTGAAAGATGCGATTACCAGCACGGAAATTAGAGATAAAACGGTCGGTATTATCGGAACAGGCCACATAGGGCGTCAAACCGCCCAGCTATTCAAAAACACGGGTGCCAATGTGATTGGTTATGATTTATACCCCAATAAAGGAGCGGAAGATATTTTAACTTATGTTGCCAGTGTTGAAGAGCTGGTAGAACAATCGGATATTATTTCTCTACACACGCCGGCAACCGAAGAAAATTATCATTTGTTTAATAAAGCATTGTTTGAACGGGCTAAAAATAATCTGATTTTGGTTAATACGGCTCGAGGCAGCTTGGTGGATACGGAAGCCTTATTAGATGCGCTCGACAGTCATCAAATCAGGGCGGCAGCGATTGACACTTATGAGTTTGAAGGCCCTTATATCAATAAAAAAGTGGCGCTTGAAGATATTACCGACGAGGTATTTTTGAGACTACTGAAACATGACCGGGTTTTTTATTCCCCCCATGTGGCTTTCCATACCAATACGGCATTGGAAAATCTGGTTCATATCGCAATTGACGGTGTCAGACGTATTTTATTGGGCGAGGAAGTTGAAGAAGAATTAATATTGGATTAAAGATTAACAGACTTCAGGCAGAAAAAAGCATCGGCAAGGCCGTCTGAAAGGGTTTCAGACGGCCTGTTGCAATAGCATAGTTACTTAGATGGATAAGCTTATACTTTATCCAGAGCATCGGCAAATGATGCGACAGCCTGATCGATATTTTGCAATTTATCCAAGCCGAACAAACCGACGCGGAAGGTTTGGAAATCGCTGCGTTCGCCGCATTGCAGCGGTACGCCGGAAGCGATTTGCACGCCTTTATCAATAAAAGCTTTACCGCTTTGAATATCGGCACGGGTAGTATAGGAAACCACGACACCGGGCGCTTCAAAACCTTCTGCGGCCACACTCGGATAGCCTTTTTCAACCAATAGCGAACGGATTTTATTGCCCAAATCGGTTTGGGCGGCTTTGAGTTTGTCGAACCCGATGGCTTCGGCTTCTTTCATCACATCATGCAGTTTCAGTAAGGCATCGGTCGGCGGGGTGGCATGATAGGCATGGCCGCCGTTTTCAAAGGCTTCCATAATTTGCAGCCATTTTTTCAAATCAAGGTCGAAACTATCGGATTCGGTGTTTTGTACTTTCTGATAGGCTGCTTCGTTCAGCATCACCAAGCCGCAGCAGGGCGAGCCGCTCCAGCCTTTTTGCGGTGCGGAAAGCAGGATGTCAATGCCGAGTTGTTCCATATCCAACCAAATACAGCCGGAGGCGATGCAGTCAATCACCAATAAGCCGCCTACTTTATGCACGGCATCGGCCAGTTTGCGGATATAGCTTTCGGGCAACATAATGCCGGAAGCGGTTTCAACGTGCGGTGCAAATACGAGGGCGGGGCGGTAGGCAGCGATTTCGGCGCAAACTTCATCTATCGGCGCAGGCGCAAACGGTGCTTGGGCGGCATCTTTCTGACGGGCGGTTAAGACTTTGGTGTCGGCGGCAATGCGGCCTTTTTCCAAAATTTGCGACCAGCGGAAACTGAAAAAGCCGTTGCGGATAATCAGGCATTTTTCATCGCGAGCCAATTGGCGGGCTACGGCTTCCATGCCCGAAGTGCCGCTACCGGGAATCATGGCGGTGTGAGGGGCGTTGTAAACTTTTTTCAGGGTGGCGGAAATATAGCGCAAGGCCGTCTGAAACTTTTGCGACATATGGTTGAGGGCGCGGTCGGTATAGACGACGGAATATTCGAGTAAACCGTTTTCATCAATTTCGGGGCGGGGTAAAACAGTCATTCGTTTCTCCTTGTAGGGTAGTAGCTGCCGTGCTTCAGGTTATCTGTTGCGCGGGCAATGAGACGGCGGTTTTTTAATATGAACGAAGCTATTTTAAGGTGGTTTTCCGATAATGCAAAGCCTCTGCTGAGTATCTTGGTTGGTGGTGAAATAAAGGCCGTCTGAAATATTTCAGACGGCCTTTATGATTGCGTAAAGTGCAGGTATTAAAACAGGTTATTCATCGGCAAACAGGTTTTTAAACCACAACACGATGCTGTCATACACACGGCCGAACCAACCTGCTTCTTCCACTTCGTTCAGCGCAACCACTTCTTTTTCCGCCAAAACGGTTTCGCCGTTCATGATTCTGAGTTTGCCCAAAACCTGACCCTTTTCAATCGGCGCCAATACAGGTTGGACGGTTTCGAGTATCGGCTTGATATTTTGGCCTTCGCCGTGCGGAATGGTGACATAAGCCGCATTAAGGAAACCGACATTCACCGCATTGCTGCCGCCTTTATAAACCTTCACTTGGGAAATGGTTTGATTGGCATCGTATAGTTTTGGGGTGTCATACGATTGCAATGCCCAATTTAATAATTTGCTGCTTTCCGAAGCGCGTGCTTCGGTGCTTTCGGTGCCGACCACGACGGATAAAACACGGCGGCCGTTGCGTTTGCTGGAAGCAACCAGATTGTAGCCGGCGCTGCTGGTGTGGCCGGTTTTCAAGCCGTCTACGCTGGAATCGCGATAGAGCAGCAGGTTGCGGTTGGGTTGTTCGATATTGTTGTATTTAAACGATTTCATAGAGTAAATCGGATAATACTTGGGAAAATCTTGAATAATGGCACCGGCCAAAATCGCCAAATCGTTTACGCTGGTTAAATGGCCTTCTGCGGGCAGCCCCGTGCTGTTGGCATAGAAGGTTTGGGTGAGTCCTAAGCGTTTGGCTTCGGCATTCATCATATTGGCAAAACCTTCTTCGCTACCGCCCATGGCTTCTGCCAAGGTGATGGCGGCATCGTTACCGGATTGTATGATTAGGCCTTTAACCAAATCGCTGACACTGGCCGGTACTTTCGGATCGAGAAACATACGCGAACCTTCCGCACGCCAGCCTTTTTCGGATACGGTCAGCATTTGGTCGGGCTTCAGGGTGCCGTTATCGAGTGCTTTGAATGCGAGATAAGCCGTCATCAGTTTGGTGAGGGATGCCGGTTCGATTTGCTCGTTTAAGCCTTTTTCTGCGAGAATCTGGCCGCTTTGCAAGTCCTTAATAATATAGGCGGTGGCCGCAATATCGGGAACGGGCACGGCGGGGGTGGCAGGTGTTAATGCCGCAGCAGGGGCGGCAGCCGGTGTGGCAACCACTGCAGCAGAAGCGGCTTGTTCGGGTGCGGCAACGGCGCCGGTTGAAATAAAAGCGGCCGCTATTAGGCCGAGTAAAGTTTTCTTCATGTGCATATTTTATCTTTATGAATAGACGGTGAACAGTATAAACAGGCCATATTTTTCAGACGGCCTATTGGGATTTAATATTCGGTGTTGGGTGTGTGTTTTGCTGAGCATTGGTGTCGGGGTGAATGGAAATATTATTATGAGTATGTGTCTGAATAATTTTTGTTCTACCCGCAATATGAAAGAATACTTTCGCTTATTTTATAGTTCCAACAATTTTAAAATCATGGTCGAAAATTTTCTCAATAAGTTCTTCATCATCCGGAGATAACTCGTCTCTCAACAAATCAATGGCTTGAATCACTCTTGTTAAATAGTCAATATATGCCTGATTGGGTTTATCTTTTTGCCGTTCCTCTTCTCGTTCTTGAATAAACGGTCGCATGGAATCACCTAACACCTCTAAAGCAACCTCAAAGTTCCATTCTGGAAAAATGTCTCGTTCTTTCATTTTAATTCTTCCTAAAAAGTTATCCACAAATTCTGTTAATAAACCACTTATATAACCAGCCTGATTCATGCGCTTAATCAAGTTGGATTTATATTGGCTAAATTGTTATAACGGCGTTGCCTTAGAATTATCCGGTATCGATAGAACGCGGTGCTCAGTATTTCGAGCGGGCATTATACCTATTAATGTGTTCATTTGCTAAGATTTTTCTTGATTTCAGACGGCCTGAGGGGTATGGTTTCGCCTTTACCCTTGTTGCTTTGCACTGTATGGCGGCTCTTATTTATATGGCTGCCGAAGAAAGTGGAATTTTATTTGTTGAGAGTTCACGATCAGGGTGCGATAACGAATACAAGGTTGTTTTCCGATTGTTATCTTTCTGTTTCCAATAAAAATTAACTTATGAATACGCCATCTTATTCCGACTACCTTATCCGCATTTTAACCGCTTCCGTTTATGACGTTGCCGTAGAAACCCCTTTGGAAAAAGCACGCAGCTTATCGCAGCGCGCCAATAATAATATTTTACTGAAGCGCGAAGATTTACAACCCGTGTTTTCATTCAAAATACGCGGCGCCTACAATAAAATGATTAAACTGCCCAAAGATGCGTTGGCGCGCGGCATTATTACCGCCAGTGCGGGCAACCATGCGCAAGGCGTGGCTTTGTCGGCCCAGCGTTTGGGCTGCCGTGCCGTGATTGTGATGCCGGAAACCACACCGCAGATTAAAGTGGATGCGGTAAAAAACCGTGGCGGCGAAGTGGTGCTCAAAGGCGTATCTTTTAACGATGCCTATGATCATGCGGTCGAACTGGTGGAAAAAGAAGGGCTAACTTATATCGCCCCGTTTGACGATCCTGATGTGATTGCGGGACAGGGCACCATCGGCATGGAAATTCTGCGCCAAACTTCCGATGATATTCATGCCATTTTCGTGCCGATTGGCGGTGGCGGCTTGGCAGCCGGTGTAGCCGCGTTTATCAAACAAATCCGCCCCGAAATCAAAATTATCGGTGTGCAAACCAATGATTCCTGCGCCATGAAAGTTTCGATTGCCAAAGGTGAATTGGTGGCTTTAAAAGACGTAGGGCTGTTTTCAGACGGCACTGCGGTTAAATTGGTGGGTGAAGAAACTTTCCGCATTTGCCGCGATCTGCTCGACGATATTATTACGGTAGATACCGATGCCATTTGTAGCGCGATTAAAGATATTTTCGATGATACCCGTTCGATTATGGAACCGGCCGGTGCCTTGGCTTTGGCCGGTTTGAAAGCCTACATTAACCGCACCAAAGCCGAAGGTGAAAACTTAGTGGCGATTACCAGCGGCGCCAATATCAATTTCCACCGCCTGCGCCACGTTTCAGAACGCAGCGAATTAGGCGAGGGCAACGAAGGGATTTTTGCCGTATCCATTCCCGAAAAACCGGGCAGCTTCCGCCAATTCGTGAACATTATCGGCAACCGCAATATCACCGAATTCAACTACCGCTACGGCGATGATAAAACCGCTCATATTTTTGTCGGCATTCAGACGGCCGGTGTACAAGACTTGGCCAAAATTAGTGAAGAATTGAATGCGGCAGGATTACCAAGCACGGATCTGACCCATAACGAAATCGCGAAAATCCACACCCGCTATATGGTAGGCGGGCGTACGCATAAAGTGGCTGATGAGCGGGTGGTGAGTTTTGAATTTCCCGAACGCCCGGGTGCGTTGGCACGCTTTTTGAACCATATGCAGACCGATTGGAACATTACTTTATTCCATTACCGCAATCACGGCGCGGATTATGGCCGGGTATTGGTCGGCGTGGATGTACCGCCGCAAGACAATGATGCGTTTACCGCATTTTTAGATAGTTTGGGTTATGTTTATGAAGATGAAACCCATAATGTGGCTTATAAACTGTTTTTAAGCTAATGGTTTTATGGCAAGGCAGGGCTTCAGACGGCCTTCATTAGGCCGCGTTGTTGAAATGAAGTTACCTGCCTTGCCGTTACAATAAAATGGTCCAGTAAAGTAATATCAACCAGATTAAGCGCTTGCGAGAGTTTTCGGGTAAACGCAATATCCGCTTGGGAAGGTTCGGGTGAGCCGCCCGGATGATTGTGGGCGAGAATAATACTGCTGGCGTATTCGTCGAGCGCCAGTTTTACGATTTCGCGCGTATAAACCGTATTTTCCGATACCGTTCCGCGTCCCAACTCATGCAGGGCGATGAGTTGGTTTTGGCGGTTGAGCAAGAGGGCGAAACTAACTTCAACCCGCTCGTGTGCCAGATGAAGCTTGAGAAAGTCGGCGACATCTTCCGGATGATTCATCGATACCGATTCCTGCAATTCTTCACACAATAGCCGCCGCCCGATTTCGCGCACTACGGCAAATTGGGTATAACCGGCACGCCCCATGCCTTTATAAGCCGAAAGCTGTTTTTCTTCCGCACTCATTAATTTGCCCAAGCTGCCGAATTCGCCCAACAGATAGCGTGCCAAGTCCACCGCGCTCATGCCCCTTGTGCCAACCCTTAGCAAAATCGCCAATAATTCGGCGTCGCTTAATGCACCCGCACCCCTAGCCATTAATTTTTCACGCGGGCGTTCGCCTTCCGGCCATTGTTTGATACTCATGATTCAAACAGTTTATAATTTATATGTAATAATCATATCATTTATAATTAATTATGAAAATAATGATGTATGATTTATGAGCCGGTAAGCAGGCAACTGCTGTTTTTCAGACGGCCTAATGGCCGGCAATTGATATTAGGATGCGAATCGTATGATGCTAAAGACAAATAGGGCATAAGAAGTTTTGGGTAAATCCCTTTCGGCAGCCGTGTAAAAAAAGCTATAATCAGCTATTGTTAATTTATAGCCTGCCCAATATTGCGATATGAACAGCCAGTTTAAACACATCGGAATCGTACCTCGACCGGAAACGCCGCAGATGCAGGAAACCATTCATACCTTGGTGACCTTTCTGAAAGAAAATCAACTTGATATTTATATCGACGAATGTGCCGTTCAGGACGGTTCGGTTTGCGACGAAGATATCGCAGCATGCCGTATCAGTGATAAAAGCAATATGGGCAGACAATGCGATTTGGTGATTGTATTGGGCGGGGACGGTACGTTTCTTTCCGTTGCCCGTATTATCGCGCCTTTCCGTGTGCCGATTATTGGTGTTAACCAAGGTAATTTGGGCTTTTTAACGCAGGTTCAGCGTGAAAAAATGGTGGGCACTTTAAACGGTATGCTCACCGGTAAATATTTACCGGAAGAGCGGATTTTGTTGGAAACTTCGTTGATACGAAACGGCGAAGTTGTTACCAATTCTTTTGCATTGAACGATGTGGTGGTGTCGCGCGGCGGCGCGGGGCAGATGATTGAGTTTGAGGTTTTTATCGATAGGGAATTTGTCTATACGCAGCGCTCGGACGGCTTGATTGTTTCGACGCCGACCGGTTCTACCGCTTATGCGCTGGCGGCCGGCGGGCCGATTATGCAGGCCAGCCTGCGGGCGTTTACATTGGTGCCGATTTGCCCGCAATCCATGACCAACAGGCCGATTGCGATTGCCGACACTTGTGAAATCGAAATTATTTTGACCAAAAGCGGCGATGCCCGTATCCATTTCGACGGCCAGTCTTTTATTGATGTACAGAATTTCGACCGTATTAAAATCCACCGCTACCGCCATCCGTTAAGGGTTTTACACCCGACCGACTATCAATATTACAAAACCCTGCGCCAAAAATTGCATTGGGGCGAGCAGTTGGTTTAATTGTTACGTTACTACAAAATAAAACCGAATCATGCAAAGAGATTTTTAAATGTCTGCATGATTCGGTTTTTGCTATGTGGGCAAAGTAATCGTAGGTAAAGTAAGCGGCGGTTTACTCTTTCTCTTTCAAATCTTTGTCTTTAACCCGTATGGCCATCAGGGTATGCAGGCGGCGGCTGTCGGCACGGGCAACGGTAAATTGCAGCGGCCCGATAACCACTTTTTCGCCGCGAACGGGCAGATGGCCGATTTCCTGAATCACCAAGCCGCCGATGGTATCGACTTCATCGTCGCTGTAATCGGTGCCGAAATATTCGTTGATGTCTTCGATTTCGGTAACGGCGTGAATACGGTAGCGCTCTGCCGATACGGGGGCGATATTGTCGCCGTCTTCTTCGTCGAATTCGTCTTCGATGTCGCCGAGAATCTGTTCGATAATATCTTCAAAGGTCACCAAGCCGGATACGCCGCCGTATTCATCCACAACCACCGCCATGTGGTTACGCTGTTCGCGGAATTCTTTTAAAAGCGTGTTGAGCGACTTGCCTTCGGGCACGAAAACCGCCGGGCGGATAATGCTTTGCAGATTGAAATGATCGGGGTGAAGGGCATACTTGAGCAAGTCTTTGGTGTGCAAAATGCCTAAAACGTGGTCTTTGTCTTCGCCGATAACGGGAAAGCGTGAACGGGGCGTTTCAATCACATAGGAAATAATGCGTTCGATGCTTTCTTCGGCTTTAACGACATCCATCTGGCTGCGCGTAATCATGGCATCGCGCACTTCGAGCTCGGTAAAATCCAATACTTTTTCAAGCCGTAGCAGGGTGTCGCTGTCGAATACTTCTTGTTCGTGCGCCTGTCTCAGTACGTTGAGTACTTCTTCGGCAGATTCGGGAGCGTCGCCGGAGATGCGGGCAACCAAACGTTCAAAAAATGAGGGTTTCGACTGGCTGTCGTCCATTTTCGTATTTAATCCTGTAAATAGGGGTTGGTATATCCTAACTGATTCAGCAGGCGGATTTCAAGTGTTTCCATGATTTCGGCATCGCCGGTTTCAATGTGGTCGTAGCCCATTAAATGCAGGATGCCGTGTATGGTGAGGTGGGCGAAGTGCTGCATCGGTGTTTTGTTTTGTTCGCGGGCTTCTTTGAGCACAACCGGCGGGCAGATAATCAAATCGCCGTAGAGGCCGTCTGAAAGGCTGCCGGGCATGATGTCGCCTTCGTTTAGGGCAAAACTCAATACATTGGTGGCATAGTCTTTGCCGCGGTAGTCGGCGTTATAGGCGCGGGCGTCTTCTTCATCGAGCAGGATAATGCTGATGTCGGCGCGGCGGTAGCCGTTTTTCAAAGCATGCCATGCCCAACGGTAGAAATCGTGCTCCGTCGGCAGGCCGTTTAAGCTGCTTTGATTGTCGAAATGTAGATGAAAACGTTGTTGTTGTAGTTTGAGAAAAGGGAATTTTTTAGCGCGTTTCATAAATTTGGATAGGTAAGTGTTCAGGCTGAAATATAGCACAAGGCCGTCTGAAAAACATGATAGACTTGTGTTGTTTTGACAACGTTTTCCAATATATTTTTATGACTCCTAAAAAACTTGTAATTGCCAGCCGTGAGAGCGCGTTGGCCATGTGGCAGGCCGAACATATTCAAGGCCGTCTGAAACAGCTTTATCCCGATTGCGAAGTCAGCATTTTGGGGATGACCACGCGCGGCGACCAGATTCTTGATAAAACGCTGTCGAAAATCGGCGGCAAGGGTTTGTTTATTAAAGAGTTGGAGCAGGCCTTGCAAGACGGGCGCGCCGATTTGGCGGTGCATTCGATTAAAGATGTGCCGATGGTATTGCCGGAAGGTTTTGCTTTGGCGGCTATTTGTGAACGCGCCAATCCTTTCGATGCGTTTGTTTCTTCAAAATACGGACGTTTGGAAGAGCTGCCTGAGGGGGCGGTGGTCGGGACGGCAAGCTTGCGCCGCGAAGCGCAAATCAGGGCGCGTTATCCGCATTTGAATGTAAAGCCGTTGCGCGGCAATTTGCAAACCCGTTTGGCCAAGCTGGATAACGGCGAATACGATGCCGTTATTTTAGCTGCTGCCGGTTTACAACGTTTGGGTTTGGACGACCGCATTCGCATGATATTGCAGCCGACCGACAGCCTGCCTTCAGCCGGGCAGGGGGCGTTGGGGATTGAAATCGCCGCCCACCGCTATGATTTATTGGAAGCCTTAAACCCGCTCAATCATGCGCTGACCAATGCGTGTGTAACCGCAGAGCGTGCGCTGGCACGGGCTTTAGACGGCAGTTGTCAGATACCGTTGGCGGCGTATTGCACCGAAGAAAACGGCTTATTGACCTTGCGCGGCTTGGTCGGCCACCCCGACGGCTCGGTGATTTTGCAGGCTCAAGCCGAAGCGCCGGCGGCTTATGCCGATGCTTTGGGGCGTGCCGTTGCCAAAAAATTGGCGGACGACGGCGCGGAAGATTTAATTCGCGCGGTATTGGCCGAACAGGATACAACGGAACGTTCTTAACCGATGAATGCAGGCGGTTTCCACATTGCCTAAACGCTTGGGTTTGAAGCCGTCTGAAACCTTGTTACCGTATTTTCAGACGGCCTTATTCATAATAAGGAAGTACGCTTATGGCACACGATCATTCACATCATGCGCATGCACATACCGCCAATAAGAGAGTATTGGCAGTATCGTTTGCCGTGATTGCTTCGTTTATGTTGGTCGAAGCCATTGGCGGTTGGCTAACGCACTCGCTGGCGTTGTTGTCGGATGCGGGGCATATGTTTAGCGATGCTTTTTCGCTCGGCGTGGCTTTGCTGGCGTTTAAACTCGGCGAAAAAGCCACCACTCTGCAAAAAACATTCGGCTACAAACGCTTTGAAATCCTAACGGCAGCCTTTAACGGCATTTCGCTGATGGTGATTGCGGTCTTGATTTTTTATGAAGCGGCCGACCGTTTCCGCCATCCGCCGGAAATCGCCACCACCGGCATGTTGGTGATTAGTTTGGTCGGGCTGTTGGTGAATATTTTCGTAGCATGGTATATGCTGCGCGGCAGCGATACCGACGGCAATATCAATATGCGTGGGGCGTATCTGCATGTGTTGAGCGATTTATTCGGGTCGCTCGGTGCCGTTGCGGCGGCTATCTTGATGATGGCGTTCGGCTGGCAGTGGGCGGATCCGTTGGCGAGTATCCTTGTGGCAGCTTTGGTGGGGCGCAGCGGTTGGCAGGTATTCAGGAAAACCCTGAATATTCTGATGGAGGGTGCGCCGGAAAATATCGATACCGGCGAATTGCTGGCGATTATCCAAGAAACCGACGGCGTTTTATCGGTGCACGATTTACATGTGTGGACGATTACCAGCAATGTGCATGTATTGTCATGTCATATTGTGGTAGACGGTCGTTTGAGTGTAGCCGAAGCCGAGCAGATTGTGTACCGTATCGAACATACTTTGGCGCACGAAAATATCCGCCATACCACCATACAGACCGAAAGCAGCAAACACCCGCATGAAGACAGCGTGTTGTGTTCGATTGGCGAGCCAAGCATTGACCCCCACGACCATCAACACCATCATTAAATCTGTTAGAATTTAGGCCGTCTGAACACCATTCAGACGGCCTAATCCATTGATAACGCTGACAACCGTTATGGCTGTTTGATAAGAAGGAAACCTTATGACCGAAGCCGTATTATTCGATTTGGACGGCACCCTTGCCGATACCGCCCTAGACTTGGGCGGCGCACTCAATACCCTGCTGCGCCGTCACGGCCTGCCTGAAAAAACGATGGACGAAATCCGCCCCATTGCCAGCCATGGTGCCAACGGCCTGATTTTATTGGGCGCGGGCATTACCAAAGAACACCCGAAGCATGCCGATTGGCGGCAGGAATATTTGGACGAATATGAGCGCTGTTTCGATAAGGAAACCGTATTATTCGACGGCATTAACCCATTGATTAACGATTTGGTGGCGCGCGGCATTCAGTGGGGGATTATTACCAATAAGCCGAAAAGGTTTACCGACCGTTTGGTGCCCAAGCTGGGTTTTATCCATCCGCCCGCGGTGGTGGTGAGCGGCGATACATGCAGTAAACCCAAACCAAGCACCGAACCGATGTTTTATGCTTGCGAACAAATCGGCGTGGCGCCTGAAAACTGTATTTATGTCGGCGATGCCGAACGGGATATGGAAGCCGGAAAAAATGCCGGTATGAAAACCGTGTTGGTGGATTGGGGCTATATTGCGCCGACAGATAAAACCGAAGAATGGCTATACGATTGGCGCATTGCTACGCCTGCGGCATTGTTGGAATATGTATAGCACAAAGATTTGTTTTTAATGATAAATGGCCGTCTGAAAAGTTTCAGACGGCCATTTATATAAGCAATATCGTTTATTGGGCAGGTTTGTTGCCTTCGACGATTTTCAATCCGGCAGAAACCAAGCTACCGATATCGGCAACATTGGCCGGCATAATCAAGGTATTGCTTTCTTTCGCCAGTTTGCTGAAGGCTTCTACATATTGCTCGGCGATTTTCAGGTTCACGGCCTGATTGCCGCCGGGGTTTTGCAGGGCTTCGGCGATTTTGCGGATGGCGTCGGCATTGGCTTCGGCCACTAGGCGCAGGGCTTCGGCTTCACCTTGGGCATGGTTGATGCGGGCGATTTTTTCACCGTTGGAAGCATTGATGGCCGCTTGCGCTTCACCTTCGGATTGTTGGATTTCCGCTTCACGCTGACCGCTGGCTAAGTTGATCTGTTCGATTTTGCGGCCTTCCGATTCGGCAATACGGGCGCGTTTTTCGCGTTCGGCGGTAATTTGCGCCTGCATGGCACGCAGGATTTCTTGCGGGGGAATCAAGTCTTTGATTTCATATCGCAATACTTTTACACCCCATGATATGGCGGCTTCATCCAAAGCCGATACGACGATGCTGTTGATTTCATCGCGCTCTTCAAAGGTTTTATCCAATTCCATGCGGCCGATAACCGAACGCAGGGTGGTTTGCGCCAGTTGGGTGATGGCCATAATGTAGTTGCTCGAACCATAAGAAGCCAGCTTGGGATCGGTAACTTGGAAATAAATAATACCGTCCACCGTTAATTGGGTGTTGTCGCGGGTGATACACACCTGACTGGGCACATCGAGCGGAATTTCTTTCAGAGTGTGTTTATAGGCGAGGCGGTCGATAAACGGAATCAGAATATTCAAACCGGGGTTCAATACTTTATAAAAACGCCCCAAACGTTCGACAACATAGGCTTCTTGTTGCGGCACAACGGTGAACGATTTGAAACCGAACACCACCACGGCAATCAAAATCAACAAGGGGAAACTTAAGAAAAAGCCAAGATCCATAATGAATTATTCCTTAGTGTAGTTGGATAAGAAGGGTGTTGCCGTTTTTCCCGACAATAACGGCAGTTTGCGAAACCGGTGCATCGGAAGAAGCGGCATTTTGCGCCTGAGCCTGCCAGAGTGTGCCGCGGTAGTGTACTTCGTAGCTTGAGTCGTGCAGGTGGCGGGTAATCTGTACCGTTTGGCCGATATCCAAATCATTGCGGGCGGATTCTTCCGTATCGGAATGGCGGTGGCGTTGAAGCCAACCGTGCGCCCACCAAATACCGACGGCAGAAAGCACGGCGGCTATTAGCATGCTGAGACTAAAACTATTGAATAAAAATGCGGCAATCCCTGCACCGAATAGGGCGGCACTGACCACCAACAGATAAACGGTACCGATAAACAATTCGAGAATTAAAATCAGGGCGGCGGCAATAAACCATAGCATCATTATGTTTCCCTTTATCTTGTTATCTATTTTTTTTTCGCATAAGCATAAGCCAAGTTTCAAAAAATTCAACCGGTTTATGCGAAGCGGTTAACAGGCCGTCTGAACGTATGGCAAACTTATGATTAGACGGCCTTAAAGCCTTATTGTTCGGCGGCCAATACGCGGCGGCGGCGTGTTTCGCTCAAAACCATACCGGCGGTGACCGATACGTTCATGCTTTCCACCGTGCCGAACATCGGTACCGAAACCAGCAAATCGCAATGTTCGCGGGTAAGGCGGCGCATGCCTTCGCCTTCGTTGCCCATTACCCACGCCACACTTTCGGGTAGGTCGCAGTGGTATAGGTCGCTGCTGCCTTCCATATCGGTGCCGACCACCCAAATACCGTATTCTTTTAACTCGCGCAGGGTACGGGCGAGGTTGGTGACGGTAATATAGGGCACGGTTTCCGCCGCGCCGCAGGCTACTTTGCTAACGGTGGCGTTCAGCCCCGCGCTTTTGTCTTTCGGCGCGATAACGGCGTGTACGCCCATCGCGTCGGCGGTACGCAGGCAGGCGCCGAGGTTGTGTGGGTCGGTAATGCCGTCCAGCACCAATAATAGTGCCGGTTCGCTTAGGTTTTCCAAAACGTCTTCCAGATGTACATGGTTTTTAGAAGCGTCGATAAAGCCGACCACACCCTGATGGCGTGCCCCTTTGCTGATGGTGTTCAATCTATCCGCCGCTGCGAAATGAACGCGCACTTTTTCGGTAGCGGCTTTTTCGAGCACGTCGCGGGTGCGGGCATCGTTGCGGCCTTCTTGGATATAAAGTTCGGTAATGCTTTTCGGGTTTTGCCACAAGCGGGCGTTTACAGCATGAAAGCCGTAGATAAGTCTTTGGTTTGCCATGTTTTTACTTTGTATTAATATTTAAGGCGGCATTATACAGGGTTTATCGGGAGGCCGTCTGAAAAAGCGTGGTGATTCGGATTGCTATACAATATGCATCGTATATTGAGCATGATGGTTAAAACGGCTTTATGCTCGTGAATAGGCATCGGGTTTATTTTGAAACGTTTGATGGAAAGCTATGATGAAAACTTATCTGGTCGGCGGCGCCGTACGCGACCGTTTATTGAATCTGCCGGTTACCGACCGCGATTGGGTGGTGGTGGGGGCGGATGCGGCAGAAATGATGGCGGCGGGTTTTCGGCCGGTCGGCAAGGATTTTCCGGTTTTCCTGCATCCTGAAAGTCAGGAAGAATATGCTTTGGCGCGCACCGAACGCAAAACGGCCAAAGGCTATGCCGGCTTTGATTTTTATGCCGAAAAAGACGTTACCTTAGAGCAGGATTTAATGCGCCGCGATTTAACCATCAATGCGATGGCGCAGGATTCAGACGGCCTGATTATCGACCCTTTCGGCGGACAGCGGGATTTACAGCATAAGGTGTTGCGCCACGTTTCCCCGGCCTTTGCCGAAGATCCGGTACGGATTTTGCGCACCGCCCGTTTTGCCGCCCGCTATGATTTTGAAGTGGCACCCGAAACCATGATATTGATGCGGCAGATGGTGGATAACGGCGAAGTGGATGCGTTGGTGGCGGAACGGGTGTGGCAGGAATTGGCGAAAGGTTTGATGGAGCCGAAGCCGGTTCGTATGTTTGAAGTGTTGCGTGCGTGCGGCGCTTTAAAGGTATTGCTGCCGGAGGTGGATGCCTTATTCGGTGTGCCGCAACGTGCCGATTATCATCCCGAAATCGATTGCGGTATCCATACCATGATGGTGTTGCAATATGCCGCCGACAGCGGTTTAACCCTGCCCGAACGCTATGCCGCGCTATTGCACGATTTGGGCAAGGCGTTGACCCCTGCCGACATTCTGCCGCGCCATCACGGCCACGATATGGCAGGAGTAGAACCCGTCCGCACGGTAAACGCGCGTTGGAAAGTGCCGAAAGCCTGCGCCGAATTGGCGGAATTGGTGTGCCGTTGGCATATTATTTTTCATAGCGTGGGCGAATTAAAGCCGGCAACGGTGTTGAAAACATTAAAAAAAGTAGATGCTTTCCGCCGCCCGCAGCGTTTTGAAGCAGCTTTGAATGTGTGTGTTGCCGATACGCGCGGCCGCTTGCATCGTGAAAATGCCCCGTATCCGCAACGTGCCCACTGGCTCGAACTGCTGCATGCGGCCAATAATATCGACACGGCAGCGATTGCCGCCGCTTATGCGGAAACGCCGCAGAAAATCGCCGAAGCCATTGATAAGGCGCGTTTGGCGGAAATCAATCCGGTTCAGACGGCCTATAAAGCGCAATATGCAGGCAAAGGGCATTAGTGTGGTTGGTGTTTGTTTGAGTATGGATAAAGCCGTCTGAAAGGTTTCAGACGGCTTTATGATTATGAGATTGAGTTAGAGGAGGCGCTGGCGTAATTGCTCGAATAGGCAGACGGTTGCCGCCATTGCCACATTCAAAGATTCGGTTTGCCCGGCCATCGGGATTCTGACGCAACCGCTTACTTTATCAAGAATATCGGGGCGGATGCCGCTGCCTTCGTTGCCGAACACCCATGCGGCGGGTTCGGTTAGCGTCATGTCATAGAGGCGGTGTTCGTTGTGTTGCGAGAGGGCGGTCGCCCAAATCGGGTTTTGATAGCTCGGGCACCATGCGGATAAATCGACTCGTTCGCAGATGGTCAGCAGAAAATGCGCCCCCATGCCGGCGCGTAATACTTTCGGCGACCATACATCGGCACAATCGTTGCCCAATATCAATTGCTTTATTCCGGCCGCTGCGGTGCTGCGTATCACCGTGCCGACATTGCCGGGATCTTGTACGCGGTCGAGCACCACGCAGTCGCCGTGTTCGGGCAGCGGCGGAGCGGTGGGGATATCAATTAAGGTGAGGATTTCTTCGGCATCGGTCAGGCCGCTGATTTTGGCCAATATTCCCGATGCAACGGGAATCTGTTTGCTTGCTGGCAGTGTGGCGAGTAAAGCGCTGATTTCGGGTGTCTGCCGTTTGTGTTCGGGTATATAAACCCGCATAGGCATACCGCCCGCTTGCAGATAGGCTTGCAGAAGATGCACGCCTTCTAAAACGGTTTGCTTGTGCAAACGGCGTGCTTTGGCTTGTGAAAGCAGCTTCGATAAGTGTTTGAGTTGCTCGTTTTTGGCAGAGGTAATCGTTTCCATAGGCGGCATTATAATGTTTTCAGACGGCCTTGTATCCGCCGGAATAAACAGGCCGTCTGAAAAAATAGTGGACGGTTGTGATTGTGCGATATTTATATTAACCGCGCATGGGAAAAAAGGTACAATCGAAACCGTTTTAGTCTGTTTTGTCTACGAGGAACCTATCAATGTCTAAAAAAATCGTGATTCTGCCCGGCGACGGTATCGGCCCGGAAATTACCGCACAAGCTGTTCGTGTATTGGATAAATTGATTTCAGACGGCCTAGATGCCGAATATTTGTATGCCCCGCTCGGTGGTGCCGCTTATGACGAATACGGCCATCCTTATCCCGAATATACCCAAAAACTCTGCCGCCAAGCCGATGCGGTGCTGCTCGGTGCCGTCGGTGGTCCGCAATATGACGAACTCGACCGCCCGCTGCGCCCCGAACGCGGCTTGTTGGCCATCCGCAAGGATTTGAATTTGTTTGCCAATCTGCGTCCGGCCGTTCTTTATCCCGAATTGGCCAATGCTTCGACGCTGAAGCCCGAAGTGGTGGCAGGCTTGAATATTTTGATTGTCCGCGAGCTGACCGGTGATATTTATTTCGGCGAACCGCGCGGTATCCGCACTTTGGAAAACGGCGAGCGCGAAGGTTTCAATACCATGAGATACAGCGAAAGCGAAATCCGCCGTATTGCCAAAGTGTCGTTTGAAGCGGCGCAAAAACGCAATAAAAAATTGTGTTCGGTCGATAAAGCCAATGTATTGGAAACCACCGAGCTATGGAAAGAAATCTTTACCGAGATGAGTAAAGATTATCCCGATGTCGAACTCAGCCATATGTATGTAGACAATGCCGCCATGCAGCTGGTGCGTGCGCCCAAACAATTCGATGTGATTGCCACCGGCAATATCTTCGGCGATATCCTCAGCGATCAGGCCTCTATGCTCACCGGCTCAATCGGCATGTTGCCATCTGCTTCTCTGAATGAAACCGGCAAAGGTTTATACGAACCTTCGCACGGCTCCGCCCCCGATATTGCCGGACAAAACAAAGCCAACCCGTTGGCGACGATTTTATCGCTAGCGATGTTGTTGCGTTACAGCCTCAATGATGAAGCGCGCGCCCACCGTGTCGAAACGGCGGTAGAAAAGGTATTGGCACAAGGTTATCGTACCGCCGATATCTTTGAAGAGGGTTGTAAATTGGTTTCCTGTATGGAAATGGGTGACGCCGTGTTGGATGCGATTTAGTATAAATATATGTTATAATCATAAAATTATCGGCTTTATTTCGATGAAGCCTGCTTTTCCGTTATATAATGCAGGCTCTTATTTATTGAAAAAAACGGATAAAAGGACAATATCATGTTTAAAGATTGGCCCGAACATACCGCCTTGCTGAAAAAATCTTTCGCCAAATTGGGTAAAGAACACCCGAAAATGATTCAAGCTTATGCTTCATTGGAGCAGGCGGAAGCGGCAGAAGCATTAGACGAAAAAACCAGAGAGCTGATTGCCATTGCCGTGGCGATTACCACCCGTTGCGAAAGCTGTATCAGTATTCATGCCGAAAGAGCGATTAAAGCAGGCGCAACTGATGGCGAAATCGCCGGTGCATTGGCTACCGCAATTTCTTTGAACGCCGGTGCCGCCTATACTTACGCTTTGCGTGCAATGGAAGCTGTTGAAACACAACGTAAATAACAGCAAGCCGTTAGGTTTTGATGTTTCGGTATGGTAATATCGGATACTGTAAAAATAGGCCGTCTGAATAATATTGTTTATTTTTCAGACGGCCTTATATACTGTTCAAGCTGCTCAAGGTTATGGTGGTTCGAATCACAATAATCTGGCTGCTGATAACGAGAGGCATCGGATATGCCTTTTTTCCAACATTAAAGGTAATGATTAATAAAAAATTATGAAACACATCAATAAAATAATATTTGCAGGCATCGCACTTGCCGCTGCTTTTCACACACACGCAGAAACCCGTGCCGTGATTGATACCAATATGGGTCAAATCGAGTTGTCGCTGGATGAAAAAAAAGCCCCGAAAACCGTGGCCAATTTTGCCAACTATGCGCGGAAAGGCTTTTATAACGGCACTATTTTCCACCGTGTTATCGATGGCTTTATGATTCAGGGCGGTGGTTTTACTGCGGATATGAAAGAAAAATCAACTGAGAAAGCCATTGTGAATGAAGCGGATAACGGTTTGAAAAACACCGTCGGCACCATTGCGATGGCCAGAAGAGCCGGCCCGCATTCGGCAACCAGCCAGTTTTTTATCAATGTGGCCGATAATTCTTTCTTAAATTTTAAAAACAAAACCATACAGGGCTATGGCTATACCGTATTCGGTAAAGTGATTTCCGGTATGGATGTGGTGGATAAAATCGCCAAAGTCGGCACCACCAATTACTCTTTTTATCAAAACGTTCCGGTAGAGCCGGTAGTGATTCGCCGTGTTACCGTTGCAGAGTAAAATATCTGTAAAAAAAAGAGTGTAAAAAACGCCCATCAAGGGCGTTTTTTACTATGAGTACGGGCAAAAGCCTGCTTAACGTTCTTTTTCACGGAAAAAAGCATAAGTTACATCGTGAAACAAATCCACATGCGGGCTGTCTTCATAAGTCAGTTCGGCCAATGCATCTTCAAATGCCAATTGCACCGATTCGACTACATCCTGCGCAATATCGGCAGGCAGTGCGCGAATCATGCCTTTTAAGGCGGTGGCCAATACATGATTTTGCATCCGGACGGCTTCATAGGCTTCTTCGAGGTATTCCAGTCGCTGTTCCATACCGTTCATGATTTTTCCTTTCATAATCTGATAAAATGAAGCATTATACCGCATACTTTTTAAGAAGCCCTTAGCCTTTACCGGCGCTTATGTGTGGTTTCTTATGCTTGAAATCATTTCAGGAAAATGCTGGAAAAAGACAATCCGAAGCGGCGGGAGTAGGCCGTATTATCATAGAGAGAAAATAATAATGAACCACCAACGTCATACCAATTCCGATAACAGCCAAGACGAGTTCGATTGGGAACGCGGCTTGGAACAATTACGCGAACAGCGCAACGCCGGTCAGAATAAACCGGCTAAGGCTTCGGCAACCGCTACAACGCCGAAACCGGAAGCTAAAGCTTCATCATTATCCGAAGAAGTCCAACTTAATCATACCGCTGCCGAAAAACTGCTGCGTGAATATTTGCAACAATGGCAAAAAGAACATAATGATCCGTTGGCAGACACCATGACGGCTGAAACCGATGCAACCGTATTGCTGCAGGAAGATTGGTTGGCTGCTCAAACCGCTTTGCAAAGTGCGCGTATCGACGACAGTAAAGTACAAAGTACTCGCACGGTATGGTTGAATCCGAAGCGGCAAAATGTGGCATTTGAAAATCCGATACCCGAACAGCCCAAGCCGAGTAGCGAAGAAGAAGGCACACAAGAACACCCGATTGAAGAAGCGGTGCAGCCGGAAGAATGGCTGCCGGTAACCGTGAAAGTTATCAACCCGCAGGCCGATCCGCGTAAACCCGTGCTGTTTCTTTCCGAACAGGAATTACTTGAGCACCTAACCCGCCGCCTGCGCCCGCATTTAACCGATGCCGTTGCAGGAATGGTGCGCGTAGCCATCCAAAAACAGGCGGCTGCACTGACTTACCAACTTCAGCAAATATTGCACGAACAAACACCGGCATTGGTGGATGAAATATTGGAACATAACCTCAAAGCCGTGATGTCGGATATCAAATACAGTTTGAAATACAAGCGTTAAATGTAAGATTAGAGCCGTCTGAAATATTGAAATTTCTAGGGCGGTTTTTTATATGGCGTATATTATGGAGGCTTATGATATGAATAAACGTTCTTGGATTGTTATCGTTATCGCAATCATTGTCGGCGGCTATAAAATATGGAATAAGTACCAACATTATGTAGAAAAAAACGCCTATAAAGCCAAAATAGAGCAAAGCATAGAGACGGTCAAGGATATGGAATTTAAACGGCATGAATAAACGCGCTTGGATCGGTATTGTCATCGCTCTGGTTGCCGGTGGCTATAAAATATGGAATAAGTCACAACCATATATAGAAAGCGATCATAGGGTTGAAATACAGCAACAGAGTTCAACACCAAGCTTCTCGGTAGATGATATTCTTCAGACGGCGTTTGAACGTCAACAAAGCGATATTCAAATCGAAGGCAGTGGCCAAGTGACCAAAACGTTGCCCGATGATAATAAAGGCTCGAAGCACCAGCGTTTTATTTTAAAGCTGGGTAGCGGTCAAACTTTATTGGTGGCACACAATATCGATTTGGCACCCAAGATTAAAGGGCTGAAAAAAGGCGATACCGTTTCGTTTTACGGTGAATACGAATGGTCGAAGCAGGGTGGTGTAATCCATTGGACGCATCACGATCCGCAAGGCCGGCATGCCGACGGATGGCTTAAACACAACGGCATAGTTTATCAATAGTTTCGGTAAGATACGGATGAGACACGCGCGGCACAAAAGCTGAAAAAACTGGATAAATGTGCCCACTTTGTTATAGAATAAGCCCGACTCAGGTAAGCACAAGATTGCTTAATTTTTAATTTGTATTGTAAGAGGAAAACGAAATGTTCCCAGAATACCGTGATTTGATTTCTAAATTAAAACAAGAAGATACACACTTTGCCCGTTTGTTTGAAGAACACAATCAGTTGGATGACAAAATCACCGGTTTAACCAACAGCCCTGTTACCGAAGGCTTGGAAGAAATTGAAGAATTGAAAAAACAAAAATTACATCTGAAAGATCAACTATATGATATTTTGGTAAAAGCCGATAAAGAAGCCAAATAATCGCTTTAAAGTCGGAAAGTTATAAAAAGGCCGTCTGAAAATATTTTCAGACGGCCTTTTTACTGTGTAGTCAAGAAAATGGTTTATTTCTAAATAAAATTTAAGGAGAGAGCCGTTCTTTAATCCATTGATTACCGTCTAAACGGTATTGGATACGGTCGTGCAGGCGGCTGGGTCTGCCCTGCCAAAACTCTATTCTGTCGGGTATCAGCACATAGCCGCCCCAATGCGGCGGGCGGGGAACGTGGAGCGGATGTTTCACGCCGATTGCTGCGGCGCGGGTAACCAATACCGATTTACTGGCAATCACTTCGCTTTGTTCGCTTGCCCATGCCCCGATGCGGCTGGTGTAGGGGCGGCTGTCGAAATATTCGTCGGAAGCGGCTTCATCCAGTTTTTCAACCCTGCCTTCTATGCGAACCTGTCGTTCCAACTCCGGCCAAAAGAATGTGAGCGCGGCAAAAGGTACGGCGGCCAGTGCACGTCCTTTGCGGCTTTTGTAATTGGTGAAAAAAACAAACCCCTGCTTGGTAACTTCTTTTAGTAATAATTGGCGGCTTTCCGGCCGGCCGTCTGAATTAACGGTAGCCACATTCATGGCAGTCGGTTCGTTGACCTCGGAGTGGATGGCTTCATTCAGCCAACGTTCAAATTGAACGATGGGGTTTGCATCGCATTGGGCTTCGGATAATTCCTGTTTGCTGTAATCTTTGCGGATATTGTGTAAATCCATAACCAACTCCTAGCTTGTAGTGAGGAAAGATATATGAACACATATATATTAAGGATAGCAAGATTTAAGGCCGTCTGAAAGTGTTCGGACGGCCTAATATTGGGTTATAAATCAAGTATGTTTTTTAATTGTCGGTATGCTTATGTATAAGCGCTTAAAACCAATATAGGTTTATTGCGGCTGTACGCTAAATGGGATATCGACTTTTTGCCATTGCTCGCTTTCGTAGCCGAGTGCGCCGTTAATCAGTGGGTGTTCGTTGAGCCAATTTTGGCTGATACGCAGAATAAAGCCGTTACCGTTGTCGCTACGCAATTGGGTATAGGGCGGTAGTTCCAACGGCATACGGGCACGACAGAATAAGGTTGCGAGGCGTAACGATAAAATCGCAAACCACATCATTTGATTATCAACCAAATCTACCATTTTGCGGATATCGCCGCGATGGCCGAGTACCAATAGGGATAAAATGCGTTGTTCTTTGCGCGAGAAGCCAGGCATATCGGCATTTTCGAGAATATAGGCGGAATGTTTGTGATAGCCGGTGTGGGCGATATCAATGCCGATTTCGTGCAACATGCCCGCCCAATTGATGTATTGCTGCCAATAAGCCAATTCCTGCACCGGCGCATTCAGGGCATGGCAGATGCTTTCCATAAATTTTTGCGCCGCAGCCGCCACACGTTTACCCTGATTCGGGCTGGCATGATAGCGCTGTTGGAATTCTGCGGTGGTTTGGTCGCGCATATCTTCATTGATCTGGCGGCCGATTAAATCATAGAATACACCGTCGCGCAGGGCGGCATCGGTGACCGTCATTTTTTCAATACCGAGCTCTTCAAAGGCCGCCATCATAACGGATAATCCGCCGGCGAATACTTCGATACGGTCGGATTTCATGCCGGAAAAGCGTGCTTTTTTCACGCTGCCGGCCTGAATGATTTTATCGGCAATCTTTTTCATGCCCTCATAGGTAATATCGTGCGTTTGCGGATTTTCGGCAGCGAGAACGTCGCGGATGGATTTGGCCGAGCCGGAAGTGCCGATGGCAATATCCCAACCGCTGCGCTTCATCATCTTACCGATACGTTGGATTTCATTGCGTGCCGCCGTAATAGCCGCTTGAAAATCTTTTTGGCCGATTTTATTCGGAAAAAAACGCATGCTGTAGGTAACGCAACCTAAAGGCAGGCTTTCGGTGAGCGCAGGCTGTAGTTCCGACCCGATAACAAATTCGGTCGAACCGCCGCCAATATCGATAACCAGCATTTTGTCGCCTTTGGGCGGTAGGGTATGCACGACGCCGGTATAAATCAAACGGGCTTCTTCACGGCCGGCAATAATTTCGATGGGAAACCCTAAAGCAGCTTCGGCACGGGGCATAAAATCGGTAATATTCTTTGCAACACGGAAAGTATTGGTGGCCACCACCCGTACTTGCTCCGGTGGAAAACCTTTTAAACGTTCGCCGAATCTGGCCAAACATTCCAATGCCCGCGTTTGGGAAGCCTCGTCAAGATTTTTCTGCTCATCCAAGCCGCCGGCAAGACGAACCATTTCTTTAAATGAATCAATAACTTTAAGCTGGCTGTTTGAGTGGACTTCGCAAATTTGCAGGCGGAAACTGTTAGAACCTAAGTCGACAGAGGCAAGTATGTTGGGTTTAGTCATAAAAGCAAAAACCGGAGCGTCAATCAATGAAAGCGGAGATGTTACCGCGCATAAAGGGGGGCTGTCATCTGCCTGATAGATAAGTATTTGTGGTATATAGATTAAATGTATTTAAGTTTTAAGTTTTATAAATTGGGTGAGTGAGCGGCGAAGAAAAATTGTGTCGGAGGAAAATGGCGGCGGGTGATGGGCCGCCGATTATACTTATCGTAGTAAAAAAGGCAGCCTCAGGGCTGCCTTTGTATGGGTACTGTTTTTTTTAACAGATGATTACAGACCGCTCAGTTTGGCAGTGTCGTGTGCAATCATCAATTCTTCGTTGGTCGGAATCACAACCGCTTGAGCAGTGCTGTCTGCAGTAGTAATCACGCCTGAATTGCCGAAACGGGCATCTTCATTGGCTTTTGCGTCTTCTTTCAAGCCTAAGAAATTCAGGTAACCCAATACTTTGCTGCGGATGGCATTTGAGTTTTCACCAATGCCGCCGGTGAATACCAAAACATCCAAGCCGCCGGCTGCAACAGCCATGGAACCGACATATTTGGCCAAGCGGTAAGCAAATACTTCCAGCGCCAGTTTGGCACCTTCGTGGCCTTTGCCTGCTTCTTCTTCGATAACGCGGCAGTCGCTGGATAATTCGGAAATCCCTAATAGGCCTGATTTTTTGTTTAGCATGTCGGTTACTTGTTTGATATCCATACCGGCATTTTCGGCCAAGAATGAGAATACGCTGGGGTCTACGTCGCCGCTGCGGGTACCCATTACCAAACCTTCAAGCGGGGTTAAACCCATGCTGGTGTCTTGGCATTTGCCGTTGGCGATGGCGGCGATAGAAGCCCCGTTACCCAAGTGGCCAATCACCATGCGCAATTGGTCTTTGTTTTTGCCTAAGAAGCGGGCGGCTTCATCGGCTACATAACGGTAGCTGGTGCCGTGGAAACCATAGCGGCGTAGGCCGTATTTGCGGTAAAGCTCATGTGGCACAGCGTAGGTGTAGGCATGTTCGGGTAGGCTTTGGTGGAATGCGGTATCGAATACGGCTACATTAGGCAGGCCTTTGAAAATATCTTGTGCGGCACGGATACCGAGCAGGTTGGCCGGGTTGTGCAACGGAGCCAAAGGAATACATTTTTCAATACCGGCAATGACTTCTTCGGTAATTACGATAGAATCGCTATACAATTCGCCGCCGCTGACGACGCGGTGTCCGACTGCACCGATACGGCTGTCTAAACCGTGTTTTTTCAATTCTTCCATCAAAGCGGCTACGGCACCGGTATGGTTGGGGTTTTCGGCTAGTTCGACTTTATGTTTTTCACCGTTGATTTTGAATGTGATGTAGGCGTCTGAAAGACTCAGTTTTTCTGCCAGGCAGCTCAGCAAGACATCGCCGCTGTCGTTATCTAAAACGGCGCCTTTTAAAGACGAGCTGCCGCAGTTCAATACTAAAATCAATTTGTTTGACATGTAGACTCCTTAAGTTTTCAGACGGCCTGTCGAACAGCCGAACTGTCGGGGTTGGGAATAAATGGAACAGGGTATATAGGCTCCGATTCCAATATTCCATTCGTTAAAGCGGCTATTTTATCAAAAAATAAGCGGCTTGATATGATTTAATTCTTCGGTTTCGATATGGTTTTTTTTGCTTATTACGCCAAATTCGACAGGGTTTTAATAAAAGGCTTTGCCGGCTGCATTTAATGTGTAGGCAATATCGTCTGCCAAGACGGCGCAATCTTCAAAATCGAGATTGCCGATGGTAATCCGTACAGCCGGTTGTTTGGTAAGGTTGAAAGAAGCACCGCTTTGTACGGCCCAACCGCGGGCGGCTAAAAACTGAACGGCTTGTGATTCGTTGCGAACAGGCAGCCAGATATGCTGGCCTTCGCCGTGTTTGCCGGGAATATCGATACCGTGTTGTAGCAGGCAGTTGATCAGGTGTTCGCGTCGGGTTTGATAGCTTTCCGATATGGCATTGAGGCCGTCTGAACCGAGTTGCTGCCATAGTTTTAGGGTAATATGTTGCAATAGTTTGCTTATCCAACGAGGGCCGAGTGAGAAGCGCTTTTTCATGGCTTTCAAAGTGTTGCCGTTTCCTGTGGCAATGGCAATACGGGCATCTGTACCGAGAAATTTACTGGTGGATGTGCTGTAAATCCATTCGTTTTGGAAACCGTCCATGCCATGAAACGGGTGGCGGCTGAGCGGCCCCCAGTGGTCATCGACAATCAATAGTGTGTTGTGGCGCGCGAGAGCTTTCTGCCATGCCTGCCAACGGGTTTTGCTGTAGCAAATACCGGTTGGGCTATGCGCGCGTGCGGTGAGTACGGCGGCGGCAATACGACTGAAATCTATTTGGCTTGCAATAATGGCGCCGTCTTCATCCATTTCTACGGGTACTGCTTTCAAACGTAGGTTTTCCAATAAAGCTAAGAGCGGCAGCCAACACGGGGTTTCTACCAATACACGGTCGCCGGGTATGCAGCGTTGGTTGAGTGCCCGCTCGATAATATCCAAACTGCCGGAAAGCAGCATAAGCTCTTTATCGCGAATGCCGACATTATCTGTCAGCCAGTTTCGGATAAAAGCCATTAGTTCGGGATTGTCGCCATGATTGCCGACATCGGTGGCAAGATGGTATCCATTTAGCAAATCAGGAGGCAGTTCGGGCAGAAGCCGTTTGTCTATATTACCTGAGGCCAAATCGATTAGGCCGTTCGGCACCACACTTTCGGTATGTAGAATTTCGGTTTTTTCGGGAACGAAGCTACCCCGTCTGCCATCGGTGCTGATAATACCGGCATCTCTTAATTGTTTATATGCGGCTGATACCGTATTCGGATTCACGCCGAGTTCCGATGCTAATTGACGCACGGTCGGCAGGCGGTGGCCTGCAGACCACACTTCTTCACGTATCAGGCCGCTGATAGATTGGGCGATATTGACAGCCGTGCGGCCTTTGGGTTTTAATTCCACAATACAAAATCCATTTTGTACTAATGCAAATTAATTTAATGGATTTTAAAGTAATTGGCAAGTGTTGCGGAAATATATTTAGATTTGGTTTTCTTGATGAAATCGAATCTGAATTAAAGCGGAACGAATAAAATGGATGGTATGGTAAATATTTCAGACGGCCTTATCTTGAAGTGTGATAAGGCCGTCTGAAAACCGTGAAGCTGTTATAATTATCTACTATTAAAAATAATATAAAAAATTAAGTAAGGAACACTGTGATGTCTAACGATAAGACAGACAAAACACCCAAGCAGCCTAAAGAGCAGGTTATCCACCTCTACCAAAGTGCCAAGCGGATTCATCCGAAGAGAGCAAAAGGCCGTTTTGCTAATCTTAGAATATTGGCTATTTTGGCCACACAGTTTGTTTTTTATGTGATTCCTTGGTTTAACTGGAGCGGTCGGCAGGCGGTTTTGTTTGATATTCCCGAGCGGCATTTTTATATTTTCGGCTTGTCGCTTGGTGCGGGCGATTTGATTTATTTAACCATGCTGCTGATTATTTCGGCGTTCGGTTTGTTTTGGTGGACTACCATAGCAGGGCGTTTGTGGTGCGGTTATTCGTGTCCGCAAACAATTTATACCGAAATTATGTTATGGATCGACCATTTTGTAGAAGGCGACCGTAACAAGCGCTTGAAACTGGATAAAGAGCCTTGGAATTTCCGTAAAATCCGTATTAAGCTCACTAAATATCTGATTATTTTTGCTGTCTGTGCATGGACAGGGATTACTTTCGCCGGTTGGTTTACGCCGATTCGTGAGTTTGTGCCGGCATTGTTTACCTTTCAAGTTGGTGGCGGTTCATTGTTTGCAGCGGCGTTTTATGGTTTTATGACTTGGCTGTTTGCCCATCAAATGCGTGAACAGGTATGTAAATATATGTGTCCTTATGCACGTTTCCAAAGTGCTATGTTTGATAAGGATACTTTGATTATTTCTTATGATGAAGAGCGCGGCGAACCGCGTGGTGCGCGTAAGAAAAATGCCAAGAAAGATGATTTACCGCTAGGCGATTGTATCAATTGTACGATGTGTGTACAGGTTTGCCCGGTCGGTATCGATATCCGCGACGGTTTGCAATATCAATGTATCGGTTGTGCCGCTTGTATTGATGCCTGTGATGAAATCATGGATAAGATGAGCTATCCGCGCGGCCTTATCCGTTATACTACGGAAAGCGTATTGGAGCACGAATATACCGATGCGGATATTAAAAAACGCTTATTGCGTCCGCGGGTGTTGGGTTATGGTGCGGTATTGCTGGTGGCGGTAATTGCCATGATTACCAGTATTGCACTCCGGCAGACATTGGAAGTCGATATTATTAAAGACCGTGGTGTGATGTTGCGTGAAAATAACCGCGGCTGGTTGGAAAATGCCTATAATTTGCGCATTATCAATGATAGCGAACGGGAACAGATATTAACGGCCGAAGTGACCGGTTTCGATGAAATTATGTTGACCGGCCTGCCTTCAGACGGCCTGAAAGTACCGCCTAGAGATACTATGACTATTCCGGTTCAAGTATCGACGATTCCCGAATACGCCGATAAAGGCAGTCATCCGATCGAGTTTCACTTTACTTATCGTGAAACCGACAGCGATGAAATCAATACAATCGTTGAAAAAGCATCATTTATCGGAGAATAAAATTGAACCGTTCTGAACAATCCAAAGTTTGGTATAAAGAACCTTGGCCTTGGTTTCTGATGGCAGGCCCCGCGATTGTGGTGGTGGCCGCTATTTTCACCTATTACCTTGCCCAAACCAATTCTGCGGACTTGGTGAGTGATGATTATTATGAAGATGGCAAGCATATCAATATTGAACTGCATCGCGATGAAGAAGCAGCGAAAAGAGATATTGACGCGCAAGTTCTCATCAATCCGGATAAAAATGCGGCTAAAGTTTTTGTGAGCGGCGATTTTAATCGTGATGAAAGCTTAAATCTGGTTTTTATGCATCCGGCTAAACAGTCATACGATCAAACCGTTAAATTGATAGCGGATTCGGAGATGCCGAATTCGGGTGATAAAACCGAATATAGGGCGGTTTTTAAAACCCTGCCGCCGACCCAGCATTGGTATGTACGGGTAGAAGATACCGATGGTAAATGGCGGGTAGAAGACAAATGGGTGGTTAACCAGGGCAATGCGGTGAATTTAAAGGCCAAGCAGCAATGGGCTGCCGCATCGAAATCGGATAATAAATAGTAAAAATTAGATCGACATATTATGACAAGCTGTAAAATCATTATTTTGCAGGCTTTGTTGAAAAGGAATATCCATGTTTGACGAATCTTCCCGCAGTCGGTTATCCGCATTGCTGGATCATAAGGCTGAAACCACTGCCGCCATGCGTTGCGATGAAGTACAAGCTTACATGATGGCTTTGCTAACCGGCCCCGACGAATTAAAAACCGGGGAATGGTTGCCGGAAGTGATGGGGGATGAAGAGCTATTTAAACCGACCGAACAAAAAGAAATCGAATCGTTGGTGCTGGCTTTGGTGATGGATATGCGGGAAAAATTTGCCGAACGCATGTTACCCGATTTATGGCTTTATGAAGATGAAGCGGGCCATTCCGATTTCCATACATGGTGCAATGCCTATCTTTATGCTTTGGATGTAGTGCCGACCGATTGGTTTGAAGCGGTGAACGATGAAGAGTTTGAAGATTTGTTTTACCCGATTATGGCATTGGGCGGTATTTATGATGAAGAAGAAAACGGTGAAATACTGCTACATCTGACCGATAAAGAGCTGACCGAGTTGGAGTCGGAACTACCGCATGTATTGTTAGATATTTATTACTATTGGCACAGCATTAAAAACAAACCGGCTACTATACGCAGAACGGAAGAAAAAGTCGGGCGCAATGATCCTTGTCCGTGCGGCAGCGGTAAAAAATACAAAACCTGTTGCGGTAAGGCGCAATAATGAAATCATATTGCCTCATTTTAAGTATGGGTTTCTAGAATTTGGTTTGGATGAATGAATAGCCATACCTGATGTAAAAGGCCGTCTGAAAGCGGAAAGGAAGAAATAGAGATGGATCATTTGTTTGATTTGAATGTTGCAGCCGGTATTAAAAACCGGCAGACATCATTCTTCCATGCCGAATGGCCGGCGCCGCCGAATGTAAAAACATTAATTACGACCCGTCTGGGAGGCGTGAGTGAAGGCGGTTACAAAAGTTTGAATCTCGGTGCCCATGTAGGGGATAACCCCGAACATGTGCGGCAAAACCGTATGCTGATTCAACAACAAATCCATGTACCCGTTGTTTATCTCAATCAAGTACACGGTACGGTTGTGGTTGAGGCGGCATCTCATATCGGAAGCGTGCCTGATGCCGATGCATCCGTAGACAGTACCGCAGCTGCAGCATGTGCCGTTTTAACGGCAGATTGCTTGCCGGTGTTATTTTGTGATCGTACCGGTAGTGTGGTGGCGGCCGCCCATGCCGGTTGGCGCGGTTTGGCAGGCGGAGTGTTGAAAAACACCATTACCGCAATGGCAGTGCCGCTGGAAGACATTATGGTTTATTTCGGCCCGGCGATTGGCCCGGAAGCTTTTGAAGTGGGGCAGGATGTATATGATGTTTTTTATGCACAAAACCCCTCGATGGCAAATGCGTTTGAACCGATAGGCGGTGGTAAATATCTGGCCGATATTTATGCTTTGGCGAGAATGAGTTTACAGCGCGAAGGTGTGACCATGATTTATGGCGGTGAGGACTGCACCGTATTGGGGCGTGATACCTTTTTTTCATATCGCCGTGATAAAACAACGGGACGTATGGCCAGTATTATTTGGTTGGATAATGATAACGGATAAAAGCCGCATTGCCTTTTCAGACGGCCTTCACATAATAAAACCGGATAATAGGACATTATCCGGTTTTATTGTTTCAGATTAATCCGTATTTAGTCATCTTCTTCTGAATTATTGTCAATACCGATAGAGGTATGGATTTGTCCGGTAGTGACTTTATGCAAAGAGGCTTTATCGTCAGATAATTTTTGCAGGTAGGCTTCATCAATATCACCGGTGAGATAAATGCCGCTGAAGCAGGAAGTATCAAAAGCAGTGATATTCGGATTCAGATCTTTAATGACTTGTTCCAACTCTGATAATTCTTGGAATACGCAGCCATCGGCACCGATCTCTTGAGCAATTTCTTCGGTGGTGCGGTTATTGGCGATTAATTCTTCACGGGTCGGCATGTCGATACCATAAACATTGGGGAAGCGTACTTCCGGGGCGGCAGAGGCAAAATAAACTTTGCGTGCACCTGATGCGCGTACCATCTCGACAATTTCACGGCTGGTTGTGCCGCGTACGATGGAATCATCAACCAATAGCACACTTTTACCCTTAAATTCGGTTTCCATCGGGCTGAGTTTCTGACGTACCGATTTTTTACGCGTGGCCTGACCGGGCATAATAAAGGTGCGGCCGATATAACGGTTTTTGATTAAGCCTTCGCGGTAGGGCTTGCCCAGATGGTGCGCCAGTTCCATGGCGCTGGGGCGGCTGGTGTCGGGAATCGGCATCACCACATCGATATCGTCAATCGGCAGTTCGCGTTTCACTTTTTCCGCCAAAGTAATGCCCATATTGAGGCGCGACTGATACACGGATACGTTGTCGATAACGGAGTCCGGACGGGCAAAATACACATATTCGAACAGACAGGGGCTGGGTTGGTCGTTGCCGCCGCATTTGCGTGAGAAAAATTGGCCGTCTAGACCGATGAATACCGCTTCACCCGGTGCAATATCACGCTCAATATCATAGGCAATGCCGTTGAATGCAACCGATTCCGAAGCAACGGCATAGGATTTATGGCCGTTTTCATCAGTTTGCGAACCTAAAACCAATGGGCGGATACCGAACGGATCACGGAATGCCAACAGGCCGTATCCGGCAATCATGGCCACAACGCCGTAGGCGCCGCGTACCCGTTTGTGCAGTTGGGAAACGGCATTGAAAATATTGTCTATAGTCAGTAGGAACGAATCGTTGTCGGTTACTTCGCGGCGTAATTCATGTGCCAAGACATTCAGCAATATTTCCGAATCGGAACGGGTATTGATATGGCGTAGGTGTTTATTGCATACGTTTTCGTATAGTTCGGTGGTGTTGGTCAGGTTGCCGTTGTGGGCTAAAACGATCCCGAAAGGCGAGCTGACATAAAAGGGCTGGGCTTCTGCCGTGCTGGCAGCATCACCTGCGGTCGGGTAGCGGACATGGGCAATACCTGCGTGTCCGGGTAGGTTGCGCATATTACGGGTGCGGAAAACATCGCGCACCATGCCTTTGCCTTTGTGCATGTGGAACACGCTGCCTTCTACGGTTACGATACCGGCCGCATCTTGGCCGCGGTGTTGCAGCATTTGCAGGCCGTCGTAAAGGCTTTGATTAACGGGTTGGGAGGCTACCATACCTAATACGCCACACATTATTTATTCTCCGGGATTTAAGGGGTTGGATAGTGTATTTGGTCCGTGAGTACAGACGATAAATAGGGAACGGCCACTCTGGCCAGTGCTTCAAAATAAACTGCGCTGAAAGATTGCTGCCAACCTTCGCTTTGGGGAAGGTCGGTAAATAAGCAAACGATAACGACCAAGGTAACCAATATAATGCCTTTTAGTGCGCCGACAATACCGCCGAGCAAACGGTTAATGCCGCCCAGTCCGACAGCTTTAACAGCCGAAGTGAGTAGCGAGCGTAATAAATGTTGTACCAGCCATGATGCAATAAAGAGAACGATAAAGGCGATGGCGACACCGAATGCCTGCGGTTCGACGGTTGAAAAGGCCATTTCAGCAAAGGGCACGGCATAAAGTTTGGCAACAATAAATGCCACAATCCAAATCAATAACGAGGTGATTTCGGCAATCATTCCGCGCATCATGGAAATGATGACGGATATTAAAATGAGGCCGAAAGCCAAAATATCAAACATGGCCATTAGGATTGTCCGATAATAATGCCGTCAAAGCCTTTTTTATGGATGGAATCCAAAGCTTTACCTGCCGCTTCTCTGGTCGGATAGCTGCCGGTACGGACACGAAAGGTTTTGCCTTTGCCGGTATCGGCTTCGGTGATATAAGAGCTGATACCTTTATCGGCGAGTTTTTGTTGCATTTGCCGAGCCTGTTGACGGCTGCTGAATGCGCCGAGCTGAATGCTGGCCTTGGCGGAAGCTTTTGCTTCCAAAATGGCTTGAGGATCGACTTTATCGGCAATGTCGGCCGATTTGTTGTTTAAAGCATCTTCGGCTGCCTTACGGTTGGCGGCTTCTTGTTTTTTCCGTGCGGCTTCTGCTGCGCGTTTTTGTGCAGCTGCTTTTTCTTGTGCTTGTTTTTGGGCTTTTAAGCGCTGCGCTTTTTGTTCGGCCTGACGTTGTTCAGCTTGTTTTTTCGCTTCTGTTGCTTGCCGTTCTTTTTCAGCTTCGGCTTTTTGCTTTTCGGCTTGTTGGCGTTGTATGGCCTGTTGTTTCAAACGTTCGTTTTCTGCCTTTTCCCGTTGTGCTTTTTGTGCGGCAGCTTTCCGTTCGGCTTCGGATTCGGGTTCGACTTTATTGTTAATGACGACAACCGGCGGCGGAGCAGTTTCTTCAGGTTGGGGCGTATCTGCTTTTTTGACCGCTGTTTTTGTTTCGGTTGGCTTTGTTTCCGGTGTGGCGGAAGCTGCATTCGGGATGGGTTTTATTGCTTCCGTAGTGCTGTCTTGATTATGGGAAGCGGTAGTATCGGGCGATACGGGCTGGGTTTCTAAAGCGGATACGGTTTCGGGTTTGGATGATTCCGGTGCCGGAGCAGGATGGAGGAGCGGATTGTCCAATTCGATGGTTTGGGTGTCTTCCGGTGCGGGTTCTAAAACGGCGGCGGGGGATAAATCGGATGCATCGTCGGCCGATGCGGCATGGTTGGTAATGGTAATGTGTTGCGTTTCGGGTGATGAGGCCGTCTGAACGGAACCGTCGGCTTTACGGATACTGATGGTCTCTGCGGCGGTATTGTCGCTGCTTTGGTTCAATACTTTGGCCAGTAGAAAGCCTGCACATATCACCAAAACGGAAGCGCCGACCAGCCTGCGGCGGTTTTTACGTTTTAATTGTTCGTATTCGCTTAAACTTTGGAAGCGGTTGCGGTGGTTTGCCATATTAAATTGAAAGCCTTATTGCAACGTTGCCATTACTTCGGCAACGGTGTGGAATGAACCGAAAACGGTGATTCTATCATTTTCCGAGGATGCCGCCAAAGCGGCTTGATAAGCATTTTGAATATTATCAAAAGTCGTTACATTTTCGATACCGTGTGCCGATAATTTTTGTTCCAGTTCGTTGTTAGTCATGCCGCGCGGCAGATGCAGGGGGGCAATATACCATTGGTCGAATTGACCCTTAACAATATCCAATACGCTATCTATATCTTTGTCGGCCAACATGCTGAAAACGGCCGTGCGTTTGTTGGCGAAAGGTAGGGTGGTTAAGCCTTGTTTTAACGCTTTGGCTGCGTGAGGATTATGGCCGACATCAAGAATGACCAGCGGTCGTCCGGGCAATACTTGAAAACGGCCGGGGTTGCTGGTGAGTAGAAGCCCGCGCTTGATAGAACCGATATCAATAGGTAGCTTATCGTTCATGCATTCGATAGCGGCTAATGCACAAGCGGCATTGCCGAGTTGATAGGCACCGCGCAGGGCGGGAATCGGTAGGGCGTTGCGGTTGCGTGTGAGGCCGTCTGAAAATAATGAGCCGGATGTTTGCGGATGAAAGCGGAACGACCATTGTTGTTGCTCTAATCGGGTGAAGCTGAAATCGTGTTTGCTAACCAGTAAAACAGCGCCTACTTCTTCGGCATGGCGGCGCAATGATTCGGGCGGTGGATTTTGACCGCAGATAGCCGGTTTGCCTGCACGGAAAATACCGGCTTTTTCGTAGGCAACTTCTTCTATGGTATTGCCCAAAAAGGATTGGTGATCCAAATCAATACTGGTAACGATGGCACAATCGGCATCAAAAATATTCACGGCATCCAAACGGCCGCCCAAGCCGACTTCGAGAATCATCAGGTCGACCTGTTCGTGCATAAAAATATCAACAGCGGCAAGGGTGTTGAATTCAAAGTAAGTCAGCGAAATATCGCCGCGTGCCGCTTCGATTCGTTCGAATGAGGCCGTGATGGCTTCGTCGGAAACAGGTTCGGTATTGATGGCGATACGTTCGTTGAATTTTAATAAATGCGGGCTGGTTAACGTGCCGACTTTAAAACCGGCCTGATGGTAAATTTGCGATAGAAACGCACAAACAGAACCTTTGCCGTTGGTACCGGCCACGGCAATTACGGGGCATTGCGGCTGAAGGTTCATTTTGTTTTTAACTTCGCCGACACGGGATAAACCCATATCGATTAAGCCGTTGCTGTGTGCGGTTTCAAGATGTGAAAGCCAGTCGTTAAGTGTTTTCATAATGATGGTGTCTGTCGGAAGCAGTGGGCAGATAGGGGCGGTTGTGGTTTTTTAAAGTATGCTGATTGATAGTATTTTATTCAGACGGCCTAGTGGATAAAGGTTGTCCCCAACGTGCCCACACAAGCAGGCGGCGGTAGCTTTCTTTATCGGTCATGTCGGGCAGGATAAATTGCCAAAGTATACGGTCACCTAAATGCCATTTTAAAAATAAGGCATAACGGGAAATCAGACTGCTATCGCAAAGAACAGCATCAAAAGCAATTTGTTCTTCGCCGATAAATACGGCAGCCTGTCCGAGTCTGCTAACAGCAATTTGGTGTATGGCTTCAGGTTGTTTCAGGGTTTGTTTCCGCCATGCCCATATCAGACTGGCCGATAATAAAACCAATCCGATAATCCGCATCCAACCGTAAAACGCAAAAATACAGGTTAACAATGCCCATAGATGCAATACGGCCGTGATGACAAGGGCAATACGCGATGGTTTAAGGGCCGTCTGAAAAGCCTGCATGGGTTACATCATATTATCGAATACGGGGCTGATAACCATATCGGCTTCTTCCATATCCAATACCATATCGTGGATTTCGATTTCAAAATATTCCCAAAATGCTTTCAAGCTCATGTCTTGCGGCCATTGTTTTTTGGGGATGTCCCAACCGGCGATTTCGGCTTCGAAAATTTCACGGTAGCGGTCGTCGAAATAGGTAACAACGGCTTCCGGCTCGTCAAATTGAGGAACCAGAAAAACCGAACAGTTGGTACGCAACTGTTCGAGTGTTAAATCGGGCATGTCGTCATCGGTGCTTTTCAGCCAGGCTAAAAATTTAGCGGTTGGTTTGAGTACAACGGCAGTGCGGTCTACAAAATACATAAAAATTCCTTGTTTCAGGGGCAGGATTTATCCGGCATTGTACCCAAAATTAAGGCCGTCTGAAAATGGTTTTCAGACGGCCTATTGATTCAAATATTAACGTTTAGTGATCGCTGGCATCGGATGCACCGATACCGGTCATAGAACGTACATATTGTGCTTCAAAACCTGCTTTATCCAGTTCGGCTTGCTCAGATTTGTCGGTAATCGAGAAGAACCATGCTGCGATAAAGGCCAATGGAATAGAGAACAGCGCAGGATTTCTATACGGGAAGATGGCTTCTTCATGATGCAATACAGATACCCAAACGGTCGGGCCAAGCACAATCAGTACGGCGGCTACGATCAAACCTAAGAAACCGCCGAGAACCGCACCGCGTGTGGTCAGGCCTTTCCAGAACATTGACAGAGCAAGGATTGGGAAGTTGGCAGAAGCGGCAAGTGCAAATGCCAAGCCCACCATAAATGCTACGTTTTGTCTTTCAAAGGCAATACCCAAAATGATGGCAAGAATACCCAATGCTACAGTAGCCATGCGGGATACGCGCATTTCTTCTTCTTGAGTGGCTTTACCCTGACGGATAACGGAAGAGTATAAGTCGTGGCTTACTGCTGATGCGCCGGAAAGGGTCAGGCCGGCAACCACCGCCAAAATAGTAGCAAAGGCAACGGCTGAAATAAAGCCTAAGAACAAGTTACCACCCAATGCACCGGATAAGTGAATAGCCGCCATATTGCTGCCGCCGATCATTTCGACAACGGATTTGCCGTCTCTAACCATGGTGGTGAAAAATTGCGGATTGTCTTTGGTAACAAAAATAATCGCACCGAAACCAATAATAAAAGTTAACAGGTAGAAATAACCGATGAAGCCGGTGGCTACGAAAACCGATTTGCGTGCTTCTTTGGCATCGGGTACGGTGAAGAAGCGCATCAGAATATGTGGTAAACCTGCGGTACCGAACATCAATGCCAAGCCTAGAGACAGTGCGTCAACAGGGTTGGAGACCAATCCCCCGGGCGCCATAATGGCCGTTCCGTTGTCGTGGATTTCCGTAGCGGTTTGGAACATGTTTTCAAAGCTGAAACCGCTGGCTTTGATAATCATGAATGCCATAAAAGTAGCACCGGAAAGCAGTAGAACCGCTTTAATAATTTGAACCCATGTAGTAGCCAGCATACCGCCGAACAACACATAAGCCACCATCAATACGCCGACAATAATTACTGCGGAAGTGTAGTTCATACCGAACAGCAATTGAATCAGTTTACCCGCACCGACAACTTGGGCAATCAAATACAGCAAGACAACCAAGAGTGAGCCGCTGGCGGCAAATACGCGTACAGGGCCTTGTTTTAAGCGGTAGGCAACCACATCGGAAAAGGTAAATTTACCGAGGTTACGCAGACGTTCCGCAATCAGGAACAATACAATCGGCCAACCCACCAAGAAACCGGTAGAGTAGATCAGTCCGTCGTAGCCGGTGGTGTACACCATAGCGGAAATACCTAGAAACGATGCGGCAGACATATAATCACCAGCAATCGCCAATCCGTTTTGGAAACCGGAAATACCGCCACCGGCGGTATAGAAGTCTTTGGTTGATTTGTTTTGTTTGGCCGCCCATTTGGTAATGAACAGCGTACCGCTGACGAAAATCACAAACATAATAATCGCGGCAACGTTTAACGGTTGTTTTTCCACTTCGCCGGTAAAAGCATCGGCCCAAACACTGCCGGAAGCAAGGAGGGTTAAAGCGGTGATAAATAATTTTTGATTCATGCTTATTCTCCCTGAACTTCATGTACAACATCACGGGTCATTGATTCAAGCTTGCCGTTGGCAATGCTGACATAAATCCCGGTGGTAATGAATGAAAGTACGATCACAAATATACCGGCGTATATACCCCATGTGGTGACACTGCCATCGGATACCGGTTCACCGAATAGCTCGGGTTGGGTTCCGATCAGCCAGATGTAAGTAACGTACATTATGAAAATAACGGCGGAAAATCCCCAGCCAATCATGGCTTTCAATTTGGCCATTTGCTTGAATTTTGGATGTTGGAGCACTTTTTGTGCTGTTTGCTTATCCATTTTTTTCTTCTCCTTTACAAAACCTTTGAGGTCTAAGCGAAGATGATTTAAATTAAAAAAAGTTTCAATGGCTAATTTTATTTTTTTATGGATGCCATCCATTTTTTTGATGGTTATATATAAAATTATTGATTTTAAAACAAATATTTTTTTAAAATAAGCTTTCTAAAAAGCTGTAAATATGTTAAAAATTGAAAGAGAAAGATTATGGCTGTAGGCAATTTTAGGCCTTTAGCGATAACTCGCACAAATTGTTTATACAGTAATAAAAAACCGCTTAGGGAAAAATAGAGCAATGGATTACACACAACTAAAAACATTTACCGAAGTTGCTTATATAGGCAACCTTACTCAAGCGGCGGAACGTTTACATTTGTCCCAACCGGCTGTATCGGCACAAATCAAGGCCTTGGAAAAGCGCTTGGATATTACTTTATTTAAACGTACGACCAGCGGTATGGTATTGACTTCTGCAGGAGAGGTTTTTCTGCCGGAAGCTGAAGTATTGCTACAACATCATCATAAATTGGAGTGTTTTGCCAAAACATTGGGGGAGCATTATGTTACCCATGCCGATATCGGCCTGATTCATCCGGTTTCACCCGATAAAATTACCCGTTTAACTGCCCATATTCTCGAGCAGGATCCGGATATTTTGCTGCATATCCAGTATGGTATGAGTGGTGAAATCGAACAACGGGTATTAGATAGAAAACTACACGGCGGTTTTTTTCTCGGTCCGGTGATGCAGCGTAGTTTAATGAGTATTTTTCTCGGTGATATTCACTATTCGTTAATTTGCCATGCCGACGATGAACAAGCGATTCGTGCCGGACTGCCTGAAAGTTTGGCGCAATATGCTTGGATTGAAATGTCGGGTGTATCGGGTAGCCGCAAACATATGCAGCAATTCTGGCGTAAATATAAAATCTCACCTAAACATCAGATTATTTGTGATTATCCGCAAACCATTATTGATTTGGTTTGTGATGGAGCCGGTATTGCCATGGTGCCGGAACAAAAAGCCCAATCGGCTCAGGCAGATGGAAAACCCATTGTGATTTTGGATGAATACCGCCAAGCATTGCCGCTGCATTTTATTTATTTGAATGAGTCAGACACTGATCCTGTATTGAGTTTGTTAAAAGAGAGTGTACAAGATATTTGGAAGATGACTGCGGATAATCTAGAAAAAGAAATACAATAATAAGCCTATATTTTATATGCCATATCTATAATATTAAAAAGCTTTAGGTGCTAGGAAATATATTGCATTTGAGGCTTTTTAATTTTGCTATCATGATAGATATAGATAAGAAAGGCGGTATCTATTGTTGGATTCAATCTTCGGTTTTGTGATGAAAAATAAATTTTAACGAAATCAAAAAAAGCCGTCTGAATTTCAGACGGCTTTTTTATCAAGTACTAATCATTAAAATATTTCGGATGATTGTTATGTTTTATATATAAAAAGTATAAGCCCACAACGCAACCAATATCACACACAAAATATTTAATAATACACCTACGCGCATCATCTCTTTCTGCATAATCAGGCCGGTGCCGAACACAATGGCATTCGGTGGAGTGGCCACCGGCAGCATAAAGGCACAGGAAGCACCGATACCGATAACGAATACCAAAACTTCTTTCGGCAAACCCATTTGGGTGGCAATACTGGCAAAGATAGGCACCAATAGCGCGGCAGAAGCGGTATTACTGGTGAATTCGGTGAGGAAGATAATAAAGGCAGCTACGGCAAAGATGACCACTAAGGGGTGGGTTAACACGAAAGCGGTGGCAATTTGCTGGCCGAGCGCCAAAGATGCGCCGGAAACTTTAAGCAGATTGCTTAGGGCAATACCGCCGCCGAACAACATCAATACGCCCCAGTCGGTATTGCGCGCCACTTCGCGCCAGCGGGCGACACCGAAAACCACTACGGCAACAGCGGCAGTGAGGGCGATAACAGTATCGGGGTTGGGAATATCGAATGCGGCTTTAATTTTTGAACTGAATATCCATGAAACAGCGGCCGCGATAAAAATCAGCATAGCGATAATACGGTGTAATGTCCAAGGGATATGCTCGCTTTTTACTTCTACGCGCTCGCTTAAATTCGGTTTTAAAATAACATATAAGGCCAACAGCATCAGCGGCATAATCAGCAGCATCATCGGCATGCCCATTTTCATCCAGCCGAAAAAGTCTAACTCCAAAGCTTTGGCAGCGATGGCGTTAGGCGGCGAACCAACAATAGTACCTAAACCGCCTATGCTGGCGCAATAAGCGATACCGAGCAAAACAAACACAAAGGTTTTGCGTTCTTTTTCTCTGTCTAAGTGATCCATCATACCCAAAGCCAAGGGCATCATCATGGCGGCGGTGGCGGTATTGCTGATCCACATGGATAAGAATGCGGTAACGATAAACAGCATCAATACGGCTGCTTTCATATTGCCGCCGGAAAGGCTCAGTAACCATACGGCAATTTTGCGGTCAAGCCGTTGCATATGCAATGCGGTAGCCAATGCGAAGCCACCGAAGAAAATATAGATGGTCGGGTCGGCAAAGCTGCTCATAGCCGTCTTAATGTTCATATCGGGAAAGCCGAGCAAGGCGGCTAAGATGGGCACCATTAAAGCGGTAACGGTAATATGAACGGCTTCGGTAAACCACATAATGGCTACAAACAGCAATACGGCAATGCCTTTATTGGCATCGGGTTCGTAGGGCAGTATGTGGTAGATGCCGAAACATACGACGGCGGCAATGATTGTGATAATCAGCCCGCGGAAATCGGTAATCGGCGCTTGTGCACTAAGCAGCTCGACGTTTTCCGGGCGGTTTTGGTTGTCAGTATTCATACTGTCGGTCCTGTCGGGTTGGTCAAAGTAAAGCAGCGGTTGCTTTACGGTAGATTAATACGCGATTATTCCATCGCGTCGGCAGTATAAGTGTAACCCGATGTAGCTGTAAAGAATATGTAAATAAACAGTATTTTTTCGTATATATTTTCGGTAGGTTGCAGGTATGAAAGATAAGGCCGTCTGAAATGCTGCGTATCAGGCTGTATATATGGTTTGAATGATGCTTAGCCGGTTGTATTTGCTATGCCTATGATTTACCATAGGCCGTCTGAAACATGCGAATAATTCTAGGGAAATGAGATGGGCAATAAACATATTTCACCGGCTGAAAAAGCCGGTATTTTATCCGAGGCATTGCCTTATATCCGCCGTTTTTCGGGTAAAACCATCGTGATTAAATACGGCGGTAATGCCATGACCGATCCTTTCTTGAAAGAGGGATTTGCTAAAGATGTGGTATTGCTGAAGCTGGTCGGTATCAATCCGGTGATTGTACACGGCGGCGGGCCGCAGATTAATGAAATGCTCAATAAGGTCGGCAAAGAGGGTACATTTGTGCAGGGAATGCGCGTAACCGACGAAGAAACCATGGATATTGTCGAGATGGTGTTGGGCGGCCATGTCAATAAAGAAATTGTCTCACTGCTCAACTTACACGGCGGTAAAGCGGTGGGGGTAACTGGCAAAGACGGCCATTTTATCAAAGCCAAAAAACTGTTTATCAATACGCCGGAACGGGATGGTGTGGATATCGGCCAAGTAGGGGTGGTGGAAAGTATTGATTGCTCTCTGATTAAAGGCATTATCGGCTATGGCTGTATTCCGGTGGTGGCGCCTATCGGTGTAGGGCACAACGGTGAAGCGTTCAATATTAATGCCGATGTGGTAGCGGGAAAACTGGCTGAAGAGTTGAATGCCGAAAAATTATTGATGATGACCAATATTACCGGGGTGATGGATAAAGAAGGCAATCTGTTGACCAATCTAACACCGAAACGTATTGATGAGTTGGTGGACGACGGCACGCTATACGGCGGCATGTTGCCGAAAATCAGCTCGGCAGTGGAAGCAGCAGTGAACGGCGTTCGTGCAACACATATTATCGATGGTAGAGTGCCGAATGCGTTGTTATTGGAAATCTTTACCGATTCGGGTATCGGCTCGATGATTCTGGGCCAAGAGGTTGCAGAACATTAATGGATTCTATTTGAAGCAGTATGGCATGATGAAGGCCGTCTGAAACATTTTCAGACGGCCTTCATCAAAAGAAAACAATGCCATTATTTGAATATGAGGTTAAGCAATGAAAAAATGTGTGGTGCTCAGCGGTGCCGGTATCAGTGCCGATAGCGGTTTAAAAACATTTCGTGATGCGGGCGGTTTGTGGGAAGGCTATAAAGTTGCCGATGTTTGTACGCCTGAAGCATTTACGCGCAATCCTGATTTGGTATTGGACTTTTACAATATGCGGCGTAAGCAGGCCAATGAGGCCGTACCGAATGCCGCTCATAAAGCATTGGTTCGTTTGGAAAGTTATTACCGCGTGCAGATTATTACGCAAAATGTCGATAATTTGCACGAGCGTGCCGGCAGCAGTCATGTGCTGCATTTGCATGGCGAATTGAATAAAGTGCGCAGTTGTGTTGATGAAAACGAAATATTGGAGTGGACGGGCGATTTGACGCGTGAAGATACCGACGGCAAAGGTCATGCGCTCCGCCCCCATATTGTTTGGTTCGGCGAAGAAGTGCCTGCTTTTCCGCAGGCGGTGGAACAGATGCGGGATGCCGATATCGTGATGGTGGTCGGCACATCATTACAGGTTTATCCGGCGGCTTCGTTATTGGAATTTGCACCGCCGCAGGCAGAATGTTATTTGGTCGATCCCAATCCGCGCCAGGCAGGGCGTATGGTGGAAGTGGTGCCGAAAAAAGCGAAAGACGGCGTACCGGCTTTGGTAGAAGAATTGATTCGGCGTGCGCAGTAGTTCTGTTTGTCGGGGTTTCTAAATATTTTAAGCCGTCCGAATGCTTTGTTATTTGATAAACTATTTCATTTGGTATGAGTTATGCACACTATCAGTTGATATTGATTAGCATGGCCGGCTAGCCGGAAAATACAGATAAACTTTTGATTTTCCTAACAGTCTTTTGTTTGAGTAGGCATTTGCTTGAATTTATCCCGCTGATAGATGTGTACGGCAATTTTGTGAAAAAACTTGTGTTTTTATGCTATTTATGCGACTGTTAGGCGTGTTTTATCTTTGGCTTGTTTGTGAGGCCGTCTGAAAAAAGTGAAATTTATCAATCATTACCGATGGCGGGCTTATCCGCCCAGTCTGAATGCCGATTTACCTGCGCATACGGTGGATTGCCCCGAGTGCGGGCAGCGCATATCGTTGCCGCGCTTGAAAAAAGGGCAGGAAGTACATTGCCCGAGATGCGACCATAGAATTGTCGGTATCGGTAAAAATCCTTATATCGCTCCTTTGGCTTATGCAACCGCATCTTTGATTTTAATGGCGTTTGTGTACAGTATGACGTTTATTACCGTTACGTTAGGCGGGATTACTTCCATATTGTCGCTGCCGTCTATGATGAGGCAGTTGATTGTATTGGATTTCGGCTTTTTAGCCGAGGTAATGTTTATTTTAACTTTCGGTTCGCCATTGATTTTTTTATTGTGTTGTTTGTATGTTTATCTGGCATTGTTGTTTGACAAGGCGTTTCCGGGATTAAGCTATGCAACGCGTACCTTGGTACGGCTGCGCCATTTTATTATGGTCGATGTTTTTTTTATTTCGACCTTGGTTGCCTATATCAAACTGTCGTCGGTGGCGGAAGTATCGCTCGGTGCGGCTTTTTATCTGATGTTTGCATTGGCATTGGTGCTGATTCGGACTTCCGTATCGATTCCGGAACATTGGGTTTATTATAAAATCAATCTGATTTTGGGCCGTAATGCCATGGGTAAATCACCGGAAAAATGTGTATGTTGCAGCCGCTGCCTGTATTTCAGGGAAAAAACGGAAACAACCTGTGGCGTGTGCGGGGCGGATTTATATATCCGGCGCCCGAAAAGTTTGAGTATGTCGACGGCGTTTTTACTGGCCGCAATGATATTGTATATTCCGGCTAATTTGTTGCCGATTATGATTTCTTCCAATCCGACGGTTGTGCAGGCCAATACGATTTTTAACGGCATTGTTTATATGTGGGAAGAGGGCGACAAATTGATTGCCGCCATTATTTTCAGTGCCAGTATTTTGGTGCCGGGTGCGAAAATCGTTTTATTGATTGTATTAAACCTAAGTGCACATTACGGCTTGCCGGCCAGTGGCAAAACCATGATGAAAATTTATCATTTTACCGATGCGGTCGGTAAATGGTCGATGATTGATATTTTTGTCATCATTATTTTAATGAGCTCTTTCCATTCGCATGTGGCACGGGTCGTGCCGGGACAGGCGGCGATTTATTTCTGTTTGGTGGTGATATTAACCATGCTTTCCGCCTATTTCTTTGATCCGCGATTATTATGGGATAAGTTTTATCATTCTGAAACAATAACCAATAGGCCGTCTGAAAACGTGCCCGATACAACATATACATATGAGTAACGATAATAAACAACAACCTAATAAGCAGCTTGAATATAGACCTGTTCCTGCTGTGGTGAAAAAAACCAATATTTTTAATTCCATTATCTGGCTGGTGCCTTTGATTGCACTGATTGCCGGCGGCTGGCTGTTGATGAAGGAAATCCAAAACACGGGGCCGGAAGTAACCCTACTGATGGACAGTGCCGACGGTATTGAGGTGAATAATACCGTGGTGAAAGTGTTGAGCGTCGAAGTCGGACGGGTGAAGCGTATCCGTTTGCAGGAAGACCGTGAAGGTGTGGAAGTTACCGTTAGGCTAACGGCCGATGCCAAAGACATGATGCGTGAAGACACCCAGTTTTGGGTAGTGAAACCGCGCTTCGATGAAAGCGGTATATCTGGTCTGAATACTTTGGTTTCCGGTGCTTATATTGCGTTTACACCGGGCAAGAGCGAAGAAACGAAATATGAGTTTAAGGTGTTGGATATTCCGCCAATGACGGCCATCGGCCAAAACGGGTTGCGCCTCAAACTGATTGGCATGAATGATAAAATGTTGGGCGTGGGTAGTCCGGTTTTATATGAAGATTTCAGTGTCGGCGTCGTGGAAAGTGCCGAATTTACACCAAAAGATCAAACGGTGAGCTACACCATTTTTATCGAAAGCCCTAATGATAAATTAGTCGGTCAAAACAGTCAGTTCTGGTTGCAAAACGGTATTAATATCGAAACCACCGGCAGCGGGGTACATATTAGGTCGGCACCGATTCCGGCATTGCTTTCCGGTGCGATTGTGTTTGCATCGCCCAATGGCAATAAAGGTGATCCGGCTGTTAACGGTGATACGTTCGAACTATATAATAGCCGTTCCGATATTGATAATCTGCCGACCGAACGCTCGCTGTATTACACGGCCTTCTTCAAACAAAGTGTACGCGGTTTGGCGCCGGGTGCACCTGTTGAATATAAAGGCCTGAATATTGGTGCGGTGGCAGAAGTTCCTTATTTTGCCGACGGCGACAGTTTGAAACTGTTTGAAAACGGTTGGATTCCGGTGCGTATCCGTATTGAACCGGAGCGTATGGAAATCAATGCCGATGCACAAAGTAAACAATATTGGCAGAGTCATTTTCAGACGGCCTTAAACAAAGGGCTGACTGCAGTGATTGCCAGTAATAATCTGATTACCGGCAGCAAGATGATTGAGCTGGACGATACGCCGGATTCCGGTAGTAAGCTCAAGCCGTTTGCCCGTTATAACGGTAACGTTGTGATTGCCACCCGTAACGGCGGCTTGGATCAATTGCAGGCACAACTGGGCAATTTGCTTGAGAAGTTCAATAAATTACCGTTGGAAAAAACCGTTGGCGAGTTGAATAGTTCGTTGGGTGAGCTAAAAGCAACCTTAAAATCAGCGAATGCTTTAATCAATAAGCCGCAAACGCAAAATGTTCCTCAAGAGTTGAATCAAACATTGAGCGAACTGCGCCAAACCTTGAAAGGGGTTTCACCGCAATCGCCTTTATATGGTGATGTACAAAGCACGTTGAACAGCATCGATAAAACGCTGAAAGATGCACAACCTGTTTTAAACCAATTAAAAGAGAAACCCAATTCATTCATTTTCAACAGCAATGTTAAAGACCCGATACCGAAAGGAAGCCGTTGATGCGTAAATTATTGTTAGTCGGTGCTTTGGCCGCATTAAGTGCATGCAGCACAACCACCCCCACGCAATATTTCACCTTGCCGGACAGCCAGTACCAACATCCGGGCAACGGTCGTAGTGAAATTGCCGTAAAAGTCTTGTTGGCCGAGCCTTTAAATAATGGCGGTTTGGTATATCAAACCGATGCCTATCATGTGAATTTTGCCCGTAATCATTTGTGGGCGGGATCATTGGATGATGCCTTGGCTTCGGGCTTGAGTAATAAACTCAACCGTTTGAGTAGTCGTTATACTTTCGTACCGGCAAGCCGCAGCAGCAGTATGCAGGTGATGAAAGTTTATATAGAAGCTTTTCAAGGCAGCTTTGCCGGTAAAACTTTAGTGAGCGGCTATGCCTTGTGGCCGGACGGGCAGAGCCGTCCGTTCCATGTGGAAACGGTGCAAAATGGTGATGGTTATACCGCGATGGTGGAATCATTAAACCAAGGTTTGGATAAAGCGGCAGGTGCTATGCTTTATTAATGTTAAATAAATGAAGAGGCCGTCTGAAAATATTTTCAGACGGCCTCTTTAGCATATATCAATAGTGTGATTGCTATGTCGGATTATAACGGCCAATGCAGAGCAGGGTGGCTTTCAATCACGGCTTTGAATTGGTTTTGAATCCGTTTAATGGCTTCTTCACCGTCTGCCTCAAAGCGCAATACCAAAACAGGTGTAGTATTGGAAGCACGCATTAAGCCGAAGCCGTCTGAAAACTCTGCTCGCATGCCGTCAATCGTGATGATTTCGGAAACGCCTTCGAATTTTGCCGTTTGGGACAGTTCTTCAATAATTTTATGGCCGTTGCTACCTTCAGGCAGTTTGATATTGATTTCGGGCGTGGAAATATTTTGCGGCAGTGCATTGAGTACGGCGGAAGGATTGTCGCTTGCCGATAAGATTTCCAATAAACGGCAGCCGGCATAAAGGCCGTCGTCAAAGCCAAACCAGCGTTCCTTAAAGAATGTATGGCCGCTCATTTCTCCGGCCAACAGCGCCTGATTTTTTTTCATCGAAGACTTGATAAAGCTATGACCGGTTTTTTCCATAATCGGCTGGCCGCCATGTTGCTTGATCCAAGGCGCCAGCAAGCGGGTGGATTTCACATCAAAAATCACTTTGGCGCCGGCATTGCGGCTGAGGACATCTTGGGCAAACAGCATTAATTGGCGGTCGGGGTAGATAATATTGCCTTCTTTGGTGACTACGCCCAAACGGTCGCCGTCGCCATCGAAAGCAAGGCCGATTTCGGCATCGCTGTTTTTCAATTCACGAATAATATCTTGCAGGTTTTCAGGCTTGGCCGGATCAGGGTGATGGTTGGGAAAATGACCGTCCACGTCGCAGAATAGCTCGGTTACGCGGCAACCGAGTGAGCGGTAAAGATTGCCGGCAAACGCTCCGGCCACACCGTTGCCCGCATCAATAACGATATTCATCGGGCGTTTCAGTTTGATATGGCTGGTAATATAATTTTGATATTGTTCGGCAATATTCTGTTCGGTAACCGTACCTTGCTGGCCGTCTGAAACAAACCGGTCTTGCTGGATAATGGCCAATAATTCCTGAATGGCTTCTCCTGCCAAGGTATCGCCGCCAAGCATCATTTTAAAGCCGTTATAGTCGGGCGGATTGTGGCTGCCGGTAATCATCACACCGCTGCCGTCACATTCTTGCACCGCGGCAAAGTAGAGCATCGGTGTGGCGACCATGCCGACATTCAATACATTGATGCCGCTTTCGGTTAAACCACGGCAGATTTCAGCCATTAATTCCGGCCCGCTCAAACGACCGTCGCGACCAACCGCAATTTTAGAGATACCTTGTTTAACCGCTTTTGCGGCAACCGCTTTACCAATGAGATATGCTGCTTCATTAGTGAGGGTTTTGCCGACAATTCCTCTAATGTCATAAGCCTTAAAAATATCCGATGCAATATTTGCCATAAAGAATTCCTTTGTTTGATAGTGCATTCAAAATCATATGTGTTTTAAATAAAGTGTATGATTTTTATGCGAATTTAATATAATTAAATGGGGAAATATTTTTAAAATTGTAACATATCACCATAGGTTAAAGGGGAGGGTTAACCTTTTTTGAGCATTGTATAAGTCATGGTTTACGGAGATTAAATAAACATACCCTATAAAATTTTTCGTTGTTTTATTAAGTCGAAATGAGTAGTTTTTTCAAAAAATACTATTGTTTTGGCGTAATTTATAATATTTTGATTTATAGTCTGCATGAAAAATGCGCTATTTTGAGAAATGGAATAAATAATAAATGATAGTACAAGAAAACAAATCGTCGTTATTTTGGAAAAAGCTACTTCTGCTTATTCCTGTATTTGTGTCCATGTTTGTTTTTGTGCGGATACTGGCATTTCCGTCGGAATCTGTAAATCCACGACAGGCAGGGGAAAATTTATTTGGCGTTTTCTACAAATACCAAGGTGAAATTTATGCGGATTATTGGCGAGTACACGATGTGGACATTGCGACTTTTCGACTTTTAGATAAAGAAAATGGTGATAAACATATTGCAGTAGATAAAAACCATGTTTATGCAGGCTACCAGATATTACCTGATTTAGATCCTAAAAAAACCGTTGCCTTAGGCAGTGGATATTATTCTGATGGAAATACCACTTATTATAGTGGGGGAGGTTATATTAGAAATGAATCTTTGCCTTGGTGGAAAGAAGTGCCTGAAATCATTTTGCATTCACTTTTTAACTATGAGCAAACGCCAAATCAAGTTTATCCTTTTGTGAAATTGCCTAAAAGTGATTCCCCTTATTTTTTAGCCACTATTGATGTAATTCCTATAATAAAAGGAAACATTAATATTGCCTCTGTTCCAACATTTAAGGTACTGACGAATGGCCAACAGGTTTATTACGATGGCCTTTTAATGGAAGATGCCAATTGGCAAAGTTTATTTCAATTAAGAATGATAAGAAGTAATGGTATGATTGCTGAAAGTAGGCAATATTTTTCCGACGGCAGACATATTTATCACACAAATCAAAAATTAGCTTTGCCTTATAACGATGAAATTTATTCTATTGCTATGAGTGGTTTTTATGCTGGAAAGGAGTATATCCTTAACCCCAAAGACGGCATGGTGTATATAGCTGATTTTGCCTTTGATAAAGACCATGCCCCCTATTCGCCTACCAGTAGTTATAACGATAATGTTTATCATGGTTTATTTTCAAGTAATGATGGAATTTATTTTTATGATGATGAAAGTAAAAAGGTAAAAAGAGCGGGGGATAATTTATTCCTTAATCAACATTTTAAAGAAATCGCCCCTTTGGTTTTTTCAGATGGCAAACGAACACTTTTTATAAGCACCAAAGAAGAACACTACCATGCTTATAAAAATGGTGGCATTGGAACAACCTATTATGCCACTTTTATCGGCGAATTAGACGCAGGATTAAATAACAATTGGGAGCCAATAGGAGAAACAAGAAATGGAAGTGTTTGGAAAAATGGCAGTCGTTATTTTTATTTTGACGAGTATGATTTAAAGAGATTGATTAGTGAGAAAATCAGTGATTTACAACGAGGAGAAAGTGCTGAAATCATTAGAAACATTATTTATGAAATTAAAAACGAACAAATAGCCAAAGAGTTATTACAAAGTAGTCATGAAGAAAATAAAGCAAAAGAATTGTTAGAGAAAGGAGATTTAATCCCTGTTAAATTTAATGAAAAGTTAGAAGCCTTTTCCACACCTGATAAAATGGCTTATTTTTTGAAGAAATATATCAATTTTAATTATATTATGGTCTTTATGTTCTTAGGCATTGTGATAATAACGATATCAGGGCATAGAAAAAAACGGAAAAAGTTGTAAAAATGCAAACAACAACGACAGCTTGATAGAATAAACACAAAATCATTATATTTTAAATATCATACTATGGAAAATAAAAGTAAAATTTTTAATATCGTTTCAATAGCAACTATTCTCGCTATTCTCAAAAATATCCTATCTGTTTTTGAAGATAGAGGGATATCTTTCTACGATAATTTTTTCATTCTATTCATCATTTCAATATTATTATCGTTTTTATTTCTAAAAAATAAAAAAAGCATACTAACAGCAATGCTAATCATCACCCCTATCCTATTGTTAGTAGGGTGGATATTCATTTTACCTGAAATTATTGTTATATTTTTTCCAATACTCTTTCTAATTCCATTAGGATTATCTATCTTATCCTTAAAAGATAAAGAAAATACATTAGCAAAAATACTACTTGTTATTTCTTTACTATTGTTAGTTATTACAGGTATTTTTTGTATGTATGTATATCTTTTGGGTTCAAATTGGAGAAATTGATAGTTGATACCAAAACCTATATAGACATCATCGGTCAGGCAGTAGGTAAAATATATGATTTGGGAGATTGATAAATTTTAGTTATTATCAAAAAATAAACAAATGAAAGAAAAACCTACATCCCCCATTAAAAAACCAATTAGTTATGCCTTAGCAATATTCATTTGGAGTATTGCTATTGTACTGTTTATTCTATTAATAAAATCATTTAATAACAATGGAGTAATAGCAGACGATAAAGAATTATTCGACAATTTTTCACAATACGAAGGGGAAATCTACCTTTCCCATCAATATAAACTTCCCGATGCCGATATTGCTACATTTCGAGCCATTAGCGATAAGCGGGAAGATAACCATATCGCTTTAGATAAAAATCACGTCTATTGTGGTAATCAAATACTGCCTGATTTAGACCCTCAAAAAACCGTTGCATTAGGCAATAATTATTACTCTGATGGAAACGCCACCTATTATTGTCAAAGCAACACCATTGATGAAGACAACAGAGTTTGGTGGCAGGTGATTTGGGAAGAAATTCAATTCCAATTTTTTGATGTTCCAAAAACTCAAACGGAGTTCTATCCTTTCAGCAAATTATCCAAAAGTAACACCCCCTATCATGCTATCCCTAATCTGCACAATACCATTATCACTGATGAACATTTTGTTTATTACCAAGGCAATGTGATGAAAGATGCTAATTGGCAAACGCTAACGGAAGTCAAAGAGCAAACAGAAGACGGTAGCCATAGGCAAAGTTATTTTTATTTTACCGACGGCGAACACGTTTATTATAAAAACCAGCTATTACCTTTGAAATACAACGAACAGCTGTATTCTTTTAACCCCAATACTACTCGATTTAGAAAGGAATATCTTTTTAACCCAATGAACGGCATGGTCTATATGGAAGATAGAGCACTTGAGCAACAAAATGCCCCCTATACCCTCTTAAGCCGATACGCAGGCCACGCTTATCACGCCTTATTTTTAAGTAAAAATGGTATCTATTTTTACAACGCAAGGGGAGAACACATAGAAAGCTTAGGCGACAATATTTTTACAAATTTGGCAGTTTTAGAACACAATGAAAATCAAATAGAAAGATTGGGTGACAATATTTTTTATAATCAAAACTATACTGAAATCGCCCCCTTGGTTTTCTCAAATGGAACTAAAACCCTATTTATTGATGCTTATGAAACTTGGTCAAGTGGTTCTGCGAGAAGAGGCGGCGGAAGATTGGCGTCTATCACAACCTCCATCAATGAATTAGACGGGGATTTAAAGGGCGAATGGATAAAATTAGGTGAAATAAATAGTGGCACTATTTGGCAAAATGGAGAGCGTTATTTCTACTTTGATGAATATGGAGAAAGCCAAGGATTTCGTCACACCATTTATGAGTTTAAAAATAAACAAATTGCGGAAAATACTTTACACAATAAGGATAGCGGACTTTCCCCAAGCCAACTCATTCATCGCTTAGAAGACAATGACGAAATTAAACTAGCGGAATATAACACCATAGCCATAGCCAAAGCCAAAACAGTGCTTTATCGACCTATATTCCCCTATCTTTTTGCGTTAATCATTGTATGTGGAATTGCCGCTAATTTTTACAGACTTCGCAAAAAGAAAAAGAGCAAAGAGCAAAGAAAAAACTAAAAATGCTAAAAAGTGAATAATTTGCAAAATTTAGCAACAATCCAACCGCTTTTAAACAGAATAAAAAGGAATAAAAAATCAAAATGAAAAATTTAACTAAATCATTAGTATATACAAAACAAAAAAAAGAATATCAACTGACAGAGCTAAGAGAATCAAAAAGAGAGCAACCTCTGCAAAATCTGAACTTATATTTAGAGAATGAAAAAGGCAGGGGCGTCCCCTCTCTTGCTTTTGATAGGCTTTCGGTATGGAATCATTGGAACTTTATTAATCACTATATAAACAATGATAGTGTAGACTACAATTATTTAGCGAAAAGTACACTTTTTAGTATCGAAAGCAATAATTGGGATTTTTTTATAGGTAAATTGGTTGAAACCTATGATTCAGCTGTTCCTTTGCATAAAGCAGTCAAAGTTTTAGGGCAAATGCTTTATTTAGGTTGGAGAGAAAAGGCTATCGAATATGGTAATTTTCTACTTAAAAATATAAATAGCAAACACTACAAAGGCGGAGTGAGTAAACCTATTCATAGTTGGTTTATGTTGGAATTGTTTTGCAAATGGCAAAAAATAGAGTTGGATAGAGAGAAATTGTATTATCCTTCTGATTTGAAAATTTACAAAGAAGTACTCGATAATTGGGATACTAATGATAGTAATTTATTAAACAAATTGGTTGATAAATTATCCGATTTTCATATCAATAATTCCGATGAATATGTAAAAACAGATAAAAACGGGAATGAGTTTAGTCCGGATTTTACAAGTTCAGACTATTTTATTTTTGCTATTGAAATTTTAATGTGGTTATTCATTAGAAAAGACTTAGGATTGGTAGATTATACCCCTGATAATGAGTTGATGACTCTTAAAATAAATCAGTTTCCTAATCAAATAATCCCCTATCCAAAAGAGGAAATCGTAGAACAATGTAAAGCAAAACTAAAAAAAGAAAATCCTACGATTGAATTTGATTTATAGATTTGTAAAATTTAATGATAATCTGACCGCTTTTTAAGAGAATAAAAATATAAAAAAATGAGAATAAATATTAAAGATGAGAAATATTTTAATCAATATATAGAAACACACACTGATGATATTGATTATTTTGAAGAAGGAATTCGGGTAGGGAGAACAAATCCTGATAGGGTTGCGTCTGTTCAAAGAAAGATTTTTACAACGTCACTACATTTGCTTATTGCAAAATACGCATCGGGATATCAGTTAGATAAACTAAAAAATGAGTTTTTATCTGTTATTGAGAAATTTGAAAAAGGTTGGAAAGACAAAGGCGACACACCTACTGACAATATTCATTTTGATAATTATGTTTTAGTGCTATGGATGCTGTCTTTAGGAATTTTATTAAATTTAGAAATAGAAAATTATCAGCGTATTGTTACAGTGTTAGACAATAGTAAAAGACGTGATTATTTATTGGAATATATTATTCAAGCAAAAATATCAAATAGGACGATATTTAATGATTTAACCTATCCAAAACACTTTGGTTTTTTTAAGAAATTAATAGAAAACAAAGATATTACTACGCTAAAAAACCACTTAGAAAAAGATTGGTATAACAGTATGAAACTCACTTATTGGTATGATAACCACAAAAGTAAAGCAAATACGTTTTTCGGTTATTGGAGTTTTGAAAGTGGTGCATTAGTTAAAATCTTAAATTTAGACGATAGCATTTTGAAAGACCAACAATACTATCCTTATGATATGGTACATTTTAAATAAAAGATTATGGAATTAAGAGAACATTTAACAATAATTCAACCGCTCTTTTGTGAAATATGTAATCATTTACAAAAAACAATATCACAATTTGTTTTTTAAAGTAGAAATAATAAATAGCAAACCAGTAAATTAACAAGAAAATTGAGTATGAATAATCTTAAAGAAATAAACCCATTTAAAACGACGGTTAAAAAGAGTGATTTTGGCATTTTAACCACTTTAGAAGTTGATTTTGATCTCTCTGCAAAGAGCGGGATTTGCTTGGGAGAAAAAACACTTTTAGCGACCGATATTTATGAAATGGGGGATGAATATACCACCTTGGTATACACCTTAATAGATAAAAATGGGCAAATGCAAAGCTTTGTTGAGGAAGAAGGTATTTTACCTAATTTTTTTAAATCCCCTGATGAGCATATTTTTGTCTATGTTCAACCCTACGATCCTGATAAGGATTTAGATATTTGTATTCCAGTTTTTAATAGAGAAAATTATGAGTATCCTAAACGCAAAAGACCGTTTGTAGGTACTTTTGCAGGAATATTGGGGAACTACTCAATTTTACATGATAATTGGTCAAATACTTGGGATGACAATAAACCGGATAAAATGCGTGCGGTTGAGTTTAAAGATGGAAAGGTTAAAAAAGACCATAATTCTAAAATCCCACTTCCTAAAGATAATAAAATATATGTCGGTAGTGATGAAATTCATCTATTAGCATACACCCCTAAAGGTGCTATCCATAGACAAATAGATATAAAAGCAAATGTTATACAGGAGAGAAAATTAACCTTAAAAGTTCCATTCTTTAGAGAAATACTACACCTCTCTTTTACAGAAGATTCACAGCTAATATCGACTAAAAAAGGAAAGATTTTTTTAGAGAGGGTTTCAAAAAATGGAGAGAGTGAAGTTAGCGAACTAATAGATATAAAAGATGATATTTACGCAACATTTAAGCCTGAAAAGATAGCAGAAAATACTTTTGCCATTCGTTTTGTTAAAGAGTTTGGCAATGGTTGGTTTGTGATAAGGGAAGGAAAACTTTTAGAGTTCTTTTATGGTAACAAAGGCAAAAAAGGTTATAAAAACCTACTTACCGATGAGCTTATACCAATGGATGATGAGGATTTGATTATCACAGAATTACATAAAACAGCCGAAAATAATTACACCGTTATTTTTTATCTAAGAACAGAGCAAGGTGCTAAAAATAAAAAATTAATTATTTTAAATCGAAAGGTAAAAGGTTAAAAATGAGTAAAATAAGATTTATAGCATATTGGCATTCTGCAAGAAGGTTCAATGATGAAAAGTTAACAGTTAGGAGATGGGATCTTTGGAATAAAGTATTAGATAAAACAAAGTATTCAAAAAAAGTAGAGAAAGGAGAGTTATCTTCAAAAGATGTAGCAAAACACCATCATACCAATGGCTTGTTGTATGACTTTTGTGCATTTAATGAAAACTCACAATATCCTTATGCGTATGTTACTATTTCAATGGGCAAACCTCATATTGGGGTTAATTTTATAGATAATTCATGTAGAAAATATTTAAGTTATCATTTTAGAAAAGCAGAAAAACAGGAAGATCAGCTTTTTCTTAGAGAAGTTTGGTTTTATGATTTTTCATCGGAAGATGTAGAGGAAGAAGATTCTCGCATTCACTTTGTTTTTGATGAAGAAGGAAATGTAAATTATAGAGTGTATGATTCAATTAACCAAAAGACAATGGACTACGAAAGTAAAGAACCCTTTGATATATCAAACCTCTATGAACCTTATCCTGAATTTGATAAGTATGATAGTGTTTTGAAAATAGAAAGAAATATTCCAATATTGAATCAGAATATAGATAAATAAAAGTCCTAAAAATTTTGATAAGCCATAGTAATCACCCCAAAAAATAAAGATAAGGCAATAAATGGTTTTGCTTTTATTAAAAAATTAAAAGAGTTTCGGAAAAACAGAAATAGGATAAATAATTCGCTTCAATCAATGTAGGTTAAAATGTAGGTTAATTTGTAAAACTTAGCAACAATACGACTGATTTTTTTCTTAGAAAATAATAAAAAAGGATAAAAACAAAAGAAGACAACCAATGAAAAAAGATATTCAACTCATTATTATCTTAGGAATACTATTTCTTATTTTGGTATTTATTGGAAATCCTATTAGGTGGATTATTTATGGCGTTGTTGGAGGAAGTCTTCTGTTTTTAATGGGGAAAGATAAAAGTAAAAAACGTTTTTTAGTTTCCGTTGTAATTTCTTATCTTCTCATCGCATTTTTGATTTCCATTTCCCCTTATTTGAAAATCAAAGATTTCCAATTATTTCATCCTAACTATGAACAACTAACCGAATACCAAATTACAGATGCTAAACTACATTATGGAGGACGGCGACCTCGTTATACTTACGTTACCATAAAATACGCCTATTCTCTAAAAGGGAAAGCGTATGAACAAACAGAAAAAGAACCTATAAAATGGTCAAATTCATTATGGTTAGGTTCTGTATATGAAAGAGAAAAGCTATCTGAAATCATTAAAGAAAAAGATTTTTTAGTTTTCGTTAATAGAAACAACCCCAGTGAAAGTAAAATGTTTTACTCGAATAAACTTCTCTATTTAAGTGGAAGTCGAGCTTTTCAAGATATATTTTATTTATTAGAAAGTTTCACTGTCTTACTAATTGGAATCGCCTTATTTGGCTTTGGCATTTTCATTTATGTATCATTAAAAAATAAAGGGAAATAAGATGAGTTATGATATTTCACTATATAGGGTTGAAACAAAAGAAAACGAAGAGAAATTAAAAGACGAAAACTTTTTTGAAAACAAAGAAAATTTAGTGCCATTCACATCAAAGCAATATCAAAATCTAAAAGAAAGATTGCTGCAATATAAATATGAAATATCAAATGAAGATGATTTTGGATTGCATTTTTCTCATTTAAATGAGGATCTTGGAACAGCCCTATTAACCAAAGAAGCACTATTTGTTACAGCAAGTTTTAATGAAGACTCGATTTTTGAAGTAGGTATGATAGCTTCCGAATTCACAGATACTGGGGAATATGCAAAATACGACTTTCAGAATGGAGAGTGGGAAGCATAGTAATTTCACTAAAAGCAAAAGAACATAAGCTTAAAGATTCAAAAAATAAATATAGATAGTGGTACATTCGTTAAAATTTGCAATTTGGCTTTTTTGATAGAGTATTTGAATATCTAAATTTAATGTACCAAAAATCCGTAGCTGTAAATAAAGAAGAAAAAATTGAAAAATAAAACACCTAAACTAACATGAAAACACAGAAGCCTACCCTAAGAATTACAATACTTCTCTTTTTCATCGTTTGCCTATTGTTTTTTGTGTATTCTTTCTTGTTAAAACCGCAAGAATATATTCAAGGGAAAAAGATTTTTGGGCATTATACAGAATACAAAGGTGATATTTATTTTGTAAAACGATATAAACTATTGCAAGTAGATAGAGTGACATTTCGTCCTTTAAATGATGAAATTTGGAACAGGCATATCGCTTTAGATAAAAATCATGTTTATTGTGGCGAGAATATTCTGCCTCATTTGGACCCAACCAAAACGCATGCTATTGCTCATTCCTATTATTCAGATGGAAACTTAACCTATTATTGCTCTTATTATAGATATCCTAATCCTGATTTGGCATGGTGGGATGAGATCTGGGATATTACGCTAAACAAAATTTTTAATATCGATAAAAGACCTTTTGAAATCCATAATATTGTGGCTTTGCCTCAAAGCGAGATGCCTTACAGAGTATTGCCCAATATCACAAAAGGCATCGTAACCAATGGTACTAGAACCTATTATGATGGGCTTCTAATGAAAGATGCTAATTGGCAAACATTAAAACCCATTGCAGAAACAGCGGGGCATAGTGTATCCAACAGTAGTGTCTATTCTACTGACGGAAAGAATGTTTATTTTAAAAATGAGAAGCTGCCACTGCAATATAATGATGAAATTTATGCACTCGATACAAATCATTTAACTACTGAGCTGTATCTTATCAACCCTAAAGACGGAATGGTTTATTTAGAAAATAAGCCATTTGATAATAAAAACGCACCTTATACGCCTATTAGCAAATATGATGAACACACCTATCAAACACTATTTTTAAGCGATAACGGCATTTATTTTTATAACCGCTATTCGAAATCTATCGAGAGAGCAGGGGATAATGTTTTTGCTCAAGGAGTGTTTGAAGAAATTTCACCTTTGGTTTTTTCGGATGGAAAGAAAACACTTTTTGTAGATGCTAAGATGCATAAGGTATCTATACGGCGATCTCTTAAATCAGGGATACATTATCATTCCACTTTTATTAATGAGTTAGATGAGGGTTTAATAGGCCGTTGGCAAAATTTGGGGAGCGTTTCAGCAGCAACCATTTGGCAAAATGGAAATAACTATTTTTATTTTAATCAACGTGGTGAAGATGAAGGTTTTGACGAAAAAATTTATAAAATCCACAACAAACAAATAGCTGATGAAATTTTACAGAATAACCCTAATTTCGATGAATTAAGAAATTTGGTGCAAAGCCAAAAGCTTACAAAAGTTAAATACAAAGAATTAGTGGAAGCCAGAACAATATATGATGCTACGGCTTATTATGCTACTAAATATGAATGGCTTATTATTTTGGCGTTTATAGTATTAGGATATTTGGCAAAAAGAGAACGGCGATATTTGCGCCGGAAAACAGAAGAATATAAAAGGGATAAGTTAAAAGGAACTGAGTAATATTTTAGTTTATTGTTTGATAGAAACATGAAAAATAAAATATCTTGAGAATATATTTAGGCCGTCTGAAAAGGTTTCAGACGGCCTAAGTATTTGTTATTTGATCAATGGTTACTTGTATAGATTTATATTATTTCCAAGAGTTTGTCTGTATTGATGATGGTAGCAAATTCTTTATTGAGATTTGCGAGGGTGATTTGATGAACAATTTCGGCATCAAAATGTTCACCATTGATGCCGATAATGTCGAAGGTTGCCGTAGCATCGGATATTAAATAAGTGTTATAGCCATAATTACCGGACATTCTTGTGGTGGTGGATACGCAATGATTAGTAGTCAGCCCAACGATAACAAGATGGGTAATTCCTTGATTATCTAACTGGGCTTTGAGATTGGTGCCAATAAAAGCACTATTCACTTCTTTGGTGATAACCGGTTCGTCTGCGAATGGTTTAACTAAATCTTTAATTTCAAAACCGGGATTTGATTTGTGCAGTAAAGAATCTGGATTTTGCGAACTATGATTAATATGAAAAATCGGTAATTTAAGTTCTCGCCATTTCGCTAATATGCGGGCACAATTTTCTTCTGCATGGCGGTTGTTTCTGTTGCCGCCCCAAAATGCTTCGTTGTCAAATGCTTTTTGGATGTCAATGAGTATTAAAGCTGTATTGTTTGCTCTCAAATTATTCATTTTTATACTTTCTGCTGCTTTAAAATAAATTATTTAGAAAAGTTAAGCTATATTTTATTTACTTAGTTAAAAAAATAAAGCAATGGCATTTTTATATGCTTCAGAAATATTCAGATTTTATAAAACAATGGTTAATATTTTAAATGCATATTTTCTAGTTTGAATGGGCTACATGATTAATGTGTCAATAATCCATTGTAATAAAAATAATTTTTTTATCAACCGTTAATTTGGAATAAATTATTTAATATTTAATGTTATATTAACTTTATTTATAAAATAATATTTATAAATTAAAAATTTTTAGAAAAATCAATCTATATAAAGTAAATCACTGAATTTTTTCAACGGCGCTATATTTACAAACATGCCCTATTTGATAAAATATAATAATTATTATTAACAACAAATAATGAGTATCAAATGTTTATTTTAAAAAAAAATAGAATAATGATTTTTATTTCTTTATTTTTAACGGCATGTGCAACCAATAAGGGAGATTTTGGTTTCGATGATATCGAAACACCTCAATTAGAAGCGCCGGGACCAGAATTTAAAGATGAAGAGACTCCTCCGCGCTCTGAGGAGGAAATTTCTGCTTTTATGCAGCCGGGTTTGGGAGTGGAAATTGCGATTCCTCGTAGAAACAGACATCCCCGTAATATTGAAGAGTCTGCTCTTCTGAGTGAAGAACAAATTGTTGCTATCGGTGGCGATTTAGAGATTCCTCATGCGGAAGAGTTGCGGAAGATTGCTGATGATACTTATGATTATTTTTTTGATTCTAATAATAATTTTGGCGAGTCGCACAAGCGTGGCAACCTGAAATATATCCGTACCGGGTATGCGATGGTATTAAGTTATCGGGATAATAATTTCGATGAAGATAATGGTCCGCTAAAATTTATTACAGGGCCGTTGGGGTATGTTTTCTATAAAGGTATTCAACCTTCTCAAGCATTTCCTGTTACTTCTAAAGCACTTTATAAAGGGATGTGGGATTTTGTAACCGATGCAAAACAAGGTCGGGATAGTGGTGACTTTACTTTCGATAATAACTCAGGCCCGGGTGACTATTTTGGTGCGACTTCTGCCGATGATCCGATTAATAATGATGTGGCGGAAGGTGAGCTTCATGCGGGTAAACCTGTAAAAGTGGGTCACTCCAGTGAATTTGAAGTGGATTTTGCGAATAAAACGCTTACTGGCTCTCTGTATAAAAACCATCGTTTGAGAAGAGATCAGGAGCAAGAGCAAACCAAGCGTTATAGCGTTAAAGCGAATCTTGTGGGTAACCGTTTCCGTGGTGAAGCGTTGGCAGAAGATAAAACTGATTTGTATTTTGGCAAAGATGCAGATTTGGAAGGTGGTTTCTTTGGCCCTGATGCAGAAGAGTTGGCTGGTAAGTTTTTAGCTCGAGACAGCTCTTTATTTGGTGTTTTTGGTGCACAGCGTGAAAAACAAGATCAGGAAGAAACAGAAACTATTTTAGATGCTTTTGTGATGAAGGCCGGCGATTTGACCTTATCGAAAGCCGATAATTTCGGTGATGCTCGTCAACTGGTTGTGAATGGGCAAGTTTTCTCATTATTGCCTACAGAAGCAATGCCATCGGAAGATAAGCCGTTTATGGAGTCGTTGAAATATGATTTGGCAGATGGCCGGACATTATCCATCTTGGCATGTTGTAGCAATTTAGATTATCTCAAATTCGGTTCTTATCAGATTGGTACGGATAGAGATTCTGTAATGTTCTTCTTGCAAGGCGACAGAACACCGTTGGCGCAAGTACCGACTGAAGGCAATGTTCGTTATCAAGGTACATGGCAGGGACGTATTATCAGTAAAGCCGGTTTTGTTTGGAGTGAGTCGCCTAATAATGAGGAGGGTGGTAGTAGAGCTGTATTTGATGTTGATTTCGCTAAAAAAGAAATTAACGGCACATTAACGGCAGAAAACCGTGTTTCGCCTACTTTTACGATTAATGGTCAAATTAATGGTAATGGATTCAGTGGTGTAGCTAAAACGGATCCGAGTGGATTTATTTTCGACCCGCAAAGTTCGGCTAACCAAGTGCGTGCCAATATTAGTAATGCGGATGTTAGAGGCGGATTTTATGGCCCGAGTGCTTCCGAGCTTGGCGGCATTATTCATAGTAATAATGCCGGAGAGGATGGCGTAGTGGGAAGCTTTGGCGCGAAAAAACAAGTTCCTAATCGTTAAAACAAACCTATTACCTTGTTATTGGGTGCCTATAAATGACAAATCAATATAAAAATATATTCCCCTTCAAGCCTAAAACTGTGTGTGTGGCCGTGTTGTCCGGTACGTTGTTATCTACTTCTGTATTGGCGGCAGATCAACCAAGTGCAGAGGCTACTGAGAATACTCAGGTGCAATTGGACGATGTGTTGGTTAAAGCCAAGAAAAGAGCAGGGCGTAGAGACAATGAAGTAACCGGTTTGGGTAAGGTCGTTAAAAATAGCGATACTTTAGATAAAGAGCAGGTATTAAATATTCGTGACTTAACCCGTTATGATCCGGGTATTGCCGTAGTGGAACAAGGGCGTGGTGCAAGTAGTGGTTTTTCTATCCGCGGTGTGGATAGAAACCGGGTCGGATTGCATGTAGACGGATTGCCGCAAATACAGTCTTATACGGTTGACCGTACGAGTGCGAGTAGTGGTGCAATAAACGAAATTGAATATGAAAATATTCAATCTGTTGAAATTAATAAAGGTGCGAACTCTGCCGAACAAGGTAGTGGTTCTTTGGGGGGTTCGGTAAGTTTTAGAACCAAAGAGCCTGACGATATTATTAAAGAAGGCCAAAACTGGGGGCTTGATACTAAAAATTCGTATAGCAGTAAAAACCGTCAGTGGGTTCATTCTGTTGCAGCCGCAGGCCGTCTGAATGGTTGGGAAGGGCTTGCTATCTTTACCCATCGTGATGGTGCGGAAACCAAAGTACACCATGATGCTGCCAATTATAGTACTGAAATAGAACGTCAAAGCGGTAATATCACACCCGGCAATAACTCATGGTTTATTTTAGAAGGAGACTGCCCGGACCCGGCTAATTGTTCGGCTGCACGGCCTTTGGCAAGTAGTAACTTAGCCGATACCATCAAAGAAAGAGTTTCGGCCGATGAATATACTGGTAACCAACGGGTGATACATGATCCGATGGATTATCAAAGCCGTTCTTGGTTATTAAAAGGCGGATATAATTTCTCAGATCGTCATTACGTTGGCGGCGTGTATGAGAACAGTAAACAACGTTACGATATTCGTGATATGACTTTTGAGAAATATTGGCCGGCTTCTTATTTCCAAGAAAATAGAAATATTTTCCCGACCGGTTTTACCAAAGGCGTTTATGCTCAAGGTGATAGCATGTTTAGTGCATTTGCTGTGCCGGAGGGGGAATTTATTGCATCGGGTATGCAATATTCACGCTTACGTTATTTTGATGAGCGGCACCGTAGATCACGCAAAGGCTTAGAATACCGTTATCAGAATCCTGATAGAGATGGATGGGTGGATAGACTGCATTTAAGTTTTGACCGTCAGGATATTTCTTTGGATAGCCATCGCCAACGCCGTCATTGTTCGATTTATCCAACGGTTGACCCAACTTGCCGTGCCAGCTTGGATAAACCTTGGTCGTTTTATGAATCTGAACGCAGCGTTTATGAAGAAGAACATAATATGTTCCAATTGAGTGCAGATAAACGGTTCGACTTTTCAAAAACACAGCATAATGTGCAATTGGGGTTGGGCTTTGATCGTTTTAAATCGATTTTGCAGCGTAAAGACTTTTTTATTGAAAATGCTCAGGCCATTCCTGAATTTATTGATGGCCGAGGAACGCAAACAAATCCTTATATTTATCGGATTCCGCCTACCACCATGTATCAAAGCCAATTGTGTCGGTACGACGGTGTAACTGTGGGTGTGATTGGATGTGATCCCCGTGAAATTAAAGGCCACAACTATTATGTTTCATTGCGTGACCATATGTCTTTGGGCCAATATTTCGATTGGGGCTTAGGTGCACGTTATGACTATCATAAAATGACGACGGATGATACATGGACTGCGCAAGGTACGTTTAAAAACTTTTCATGGAACAGTGGCTTAGTATTTAAACCAACCAACTCTTTAAGTTTTTCTCACCGCATATCAAGTGGTTTCCGAGTGCCGAGTTTTCAAGAGCTGTTTGGTATCCGTATCGATGGTTTTCAAAAAGGTAGAGACGATGGTGCGAACTATGTCGGCAAGTTTAAACCTGAAAAAGCATTGAATAATGAATGGGGTGTTCATTTGAGAGGCGACTGGGGAATGTTAGAAGCCAGCTACTTCAGAAATCATTATAAAAATTTGATTGGCCTCAGTTCAATCAGTATTGATGCGCCCGGATTCGCCCGTAGCGAGCGGGGTATGGGATACCGCAATATTCATAATGTTCGTTTGGATGGTATTAATATTATCGGCAAAATCGACTGGAATGGTGTTTATGACAAGATTCCGGAAGGCTTTTACAGCACAATTGCTTACAACCGTATCAAGCTGAAAAAAGCAGAGTTGGCCCATAACTATTTCCAAAACGTTTACAGCCCTTTGTTAGATGCGATTCAACCGTCACGTTATGTATTGGGATTAGGTTATGATCATCCGAGTGGTAAATGGGGGATTAACTCTACCGTCACTTACTCAAAACCTAAAAATCCGGATGAGTTGAAAGGTATTTATATTTTAGGCTATCGTACTTATAACGAAAGTGCGACTAATAAAGCAACCAAATCTTGGTACACCTTTGACTTAAGTGGTTATGTTACCTTGAAAGACAAGTTTACATTGCGTGCCGGTATTTATAATTTGGCAAACCGCCGTTATAGTCAATGGGAATCTGTACGCCAATCTGCTATCGGTGCGGTTAACCGTCAAACCGATGTCGGTAGCTATGCGCGCTATGCCGCACCGGGTAGAAACGTAGCATTATCGTTAGAAATGAAGTTCTAACCTTTGAGGTTTATCCTAATTGAGTTGGCGTGTTGATTGATTATGTTATTGAAAAGCCTTCTGCTTCAAAAATTTATTCTGAAGTAGGGGGTTTTTTATTTTTATTATTTATGCCGGTTAAACCAATTTGCTCATGTTTAACGCTGGCGCAAGAGACAAAAATCAAGCATAATCGGTAGATGCGATGTGCGTCTTTATGGTGGGATAAGATAACCTTGTTCGGCCGTGTTGATGCATTTGTAAAATAAATGAAGAATAGTTTGTTTAAGCTATGTTGCACTTGTCTTTTTTGACGTTGCCGCATGGATATCGTTCAATCTGTTCTGATTATCCGTCAAGAAAAAAGTTTATTAAACAGGAGACACCATGAGTCATATTAAAGTACCGGCAGAGGGCCAAAAAATTGTTCCGGGTCAAGCCGTTCCCAATAATCCGATTATTCCCTTTATCGAAGGCGACGGTATCGGCGTAGACATCACCCCGGTGATGAAAGCGGTTATTGATGCAGCCGTTGAAAAGGCTTACGGGGGGGAGAAAAAAATTCATTGGATGGAAGTTTATGCCGGTGAAAAAGCAACCCGCGTTTACGGTGACAATGTATGGCTGCCGGAAGATACGCTGGAAGCTTTAAAAGAATATTCCGTATCTATCAAAGGCCCGATGACCACGCCTGTTGGCGGCGGTATCCGTTCTTTGAACGTAGCATTGCGTCAAGAGTTGGACTTATACCAATGTGTACGTCCGGTTCGCTACTTTGAAGGTGTGCCTTCACCTTTGAAAGATCCGAGCAAAACCAATATGGTGATTTTCCGTGAAAACACCGAAGATATTTATGCTGGTATCGAATGGGAAGCCGAAACTGACAATGCTAAAAAAATCATTGACTTCCTGCAAAATGAAATGGGCGTGAAAAAAATCCGCTTCCCGGCTACTTCAGGTATCGGTATCAAACCGGTTTCTAAAGAAGGTACTACCCGCTTGGTACGCGCAGCTATCCAATACGCGATTGACAATGACCGTGACAGCGTAACTTTGGTACACAAAGGTAACATTATGAAGTTTACCGAAGGTGCTTTCCGTGACTGGGGTTATGCCGTAGCACAAAATGAATTCGGTGCCGAATTGATCGACGGCGGCCCATGGTGCAAATTCAAAAACCCGAAAACCGGTAAAGAAATTATCGTGAAAGATGCGATTGCCGATGCCTTCTTGCAACAAATCGTATTGCGTCCGGCCGAATATGACGTTATCGCTACTTTGAACTTGAACGGTGACTATGTTTCCGACGCATTGGCAGCCCAAGTAGGCGGTATCGGTATTGCTCCGGGTGCCAATATTTCCGACCAATATGCTATTTTTGAAGCAACTCACGGTACTGCACCGAAATATGCCGGACAAGATAAAGTGAACCCCGGTTCATTGATTCTGTCTGCCGAAATGATGTTGCGTCATTTGGGTTGGAAAGAAGCGGCCGACTTAGTGATTAAAGCGATGGAAAAAGCCATTGGCGACAAACAAGTGACTTATGACTTTGCCCGCTTGATGGAAGGTGCGAACGAAGTATCATGCTCTGCCTTCGGCCAAGCTATGATTGAGCGCATGTAATCGTCATTTTGCTTGTGATTTGAAAAACCGTGCGGAATGCACGGTTTTTTTGTGCATGAATATAATATAGAAAAGCACTTTAGGCCGTCTGAAAGATGGGATAGTAAAAATAAACAAAAGAAAAATCAAACATGATTTGCTAGCAGAAGATGTTTTCATTTAGCCCGGATTTTGATATGAGAAACGCCCAAAATGAATTCAAATGAAATTCAGTATCTTAATTTTGAATCTGCCGGAAAGCCTGAAATTAGCTTGACACCTATAACATACTTGATTATAGTTCGTTTCTCTTTACGGAGTAGTGGCTGAGAGGCTGAAGGCACACCCCTGCTAAGGGTGCATCTGGGCTAAAACCTGGATCGAGGGTTCGAATCCCTCCTGCTCCGCCAAATATAAAAAATCCCAAGCGATAACAGCTTGGGATTTTTTATTATTGATTTGAAATATCTGAATCTATTTTATGGATCGCTTTATAAACCCAACCAGCCTGAAATAATGTGCCAATAAAACAAGCAGGCCAATGCGCATATAGCAATGGCGATGCCTGCCGCATTCACATTGCTGATTTTTTCTTTAAAAAACCAAGCGCCGATTAAAGTGCCGCAAACAATTACCCCGATATTCATACCGGCGAATACCAAGGTCGGGTTATCGCTCATCACCTGATGGGCGCGTACATAAGTATAGATATTGGCGAAATTCAAGGTGCCTAATACTAAGCCGCCGAGTATGCCTGCCGCCGTCCATTTCACCGATTTGGCAAACAAATAGCCGAACATCAAAATGCCTGCGAGACAAAACACAATCAGTAGGTTTGCCGAAAAAGCCGCTCCGTTTTTAGCGAGCTGTTTGAATAAAATATCAATCACGCCATAGCCGCACCATACGCCGATTAACCATAGCACACCGGAACCGCCTGATTTCTTCTTACTGCCCGATGGGGCTTTCCATAATAGGCAGACCAAGGCGGTAAAGGCCAAAGCCAAGCCGATAATACGGCCTTGTGAGAGTTTTTCACTGAAGATAAGAAAAGAGGCCGCAATCGGCAAGAAAAGCGATAAGCGTTGTGCGGCATCGGATTTCACAATGCCGGTATGTTCCACCGCACGCCCCATAATAATAAAAACCGATGGCAGCAAAACACCGAGCGCGGCAAACAGCCACCAAGTGGGCAGGTATGTTTGCCAAGCCTGAAGATTGGGTTTTAAAAGCAGCATGCACAATGCAACGGCAACAATATAATTGATGCCGACTGCTTGCTCGATATCGATACTTTTGGAGCGGGCAATTTTAAGCAAGATGGATACGGCAACGCTGAAACAGATACTGGCAATCAGATAAATCATGATTTCTCAGGCAAAAAGCCGATTATATAGTGAAACCGTCGAAGCCTTGCCAAGAAAGTGAGGCATAAGGGCGGCATTTGCTTTAAATACAATGGCACTATATAAATCAGGCCGTCTGAAAACTATGCCTGCTATTAAGATAAGCATTAGTTTTCAGACGGCCTTTAGTGCGTGATATGCCTCAGTTTGATTAGCTTTGCCTTAAGGCCGAAGCTTCTTTGGCCAAACGGGTGATGATATCCCAGTCTTTATCTTTTACCGCTTGTTTGGGTGTCAGCCATGAACCGCCGACGCACAATACATTCGGCAATTTTAAATAGTCGGGCGCAGTTTCTAGTTTGATGCCGCCGGTAGGGCAGAATTTCACTTGCGGAAACGGGCCGTATAGCGCTTTCAACATTTTTCTACCGCCGACTACTTCTGCCGGAAAAAGCTTCATGGTGTTGATGCCATATTCTAATGCCAGCATCAATTCGCCCGGTGTGGCAATGCCGGGAATCACGGTAATATTGCTTTTTACCGCAGCTTCGGCAAAACGGATATTGAAGCCGGGGCTGATGGCGAATACCGCTCCTGCATCTTCAACGGCTTTAAGCTGTTCGCCGTTGATCACCGTGCCGGCGCCGACAATGGCGTTGGGGACTTCTTTTTTAATCCGTTTTATCGCTTCAAGCCCGTGTTCGGTGCGTAGGGTGATTTCAAGGGTCGGAATACCGCCTTCAACCAGCGCATGCGCCAGATCAACGGCGGTATCAATATCGTCAATCGCCATCACCGGGATTACCGCACCGGCACTTAAAATATCATGTGCGTTCATGTGTTGCTCCATGTTTCAGACGATAGGCCGTCTGAAAATAAATTGAATCTTTGTTTCATGATTTCAAGCCGAAAGATATTTTTCAGACGGCCTTTAATATGAGTAACGGCTAAGGTGAAAGGTCGTCTGAAAACTTATCAGGCAAAGTCACCGCCAAAGCTCATGGCGCCCGTTTCGGCGCTGCTGGTGATGCCACGGAAGCCCGCAAACAATTCTCTGCCGATGCCGTGGGTATTTTTGCTTAAATACGGTTCGGGAATATCGCGGGCGTTCCATTCGGCTTCGTCGACCAGTGCGGTTAATTCCCCGCTCACCGAGTCGAAACGAATCATATCGCCCGTACGGATTTTACCGATACCGCCGCCGAGTAAGGCTTCGGGCGACATGTGTATCGATGCGGGTACTTTGCCGGACGCTCCCGACATACGGCCGTCCGTTACCAGTGCAACCTTAAAGCCGCGGTCTTGCAGAATACCGAGCGGTGGGGTGAGTTTGTGCAGTTCGGGCATACCATTGGCACGCGGGCCTTGGAAACGGACAACACAAATAAAATCGCGTTCCAATTCGCCGCGTTCAAATGCGGCCAGCACTTCGCGTTGGTCGTTAAACACAATCGCAGGCGCTTCGATAATGCGGCAATGTTCGCGTACGGCCGATACTTTAATCACACCACGTCCAATATTGCCTTTCATCAGACGCAGGCCGCCATCGGGTGAGAATGGTTTTGAGAACGGGCGTAAGATTTCTTCATCGCGGCTGGTTTCTACGGCATCTTGCCATTGCAATTTTCCGTCAACCAAAAACGGTTCTTGGGTATAGGCGGCCATGCCGTACCCCATCACGGTTTCGACATCATCGTGCAGTAAGCCGTTATTGCGCAATTCGCGGATAACGAACGGCAGTCCGCCAACGGCGGCAAAATGGTTGATATCGGCCTGTCCGTTGGGGTAAACACGGATAAGTAGCGGAATAATAGATGAAATTTCATCAAAATCATCCCACGTTAAAACAATGCCCGCTGCACGCGCCATAGCAACCAAGTGCATGGTGTGGTTGGTCGAACCGCCGGTTGCCATTAAGCCGATAAGCGCGTTCACAAACGATTTTTCATCCAACATTTCACCGAGCGGTTTGGCGGTACCGTTTTGAATACCTTGAACCAAATGGGCGGCGGCATATCGGGTTAAGGCTTCGCGCATCGGCGTGTAGGGGTGGAAAAACGCAGCGGCCGGCAGGTGTACGCCCAGCATTTCCATCATCATTTGGTTGGAATTGGCGGTGCCGTAGAAAGTGCAGGTGCCGGGGCTGTGATAAGACTTCATTTCGCTTTCCAGCAAAGCATCGCGTCCTACTTTGCCTTCGGCAAACAATTGGCGGGTGCGGGCTTTTTCTTTATTGCCGATACCGCTTTGCATCGGCCCTGCCGGTACGAAAATACCGGGAAGATGGCCGCAGCTTAAGGCGCCGATCATCAGGCCGGGAACGATTTTGTCGCATACGCCGAAGTAGAGTGCGCCGTCAAACATTTGATGCGAAAGGCCGATAGCCGTGCTCATGGCAATCACATCGCGCGAAAATAGGGAAAGCTCCATGCCTTCGTAGCCTTGGGTGATACCGTCGCACATGGCGGGGGTGCCACCGGCAACTTGGGCGGTGGCGCCGTGCTGCTGTGCTTCGTCTTTAATCCAATCGGGGAATTGTAAGAACGGTTGGTGGGCGGATACCATATCGTTGTAGGCAGTGATGATGCCTAAGTTCGGCGTGCTGTGTTTGAGCATTTCGATTTTGATGGTTTGCGGCATAGCGGCATAGCCGTGCGCGAGGTTGGAACAGCCTAATTGGTCGCGTTCGACACGGCCTTTGTGTTGCAAAGCGCGGATGCGTGCCAAATAAGTTTCACGGCTTGGGTGGCTGCGCTCGATAATCCGCTGCGTGATGGCGGCAAGGGTAGGGTGAATGGGGGTGGTCATGGTGTTTGTGCCTTTCTAGTATGGCGTTCGACGGTGATATCGGCGGCTTAAACCGTTCGGAAATATTGCTGAAAACAGGCCGGTTTTATAATGTTATTTTTTGTTTTGGCTGGTTTTTATGGTTAAAAGCAGATGAGGCCGTCTGAACATTTTTTTATTCATTATAATCTATTTACTTTGTTTTGTAATTAAATTACAAAAAGTGAAATAAACAAAGAAGCAATATCGATAGAAAAATAATTTATTTTTCAAGGCACGTTTTTATATTACATTTACTTAAGTTGAATTTTTATTTAAAACGGCATAGACAAAAACTGTAGTGCTGTGTAGGATTACTACTGATTTAAGTAGCCGCCTTATAAAAGTTTCTGCCTTTGGCAAACGTTTATATCGTCATCTACACGATAAACAACCATACAACGGGCGTTTGTTCGCATTGTGAAAAGTACGGGCCGGAATGAAAGACTAAGAATGGATAAGCAGATAAATTTTGATTTTGTATTGTTCGGTGCTACCGGCGATTTGGCGATGCGTAAGCTTCTGCCTAATCTTTATCAGGCGCATGTGGCCGGATTATTGCATCCCGAAGGGCGTATTTTGGGGGTGAGCCGCAGTGATTTCGATACGGCGGGCTTTTTGGCCAAAGTGGAAACCGATTCGAAAATCCACATTAAAAAGAATTTTAACGAGGCGGATTGGGCTTCGTTTATCAAACGGATTGCCTATGTTTCGCTGAATGTGAACCGTCCTGAAGATTTTAAAGTGTTGGCGGATAAGGTAAAAGCGCGTCGGGAAACCGACAATATTGTGATTTATCTCTCTACGGCACCGAAGTTTTTTGAGCCTACCTGCGAACAATTGGCAGCGGTAGGGTTGAATGCGGAAAATGTGCGCGTTGTGTTGGAAAAGCCGTTGGGTACCGATTTGCAATCTTCGCAAGAAATCAATAACGGCGTCGCCCGCTTTTTTAAAGAAGATCAGATTTACCGAATCGACCATTATTTAGGCAAGGAGTCGTTGCAGAATTTATTGGCATTGCGTTTTGCCAATGTGGTGTTCGAGCCTTTGTGGAACAACAAATATATTAAAAGCGTACAGCTGACCATCGCGGAAGAATTGGGTGTGGAAGAGCGCGGTGAGTTTTATGATATCACCGGCGCTTTACGCGATATGGTGCAAAACCATTTGATACAGATGTTGTGCATGACGGCGATGGAACCGCCCGCCAGCTTGGATGCCGATGCGGTGCGTGATGAAAAGCTCAAATTGATTCAGTCGTTAAAACCGCTGACTGCGACTGATGTGGCCGAGAATGTGATACGCGCTCAGTACACGAAAGCGCAAAAAGACGGCAAAACGGTTAACGGCTATTTGCAGGAACATAATATTCCCGAAGGCAGCCGTACGGAAACCTATGTGGCGTTAAAAGCAGAGATTAACAATCAGCGCTGGGCCGGCGTGCCGTTTTATTTGCGTACCGGCAAACATATGGCTGGCAAAGTGGCTGAAATCGTATTGAATTTTCGTGACGTATCCAATCATATTTTTGACAGCAGCCAAAAAGCCCCCAACCGTTTGGTAATCGAATTGCAACCAACTGAATCTATCCGTTTGTATACCCAATTGAAAATGCCCGGCAGCGGCAATCATGTCAGCCAAGCGGCGTTAAGTGTGAATATGGCCGAAGCCTTAGAAGGGCGGCGTGCCGAAGCGTATGAGCGGCTGTTGTTGGATGTGATTAACGGCAAGCTGGCGTTGTTTAACCGCCGCGACGAATTGGAAGCAGCATGGGCGTGGGTAATGCCGATTATGGAAAGCTGGGCGGAAAATAAAACGACGCTGCATGGTTATCCCGCCTATTCATGGGGGCCTGAAGCCGCCCGCGAACTGTTGGCGCGCAACGGTGATAAGTGGCACGAAGAGCAGTAATCAAGAGGTTTTCAGACGACCTTAATATATTATAGGCCGTCTGAAAACCAAGAAATAGAAAGAAAAGGTGATTTATGGCTTACGAATGGCATCAACATAAAAATGCCGCTGTTGCCGCCGAAGCGTTAGCCGATGCGGTTGCCGAAAAGTTGCACACCGTATTGGCACAACAGGAGCACGCGGTTTTGGCAGTATCGGGCGGACGCTCGCCGATTGCGTTTTTTGAAGCGCTGTCGCAAAAAGATTTGGATTGGCCGCGCGTTTATATCACGCTGGTGGATGAGCGCATAGTGCCGACGGATCACGCCGATAGCAATACGGCATTGGTTCACCAATATCTTTTGCAAAACAAAGCGAAAGCCGCCGGTTGGCTTCCGTTGGTTGAAGCAGACTTGAAAGCAGAAGCGTTGCAACCCGAAGCCGTGGTTCAGACGGCCTTGAAACATTACCGCCGCCGTGATGTGTTGGTGTTGGGTATGGGAGGCGACGGGCATACCGCATCGTTGTTTCCGCAAGCGCCGCAATTGGATCAAGGCTTGGATGAGAAAAACGAGATTCCTTTGCTGCATACCACCCCGGTCACCGCCGCACACGAGCGCATCAGCATGACGCTGAACGCTATTGCCGAAACACCTGCGGTATTTTTAGCCATTCAGGGCGGCGACAAAAAAAATATATTTGAACAGGCCGCCGTTGCGCCGTCTAAACAATTTCCGATAAGTTATGTTCTCAATCACGAAAAGGTAAACTGCCATGTCCACTACTCAGATTAAAACAGCAGCCGTTCAAGCAAAAACGGTAGAATGGCCGCGCTTGGTGGCCGACATTGGCGGCACCAATGCCCGCTTTGCGTTGGAAACGGCGCCGCAAAAAATCGAACAGGTCGAGGTTTTGCCTTGTAATGATTACGATACGGTGGTGGATGCGGCTCGCGCTTATTTAAAACTTGCCGGCGATCCGAAAATCAGCCATGCCGCCATTGCCATTGCCAATCCGGTATTGGGGGATTGGGTGCAGATGACCAATCACCATTGGGCGTTTTCGATTGAAACCACACGTCAGGCTTTGGGCTTGGAAACCTTGATTTTGTTGAATGATTTCACCGCACAAGCTTTGGCGATTACCCGTTTGTCGGATGACGAGCTGGTTCAAGTCGGTGGTTCGCATCAGGTAAAAAACGCCCCGAAAGCCGTTATCGGGCCGGGAACGGGCTTAGGTGTGAGCGGGTTGATACCCAGCAATTCAGGGTGGGTGCCTTTGGCCGGTGAGGGCGGGCATGTAAGCTTTTCGCCGTTTGACGATGCTGAAATTATGATTTGGCAATATGCCCGCAAAAAATACGGCCATGTGTCTGCCGAACGTTTTTTGAGCGGTGCGGGTTTAACCCTGATTCATGAAGCACTTTCGGCCAAAGAAGGCATTAAACGGCAAAAATTGCGGCCGTCTGAAATCAGTGCGCAAGCATTAAGCGGTTCTTCCCCGCTTTGCCGGCTAACCTTGGATATTTTCTGTGCCATGTTGGGCACGGCGGCATCCAATCTGGCGCTGACTTTGGGTGCGAGCGGCGGTGTTTATTTGTGTGGCGGCATTATTCCGCGATTTATCGATTATTTCAAACATTCGCCTTTCCGCACCCGTTTTGAAAGTAAAGGCCGTTTTGATGCTTATTTGGCAGCTATTCCTGTGTATATCGTTTTAGGGAAATACCCCGGTATTGTCGGTGCTGCGGTGGCATTGTCAAACCATTTGCAAGGTACCTGCAATAATACTGCCGCTTTGGGCGGGACGCAGGAAAGCTGCTAATAGCCGGTTTGAATTTACTCAAAACATTCGATTGCGAATGAAATATTGTTAGCAGGGTATGAATATCAGGTAGTATATTGGGTATTACACAACCTGATAGATTGCTGAATATTTAAGATTGCTAAGAATGATGGTTAGGCATTTATCAGGTTTATGGGCTATATAATATTAAATAAATTGGGCTGAAGCCTGATAACTGTTTACAAGTCGGATGAACCGGCTTTTGAAAAAGGATATGGAATCATGTTAAGCAAAATCAGTGAATCATTGTCTGATCTGTCAGGTGCAGAGCGCAAAGTGGCAGAGTCCGCATTGGCCGAACCGAAATGGTTTGTACATGCCGCAGTGGCAGAGATCGCCGAACGTGCTTCCGTGAGCCAGCCGACTGTTATCCGTTTTTGCCGCAGCTTGGGGTATAAAGGGCTGCCTGAATTTAAATTGGCATTGTCGGCCAGTATCGGTCATGACGGCATGCCTTATGTGCATGAAGAATTGAACGCCGATGACAACATGGGTGTAGTCGTCGAAAAAGTGTTGGGTAATGCCGCTGCTTCGATTTTAGGGGCGCGCCGCTTTTTGAAAGAAGCCGATTTAGAGCGTGCGGTAATGATGCTCAGCAATGCGCGGCGGATTGAGTTTTACGGAATGGGTAATTCGGGCATTGTGGCGCAAGATGCCCAGCATAAATTTTTCCGTTTCGGGATTTCAACCGTAGCTTATGTCGATACCCATATCCAATTAATGGCCGCTGCAGTATTGAGTAAAGACGATGTGTTGGTTGTGATTTCCAATTCCGGTTCTTCTATTGAATTGTTGGATGCCGTAAGCGTGGCTAAAGAAAACGGGGCTTCGGTGATTGCGATTACCCGTCCTGATTCGCCATTGGCGCAACTGACCGATTGCGTGTTAAGTATTTCGTCTTCGGAAAATAGCGAACTGTATACACCGATGATTTCCCGCCTGTTGCAATTGGCCGTGATTGATATCTTAACCATCGGCTTGGCATTGCATTTGGGTGAAACCGCCAGCTTGCAATTGCAAAAAGGTAAACGCAGTATTCACAACAAACATCTCGAATATAACAAGGACGAATCATGAAACATTTGCAGGATTTACCGAGCTGGCGGGAATTGTGGAAGCATTTTGATGCAACCAAAAGCCTGCATATGCGTGAGTTATTCAAACAAGACCCGGAGCGTGCCCAACGTTATTGGTTGGAAGTTGGCGGGCTAACGCTGGACTATTCCAAAAACCGTATTACCGATGAAACATTGGCCTTATTAATGAAACTGGCTAAAGAAGCCGGGGTGCCGGAACGTATTAAGCAGATGTTTCATGGTGAAAAAATCAATACCACCGAAAACCGTGCCGTTTTGCATGTTGCACTACGCAACCGCACCAATGCGCCGATTTATGTGGATGGTGAAGATGTGATGCCGGCTGTAAACCGTGTGTTGCAACGGATGGGCGAATTTGCTCATGAGGTGCGCAGCGGCGAATGGTTGGGCTATACCAATCAGGTAATAACCGATGTGGTCAATATCGGTATCGGCGGCTCCGATTTGGGGCCGTTGATGATGTGTACCGCCTTGAAACCTTATGGTCATCCGCGTTTGCATATGCATTTTGTGTCTAATGTGGATGGTTCGCAATTACGCGATGTATTGGAGCAGGTTCACCCTGAAACCACATTATTTATTATTGCTTCCAAAACATTTACCACGCAGGAAACGCTGACTAATGCGCTAACCGCGCGCGAATGGTTTCTACAACATGCCGACGAAGAATCGGCGGTGGCAAAACATTTTGTCGCCGTTTCTACCAATCAGAAAGCCGTGGCCGATTTCGGTATTAATCCGGCCAATATGTTTGAGTTTTGGGATTGGGTAGGCGGACGTTATAGTTTATGGTCTGCCATTGGTTTGCCGATTATGCTGTATTTGGGCGAAGAAAACTTTATTGAAATGCTCAATGGTGCGCACCTGATGGATCAGCATTTCTATAATTCGCCATTAGAACAAAATATGCCGGTTTTATTGGCGCTTATCGGTATTTGGTACATTAATTATTATGGTGGCGGCAGCCATATTATTGCGCCGTACGACCAACACCTACACCGCCTGCCTAAATTTATCCAGCAATTGGATATGGAGAGTAACGGCAAGCAAGTAACTTTGGATGGACAACCGATAACACATGAAACTGCGCCGATTATTTGGGGTGAGACCGGCATCAACGGCCAACACGCTTTCTTCCAATTATTGCATCAGGGCACGCACATTACCCCGATTGATTTGATTGCATCATTGCAAAAACGCAGTAATCTGCCCGGTCATCATGAAATCTTGTTGGCTAACGTGTTTGCGCAGGCTGAAGCGTTTATGCGGGGGAAAACGCCCGATGAAGTACGCGCAGAGCTGGAAGCGCAGGGAATGGATAATACAAAAATCGAAGCATTGGTACCGCATAAAACTTTCTCGGGCAACCGCCCCAGCAATTTGATTTTGATGAACAAAATCAATCCGCGCAATATGGGTAGCCTGATTGCTTTATACGAGCACAAAACCTTTGTACAAGGCACGATTTGGGATATTAATAGCTTTGATCAATGGGGTGTCGAGTTGGGCAAGCAATTGGCTAAAACCATTTTACGCGAGCTGACAGGTGAAACCGCCGTACAAGAACACGATAGCTCAACGGAGCGATTAATTCGTTTATATCGTAACGCTAACTGCGATAAGCCCGGGCAATGTGATTAAGCCTGGTCAGGCAAAAGCACTGGTTATTCATATATATTATCCGGCCTTATGCCAATGAATCATTAAAGCTTGAATTATCAAGCTTTAATGTTAATAGCAGAGGCCGTCTGAAACTCATCTTACAAAACTTTATCTGATTGTTAAAGTTATTCATTGTGATTTATTTATCACTTATATTCAATTAAATAGATGTTCTAAAGGCTATATAATTTATATATTAATATTTTGTAATAAAATAACAGTTGCAAAACTTAACAATATCAGTAAGATACGGTCTAGGAGTTATGTAGGTTAATTTCACGATGTAGTAAATTTAAATTTTATTACAATCAAGTAAACTTGAGATAAAGGGCAAATACATATGTCTACGCAGTCACAGCGAAATAATAATAGCGCGCTGTCGGTATTGACCGCGCTGTTTTTCATGATGGGTTTTATCACTGCATTAAATGATATTCTCATTCCCCACTTAAAAGCTATTTTCGATTTAACGTATGTTCAGGCGATGTTGATTCAGTTCTGTTTCTTCACTGCCTATGCCATCTTATCTATTCCGATGGGTAAATTGGTTGAAAAAATCGGTTATAAAGGCGGCGTTATCGGCGGCTTTTTACTGACTGCGTTCGGTTGTATCTTGTTTTATCCTGCGGCAGGTAGTGCGTCTTATCCGATTTTCTTATGTGCGTTATTTATTCTGGCCGGTGGTGTTACTTTGCTACAAGTAGCCGGTAATCCTTATGTAACTTTATTATCAAAACCGGGTAAAGAATCGGCTACACTGACTTTGGTGCAGGCTTTTAACTCTTTGGGTACCACCATTGCACCTATTTTCGGTTCAATATTGATTTTGGCCGATGCGGGGCAAGTTGCTACCACTGCCGAACAGGTTTCTTCCGTTCAGATTCCTTATTTGGGCTTGGCCGGCGTGCTGATTTTATTGGCTGTATTTGTCAAAATGATCAGATTGCCTGATGCGCGCAAAATTGCCGAAGAAGAAACCGAGCACAAACACGATGGTAAAACCAGTGTATGGCAGTATAAACATTTGGTATTGGGTGCGGTCGGTATTTTCTGTTATGTCGGTGCCGAAGTGTCTATTGGTTCGCTTTTAGTGAATGTGATGGAGTTAACCGCTAATTTGAACCATTCTACCGGTGCGAAATACTTGTCTTTCTATTGGGGTGGTGCAATGGTAGGCCGTTTCCTCGGTTCGGTGATGATGAACAAATTTGCCCCGAATAAATATTTGGCCTTTAATGCAACGGTTGCCGTGGTGTTGATTGTGATTGCGATTCTATCCGGCGGCGGTGCTATCTCTATGTGGTCGCTATTGGCTATCGGTTTCTTCAATTCGATTATGTTCCCGACCATCTTCTCTTTGGCGACCAAAGGCTTGGGTAAATTTACCGGTGAAGCTTCGGGTATTTTGTGTACGGCTATTGTCGGCGGTGCAATTGTTCCGGTGGTTCAAGGCTTTTTCGCAGACCATATCGGCTTGCTGGTATCGTTCTTCGTATCTGCTTTGTGCTACGTTTACATCGTATTCTTTGCAACCAAAGGCTATAAAATAGATTAAGCTAACAAAGCCGTGCTGCTTCCTGTTACGGAGTAGTGCGGCAAATGTATGGATTATGGTGTTATCAAGCCTTATCTAATTTGAAATATGTTATTTAAGTTGTTTTGATAAGCTTAAGGCCGTCTGAATTTTTTTCAGACGGCCTTTATTTATATCGTGCAAAAGATATAAGCGTTAACTCAAGTGTACTTCTATATTGTCAATCAGGCGGGTGTTACCTAATCGGGCGGCTGCCAATACTACCAAATCTTTATCGCCGGCATGGGCGATTTTCAAGCTTTCGGCATGGCGCACTTCCACATAGTCAACCGTCCAACCGGCTGCCGTTAAATTCCGTATGGCAGCATTTTCCAGTTCGGCATAGGCCAGATTGCCTTGTCGTAATGCTTCGGCAATAGCCGTTAGTTCGCGGTATAGGCGTGGTGCTTCGGCACGTTCTGCTTCGCTGAGGTATTGGTTGCGGCTGGAAAGGGCGAGGCCGTCTGAAGCGCGGCCAGTATCGACAGGCACAATATCGATATTAAAATTTAAATCTTCCACCAAGCCTTTAATAATGGCCAATTGCTGATAGTCTTTTTTGCCGAAGCAGGCGGTATCGGGTTCGACAATATTAAAAAGTTTGCTTACCACTGTAGCCACGCCGCGGAAATGGCCGGGGCGGAATTTTCCGCATAATTCATTTTGAAGGCTGGGCGGTTCGACGTTATAACGCTGCTCAACATGGGGATAAAGCTCTTTTTCATCCGGCGCGAAAATAACCGCGACATTTTCTTTGCTTAATTTATCGGCATCTTGTTGCAGGGTGCGCGGATATTGGCTGAAATCTTCGCCTTGCCCGAATTGGAGGCGGTTTACAAAAATGCTCACTACCACTTGGTCGGCATGTTTGCCGGCTTCGCGCACCAAAGCCAGATGGCCTTCGTGTAGGTTGCCCATGGTGGGAACAAAAGCAACCTTGCCTGCAGTTTTGCGCCATTCGCGTAATGCTTGTACGGTATGGATGATTTGCATGGTCGGTGTGTCCTTGTTTACGGTATCAGGCCGTCTGAAAAAGTTTCAGACGGCCTTAGATGAAAGCATTATTAAAAAGTATGTTCTGGAGCGGGAAAGCTTTTGTTTTTAACGGCAGCCACATAAGCGGCAACGGCAGCTTGGATACTGCTTTGGCCTTCCATAAAGTTTTTCACAAATTTGGCGGTTTTGCCGGGAAATACGCCCAACATATCGTGCATCACCAAGACTTGTCCGTCGCAATCCACGCCGGCGCCGATACCGATAGTGGGGCTGTGTACGGTTTCGGTAACTTGTTTGCCGAGTTCGGCGGGCACGCATTCCATTAAAATAATCGAAGCGCCGGCTTGATCATGTGCTTTGGCGTCGTTTAAAAGTGCTTGGGCTTTGTCGCCTTTGCCTTGCACTTTGTAGCCACCGAAGGCGTGTACCGATTGCGGGGTCAGGCCGATATGGGCGCAAACCGGAATACCGCGCAATTGCAAAAACTCGGTGGTTTCCGCCATCCATACGCCGCCTTCCAATTTGACCATATGGGCGCCTGCGGCCATCAGCTCGGCAGCAGCGGCAAAAGCCTGTTCTTTGCTTTGCTGATAAGCGCCGAAAGGCAGGTCACTCACAATCATGGCATTTTTCGTGCCACGGGCCACGGCGGCGGTGTGGTAGCACATATCGCGTAGGGAAACGGGTAGGGTGGAGCTTTGGCCTTGTACGGTCATTCCTAGCGAATCGCCGACAAGAATGGCATCCACACCGGCTTGGTCCATTAAAGAGGCGAAACTGGCTTCGTAGGCGGTCAGCATAGCGATTTTTTCGCCTTCCGCTTTCATTTTTTGTAGCGTATTGATGGTAACCATAGCATTTTCCGTTTCAGACGGCCTTGAGTTTAAGTGCGCTTAATAATGGGGGCGTCCGAATAAATTTCAATTTGCAAAGTAAAACAGCCCGACCGGTTCGGTCAGGCTGTTTTTTATCTGGTGCCGGCACCAAGAGTCGAACTCGGGACCTTCTGATTACAAGTCAGCTGCTCTACCAACTGAGCTATACCGGCGAAGAAGTGCGCATTATGATTGTTTTTATATAATTTGGCAAGCGTTTTCCTTTTTGTTGTATAAAAAATAAATAAAGTTATTGTTTTGAAAATAGATTTATTTTTTAACTGTTTTGCAATATTACGCATTATGATACGGCAGGTGAAAACGCATCTGAGAAGAAGGCATCTTCGGGGAGGTTGTGATGCCGTATAAATTGTTGTTGCGACGATTGAATCATGGGCAGCGAACCGCAGGCATAAACTTCGTATGCCGATAAATCGGGGTGGTCGGCAACCACATAATCCTGAATATAACCGCGTGCACCCTGCCAATCGGTATTGGGTTGGGATAATACGGGGGTAAAGCTTGATTGCGGAAGCAGGGAAACGATATTGGCGGCTTCTTTCAAACGGTATAAATCGGCTTCTTGGCGGCCGCCCCAATAAAGGTGTACAGGGCGTTTGCTGTTGTTGTAGATTAAGTGTTGCAGGATACTGTGTATCGGGGCGAATCCTGTGCCGGTAGCCATCAGGATAATCGGTTTGTCGCTTTCTTCTTTCAAAGTAAATGTACCTAGCGGGCCGCGTATACGCATAATGGCTTTTTCTTTAACAACGGCATTCTCACCGAACAGCATATTGGAAAATAAACCGTTTTCACGTTTTCTGATATGAAGTTCTAGGGTGGCCGCGCTGTCAGGACTATTGGCGATGGAGTAGCTACGGCTTTCCCCGTTTTTTAATAAAATATCAATATATTGCCCCGCCCAAAAAACAAACGGCGGTGCTTTGGGAAGCGCTAGGGTGAGGATAGCGGCATCGTGTATGTATTCAACGGATGCAACACGGGCAGGGAATGTTTTAACAGGGGGAGCGGAAGCGCCGTTATAACCGGGTACGGTTAAGGTAATATCGCTTTGGGGAATGGCGCAACACATCAGGATTTTGCCTTGCGCCGCTTCTTCCGAGCTTAAAGCCAGTTCGGCATATTTCCCCCCGGAAACTTCGCCGCTCACCAGTTTGGCTTTGCATTGCCCGCATATACCGCTTTGACACGAATGGGGTAGGTTTAGCCCTTGCCGTTTGGCTGCATGGAGGATAGGTTCGTCTTCTGAAACGGTAAAGGTGGTTTGATCGGGTGTGAGGGTAACGGTATACGACATAATAAGCTTCGGTTGTTTTGGTAATGGGATAGGCCGTCTGAAAAAATTAATATTTTACCGCTTCGGCCTTGTATATTTGTTTTACAGTAATGTTTTTTTAACCGCTATATCGATTTTTTGCAATGAAAAAATAAGGTGATGGCGGATAATATGTGTTTAGTTTAAAAAGTAATAACTGTATTTTATATAGGCCGTCTGAAATATTCAGACGGCCTATTGTATAAAAATCATTTAAAATCAGATTGGTATAGTCTGTTAAGCCAGTTTGGCTTTTAACAGTTCCTGCACTTGCTGAGGATTGGCTTTGCCTTTGCTGGCTTTCATCACTTGCCCCACTAAAGCATTAAAGGCTTTTTCTTTACCGGATTTATACTCTTCTACCGATTTGGTATTGGCTGCCAAAACTTCATCAATGATTTTCTCAATAGCGCCGCTGTCGGTCATTTGTTTCAAGCCGTCGCGTTCGATAATGGCTTCGGCATTCAAATCACTGCCCCACATGGCTTCGAATACTTGTTTGGCCAGTTTGTTGCTCAAAGTACCGTCGGCAATTTTGGCAACCAATCCGGCTAAACGGCCGGCTTGAATCGGGCTTTCAGACAGGCTTAGGCCTTCTTTGTTTAAAGTGGCTGCCAGTTCGCCATTCATCCAGTTGGCCACCAATTTACCTTGTTTGCTGGCTTGGGCCGCTGTTTCAAAGAAAGCAGCTTGCCCGCGGGAAGCAGTAAGCAGGCGTGCATCATATTCGCTAACACCGTAATCGGATACAAAACGCTGTGCCATTTCAGACGGCAATTCGGGCATATTGTCACGCGCTTTGGCTAACTGTTCGTCGGAAATAATAACCGGCAATAGGTCGGGGTCGGGGAAATAGCGGTAGTCATGCGCATCTTCTTTTAAGCGCATCACACGGGTTTCGCCTTTATCAGGATCAAAAAGCATGGTGGCTTGCTGTACTTTGCCGCCGTCTTCAATGATTTCAATCTGGCTTTCCACTTCATAATTAATTGCCTGCTCTAAAAAGCGGAATGAATTGAGGTTTTTAATCTCACGGCGGGTACCGAATTCTTCTTGGCCTTTGGGTCGCACGGAAACGTTGGCATCAATACGGAACGAACCTTCGGCCATATTGCCGTCGCAAATATCCAGCCAAGTCACTAAGCCATGTAGGGCTTTCGCATAGGCTACCGCTTCGGCTGCCGAACGCATTTCCGGCTCGGATACCACTTCTAATAAAGGCGTACCGGCACGGTTGAGGTCGATACCCGTCGCGCCGTTCAAACCTTCATGCACCGATTTGCCCGCATCTTCTTCCATGTGGGCACGGGTCACATTAATGGTTTTAACTTCGTCGCCCACCACGATTTCCAGCTTACCATGCTCTACAATCGGCAGGTCTAGCTGGCTGATTTGATAGCCTTTCGGTAAATCAGGATAGAAGTAGTTTTTGCGGTCGAACACGTTTTTCTGATTAATGGTCGCATCCATTGCCAGACCAAGTTTAATGGCCTTTTCAACCACTTCGCGATTCAATACCGGCAGCACGCCGGGTAGGGCACATTCCACCACACTGGCGTGCGCGTTCGGCTCGGCACCGAAAGCGGTAGACGCACCGCTGAAAATTTTGGATTTAGTGTTTAATTGGACGTGGATTTCCAGTCCGATTACAGTTTCCCAGGTCATAAGGGGTCTTTCTTTTTAATAAAAAATATGTTTCAGACGGCCTGATTAATTATTATTTTTAAATTGATAATAACTTTCAAGCAATCTTTGGCTGTATATATTGGTTCCGGATAAAGTAATCATTAAATAAGATTGTGCACGCGTCATAGCTACATAAAGTAAACGGGTATATTCAGTTTCTTGTGCTTTACTTTTGTTTTCGAGGGAGTAAATGCCCATCAGCATTACCCGCTGAAATTCCAAACCTTTACTACTATGCATTGTGCAAACAGTTACCGCTTCGTCATTCGGATTATATTTTTTACGAATAGTACTATTTTGTAAGGCACAATATTTTATTTTTTTGCGTTTTAATAATTCAGAAACCTCATCACATTGTTCTTTTCGATAACAAATAATGGCAATATCTTGCAGAGGAATTTTGTCTTCCAATAACCATTTATCTAAGCAGCGTTCTAAATAAGCAAGTTCATCTTGCCATGATGCACATTGTTTTATATATGGCGAAACACCATTAAGGCCAGCTGCCTCTGGTTCAACCAAAGGAATTTGGTTTTCATCATTGCTAATACGCGGGCGCATTTTATTTTGTGCAAATAAATAAGCAAATCCAATAATTTCTTTAGTGTTGCGGTAATTGAGTCGTAAAATAGTTGTACGCCCTTGTGCCTTAATACCAACGCTGGCCAAGCTAAAACCTAAATTCTTATTGTTTTTATAAATAGATTGTGCATCATCATATAATAAAAGTAAGTAGTTACTTTGTTTATCTAAAGTATAGGTTGCCAAGCGTAACCAGTCAGCATCAAAATCATGGCCCTCATCAATCAATACTGCTTCATAAATATTTTCTGGTAGCCGGCCATCTTGCATTGCATCAATTGCTGTTTGTACAAATTGTTCGTAGTGGGGTAGCCTTTGATATTTTTGTGCAATATCTAAATTATATTCTTTGCAAAGATAACTACACCATCCATGGAAATGGTGAACTTTAATTTTATCAGTCAGCTTTTTATCTGCAATGAATGTGCGTAATTTAGCTGCTAGTGCAATATTGAAGCATAGTATCAAAATAGGCTTTTTAGCCTGTTTGGCTAAGTATTGACTACGCATCAATAATATTAAAGTTTTGCCTGAACCTGCTACGCCATGAATAACCCTATGGCCACCACCCATGCTGCGTGCAAGCTGTTCTTGCTGAATATCCATAATTTTAATGATATCGGGCGCAATAATAGGTTTAGGAGGTATGGCTTCTTCTAATTGAAGGGGTTCAGATAATTCTTTTTGTTCATTAAATAGTTCTTGTTGTTCCGGTAGATTTAAACGGATTTCAGGGAATAAATGCCAGCGAATTAAGTCAATTTCTTCTCGGTTGAGTGTATATTCAAAATCATATTGAAATGTGTCCCATAATCTGGTCAATACTTTTTCTTTGCTTTGCCCGCTTTTTAAATCATCTTTATAAAGTGTATTTTTGATTGGCATTAATATATCTAAACGTGCTTTATCTGTAGATAAATTGCTAATTTCACTATGTGTAAACTGCGTAAAAATAACAGCTTGTGTATAGGGAAGGATTAAACGCCCTTGGTAATCACCATCTTGTTGCTGTAAACGCTTTTCCGAGGATAATAAGTTTGTGATGGTGTGTACATAGCTTCTCGCTTGTTCCATAGGGTGTTTTTCACGTTTTCGATGGCCATCAATTTCTAATTCACACTCTGTTTTAGTCATTCTGCGTAGAATTTTTAAATGCCAGTCTTTAACCTCTATGCACAATAACCCTTTATTTGGGAACAACACTAAAAAATCGGCGTAAAGCCGTTTGTTTCCCATTGGTACATTACACCAAACGATACAATCATCATCTAAATACTCGCTGAGAAATTTAGCTACTTTTCTTTCCCCTGCCGTAGCCATATTATTCAGGACGGCTTGCGTTAGCTCTGGTACAAATTGCGCCATAATTTTACTTATACTTTTAAATATATATTTATCATACTTCTAGATATCATTTCTATTTTCAAATTTTAGATATCTAAAAATTACTTATAATAAAAAAATATGGGTATTTTTAATGCTTAAATAATTAAATTAACCATCTTCTTAATATTAATAATATTTTGTATTTACAATACTTTTAAGGTTGAAGCTTCCGATAATGCCCGCGTGCAGAGAATTCAATTATATTTTGGTCGCGTAGAATTTGAAGCTGCTGGCGGATTTTATCTTTAATATGTTGGTTATTGGGAAATTGGATAGCTAATTGTTCCTCAAACTTATATAGCTGCTTTAAATCAAATTTCTCAGGAAGTTGCTCAATGCACTTTATGATTGCTAATAGCCAGCCTTTACTGGTAGCTTTCTGATTGCGTAAAAAAAGATTAGATTGCCATTGCTGATGTACCTGCTCAGGTTCAATGACTTTGGCCTGATCAATCAATAAAATTTTGCCACTTTCAGGCAACCTGCTCATGTCTATCTGACAGCCGATCCAACCTTTACGGTTAGCTGTTTCCGATAAAGGCTTACGGCGAATAATCATATCGACAGTCATAAAATGTTTTGGTACCAATATCAATTGTTGAACAGAATAATCTGCTTTTTTATACATCAAGAAAAAGAAATTAGGATTATCATTTGATTGAATTCGCTCAATCATCGTGTGATATGCACCATCATCAATCTTTTTTCCTATGGATTTTCCATTTTTACTTTTTAATTCAAATTGTTCATTGCATTGAGGGCATAGAAAATCCTGTACAGGGCGATTATTGGGTGCTTTTTTTATATGGCTGCAACCGCAATTTGGACAATACATATTTATTGCCATCCAATTTTCCGTTAAGACGCGTACAATTTGAGATGGATTTTTATAGCCTTTAGCCAAATGGGTATCAAAGTGAAGGTTCATTTTGAGGCGGTTTCTTTTATGGGTTTGGATATTGGCATAATTCGCACCTGTATAGGATTTCCTAAAATGATATTTAACGGTCATTTTTTAGTTTTTTAAGCAGCTTATGATTTTTTATCTCGTAGGCTGCTTACTATGCCAATCACTATTCAACTGCATCTGATGCGCCACGCCCAAAATCTTTGCTTCGGCAAAATAATTGCCAATCAACTGCACACCGATTGGTAGGCCGTCTGAAGAGAAGCCTGCGGGTAGGGTCATGGCGGGTAAACCGGCTAGGTTAACGGCAATGGTATAAATATCGGAAAGATACATTTGTACCGGGTCGTTGATATCGCTGCCTAATTTCGGTGCGGCAGTTGGCGCGGTTGGCGCAAGGATAATGTCGCATTGCTGTAAGGCCGATTGAAAATCGTTGGCAACCAAGCGGCGTAATTTTTGGGCTTTCAGGTAGTAGGCATCATAATAGCCGTGGCTGAGTACATAAGTGCCAATCATAATGCGGCGTTTGACTTCGCTGCCGAAACCTTCGGCACGGGTATTGCTGTACATTTCTTCTAAATCACCGAATTGGGCGGCGCGGTGGCCGTAGCGTACGCCGTCGTAGCGGGAAAGGTTGGTGCTGGCTTCGGCGGAGGCAAGTACATAATAGGCGGGAATGGATAATTCGGTTTGCGGCAGGCTAACTTCCACCATTTCTGCACCTTGTGCTTTGAGTAGGTTGATGGTCGTCTGAATGGTTTTTTGTACATCTGCGCTCATGCCTTCGCCGAAATATTCTTTAGGCAGGCCGACTTTTAAGCCTTTTAAGGGTTGGTTTAAATCGCGGGTGTAGTCTTCTTTGCTGCGTTCCAAACTGGTGGAATCGCGTTCGTCGAAGCTGGCCATGGCATTCAGCAGAATGGCGCAATCTTCGGCGGTTTGTGCCATCGGGCCGGCTTGGTCGAAGCTGGATGCGTAGGCGACCATGCCGAAACGGGATACGATGCCATAGGTTGGTTTAATGCCGGTAATGCCGCAGTGTGAGGCAGGTTGGCGGATAGAGCCGCCGGTGTCGGAGCCTAAAGCCGCGGGAGCAAGGCGGGCGGCGACAACGGCGGCGGAACCGCCGGAAGAGCCGCCGGGTACGTTTTCTGTATTCCACGGGTTTTTGGTTGCGCCGTAGAATGAAGTTTCATTGGTGGAGCCCATGGCGAATTCGTCCATATTGGTGCGGCCTAGGGTGACCATGCCTTCGTTTAATAGGTTTTGTACTACGGTGGCGGTGTAGGGGGAAACGAAGCTATCAAGCATTTTGCTGGAACAGGCGCTGCGCCAGCCTTGTTGGCAGAAAATATCTTTATAGGCGATGGGTATGCCGGTTAGGGCGGTGGCGTTGCCGGAAGCGATACGCGCATCGGCCGCTTGGGCTTCGGCAAGGGTGAGGTCTTTATCTAAAGTGATATAGCCGTTGATAGCGGGATTGCGCTCATCAATGGCGGTTAAGTATTCTTGTGCCAATTCGGTGGCGGAAATTTGTTTGGCTTGCAGCATTTCGCTGGCTTGTTTCAATGTATATTGGGTCATGGGCTTCTTTCAGACGGCATATGATTCAGACGGCCTTATATAAGTTTGAATATATAATAGGGGCCGTCTGAAATTTTATTCTTCGATTACTTGCGGAACAATATATAAGCGGTTGCGTACTTCGGGGGCGACGGCTTGGTATTCTGCCGCATGGTCGGTTTCGGTAACACGGTCTTCGCGTAGGCGTAAAGCGGCTTCATGCGGGTGCGCCATCGGTTCTATGCCGTCGGTATTCACGGTTTGCATTTTTTCGACCAGAGCGAAAATATCATTTAATTCTTGTAGGTTTTGCCGTTTTTCTTCTTCTGTCAAACTCAGGCGGGAGAGCTTGGCAATTTTTTCTACATCACTTAAGGTCAGAGCCATAAAAAATCCTTAAATTTAATTCAGTAAACATCGAAACTAAGGTATTATTACACGTTTATCTGATTATTGTTCCGTTGGGTAGAGAATTATAACTGAAAACGCTGTTATTCTAAATGTATTCTACATGCAGATTTCAGCGGATTGATACCGCTTTCCGGCGGGAAGGCCGTCTGAAGAAACAAATTGCTGTTTTTTCTGTCGTTTTAACAAGATTTTAAAGGTTCGGGAAATATTTTATGTTTCGCTTTTTAACACGCTATTTTTCAAATGATCTCGCTATTGACTTGGGTACCGCCAATACGTTGATTTATATCCGTAATAAAGGTATTGTTTTAGATGAACCTTCAGTGGTGGCGATGCAGACGGATGCCGCTCAAGGTAAAAGTGCCATTTTGGCGGTGGGCACTGAAGCCAAAAAAATGCTGGGGCGTACGCCGGGCACCATTCAAGCCATCCGTCCGATGAAAGACGGTGTGATTGCTGATTTTAATGTCACCGAAAAAATGCTGAAACAGTTTATTAAAAAAGTAAACAACAGCCGTTTTGCCGCGCCGCCGCGTATTGTGATTTGCGTGCCTTGCGGTTCGACTCAGGTAGAGCGTAAAGCGATTCGTGATTCGGCTTCTGCTGCGGGCGCTTCTTCTGTGAATTTGATTGAAGAACCGATGGCGGCGGCAATCGGTGCGGGTTTGCCGATTGAGGAAGCGACGGGTTGTATGGTGGTCGATATCGGCGGCGGTACAACCGAAGTGGGTGTGATTTCTTTAAGCGGCGTGGTTTACTCACATTCTATTCGTGTTGGCGGCGATGCGTTTGATGACAGCATTATCAATTATGTTCGCCGCAATTACGGTATGTTGATCGGTGAAGCGACGGCTGAAGAAATTAAAACAAAAATCGGTTCGGCTTTCCCCGGTATGGAAGTTAATGAAATCGAAGTGAAAGGCCGCAATTTGGCAGAAGGTATTCCGCGTGCGTTTACCATTAGCTCGAATGAAGTTTTGGAAGCATTGACCGAGCCTTTGAATCAGATTGTGCAATCGGTTAAAAACGCATTGGAACAAACACCGCCCGAATTGGGTGCGGATATTGCGGAGCGCGGGCTGGTGTTAACCGGTGGCGGCGCATTGCTCAAAGGGCTTGACCGCTTGTTGGCCGAAGAAACCGGATTGCCGGTGATGATAGCGGAAGATCCGCTGACTTGTGTGGCACGGGGATCGGGCAAAGCTTTAGATATGATTGGCAAACTGAACTCGATTTTTGTGGCGAATCCCTAATTTATTATTTCGGAATGCCGTTTCAATATGTCTGAACAGCCTTTGAATTTTTCCCGTAAGGGTATGAAATCTTCCAGCAAGCTGATTATTCTTTCTATAGTCAGCGTGGCTTTGATGATGCTCGACAGCCGTTATTCGGCTGTTCAGAAAATCAAAGGCTATACGGCAACTGCGTTGTATCCCCTGCAATGGATTGCCAATCAGCCCGTATATTTTTATCGTTATATTAGTGAGTTGGCACAATCGCAAATTGATTTGGTGGCCGAAAGCAAACGGTTGAATGAAGAAAACGGCCGTCTGAAATTATTATTGGCACAAGCAGGTATCCAACAAAACGAACTGGTTGAGTTAAAAAGATTACAGGGTTTGCAACAAAGCGGTATCCGTATTGCAGGGATGGCGACGGTGATTTCAAATGGCCGCGATCCGCTTTCGGATAGATTGATTTTAAACAAAGGCGAAGTAAGCGGGTTTAAGGTGGGTGATGCCGCAGTGGATCAGAATGGTTTAATCGGCCAGATTACGCAAGTTCACCCGTTGAGTGCGGAGCTGACGCTGATTACCAATAGTAAAACGGTGATTCCGATTATGGTAGAGCGTACCGGTGTGCGTAGTTTGCTTTATGGCAGCGGTGGCTCGATTAATTTGCGTTATTTCCCCGCCGATGCGGATTTGCGGCCGGATGATGTTTTGGTGACATCGGGATTGGACAGTATTTATCCGGAAGGCATTCCCGTTGCCAAAGTGCTTCAGGTATTCCGTGCGGCAGGAACGCCTTATTACCGTGTTACCTTGGCACCTTTATCAGGGTTTCGCAACAGCAAATATGTATTGGTATTGCCGCAGAAAAAACGACCTGAACAATTATCGCCGGCGCCTGATTTAGCCCAAGCAAAACGGCCTTAGTCTGAGTTATGACCGAACTTGAAGATTTTCATAAGCGTGTTCCCAAACACATCACCGTATCCGGCTTCGTGCTTGCCATGTTGCTGGACTTTATTCCGTTCTCGTTCCATACTTTTTTCTGGCTACCTGAATTTACGGCATTGATTTTGCTTTATTGGGCACTATACCGACCGCAAATGGTGGGTGTAGGTACCGCTTTCATTGCCGGATTGTTGGTTGATGTGGGAACGGCCGCACCGCTTGGGCAACATGCTTTATCGTATATGGTGATGGTGTTTTTCGTCCAGCAGCGGCAGCAGCGGATTATGTTGTTCAGTTACGGCGTACAGGCGATGGCTATTTGGGCGGCTTTATTGTGCAACCAAGTGGTTTTATCGTTGGTGCGTTTGATGTATGACCACCGTTTTACCGGTTGGCAAGTGTTTATTGCGCCGTTTATCGGTGCGCTGTTGTGGCCGCTGTTGAGTAAGATTATGCTGGTTATCCTTAATTCACGTCTATTACGCCGATGAATAACAATAGCTATTTAAACAACGGATATGATCAGGTTGTTGCTGATCGCGAACGGGATTTTATCTTGCGGTTGGTGGTGGCGTTCGTATTCATTGTGATTTTCTTTTTGTTGTTATTGGGTCGTTTTGTTTATCTGCAAATTGTCAAACATGATGAATATGTGGTGCGGGCCAATACCAACCGTATTTCATTAGTGCCTACCGCACCGATACGCGGAGAAATCGTAGACGTAAACGGTGTGGTATTGGCACACAACTATCCTGCTTATTCTCTTGAAATCGTACCCAGTAAAATTGAAGGAAAGCTGGATGATACGATAGAAGCACTACGCCAATATGTTGATATTACCGAAGGCGACATGAGGCGTTTTAAAAAATTCCGTGTCGAATTTCGTTCTTATGAAAATATTCCCTTAAAGTTAAAACTGAACCCTGATGAAGCGGCAAGCTTGGCTGCGCAACTCTACCGTTTTAAAGGGGTGGAGATTAATGCACGCACGTTCCGTTCATACCCTTATCCCGAATTAATGGCACACGTTTTAGGTTATATCGGCCGCATTAGCGATAGTGATCAAAAAAGATTGGAAACAGAAAATGCTTCGGCACTTTATCGGGGCAGCACCCATATCGGCAAATCGGGCCTGGAGCGGTTTTATGAGCGCCAGCTTCATGGGGTGCCGGGTTATCAGGAGGTCGAAAAAGACGCTTATGGCAATATAGTACGCGTTTTAAAAAGCGTGCCGGCCAAAACGGGCAAAACTCTACGGTTGGCTATGGATATCCGCCTGCAACAAGAGGCAGACCGTTTAATGGGTGATAGGCGTGGCGCGATGGTGGCGTTGAACCCGCAAACCGGCGGGGTATTGGCATTTGTGTCTAAGCCTTCGTTTGATCCGAATTTATTTATCGACGGCATCGATACCGAATCATGGAAAGGTTTGAATGAGAATTGGGAGCGCCCGCTGATTAACCGAGTAACACAAGGTCTTTATCCGCCGGGCTCTACCTTTAAGCCGTTTATGGGCATGGCTTTATTGGAAAGCGGCAAAATCGATCAAAATACCATTGTGCCCGCGCCGGGTGCTTGGAGTATTCCGGGTTCCCGCCACTTATTCCGTGATTCGGTGCGTAGGGGGCATGGTTCGGCCAATTTAAGCAAGGCTATTCAAGTGTCGTCGGATACTTTCTTCTACCGCTTGGGTTATGAGCTCGGTATCGATAAAGTATCGCCGTATTTGGCGCAGTTCGGGTTGGGTGCGCAAACCGGCATTGATTTGCCGCACGAATATAGAGGGGTATTGCCCTCAAGAGAGTGGAAAGCCAAGCGCTTTGCTAAGGCTAAAAACCCAAGGTCGCGTGAGTGGCAGCCGGCGGAAATGGTATCGGTGAGCATCGGGCAGGGGTATAACGCTTATACGCCTTTGCAAATGGCGCAAGCTACCGCTTCATTGGCGAATGACGGTGTGGTTTACCGGCCACATTTGGTTAAAGAATTATTGGATCACGACCGACGTGAAATTACCTTAATCGACCCTGAGCCGGAGCGCAGAATTCCGTTTAAATACGATAATTTTGAATATATCAAACAAGCGATGTCGAAAGTGTTAAAACCGGGCGGAACGGCGCACCGTATAGGATATGGTTTGCAATATACGATGGGCGGTAAAACCGGTACGGCGCAGGTGGTACAAATTAAACAGGGTGCCAGCTATAATGCGGCGGCATTGGCCGAGCAGCACCGTGACCATGCATGGTTTATTTCGTTTGCGCCGCTTGAAAAGCCTCAGATTGCGATTGCCGTTTTATTGGAAAACGGCGGTTGGGGGGCCAGTGCGGCGCCATTGGCCCGTGCGCTGACTGATTATTATCTGCTGACTTTAAAAGCAGGGCAGCTAGCAGGCCCCGTACCTAAAGAGCCGTTGTTAAAAAGCAAAGAGCATGAGGATATGCAGCAAACAGCCGCCAGCGCGCCTGTTGTCCGTTCTGAAACTTCGGTATTCAAGCAGGCTTATGACAATATTGCAGGTATTCGGGCGGCTTCCGGAGCGGTACGATGAATATAAATGAAGAGACTTTTTTAGGCAGAATCAAACGTATTGTTTGGGCGCCTATGGATCCTTGGCTGTTTTATGCCATGTTGGCGGTTTATATTATGAGCCTGTTTTTACTGTATTCGGCAGACGGGCAGCAAATCGGCCAATTGCAGAATAAAACCGTGCACACGGTATTGGCATTTATATTGCTTTGGTTTGTGGCTCGCGCCCGTCCGCAAACATTGTCTGCCCTTGCCCCGCCGGTGTATGCGATAGGTGTCGTATTATTGTTGGGTGTGGAATTTTTCGGGGTCACGGTAAACGGTTCGACACGTTGGCTGAATATCGGTATCGGCCGGATACAGCCGTCTGAAATCATGAAAATCGCGTTGCCGATGATGGTGGCGTGGTATTTTCAAAAATATGAAATGTCGTTGCGGTGGTATCACTATATCGGTGCTTTGGTTTTGGTGATGGTACCGGGCGCGCTGATTTTGAAGCAGCCCGATTTGGGTACGGCAACTTTGATTATGGCTTCCGGTATTTTTGTGATTTTCTTTGCCGGTTTGCCGTGGAAAGTTATTTTTGCCTCATTGATTGGTTTTTTTGCCGCATTGCCGTTGCTTTGGAATTACGGTATGCACGATTATCAAAAAACCCGCGTGTTGACCCTGCTCGACCCGACTAAAGATCCGCTAGGTGCCGGCTATCATATTTTGCAATCGATGATTGCCATCGGTTCCGGCGGGCTTTGGGGTAAAGGCTGGCTGAATGGTACGCAAACCCATTTGGACTATATTCCCGAATCAACGACCGACTTTATTTTTGCCGTTTTCGGGGAAGAGTTCGGTCTTATCGGTAACGGGTTATTATTGGCTGTTTATCTGCTGATTCTCGGGCGCGGGCTTTATATTGCAGGCAAGGCGCAAACCTTATACAACAGAACGTTGGCCGGCGCATTAACCATGACGTTTTTCTGTTATGCATTTGTGAATATGGGTATGGTGAGCGGTATTCTTCCCGTGGTCGGCGTACCGTTGCCGCTAGTAAGCTATGGCGGTACGGCTACTTTATCTATTATGATGATATTGGCTTTGTTGATGGGTATCGGCAATCAGCGGGCTTAAGCTGTTAATGCTATTGAATGGAATGTTTCAGACGGCCTCTATTCATATAAGGCCGTCTGAAACATTCTATATAAATCATATAATAGATAACTTTAATTAAATAGATGAATATAGGTAATTGCTTTGAAATTTGGCAGCAGTATTTGCCGTACGAATCAAAGAGAATGAAATAATACAAGGTATAAGCACATGATAGGCATGGAAATCGGCAAGATCATTTTGGCATTTATGGTATTGATTAACCCTTTGGGCGGATTGTCCATTTATCTTGAAATGACACAAAATTTAAGTACGCGCGAGCGCCGTAAAGTTGCAAAAAATGCTTCTATTGCCGTAATGATCGCCATTACTGCTTTTACGCTGACAGGCAGTACGATTCTCAAGCTGTTCGGTATCAGTGTCGGCGCGTTTCAGGTGGGCGGCGGTATTTTGGTATTGTTGATTGCTATTTCGTTAATGAATGGCGGCAATAATCCTGCCAAGCCCGAAGCATTGCCGGAAGAAGGTAAAGATGTGGAAGTATCCAATCGCAGTAACCATAATATCGGTGCTATTGCAGTGGTGCCGCTGGCTATTCCGATAACGGTGGGGCCGGGTGGGATTTCTACCGTGATTATTTATGCATCTGCTGCTAAAGATTATCGTGATACGATATTAATTTTAATTGCCGGACTTTTTATCAGCCTGATTTGTTATATTATTTTGTTGGCAGCGGCAAGGGTTAGCCAAAAATTAGGGGATACGGGAGTAATCATTCTTAATCGTATAATGGGGATGTTGTTGGCTGCCGTTTCGGTTGAAATTATTGTGGCCGGATTGAAAGCTTTGTTTCCGCAATTGAACGTATAAAGAGGATTTGGTTAATCTTGAAAAGATTCGATAGATGATGGGATTGAAAGGATTGATGTTCGGAATAATTTGATTCGGGTTTTTAGCTGCAACCCATAGTTAATTGTTTGTATAGCAGATAAGACAAATACGGTTATTATTATTCAGGCAGCCTTGCGGCTGCCTGAATAATTTAAAGCTTAGAAAGATACGCGTAAAGATGCGGCGACATTACGACCCGGTTGGGTATAAATATCGACATCTTGGTTGGCTCTACCGGCCATATCGGCATGTTGCCAATATTTTTTATTGCCGATATTGTAAACATTCAAACCCAATTCGATATTTTTATTGGGTTTGTACCACGCAGCGGCATCCCATACACCGTAGCCCGGTGTTTTGAAGCGGTTTTCACTGCTAACACGTTTTTGTGCTTTAGCCCAACGCAGCTTGCTACCGATGCCCCATTTATCTTGAACATAATCCAAGCCAATCACACCGTTTAACGGATAGGCGGTGTCTAAACTATTACCGTCGCCATCTTTACCGCGCATCCAAGCGATACCGCCGTTTAAGCGCCAGTTTTCGGTTAATTTGAGTTGTCCGGACGCTTCTATACCATGTGTCCGTACTTTATCGAGATTTTCATATTGGAAGATTTGAATGGCGCGTGGGCCGCTATTATCAATTCTTGCCAACCGTGTATTAATAAAGTCTTTATAGCGGTTATAGAAAGCGGTGATTTGGGCATTACCGCGCTCATGACGGAATTTCATACCAAGTTCAACACTGTCGGAGCGTTCAGATTTCAGGTTGTGGTTCGGAATAATACGGTAACCAAAGGCATTATTACTAAACGACATGGTGGCGCTGTCGAACGGAGGTGTACGGAAACCGCGCGAATAAGAGGCAAATCCTGTCCAGTTTTGATTGAACGGTACACTTAGGCGCAGACTCGGCGTAAATGCATGGTCGTTGAATTTTTGAGGTAATTCTTGTGGTTCGGCATTTAGATAAGCCTGATCAATTTGCGGCGTTAAGGTTTCTTTTTCATAACGCAAAGCAGGAGTCAGTGTGATACCGTTACTGAAAGTCAAGCTGTCTTGCGCATAGATACTAAAGGTTTTACGACGGCTGTCGGGGAATGTTTTATTGGGGAACAGGCTACCTGCGTAGATTTTAGTGGTAGAACCGTCGGCATTAACCGTTAAGCTGTCGCGTGGACGGGCGGTATTGGTTTGCTTGTATTCCGCACCGGCAACAATAAGGTGTTCAATTCCACCGGTGTTTAAGCCCCATATGGTTCGGGTATTAATGCCTTTGGTGGTTTGATTAAAGCCATAGTCGGAATAGCGGGTGGATGCCGAAACAATATTGTTATTCATAGAAGTGCTTTCACTGATTACGGCATCATCTTCGGCTGTTAGTTTTTGATGATACAGTTGAACAGCGGCTTCTTGTAAGCTACCCCCTTGTCCGATGTAACGATAGCCTAATTCTAAACGTTGGCGGCGGGCACGGTCGCGGGCGAAATATTCCGACGTGTTGGTAACTCTCGGTCCTCGGGCAGAGGAACCCATCGCATTGAGTACGTTGGTATCGTTTTTGCGTGAAAACCGCTCCCATAGCATTTCTATACGGTGTTGTTCGTTGCCGATACTGCCTTTGGCCAAGATATTATTGCTGTGCATATCTTGAGGGTTGTTTTTGGAACGGCGGCCGCCAAGTATATCTAAACTACCGCGGTTTTTGTATTCATGACCGTTGCGGTTGGTATACATTAATAAACCTTCGGCCACATCGGTATGGCCGGCAATCGTCGCCGTGGTGCCATAGCTGCGGTCGCTGCTGTGATAACTTTGTTTTACACCAAAATATACCGGTTTGTCGGCATCGACAAAATCAGAAGGCGAATAAGTACTCATATTGACCACGCCGCCTAATGCATCGCTTCCGTATAAGGCAGAATAAGGGCCTTTAACAATATCAACCTGCTTGAGGGTGTCGGTTTCAACCAAATCACGGCCTGTAATCGTACCGCCGCCGCCATTGCCGCCGCCATAAGATTCCGGAATACGGATACCGTCGACCATCATCAAAATGCGGTTGCCTTCAATACCACGGATATTGATCGAACCGTTACCTCTACGGGTGTTATCGGTAGTAACACTGACACCGGGTTCGTACATCATAAGGTCGTCTAGGTTATGCGCCGCCGCACTGTCCATCGTTCTGCGTGAAATAACGGATACGTTAGGCGCTGCCTTATCTAGTGTTTGCTCGTATCTGCTGGCAGTTACGACAACTGTATCCAACTCGGCGTTGTTGTCGGTATTTTCATCGTTAGGCGCACCCCATGCCGTTAACGGTATGGCAGGGAAGAGGGCTGCAATGGTGCATGCCAATAAAGATTGTTTAGTCATGATTTGGTTTTCTCTTGATTGAATAAACTCTATAAATGGTTAATAATATATAAATAAATAAAAGCTAATTTTACAATTAAGAATGATTATCATAGTAACTTTGATAAAATGTAGCAATATGATAAAAGTATTTTTTCATAGTAATGGTTTTTTATAAGGTATGTTAATGTGTGGTTAACAGAATAAGACTTATCAAAAATCATGATATAAAACATGCCCGATGAATTATAAAATTCATCGGGCATGTTTTATGGTTTTGTTATAATTAATTTATGATTAATGTTTTGAATCTGAAAAAAATAAAGATGTTCTATTTTCTTCATATTCTTTTTGTTTTACCGGGTCTTTAAATTTGGCTTCCAATAAGTTTTTGCGGCTGAAAGTTTGACTAATGTTTTGTTTTATTTCAGGATTTTCCTGAATGTAATACAGCCCACCGATAAGTAATGCGGCAATAATCACAACGGTTTTATTCATAACATTTTCCTTTTACATCTTGGCCGGTTGTTTTTTGATTTATTTATAAAAGGATAAAGCAAATGTCATAAGTGAGTTGGGTTTCTATTCCCGACGGTATCTTTCAAGTGTTCGATGGAAGATATGTAACTTTTGAAATTATTATGATATTAAATATAAATAATATTGAATTTATTTGAATGGATAAAATCGGGGTAGTTTGTGTGACTGTTTTTGATATTTGGTTTTTATATATAAGGTCGTCTGAAAAGTTTCAGGCGGCTTTATATATTGCGCCCTGCTATATGAGTTAATTTTGTTGACAATATCGGATTTTTTCATCCGCTATCGCGCTAAATTCAGTTACAATAGCCAACATTTCCCGCCTATTTTTTCAACATTGCAAGGATTTCAGACCATGTTTTCAAAAAGCGTTACCATTGAGAAATACGATCCCGAACTGGCTTCAGCCATCGCCAAAGAAGTGCAGCGCCAACAAGACCACGTTGAGCTGATTGCCTCTGAAAACTATGTTAGCTGCGCCGTTATGGAAGCTCAAGGCAGCCAATTGACCAATAAATATGCCGAAGGCTATCCGGCCAAACGTTATTATGGCGGCTGCGAATATGTGGATATTGCCGAGCAACTGGCGATTGACCGCGTGAAAAAATTATTCGGTGCGGAATATGCCAATGTGCAGCCGCATTCCGGTTCGCAAGCCAACCAAGCGGTTTATGCTTCGGTATTGAAACCGGGCGATACTATTTTGGGTATGAGCTTGGCACACGGCGGCCATTTAACGCATGGCGCATCAGTGAATATTTCCGGCAAACTGTATAACGCGATTACTTATGGTTTGGATGAAAACGAAGTATTGGATTATGCCGAAGTAGAGCGTTTGGCATTGGAACACAAACCTAAAATGATTGTGGCCGGTGCTTCTGCTTATGCTTTGGAAATCGACTGGGCGAAATTCCGTGAAATCGCCGATAAAGTGGGTGCTTATCTGTTTGTGGATATGGCGCACTATGCCGGTTTGGTTGCGGGCGGCGAATATCCGAATCCCGTGCCGTTTGCCGATTTTGTGACCACCACCACCCATAAAACCTTACGCGGCCCGCGCGGCGGCGTGATTTTGTGCCGTGACAATACTCATGAAAAAGCCTTGAATTCGGCGATTTTCCCAAGTCTGCAAGGCGGCCCGCTGATGCATGTGATTGCGGCGAAAGCGGTAGCGTTTAAAGAAGCCTTGGAACCTGAGTTTAAAGAATACGCCAAACAGGTGAAAATCAATGCGGCAGCCATGGCTGAGGAGTTGGTAAAACGCGGTTTGCGCATTATTTCCGGCCGCACCGAAAGCCATGTTTTCTTGGTGGATTTGCGTGCTAAAAACATTACCGGTAAAGCTGCCGAAGAAGCTTTGGGTAAAGCACACATTACCATCAATAAAAACGCAATTCCGAACGACCCTGAAAAACCATTTGTGACTTCAGGTATCCGTGTCGGCACGGCGGCGATTACTACGCGCGGCTTCAAAGAAAGCGATGCCCGTGAATTGGCTAATCTGTTGGCTGATGTGGTGGAAAACCCGAACGACGATGCAACCTTGCAACGCGTTGCCAAAGCCGCTACGGCGTTGTGCACAAAATATCCGGTTTATGGTGCGTAAGATTTAATATCGGATAAATTAAACCAAAGGCCGTCTGAAAACATTTTCAGACGGCCTTTATTTATCAAATGAATAAAACAACCGCCGTTGTGAAAAACGGCGGTTGTTTTGTTTCAGCCAAACTTTAATCTTTGGAAAATTCGTTTTCCACTGCTTGGCGGACTTTCTCGGCGGAAGCTTCGATATCGGTTTGGCTAACCTCAACCTTAGCCGTGCTTTCTGTTGCCGCTGTATCGAGCTGGGTTGTTGTCGCGTTTACGTTATCGGCTACCGGCGTAACGGTTTCTTCGGCTTGTTGTGCAGCGGAAGTATCCGCATTGGCATCAGCGTTTTCACTCGGTGCCGTGAGCGGTAAACGGGCGATAATGGTGCTGGTACCGCTGACTTTATCGCCAATGGCGACTTCGGCACGGGCATCGGTGGGCAGATAAACATCTACGCGCGAACCGAAGCGGATAAAGCCGTAACGTTCGCCACGGCGTAGGGAATCGCCGACTTGGGTATAGCATAAAATCCGACGTGCCACCAACCCGGCAACTTGAACGAAGGTTAATTCACGGCCGCTTACGGTGGTAGCCAATACGGCATTGCGTTCGTTTTCGGTGCTGGCTTTGTCTAAAGCGGCATTCACGAATTTACCCGGATTGTATTCAACGGCGGTTACCGTGCCGTCAATCGGCGAGCGTTGGGAATGAACGTTAAACACATTCATAAAAATACTGATTTTCAAGGCTTCGACTTGGCGGTAGGGGTCGGTTGCTTTTTCTACCACCACAATACGACCATCGACCGGGCTTAATACGGCATCTTTATCTTGCGGCGCATCGCGGCCGGGGTCGCGGAAAAACTGTAAGGCGAAAATGGTAAAAATCCAAAACGGCAGCGACCACCAGCAAGCAAAAATCGTTAATAAAATACTGACAACCAATCCGCCTATAATAAAAGGCCAGCCTTCTCGGGCAATAATCGGATGTGGGTAAAAACCGGACATAAATATTTCCTTATTGTAGTTAGTAACAGACGGACGTTTCGATTATAGCCGATACTTGCGAGAAAAGGAAAAGGCCGTCTGAAAAGCGTTAACCGCCGCTTATGGGCTATAATGACAGCCTTGTCCCATCAATCTTAAGGCCGTCTGAAAACATCATGTCTGATAAACCGCAAGAAACCGTCCGCTTATCCAAAAGAATGGCCGAACTCGGCTTGTGCTCCCGCCGCGAGGCCGACAGCTATATCGAACAGGGCTGGGTGAAAGTAAACGGCCAAACGGCTGTGCTCGGTCAGAAAGTGACCGCAGCAGACCGTATCGACCTTGATAAACAAGCCCATGAAAAACAAGCGCAACGGGTAACGGTTTTATTGAACAAGCCGGTCGGTTATGTGAGCGCGCAGGCGGAAAAAGGCTATCAGTCTGCCGCCGAACTGATTACGCCGGAAAACCATTGGTCGGGCGATACCAGCCGGATTCGTTTTCACGAGTCGCACCGTTACGGATTGGCGCCGGCGGGGCGGCTCGATATCGATTCGGTCGGCCTGCTGGTGTTGACGCAAGACGGGCGTGTGGCCAAGCAACTTATCGGTGAAGACAGTACCCGTGATAAAGAATATCTCGTTCGTGTACGCGGTAAACTGAGCGACGAAGGTTTACGTTTGCTGAACCACGGCTTGAGTTTGGACGGTGAAAAACTCAAACCGGCCAAAGTGGAATGGCAAAATGAAGATCAATTGCGCTTTGTGTTGCAACAGGGTAAAAAACGCCAAATCCGCCGCATGTGCGAGTTGGTCGGGCTGCGCGTGGTCGGTTTGAAACGCATCCGCATCGGTAAAGTCAAATTGGGCAAACTACCGCCGGGGAAATGGCGTTATCTTGCCCCGAATGAAAAATTTTAAATTTCAGACGGCCTACTGGTGATATCGATTTCAGCAACGATTGTTATCTGCAAATATGGATAATGAGGTTTCAGACGGCCTATACGCTAGAAAAAGGCCGTCTGAAACTGTGTTGGTTGTCGTGTTATTCCATATATAATCTTGTTTTTTCCAAATATAGTTAATCCGCCATGTCCGAATTGTTTGCCCCTGCCGCCGTTTCCGTTTCCGAATTGAATGCTTTGGCCAGAAGTTTATTGGAAGAGAATTTATTCGGCTTATGGGTGGCGGGCGAAGTGTCGAACCTCACCCGCGCCGCCAGCGGCCATTATTATTTTTCCTTGAAAGACAACCGCGCCCAAGTGCGTTGCGCTTTATTTAAAGGAACGGCGGCAAAGTTGGCCGCACCTTTGAAAGAGGGCGACCATATCGAGTTAACGGGCAGAATCGGCATTTATGAGGCGCGCGGCGAATTTCAGATTACGGTAAGCGATGTGCGCCTGAAAGGCTTGGGACAGCTATACGAGGCGTATGAGAAATTAAAAGCCAAGTTGCAGGCCGAGGGTGTTTTTGCCGCCGAGCGTAAAAAAGCTTTGCCCGAACATCCGCGCCGTATCGGTATTGTCACCAGTTTGGCGGCTGCGGCATTGCGCGATGTGGTATCCACCTTAAAACGCCGTGCGCCGGATATTCCGGTGATTGTGTATCCGACGCCGGTTCAGGGAGCAGGCAGCGAACATCAGATTGCGCAGGCGATTCAGACGGCCTCAGATAGGGCGGAAACGGATGTGCTGATTGTGTGTCGCGGCGGCGGCAGTATTGAAGATTTATGGGCGTTTAACGAAGAGCCGGTGGTGCGGGCGATTGAGGCTTGCAGCATTCCGGTGGTGAGCGGGGTGGGGCATGAAACGGATTTTACCTTGGCCGACTTTGTGGCCGATGTCCGCGCGCCGACGCCGACGGGGGCGGCGGAGTTAGTCAGCCCCGACCGTATGGAATCCATCCGCAAATTGGAACACGCCCAAGGCCGTCTGAAAACGGTATTGGCGCAACGTTATTACGATGCCAGCCAAAAATTGGATTGGCTGGCCCGCCAAATCAGGCATCCGCAGCAGAAATTGGCCGAGCAGCGCAATCAGGTGGCGGCGTTGAAACAGTTATTGCATACAGGCATGTCGAACCGCTACCGCTTTCATGCACAGCAATGGGTGCGCAGCCGTCAGGCACTGGCTTATCTGAAGCCCGATATCGCCGCCGCACGCCGTGACGTTTTGCTGTTTCAGACGGCCTTAAAACAAAACCGGCAAACTTTGTTGGATAACCGCCGCCAACGTTTAGAAAAACAGGCGGTATTGCTTGAAGCGGTGTCGCCGCAACATATTTTGGAACGCGGTTTCAGCGTGGTGAAAAACAGCCGCGGGCAAGTGATACGCAATGCCCATGTGTTGAAACAGGGGCAGAAACTGCACATTACCTTTGCCGACGGGGAAGCCGATGTTCGCGTAACCAGCGAACACAAACAACCTGATTTGTTTGATTATTCTTAGATGTTTGAGAAGATAAGAAATGAGTGTTCCTTTTGGATTAACCATAAGCTACGATGCCGAAAATAAAACTTTTACCATAGTTGATTTAAGCCGTGCGGCTGTTTTGGATTTGTACGATTATCTGGAGCCATTGTTTGAGGAAACTTGGCCGTATACCCCTAATTCCGATAAAGACTATGCAGGTCGTTTTGTCGGTTGTTTTATTGGCGGAGTAATGCCCTTTTATCACCTGCCTGCCGCCGAATACCGACAAGCCTGTCAATGGGTGGCCGAGGCGGTGGATAAGCTGGAATCCCTTAAACCCTATAAGTCCGATTTAATAGCCGCTTTGCAAGCCGACCCACGTTACAAGGCCGTCTGAAACCAAAATCGACAAAAACGCGCTTTTTAGCGCGTTTTTGTCTTGGGAATCCTTATTATTTTGTCCCTTTTCTTGCCCGAGTTATATGTTTAATCAATGGATTGCATCGCTTCTTGAACGATATCCGGCGTGAGTTTATTTAAGCAATCGGTGTGCCCCAACGGGCATTCGCGTTTGAAGCACGGCGAGCAATCGAGATTCAGGCTGACGATTTTGGCAGTATCGCTCAACGGCGGCGTATGGTCGGCGCTGGACGAACCGTATACCGCCACCAGTTTTCGACCCAAGGCGGCCGCAAGGTGCATCAGGCCGCTGTCGTTACACACCACCGTATCGGCGCAGGATAATAAATCAACCGCTTCCGATAAACTGGTTTTGCCGCATAAATTAATACATTGGCCGTCTGAAAGGCTATTGATTTCTTCGGCAATCGGAAAATCTTTTTGCGAACCGAACAACCAAATCTGCCAACCGCGATCAGCATATCGGCGCGCGAGTTCGGCAAAATGTACCGCCGGCCAGCGTTTCGCCGGGCCGTATTCCGCGCCCGGGCAGAATGCCAATATCGGTTTGTCGGTGTGCAAGCCGTGTTGATTTAATGCCGCCTGTCGGCTGGCCGGGTCGATTTGGAAAAGGGGGTTATCGGAATGCCCGTTAAAATCGGCTTGAGTGGGATAGGCCAGCGCCGTGTAGCGGTCAACCATCAACGGCAAAGCCGCCTTATCGAGTTTGCGAATATCATTTAGCAGCAGATAGCGGGATTCGCCCACATAGCCCGTCCGCCGTTTGATACCGGTTGCCGAGGCAATCAGAGCCGATTTCAGCGAACCGGGCAACACAATCACCCAATCATAACCACGTTTCCCCAAAGCCCTGCCGGTTTGAATCCGTTTACGCAGTTCCAACGCACCATGCCCGAACGGGTTTTCAAACACCTCATGAATCTCAGGCATACGTTCAAAAACGGCCATCGACCATTTAGGGGCGAAAACATCAATGGTAGAGCCGGGATACAGTTCGTGAAGACGACGGTATAGCGGTTGCGTCATCACGCAGTCGCCAATCCAGCTGGGGGAAATAATCAGAATTTTTTTAGGCATGGTGGTTTGTAGAATTTTATTCACGCCATTTTACCGTTAAATCGGTATATCCGTAAAAAGAATCATCGGTATGCGATAGCTTTTCAGCATGGATTGATTGCCAGCCGTCTGAAATCTTTCAGACGGCCTTGAATATTGGAAATACAAATACGGCAACCAATTATTACCATGTGTAGGGGCGGATTATATATCCGCCCGTTGTTTGGGATTGTGCCATCGGCAAAATATAACCGTGATTGCGTGGGGTTGGCATATGCGGTAGAGGGTTACATTGTCGAATAGGCAGACACGGGCGGATATATAATCCGCCCCTACATTGATGATTATTGATTGAACAGGCCGTCTGAAAGATTTCAGACGGCTTCTTGATAAGCAGGGTTAGCAGCCCGATTATGATAAAATACAGCCAAACAAAATTAGGCATTCTGCCTAAACCACTATGCCTTATATGAATGAAAAAGATGATATTTATGAAAGGAACACACTATGAGAATGCTTCATACCATGTTGCGTGTCGGCAATCTGGATAAATCATTGGCATTTTACCAAGATGTTTTGGGCATGAAACTGCTCAGAAAAAAAGATTATCCCGATGGCAAGTTTACTTTGGCTTTTGTCGGCTACGGTGAAGAATCCGATACGACCGTACTTGAGCTGACGCATAACTGGGATACCGATGGCTATGATTTGGGCAATGCATTCGGCCATATCGCCATTGAAGTAGACGATGCTTATGCCGCTTGCGAAAAAGTGAAACAAAAAGGTGGTAAGGTTACCCGCGAAGCCGGGCCGATGATGCATGGCACAACCGTGATTGCTTTTGTTGAAGATCCGGACGGCTACAAAATCGAATTTATTCAAAAAGGTAGTGGCAGCGATTCGGTTCATTATCAATCTTAAATTATTTGTCGTGGTTTATATAAATAGGCCGTCTGAAAGGTTTTTCAGACGGCCTATTAAGGCCATAAGTAGGGGCGGATTAAATATCCGCCCGTTGTTTCGGCATCGGCCCGGGCGGATATGCAATCCGCCCTTATATCGTTAATAGTCAATAAGGTTTTTAGAAGGTATTCATGAAAAAGCGTGGTTTGATTATTTTATGTGTTTTAGCGGGAATGTCTTTTTTAGCCAAGGCGGAGGATTGGGCTGAGTGGTTGTCAAAAGGTCGGCAAATAGCCGAATCTGTCGGCATTTTTCAAGAAAAGTCGCAAAATATTCAACAATATTCGGGCAAGGTGGTAAAGGTATCCGATGGTGATACGGTTTGGGTTGTCGATTCAGACGGCCTCAGGCACAAGATTCGGTTGGCCTATATTGATGCTCCGGAGTCTCAGCAGGCGCACGGCAAGGCGGCGCGGGATGCATTAAATGCTTTGGCTTATGGAAAAACGGTTGAGGTTTGGGTGTTTGATCGCGACCGTTATAAACGGGAAGTGGCCCAAATACGTTTAAACGACCGTGATTTGAATCTCGCACAAATAGAGCAAGGGCATGCTTGGCATTATGTATCGATTGCCAAACGCCAACAGAGTGAAACGGGTTATGCGCTTTATGCCGCAGCCGAAATGAATGCGCGCTATCATAAAAAAGGATTATGGCGGCAACGAAATCCGCAAGCACCGTGGGATTTTCGCCGTCGGGAACGGGAAAAGCAGGAATCGGCAGGGAATAAATCAGGGCGTGAAAATAATAAGAAAAACCGTTAGCAGCTTATTGACCACTTTATCAATATATTCATTGCACTCATGAGGCGTAGTGCAATGAATATATTTTTATCAATTGATTATATTTAATATTTCAACAACTGATTAACCTGCACAACGAAAGCCGATATGACGATGCCCACGATATGGCAGATTAGAAAAGCCGTTGCGGTGGGTGGCGGTTAATGTGTCGGCATTGGCATCATACATATAATCGCCGCCACGGGTAACACGGTCGTCAAGGCTGTCGGCGGATTCGCGTCCGTCGTCGGCATTGTAGGGGTAGGGGCGCAATAATGAGGATGTCCATTCCGCTTCGGAGCCGCTCATATCCAATGCGCCGAACGGCGATGCGCCTGCCGGACGGCTGCCTACTTCGCTGGTAAAGCCGGTACGCCCGGATACGAATACGCGGCTGCTGTTCGGCGTGCTATTGCCCCAAGGATATAAACGGGCATCTTGGCCGCGTGCGGCGGCTTCCCATTCCACTTCGCTCGGTAAGTGGCCGCCGCGCCATTCGCAATAGGCGCGTGCCCCCGCCCATGTCGATTCGGTAACGGGATGGTTGGCATAGCCTTCGTTTACAACAAATTTACCGTTTTGATAGCCGATGCGGGCTTGCGGATCATCTAAGGCAATAATGGGATAAAGGCCGCTGCTGCGTGTTTCTTCCATGATCAGGCGGACGCTTTCCGGCGGTAAGTCGTCGCGGGTGGCATATCCGCCTTCAAAGTTTTTGTTAACGGCAATATTCATGGCGTTGAGATATTCGGCAAAAGCGGCATTGGTTACTTCGGTACGGTCGATTTTAAAAGCCGGTAGGGTAACCTGATGCGCCGGTTTTTCGATAGCGGGGCCGTTATTGCGGCCGATGGTGTAAGTACCGGCGGGAATGCTCACCATATTTTGTACGGCTTGTGCCGATTGCGGAGCAGTTTGCGGGCTGAACGGTGTGGTGTCGGGCTTGGCAAATGTGGGCGGATGGTCGCTAGATGTTCGGTTTTGTCCGGCCGAGCTGGCATTGGCGTTTACGGGTGTCATGGCGGAATTGGTGGCTTCGGAGCAGGCAGATAAACTAATGATGCTGATGGCAAGTATGGTTAGTGCGGTTGTATGGGATATAAAAGGGGTGCGTTTCATACGGCCTCCTAAAGTCGTTGCTTAAAATACGGTAAGGTGTTTTATGTTTCCCGCTTTATATGGGTGATTAATCAAATGGGTGGGTTTAATCATATAAAAATGATTTAGGGCTGTCTATACGGTAAAAGTAAAGCCGGTAGTTTAAGGTTGTTTGTAGGGGCGGATTAAATATCCGCCCGTTGTTGGAATTGTGCTATGGGTAAAATATAACCGCGATTGCGTGGCTTTGGCATATGCGGTAGAGGGTTGCATTGTCGATCGGCAGGAGCGGGCGGATATATAATCCGCCCCTACAGGCCGTCTGAAAACAAGCGTAGGTCGGATGCTGGTATCCGACAAAACGGTTGGCATGGTGTTAATGTCGGATTTGAGAATCCGACCTGCATGGGTTATAGATAGATAAGGCCGTCTGAAAGATAAGGTTTCAGACAGCCTTTTGTTATTAAGAAATGTTTGTAGGGGCGGATTGCATATCCGCCCGTTGTTGGAATTGCGCTATGGGTAAAATATAGCCGCGATTGTCTGGTTTGGGTATGTGCGGTAGAGGGTTGCATTGTCGATGGGCAGGAGCGGGCGGATATATAATCCGCTCCTACAGGCCTTCTGAAAACAAGTGTAGGTCGGATACTGGTATCCGAAAAACGGTTGGCATGGTGTTAATGTCGGATTTGAGAATCCGACCTGCATGGGTTATGGATAGATGAGGCCGTCTGAAAGATAATGTTTCAGACGGCCTGTTTGCTGTGATGATTACCGGTTAAGGCAATGCTTTCTTACTTCGATTAGCTGTCGCTATCTTCTTTTTTCGGCACCGGTTTTTTTGCTGCCAAACCGAGTGATTTTTGCCATTCGCCGGGTGACTTCACCAAATCCAAAGCTTTTTTCAGCTGTTCGTCTTTTTCAGGATTCGGAATACGGCGAGAAGATAAATCTTCGGGTTTTTTCTCTGTTTTTGGTGTTGGTTCGGTGGCACGGTTATTTTCTGTCGCCACATAGTCTTTGCTGGTAATATCCTCGCCACCGAGCGGGTTGCCGATATGGCCGATTAAATCTGCTTCATGGCTTTCAAACAGGCGGTCTTTGTCTTTCACTTCCACATCGGGAACAATACCTTGCGCCTGAATCGAGCGGTCTTTCGGTGTGTAATACAGGGCGGTGGTCAGTTTAACCGCGCTGCCGCCGGATAGAGGTAATACGGTTTGTACCGAGCCTTTACCAAAGCTTCGGGTACCGACAATCACGGCACGGCGGTGGTCTTGCAGTGCGCCGGCAACGATCTCGGAAGCAGAGGCTGAACCTGAGTTAATCAATACCGATAAAGGGATGCTTTTTAATTCGGGAGGCAAGCCGGCCAACGGGTCTTTGCCTGATGATGAAAACATATAATCATCAGGGGTGGCTTTCAGATTCATATTTTCTTTACCGTCGCGGCCTTTGGTGCTGACAACGGTGGCATCATGCGGCAAAAATGCGGCTGAAACACCAACTGCGCCGTTAAGCAGGCCGCCGGGGTCGTCGCGCAAGTCAAGTATCAAGCCTTTTAGCGGCACGCCTTTGTTTTCTTGCACTAATTTTTTGGCTGCTTCGTTTAAAGCCGGAACGGTACGCTCTTGGAATTGGCTGATACGGATATAGCCGTAGTCGGGCTCGAGCAGGTAGTTGCGCACGCTTTGTACTTTAATAATGGCACGGGTGATTTTCACGGTAATCGGGCTGCTGGCGTCTTTTCTGGAAAGTGTCAGCACGATATCGGTGCCGGGTTTGCCGCGCATTTTTTTCACGGCTTCGTTAACGGTCATGCCGCGTGTGGAAACGCCGTCAATCTTCACGATGAAGTCGCCGCTTTGTACGCCCGCGCGTTCGGCAGGGGTATCTTCAATCGGTGAGATTACTTTTACGAAACCGTCTTCGGCGCCGACTTCCATACCCAAGCCGCCGAATTCGCCGCTGGTGGACTCTTTCAGATCGGCATAGTCTTTTTTATTCATGAATTCGGAATGGGGATCCAAACCGGCAACCATGCCTTTCATGGCGCCTTCGATGAGGTCTTCGTCTTTTTTATCTTGATAATAATTGGCTTTAATCTGTCCGTATACTTCCGCCATAGTGCGGATGGATTGTACGGGCAAAGCATCGTCTTGTTTCTCATTCGCAGCGTAGCTTTGTACGCTGAGGCTTAGTGCAACACCACTGATGGCACCAAGTGTGTAGAGGGTAACTTTTTTCAAAGTGGCTTTAGACATCTTGTGTTTTCTCTTTCTGCTGTGTCGTCGGGTATCCGGACGTACTTTTTAAATAATAGCGAAACTTTATGTGATTTATCGGTTTCGGGCAATATCGAAGGCGTAAAAAAATGCTAATCAGGGTATGTTTTACAACGGTTTTCGGCAATAAATGGTTGGTTGTGTAACATACTGCTTTAATATTAAATTGTGGCAATTGCCGGTATTTCAAATACTACTTTTAACGTATCCATGATAAAGGGTTCATCGGTTGGCGGCGGTAGCGTATTTCTAAGTAAAGCCCTTTTTCCCCTGAGGGCAGGCTGCCGCTGGAGCCGATGGTCTGCCCTGAGCCGATATGGCTGCCGCTGCCGACGGAAAGGCTGTTTAAGCCGGAATAAACGCTAACATAATCATCACCGTGGTCGACAACAACGGTATTTCCATAGCCTTCGAGAAAACCGGCATAGGCTACGGTTCCGGCCGCTATGCTGCGAACCGCTGCGCCCGATGTGGCGAAAAAGACGCCTTTCCATGTGCCGCCGCCGGGGCGGGATTGGCCGAACCGCCCGGTAATGCTGCCGCCGACCGGACGGCGCAAACGTCCCTGCATGCGGCTGAAGCCGCCTTGATTAGTGTCGGCGGTTGCGGTGGGTTGTAAAGCACGGTCTTCCGCCGTGAGTGTGGAACGGGGTGTGCTAGGTGTCGGATTGCTTTTCGGCGTATTTTTCTTGGCGGTATTGGAACGGTTTTTAGGGGCGGTTTGATTTTGTACACGAGTATTTTTTTGTGCAGGTTTTGAGGCGGATGATTGGCGCGCTTTTTCGGCTGCGGCCAAGCGCGCTTCAGCGGCTTTTTTCCGCGATGCGGCTTCCTGCCTGCGTTGTTCGGCACGGCGTTTGGCAACATCGGCCAAGAGTTTGTTTAAGCGCTGTTCGTCGGCACGAAGATTGCTGATGCGTTTGGTTTGACTGTTGATTTGGGCGGAAAGCCTGTTACTTTCTTTTTGGGCGGCAGAACGGCTGCGGCCGAGTTTGGCCAGTGCGGCTTGTTTTTGGGCTTTGATTTTTTTGAGGCGTGCCAGCTCGGCATCAATGGCTTTTTCTTGTTGTTGCAGCTCGTTTTGTTGTCGGATTAAGTTGTTGATAACTTGTTCGTTGGCCGTATTGATATAGCGGCTGTATTGCAGATAACGGGCTTTTTGGCCGGGTTCGGCATTTTTGAGGAAGAGGGCGACGGCATTGGGCTGTTGGTTGCGGTATTGCCCGGCCAAAAGGCGGGCAACTTGTGCTTTGGTTCCGGTTACTTCGGTTTTGAGATGGTTTAATTCGTTTTGCAGTTTTTGCAGTTTTTGCCAAGTATTGCGCTGGCGGCGGTTGATGTCGGCCAGTTCTTTTTGTGCTTTGGCCAGCGCGGCACGGGTGCGTTCAAGGGTGGCGCGTGCGTTTTTCTGAGCGGCTTGTTTTTGTTTTAATTCGGTTTGGGCGGCACTAATGGCTTGTCTGATTTCGCGCAAATCGCCGGCAGCTTCAGCCGTGTTGTTTTGTGTGGCTGCCCAAGATGAGGCAGATAGGCAGAGTAGGCAGGCAAGCAGCAGCGGTTTGAACGGCATGGTGGGTTGGGCGATGGTTTATGAAAGCCGCAATTATAGCAAATAACTTTAACTATTCCAGCACCTTAGCAAATATGGTTCCTATTGCTGCCGAAAGGGGATGAAGATAGGCCGTCTGAAATCGGTTTCAGACGGCCTGATTGATGGTAACAGGAAAGATAACAAATACGGCTTGGTGATTAAAAACAATGGCATAAACCGGATTGTGTTATTTTTATTCGGATATAAACCTGTTTTAGCTTCTATAAAATATCAATGCATACGATTTTACCACATAGGGCTTTACCTGCCTCGCTTTGATGGGCGGGTTTATAAGCGGCGAAGGTGTAGGTAATGTCGGCATGGAATGTGTCTTTATCTGCTTCACCGGTGTCGCCGTTTAAACCGGTGGGGATATCCAAGGCTATTTTCAGGCCGTCTGAATGATTGAGTAAACGGCAGGCGGATGCTACTTGGTCGGGTAGGGCGCCGGAAAAACCGGTGCCGAAAATGCCTTCTATAATGATGTCGTAATCCGTATTGTCGAGTGTTTCAGCCAATCTATCGGGGCTGAGAAAACGGATATCCGGTAGGCCTGCTAGGCGGTTGCGGTTTAATTGGGCCAGCTCGGAAAGCTTTTCACTCAATATAAAGACAATATCCACTTGCCAATGATTTTTTTGCAAAACCCGTGCCATAACCAAGCCGTCGCCGCCGTTATTGCCTTTGCCGCAAACAATCAATACCCGCCCGGCCTGCGGGCGGCGGGTAAGTAGTTCGGCGGCTGCACGTTGACCTGCATTTTCCATGAGTTGTTCCAAGCTGGTGCCTGCTTCAACGGCGGCTTTTTCGTAACGGCGCATTTCGTCGGCGGTATAGACTTTCACGGTATTCTCCTTTTTATAGGCTACAATGGATTAGAGGCCGTCTGAACGCTTTCAGACGGCCTCTTGATTGTAATAGATTTTATAGTCGTTAATGAATAAATAAGGTAATTTCAGGCAATAAAAAATCCGGTATCAAACCGGAAATATCTGCTGGTGCCCAGGAGAAGACTCGAACTTCCACACCCGTGAGGATACCAGCACCTGAAGCTGGCGCGTCTACCAATTCCGCCACCTGGGCAATGCCATTTGAAATATGTTGAAAGAATAATAAAAACAGGTAAAATCAATGGGATTTGATTAAATGGTGCCCAGGAGAAGACTCGAACTTCCACACCCGTGAGGATACCAGCACCTGAAGCTGGCGCGTCTACCAATTCCGCCACCTGGGCTTTGCTTTAATCAATGCTTTACGCTAAAGTATCAACTTCATAAAGAGACGTGAATTATATATTTAAATGAAAGATTGTCAATCATAGAGATGAACAAAAATACTAAGTTTCTCAATTTAAGAGAGAAAGATCCTTTTCTGGAAAGAGAGCGTCAGCGCTACGAAAATCCGTTGCCCAGTAGAGAGTGGGTGATTGATATTTTAGAACAAGAAGGTGTGCCTTTAAAAATGGGCGCATTGGCGCAAAAGCTTTCGATTTCTAATGACGAATATGAATTTTTTGAACGCCGTATCAAGGCAATGGCCAGAGACGGCCAAGTTTTAATTAACCGCCGTGGTGCGGTATGTGTGGCAGATAAATTGGCATTGGTAAAATGCCGTATCGAAGCCCATAGAGATGGTTTTGGTTTCGCCGTCCCCCTCACTCCTATCGGTGAGGGTGATTTTGTTTTATATGAACGGCAGATGCGTGGGTTGATGCATGGCGATATTGTGACCGTACGCCCCGGCGGGGTTGACCGCAGAGGGCGGCGTGAGGGGCAGGTGCTGGATATTGTCGAGCGCGCGCAAAAGCAGGTGGTCGGCAGATACTATATCGAGCGCGGTGTGGCGATATTGGATCCTGAAGACCAGCGTTTAACGCAAAGCATCATATTGGAACCTGCCAGTTTAACCGAAATGAATCCGCAATCCGGTCAGGTTGTGGTGGCCGAAATTGTCAGCTATCCCGATGCACACCGTCCGGCCGTGGCCAAACTGATTGAAGTATTGGGCGACTATGCCGACAGCGGTATGGAAATCGAAATTGCGGTACGCAAACACCAATTGCCGTATATTTTCAGCGAGGCCTGTATGCAGGCGGCTGAGAATATTCCCGACCATGTTCAGGCTAAAGATTGGGATGAAGACCGGGTTGATTTGCGTGATTTGCCATTGGTAACGATAGACGGTGAAACCGCCCGCGACTTCGATGATGCGGTGTATGCCGAAAAAATCGGTCGCAACTATCGTTTGGTGGTGGCGATTGCCGATGTGAGCCATTATGTTCGGCCGGATGATGCCATTGATAAAGACGCGCAAGAGCGGGCAACCAGTGTTTATTTCCCGCGCAGAGTGATTCCGATGCTGCCGGAACGTTTATCCAACGGCATTTGTTCGTTGAATCCCGATGTCGAACGCTTATGTATGGTGTGCGATATGGTGGTAACTTATGCGGGCAATATTAAAGAATATAAATTCTATCCGGCCGTTATGCGCTCTAAAGCGCGGTTAACCTATACGCAAGTGTGGGAATGGCTGGAAAAAGGCGGCGATTATCCGCACAAACAGCAAATCGAAACCTTATATAAACTGTTTAAAATTTTGCAGAAAAAACGCCATCAGCGTGGTGCGGTCGAATTTGAAAGCCTTGAAACTCAGATGATATTTGATGATAACGGCAAAATCGAACGCATTGTGCCGGTTGTCCGCAATGATGCGCATAAGTTGATTGAAGAGTGTATGTTGGCCGCGAATGTGTGTGCCGCTGAATTTTTATTGAAAAACAAACATACGGCTTTATTCCGCAATCACTTGGGGCCGACACCTGAAAAGCTGGCTACCTTGCGCGAACAGCTCGGTTTGTTGGGTTTGCACTTGGGCGGAGGTGATAATCCCTCGCCTAAAGACTATGCCAAGCTGGCCGAGCAATTCAGCAGCCGCCCTGATTCCGAGTTGTTGCAGGTAATGATGTTGCGCTCGATGCAGCAGGCGGTTTACGAACCGGATAATAAAGGCCACTTCGGTTTGGCTTATGAGGCTTACACACACTTTACCTCACCCATTCGGCGTTACCCCGATTTAACGGTACACCGCGCGATTAAGGCGGTTTTAAAGCATAAAAAATATACGCCGAAATCTTGGCAGGCTTTGGGCGTGCATACCTCTTTCTGCGAGCGCCGTGCCGATGATGCCAGCCGCGATGTAGAAAATTGGCTGAAAACCTATTATATGCGCGATAAGGTTGGCGAAGTCTTCGGCGGGCGTATTTCGGGTATGGCCAATTTCGGTATTTTCGTAACCCTTGACGATATTCATATCGAGGGCATGGTGCATATCAGCGACTTGGGGGAAGATTATTTCAATTTCCGCCCCGAAATCATGGCCATAGAAGGTGAGCGCAGCGGCGTACGCTTTGGTATGGGCGATCGGGTTGTTGTGAAAGTCGCCCGTGCCGATTTGGATACCAGTAAGATTGATTTAACATTAATCAGCGGTGGTGAAAAATCCAATAAGCGCGGTAAAAAACCGAGTGATAAGGCCGCTAAATCTGCCAAAGGTAATCATAGCCATAATCATGCGGCGGCTAAAGACAAAACCAAAGGCAAAGGTAAAAGCAGTGAAGTCAAACACGGCGGCAAATCTGCGGCCAAAGCTAAACATAGAGGCAAGAAAAAACATTGATGTTTGATTGCCGGTTGGAATAAACCGATAAAAACCGAGCCATTTTTAATGGTTCGGTTTTTTTTTGATAACAAGATGATTAGGCTATAAGCAAGAAAATATGGTTATGAATTTAAGTCGATACCGAGCGTTTGTTATGGAAAAATTTTTGCAATATATCTTGGCTTTTGTCTGCCAGAATACCGCCCTTTATAGCTGTATGGCTGTTCAGACGGCGGTCGGCAAATAGATTGATAATGCTGCCGGCAGCACCGGTTTTCGGCTCTTTGGCACCATAAATCACACGGCGGACGCGTGCTTGAATCAATGCACTTGCGCACATGGTGCAGGGTTCGAGGGTCACATACACATCGCAACCGTCGAGACGGTAGTTTTGTAGTTTATGGCCGGCTTGGGCTAGGGCTGAAATTTCGGCATGGCGGCTGATATCGCAGCCGCTCACGCAGCTATTATGAGCAGCAGCAATCGGCTGCCTGTTTTTCACCACAACGGCACCCACCGGTACTTCACCGATTCGGGCGGATTCTTGGGCCTGTTGTAAAGCCAGTTTCATAAAATATTCCATTTCCTGCACGGGCGGGAAAATAGCAACCGGCGGATGTTGCCGAACACCTTCTAATAAAGCGGTTTTTTCAGACGGCCCTAAATCTTGCAAACGGATATTGTGCTGTATGGCAGCCAATTGCCATAAAGTGCTGCGGGTAATGGTCAGTCCGGCTGCTTTGAGTAATAAAAAAGCCGTTACCGCACTATGTTCTTGTAAATCAGCCAGTGTATAAATACCGATAGACTGTAAAGTTTCAAGCACTTTTTCAGTAAGAGGCGGATGGGTAAGCTGCATAAATGTGATATAGGCCGTCTGAAAGATAAGGAAAACTATTGTAATCTATGTGGGTGTGTTCAGCCATATTATGAATAGTTTGAATGGCAGAATGCTTTTTACAAATAAAATTCTTTATATTGCGGATAGGGTTGGGTGTTTGATTTGGTGGATTTGTCTTCTTTAAATTGATTTTTAAAATAATTGTTGCTTAGTTATCAATTTTTGAATCTTTTATAAATATTGATAATAATTATCGTTTGTAATAGAATGGACGATACTTGTCAGCATATATCTTTCTTCTAAGGTGGATAATGCTGATTTTCAACACACCCAAATTTTTACTTCGAGAAATGGATTATTAAAATGAAAAAAATAAGTATATTGGTCGGTAGCCTGCGCAAAGGCTCTTTTGCTAGAAAAATTGCAAACAACATTATTCCTATGTTTCCCAAAGATTGGGATGTCAAAATCGTTGAGATTCGCCACTTGCCCTTATACAATTTCGATTATGATGATCCGGAAGTCACAGATGTGACGCTGCCTCCGGAATACACAGAGTTTAGAGAAACCATCAAAGCATCGGATGGTATTTTCTTTGTCACTCCTGAAAATAACCGCAGCATTCCCGCCTGCTTGAAAAATGCGGTTGATATCGGTTCGAAACCCAATAGTGATGTGGCTTGGAAAAATAAACCGAATGGTGTTATCAGCCACTCCGTCGGCAAAATGGGCGGATACAGCAGCCAAAAGAATTTACGGCTTGCTTTATCTTATTTTGATATGCCGAGAGTCGGCCAACCTGAAATTTTCTTGGGCAACTCACCGACTTATTTCGATGATGAAGGTAATCTGAATGTAGAAAAAACCCGTCAGTTTTTACAAGACTATGTCACACGTTTTGTTGAGTTGGTAGAAAAACATTCATAAACAGAAATTGATAAACAGTAAACCCACTATATAGTGGGTTTTTTCATTGCTTATTCTTTATTTGTCTATCGCCGGATAATAGATGTGAAGAGTGGATTTCAAACAATCAAATATTTTCAGACGGCCTTGGTAAAATATTAAGGGATGTGAAGCTGCCTTGAAACAACAGTCGAATCAGGTGATAATCCAACCGTTCCCATTCTAAAAGAAACAAAGGTATTCTCATGGCTTCTCAACTGGCAAATGCTATCCGTTTTCTTTCTGCCGATGCAGTCCAAAAAGCCAATTCCGGCCACCCGGGTGCGCCGATGGGCATGGCTGATATGGCCGAAGTGTTGTGGCACGAATTTTTAAACCATAATCCGGCCAATCCCAAATTCTATAACCGTGACCGTTTTGTTTTGTCAAACGGGCACGCCTCGATGATTTTATACAGCTTGTTACATTTAACAGGCTATAACGTTTCGATTGACGACTTAAAAAACTTCCGCCAATTGCATAGCAAAACCCCCGGTCATCCCGAATATGGTTATACCGATGGTGTGGAAACCACTACCGGCCCGTTGGGGCAGGGGGTGGCTAATGCGGTGGGTATGGCGTTGGCCGAAAAACTGTTGGCGGCCGAGTTTAATAAAGATGGCTTGAATATTGTCGATCACTATACCTATGTATTCTTAGGCGACGGCTGCCTGATGGAAGGGGTTTCTCACGAAGCCTGTTCGCTGGCCGGTACGCTGGGATTGGGTAAACTGATTCTTTTGTATGATGATAATAATATTTCTATCGACGGCAAAGTGGACGGCTGGTTTACCGAAAATATCCCGCAGCGTTTTGAAAGCTACGGCTGGCATGTGGTGCCGGATGTCAACGGTCATGATACAGCCGCTTTGAAAGCAGCGATTGAAGCGGCGCGTGCCGAAACCGGCAAGCCGTCTATTATTTGCTGTAAAACCTTAATCGGCAAAGGTTCTGCCAATAAAGAGGGCAGCCATAAAACCCATGGCTCGCCTTTAGGTGCAGAAGAATTGGAAGCGACCCGTAAGCACTTAGGTTGGAATTATGGCCCGTTTGAAGTACCTCAAGAAATATATGATGCTTGGAATGCCAAAGAAAAAGGCGCCAAGTTGGAAAACGAATGGAACAAGCTATTTGCCGAATATAAAGCCAAATTCCCGCAAGAAGCCGCCGAATTTGTCCGCCGCATGAACAAAGCCTTGCCGGAAAACTTTGATGAATATGTTCAGACGGCCTTGAAAGAAGTCAACGCTAAAGCGGAAAAGATTGCTACCCGCAAAGCCAGTCAAAACAGCATTGAGATTTTGGCGAAAGTATTGCCTGAGTTTGTCGGCGGTTCCGCTGATTTAACGCCGTCTAACCTAACTGATTGGTCTGGTAGTGTATCGGTAAGCCGTGAACAAGGTGGCAATTATATCCATTACGGCGTGCGTGAGTTCGGTATGGCTGCGATGATGAACGGCATGACTTTGCATGGCGGTTTGAAACCGTTTGGCGCAACGTTTTTGATGTTTAGCGAGTATGCCCGCAATGCCTTGCGTATGTCGGCACTGATGAAAATTAATCCGATTTTTGTGTTCACCCATGATTCCATTGGTTTGGGTGAAGACGGCCCGACCCACCAACCGGTAGAACAAACCGCTACCTTGCGCCTGATTCCGAATATGGCCGTATGGCGTCCTTGCGATACGGTTGAATCGTTGGTTGCTTGGGCTGAAGCGGTGAAAGCAGTTGATCATCCGAGCTGCCTGATTTTCAGCCGCCAAAGCCTGCCGTTTATCCAACGCAACGAAGCGCAACTGGCCGATATCAAGCGTGGCGGTTATGTGGTGAGCAAAGCAACGGAAGGTGATGCGCAGGCGGTGATTATGGCCACCGGTTCGGAAGTAGAGCTGGCATTGAATGCGCAAACGGTATTGGCGGAGCAGGATATTTTTGTAAACGTGGTTTCCATGCCGTCAACCAATGTGTTCGATAAACAAGATGCGGCGTATCGTGAAAGTGTTTTACCGAAAAATTTACCGCGTATTGCCGTTGAAGCAGGGGTTTCAGACGGCTGGTATAAATATACCGGCTTAAACGGCGCTGTTGTCGGCCTTGATCGCTTTGGTGAGTCGGCGCCTGCCGAATTACTGTTTAAAGAGTTCGGTTTCACAATTGAACATGTTGTAAATACAGTGAAAACCGTATTAGAAAAATAATATTAGGGCATTTTATAATATTATAGTAGAGGCCGTCTGAAATCTTTCAGACGGCTTTATTTGTTCATTCATTATTAATCTGCAATATGGTGGATGGGTTTATTTTTTTAAAATATATTTTCGCACGGCGGCATTGTGTTCATCCAAAGTATGGCTGAATTGGCTTAATCCCGTACCATCCATTTTGGAAACAAAATATAAATATTTTTCAGCCGAAGGGTGGGCGGCAGCCTCTAAAGCAGCTTTGCCGGGTAGTGCAATCGGGGTAGGGGTTAGACCGCTGCGGGTGTAGGTGTTGTAGGGTGTATCGCGGCGTAAATCCGAGCGGCGGATACGGCCTTTATACTTGTCGCCCATGCCGTAGATAATACTCGGGTCTGTTTGCAGGCGCATACCGATGGCGAGGCGGTTGACAAAAACAGACGATACATGGCGGCGATCGTCTTCATGAGCGGTTTCTTTTTCAATCAGGCTGGCCATAATCAGCAGTTCATACGGATTTTTATACGGTAGCCCGCTTTGTCTTTCATCCCATGCGGCTTGTAAATTTTTTTGCATGGTACGGTAAGCGGTGCGGTAGATTTGCAAATCGCTGCTATCGGCATCGATATCATAACTGTCGGGGAAAAACAAACCCTCAGGGTTGGTACTTACGGCATCGGGGTCGATGGTTTGCAGCAGTTTTTCATCACTCCAGCCTTTGGTTTCATGCTCGATATCGTCGGTTTGGTTAATGATATTGCGCATTTGGGCAAAACGCATGCCTTCCACAATGCGGACGGTTACCGAGTCGGGGCGGCCGCTGCGCAGCCGTTGCAGAATCTGCCATGCGGAAACCTGCTTCGGCAGGCGGTATGAGCCCGTGTGCAGGCGGTTGTGTACGCCGAAAAGATAAGCCGTAGCCATTAGGGCATGGCGGCTGTATATCACGTTATTTTCATCCAAAGTACGGCTAACGGAAGACATACCTTGATTTTTTTCTACTTTGAGGCGGAAAGATTTATCGTTGTCTTTGGGGATAAACAATAAAACCGCCCAAACGGCAACCAGTACGATAAAGAGGCCGGCAAGCCATTTAAACAATTTTTTCAACATGGTAGGATTCGTTCTATTACAATTTCAATCGGCCGGTACAGCCGGAAAAACGGCTGCCGACGGTGGCAATACGGTTAAATTATTACCTGATAACCACATTTACGGCTTATTTCCGGATAAAAGGTTTTTTGATGGAATAAGCAGTCATGATTGCTCAATACTATCAGGCAGACGGTGCATTATAAAGTATTATTTAATAATGAGGCCGTCTGAAACGTAATATAAAGAAAAGCTTATGGGAAAAAAATGGCAACAGGGCTGGTGGGTGCCTGCGCAACGGGTGGATTCGCCTAATTTCAGTGCCCGACCGGAAAACGAACGGGTTTCATTGGTGGTAATACATAATATTTCTTTGCCGCCTTTTGAATATGGGAACGGTGCGGTAGAAAAATTGTTTACCAATACCATTAATCCTGAAGCACACCCTTTTTTCGGTGTGATTCACGAATTGCGCGTATCCAGCCATTTTTTTATTGATCGAAACGGCGGAACCGTGCAATTCGTTTCATGTGACGATATGGCCTATCATGCCGGTGTTTCATCGTTTCGCGGTCGTGAAAAATGCAATCTTTATTCGATTGGCATTGAAATGGAGGGTTGTGATTTCGAACCTTTTACCGATGCGCAATATCAAAGCCTAACAACTTTGCTGCAAGAAATTGCTCGCCATTATCCGATTGAAGCTGTTACCGGTCATCAAGATATCGCACCGGGTAGGAAAAGTGATCCGGGCCATTTTTTCGATTGGCAGCGTATATATGCGTATGGTATTCCGGTGGTACGCTGTTAAAGATTAAAAAAATCATGGTTCAAGTCGTATCAACTCTGCCATAACCGGCCAAATTTCGTTATAATCCAAAGAGAATACACCGTCCGACTAACTTAATACGGATTCATAAATTATTATGAGTGAAACAATACTGATTATTGTTGTTTTGGGTCTTGCCATCATTCTCGGCATTATCGTTTACAACATGTACCAAGAAAACAAATACCGCCAACAAGTGCGTGCCCAATTCGGCCATGCCGATAAAGATGCGCTGTTAAACAGCAAAACCGATTTTGTACGCGACGGCCAATCATCAGATCAGCATGGTAGCCCGATACGGCCGCTGCGCCAAAAAGATATTTCGGAAGATACGGCCTTTCAAGGCAAAAACGATTTGTTTGCCGCTAAGGTTTCCGAAGTTGCGGCTGCCAAACCCGATGTCGAAATCGAAATGGAAGACGATTTCACTGAAACCGTTATCGAGCCTGAGATTAAAGAGGCCGATACCGAATATAACTTCAAACGGATGGATGCGCCGGTATTTTCACAAACCAAGCTTTATGGCAAACGCAAGCTGCTATTGGATTTAAAAGATCTGACCAAACTCGAATTGCCGTGGTTCGATCCCCGTTTCGACTATATGGCTTATATCTCATTGAGCGAGCCGCAAGAGTTGCATGCTATTCCACGCCTTTCCAGCCGCCACCGTTTTCAAATTGCCGGCTGTACGATGGACGACCGTTTCCAAATTGCCGAGCCGATTCCGAGTGTTTATTATCAAGGCTTTATTATCGGCCTTCAGGCCATTAGCAGAAGCGGCTTGGCTACGGTTCAGGAGCTTGAACAATTCGGCGAACAAATCAATCGTTTTGCCGAAAAAATGGACGGCGGCTTAATGTTGACCGATATCGAAACCTTCCTGAATGTCGCCCGCCCGCTCGACGAACTTTGTGCCCGTGTGGATCAAACCATTGCCATGCATTTGGTTTCACGCGGTACGGTTAGCGGTTTGGAATTGCGCTCGGCTGTTGAAAACTTAGGTTTTGAATTGGGTGTCGATGGTGCATTCCATTTGTCGGATGATAATGGGGAAACCTTATTCAGTATCGTAACACTCGATAATTCACCGTTTACATCAAGCCTGCTTTCCAGCCAAGCCTATCGCGGTTTTAGTATGTTGTTCGACATTACCCATGTGCCCGCAGGCGGAAAACAATTCGACCGCTTTATGGATTTGGCCGTTAAACTTTCCAGCACCTTGGGCTTGGATTTGGTCAACGATAAATTGGAAGAACTTTCTACCCAATGGCTGAAAGACGTACGCAGCTATGTCTTGGCGCGTCAGGAAGAAATGAAGAAAGTCGGTATCGAACCGGCAGGCGAGCTGGCCAAACGTTTATTTTCATAATGGCTGAAAACATTATAAATAGGGATAAAGCCCGTCTGAAATCGGATATACTGTAACAAACCGATTACATTGGCTAATTATCAAAAAGTCGGATCCTAATAAAAATAGGATTCGACTTTTTATTTTTTATATAAATAGCGTAATCAAGTCAAATAACCGGAAATCATCGTATAGCATTTGCTTGCGTTGGAAACAAATATTTTATTTGATTATAATAATATTATTTATTATTATTTTAGTTATTTGATAGAATATGCTGTTTGGAAAGAGATTCAATACATTTATTCAAACTATGATTTTAGGGTGTTGGATCACGAAAAGCATTACCTGCGTATTAAAATAAAATTAGGAACATAATATGAAATGTCTTTTCTCACGTCGTACTTTCCTTAAAGGTACGACAGCCGTTGCCGGTGCATTAATGTTGGGTGGTTGTGACAAAGTTTATCGGCTTTTTTCACCGAATCATTCAGGTTCGGGTACGGTAGCGGTTAATGCCGATTATTATCCGCCCGCCCTGCTTGGTTTGCGCGGTGATACAGATGGTGCACGAACAGCCGCGCATAGTGTTGCGCTGCAAGGAAAAGGGTATCAGCTACCGGGCAAAGCTGAGGAGCAATATGACTTGGTGGTGGTCGGTGCCGGCATAAGCGGATTGACAGCCGCTTATCTCTATCAAAAGCAACGCCCCGATGCCAAAATTTTATTGTTGGATAATCACGAAGATTTTGGCGGCCATGCGCAGCGTAATGAATTTACGGTAGATGGTCGTTTATTGATTTCTTATGCAGGCAGTGAATCGATTGATTCGCCTAAATCCGAATATTCGGAAGAATCTTTGGCATTGCTGGAAGATTTGGGCATTGACTACACCAAATTCGAACAATATTTTCATCAAGATTTATACGAGCAAACGCGTAAACTAAAAGAAGGGGTGTTTTTTAATCAGGCTGCATTCGGCAAAGATGCTGTGGTAAGCGGTATTCCTGTGGTGGATGAAGAAGATACGTTGGCTGTGATTGAAAAATTTCCTTTACCGGAAGAAGACAAACAGGCATTAATGGCACTTTATGCCGAGCCGGCCGACTACCTTAAAGGCAAAACCAAAAGCGGACGTAAGGAATTTGCAGAAAACACCAGCTATTATGATTTCTTAAAAAATTACGTTAAATTGCCCGAAGGTGCGTTGAAATACCTTAAAAATATCAGTTCGGAATATTGGGGGCATGCGATTAATGCCATTTCCGTACAAGAGGCCTTGGATGACGGCTATCCCGGTGTGCAGAATTTGGGCTTGGAAACGGAAGAATACGAAGAAGAGCCTTATATCTATCATTTCCCCGACGGCAATGCTTCTATTGCGCGTATGTTGGTGCGCAGAATGATTCCTGCCGTCGCAACAGGCGATACGATGGAAGATATTGTGTTGGCTAAATTCGATTACAGCAAATTGGATGTGCCGGAAAATAAAATACGTATCCGCTTAAACAGCACGGCTTTATTGCTTGAGAATAATGATGAGGGCGTTGCTGTTGCCTATCTACCCCGTGATGGCGGTAATCTTAAACAGGTTCAGGCCAAACAGGCGATTTTTGCAGGGCATAGCGCATTGGCGGCGAGAGTAATACCGCAAATGCCCGAAGCCCAGAAAAATGCGGCAACAACCAATGTGAAAATACCGATGGTGTATGGCAAAGCAGCGGTGAAAAACTCACAAGCATTCCAAAAACTCGGGGTACATTCCCTTTATGCGCCCGATGCGCCATATTGCTTGGTTAAATTGGATGACCCTGTCAGCATGGGTGGGTATCAGTTTCCGCAAACGGCAGATGAACCTATGATTATCCATATGGTGCATATTGCGACTGACTTTTCCGGAAAAACTGCGCGTGAAATGTATAAAAAAGGTCGAATGGCACTTTATCAGCAGAATTTCGACAATTTAAAACAGCAAATGCTCGATCAGCTTCGCAGTATTTATCAGGTAGCCGGAGAAAACTTGGATGATGTATTGGTGTCGGTAACCCTTAACCGTTGGGCACATGGTTATAGCTATGAGCAAACCGGCTTATGGGATTCGGATCAAAGCACCGAAAAAGCAACCGGAACCATGCAAAAGCCAGTTGGTAATATTTTTATGGCCGGTTCTGATTCCGGTTGGATGCCTTATGTTCATGGTGCCATTGACCAAGCACATCGTGCCGTTGGTGAGGCTTTAGCATAAGGTTAACAATTCTTGGTAATAAGTAATCCGCTCATCTGTTTTGTTTGATACAAACGGGGTGAGCGGATTGTTTTATGAGCAACATATATTTGATTGTGATGCAGAGGCCGTCTGAAAAGGTGAAACGTAATGTTTTAAGAGCTGTCGATTGTTGCTTTAAAACATTATTTATTTGTTATTTCATTTTATTTTAGCGAAGTGTTCATTTAAATAGATAGGTAAGTGTGGTCATTGGATTGACTATGAAAAAACAGTGAAAAGGCTAAAAGCATAGCGGTTTGTATCAATTTGAATATTTACCTATGAATTTCATGATAAGGGTTGTTTTCATCTTCTGTTAATCAGCGTAAGATATAGAAATTGTAAATAACCTGTTATGTTTATTTAAAATAATTGAGAAAGGTATAAGCATGTTTTTCGATAAAATCGAAGCCGCACCCGCAGACCCCATTTTAGGCTTAGGTGAAGCATTTAAAGCCGATACCCGTTCCGGAAAAGTGAATTTGGGTATCGGTGTTTATAAAGATGCCCAAGGCAAAACCCCGATTGTGAAAGCCGTGAAAGAGGCGGAAAAACGCCTGCTGGAAACGGAAGATACCAAAAATTATCTAACCATCGACGGTGTGGCCGAATACAACGCGCAAACACAAAAACTGTTGTTTGGTGCCGATAGCGAAATCATTGCCAATAAACGTGCCAAAACCGCACAAAGTTTGGGTGGAACAGGTGCTTTGCGCGTGGCTGCCGAATTTATCAAACGCCAAACTGAAAGTAAAAATATTTGGATTTCCGGACCGACTTGGCCAAACCATAATGCCATTTTTAAAGCAGTAGGCGTGAATATCCGCGATTACCGTTATTACGATAAAAATAGCCACGGCTTAGATTGGGACGGTTTGATTGAAGATTTAAGCCAAGCAGGTGAGGGCGATGTAGTCTTGTTGCACGGTTGCTGTCATAACCCGACCGGTATTGATCCGACTCCCGAACAATGGGATACATTGGCGAAAATGTCTGCCGAAAAAGGTTGGTTGCCTTTGTTTGACTTCGCTTATCAGGGTTTTGCCAACGGTTTGGAAGAAGATGCTTACGGCTTGCGTGCATTTGCCAAAGTGAAAAAAGAATTATTGGTGGCCAGCTCTTATTCTAAAAACTTCGGTATGTATAACGAACGTGTCGGTGCGTTTACTTTAGTGGCTGCGGATGAAGAAACGGCTAACCGTGCATTTAGTCAGGTAAAAATCATTATCCGTACCCTTTATTCAAATCCGGCTTCACACGGTGGCAATACTATTGCTTTGGTGTTGAAAGACGAAGCACTGAAAGCGCAGTGGATTGCCGAATTGGATGAAATGCGCAGCCGCATTAAAGAAATGCGCCAAAAATTCGTGGATATGTTGAAAGAATACGGTGCTAAGCAGGATTTTGATTTTATTGTGAAACAAAACGGTATGTTCTCATTCTCAGGTTTAACGCCCGAACAGGTCGACCGCCTGAAAGACGAATTTGCCATCTATGCCGTACGTTCCGGCCGCATTAATGTGGCAGGTATTACTGAAGACAATATCCGTTATTTGTGCGAAAGCATTGTGAAAGTATTATAAATATACTTGCTGTATCAATTAAAATCCTCCGATTCTTTACTTTAGATTGATGAAGTAAGAATCAGAGGATTTTTTTGATAATATCAAGCCGATATTTTTCAGACGGCCTCATTTAAATATTACATTTAACCAGTTCGGGCTAGACGGGAAAGGCCGTCTGAATTGGCTATGTAAGGTTTGCATTACCAATAACCGAGCACTTTCCACCAAACGCCGCCGATAAAGATAAATATCAGTAAATCCACCACACTCATTACAAATCCGGCTTTCCACCATTCGCCTAATGTGGTGTAGCCCGAACCGAAAATCACCGGTGAGGTACCCGTAGCGTAATGGGTTAGGGTCATCATAATGCTGGAAGCCGCCGCCATTATCAGGGCAAACAACATGGGCGGGGCGCCCAGTGCGATACCCGCAGTATAGAAAGCCCCCATCATGGCGGTAATATGGGCGGTGGTACTGGCAAACATATAATGCGCATACATATAGGCCAACAAGAGTAGAGTGGATGCACCTACCCAGCCTAAACCGAGTTGCTGAATATTGCTTTCCAATACACCGGAAAACCATGTAATCAGGCCGAGTTTGTTTAAGAATGTTGCCATCATCACCAAAGCGGCAAACCAAGTGATGGTATCCCATGCACTTTTTTCTTTCAAAATATCATCCCATGACAACACGCCCGACAGCAATAATAATGCAAGGCCGATAAATGCCGTGGTTGTGGCATCCACACGCCAACCGTCACCCAATAGCATAGCCGGAATACCTGCCCATAAAATCAGCAATAAAGCAAAAATACCCAGCATAATTTTTTCACCGCGGTTCATGCTGCCTAATTCGCTCAGGCGCTCTTTGGCAAATTGTGCGGCATTGGGGGTTTCTTTGATTTCAGGCGGATAAATGAAATATAAAACCAACGGCATTAAAAAGATAGCGGCTAAACCCGGCAGTAACATAGCCAAAGCCCAAGTGCCCCAGCTCAGATGGATATTAGAATTGGTGGCTTTGGCGACAATATCCACAACCAGCGGGTTAGGGGCGGTTGCGGTAATAAACATGGCCGAAGTAATCGGGTTGCTATGGTAGTTGACTAGAGCAAGGTAGCGGCCGATACGGCCTTGCGTACCTTTTTCCGGATCGGAGTCGTAACTAGAGGCAATGGCTTTCATTACCGGATGGATAATGCCGCCGCCGCGGGCGGTATTACTCGGAGTAACCGGAGCCAATATCAGTTCGGATAAAGCCAAGCTGTAGCCGATACCGAGTGTTTTTTTACCGAAAAGCGAAATAAATAAGTAGCCGATGCGTGCGCCCAAACCGGTTTTTAAAATGCCGCGTGAAATCATGATGGAAATACCAATCAACCAAATCAGCGAACTGGAAAAACTACTCAGGGCATCTTGAATGGCACTGCCCGGGTTGTCGGAGGTTACGCCGGTGACCGCAACCAGCATAATGGCCACAATAGATAATGCGCCAATCGGCATAGCCTTACCGATAATGGCGGCTATCACGCCGATAAACATTGCCAAAAGATGCCATGCCTGCGGTGTCACCCCCTCGGGCACGGGGATAGCAAACCAAATCAATAATGCCAATACAACAGCTATTGCCGCCGGTATAGGTTTGAAGCCGAGCTTATTTTCCATTCTGGTTATCCTTATTTATAAATATATAAATGATTCGCAGTGGACGGAAATCATTGTCTGCCTGATGATACTTTTAGATATGGACGGTCGTATATTTGTTCCACTTAAAAATTTAATATCGGTAATGTATTTTATAACCTTATATTTTCTAAGGATGAGTGTTTTGTTTTACAATAGGCAGTGGTGGGGGAAATAGTTGGTTTAGTAAGAATAGATGTGAATCAAATAGAAAGTTAATAAAAGAATAAACTTTTTGGTTATAGATAAAAATTATTATAAAAAGCCGTCTGAAAAGTTTCAGACGGCTTTTTATAATGCAGATAGGAAGGCCGGTGTATTAAATGCCGTATTCCGCCCAAAGCTCGTCTTGTAGGCTTTGTTCGCTACCGTCTTGATCCGGTTCGGCACGGACATAACTGCCATCGGGGCGCATCAGCCATGCCTGCCGGTTATCTTGCAGGGCCAAAGTCAGGCCTTCATGGATGATACGGGCTTTTAAATCAGGCTGCTCGATGGGGGTGCAGGTTTCGATGCGGCGGAAGAAATTACGCCCCATCCAGTCGGCACTGGAAATATAGGTATCTTCTTCACCGTCGTTGTAGAAATAATATACGCGGGCATGTTCCAATTGGCGGCCGATAATCGAACGCACCCGGATATTGTCTGATAAGCCGGGTACTTCGGGGCGTAGGGCGCACATACCCCGTACGATTAAATCGATTTGTACACCTGCGGCGCTGGCGGCATATAGTGCTTCGATAACACTGGGTTCGATTAACGAATTCATCTTGGCGATAATCCATGCAGGGCGGCCGGATTCGGCATGGAGCCGTTCCCGCTCGATGCTGTCCATAATCATCGGGTGCAGGGTAAACGGGCTTTGATACAGTTTGTTTAAACGTCCGGGTTGCCCTAAACCGGTGATTTCCATAAACAGGGTGTTTACATCGGCGGTAATCTCTTCATCGGCGGTAATCAGCCCGAAATCGGTGTAGATACGGGAGGTGCCTTGGTGATAATTGCCTGTGCCCAAATGTGCGTAACGTTTGAGAACACCGTTTTCACGGCGGATAACCAGCGCCATCTTGGCGTGAACTTTATAGCCGAATACGCCGTAAACCACATGGGCACCGGCATTTTCCAGTTGCTGCGCCCAATTCAGGTTGTTAGCTTCGTCGAAACGTGCCATTAATTCTACGACTACGGTTACGATTTTTCCTACCTGAGTGGCGTGTAGCAATGCTTTAACCAACTCCGAATTGCTGCCGGTGCGGTAGATTGTCATTTTAATGGCGACCACATCGGGATCGATGGCGGCCTCTTGAATAAAGCGGACAACGGGCTCAAACGACTGATAAGGATGATGCAGCAATAAAGGAGCTGATGTAACGGTTTCGATAATCGGTTTGCCTTTTCTAACGCTTTTCGGCAACCCCGCCGTGCGGGGCGGAAACTTTAAATCGGGGCGGTCGACCATATCGGGCACCGACATCAAGCGCACCAGATTCACCGGCCCTTTCACTTGATACATTTCGGATATATCCAGTTTGAAATGGCCGAGCAGAAATTCATAAATATGCGGCGGGCAGGTTTCTGCCACTTCCAGACGCACGCCGTCGCCGTATTCGCGGTCTTTCAGCTCGCTTTGAATCGCGGTACGCAGGTTTTTCAGGTCTTCTTCATCAACGGTTAGGTCGCTGTCGCGGGTTACACGGAATTGGTGGCAGCCTTTTACTTCCATGCCCGGAAAAAGTTTGTCTACATATTCATGCAGGATAGAGGAAAGGAATACAAAACCACTTTCGCCATTGCAGATTTCAGGCGGTAGTTTAATCACGCGCGGCAAAATACGCGGTGCCTGCACAATCGCCATCCCCGAAGCTCTGCCAAATGCATCATTGCCAAGCAGTTCGACGGCAAAATTAAGGGATTTATTCAGTGGGCGGGGGAAGGGGTGGGAGGGATCCAAACCGATGGGGGTGAGGATTTGCAGAAGTTCGCGGTCGAAATAATCCTCGATCCATTCCCGCTGTTGGGTCGTCCAGTTTTGGCGACGATAGAAATGAATGCCTTCTTTACTTAGCGCCGGTTGTAAAACTTCGTTGAATAAAGCATATTGTTCGCGTATCAGTGCATGGGCTTCCTGTTGCGCTTTGGCAATGGTTTCGGCCGGTGTTTTACCGTTATCAAGCAGAGTATTGGGATTTTGCTTCATCTCGCGTTTGAGATAAGCCATGCGCACTTCAAAAAACTCATCTAAATTGGATGATACGATACATAAAAAACGCAAACGTTCCAACAACGGTACGCGTGTATCTTGTGCTTGTGCCAAAACACGGCGGTTAAATGCGAGTAGGCTTAATTCTCGGCAAAGTAAACGGTTTTGTTCGGGCATCATGGCGGGTTCCTTGAAGAAAACAATGGCAAAATAGGGTCATGACTAAAGTATAACGTGTTTTGCCCGTGAACGGATAAATCGGTATGTTTAGGCCGTCTGAACATTTTCAGACGGCTTGATTCAGACATTGTTCATTAATATAAGCTTGCGAACAACAAAAAACAATGTGGAAAAGATTGGTATCGGGTTGCTTGATTACCTGATGATTGTGAACAATCTGCACGCTTGAGGGGGATTTCCGTTAAAATAATACTTTCCGATCCAAAACCTCCGATAAAGAGAAAACCATGTCTTCAATCAGTTTGAAAAAAATTTATTCCGGCAAAGTCCGCGATCTTTATGAAATAGACGATAAGCGTATGTTGATGGTGGCTTCCGACCGGCTTTCCGCATTCGACGTTATTCTCGATGATCCTATTCCGGGAAAAGGCGAAATACTCACACAAATTTCTAATTTTTGGTTTGGCAAACTGGCACATATTATGCCGAATCATTTTACCGGCGATACGGTTTACGATGTATTGCCCGAAGCAGAAGCCAAAGCACTCGAAAAGCGCGCGGTAGTAGCCAAAAAACTCACACCGGTAAAAGTAGAAGCGATTGTGCGCGGTTATCTGGCAGGCAGCGGTTGGAAAGAGTATCAAAAAACAGGTGCGGTGTGCGGTATTCCGCTACCGGAAGGCATGCAGGAGGCGCAACAACTGCCGGAAGTGATTTTCACACCGTCTACCAAGGCCGAAGTGGGGGATCACGATGAAAACATCAGTTTTGAAACCTGCGAAAAAATTATCGGCAAAGAATTGGCTGCCCAAGTGCGCGATAAAGCCATTCGGTTGTACACCGAAGCGGCCGAATATGCCAAAATACGCGGCATCATTATTTGCGATACCAAATTCGAGTTCGGTATTGATGAAGACGGTACGCTGACGTTGATGGACGAAGTGTTAACGCCGGATTCAAGCCGTTTTTGGCCGGCAGACCAATACCGTGTCGGCACCAATCCGCCTTCTTTTGATAAACAGTTTGTGCGCGACTGGTTGGAACAAAGCGGTTGGAATAAACAAGCACCTGCGCCGAAAGTGCCGGAAGAGGTGATTCGGAAAACCGTTGAGAAGTATCAGGAAGCATTAAGCCTGCTGACACGTTAATCGATTGAATACTGAAGTGCCGTGCAGACATAATTGAACAATAAAGGCCGTCTGAAATTATTTCAGACGGCCTTTATTGTTGGGCAGGTTGTTAAAACCATTTGTTTGAAAGTATTAAAAAAACACTTTAAAAAGCTTTAGGACGGTTGCCCGGAGAGGTTGTTTTTTCTTCGAGGAAATCGATAAAGCTGCGCACTTTGGCACTTAAAAACGTTCTGTCCACATAGGCGGCATATAGGCGGATAATGCGTGATTGGTAATCAGGGAACAGGCGTACGAGCTTACCTGAATTTAAATCGTCTTCCACGCACCACAAGGGCTGGTAGCCGATACCGACACCTGAACGTATCAGGCTGCCGGTCATCAAGGTACTGCTGCTCAATACTACCGGATCAAGGGAAAAATCATGTGTATTGCCGTCTTTGTCTTTGATTTGCACGTTGGAAACGTCTACATAAGAAGGCAATATGGCCGGGTGGTTTGTGACTTCTTCCGGTGTTTGTGGTACGCCGTGGTGGCGCAGATAATCCGGAGAGGCAACCATAATAAATTCGATATCGGTTAACGGTTTGACAATCAGCGAAGGATTGGGGGTGTTGGAAACGCGCAAGGCCAAATCAAAACCTTCGGCAATCAAATCGATATGGTGGTTGCTCAGGTCTAAATTCAGGGTTACTTGCGGGTAACGTTGGCGGTATTCTTCCAACCAGTTGCTGAAGCGTTTGTTGGCAAACCATTGCGGCATGGTAATTTTAAGGGTGCCTTGCGGTTTGTTGTTACCGCTGGCCGCTTTTCGGGCGGCGGCTTCCAGCATATCAAGTGCGTAGGCACTTTGTTGATAATATTCTTCGCCGGCTTCGGTAAGGTGCAGATTACGGCTGTTACGGTGCAACAGCTTTGCCTGCACGGTTTTTTCCAGATGGTTAACGTGTTTACTGGCCATCGCCGTGGAAATATTGAGTTGGTCGGCCGCACGGGTAAAACTACCGCTTTGTATGACCTGACGGAATACTTTTAAACTGAATAAGGTATCCATGGTTTCTTTTCGGGAAAGGTTTCTTTAAAGAAGTACCTATATATTAATAAAAGAGAAAGTTATATACTATACAGCTGAAATGGGTATTTAAAAATATAAAATTAGATATAGTTAAATAAATGACTATTTATTTTATTTCCGTCTGTTTCCTTATGAAGCGTTAGATAAAAGTTGCTAGACATAATGTTATGCGACTCTACAGAAATTTTCCATGTTTTCTATATTGCCAGATTTTAACCGTTATCTAAATAAGTATTTTTAGGTATTTTATAGAAAATCATGACTCATAAGGAATGCAGCCGTATCTATAACAATAATGTAGTTTCTATTTAGTTAGGAAAACGTCTTTAATAATTATTCAAAATAACTTAATTCTGAGGAAGAACATCATGCCTTGTCAAGAACTACAACATGCCGAAGCTATCCGCCGTTCGGTTTATGCATTGGACAAAAACCTACCATTAGACCAAGAAAAAATTACCGAAATGATCAGCCATACCGTGCTGCATGCGCCGTCGGTATTTAATTGCCAGTCTACCCGTGTTGTTGTGTTGTTCGGAGAGGAACATGAAAAATTATGGGAGCTGGCCAAAGAGGCGCTGACTTCTATTGTTGCCTGTGATCAATTCGGGCAAAAAAGACAAGAGGTTAATAAATTTAAAGAAGCTGCCGCTACGGTTTTATTTTTTGAAGATCTGAGTGCCGTTCGGAATTTACAAACCAATTTTCCGGCTTATGCGGATTTATTCCCGACTTGGTCGGCACAAACCAACGCCATGGTTCAATATGCAGTATGGGTGAAACTGGCGTCTGCCGGAGCCGGTGCCAATTTGCAGCACTATAATCCGATTATTGACGAACATGTGGCTGCCGAGTGGTCGATTCCCGATTCATGGAAGCTATACGCCCAAATGGTTTTTGGCGGCATAGCCGAGCCAGCGGGGGATAAAAAATTAGATTCTTTAGATCATCGCTTTAAAGTTTTCGGTTCTAATAAAGTAAGTGAAACCGTTTAACGGATATGGGCTTATTGTTGTTTTCAAAAGACAATCTCTATAAACGGCAGTTATAAAAATCAGGCCGTCTGAACATTCAGACGGCCTGATGATTTTGCAATATATTATTTCATAGCATTGCTTAACGCACGCACGTTATGGCGGAACATTTTAACGTATGTATCGGCTTGCGCATTTTTGCTTAATGCGTCGGAATAGAGTTTGCCGCTGGGTTTGACGCCGGTTTCTCTGGCAATACGGTCAACCATACGGGTATCTTTAATATTTTCGGTAAAGATGGCTTTAATACCGTCGCGTTTGATTTGACGGATAATGGCAGCCACTTCTTTGGCAGACGGTTCGTCCGAAGTGCTGACGCCTTGCGGTGCGATAAAGTTGATATTGTAGCGTTTACTCATATAGGCAAAGGCTTCGTGTCCGGTTAATACTTTGCGCCGGGCTTGCGGGATGGCATTGAATGATCTTTGTGCTTCGGCATGAAGCTGTTTCAACTGGTTTTCATAATTGTTCAAACGTTGTTGATAGTAAGTTCTGCCTTGCGGGTCGGCTTTAATCAATGCATTGGCAACATTGCGGGCATAGGTTTGCATTAATACCGGGTCAGACCAAACATGCGGGTCGAATTCGCCATGATGGTGATGACCGTGCTCGTCATGATCATCATGATCATCGTCATGGTCGTCATCGTGGTCATGATCGTCGTCATCGGCTTTTAATGCAGTAATACCTGCGGTGGCTTCGGCATAAGGAACGCGGCTTTGTTGAACGGCACGTTGCACATCGGCACCTTCCAAACCCAAACCGTTCAATAATACCAGTTTGGCATTGCGGATTTTTCTAATATCGCCGCTGGTTAAGTGGTAGGCATGCGTGTCTTGATCAGGGCCGACCAAGCTTTGAACGTTTACACGATTACCGCCGATTTGGTGAGCCACGTCGCCCAGAATGCTGAAACTGGTCACAACAGGCAGGGGAGCCGCATAAAGGCTGCCGGATAACAACGCAGTAATAACACCGATTTTCCAATGTTTCATAATAGTCTCCTTGTGATATAACATAACAAGATTAGGTAAGTTAAACAACATAATATATGTATTGCTGACTATCGGTTTAGGGATAGGCCGTCTGAACGGCAATAAAGTATCAATACACAATCATCATCTTCATACGGCAAGGTGTTTTTTATGTTTCAGCCATTTGGAAATCACACCGCCTTCAAGGCCGAAGATAACCGAAAAAAGATAAAACACACCGCACCATAAAATAATCGAAGGGCCGGAAGGGATTTCAACATAATAGGAAAACAATAATCCTCCGGTACCGCAGATGAGCGCGGTCACCACCGAAAACAGCAGCAATGCACCCATATTTTTCACCCATAGGCGAACACTGATAGCAGGCAGCATCATTAAGCCGACCGACATTAATGTACCCAGCGCCTGAAAACCGGCTACCAGATTCATTACCACCAGAATCAAAAACAGCACATGCCAGAAGCCGCCTTTACCGTTTACCGCCCGTAAAAACAAAGGGTCGATACTTTCCAACACCAACGGCCGGTAGATAACCGCCAATATAATCAGGGTAATGCTGGCGCAAACGGCAATCATTTGCAGGGCGGGCAGGTCAACCGCCAAAACCGAGCCGAACAGCAGGTGCAGCAAATCGACGCTACTACCGTTTTTGCTGACCAAAACCACGCCGATGGCTAAACTGCATAGGTAAAAAGCAGCAAAGTTGGCATCTTCTTTCAATGTCGTAAAGCGGCTAACCAAGCCGGCCAGCAGCGCCATAATCATACCGGCGGCAAAACCGCCCGCGCCCATAGCGGGCATACTCAATCCGGCAAACATATAGCCTACTGCTGCGCCGGGCAATACCGAATGGCTGAGGGCATCGCCTATCAGGCTCATACGCCGCATCACCAAAAATACGCCGACAGGCGCCGCGCTCAATGATAAGAAAATCACCGAGGCGAGCGCATAGCGCATAAAATCAAATTCGGCAAAGGGTTCGACAAGTAATTCGTACATATTCAGGTAGGCGGTTTCGGTTGGGCCGTCTGAATTATCATTCTTTTTCAGACGGCCTTTGGCTAAAGGCGGGTTATTTTAGTCTGTACACCATGCTTCTATTTCGTGTTGCTGCATCACGGCATTGGCTTGTTGCATATTTTCTTCGGTTAAAACGCTTTCGGTTGCGCCTTCGGCAATTTTTTTGCGGGCAATCAGCAGCGTTTCGGGAAAATAAGCGCGAACCTGATCATAGTCGTGCAAGACCGCGATGACCGATTGTCCGGCTTGATGGCAGCCGTGTAATACTTCGAGCAGGGCATGGGTGGTGCCGGCATCAATGGCGTTAAACGGTTCGTCGAGCAATAAAAATTTGGCATCTTGTGCCAGCATTCTGGCGAATAAAACCCGTTGGAACTGCCCGTTGGAAAGATGGGCAATCTGGCGGTTGGCGGTTTCAGCCATGCCGACGCGTTCTAAAGCCTGCATCACCCGTTCGCGCTGTTTGGCATTTACCCGGCCGAAAAAGCCGATTTCATACCATAAGCCCAAAGCAGCCAGTTCAAAAACAGTAATCGGCTGGCTGCGGTCAACATCGGATTGCTGCGGAAGATAGGCGATGTCGCTGCGTTTTAGACCGACGTGGCGGATATTACCGGTATCTGCTTTTAATAAGCCCATCAGCGCTTTTAATAAGGTGGATTTACCGGCGCCGTTGGGGCCGAAAACGGCACACATGCAACCATCGGAAAACTCGGTGTCCAGATGGTGTACGGCAGGTCGGCGGCGGTAACTGACGGTGAGGTTGTCAACCACAATGCTCATGTTGCCGTCGCCCAAAAATAAACACCCCATAATAATATGAGTGCGGCGCAGGCAAGTAATAGGCGCTGGAATAGGCCGGTCAATAAAATGGAGTTCATTATCGTATTTATTTAAATATTAATGTTTCAGACGGCCTCAGGAGCCGTTGGAATAGCGGTAAAGTGTCGATGATACTGTATAACATTATGTTTGTAAAACCAATCATAACAACGTATCAATAGGCCGTCTGAAAGGCATAGTCCGCAATATGCAGATTTCGTTTTAATCAAAATATTATGGCTTTGATTTTGATTCGGTTTCATTAATGGATAACAATATGAAGTATGTGGAATATGGGGTTGCGGCAGAATAGGGGCATTGCGGTACAATATTATCTTTTAACACCGAATAGAGTGAAGCCACATGAATAATGATGTGTTGAACGATAAGCTGAATTTAGAAACGGCGCGTATTTCATGGCAGGAACTCCAGCCGCATTTCGCACGCGGTGCCGCAGTTTATGTGGATGCCGGATTGGATTTGATTGCGACTGCACACCTGATGTCTGAAGACAATGCGGTTGAACTGAAAACGTTGATGGATGCGGGAAAATTCGGTTTGGTCAGCGAGGATCAGGCGCGGCGGTTTTTGGCGGATAATCAGGAAATGTGGGCGGTGGTGGTTGCGCCGTGGGTACTGATACAGCCCTGCCGTGATTGATGTATCTACATTTTATGATTAGGGTGTTTCAGACGGCCTTATCACAAAAATACTATTTAAGATAAATCATAAAGGGGCAAAACAAATGCCCCTTTATGATTGGCTTATTGCCCGCGTAAAAATAAAGCGTCTAACTCTTTTAATGTCAGCTTCACCCAAGTCGGCCGTCCGTGGTTGCATTGGTTGCTGCGCGGTGTGTTTTCCATATCGCGCAACAGGGCGTTCATTTCGGGCATGGTGAGCTGGCGTCCGGCGCGTATGGAGCCGTGACAGGCCATAGTGGATAAAATCTGATTCTCACGCGCTTCAACCGTTTGGGTGTTGCCGGTTTGGGCGATTTCTTTGAGCATGTCGCGGGCAAGTTCGGCTACATCGCTTTTACCCAACATCGCCGGCACGGTGCGGACGGCTAGGGTGTTGTTGCCCATGTCCGACAATTCAAGGCCGAAATCGCGTAATGCTTCGTTATGGTCGTTAAAGGCGGCCATTTCCTCATGCGAAGCGTTAAAGGTAACCGGAATCAGTAGGCGTTGGCTTTTTAAGCTGCCGAGTGCTTCGCGTTGTTTTTTCATTTTTTCATAGTTCACCCGTTCCGCTGCGGCGTGCATATCAACCAACAGCAGGCTGTCTTGGGCTTGGGCAAGGATATAAATGCCTAAAAGCTGGGCAATAGCAAAGCCTAGCGGTGGCAATTCGGCAGTTTGCGGCACGGTATCGACGCTATGGTTTTCAGACGGCCTGTCATTGCCCAATCTGGCCTGCTCGAATTGGGCCAGCTCGATATCTTCTTTAGGGGTATCCGTACTGCGGTATAACTCGGCATAAGTATTTAAAGCCGCTTGGCTTTCCCGCAGTGAAAGTGTGCGTTGTTGCGGTGGTCGGGCGGCGGAATAGGGCGCAGGGGTGGATTTGCCGTGGTCGTTCAAACGGTTTGTGCCGAAGCCTGCCGCCGTATGTGTGGGGCTGGCAGAAGGCGTTTGATGCGGTTCGGAAGGTGTTTGTACCCCTAGCATTTCATGCAATACGCTGCCGGCATTGCTCACGCTTTCGGTTTGGTCGGCACGAGTGTCGGCCAATGCTTTGTTTAAGGTATGGAAAACCAATTGGTGCACGGCTTGGCTGTCGCGGAAACGGATTTCGGTTTTGGTCGGGTGTACGTTTACATCAACCGCTTCGGGCGGCAGGTCGAGAAACAGCACGAAAGCAGGCGTGAGCGCATTGTGCAATACATCGCGATAAGCCTGTTTGACGGCATGCAGAATCACCTTGTCGCGTACAAAACGATGGTTCACAAAACAATATTGTTTGTCGTTTTTGCCTTTGGTAAACGTCGGTTTGGCAATAGCACCGCTTAGCCGGATAATTCCCTCACCGCTGTCCACCGGCAAAGAGGCCGTCTGAAAATCATCGCCTAAAATAGCGGCAATGCGTTCGTTTAAACTTTGAACGGGTAATTTGAAAACACTTTTCCCGTCGCGCGTGAGTGAAAAAGCAATATGCGGATGCGCCAGGGCAAGGCGTTCGAGCATGGTGGCGCAATGGGCGTATTCGGTGTTTTCGGATTTTAAAAACTTGCGCCGTGCCGGTGTATTGAAAAACAATTCGGCCACTTCAACCGTGGTACCGACCGGATGGGCGGCCGCGCCGCTGGCACTGAGTTTGCCGTCTTCCGCTTTCACCTGATGGGCATGCGCACTTTCCGCGGTGCGGCTGGTGAGGGTGAGGCGGCTGACCGATGCGATACTGGCCAAACCCTCCCCACGAAAGCCCATGCTGGCAACGCGTTCCAAATCTCTCAACGATTGGATTTTGCTGGTGGCATGGCGATGTAGGGCGAGATCCACATCATCGGCATGAATACCGCTGCCGTTGTCGCAAACCCTAATCAGGCGGATACCGCCGCCGCCAAGCTCGACATCAATCGCAGTCGCCCCCGCATCAATGCTATTTTCAACAATTTCCTTTAAGGCATTGGCCGGGCGTTCAACCACCTCTCCGGCGGCAATTTGGTTGACAAGATGATCAGGCAGGGCGGCAATACGGTTCATTATGATATTTTCCGAAGTTTCAATGAAATAGGACTGTTTTTAAAAACAGTGGCGCTTATTATAAACCACAGGCCGTCTGAAATGGCGGTTTGGTCGTGTGTGTTTGGTAAGGTTGTTTGAATATTTGTTTTAATCAATAAATAAGGTAAGCGAACTTATTCGATTGCTTTGCCGCCGCAAACCCGTTATAATTTCCCGTTTTCCAACCTTGCCTTTTACTTCGCATGGTAAAAGGCTGCTTAAAACCGCAAGGAGATAACATGCGTCATTATGAGATCGTGTTTATCGTTCACCCGGATCAAAGCGAGCAAGTGCCCGCTATGGTTGAACGTTATAAAACCATGATTGCCGAAGCAAAAGGCACTATTCACCGTTTGGAAGATTGGGGCCGCCGCCAATTGGCTTACCCGATCAACAAAATCCACAAAGCCCATTATGTTTTGATGAACATCGAAACCACGCCCGAAGTGGTTGAAGAGCTGGAAACCGCTTTCCGCTTTAACGATGCCGTATTGCGTCATCTGACCATCAAAACCAAACATGCTGTTACCGAAGCTTCTCCGATGATGAAAGACGAAAAGTCTAAAAATCTGCTTGAAAGCAATTCGGCTGCAAAAACAGAAGCAGCAAAAACAGAATCAGAAACCAGCGAAGCGTAATTAAAGATTGAACAATCTTTTTTCCCTTACCGCCCGAATTATCGAGTGCAAAGCATTAAGATACACGCCCGCAGGCATTCCGGTTTTAGAAATCATGTTGCAACATGAATCTTGGCAGGAAGAAAACGGGCAGAAATGTTTGGTGAAGTTCGAACTACCCGCCAAACTGATTGGTAAGGAAGCGCTTAATTGGCAACATCGCGAAGGCGTTCAAATAGAAGCCAGCGGTTTCTTGGCACAAAGAAGCCAACGTTATCGGAATCCGATGTTGCGGATACAGAACATTAAAGAATATAAAGGTTAAACGACAATGGCTCGTCAATCATTCAAACGTAGAAAATTCTGCCGTTTTACGGCTGAAAAAATCCAAGAAGTCGATTACAAACAAGTAGACTTGTTGAAAGACTTCATTTCTGAAAACGGCAAAATCATTCCGGCACGCATCACCGGCACTAAAGCACATTACCAACGCCAATTGGCCGTTGCCGTAAAACGTGCCCGTTTCTTGGCTTTGCTGCCTTACACCGACCAACATAAATAATTAACGGAGATAAAACCATGCAAATTATTCTGTTAGAAAAAATCGGTGGCTTGGGCAATTTGGGCGATATCGTAACCGTTAAAAACGGTTATGCCCGCAACTTCCTGATTCCTTCAGGAAAAGCCAAACGCGCCACTGAAGCCAATATGAAAGAATTCGAAGCACGCCGTGCCGAATTGGAAGCCAAACAAGCCGAAATCTTGGCCGATGCGCAAGCACGCCAACAAAAATTGGACGGACAAACCATCACCGTGGCTCAAAAAGCCGGCGTGGACGGCCGCCTGTTCGGTTCCGTTACCAATGCCGATATCGCAGCAGCTATTGTGGAAAGCGGTATTGAAGCGGTTAAATCCAATGTACGCCTGCCCAACGGCCCGTTAAAAGCAGTTGGCGAATATGAAGTAGAAGTGGCTTTGCATACCGATGCAGTTGCTAAAATTAATGTTAACGTGGTGCCTGCCGAATAATCAGGCTGTTTCGTAAAAGCATTAATGTTAAAGGCCGTCTGAAATGTTTCAGACGGCCTTTAGTTGTATGTGTGTTTGAGGAATAATATAAAAGCAATAAACAAGGATATGTCATCTAAACTACTGATTCTGAAATATAAGCCGTCTGAATAGCAACAGGATTTCAGACGGCTTGTTTTTAAGCCTGGCGCGGGTTGTTTAACATTTGGCTTCGGCATTTTTGCGGGCGTAATACCACCAGTTTAACAGCACACAAACCGCATAAAAGATAATAAAACCGATGAGGGCGGCGTTTACGCTTCCGGTGAGGTCGATTGAAGTGCCATAGCTTTTCGGAATAAAGAAACCACCGTAGGCCGCAAAGGCGGCAGTAAAACCAATCACTGCTGCGCCTTCTTTGGTTGCATCCAATCTTGCCTGCTCCAAGCTGACTTTACCCTCTTCGGCAAATTTTTGGTGCATATTGAGGAAAATAACCGGAACCTGCATAAAGGTTGAGCCATTGCCAATGCCGGTTAGGGCGAATAAGGCCAAAAAGCAAACGAAGAAGCCCCAGAAACTGCCCTGACTATTTTCACTGGGTAAGAAAAAGATAACCCCGGCCACGGCAATAATCATGCCGATAAAAACGATTTGGGTAATCAAGGCGCCGCTTTTGATTTTATCGGAAATCCAGCCGCCGAACGGGCGTGCCACTGCGCCGACAAAGGGGCCGTAAAACGCATATTTTACCGGATCGATGCCGACAAACTGGCTTTTAATCAACAACGGAAAACCGGCGGCAAAACCGATAAACGAGCCGAAAGTACCCAAATAAAGAATACACATAATCCAGTTGTGTTTACGGGTGAAAATAACGGCCTGATCTTTAAAACTGGCTTTGGCGCTGGCCAAGTCGTTCATGCCGAACCATGCGGCAAGGGTGGAAAGAATAATAAACGGCACCCAGATAAAGCCCGCATTTTGTAGCCACATTTGTTTGGTTACTCCGTCTTTCGCCCATGTTTGCGGTTCGCCGCCGAGTGCGCCGAATACGCCGGCGGTAATCACCAACGGCACGATAAATTGTACGACGGATACGCCCAGATTACCCAAACCCGCATTTAAACCCAATGCCGTGCCTTTTTCGGCTTTGGGATAGAAAAAGCTGATATTGGCCATACTGGAAGAGAAGTTGCCGCCGCCAAAGCCGCACAATAGCGCCAATATCATCATGGTGATGTAGCTGGTATTGGGGTTTTGTACGGCGAAGCCCAAGCCGATAGCCGGAAGCAGCAGGCTGGCGGTAGATAGCGCCGTCCATTTGCGGCCGCCGAAAATCGGCACCATAAACGAATAGAAAATCCGCAGGGTTGCGCCCGATAAGGCGGGCAGGGCGGCCAGCCAGAATAATTGGTTTGAAGTGTATTTAAAACCGATATTGGGCAGATTAACCACTGCCACGCTCCACACCTGCCAGATGGCAAAAGCCAGTAAGAGTGCCGGAATGGATATCCACAAATTGCGGGTCGCCACTTTTCTACCGGTTTGCTGCCAGAATGTTTTGTCTTCCGGCTGCCAGTTTTCAATTAGATAGGCCATGGTTTGTACTCCGTAAAAATAGCAGTTTTCAAATGATATAAAGTTAATTATTGAGCGTTCGGACGGCTTGTTTATTAGGGTCGATCAGCCGCTTGTTGTATAGATAGATCGCTGTTTCGCTTGGCTTTGAAAGAAAAATGCATCCAAATAAGCGAAACGCATACGGTGCCGTATAGCAGCATAAAGGCGGTGGAGCGGATACCGGTCCAGTCTTCCAGCGCACCGAACATAATCGGCAATAAGAACCCGCCCAAGCCGCCGGCCAAACCGACAATGCCGGAAACGGCACCGATATTGGTAGGGTAGTCGTCGGCTACGAATTTAAATACCGAAGCTTTGCCCACGGCCGTAGCAACACCTACGATAAACATCAGAATAGTAAAGAAAACCACATTGAGGCCGATGTGCATATCCAGCACGCCGGTTTTGGTTTGAATGGCTAAATTGGTTTGCGGATAAGAGAGCAGGAAGAAGCACACCCAGCATATCCACATCACCGCCCAAGTCACTTTATAAGCACCGAATTTATCAGAAAGATAACCGCCAAACGCCCGCAATACGCCGCCCGGCAGCGAATAGCAGGCGGCCAGAAAAGCAGCCATTTGCAAACTCATGCCGTATTCGCCGACATAATATTTGGTCATCCACAAAGCCAAAGCAACATAGCCGCCGAATACGACCGAATAATATTGGCTATAACGCAATACGCCCGGATCGGCGAGTAAAGCCAGCTGTTCGCGCAATTTAACGCTGGAAGGCACCAAGTGTTTGGGGTCGCTATAACTGGTAAACCAAAAAATTAACGCGGTGGCCAACATAATGGCGGAATAAACCGTCGGCACGATTTCCCATGTGGCATAAGTGGTAATCAACCATGCGGCTAAAAATTTATTGAGCGCTGAGCCGGCATTACCGGCACCAAATATCCCCATCGCCAAGCCCTGTTGCTTTTTCGGAAACCAACGCGCCACATAAGGCGTACCGACCGAGAAAGAGCCGCCGGCCAAACCCATCAATAAACCGATGGCAAGAAAGTGCCAATAATGGGTGGCATAACGCATCAGGAAAATAGACGGAACCGTGATGAGCATCAGCGCAAACATCACGATACGGCCGCCGTATTTGTCGGTCAGAATACCGAGCGGTACGCGTATCAACGCACCGGATAATACCGGCAGCGCAACCAGAATACCGTATTGGGTTTGGTTAAAGCCCATTTCCTGCTGAACTTTAATGCCGACCACTGCCAGCATCATCCAAACCATAAAACAGACGGTAAAAGAGAGTGTGCTGGCAAACAGCACCGAGTAGCGTTTGTAGGTTTCGGAAGCCATTTGAGTGCCCTTTCTTTTTATCAATAATATTAGGTAGAAAATTGCCGATTATCGGAACAACCTAAAACATCGGGCTTTAAGCTTTTTGATTTAAAACCATCGTTGATACGGATAAGTCAGCGATATACCGTTAACTTATCTGTTTGTGCAGCGCCGCGCATTCGCTTAAAGCATGCTTTGGCAAAAGCATTGGCATAAGGGGAAGTAAGCAGAAAAGGGTGGGGAATAGTTCTTTATGGTTAATCAAGCCATAAGCCGGATAGAACAAAGGCCGTCTGAAAGGAAGTTTTCAGACGGCCTTGATATTTAGCGAGGTGTATTCAAGCAACGCGTGCGTGCGTACCGCACACACCCTACGCATGTAGAGATAATTGGTTTTGCGGTAGGGTGTGTGGCAAAGCCACGCACGCGGTTGTTGGGGGGTGTGGTTGAGCGGTGTGAGATTGATTTAATGAATGGATAATAAAGTATATAGATAGCAATAAGGCCGTCTGAAAGAAAGTGTTCAGACGGCTTTGATATTAGCAAGATAGATTCAAGCAACGCGTGCGTGCGTACCGCATTACACCCTACGCATGGTTGATTTTGTGGTAGGGTGTGTGGCAAAGCCACGCACGCGGTTGTTGGGATTGTGGTTGAATGGTGTGATATTGATGAATGGATAAAAAGTATATAGATAGCAATAAGGCCGTCTGAAAGGAAGCATTCAGACGGCTTTGATATTTAGCGAGGTGGATTCAAGCAACGCGTGCGTGCGTACCGCACACACCCTACAGATGGAGTTTAGGGTTTTATGCAGGCTACGGCTTGCTAAGCCGATAACAGCTTAAATAGACTATTCGGCAAAATGCATTATTAATGTTTCCCGTGTGCCGCCCCAATCTGGCGGAAGCAGGCCGTTGTTTACATAATGGTGAAAAGACGAAAACGGCCAATCTTTTACATTCGTCGAAATACCATGTTTAACCGGATTAAAATGCACATAATCTACGCAACGTTGGTAATCCGTTTCATTGCGTATAGTATGTTCATAAAAACGGCGTTGCCAAATACCTTTTTCATGCCGCCGTTGTTTACTGGCAGATAAATTATCTTGTTTGGTGAAATGGTTGGAAAATCGGGTTTTGATTAACCGCCAGCGTAAAGAATAATCATATTCGCCATCGGGTAAAGTCCAAATGGCATGGATATGGTTGGGCAATACGCAGATGGCTGCTGTTTCAAACGGATACCGTTTTTGTACGAAAGCATAGGCTTCACGCAAAAGATGAATATATTCGACCAATAAACGCGACTTCGGATCGGCAAGTTTAACCGTAAAGAAAAACGTGCCGCCGGCAAGATAGTTGCGGCGATAGTAAGACATTTATTTCCCGATATTTATTATTTATAGTAATCATAACAAAGGTATTTATTAACAGGAAGGCCGTCTGAAAGAAAGATTTCAGACGGCTTTGATATTTAGCAAAGTGGATTCAAGCAACGCGTGCGTGCGTACCGCACACACCCTACGCATGGGTTTAGGGTTTTATGCAGGCTACGGCTTGCTACATGAGTAATTGATTGATGGGGCCGTCTGAAAGAAAGTTTTAAGACGGCCTTTGGTAGGGGCGGATTGCATATCCGCCCGTGTTTGCACATTGGCAATACAATCCTTTGCCACACATGCCAAAGTCACATTATCGCGGTTGTATTTTATTGATGGTGCGCTGCCAAACAGCGGGCGGATATGCAATCCGCCCCTACACATAGCGCTATCTATCCGGCTTTTTAATTTTAAAAACATCAAACAATATCAAATACAGCAAGCGTAGGTCGGATACTTGTATCCGACAAAAGGGTTGGTATGATGAAAATGTTTAAGCATTGTGATGATATTGTCAATGTCGGATTCGAGAATCCGACCTACATGAGTAATTGATTGATGAGGCCGTCTGAAAGAAAGATTTCAGACGGCTTTGATATTTAGCAGAGTGGATTCAAGCAACGCGTGCGTGCGTACCGCACACACCCTACGCATGGGTTTGATGCAGGCTACGGCTTGCTACGCATGATTGGTTTTGCGGTAGGGTGTGTGGCGCAGCCACGCACGCGGTTGTTGGGATTGTGATTGAGAGGTGTGATATTGATTTAATGAATGAATAATAAAAAGTATATGGGCAGAAATAAGGCCGTCTGAAAGGAAGTATTCAGACGGCTTTGATATTTAGCAAAGTGGATTTAAGCAACGCGTGCGTGCGTATCGCACACACCCTACGCATGGTTGGTTTTGTGGTAGGGTGTGTGGCGCAGCCACGCACGCGGTTGTTGGGTTTTCATTGAATGGTGTGATATTGATTTAATGAATGGATAATAAAGTATATAGATAGAAAAAAGGCCGTCTGAAAGAAAGATTTCAGACGGCTTTGATGTTTAGAAAGGTAGATTCAGGTAATGTGTTCCTTATATAGGATATAGTTTGTTTAAGTATTAATAGAAATGCTAGATTCTGATTTAGTTAGAATACTTGGTATTAATCTTTCTGAGAAACCTGCAATAACAAGTATCATTATAAATGTCCAATAACTTTCCGATAGAATATTTGAACTTATTAAACCTGATTTAATTACGATAAAAGAAATTGCGCCGGTAAGAATTGAAAAAATCAATCGTTCCGATCCAACATATATATATGAATACCATTGTTTATATTCTTGAAAATTTAATTCCTTAGAGCTTATTACCATACTTGTACATCCTCCTAACGAAGCAGCTAAAAGAGAGGAGCAAATAGTCCAGGTTGTAGTTGGTAATAATCTTTCTTCGATTATATATATACATTTTATGAAGAATAATATAGTGGATATCATACTAGGAAGCAAATAACATACACGATTTCGTAAAGCGGTTTCATGCTCATTTTGTATATTTTCAATTAATGTATCAAATAATTTATTATCTACTGAATCACTATTTAGTTGAGCAGATAATGTATGTGCTATCAGTTGCTTATTTTTTTCAAAATTAGTTGTATGTAGCAAAACTCCTTTTGCTTCTATGTATTTCATTTTTATTTTATTAAATCTATCAATTAATTTATTTTCACTAATATCTGTATGACCACTAATGAGTACTTTAATCCGATTTTGGATATGTATCGTATCTATTTCATAGATTGCAAATTCATTTTGTTTTGCAAGAACATCGATAATTATATTGCCTGAAGAATCTTTTTCGCCAATTTTTATTTTTTCAATATCAGGATGAAGTTTAGTTTTTTTGGATTCATTTGTTGGTATATACATCTTTTAACCTACGATTTCTACTATTATCAAATAAAAATTTCTTTCAAATACTTCCCAGTATAACTTTCCTCAACCTTAACCACTTCCTCCGGCGCCCCTTGCGCAATAATCCTACCCCCTCCATCGCCGCCTTCTGGCCCTAAATCGACAATATAGTCAGCGGTCTTAATCACGTCAAGATTGTGTTCGATAATCACAATCGAGTTGCCTTTGCCTTTCAGACGGCCTATTACATCGAGCAATAAGGCAATATCGGCGAAGTGTAGGCCGGTGGTGGGTTCGTCTAGGATATAGAGGGTGCGGCCGGTGTCGCGTTTGGAGAGTTCGAGGGCGAGTTTGACGCGTTGGGCTTCGCCGCCGGACAGGGTGGTGGCGGATTGGCCGAGGCGGATATAGCCTAAGCCGACGTCCATCAGGGTTTGCAGTTTGCGCGATACGGTGGGTACGGCGTCGAAGAATTCGCGGGCTTCGGCAACGGTCATATCGAGCACTTGGCTGATGTTTTTGCCTTTGTATTGCACTTCGAGGGTTTCGCGGTTGTAGCGTTTGCCGTGGCAGACTTCGCAGGGTACATAAACATCGGGCAGAAAGTGCATTTCCACTTTAATCACGCCGTCGCCTTGGCAGGCTTCGCAGCGGCCGCCTTTTACGTTGAACGAGAAGCGGCCGACGTTGTAGCCGCGTTCGCGCGAGAGGGGGACGCCGGCGAACAGTTCGCGGATGGGGGTGAACAGGCCGGTGTAGGTGGCGGGGTTGGAGCGCGGGGTGCGGCCGATGGGGGATTGGTCGACATTAATCACTTTGTCGAGGTGTTCGAGGCCGGTGATGTCGTCGTAGGGTGCGGGGTCTTCGTGGGCACGGTTGAGTTCGCGGGCGGTGATTTTGGCCAGCGTGTCGTTAATCAGGGTGGATTTGCCGCTGCCGGATACGCCGGTGATGCAGGTAATCAGCCCTAGCGGTAGCTCTAGGGTAACGTTTTTCAGATTGTTGCCGCGTGCGCCTTTGAGTACGAGCATGCGATCGGGGTTAACGGGGGTTCTTTCAGACGGCACGGCAATGCTTTTTTTGCCGCTGAGGTATTGGCCGGTAATGGATTCGCTGCATTGGGCGACTTTGTCGGGGGTGTCGGCAATCAATACCCGCCCGCCGTGTTCGCCTGCGCCGGGGCCCATATCGACCACAAAATCGGCTTCGCGGATGGCGTCTTCGTCGTGTTCGACCACTATCACGCTGTTGCCTAAGTCGCGCAGGCGTTTGAGGGTGCCGAGTAGGCGGTCGTTGTCGCGTTGGTGTAGGCCGATAGAGGGTTCGTCGAGTACATACATCACACCGGTGAGGCCGCTGCCGATTTGGCTGGCAAGGCGGATACGCTGGGCTTCGCCGCCGGATAGGGTTTCGGCGCTGCGGGAAAGGTTGAGGTAATCGAGACCGACATTAATCAGAAAGCCTAGGCGTTCGGTGATTTCTTTGAGGATTTTTTCGGCAATCTGCTGTTTGTTGCCTTCTAATGCTAATGTTTCGAAAAAGCGGTGGGTTTCGGTGAGCGGCCATGCGGAAAGTTCGTGCAGTGGTTGTTGGCCGACATAAACATAACGGGCTTCTTTGCGCAGGCGTGCGCCGCCGCAACTGGGGCAGGCTTGGTGGCTTTGGTATTCGGCCAGTTGTTCGCGTACGGTGGCGGAATCGGTTTCGCGGTAGCGGCGTTCCAAATTGGGAATAATGCCCTCAAAGGCATGGCTGCGGTTAAAGGCAGTGCCTTTTTCGGAAAGGTAGGTGAAATCAATGCTTTCTTTGCCTGAGCCGTGTAAGACGATATGTTGGATTTTTTCGGGCAGTTCTTCAAACGGGGTGTTGACATCAAATTGATAATGGCGTGCCAGCGATTGAATCATTTGAAAATAAAACTGGTTGCGCTTATCCCAGCCTTTAATGGCGCCGGCGGCTAAAGATAGTTCGGGATGGGCGACCACGCGCTCGGGGTCGAAAAAGTTCATGCTGCCCAAGCCGTCGCAAGTGGGGCAGGCGCCGACGGGGTTGTTAAATGAAAACAGGCGCGGTTCGAGTTCGGGCAGGCTGTATGAGCAAACCGGGCAGGCAAAGCGGGCGGAAAACCAATGTTCTTTGCCGCTGTCCATTTCCATCGCCAAGGCGCGTTCGCCGCCATGCCGCAGGGCGGTTTCAAAGCTTTCGGCCAAGCGTTGTTTGATGTCGGCTTTCACTTTTACGCGGTCGATAACCACATCAATATTGTGTTTGATGTTTTTTTCGAGTTTGGGCACCTCGTCCAGCTGGTAAACTTCGCCGTCTACGCGCACGCGGGCAAAGCCTTGCGCTTGCAGGTCGGCAAAGAAATCGACAAATTCGCCTTTGCGCTCGCGTACGGACGGCGCCAATATCATCACGCGGGTATCTTCGGGCAATGCCAATACATGATCAACCATTTGTGATACGGTTTGGCTGGCTAAGGGCAGGTTGTGGTCGGGGCAGTAGGGTGTGCCGACGCGGGCATAAAGCAGGCGCAGATAGTCGTGGATTTCGGTAACGGTGCCGACGGTAGAACGGGGGTTGTGGCTGGTGGATTTCTGTTCGATAGAAATGGCGGGCGACAGCCCTTCAATCAGATCGACATCTGGCTTGTCCATCATTTGCAAAAACTGGCGCGCATAGGCAGAAAGGCTTTCCACATAACGGCGCTGGCCTTCGGCATAGAGGGTGTCGAACGCCAGCGAAGATTTGCCGCTGCCCGATAATCCGGTAATCACCACCAATTGATGGCGGGGAATATCGAGATCAATGTTTTTGAGATTGTGGGTGCGGGCGCCGCGGACGCGGATGGTATCGTTATTACTCATATCGGAAGGCCGTCTGAAATAGAATGGGAACCGTGTATTATAACATTTTACGGGCTGAAAAGTACCGTATCCGGCCGGTAGGGAATACTTGGGGTTAAAAGGTTTGCTAATAGGGTTTGGTGAAACGGCATGCGTTATGCCGTTGGGCTGGCAGGGTATTTTTTCAGACGGCCTGATAATGGGCTTTGCCGGATAGACTAAGGGCGGATGATTATCCGCCCTTTTGAATGTTATTTATCGGGGTTTAAGCCGAAGTGCAGATAGCTGCGCTCGGTTGCGGTGCGCCCGCGCGGAGTGCGCTGTAAAAAACCTTGTTGGATAAGGTAGGGTTCGATAACGTCTTCGATGGTGTCGGTGGATTCGCCGATGGCGGCGGCAATGTTTTCCAAACCGACCGGACCGCCGCTGAATTTGAATAATACGGCTTCTAAAAACTTTCTATCCATCACATCCAAACCGACCGAATCGACATCCAACATGCTGAGGGCGGCATCGGCGGTTTCGGCATTAATCACGCCTTGGTTTTTCACTTCGGCATAATCGCGCACACGGCGCAACAGGCGGTTGGCAATACGCGGAGTGCCACGACTGCGGCGGGCGATTTCCAACGCGCCTTCTTCGCCCATATCCAGTTGCAGCAATTGTGCGGAACGGCTGACGATAGTGGCCAAATCGTGGGTTTCGTAAAATTCCAAACGCGACACAATGCCGAAGCGGTCGCGCAGCGGGTTGGTGAGCATGCCGGCGCGGGTGGTGGCGCCGACCAGTGTAAACGGCGGCAGGTCGATTTTAACGGAACGGGCGGCCGGGCCTTCGCCAATCATAATATCCAGTTGGTAGTCTTCGAGGGCGGGATAGAGAATTTCTTCTACCACGGGGCTGAGACGGTGGATTTCGTCGATAAACAATACATCGTGCGGTTCGAGATTGGTGAGTAGGGCGGCTAAATCGCCGGCGCGTTCGAGCACGGGGCCGCTGGTTTGGCGCAGGTTAACGCCCAATTCTTTGGCGATAATGTGTGCCAATGTGGTTTTGCCCAAACCGGGCGGGCCGAACAGTAGGGTGTGGTCGAGCGCTTCGCCGCGTTTGCGGGCGGCTTCGATAAAGATGGCAAGCTGTTCTTTGGCTTTGGGCTGGCCGATATAGTCGCCGAGTGTTTTCGGGCGCAGGGCGCGTTCAAGCAGCTCTTCCTGTGTGGAAATGCTTTGGGCGGTAATAATGCGCTGCGGTTGGGCGGCGGAGAGGTTATCGGTTTGCAACATGGTTTAACAGCTCGTCGGAAAGTTTGGCCGTCTGAAACGGTGTTCGGGCGGCTTGGGGGATACTCTGTTTATATAATCGATGGCTTGTGCCGTCAACCGATAAAGTATCCGGTTGCCATGCCTTTAGCGGTTGGTACGTTCTGCCTGCCGCCACATAATATAGTCGCGCAGGGGCGGTGCGGGCGGGTTGATGCAGTGCGGGCAAACGCCGGTAATATCTTCGTCGTCATCTTCGATATGCAGGGCGTTGGGGTCGAAGCGCGCTTGTTGTGCGACAGCTTGCGCCAAGGCTTGCGCTTGGACGACATCGAATTCAAATTGGGTTAGGATTTCGTTGAGCAGATTGTTTTCGGCATCGCTGAAACGGCTGCTGTGGTCTGCAATCAGGCGGATGTAATCGCTATTGCTTATTTTTTGGTTTAGTAATTCTTGATTCATAATTTAGGCCGTCTGAAACGGGGTGTGTGGTGTGTTCGTGATTGCGATTATAACGCTTTTCAGACGGCCTGAAACAGATTAACTTTCTTGTTTCGGTTCGGGCCCTCTAACGGCTGATATGACGATAGTAAAGTTATTTATAATAGAGACATTGTATAGAACACCGTCTTTGTATAAGTCTTTCCATATTTCGGCATGAACATTTTTATTCGATTCATCCAGCGTATTAAAAAAAGTTTGTAGTAATGCCTTGCCGGTTTCATATTCCTCGAAATCGGTTGTGCCGTTAATAGATAAAACCGTTTGCATGGCTGAAAAAATATTGTTTAGATTAGCTGCTTTACTTTCCGGTGTTTGCTTGCCGATTTCCGGTTTTATCAGATTAAATTCGATAGCAATAGCGGTAGCCTGATTTTCTTTATTAGAATAAATAAGTATGGTGGCAAAATCCGTTGTTATTGTTTCTTCCTGTCCGCAATCATTATCGGATAGCGTAGATTTTTGAAGGTCAGCAGATTGCTCGTATGATAGCAGTGCGGCTGTGATGTTTTTCTTTAATTCGGTAGTTGATATGCCTAAAGGCTTGAAGCAAGAAGGTGTTTTTACTTCTTTTTGTGCAGGAACGGGCGTAGAAGTTGCTTGTTGCTGTTGGTTGCAGGCCGTTAAAAGCGTGATGAATAGTAATGCCAATAGCTTAAATTTGTTCATTATATTTCCCCTTTATATTTTATTGGCATAATAACATAAGGGTGTTTACAGCCATAGATTAAGTTGGATTGGTAGCTATTTTAAAGAGGAAATGTTGTATTTTATGAGCTGTTTGGGCCGTCTGAAACGGTTTTATTTTTATATGGTATGAAGCTTTTAATTTTGGTATATATGACGTCGGCAGTTAATATTCTGCTGTGGCGGTATTGTGGGTTAGCAGGTTTTGCCTATTTTATTGTTTAATATTCGGATTATTTGGAATGGAAATTTTAACGAAACTCAGCCGTTTTTTCGGCCAAACTTTTGCTTTGTGGGCGGCTTTGTTTGCTGCCGTTGCTTTTATGGCGCCCACTGCTTTTCAATGGGTTTTGCCGCATATTTCATTGTTGCTAGGCGTGATTATGTTTGGCATGGGGCTGACGCTGGCGCCGGGGGATTTTAAAATTTTAGGGCGGCATCCGAAAGCGGTGTTAATCGGGGTGGTTGCCCAATTTGTGATTATGCCGATAACGGCTTATTTATTGGCGGTGGCGTTTTCATTGCCGGCTGAGATTGCAGTCGGGGTGATTTTGGTGGGGGCGTGTCCGGGCGGTACGTCTTCTAATGTGATTACTTATCTGGCGCGCGGCAATGTGGCGCTTTCGGTGGCGGTAACATCGGTATCAACGTTACTAGCCCCTATATTAACGCCGGCGGTGTTTTATTTATTGGCGCATCAGTGGTTGGAAATTTCGGCAGGTGCGATGTTTGTGTCTATTTTAAAAATCGTATTGTTGCCGATTGTGTTGGGTGTGGTGGCGCATACGCTATTGAGAAAACAAACCGAAGCGGTTGCGGATATTCTGCCGCTGGTGTCGGTGGTGGCGATTGTCTTGATTGTTGCTGCGGTTGTGGGGGCGAGTAAAGCAAAAATTGTGGAAAGCGGGCTGATGATTTTCGGGGTGGTGATTTTGCACAATATTATCGGCTATTTATTGGGCTTTTTTACAGCTAAGTTATTCAAGCTGCCTTATGATGCGCAAAAAACATTATCCATTGAAGTGGGTATGCAAAACTCGGGTTTGGCGGCAGCATTGGCTTCGGCTTATTTCACGCCGCTGGCTGCCGTACCGGGTGCGGTGTTTAGTGTTTGGCACAATATTTCCGGATCGTTGCTGGCTTCTTATTGGGCGGCAAAAACGGGGAAAACGGATAAAGTGGAAAAGACTGAAAAAACGCATATTGGTTAGGTTAAGGCGTATTTCACTTTGGCGGATGAGGAACGATATTGCCTAATGATTGTCTTTAATAATATAAGAAGGCCGTCTGAATATTATCGGTATTTTCAGACGGCCTCTTAAATATGGATATGTTAGGGTTTGGTGGATATATTATATTTGTATTAAATGCTTTATTTTAAGCAGGCGCTTAGCCAATATTGCCGTTGTTGAGGGGTCAACATTTTGTAGAAACGGTGTTGGATAGATAATTCGTCGACAGCAAAATCCATACTGGTCAGATAACGTTTTTCAACGTAATCGCGGGCATCTTCTTTATTGAAGCGGTCGTCGGATAATATGTGGATAATATCGCGGCGGCGGTTTTTATTAATACGGTCGTCTCGACGCATGGATTTCTCTAGCGCTTTTTTATATTCTTTGCGTATGGCACTTAATTCGCTTCTTTGTTTGCGGCTCAGATTTAACGGGCGAATGTCACAATTAGGGTGAAAGTCGTCTAGGCGTGAAGTCATTGGAGCGGCATAAACAAAAGACGTACCCAAGCATAATATATAACTAACCACCGTGATGGTTTGCACCATACGGTTGAATGTTATTGTGATAAGCATATTGTTTTCCCAAGTTTCAATATTTGCAAAATATAACGGATATGTATGTGAAACGCGGTATAATCGTGGTTAACTTTCGTTAATGACGATGAAATTTTCTTTAAAAAATGACGCAATATCATGGTATTGCAATAGATGAATTGCAGATTTTTTCTGCTTTGCCGCAGTTAGGATACTTCAGAAAAGGATAAATTGTGCAACAATTCCGCATCGCTCCCAGTATATTGTCTGCCGACTTTGCCCGTTTGGGCGAGGAAGTAACCAACGTTATTAAGGCGGGTGCCGATCTGATTCACTTTGATGTGATGGATAATCATTATGTGCCGAATTTAACGTTTGGGCCGATGATTTGTGCAGCGTTGAAGCCTTATGCCACGGTGCCGATGGATGTACATTTGATGGTGGAACCGGTGGATGATCTGATTGTTTCGTTTGCCAAGGCAGGGGCGGATGTGATTACTTTTCACCCCGAAGCAACCCGCCATGTCGACCGCAGTTTAAGCTTGGTGCGCGATTCCGGCTGTAAAGCGGGATTGGTGCTGAATCCGGCCACGCCCGTTTATTTGTTGGAATATGTGCTGGATAAATTGGATACGATACTGTTAATGACGGTTAACCCCGGTTTCGGCGGTCAAAGTTTTATTCCGCAGTCTTTGGTGAAAATCCGGCAGGTGCGTGATTTATTGGATATGTATGCGGCTGAAAGCGGTCGTCGGATTTCATTGAAAGTCGACGGCGGTATTAAAGTAGATAATATTGCCGAAGTGGCTCGCGCGGGCGCGGATACGTTTGTGGCAGGTTCTGCTATTTTCGGCAAGCCGGATTATCGAGCTGTGATTGATGCTATGCGTCAAGAATTGGCCGCTTCTTCGAAAGAGTAATGGTTTGGTATTGAATTGAACTATTTTAATTAATTCAAAAGCTTAATTAATATTTAGGCCGTCTGAAAAGTTTTCAGACGGCCTGAGTTTTATGGATAAGGCTTTTTAGCCTTTAGCTACTCTGCGCCAGTGATGCAGCAATGGTTCGGTGTAGCCGTTGGGCTGTTCGGTACCTTTAAATACCAAATCGCAGGCGGCTTGGAAGGCGGGGGAGGTGTCGAAGCGTCCGGTCATAGGCACATACGCCGCATCGCCTTCGTTTTGTTTGTCGACAATACCGGCCATGCGTTCGAGGGTTTCGCGCACTTGGGCTTCGCTCACAACGCTATGCAATAACCAGTTGGCAATATGTTGGCTGGAAATCCGCAGTGTGGCACGGTCTTCCATCAGGCCGATGTTGTGGATGTCGGGCACTTTGGAACAGCCGACGCCTTGTTCAACCCAGCGAACCACATAGCCGAGAATGCCTTGGCAGTTGTTATCCAATTCTTCCTGAATCTCTGCGGCAGACCAGTTGCGGTCGGGCGAGAACGGGATGGTCAGCAAATCATCGGTATAGTCGACGGCGGTTTGCTCAAGCAGTTTTTTCTGCACGTCGAAAACGTTCACTTGATGATAATGCAGGGCATGCAGCGTTGCGGCGGTCGGCGATGGGACCCAAGCGGTGGTAGCGCCGGATTTCGGATGGTTGATTTTCTGCTTCAACATTTCCGCCATTAAATCGGGCATCGCCCACATGCCTTTACCGATTTGGGCTTTACCAGGTAGGCCGCATTGCAGGCCGGTTTGCACGTTGTTGGATTCGTATGCCTGAATCCATTTGCTGGATTTCATATCGCCTTTACGGATAAACGCACCGCCCTGCATGGAAGTATGCATTTCGTCGCCGGTACGGTCGAGGAAACCGGTATTAATGAATACCGTACGCTCAGCGGCGGCATGAATACAGGCGGCCAAGTTGGCGGAGGTGCGGCGCTCTTCGTCCATAATGCCCATTTTTAGGGTGTTGCGGGGCAGTTTGCATAGGTCTTCAAAAGCGGTAAAGAGTTCGTTGGCAAAGGCAACTTCTTCGGGGCCGTGCATTTTGGGCTTCACAATATAAACGGAACCGGAACGGCTGTTTTTATTGTCGCGGCGGTCGAGGTCGAACGGTGCCATTAATGCGGTCATCACGCCATCAAGAATGCCCTCGGGGATTTCGTTACCGTTTGAATCGAGCACTGCGGGGGTAGTCATCAGATGGCCGACATTACGGATAAACAGCAGCGAACGGCCGGGCAGCTTGAATGTGCCGTTGCCGTCGGGGCGGGTGTATTCGCGGTCGGGATTTAGTTTGCGGGTAAAGGTTTTGCCGCCTTTTTCGACTTCTTCGGTGAGTGTGCCTGCCATCAGGCCGAGCCAGTTGGCGTAAACCAGTGCTTTGTCTTCACCGTCGACAGCGGCTACGGAATCTTCGCAGTCCATAATGGTGCTGAGTGCGGCTTCTAAAATAATGTCTTTAATACCGGCCGGGTCTTGGCTGCCGATGGGGCTGTTTTTATCGATTAAGATATCCAAATGCAGGCCGTTGTGCAGGAACAATAAAGAAGTAGGTGCTTCGGCAGAACCATTGTAGCCTGCGAATAATTCAGGCGAGGCCAAGCCGCTTTCGCTGCCGTCTTTCAGTTTGGCTTTCAGACGGCCTTCTACTATCTGATAGGCGATAACATCGCGGTGGCTGCCGTTGGTGAGCGGAATGCTGTTGTCGAGAAAATCGCGCGCGAATGCGATAACGGCATCGCCGCGTTTGGGGTTGTAGGCTTTGCCGGGTGCTAAGTCGCCGCTTTGGTCGACGGCATCGGTGCCGTAAAGGGCATCATAAAGGCTGCCCCAGCGTGCATTAGCGGCATTGAGGGCATAACGGGCATTGTTAATCGGCACCACCAACTGCGGGCCGGCTTGTTCGGCAACTTCGCGGTCGACGTTTTGGGTGGATATTTTGAAGTCGGCGGGGGTGTCAACCAAATAGCCCAGCTCTTTTAAAAATGCCTGATAAGCGGCTTCGTCTTTGACCGGGCCGGGGTTTTGTTCGTGCCATTGGTCTATTTTTAATTGGATTTGGTCGCGTTTGTCGAGTAACTCACGGTTGCGGGGGGCGAATGTTTGTACCAATTCGGTAAAGCCTTGCCAGAATTCGGCGGATTTAACTTTCGGGTGTTTGGGCAATACCTGAGTTTCGATGAATTGGTAGAGATGGTTGTCCACCTGCAAGCCGGCGGCACGGGTGTAGTCATATGCCATGTTGATTTCTCCTAAAGTAAAGCTGTTTTTTTCTCATAAATGCTTTGCTGTATAGACTGAAACAAAGCCAGAGTGAAAATACCATTAATTTTGAGAATAATCCATAGCCAGAGCGCGTCTTTTTTATTAGTGCCTGTATGAAAAAAGGTTTTAATCTTCAATCGGTTTCATTCGACTACATTTTTCTTTCAGACGTTTTTGCAGATGAGGCTTGATGGGTTGCCCGATAAACTTATTTTGCTGCGATTGATGGTTTGGCTTGTGTTTTGCGCTTTCAAAGCAGCTTGGCTTTTAGTATGATGCGGCATACTTTTGATGATTGTTTATTATGAATACCCGCCAGATTATTCTCGATACCGAAACCACAGGCCTTTATCCCAATAGCGGCGACCGTTTGGTCGAATTTGCCGGTTTGGAAATGATTAACCGCAAGTTTACCGAAAACTCGCTACACCTTTATGTTCACCCCGAACGCGATATGCCTGCGGAAGCGGCTGCGGTACACGGTATCACCATTGAACAATTAGAAGAAAAAAACGCGCCGGTTTTTGCCAAAGTCGGCCAAGAAATTGCCGACTATCTGCGTGGTGCCGAATTGATTATTCATAATGCCAAGTTCGATGTCGGCTTTCTCGATATGGAATTCCGCCGCATGGGTTTACCGCCTATCAATGAATTGGGTTGCACCATTACCGATACCTTGGCGATGGCAAGGGAAATGTTTCCCGGTCAGAAAGTCAGCTTGGATGCCTTGTGTAACCGCTTCGATGTGGATCGCAGCAAACGCGTGTATCACGGTGCTTTAATCGACTGCGAATTATTGGGCGAAGTTTATCTTGCCATGACGCGCGGCCAGTTTGATTTAATGGCCGACGGCGGCAGCGAAGAAGCCGAGCAGGTTCATGCGGTTGCCGAAATAAAACGCCCCGCGCGTTTGAAAGTGATTCAGGCCGACGAAACAGAATCGTCCGCCCATGAAGCTTATTTGGATGCGTTGGATAAAGCGGTCGGCGGTGTGTGTTTATGGCGCGGGGAAGCGGGGGCATGAAACGCAATATCGCTTTGATTCCGGCGGCGGGTGTCGGCGCACGTTTTGGCGCGGGTAAACCGAAACAATATGTTGAAATCAATGGAAAAACCGTATTGCAGCATACCGTTGATATTTTTACCGAACACCGTGATATTGATTTGACTGCCGTAGTATTGGCACCGGAAGACCGGTTTTTTCAGACGGCTTCGGAGAAAGTGGTTTTATTGCATTGCGGCGGTGCGACACGGGCGCAAACCGTGCGTAACGGTATAGACGCTTTATTGACTCAAGGTTTGGCTCAAGCTGAAGATAATATTTTGGTGCACGATGCCGCGCGCTGCTGTTTGCCGCCGGATGCACTGGATAGGTTGCTGAAAGCGGCGGGGAACCGGCCGGAAGGCGGTATTTTGGCGATACCCGTTGCCGATACCTTAAAACAGGCGCAGGCGGATAAACACATTCAAGCCACTGTACCGCGTGCCGGTTTATGGCAGGCACAAACGCCGCAGCTTTTTCAGACGGCCTTATTAAAACGGGCATTGGCAGAAGCCGATTTAAATGCGGTGACCGATGAAGCTTCGGCGGTTGAAATGCTCGGTATTCAGCCGTTATTGGTTGAAGGGGACAGCCGTAATCTGAAACTGACTTTGCCGCAAGACGAATATATTGTGCGGTTGTTATTGGCACGCTAATCTTATATTGATACTTTATTAACTTTATTAAAAAGTATTTTTTTCAATACCTAAGTATTTTTCAGACGGCCTTATTCGATATTTTCCATAATCCAAGTTTTAAATAAGGGGCTGTTGATAATCAGCCTGCCGCCCGCATCCCTGCTTATCCAATCATGCCTTTCCATCCGCCTGATCGCGCCCTGCGTGCTGCTGGTGCTGATTGCCGCTACGCCAAGCATAGCGGCGTATTTGCGTCGGTTTTCGCTGCTGTACGGGCTGGTGTAGGGATTGGCTGCAATGTCTCTGATAATCGCCCGCTCAAGCGGTTTCATTTGTTGCCATAAACTCATTTCGTTATGGCTTGCCCTCAATTCTTCTATCCTGCCGGCGGCGGCTTCCTCTAAGCTTGCCGACGGATTTAAAATCATGTCTTGAATGATTGCACGCATATACATAGGCGTATGGTATAGACGTTCGAATAATGCGTATAAGGCTGTTTTATCTATACTGTTTCCCGTTCTGTTTTGATAAATGTCTGCCAGAAAATCGGTAAAATCTTTTCCCAGCAGTGGAAAATCCAAAGCATGGGCAAAATGGAAAAACGGTGCTTTATTATCGTTAAACATAGCACGCAGGCCGTTGGTGCTGCTGCCGGTAAAAATGGTTTTGATTTTGTTTTGGTTAACATCCAGCCCTGTTCTGAATGATCTAATTAAGCCGTCTGTATCGGGCAGACGTGCCAGTTCTTGAATTTCATCCAGTAATAACAGGCTGGGCTGGTTGTCTGCGGCTATGAGGTTGAGTAAGTCGGATAGTCGGGGAATTTCGGGCTTGTCCGACTCGCGCTCCAAACCCACACTCATGATTTCAATTTTGCTGATGCTGCTTAAAAAGGTTTTGGTTTTGTTGCCTGTTTGAATGTTTTGGGCAAATTGATACAAGGCCGTCTGAAAATCGGTGGCAGGGTTGGTGCTGTCCATGAATGAAAAGTAGAACACATTAAAGTCGTTTTGTTCGGCCAGCGGCAATACATCCTGCAATAAAAACTGTGTCTTACCCATACGGCGCGGTGCGAATAAAGTGAAGGCATGGGTAATGCCGTCTTTCAGGCTGTTTATCAGTTTAGAGGCATATTCTCTGCGGTGGAAAAATAAAGGATCTTTCATCGTCGGCTGCCTTCGGTTATATGATTTTATATGCGATTATACGCTTAATGTATAATTATACAAATAATATATAAAAGTGGATAATGAAGAATAAAAGCCAAGAAATGGTAATGTGCGAAATGAAAGAAGAGTTGGTTTTAATTTATTGATAAATATAGATTAATGTAGAAATGTATATTTGATCAGGCGTAAAAAAACAGCCTTAAAAGGCTGTTTTTTATGATTTGGTGCGGAAGGAGAGACTCGAACTCTCACACCTTGCGGCGCTGGAACCTAAATCCAGTGCGTCTACCAATTTCGCCACTTCCGCAGAATTTAAAATTTGAAGAAGCGCATTATACCGTAAGTTGTATAAGATGCAATATTGTTTACTTGAAAAATAACATAAAAGACCTATTTAAACCCCGTTGAGGCCGTCTGAATGTTTCAGGCGGCCTCAACGGGGTTTAAAAATAAAGAGAGGAAGCCATGTCTGTTTTACTGATTAAAGATTATCTGCAAACTCAAGGAATGCGGTTGCCTGAAGAAGAGGTTAGAATAGCACACTTGGCCGCCCAAACGGTGATGAATGCAGGGCAGGCTGCCATAGAACATCAGGTATTGTGGTATGAAAACCATGATATGGCATTGTCCGACCATATTGAGCAGGGTTCTGAAAATGAAAAATGGCTAAAGCAGGTTTTTATGGCGTTAGATTCCGTATTCAGCCGTACCCAACCCACTCCGCAAAGTGCGGCGGTTTATTTGTTGATGCCGTCTGAAAAAGAAAAGCAGCCCTCTTTGGTGTCTTTAACTGCGCAAGGGAAGGCGCTTGAATCCAAATTGGATGTGACGGAAGAAAACAGCGATTCTTCTTTAGCCGTGCGCACCGCTCAAACGGGTTGGTCGAATATTGCCGCCGATATACCTTACTGGCTGGAACAGGAAGCCTTGCATGGTGATCATAATTTACGTTGTAACAGCCAGCTCACTTTACCTGTTGCTACCGAAAACGGTACGGTATTGGGTATTGTGCATGTCGAATATGCCGAAAAAGATGTATTAGATGACAGCGTGCAAACCGATTGGGTGGCTTTGGCCTTAGCCTTAATCGATCCATTGAAAGCTTTATTAAAATTAGATTCGCAAGAAGATATACAAGAAGATAAAAATGACTAAACCACTAAAATTTGTCGCCTCCTGCCGGTTGCCGACCGAATGGGGTGTATTTACTATGCACGGCTTTGAAGAAGAAAGCGGGCAGGAACATGTTGCTTTAACGATGGGGGATATTGACGACGGAGAAGCAGTTTTGGCACGCGTTCATTCGGAATGCCTTACGGGGGATGCGTTATTTTCTCAAAAATGTGATTGCGGCCCGCAGCTTCAGGCCGCCATGCAGGCCGTGCAAAAAGAAGGGCGCGGCGTGATTGTTTATCTGCGCCAAGAAGGGCGCGGTATCGGTTTGATTAATAAGATTCGCGCCTATCATTTGCAAGATAACGGCTTGGATACGGTTGAAGCCAATCTGGCTTTGGGGCTACCGGTGGACGCCCGTGATTTTACTTTGGCCAAACATATCCTCGACCATTTAGGTGTGAAAGAAGTGAAGCTGCTGACCAATAATCCTGAAAAAATAGAGTCGCTAACCAATGCAGGTATTAATGTGGTTCAACGTATGCCGCTGCAAGTGGGGGAAAACATCGAAAACAAGCGGTATTTAAATACCAAAGCGGAAAAGCTCGGTCATCTGTTTTAATAAGGTAAATAGCTTTTAAAAATTAATTTTTAAATTTCATATGTTTGCTTAAAAAATAGATTGATATAGATAAAAATGCTTGCATGGTATGAGGAATTTTGGTTTAATCACGTTCTTGCAGCGGGTGATTAGCTCAGTTGGTAGAGCGTCTGCCTTACAAGCAGAATGTCGGCGGTTCGACTCCGTCATCACCCACCAAGTTTTTTGTGCGGAGTGGTAGTTCAGTTGGTCAGAATACCGGCCTGTCACGCCGGGGGTCGCGGGTTCGAGCCCCGTCCACTCCGCCAATCTTATTAAAAAAACATCAATCTTCGGATTGATGTTTTTTTATTTGCGTCATTCTTATTAGGCCGTCTGAAACGTTTTCAGACGGCCTAATTTTTATATTACCGATACGATTAATCGTTAATTAATGAACCAATCGGGTTGTCCGGCATTACTTTAGCTTAAATCTATTATATCTGTTGCAAAATGGGTATATTTCTTAAAAAAATATAACTATATTTGTTAATGATGATTGTATTTCAATGTGTATATATTTACAATTAGATGTTAATTGTAAATTAAATGTTAATTTAGGCTGCCTGCCTAAATTTGGGTTACTCACTTGTCAACAAAGGGATATTATGAAAAATATGTCTGCTAAAAATATTGTATTAACTGTAATTTGTTCTGCCGTATTGGCCGCTTGTGGCGGCGGAGGCGGTGGTGGCGGCATCGGTGTAAGTAGTGATTTGGTTGATAATGCGATTGCTTCTAAAGGCGTGATTGATCAAATTGAAGCGCTTCCTGCAGCCGAAAGCTTAAAGCCTGAGGATATTGCAGCATTACAAAATGCAATTAATAATTATCAGAAATTATCTAATGAACAAAAAAGTTTAGTGCCACAAGCAAGCATAGATAAATTAAATAGCTTGATAGCGGCTTCGCAAGCTTTTAATAATAATAACAATCCAAGTGATAATAATAGTATCGGTGGTGCTGACGATATTGTAGATAACAATCCTTTACCTGCTCTAAATGAGCCATCTCCTGCGCCGACAGCATTTTTAAGTGAAGCTATTAATGGTAAGGCGCAACAATTTAATCCTAATATGCAATTGCGTACGGTCAATAATGAACTGTTAAGCAATCAATCTGTTTTGATTAGAGAAGTTGCTGTAGATGATTTAGGTGAGCCTACAGATCTTTCTAAACAAGATGCACTTGGTTTGTTGGGCTTGACTTTTAGAGATGACTTTGAAAATCCTGGAAATTCCCCAAATAGTATAGAGCGTATCAGTAAAATCAACTCTCAAGAAACTGTTTCTACAGGAAAAGAGAATGCAGCTGATATTGATGTACGTCGTGAAGTTGCATATCGTCAAGATAAAGATAAAAAAGTGTTAGACAGTAAATGGGACGGTATTTATGCGGTGCGTACTACAAACGGTATAACCATTGTTTTACGAGATCCGTCTGCTATCGGCTGGAAATATCAAACTTTCGCCCATTATTCTGATAAGGATAATAATATACTTGATGCGTATCAAACCATCGGTATTGAAACTCCGTCAGGAGCAATGCCTGCGAGCGGTACGGCAACTTATTCCGGCTTAACCACTGCTTATTTGGCTAATGGCGGCACCAGTCGCCAATTAACTGCCGATGTGAAAGCAGTAGCCGATTTTGCTAAGAAAAGCCTACGTTTTGAAACCAGCCAATCGCAATTACACGATTTGCAAAACAATGCCCGCGTTACAACCGCTGCCGAAGATTACAATATGAAAGGCTTGGCCTCTTGGCAAGCCAATAGCAATACTTTTAAAGGTAGTGCCAATACCGTTAATGGTATGAGTGGTGAATTGAACGGTAAATTCTTTGGTACATCGGCTGCGGAAATCGGTGGTACTTATGGCTTGAAAGATAGCAATAATACTCAACAGTTGATAGGCGGTTATGGTGCCAAACGTCAATAAATTTTAATTTAAACAATAGGCTTAAAATTTAATTGTTTAGAATAAAATAAAATGGTAAATAAGCCTGCTGATTTTTCTTTCTTTGGGAATGAATGATTAGCAGGTTTTTATTTATCGCTGAAATAAAAAGTGATGAAAGCTATTTATCTGACTTTATCATTAAAAACATAGAAACGGCCGTCTGAAATATTTCAGACGGCCTTATTTCATCAGAGTATATCGCTATTGTGTTTCGATATACCCGATCATGTTATAAATTTGGGTTTACAATAATTTTTACTGCTGATTCGTTGTTGTGAATCAAAGTTTCAAATCCTTTAGAAACCAGTTCATCCAGCTTGATACGTTGGGTAATAAACGGTTCAAGGTTAATGAGACCGTCTTCAACCAATTTTATGGTATCACGATGGTTGTTCACATAGCCGATGGTGCCGCGCATATCCAGTTCTTTCATTACCATGCTGTGTACGTTTACCGTAGCCGGATGACTCCATATGGAAACAATAACGATAACACCGGCCGGCTTGGTGAGTTCGACCAAAGAATCCAGTACCTTATTCACACTGGTGCATTCAAACGCCACGTCAACACCGCGATCTTCGGTAATTTTCATCACTTCTTTGGCTAAATCCACTTCAGACGGGTCTAGAATGTAATCAGCCACACCGCTTTCTTTGGCTTTTTCTTTGCGTTTGGCACTTAATTCGGTAAGGATAACGGTAATACCTTTGGCTTTGAGCACAGCTGCCAACAATAATCCGATCGGGCCGCCGCCGCCGACTAACGCAATATCCCCTGCTTTGGCGCCGCTGCGTACAAATGCGTGATAGCCAACGGCCAACGGTTCGATTAAGGCTGCCTGATCCAGTGGGATTTTATCCGAGATAGGATGTACCCAACGGCGTTTGACGGCAATTTTTTCAGACAAACCGCCCCCACGGCCGCCGAGGCCGATAAAGTTCATATTTTTAGATAAATTATAATGATCACCGGGTCCGGTCGGAACATCATCGGCAACGATGTAGGGTTCTACCACCACATGTTGGCCGACTTTAATATCATCTACGCCTTCACCGACGGCATAAACGACCCCCGAAAACTCATGCCCCATTGTGACGGGGGCGGATTCGCCCGAAATAGGGTGCGGATGACCGCAGGGCGGAATGAAAATGGGCCCTTCCATAAATTCGTGCAGGTCGGTGCCGCAGATGCCGCACCATGCAACTTTAATGCCGACTGTGCCGGGTTCTACGGTCGGTTCCGGAATGTCTTCAATTCTAATATCGCCTTTGTCATAAAAACGCGCTGCTTTCATAATAACCTCCTAGTAGTTTGGTTTGAGGATTAGAACAAGCGATTTCATTAAAACCGTTAGGCCTTCATTGGTATAAATTGAGATAAAATATAAATATTGTTTAATATTTATAGCTTTTAAATTTAGTATGACATAATATTGAAATCACGAAGCGGGTAGAAATGGTCGCTTGATGATTGTTTGTGAGCGGTAAGAAATTATGAATATAATATTAAAGACAAATAGTTATTTTCTTAAAAAATGGTTTTTTATATTTTATAAAATATATGATTTTTTATCAGTATAAAAATGTAATTTTATATTATTAATATATAAAAATATTTGAAAATAGAGATTGTTATAATTATATTTTTGCTAATTAGATGTTGATTTTTCGAGTGGTTATTCCAACCGTTTTTTGCTGATAGCGGAATAGCTGTTGAGAGTGAAGAATCAAAGTGTAAAGCCTAAAGTAAAAATTTGAGATTTAACCCAACAGTGGGTACAATCGCTTCCTGTTTTGCTTTAAAAAATTGAAGAGAATGATATGAGTCTGATTAGCGAAATCTTGCCCTTATCCCATATTGTGCTGGATTTGGATGTCAGCAGTAAAAAACGTGTGTTTGAACAAGCCGGCCTTTTGTTGGAAAACGAGGCGTCTTTGGCACGTTCCGATGTGTTTGATTGTTTGTTTTCCCGTGAGAAATTGGGCACGACCGGATTGGGGCAGGGTGTGGCGATTCCGCATGGCCGCCATGCTTCGGTTAAAAAGGCGGTAGGTGCGTTTTTCCGTACCAAAGAGCCTATTCCTTTCGATGCACCTGATGGCAAACCTGTTTCGCTGATTTTTGTATTGTTGGTGCCTGAAAATGCTACTAACGAACATCTGGAAGTGCTATCCAAACTGGCAGGCAGATTTTCTCAAAAAGCCGTGCGCGATGCTTTAATGACGGCTTCTTCCGCCGAAGAAGTGCAACGGCTGCTAAGTGAAGACTAATTATGCCCAGTATTTCAGTACGCCGTCTTTATCAGGATAACCAGCGTAAATTGCAGCTGGGCTGGGCAGCCGGTACGGCCGGTGCAGATAACCGTATTGATGTGAAGGCCGACAAACCCACTTTGGCGTTGGTCGGCCATTTAAATTTTATCCACCCTAATCAAGTGCAGGTATTGGGTGTGGCAGAGGTGGAATATCTTCAGCGCATGGAGTCTGGGGAAACCGCTGTTGGATTCGATGCGCTTTTCGATTTGCCGATGGCGCTGGCGATTGTAGCCAATGATTTACCGGTACCGCCTGTCTTGCGGGACTATTGTCATACCAATAATGTGCCGCTGTTGGTTTCCAAGCGCGAAAGCCCGTATCTGATGGATGTGTTGCGGATTTATCTGCAAAGGGTATTGGCTGTTTCTACGGTAAAACACGGTGTGTTTCTCGATGTATTTGAAATCGGTGTGTTGATTACCGGCCAATCCGGTTTGGGTAAAAGCGAATTGGCGTTGGAATTGATTTCACGCGGGCATAGTTTGGTTGCCGATGATGCGGTCGAATTATACCGCACCGGGCCGGAAACTTTAGATGGCCGCTGCCCGCCGATGTTGCGTGATTTCCTTGAAGTGCGGGGGCTGGGCGTACTCAATATCCGCCATATTTTTGGTGAAACTTCTATCAGACCGAAAAAAATATTACAATTGATTATTAATTTGGTTCCGGCAGACGATGAATACATGAAACGGCTTGACCGTTTAAGTATCCGCACCGAAACCGAATCTATTTTGGATGTGAATGTCCGTTCGGTAACGCTGCCGGTTGCCATTGGCCGCAACTTGGCGGTATTGGTGGAGGTGGCGGTGCGTAATTATATTTTGCAGTTACGCGGAAAAGACAGCACCAAAGAATTTTTAGAGCGTCACCAAAGTATGTTGAAAGAAGACGAAACCAATCATGAAAATAGTGTTGATTAGCGGGCTTTCCGGTTCGGGAAAATCTGTTGCGCTCAAACTCTTGGAGGATTTGGGTTATTACTGTGTTGATAATCTGCCTATCAGCTTGCTACCCAAATTAGTGCAATATCATAATGAAAACAGCGGTAACCAACAGTTGGGTATCAGTATTGATATCCGTTCCCGTATTGATATTAAAGAGGCGCAACATGAACTTCAATTATTGCGCGATCAAGGGCATAACGTCGAAATCCTCTTTTTAGAAGCGGAAGAAAGTGTTCTGATACGCCGTTTTTCCGAAACGCGCCGAAGTCATCCGCTTTCAGGCCAAACGTTTACACTTTTGGAAAGCCTGCAAAAAGAAATGGAATGGCTGTATCCTTTACGCGAATTGGCCTATTGTATCGATACATCCAAAATGAATGCCCAGAAGTTGCGCTATACCGTACAAAAATGGTTGAAACTCGAACGCAAGGGTTTATTGGTGATTTTAGAGTCGTTCGGCTTTAAATACGGCGTACCGACCAATGTGGATTTTTTGTTTGATATGCGTAGTTTGCCGAATCCGTATTACGATACCGAATTACGCCCTTACTGCGGCATGGATAAGCCCATTCAAGACTATTTGAGTGCGCAAGCGGAAGTGGGGGAAATGATTGATGATATTAGCGGTTTTATGAGCCGTTGGTTGCCGCGAATGCAGGTAGAAGGCAAAAGTTATGTGACCATCGGCATAGGTTGTACGGGCGGGCAGCACCGTTCGGTTTATGTTGTGGAAACTTTGGCGGAGCGATTGAAAGGGCAATATGAATTGCTGGTTCGCCACCGTCAACTGACACGGATTTGACAGTGTTTTCAGACGGCCTTACTTCATACTGAAATAGGCCGTCTGAAAACATGAAGAAATTAAATCTAAATACAATATGTTATAATCTCAAACCTATGCAGGCAGCCTTTATCGGCTGCCTGATTCGTTACTTTATTATGAGTGCTGCCGTTGTTTTCAGACGGCCTTCTATTTTTTGAAATTTTAAAGGGAATAAATATGGCCATACAATGGTTTCCCGGCCACATGAATAAGGCGAAAAAAGCCATTGCCGAGCGTATTAAAAGTATTGATATGGTGGTGGAAATGTTGGATGCCCGATTGCCGGCATCCAGTGAAAATCCGCTATTGGCACAACTTTCCCGTGGCAAGCCGAAATTAAAAATCCTCAATAAGCAAGACCTTGCCGATCCGGAGCGCACTGAGGTTTGGCTGGCATACTATAACAATCTGCCGGATACGCAGGCCATTGCGCTGGATTCTTCCGAAAAGGCGGCAACGGCTAAAATTACCCGTGCCTGCCGTGCCATGATGCCGAATCGCGGCGGGATTGATAAACCGTTGCGCGTTTTGATTTGCGGTATTCCGAATGTCGGTAAATCGACATTGATTAACGGCATGACCGGGAAAAAATCTGCTAAAACCGGCAATGAACCGGGAATTACCAAAGCGGAGCAGCGATTATTTTTGGCGGACGACTTCTGGCTTTATGATACGCCGGGTATGTTGTGGCCGAAAATTATTGTCGAGGAGGGTGGCTATAATCTGGCGGCCAGCGGTGCCGTCGGCAGGAATGCATTGGATGAGGAAGAGGTGGCATTGGAATTGCTGGATTATTTGCGCCGCCATTATCTTACTTTATTGCAAGCCCGTTATCAGGCCGATAAAGATGCTTCCAGCCATTGGAACGATAATGAATGGTTGGAATGGGTGGCCAAAAAACGCGGAACCATTTTAAGTGGCGGGCGTATTAATTATCAGAAAGCCGCTGAAAATGTGTTAACCGATTTTCGTGACGGCCAAATCGGTAGGATTACACTGGAAACGCCGAACCAATGGGAAGCGTGGCTCAAGAAAGCCCGCCAGAAAGAAGCCGAGTTAAAAGCACTGCGCGAAGCGCGTAAAGCAGAAAGAAAAGGACATAGGCCGTCTGAAAAATAGGCCGTCTGAAACCTTATTGCACACGATTTAAATCATGACTGAAAAAATTCTACCTGATGCACTGATTGAAGCCGCCTTGTTAACGCAAACCGAGCCGTTGAGCGAGAAAACCATGCGTGAATTGTGTGTGCCGCCTTTGTCACAAGATAAGCTGATTGATGTGTTGGCCACTTTGAAAAACCGCTGGCAAAATCGAGCCTTGCAATTGGTGCACACTCATGAAGGCTGGCGTTTTCAAATCGCGCAAGCGGCCTTCGAGCGGCTTGGCAGTTTGCAGGAACAGCGTGCGCCGCGTTATTCGCGTGCGGTAATGGAAACACTGGCGATTATTGCGTATCAACAGCCGGTTACGCGGGGCGATATTGAGGGCATACGCGGGGTGGCAGTATCGCAAAATGTAATGCAGACCTTGCAGGATAGGGGCTGGATTGAGGTAATCGGGCATCGCGATTCAATAGGCCGTCCGGCATTATGGGCAACTACTTCGGTATTTTTAAGCGATTTGCAGTTGGAAAGTTTGGAGTCGCTGCCGCCGTTAACGGAATTGGGCGAACTGGTTTTACCCGAGATTGCGGCGGAACGTGTCAGCCAAGATGAAACTACGGAAGTACAGGCTGAAGAGGTTGAGTCTCAAGAAAATTCTTTGTCATAACAAATATCCGTTTCAGACGGCCTTAATGGTTTTTGGAGGTTATTTCCAGATTTGATTATGGCTTTGTAAATAGCGCGAATCTTCAAAAGTTACCAGCCATTGCGGTTTCAAGGCGACGAAAATAGCAGTAAAAATACCGTTTAAAAAAGCTTCGCCCCACGAGAGCAAAAAGAAAACCGGAAAAGCGGATGTCCATAATATTTCATGGGTAAATGCGCCAACCGTTTCCAATAATAAAACTATACATAAGCCGGTGAGCAGCATACCTGCTGCGGCAGCGAGAAAGCCGTTTAAAAAGATGTAAATAAACAGGTTGGCGGGTAGGCGGGCGGCGATACGGCGGAATAAGATATTGATGGAAACGGCAGGCAGCAATAGAAACAGTGCATTCAGCCCTAATGAAATCAGATTTCCCGTGCCGTTAAAGCCGATATAGGGAATCAGCAGTAGCGTGCCCAACCACAAAGCGGCAGGCGCACCCAGCATCAATACCACCAAATTAATACCGATTAAGTGGTAGCTCATGCCCGCCAGTTGGCCGCTGCCTATTCCGGCATTGAGATACCATAATGCCGTTAGGCTGAACGCCGATACCACAACAGCGATAGGGTTATGCGCTGCCGTTGTGAAGGCAGATTTCGCAGTAAGCACCAATATGCCTATCCACACCAATAAAGCCGCGATAAGCAGTATAGGGTTGAACCACTCGGCTAAAAAATTCATTAATATCCGATAACTTGATTTCAGACGGCCTGATTATATCGTAAAGCTATTCCGATAACGATAAAGGTTTGGCTGTATGATGATGTTGCTATCCATTCTGAACACAAATGCTCAAATTGGTTCTATCTTGAATATAATAAACTGATAAAAAACGACGGTATTTAGGCCGTCTGAAAAGGAATAAACATGCCAAATATCCGTATTACCCCCGTTAATGCTTTTAATGATAACTATATATGGGTTGTGATATATGAACAGCAAGCTGTTTGTATTGATCCCGGTGAAGCCGCGCCCGTATTGCATTTTCTCAAAGAGAACGGTTTAAGCTTAACGCAAATTTGGATAACCCATCACCACCGCGACCACACGGGCGGCATTGCCGAACTCAAACAGGCTTTTCCTGTATGCAAGGTTTATGGAAACCGCGATATTCAAGAGGCGGATGAATATGTTCGCGACGGAAGCATCTTAACTTTCGGCGGTTATGAGGCCGAAGTATGGGAAACGCCCGGCCATACCGATACCCATATCGGTTATCTGCTCAAACTTTCAGACGGCCTGCATGTTTTTTGCGGAGACACCTTGTTTTCCGCCGGTTGCGGCCGGGTGTTTACCGGTACGGCAGAGCAGATGTTTACTTCTTTACAGCGCTATAACAGCCTGCCGCCGGAAACTTTGTTTTATCCCGCGCACGAATACACGGCGTCCAATCTGCGTTTTGCCGCCCGTGTCGAGCCGGACAATGCCGATGTTGTCGCCGCTCTTGCCGAAGCCGACAATATCCCGACCCTTCCCGTGACTTTGGCGCATGAGAGAAAAGTTAATCCTTTCTTAAGAACCGATAGGGCAGATATTATTGCTAATGTAGCCGATTGGTACGGGCAGCCGTTAAATAGCGAGGTGGAGGTATTTGCGGCAATGAGGGAAATGAAAAACAAGAGCTAAATTTTATCTGTTTTTATAAAAAATCAAATAGATAAAAATAACATCAATATTCGGACGGATAGATACAGGCGTAGATTTACGGCATGGCACCGGCTTGCGTTATAATCGGCCTCAGATTGATTCAATTTTTGAAACGGCTTACGGAATAATAATGACTATTCAGCAAAATCCACCCCCCCGATTCAGAGACTCATTTGCGCAAAACAGCATTTACCTGCTGCCCAATTCGTTTACATTGGCAGCCTTGTTTTCGGCATTTTTTGCTATTACGCAGGCCATGCACGGGAATTATGAAACGGCAGCCATTGCTGTTTTTATATCGATGCTGCTTGACGGTATGGACGGCCGGATTGCCCGTTGGACCAACAGCCAGAGTGCTTTCGGCGAACAGCTCGACAGCCTGGCCGATATGGTCAGCTTCGGTGTGGCGCCGGCTTTGATTGCCTATAAATGGCAATTATGGCAGTTTGGCAAACTCGGTTATTCGGTGGCTTTTATTTATTGTGCCTGTGCCGCTTTACGCTTGGCCTTGTTCAATACCTTAATCGGCAAGGTTGATAAACGTTGGTTTATCGGCATCCCCAGCCCCACGGCAGCCGCCTTGATTGTCGGCATGATTTGGGTAAACCATAGCTATGAAGAGATTGCTTTTGCCTCTTGGTTCTGCCTTGTGATTACATTATTTGCGGGCCTTTCTATGGTGGTTCAGATTCCGTTTTGGAGTTTTAAAGAAGTTAATGTACGCAAAAAAGTACCGTTTTATACCATGATTATGTTTATGTTGGTTTTAGCGGTAGTGACTTTGGAGCCTTCATTGGCATTGTTTCTGTTTTTCTTGGCATACAGCCTGTCGGGCTATGTGATGTATCTATGGAAATGCCTGAAAAAACGCCGGAATAAGCAGGCCGTCTGAAAATGATGGCCGATAAATATTATCGGCCGATTGATGTTGCGATAGCTAAAAAGAGCGTTTATGTTTGATATTCAACTGATTCTTGTCATGCTTGCGGTGGGTGCTTTTGCCGGCTTTATTGCAGGCTTGCTCGGCATTGGCGGCGGCATGATTGTCGTACCGGCAGTGCTGTGGGTATTGCAGTTTCAAGGCTTGGATCAGATGGCGCATGCGCAACATTTGGCCGTAGGCACTTCGTTTGCCGTTATGGTATTCACCACGTTTTCCAGTTTGATGGCGCAAAAACGTAAAGGTGCGGTAGATTGGAAAGTGGTGATACACATGGCGCCGGGTATGATTATCGGCGCTTTGGCCGGTTCGTCTGTGGCGAAATATATCCCCAATAAAAGTTTGCAGATTTTTTTTATTGCTTTTGCCATATTTATGGCCGTGAAAACCTTATTGGATATGCGGCCCCGGCCGACATCCAAGCCGGAATCGTCGCGCGGTCTGCCGGGTAGGGTCGGACTTAGCGTTGTCGGCGTTTTGTTCGGCATTATATCGAGCTTGGTCGGTATCGCCGGCGGTTCGTTATCGGTGCCGTTTTTACTGTATTGTCATGTGCCGATTCATAAAGCAGTCGGCACTTCGGCCGGTTTGGCTTGGCCGATTGCAGTGTCGGGTGCACTGGGGTATCTCTATTCGGGCTGGCACATTGGCGGATTGCCGTCGGGAACTTTGGGCTTCTGGTATCTTCCGGCGGTGGCGATTTTAAGTGCGTCAACCATTATTTTTGCGCCTATCGGTGTTAAAGCCGCCCATAAATTGCCGCCGGCCAAACTTAAACTGGCATTTGCCATGTTATTGCTGGTAATTGCATTCAGAATGCTGTTTAAAATTATCTATCCTTAGAATTATCATTGTTGTTTCAATGATATTTTTGTTATTTAATTTTATATTGGGTAGTGTTTTGTTTTCAGACGGCGTTCGATTGAATTTAAAGTGATTGGTCAATCTTTTATTTCCAGTTATGGCTGTTTAACTGGTGGCTATTAAAAAATAAATTTTTTTAATATCAATATCCGCTTGAAGCACGGCACACTGTATTGGAAACCAAAATGAAAAAATAATATCTATATTTCGTAAACCAAAGCGGTTGGTAATATGATTCGACTCGGCGGAGTCGGATTTTCTAAGTTATATCGACGATAAGAATATATTTTTTATTAATGAGGAAAAACAATGCCCAGTAAACCAATCACCAGAGCACTGACGATTGCCGGTTCGGATTCCGGCGGCGGTGCCGGCATTCAAGCCGATTTGAAAACATTTGGCGCACTTGGCGCATATGGTGCCAGCGTGATTACTGCCGTTACCGCTCAAAATACGCAGGGCGTACAGGCCGTGCATACGGTTCCGCCTGAAATCATAGCGGCACAATGCGAGTCGGTATTTTCGGATATCCGCATCGATGCCGTTAAAATCGGCATGTTGCCCGATATTGAAACGATAAAAACGGTTGCTGCCGCATTGCGCAAATACAACAATAACGGCTTTTTAGTACTTGACCCCGTATTGGTGGCAACATCCGGCGATAATTTGGCTTTGGAAGATACCGTTGCCGTAATGTGCGAAGAACTTTTGCCTTTAGCCGATGTGATTACACCCAATCTTAATGAGTTGGCCAAACTAACAGGCAATCCGCTTGCAAAAAACGAAGAGGAAATGCTGGCTCAGGGGCAGCAGTTGATGGAAAAAGGTGCGGAAGCGGTTTTATTAAAAGGCGGTCATTGGGTCGACAGCAAAGAAGCAAGCGATTGGCTATTGGCAGATGATCAGGAACCGCAATGTTTTCGCAGCAGCCGTGTCGATACAATAAATACGCACGGAACTGGTTGTACGCTTGCCGCAGCCATTGCCGCTTTGCGCCCGCAGCGTACCAGCCTGAGTACGGCAGTGGCTGCCGCCAAAACCTATTTACACGGTGCAATAGAGGCGGGTGCAGGATGGCGTGTCGGTAAAGGGTCGGGCCCGTTGGCTCATTTTTGGCGACAATATCGTGATTAATCCGATAGTCTGAAACTGTTGCATCTTGCCTGCTTTATACAAGAATAAACATTCTTTATCAAAACAAGGCTTGTAATAAATGTCTAATGCCATTATATTGCTTTAATCCGATATTAATGACAACAATAATGAAAGGAGACGATGATGCAACACCGCAGACGTCAAACTATTTTTCAGGCAGCAAAACGGGCATTTAACGCCCCTAAACCTGATGATAGCAACCATGCGACCGGTAAAGGCGCTTAATACTTAAAGCTATTTAATTGCTTTTTGTATATTTGAAAATTAAGCCGTCTGGATTCAGACGGCTTTTTTGTGCCTATAGTCAAGCTAACTAAAGTTTGAAAAAGATTACAAACGGCTTTATGATATAAGAATTAATCTATTTGATTTTTATATGATTAATTATTGTTAAAATTATTTTTTATTTTATAAGGGAATCTGTATGAATAATAAAGCGAGAAATCTGGAACATCGGGTAGGTCATTCTATTTTCCCCGGCTTTAACGATAAACAGGGTCTTATGATTTGCGGCTATGAATGGGGGGAGAGTAAATCCGATGAAAAGCACAATATAGAAAATCCCGACTATAAAATTGATTATAGTATCGAATGTACATTTTCAAATAAGCGCCTGCGTTATGGCCAAGATGCTGATAGTTGGCCTTATGACAGAGCCATTAAAAAATGGTTTAAGCATTGGGGGCACCCTTTGGACAATGAAAATTCACCATTAGAGCAAGATTTTCAGAAGTCTATTTTACAGACCAATTGGTTGGATGAACAGAATAATAATATGGATGGGCGCCATACTAAACAAGAATTAATTGATAACCAAGAAGATTTTTTGGATTTAATTAGACAATATGAACCTTTATTAATCATTTTTGTAGGTAGTAAATTAATTCAAGTTTTGAATAACAAAGCAGTATTGCCACAATTTGAAGCTTTAATGGGTGCACGACAATCTGCTTATACAGAAAAATCATTTGGTTATAGAAAGCCCAAATTTCGCTTTCAATCTTTTCAAAAATGCCAAGTAGTATGTTGTCCACATCCGGCTTATCGCGGGGGTATTAGCGATGAATATATTGATTTTTTTAAACCGGATATGAATCAACTCATTATAGAGTATAAAAAATCCCGTGGTTTTAAGCTTTAACTGAGTATTGATTGGCAGGCCGTCTGAAAGATTTCAGACGGCTTGTCATATTGTGTTTCCATATTGGTTTTAAGATTTCTTATTAGGAAACTAACATTTAATAAAATAGATATTTATTAATTATTGGTTGTTTTATATAATACACACATCAATAAAGCAAACGGCAGTTTATAAATTGCCGAATATTAAAACCCAATAAAAAATACACCAGAGGACAATTATCATGAAAAAAACAATGCTTACTTTCGCCGCTTTAGCTACTTTCGCCGCTTCTTTCGCTTCTGCCAAAGGCGCCCACATGCCGGCATATAACCATGCTAATGATTCAGGCTCGATTGTCGGTTTAGAACAAGTTCCACACAACGGTCCGGTAGTGGTTACTAAAGATGATGATATGGTTAGATTTGTTTTCCCCGGTAGCACCGATACCAAAGAAATTGCTGGTTATGAATATTTAGGCCGTACCGAACCACGTTAATCCGGTACCACATTAAAAAACGAACAGGTCGTCTGAAAATCAGACGGCCTTTTATATTGCTGTTTTAATAGCAACTTAAGATTTCTTATTAAGAAACGAATACTCAATAAAATAGCTATTTATCAATTATTGGTTGTTTTATACAATACACACATCAACAAAGCAAACAGCAGTTTAAACATTGCTGAATATTAAAAACCTGATAAAAAATACACCAGAGGATAATTATCATGAAAAAAACAATGCTTACTTTCGCCGCTTTAGCTACTCTTGTTACTTCTTTCGCTTCTGCTAAAGGTGCCCACATGCCGGCATATAACCATGCTAACGATTCAGGCTCGATTGCCGGTTTAGAGCAAGTTCCACACAACGGTCCGGTAGTGGTTACTAAAGATGATGATGTGGTTAGATTTGTTTTCCCCGGCAACACCGATACCAAAGAAATTGCTGGTTATGAATATTTAGGCCGTACCGAACCGCGTTAATCCGGTGCCGTATTAGAAAGCAAACAGGCCGTCTGAAAATTTTTCAGGCGGCCTGTTTTATATGGGGAGGCTATTTTTAATAGCCAATCACCATATTGATATCAATACCGTGAAGATATGTATGGCTGAGGCAATAGAAGTCGCCTGAAAAACCAAATATCCATCCGGCCGGATAGGCTGCCAAAATCGGTCAGAACAAGCTTGTTTGGTTTTTTATAGATGCTTTCAACCAATCCGAGTATAAAACGACCTACCGCTACATGGTTTCTTATTAGGAAATGGATGTTAAACAAAAATGATATTTATCAATCGCTTAGATTTTTATAGAATAAAGATAACAACACAGCAGGCAAGTTTGAAGTACCGCCTGATTTTTAACCGATAAAAATAACACATAATGGAGGACAATTATCATGAAAAAAACAATGCTTACTTTCGTTGCTTTAGCTACTTTCGCCGCTTCTTTTGCATCTGCCAAAGGTGCACACATGCCGGCATATAACCATGCTAATGATTCAGGCTCGATTGCCGGTTTAGAGCAAGTTCCACATAACGGTCCGGTAGTGGTTACTAAAGATGATGATGTGGTTAGATTTGTTTATCCCGGCAACACCGATACCAAAGAAATTAGTGGTTATGAATATTTAGGCCGTACCGAACCGCGTTAATCCGGTATAGCATTAAAGAATCAAACAGGCCGTCTGAAAATCTTTCAGACGGCCTGTTTTGCATGGAATAAAAGTGAAAATATTTATAAAGACAGATTGGGAAATTACAAACCTAATTGGGTTTTCATCCACCGCAGATAGGGAATAAAGCCTCTGCTTATCGGTTGCATAATAATTTGCGGGCAGTCATAGCTATGGTTTTGCACAATGATTTTTTCAATGGCTTTATAGTGGCAACGTGCGGTTTTAATAACAATGCGGATTTCTTCATCGCTACACAAGCTGCCTTCCCACACATATTGGCTGAAAATGGGCTCGTATTGCACACATGCGGCGAGTTGTTGAGTTAGTAATAAACTGCCGATACGCTCTGCTTCTTCGCGGTTCGGTACGGTTGTGGTCACGACGACGGGTTTGAATTGCGGCATTTCAGACGGCCTTTTATTTAAAGTTTAATACAGGCCAGCCTTTTTCTTCGGCTTCCTGTTGCAAGACTTCATCAGGGTTGACGGCAACCGGGTCGCTAACGATACGCAGTAAAGGCAGATCGTTTTTAGAATCGCTGTAAAAATAAATTTTGCCATAACTTGCTTGTGTTTCACCGCGTGCTGCCAGCCATTCGTTTAGGCGGGTGATTTTGCCTTCTTTTAGGCTGGGGGTGCCGATATAGTTACCGGTGTAGTTGCCGTCGGCATCGGTTTCCAGTTGGGTGCCGATAATGTTTTCAATGCCGAATAAATGGCAAATCGGGGTGATGATAAATTCGTTGGTGGAGGAAATCACCAAGAGCTCGTCACCGGCATTGCGATGGCTTTGTACCAGCATTTTTGCCATAGGGGAAATATGCGGGCTGATAAACTTTTCGGTAAATTCTTGGTGCATGGCGGCCAGTTCTTCACGGTTGAAGCGGCTTAGTGGCTCGAGGTGGAATTTGAGAAATTCGTCAATATCCAAACAGCCGTTTTGATAGTCATGATAGAACTTATCATTTTGTTTGCGGGTATGCTCAACATCAACCACGCCTTTTTCCATTAGGTATTGCGGCCATGAATGATCGGAATCGGTGTTGATTAGGGTGTTGTCTAAATCAAAGATAGCAAGGTTTTTCATTCTGTTTCCTGTTGTTTCAGCAGTTGGCGCAAAAGGGGCAGGGTGATGCGCTTGCCCATAGATACGGCGTAATTGTCTAGGTGGTCGAGCATTTGTATGAGGCTGTCTATATCGCGCCGCCAATGGTTGAGCAGATAGCGGAAGATTTCCGGTGCGATAACCAACTGGCGTGCGGCAGCCATGCTGACCAAGGCATCTATTTTTTCTTCGTCGCTTAAAGGTTTGACATCATAAATCAGGCAGTAGCCCACCCGTGTGCGTAAATCTTCCCGAATGGCCAGTTGTTGCGGCGGCACATCGGCACTCAGTAATAAAAAGCCGTGATTGCTGTTTCGGAAACGGTTGAATAGGGCGAATAATAGTGCTTGGTCGTTGTCGCTGAGCTTGTCGATTTGATCGACGGCCACATATTCGGCATCGAGAATTTGTTCGGAAAGCGGTGTTTGCGGTACATCGATATACACGGCTTTTTTACCGGCCGCTACGGCTTGTGCCACCCATGCTTTTAATAAATGGCTTTTACCCGATCCTTCATGCCCCCAAACGTAAAGAAACTGCCCGTGTTGCTGTTGCAAAACGTGCAGAAGTTCGGCATTGGCCGTACCCAAGAATTTATCGAAAGAAGGATAATCCTGAGTAGTAAAATCAAAAATAAGCTGGTTCACGGAAATGGGCTGTTTTAATGTCTTTCAGACGGCATTGTACGTTGTTTCGGCAAAGCGTATCAAGCCGCACTGCCGGCTGTTTGTTTGGTAGAATGCAGGCTTTTGCTTAACATAGCGGCCTAATAAAATACGGGAAACCAATCAGGCCGGAAACCATCCAAACTTACGCTATCATGCCGTTTATATCTTTTCAGACGGCCTTTGGCCACTTATACGGAAGCTTACGCTAATGGAATTTTTTTCTGCCATTATTGATTTTATCTTACATATTGATCAGCATCTTACCGAACTTTCTTCTCAATACGGTGCATGGATTTATGCTATTTTATTTCTGATTATTTTTTGTGAAACCGGCTTGGTGGTAACCCCTTTCTTGCCGGGCGATTCATTGTTGTTTGCGTCCGGCGGTATTGCCGCCATCGGTGAAATGAATATTCATGTGATGGTTTTGTTGCTGACCTTGGCGGCCGTTTTGGGTGATGCGGCTAATTTTCTGATTGGTAAATATTTTGGCGCCAAACTTTTTGCCAATCCGGATTCTAAAGTTTTTAAACGCAGTTATTTGGATAAAACTCATCAGTTTTATGAAAAATACGGCGGTAAAACCATTATTATCGCCCGCTTTGTGCCGATTGTGCGTACGTTTGCGCCCTTTGTGGCCGGCATGGCGAATATGCACTATGGTCGGTTTATACGCTTTAATATTATCGGTGCGGTATTGTGGGTGGTATTGTTTTCTTATGCCGGTTATTTTTTCGCCAATATTCCGGTGGTGAAAAATAATCTTGGTTTGGTGCTCGGTGCCATTATTGTGATTTCGGTATTGCCCGGCATTATTGAGGTTATCCGTGCCAAACGTGCGGCCAAGCGTGAGTCGGATAATTAAATATAAATGTATATGATAGGCCGTCTGAAACTTTCAGACGGCTTTCTTGATACACAAATCTTATTTAGTTGTTTTTGGTTTCTTGATCTTTTAAAAGCCGATCATATTGAAGCGCATATTCCGGTTGGCCTAATCCGGCCAATACATGCAGGTGTGCCGCTGCTGATTTGGCAAGGCAATCTAAGGTATAGCCGCCTTCCAAAACCGAAACAATCCGGCCTTTACAACTTGAGGCCGTCTGAATAATTTTATCGGTTAGCCATGCATAGTCGGCTTCGTTCAGATTCAGATGGCCGGTTTCATCCCGTGCATGGCCGTCAAAACCTGCAGAGAGTAAAACCAATTCGGGTTTGAATGCTTTAAGTTTGGGCAGCCAATGCGCACGGATGGCTTCACGGAAAACACTACTACCGGTTTGTGACGGAAATCCAATATTGACACAATGTGTATTATCGCCGTCGCAACATTGGGGTGGGAACGGGTATAAGTCTTGTTGGTAGCAGTTTAAAAACAATACCCGTGGGTCGTCTTTAAAAATTTCAGCCGTACCATCGCCAAAATGGACATCGAAATCGATGACGGCAATCCGTTTTAGGCGAAACCGTGAAATAGCGTGCATTGCACCTATGGCTACATTGTTTAGCAGACAGAATCCGGCGGCCTTATCGCTTTGCGCATGATGGCCGGGCGGTCGGACGGCACAAAAAGCATGAAAAGCATCTTTTTTCATCACCATATCTACCGCTTTGACCACCGCTCCGGCGGCATAACGGGCGGAAAGCAATGATTGGCTGCACATAACCGTATCGTCGTCTAAACGGTAGATTTTACCTTTGCGCGGTTGCATGGATTCAAGAAAACGAAGGTATTTGCGCGGATGCACCAAAGCCAATCGGCTGTCTTCTATTTCAGGTGCTTGAATTTTTTGCAGGGTTTTCCAGATACCTTGTTTTTTTAACTCTTTTTCAATGGCCGGAATCCGTTGCGGTGATTCGGGATGTGAAATATCGATTAAGCTTTCTGTGAAAATAGAATGGCTTATCCAGGTAGTTTTTGCCCGTTTGCCGATAAAACGGCGTAATTTTGAACGCATATACCGTATTATTCTGTTCATAAACGTTTTTCCGCAAATCATTGTTTTACAATATATAGATAGTATTTTTCAGACGGCCTTGTTATAAATATGACGCATCATGGGCGGAAACTGCTTGGAAAAATCCGCACCGCCCTTTAGAATAGCTTATTTCCGACGGCAATCCAAACAGTTTGCCCCGATCATTATATAAGGAATGGACAATATGATTGATTTTGCTTATGCCGCCGATGCCGCAGCCCAACCTAACATTTTAATGCAATTTGCCCCGTTGGTGCTGATTCTGGTGGTATTTTATTTCTTGGTTATGCGACCCCAGCAAAAAAAATTCAAAGCTCATCAAGCGATGATTGCTGAATTGAAACGTGGCGATAAAGTGTTGTTGTCATCCGGTTTCAAAGGTACGATTAACAAAGTGGGCGAGCAGTTTTTTACTGTGGAAATCGCCCGTAATGTGGAAGTTGAAGTCGAACGCAACGCTGTTTCCGGCAAAGTTGAATAATTATTTCTACCCTAAGAGCCGCTGCATTTCTGCTGCGGCTGTTTGTCTTTATACAGTAAGTGAAGGTTTACCATGAACCGCTATCCGCTTTGGAAATACCTGCTGGTTGTTTTCACCATTATTTTAGGCATTATTTATACCTTGCCTAATCTGTTTGGCGAAACGCCTGCCGTACAGGTATCCACCAACCGACAATCTATTATTATCAATGATCAAACCCAAGCCCGTGTCGCCGAAGCCCTTCAGAAGGCCAATATTCCGACCGATGGCATGTTTATTGTCGATAATTCTTTGAAAATCCGTTTCAAAGACACCGAAACGCAATTAAAAGCCCGCGATGTGGTGGAAAATGCCTTGGGCGAAGGCTATATCACTGCACTCAACCTGTTGGCCGACAGCCCGACATGGATGGCCAAAATCAATGCCAATCCGATGTTTTTGGGTTTGGACTTGCGCGGCGGGGTACATTTCACCATGCAGGTGGATATGGAAGCGGCGATTCAGAAAACATTCGAGCGTTACTCGGGCGATATCCGCCGTGAGTTGCGCCGTCAGAAAATCCGCAGCGGTACTATCCGCCGTACCCAAAACAGCCTAACCGTTCCGTTTCGTGATGCGGCCGATTTGGAAAAAGCCTTACCGAGATTACGCGAATTTTTCCCTGAAGCAACGTTAACCGAACAAGGTAATAACTTGGTGGTGACGCTCTCTCAGCAATTGCTTGATCAAGTGCGCAGCGATGCATTGAAACAAAACATCACCACCTTGCATAACCGTGTAAATGAATTGGGTGTGGCCGAACCGGTTATCCAACAGTCCGGTGCCGAGCGTATTGTGGTGCAATTGCCGGGTGTACAAGATACCGCCAAAGCCAAAGACATTATCGGCCGTACCGCCACTTTGGAAGTGCGTATGGTATCGGATGATGTTTCTCAGATTCAGGCGGCATTGGCCGGTAATGTGCCGGATGGCTACGACCTGCTTTATACCGCCGGCGAGATGCCGCAGCCGACTTTAGTGAGCAAACAAGTCGAGCTGACTGGCGACAATATCAACGATGCCCAACCCGGTTTTGACGAGCAGGGTGCCCCTGCTGTTAATATTAATTTGGACGGCACCGGCGGCAGTATTTTCGCCGATCTGACCGCACAAAATGTCGGCAAACGTATGGCGATGGTGTTAATCGACCAAGGCAAGGCGGAAGTGGTCACCGCACCGGTTATCCGTTCGGCCATTACCGGCGGCCGCGTTATGATTTCGGGCAGTATGTCGACCGCAGAAGCCAATGATACTTCATTATTACTGCGTGCCGGTTCGTTGGCTGCCCCGATGGAAATCGTTGAGGAACGCACCATCGGCCCGTCTTTAGGTAAAGAAAATATTGAAAAAGGCTTTAATTCCACTTTATGGGGTTTTGCCATTGTTGCCTTGTTTATGGTGTTCTATTACCGCTTAATGGGCGTATTCTCAACCATCGCCTTGAGCACCAATATTCTGTTCTTATTGGCTATTTTGTCGGCCTTGCAAGCCACATTAACACTGCCCGGTATTGCCGCCCTAGCTTTAACGTTAGGTATGGCGATTGACTCCAACGTTTTGATTAACGAACGGATTCGTGAGGAATTGAGTGATGGCGTTCCGCCGCAGCAGGCCATCAGCGTCGGTTATCAGCATGCTTGGGCGACCATTGTCGATTCGAATATTACTTCGCTGATTGCCGGTATCGCGTTGCTGATTTTCGGCTCGGGCCCCGTGCGCGGTTTTGCCGTGGTGCACTGTTTGGGTATTCTGACTTCGATGTATTCATCGGTTGTGGTTTCCCGTGCATTGGTTAACTTGTGGTACGGCCGCCGTCGTAAACTCAAACACATTTCCATCGGTACGGTTTGGAAGCCTGCCAATAAAGCAGCCGGTCAGGAGTAAGCAATATGGAATTATTTAAAATGAAACGTGATATTCCGTTTATGAGCTACGGAAAAATCACAACGTTTATTTCACTGGTTACGTTTATTGCCGCTGTTTTCTTCTTGGTAACCAAAGGCTTGAATTTTTCCGTCGAATTTACCGGCGGTACGGTTATGGAAGTGCAGTACGAACAAAGTGCCGATATTAATGAGATGCGGGAAAAATTGGATACGCTTCAGTTGGGCGATGTTCAAGTACAGGCATTGGGTACCAACCGGCACATTATGATACGTCTGCCGAATAAAGAAGGCGTGGCTGCAGCGCAATTGTCTAATAGCGTAATGAACTTGCTCAGACAAGACCGTTCAGATGTTTCTTTGCGACAAGTCGAATTTATCGGACCGCAAGTGGGCGATGAGTTGGTAACCGGCGGTATGTTGGCTTTAAGTATGGTGGTAATCGGCATTATTATTTATTTGTCGGTTCGCTTTGAATGGCGTTTTGCTGTTTCGGCCATTATTGCCAATATGCACGACGTGGTGATTATTCTCGGCTTTTTTGCCTTTTTCCAATGGGAATTTTCTTTAACCGTCTTGGCTGGTATTTTGGCGGTGTTGGGTTATTCGGTAAACGAATCGGTGGTGGTGTTCGACCGTATCCGTGAAAACTTCCGTAAACCGAGTATGCGTAATAAAACCGTTCCGCAGATTATCGATAATGCTATTACTTCAACCATGAGCCGTACGGTGATTACCCACGGTTCGACCGAAGCGATGGTATTGTCTATGCTGATTTTCGGTGGTGCGGCACTGCACGGCTTTTCACTTGCGCTCACTATCGGTATCGTATTCGGTATTTATTCTTCGGTATTGGTTGCCAGCCCGCTATTGCTGATGTTTGGCTTGAGCCGTGAAAATCTGGCCAAACCGCAGAAGCAAAAAGAAGAAGCAGTTGTGTAATCCGTTTGATGTATTTAAAGTTAGTTGTTAACGAGGCCGTCTGAAATCATTCAGACGGCCTCGTTATTTGCGTATTATCTATATTGAAATGATTATTTGAATAAAACAATCAAGAGTAGTGCAATGGCAATTACCGCCAGCCATAGGCTTTGCCGCTGTTGGATTTTAACCAGATGAATATAGGCATCGCGCATTTCCTGTTGTCGGTTTTCATCCACCAGCATATTGATTTTACGCGGCAGTGCGGGCAGGATTTGCGCCCAATCGGGAGCTTCGTTTTTAAGGTTGTTCCAAAAGGCTTTGGGGCCGATTTGTTCGCCCATCCATTGGGTTAGGAATGGTTTGGCGGTTGCCCATAAATCCAAATCGGGATCAAGCTGGCGGCCCAAGCCTTCGATATTCAATAATGTTTTTTGTAGTAAAACCAATTGAGGTTGGATTTCAACATTAAAACGGCGACTGGTTTCAAACAGGCGCATTAATACCAAACCGAATGAAATTTGCGATAAGGGTTTGTTGAAAATCGGTTCGCACACCGTCCGTACGGCGGCCTCCAATTCTTCGGCACGGGTTTCCGGCGGTACCCAGCCCGATTCGATATGTGCCATAGCAACGCGGTGGTAGTCGCGGTTGAAAAAGGCCAGAAAGTTAATAGCCAGATAGCGTCGGTCGTAATCGGTAAGGCTGCCGACAATGCCGAAATCTAAGGCGATATAGCGGCCATCGTCGGCTACTAAAATATTGCCGGGGTGCATATCGGCATGAAAAAAACCGTGTCGGAATACTTGGGTAAAAAAGATTTCTACGCCATAGCGGGCGAGGGTTGATAAGTCGATATTTTTGGCTTTCAGCGCGGCAATATCGGATACCGGTGTACCTTCCATCCATTCAATAGTCAGTACGTCGCGGCTGCAGTAATCATAATAAACATTGGGCACAATCAGCATGTCGCTGTTTTTGAAATTTCGGCCGAGCTGGCTGGCATTGGCGGCCTCACGCATGAGGTCTAATTCGTCGTGCAGATATTGATTGAATTCGGCCACGACTTCACGCGGCTTCAGGCGTTTGCCGTCGGCAAACAGGCGTTCGACCCAACCGGCGGCAAAACGCAATAAAGCCAAGTCTTGCTCGATAACGGGCAATATATTGGGGCGTAAAACTTTAACGGCTACTTGCTCGCCACTATGCAGACGTGCTTTGTGCACTTGGGCGATGGATGCGCTGGCAATCGGTTCGGTTTCGAATTCGGCATAAAGCGTTTCGATGGATTGGCCGAGGGAGGATTCGATTTGATTTCGTGCCAGTGTAGCATCAAAAGGCGGTACACGGTCTTGCAGTTTGGCCAATTCCGTTGCGTATGGCGCGGGAATGAGGTCGGGGCGGGTGGAAAGCACTTGGCCGAATTTCACAAAAATCGGTCCCAGAGATTCTAAAGCCAAACGGAGGCGTACGGGGAGCGGATCATTTTTGGTTTGTGATGACTGCGGTATTTTCTGTATAAGGGCTTGCAGCCATTTTTGACGGATGTGCCCGGCAAATAAATCGGTGAGTCCGTAACGGTAAACAGTTTGGGTAATGGTGCGGGTGCGTTTAAGCCATTTCATGATGTTGTCTTCAGACGGCGTATCGAAAAGGGGGATTATAAAGCATGAGGGCTTTGGGTTATAGGGTGAAATGGTCTGAAAATATAGATTGTTTCCGTTCGGATGGCATATCCTTATTTTTAGATGGCGTATTGAGGATTGCCGTAAGCTATTTTATGAGTAAGGTATGCCGTCTGTTTCAAACAAATATGGTTGGGCTATTTGATAGCCCTAAGTTTTTGCCCAATGTTTTCAGACGGCATTTAAAGTTTATTCAAAAATTCTTTTTATTCTATTTGTTTTCTTATTTACAGGTATCCCGACCACAAATAATCTGATTGATTTCACGATTGAGTTTGGCCTGATTTTGTTTGTCATATTGTTGCAGGTTACGCTCAATAACAATGGGGAGTGACAACATAACGACTGCCATGTATTGCGGCATTTTTGCGTTAATCGACTGGCCTATGGGGGAACCGTAAAAAGCAATCATGGCATCTACTTCTTCTTGGGTATAGATTTTACGGATACCGTCAATGGCGATGCGTCGGCCGTCGGCACGGGTTTGCGCATTGTTGATGGCGGCCGCCTGATTGCGTATGTATTGATCCAGTTTGGCCTTTATTGCTGCGCGTTTGTTTGCCGGTACGCTTTGAATGGCTTCTTGATAGCGAGGGTCTGTAAGAGTAGTGTTAGGTATGTTTTGAAAAGAGGCATCCATAATTTTATCAAATTGTTGCACTTTCATTAAGCGCTCCAGAGATTCGGTAGATGGTTCCGCCGCCCATACGGATGTGGCGCCGAGCAATAGAGTCGCGGCTAAGATGAGTTTATTCTTCATATTCGTATTTCCTTTTTTGTAGGTTAAGTATTAAGTTTAAATTTAGTTATATAGCATTTTATATGTAATCAAAATCGGGCTGGATTATTGCATAAACGGGAAGAGGTTTCTAGCAGGTTGGTATTGGATTTGGGGATTTAAGCCGGTTCGGCCATGCTTAAAGCCTGTTGGATATCAACGGCAACAATTCGGGAAACCCCTTTTTCCTGCATGGTAACGCCGATAAGCTGTTCGGCCATTTCCATAGTTAGTCGGTTATGGGAAATATAGAGGAATTGAGTTTGTGCCGACATTTCTTTCACGAGGTTGCAGAAACGGCCGGTATTGGCATCGTCCAACGGTGCATCTACTTCGTCTAAGAGGCAGAACGGGGCGGGATTGAGGCTGAATAGGGCAAAAACCAAACTCATGGCGGTTAGGGCTTTTTCACCGCCGCTCAACAGATGGATGGTGCTGTTTTTCTTGCCGGGCGGGCGCGCCATAATGGATACGCCGGCGCTGAGTAAGTCGTCGCCGATCATATGTAGTTTGGCTTCGCCGCCGCCGAACAGGGTTGGGAAAAAGGTTTGTACTTTTTCATTCACGGCATCAAACGTTTCTTTGAAACGGGCTTTGGTTTTGCTGTCGATTTGGTCGATGGCTTCTTCGAGTAGGTCGATAGCGGCTTGTACATCTTCGCTTTGGCTGCGGTAATAATCGTCGCGCTCGCGTGCTTCTTCCAATTCTTGTAAGGCGGCAAGGTTAACGGCGCCGAGGGCTTCGATTTGCTGAGACAGACTGCCGATATCATTGTTGAGCGACTTTAATCCGCCCGATTCGGCGGCAAGTGTTGCCAGTGCGTCGAGATCGGCTTCGCGTTCGGTTAGGTTTTGATGAAAGCGTTTGGCGTTTAATAAGGCTTCTTGTTGTTGCAGTAGTGCGGTTTGGGTAGCGGCTTGTAATTGCGGCAGTTTGGCCGATAGGGTTTGCTGGCGGGCGTATTGCTCGCGGCCTTCTTCTTGGGTAGCCGCCAATTGCTCTTGTATCGCGGCGTATTGTTCGTCGAGGGTGTGCACGGATTCGGTAAGGTGTTCGAGTTTGGCGTGTTGTTCGCTGTTTTGTGCTTCGGTTTCATACGCAAGCGCCAGTTCGGATTGGCGTTCCTGCCAGTCGAGTGTTTGTTGTTCGAGTTGGGCTAACTGGTGTTGGAAGTTTTGTTTTTGTTGCTGCAGTTTGTGCACGGCCACTTCGACCAAACCGTATTGGCGGTTGGTTTCGAGTAAGGCGAGCTGGGCTTGTTTCAGACGGCCTTGTTGTGCCTGGCGGTTGCCGCCGATACTTTGTTGCTGTTGTTCCAGCTCTGCGGCTGCTTCGGTTAGCGTGGCAATATCGTCTCTGAGGCCGTCTGAAGTTTGTTCGAGAATGATTTGTTCTTCTTCGAGTTGTAGCAGTTCGTGCTCGATATGTTCGCGGCGGATTTGCCCTTGATTGGTGCGGGCAAGCAGTTCGGCGGCGCGGTTTTGGGCGGATTGGTATTGCTGGCTGTGTTGTTTTTGCTGTTGATGTAGGTTTTTATAGTGTAGTTCGGCGGCGTTTAAGGCATTTTGTGCCTGAGTGTAGTCATGCTCGGCGGCCTTGAGTTTGGGGTTTAAGGTTTCGAGTTCGGTTGAAAGTTCGTCTAAGCGTGTTTTGCGTGCGATGAGGTTTTCTTGCGCGGCTTGGGCGTATAACACAACGCTGACACGGTCGATTTGATGGCCTTCGGGGGTTAGCCAGATTTGGCTGCCTTGTAAGTCGTTTTGGTGTTGAATGGCAAACTCAAGATTGGGGGCGCATAACACGCCGTCCAGCCAATGATGTAAGGCCGTCTGAAACGGTGCTTGCGCTTGAATTTGATTTAGCAATGCTTGGGCGAGCAGGGTTTTTTTCAGGCCGCCTGAGAGTTTGTCGCTTATCCATGCCGCACGTCCTTCGGGTAGTGGGGCGGGGGCGGTGAATGATTCGGGTACGGCACGGGCGTGCAAGCGTTCGGCCAGTATCACACCTAACGCGTGTTGCCAGTCGGCCGGCGCTTTAATGTGTTGCCATAGTTGCGGTGCCTGATTGGCATTGGTGTGTTGCCAAAAGTCGGTTTGGGCGGTTTCATCTTGGGCGAGCAATTGTGCCAGTGCCTGTTGCTGCGCTTGCAGGGTAATATATTGTTGTTGTAATTGCTGTTGTGCTTGTGAGGCCGTCTGAAAGTATTCCCGTTGGGTATTGAGTTGCTCTTCGGCGATTAAGATTTGTTCTTCGTAATGTTCTTGTTGGCTTTGCAATAGGGCAGCCTGTTCTTGGGCTGCCGCTGTTTCGTGTTCGTCGGGTAGGTTTAAGGCTTGGCTTTCTTGTTTCAGACGGCCTTGTCGGGCTTGCTGTTGTTGCAGGGTTTGTTCGGCATGGCTAAGTTGTTGCTGTTTTAAAGCCAGTTCGCGCTTGAGCCGGTTATGCTCGTCTTGTTGGTTTTGATAGGCGGTGTTTAAGGTGATTTGGGCTTCTTCTAATTCGGGCAGGCGTTCTTCATGCTCGGCAACCAGCATGGCCAGTTCGGCCAGTTCGGTTTGCTTCTCTTCGATTTGAAAGTCGGTTTCTTCTTGTTGTGCACGGATTTGCTGTTGTTCTTGGTGAATCCGTTGCAATTGTGCCTGTGCGGCGGCTTTGTCGCGTTCGATGCGCTGGTGTAGGTTTTGTTGGTGTCGGATTTGTTCTTCCAAACGGGCGATTTGTTCGCGCAAAACACCGCGCTGGTTGCTGATATTGTGCACGCTTTGTTGTTGGGCTTGCTCGGTGGCCTGTAGTGCGTGAATCCGGTCGGTTAGGGTTTGGATTTGGGCGGCGGTTTCATCTTGCTGTTGTTGGAAAGCTTGGTGTTGCGCCGTTGCTTTATCGGCAGCGGTTAGGGATTGCTGCCATTGTACATAATCCAACAGGTCTTGCTGTTGGGTGAGTTGGCGGCTGAGTGTTTGATAACGCTCTGCGGTTTCGGCCTGTTTTTCGAGCTTTTCGACTTGGCGCGCCAGCTCACTTTGCAGGTCTGCCAGCCTTTGCAGATGTTCGCGCGTATCTTTCAGACGGCCTTCTGTTTCTTTGCGTCTTTCTTTGTATTTGGATACGCCTGCGGCTTCTTCTATATAGGCGCGCAGCTCTTCGGGGCGTGCTTCGATAATTCTGGAAATCATGCCTTGTTCGATAACGGCATAACCCCTTGCGCCTACCCCTGTTCCTAAAAATAAATCGGTAATGTCCCGTCGGCGAACCACTTGATTGTTGATGTAGTAAGTCGATTCGCCCTGGCGAGTGAGCTGGCGTTTGATGCTGACTTCGCCATATTGCCCCCATGCGCCCTGAAGACTGTGGTCGCTGTTATCAAAAACCAGTTCTACCGAAGCCCGTGGCGCCGGCCGGCGGGTGGCTGCGCCGTTAAAAATCACATCTTGCATGCTTTCACCACGAAGCTGCTTGGCCGAAGCTTCGCCTAAAACCCAACGCACGGCATCGATAACGTTTGATTTCCCGCAGCCGTTGGGGCCGATAACGGCGACCAGCTGTCCGGGTACATGAATGGTGGTGGGGTCGGTGAAAGATTTAAAACCGGCTAGCTTAATGTGGGTAAGGCGCATGATTTAGGAGCGATAAAAGGAAAGCCGATATTTTAGCGTAAATAACCTGATTGGTGTTTTATAGAAGTTATAGAAAAATTATTGTTTTATCGTTTTTTATAAACATAGTGTTGCAAAAAAGATAATTTTTAATGTAATTATTGTTTTAATATATTTTTTTGCATTTTATTTTTATTTAATTATTAAAATTCAAAGAGTTAATTTTTTTATCTGGAAAGTAAAAAATAAACTTTGTTCTGTAACAAAATACCTGTTATCCGAAAAAAAATACCGTTGGTATGCATGTGTGTGAAAGATTTTGTAATGCGTATATCATCTTAATATTGCAATGTACTATGCCGTATGAAAATATATTGTGTCAAAGTTTAGCAATAACTGGGGATGTTTGTGTTTATAACAAAAATGCGTCTGAACGCAGATGCGTCTTAAATTATCAGGAGTTTTGAGTCATGTTTCAATATCGTAAATTATTGTGGATGTTATTACCGCTTACCGCTATGGGTTGTGTTTCGCATCCTAAAGAAAGTTGGGTAGATACTCAACAGGCTGCTTACAGCACTGCTGTACCGGAAAATCGTTCGTCCGTTGTAATTTACCGTCAGGCGGGTGCGGTTGAAGGACCGACAGTTAATATTTATGTAAACGGCCAATATTCAGGTTCTCTGCAACCTAATGCATATCGTCAAGAAACAGTTTGTGCGCAGAACCAACGGTTTTATGCGGAATTTACCAAACAAGATATCGGCTATCGCAACAAACATCAATTAGGTGATTATTATAATCTCCCTGAATCAGCCGTATCTTTCTTTAAAGTAGTGGATGATGGTAATGGCAATCCTGTGTTACGCGCCGTTTCTCCTGAACAAGCAGAGCAGGAAATGCAAGGGATTCCCCGTCAAAATCATACTCTTTCCCGTGTAGTTAGCTCGGAAAAATGTGCGGTTGTTTTGAAAAAATACAGCTTGCAAGCTTCCGCACTATTTAAATTCGACCGGTCGGACTATGCCAGCGTGCTGCCGAAAGGTAAGCAAGAATTAACGAATATCTCTAATGAAATCAAACAAAATCCTGATTTAATTCGCGGTATTGCCGTGGTGGGTCACGCAGATCCCGCCGGATCACCGGAATACAATCAAAAACTTTCATATGACCGTGCGGTTACCGTGAAAAAAGTACTTGAAGATACCGGATTGGATAAACGGTTAATTAGCGCTGAAGGTAGAGGGGAGCGCGAATTGGTTGTGAACAATTGCCGTGTTCAACATCCAAACAATAGTAAAGCGCGTATCGCGTGTGATCAGCCTAACCGTCGTGTGGATGTGATTCTGCATGGTGAAAAACAATAAATTAAATTAAACATTATAAGGTGAATAAAATGTCTAGAAATATTACTTTAAATATTAATAATGCCAAGCAAACCATTGAAACGGTTAAATTTCAGACGGCTTCAGGCGAAGTATTACGCATTCCTGCGCAAGCAGATGTCAATTATCAGTTTGTAGAAGATTTAACACAATTTGCTCCGGAAAATATTATGACCAAACGCGTTGGTGATGACCTCACCATAGCTTTTGAAGGCACCGATATTGAAAATCCCGATTTGATTTTGGAAGGCTATTACTCAAATGAAACCGGTGCTTCAAAAAGTAGTTTGCTTATCGGTCAGCACGAAAACGGTAACATCTATCCGTATGTGCCGGAAAGTACCGAAGTTTCTGATGCTGTTACCATGTTGGCCGAAGAAGTTCTGGCAGGACAAGCTTTGGGTGGGGAAATTATCGCCGCTACATGGGCATTTAATCCATTTTGGTTGTTGGCTTTAGTGCCGATAGGTGCATTAGCCGCATCAGGAGGTCATGGCGGTGGTGATAATCATCGTGAGCCGAGCATTACTGTAGATGCGCCGGATAATACCAATGACAATACCCCTGAAATTAAAGGTGTTGCCAGTAATGTAGCGCCCGATAGTGTGGTGACTGTCGTATTAACAGATAGTCAAGGTGTTAGCCAATCCGTTTCCGTAACTGTTGGCGAAACAGGTGAATATTCTGTCGTGCCGTTAAACCCGTTGGCCGACGGCGAATATACGGCTACTGCAACTGTTGTCACTCCTTCAAATCAATCTGCGACTGCAACAGATCCGGGTAGTATTGATACTACCGCACAAATTACGGTAGATGCACCGGATGATATTACGGATAACACTCCGACTATTACCGGTACGGTTACAGATGTGGAAGAAGGCCAAGTTGTTACATTGGAAATTACCGCTTCTGATGGTACTAAACAAACTGTTAGTACCGTAGTAAATGCAGACGGTACTTATAGTGTAGATGTGCCCAATGCATTACCTGATGGCGAGTATAGCGTTACTGCAACCGTTAAAGATAAGTTGGGTAATGAAGGTACTGCTACGGATAACGGTTCGGTAGACACCACTGCATCCATTACCGTAGAAGCCCCTGATTTAACCGGTGACAACACCCCGACCATTACCGGCACCACTCAAGATGTGGAAGAAGGCCAAGTCGTGACCGTTGTGGTGACCGACAGCACCGGTGCGACCCAAACCATCACCACCACCGTTAAAGCGGACGGTAGCTACAGCGTAGAGGTACCGAATCCGTTGGCCGACGGCGAATACACTGCCAAAGCCAGCGTAAGCGACAAAGCCGGTAACAGCGCCACTGCCGAAGACAATAACGGCAATGTGGTTGACACCACCGGTCCGAGCATCAGCGTAGATGCCCCGGATAACACCGGTGACAATACCCCGACCATTACCGGTAAAACCGACGCACCGGAAGGTTCGGAAGTAACCGTTGTGGTAACCGATGCCAACGGCGCCACCCAAACCGTTACCACCACCGTAAACGGTGACGGCAGCTTCAGCGTAGACGTACCGGGTGAATTGCCTGACGGTGACTACACTGTAGATGCCAAAGTGA
>NZ_JANUXW010000020.1 GCF_024834045.1 Neisseria montereyensis
CCGGCACCTACTGTACGACCACCCTCGCGAATGGCAAAACGTAAACCTTCTTCCATAGCAATCGGAGCAATCAACTCTACCGAAATCGTTACATTCTCACCCGGCATTACCATTTCCACACCTTCTTCCAAAGATACCGCACCGGTTACGTCGGTCGTACGGAAATAGAATTGCGGACGATAGTTCGCAAAGAACGGTGTATGACGACCACCCTCTTCTTTGCTCAACACATATACTTCAGCTTTAAACTTAGTATGCGGCGTGATAGAACCCGGTTTTGCCAATACTTGACCACGTTCAACATCTTCACGCTTGGTACCACGCAACAATACGCCGACGTTGTCACCAGCCTGGCCTTGATCCAACAATTTGCGGAACATCTCAACACCGGTACAAGTGGTTTTTTGAGTCTCTTTCAGACCCACAATCTCAATCTCGTCACCAACATTGATTACACCACGCTCAACACGGCCTGTTACTACCGTACCACGGCCTGAAATAGAGAATACATCCTCAATCGGCAACAGGAACGGTTTGTCAACAGCACGCTCAGGTGTCGGAATGTAGCTGTCCAAAGCAGCAGCCAATTCAAAGATCTTCTCTTTGTAGCCGGCATCACCTTCCAAAGCACGCAATGCAGAACCTTGGATAATCGGGCAATCATCTCCCGGGAAATCATAGCTAGACAACAGATCGCGGATTTCCATTTCAACCAGTTCCAACAACTCTTCATCATCCACCATATCGCATTTGTTCATAAACACGATAATGTAGGGAACACCTACTTGGCGAGCCAACAAGATGTGCTCACGAGTTTGCGGCATAGGGCCGTCTGCAGCAGAACATACCAAAATTGCACCGTCCATTTGGGCAGCACCGGTAATCATGTTTTTCACATAGTCGGCGTGTCCCGGGCAGTCTACGTGTGCATAGTGACGGGTTTCAGTTTCGTATTCCACATGTGAAGTATTAATGGTAATACCACGGGCTTTTTCTTCCGGGGCATTATCAATTTGATCGTAACCTTTAGCCTGACCGCCGAATTTTTCAGACAAAATAGTGGTCAATGCAGCAGTCAATGTAGTTTTACCATGGTCAACGTGACCAATGGTGCCAACGTTTACGTGCGGTTTGCTCCGCTCGAATTTTTCTTTAGCCATG
>NZ_JANUXW010000021.1 GCF_024834045.1 Neisseria montereyensis
GGTGCAGTTTTCTTATGAGCAAATATACATTAGACTTTAAATACCAAGCCGTACAATATTATCAGCGCGTACGCAGCCAACAGCGTACCGCCGATCACTTTAATATTTCCCGTACCCATTTACGCCGCTGGATAGCCGCATACAACCAAGACGGCATTCGTGCACTGGAGCATCCGCAGGCCATTATGATCATCAAACGTAAAAACCCCTTTATCGTCGATAAACCCGACCACGAAAAAACACAGGCGGAACTGATTGAAGAGTTGCGCTATATGCGGGCGGAGAACGACTATCTAAAGGAATTAAAAGCCCTCAGGCAAAAAGAAGCGGCCGCCAAAAAAGCGAAGCCGTCCAAGCGCTGAGGGCAAAACATCCGCTTAAATACCTGCTGCACAGTGCCGCTCTGCCCAAAAGCAGCTTTTATTACCATCACGGCCGCCCCGACCCGGACGAACAGGACAAAGCCGCCGTTGCCGAAGTTTATGCCCGCCACAAAGGGCGTTACGGGCATAGGCGGATTGCCGCCACTTTGTCATGGAATAAGAAAAAGGTTGCCCGTTTGATGAAACTGCTGCAATTGAAAGCCAAAGTGCGTCCGAAAAAAGCCTACCGCCACCCGGCAATGGGCGAACCGTCGGATAATATTCTGAACCGCCGGTTTGAAGCGGAAAAACCCAATGAGAAATGGCTGACGGATGCCACCGAATTCAAGTGCAGTAACGGTAAACTGTATCTGTCACCGATATTGGATGTATTTAACCGCGAAATCGTCGCTTATTCGATGAGTCGCCGCCCGAACAGCGAGATGGTGGAAAGAATGCTGAATGATGCGGTCTGTAAACTGACAAAGGCAGATAAAGTGCTGCTGCATTCCGATCAGGGTGTACTGTACCGTACGGAAGCCTACCGCCGTACGTTGGCGGAACACGGCATAGTGAAGAGTATGTCGCGTAAAGGCAATTGCTGGGACAATGCACCGATGGAAAGCTTCTTTGCGATACTGAAGA
>NZ_JANUXW010000022.1 GCF_024834045.1 Neisseria montereyensis
CCCAAGTGGTCATAGTGGTATTGGAAAACCGCATCGGAAGTTTGACCACGGGGAGCGACAAATTTCACACTGTCATCGTTTTTGATGGCGCGGATCATGCCTTCATATTGTACTGCTTGCAAACCGGCAATCGGGCCTGAGTCGTTGGCATGGTCATATTTAGGCATATGGGCGCCTTTGGCAGAGGCGAAAGAAGCGGCAAAAGTAGCTAAAGCGGCGAAAGTCAGTACGGTTTTTTTCATGATAAAAAATCCTCTTATTATGATGTGTTTTGTGTTTGGGTGGCATTCGGCAGTATTTAAAAAATTGCCGTCTGCTTTGTTTATGTGCGTATTGTATGGAACGAACCATAATTGAAACATATCGATTTTGTTTAACATCGGTTTCTTAATTGGAAACCATTAAGAATTGATAATTTCTAAATTGATGGTTATATTCGCAAAGCTTTACTCAAATTATTAAATATGATTTAAAAATCTTAGACTTAAAATTTTCAAAGACTCATTTAAATAGATTAGGATATTTTTTGGTTTAAGGCTTAAATTGGCTATCTTTAACCAAAAGCAAAACTATTTTTCAGACGGCTGACTTTATCTGCTATTAACCATAACGTCTGTTATGAGTGATAAAGTAATGGCGAGATATCAAAGGCCGTCTGAAAGATTTCAGACGGCTCGTTTGTCTTTATTGAAGATACTTCTATTAACGGCTTTCGGTACGGCCTAAGAATTGATAACCGCCATCTTCGGCTACCACGGTGCTGCCCGGAAAGCTGAATTTGATGCTGTCATCGTTTTTGTCGGCACGTTTCATACCGTCATATTGAACGGCTTGCAAACCGGCGATTTCACCTGAATTATTGGCATGGTTGTAAGCCGGCATGTGGGCACCGCGGGCGGAAGCGAAAGAAGTGGCTAAAGTAGCTAAAGCGGCGAAAGTAAGCATGGTTTTTTTCA
>NZ_JANUXW010000002.1 GCF_024834045.1 Neisseria montereyensis
TTATTGTGACGTCATAACAACAGATATGGTAAAGGTAGTGACAATAATTGTTTATGCCGATGTACTGCTTTATGATGGGGTTGTTATTTGAGAAGAAGATAGCATTTAATACATTATGGAAAAGGAGTAGAGATGAAGCGTTATTTGTTGGGGATGTTAGCGGCGGCGTCAATGGCGATGGCGGGAGCGGCGGTGAATATCAATACGGCGGGTGCCGAGGAGTTGGCGGAATTGCCGGGGATTGGTCCGTCGAAGGCGGCGGCGATTGTGGCGTACCGTGATGAGAACGGTGCGTTTAAGACGGTATCGGAGTTGAAGAATGTGAAGGGGATAGGTGACGGTATTTTAGCGAAGGTGCGGGAGGAGGCGGTGACTTCTGACAAACCTAGCAAACGTAAGGCCAAACCCGCTTTGAAGAAATAAACCGTCATCGCGGTAGTGGTAGAAAAACAATACAACAAAGCCCCGTCAAGATGATGGGGCTTTGCTTTGGCTTGAGGCGGGTGGAAATCAAATAGATTACCATATCGGCCAAACCGGGGACAGACTGAGCGGGAAGATAAACAGCCGGGCTTGTATATGAGACCGGCTTGTTTAGGTTTGGGAAATTAAGGGGATATTATGCCTTTCCAACTTGCTTGATTATCAGCTTAATACATAGAGCCGTCTGAAAATATAAATTGAATATTTTCTGTTTACTCTTAGTTTAACGTATTAAATTAATATATCAAGCATATAGGCGCTCTTCGCCTTTTCCGCCAATATTATCAGCGCAACGTTTACAGATATGAGGGTATTCAGAAACTGAACCTACATCATCGGTATAGTGCCAGCAGCGTTCGCATTTTTCACCATCGCTGACTTTAGCGGTAACATTTAATTCGCTACCTTTGGTTAGGGTAGCTTTGGATACTAGCAGTACAAAACGCAATTCATCACCTAGTGTTTCCAGATAATGAGCCAGTTCTTCAGGGGCGGTAATTTCTACTTCGGCCTGTAATGAAGAACCGACGGTTTTATTGCTGCGTAATGGTTCGATAGCGGCAGTAGTGGCTTCGCGTACTTCGCGTACGGCCTGCCATTTTTTTACCAGCTCGGCTTCGCTTTTTTCATTGATGGGTGGGAATTCATGCCATGTATGGAATAAAACGCTGTCTTCTTCACCACCGCCGATAATATTCCATGCTTCTTCCGCAGTAAAACAAAGAATGGGTGAAATCAGCAAAACCAGACTACGGGTGATGTGATACAGCGCGGTTTGGGCGCTGCGGCGGGCATGGCTGTCGGCTTTGGTTGTGTAGAGGCGATCTTTTAAGATATCCAGATAGAATGCGCCCAAGTCCTCCGAGCAGAAGCTTACAATATCTTTAACCGCATAATGGAAAGCATAGCGTGGGTAGTGATCTCCTGCTAAGCGCTCTTGCAGACGGCGGGCCAGAATCAGAGCATAACGGTCGATTTCCACCATTTGATCTTGTGGTACGGCATGTTCGATGGGGCTGAAATCACTAAGATTGGCAAATAGAAAGCTGAGGGTGTTACGGATACGGCGATAGCTTTCTGTCACCCGTTTGAGAATTTCTTTAGAAATTGCCAATTCGCCACTGTAGTCCGTTGAAGCTGTCCATAGGCGTAGAACATCGGCACCAAACTCATTGTACACTTCTTGAGGCGCGACTACGTTACCGATAGATTTCGACATTTTCCTACCGTTTTGATCCACTACAAAACCATGAGTCAATAGTTGTTTGTAGGGCGCACGACCTATAGAGGCGCAACCTGTCAGCATAGAAGATTGGAACCAGCCGCGGTGTTGATCGCTGCCTTCTAAGTATAAATCAGCCGGCCAGGCTAACTCTTTGCGCTGCTTCAGTACTGAAAAGTGAGTGCTACCTGAATCGAACCACACATCCATTGTATCTTTTAGTTTTTCATAGTCCGCGGCTTCTTCGCCCAACATTTCTTCGGCAGAAAGTGAAAACCAAGCTTCAATCCCTTTTTCTTCAATGCGTTTAGCGACTTCTTCGAGTAGTTCGGCAGATCGGGGGTGCAGCTCGCCGGTTTCTTTGTGCACAAAGAAAGTCATCGGTGTGCCCCAATACCGTTGACGGGAAACTACCCAGTCGGGTCGGCCTTCGATCATGGCTTCCAGTCGTGCGCGGCCCCAAGATGGGAAGAATTCAGTATCGTCTACGGCAGTCAGCGCTTTATTACGCAAAGTTTTACCATCTGTGCCGGCTTTATCCATACCGATAAACCATTGGCCGGTGGCACGGTAAATCAACGGGGTTTTATGCCGCCAGCAGTGGGCATAACTGTGTTCGATTTTTGCGTTGGCCAATAGGCGGTTTTCTTCAGTAAGCCACTCGATAATTACGGGGTTCGCTTCCCAAACCGTCATGCCGGCTACACGCGGTACATCGCTGCGGTAGCGGCCTTCGCTGTTAACCGGGTTGTCGAGTTTGATGTTGTATCTGAGGCAGACGAAATAGTCTTCCAAACCATGTGATGGTGCGGTATGTACCAAACCGGTACCGGCGTCGGTGGTAACGTGTTCACCGTTTAACATGGGAATATCGCGCTCTAAGAACGGATGGCTCATGTGTAGGTTTTCAAGTTTATCGCCGGTAGTTTCTGCTAAGACTTTGGTTTCACCTGCTTCAATACCATAGCGTTTTAGTGCTTCTTCTGCCAAGTCTTTGGCTAAGACTAAAATGCCTTTAGGTGTGTCAATCAATTGATATACCACTTCGGCACCAGCGCTGACCGCTTGGCTGGCGGGTAATGTCCATGGCGTGGTTGTCCAGATCACTGTAAATGCCTCGCCGTTAATGCTTTCCAAGCCAAAAGCTTGGGCGAGTGCTTTGGTATCTTTAAATGGATAGGCAACATCAATAGCCGGGGAAATTTTGTCTTTATATTCAACTTCTGCTTCCGCCAATGAAGAGCCGCAGTCTAAACAAAACTGAACAGGTTTTTCACCACGGTAGAGATAGCCGGCTTTATAAATTTCACCCAGCGTTCTTACGGTATCGGCTTCGGTTTTGAAGTCCATAGTCAGATAGGGATTGTTCCAATCGCCTAATACACCTAAACGGATAAAGTCTTTTTTCTGACGGGCAATTTGCTCGGCAGCATATTCGCGGCACAATTCACGGAATTTTGCATCGGGCATGTTTTTGCCGTGCAATTTTTCAACCATTACTTCAATTGGTAAGCCATGGCAGTCCCAACCGGGCACATACGGCGCATCGAATCCTGCCAGTGTTTTACTGCGGATAATAATGTCTTTAAGAATTTTATTGACGGCATGGCCGATATGGATATCGCCATTGGCATAGGGTGGGCCGTCGTGCAGAATAAATTTCGGGCGGCCTTGTGCTTTTTGGCGTAGTTTTTGGTAGCGTTGCTGATCCTGCCAATCTTTTACCCAATTCGGTTCGCGCTTAGCCAAATTGCCGCGCATGGGAAAAGGTGATTCGTGAAGATTGACGGTTTTGCTGTAATCGGTCATGGTTTTCTCGTGATGGAAACGTTGATTTATTAAAGTTTTTAGACTGTCTGCTTAACAGATACAGTAAATTTTCTCATTTTATAAGGGATTGGGCCGTCTGAAAAGCACAACAGAGCGGGAAAACACAAGTAAATTCAGGTTAAGCGGAACGGTTGGTGCCCGAACAGGCAGTAGTATTGCATTCAGCCGTATATGAACCGGCTGTTATATTTTAGTTTTAATTCATTAAGGAAATATTGATGAAAACTTTAAAAATGCTTTTACCTTTGACTGCTGCTCTGGCTTTGGCCGCATGTGTGTCTGGCGAAACTCGCCAAGGTTTTGAAAGCAATGATAGTGCACAGGCAGGTTATAACCGTACACCACGTCCTACCCAAATGTTTACTTGCCGTAATGCATTTACTGTAACCGTTAAAGATGCAGGAACAGACAGAGTGGCTGTTGAATACGGTTTGAATGATAGAAAATACAATGCCGTATTGGATATTGCCGTATCCGGTTCAGGCGAGCGTTATGTATCTGCCGACAAAAAAACATCATGGCATCAAAAAGCCGGTGACGGTATCTTGTCCTTTACCGATCCTTATGGCAATGTAACTGAAACGACTTGCCGTCTTGCCTCATAAAGCCAATACCGTTTCTTAAGAATGTCAGGCCGTCTGAAAAGTTTTCAGACGGCTTTTTTAATTAAGGTATTGAGAAAATCGTTTAAAATAGCCGTCTGAAACCGTTTCTTGAATATTATGACCCCCGAACATCAAAAGCTGCTAAAAGTTACAGAAGCGACTGCCAAGAAATTAGACAAGCTTCGTCTTCAAACACCGTGGGATGTGGTGCTGCACCTGCCGCTGCGTTATGAAGACGAAACCCATATTATGCCGATAAAAGATGCGCCCTTCGGCGTGCCGTGTCAGGTTGAGGGTGAGGTCATTCATCAGGAAGTTCGGTTCAAACCGCGCAAACAGCTTATCGTTCAGATACGCGATGAGGGCGGCAGTGTTTTGTTTTTACGTTTTATCCACTTTTACCCCAGCCATCAAAAACAAATGGCGGTGGGTAAACGTATACGGGCAGTGGGTGAAATCAAACACGGCTTCTATGGCAGCGAAATGATTCACCCGAAAATCCGTGATGCCGAAAACAGTGGTTTGGCGGAAAGCTTAACGCCGGTTTATCCCAGTGTGAACGGATTAAACCAGCCCACTTTACGGCGGATTGTTCAGACGGCCTTAGAAGCCGTATCGTTACATGACACCTTACCGGATGAATTATTAGGCCGTCTGAAATTGCCGCACTTGGCCGAAAGCCTGCGGTTGTTACATGCACCGCCGCCCGAATACGGTATTTATCAGCTTTCAGACGGCACTTTGCCGGCATGGCAGCGTTTGAAGTTTGATGAATTATTGGCACAACAACTTTCCATGAGGCTGGCACGGCAGAAGCGTATCAGTGGCCAGGCTAAGCCGTTGGTGGGGACGGGAGCATGGTCGGATAAATTACTGGCGGCGTTACCGTTCGGGCTCACGCAGGCGCAGCAACGCGTATTGTCTGAAATTCGGACGGATATGGCGCAAACCCACCCTATGCACCGTTTATTACAGGGTGATGTCGGTAGTGGTAAAACCATTGTGGCCGCATTAGCAGCGCTGACTGCGGTGGAAGCCGGTTTTCAAGTGGCAGTGATGGCACCGACTGAAATTCTGGCCGAACAACATTATTTTAAGTTTAAACAATGGTTCGAGCCCTTGGGTTTGGCGGTGGCAAGGCTTTCCGGTAGCCAACGTAAAAAGGCCAAAGAACAAAATAAAACGGCTATTTCAGACGGCCTGGCACCGATTGCCGTCGGTACGCATGCTTTGTTTCAAGATGATGTTCAGTTTCAGCGTTTGGGATTGGTGATTGTGGATGAACAGCACCGTTTCGGGGTGGCGCAAAGGTTGGCATTGAAAAACAAAGGCAGCGATGTTCACCAGCTGATGATGTCGGCAACACCGATTCCACGCACATTGGCCATGAGTTTTTTTGCCGATTTGGATGTTTCGGTGATTGACGAGCTGCCGCCCAATCGGACACCGGTGAAAACCCGTTTGGTGAATAGTGCACGCCGTGCCGAAGTAGAAGGTTTTGTATTGAATACCTGCCGCAAAGGGCAGCAGGTGTATTGGGTTTGCCCGCTAATCGAAGAAAGTGAAGTATTACAGCTTCAGACGGCTGTTGATACGCAGGCAGAGCTTCAGACGGCCTTGCCTGAATTAACCGTCGGATTGGTGCATGGGCGGATGAAAGCGGCTGAAAAAGCAGCGGTTATGGATGAGTTTTCCTCAGGCCATCTGAATGTTTTGGTGGCTACTACGGTGATTGAAGTCGGTGTGGATGTGCCCAATGCGAGCTTGATGGTGATCGAACATGCCGAACGTATGGGCTTGGCTCAGTTGCACCAGTTGCGCGGCAGGGTGGGGCGTGGTGCGGCGGTTAGTACTTGCGTATTGCTGTTTTCGGAACCGTTAAGCGATTTAGCTAAGGCGCGTTTAAAAGTTATTTATGAGCATACCGACGGTTTTGAAATCGCACGCCAAGATTTGAATATCCGCGGGCCGGGCGAGTTTCTTGGTGCCCGCCAAAGCGGTGTGCCGATGTTACGTTTCGCTAATCTTGAAGAAGATTTGCATTTGCTCGAATATGCCCGTGAAATCGCCCCCCGTTTAATTGCTGAACGGCCGGATATTGTCGAAGCACATTTGGCACGATGGTTGGCCAGTAGGGAAAATTATTTGGGTGTATAACGAAGTTTCGGCCAAAGTATCGTTTTGGTTTATAGCTGTGCTTAGGTTGTATCGGAACTACTTCGGGTAGTATAGTAGCAAGTGATGTAAATTTCCGGCCGTCTTCGATCAATATGATTGCCATTAACTTGGTTAGTTGATGTACCGGATTGTGAATAATGACAACAGGAGAATACTCATGTCCGTTTTACCAAGCAAACCCGCGTTGGAAACAGCGTTAAACCACCGCTCCATCCGTAAATTCACTGAAGAGCCGATTACAGCTGAAATGCTGGAGGCCATTTTGAAAGCCGGTCAGGCCGCTTCGACTTCAAGCTTTATGCAGCCTGTGCATATTATCCGTGTAACCGATACTGAAAAACGTAAACAATTGCGTGCGGTAGGTGCCAATCAACATTATATTGAAACCAGTGCCGAGCTTTTGGTGTTCTGTATTGATTTTGCCAAACACAAAAAAATTGCAGAAGATGCGCAAGTAGATTGGACGGAATTGACGTTAATGGGCGCGATTGATGCCGGCATTATGGCGCAAAATGTATTGCTGACCGCAGAATCTTTGGGTTTGGGTGGCGTGTATATCGGCGCTTTGCGTGATGATATTAATTCTTTTGACCGTGTTCTAGATTTGCCGGAGCATGTTGTGCCGCTATTCGGTATGTGTTTGGGCCATCCTGCTCAAGATCCTATTATGCGCCCGCGTTGGCCGCTGACATGTGTGATTTCTGAAAATGGTTATAAACCGTTAGATGAAAAAGTATATGAAGAATATGATGAACTTATTAGCGATTACTACAAACGCCGTAGTAATTTGGATTTAAATTACACCAAGCAGGTGCGTGCCACTCTTTGTCATGAAGTCCGCCCGGATATTCTGCCGTTTTTACAACGCAAAGGCTTTGCGAAACGATAATTTACGTTTGAATATTCATTGCTGATATTTTGTAATAAGAAAGGCCGTCTGAAAAGTTTTCAGACGGCTTGCTTTCGTGAGGGTAGGATAAAATCGACTGTGTTATAAGCGCTGTATTCTTTGTTTGAGTGCAGTAATTTTATCGTTTAATTCGGTTACTTTGTAATGCCTTATTGTTAATAGGCCGGAGATAATTAGGAAAGCCGTTAAAATACTGCCTCCTGTTTTATAGTCTCCAAAATCTTTTAAAGACATAACACTACCGTTTCCTGCAATGACTAAGATTCCGGGTGCTGCCATAATGGTAAATAAAACACCGCAAACTATCAGACAGGCAGCCAAAAGTGTGAGTGCGGTATTTAAGCGCCAGTTTTTAAAGCGGCGTAATGCCAAGCCTATAAACAAACATACTAAACCTACTGCCGCAAAAAACACTGCTGCCGACCATTTATCCACTGTAGTTTGTGTCGAGATAAATGAAGTTAGTCCCAACATATAAAAACAAAGCACGACAACTAGGCAAAATATTATACTGATAAAGTTACGCATTACTTACACCACTAGAGGTTTGAAAATAACAATGTGTTTGTGAATGGAATAGAAAATATACGATACAGATGAATAATACAATACCATAAAGTATCATCGGGCGGTCAGGTGAAATAATGAACTCTGCCAAAATACCGATCGAACTGCATAATACATATAACCAACGCCCCCAGTTTTTCGCTTTAAGCATAGCAAATCCTGCTACTGTATTGATAGCAGAATCTGAACACAAGGTAATATGTACCCCCATGGGAACAGGTATTTGTTTCACCATTTCTTGTATCGCCTGATTATGTGGGTTTAGCAGTATGATGGTGGCTGAAGCCACGGATGTCATAATCAAAAACCAAGCAAGCACCGTAACAAAAGTCGGCCGTTTCATAAGTTATCTTAAAAAAACATAATTTAACAAACATTATTATGCCAAATAAATTATGAGTGCGCTATTTTTACAGTGATTTATACAATATAAATAATGCAAAGGTTTTTTTCAAAACCCTATATTCTTATGGAATATAGGGGTCGGCTAGAGTATTGAATATAGCAAATAAATTATTTTTTATATGGTAATCAAATGACTAAAATAAAAAATAATGAGTACATAGGCGACACCTTAATACATATTTATTTTGAATAAAATTGAACCAAGTTTACAACAAATTTACTTAAATTGACTTTTAGGTCTTTTCTTAAAGAACAGGATTGCTATTTCTTACTCAAATTATCTATTTGGCAATAGAGAAAATGATGTATTGATGCCATTGTTTGCTTAGTTTGATATATTCCCAACGCTATTTTTCGACGCATACATTGGATGTGCGCGATTTTCATTCATATATGAAAAAATAATATGAATGTATTGAAAAGCTTCGAAAGGGCGATATAGAAATACAAAACAAATTTTAACAAAATATCTACGTTATTTCACAAAATGCTATTTTTAGTCAACCCGAAATATATGAATGGTAATAGTGACAGTTTGGCGGTATTGCGGTATTGATTAAATCAATTAATAAGAAGAAATACATTGGGTGTTTATGTGTATACAATAACACTTATTTTTTGACACCGCTTATTTAATATACAATGGCATCATTCAGCCTTTATACAGCACTTGCAGCTTCGGCGTTTACATCGGCAACTATTTTGCCCGGTACATCAGAGGTTTCTTTGGCTTTGTTTGTTCAAAACCATCCTGAGGAAATGTCGAATGCATTATTTATTGTGGGTTTTTTTTAATAGCTTGGGCAGTATTTTTTCTTATTGGATGGGTAGGCTTTTACCGGCTCCTCAAAAAATATCTGAAAAGACTTCCGGCATGCTTAATCATTATGGCATTTGGGCTTTATTATTGGCATGGGTTCCGATTATTGGAGACGGATTGCCGATTACTGCAGGATGGCTTAAATTGAATGCCGGTAAATGTATGGTGATGTTATCCATAGGAAAAATGTTGCGTTATACGGCTTTATTGCTGGGAATGGAGATATTTGTTTAAATTAATGCAATTGATTGAAAAACATAATATTTATTCGTATTTTGTATCGGATAAATACTTTAGAATATTGACTAAAAAATAATAGGATACCGACTTTTATGTCTCGTTTTCTTCCTGAACCCGCATTGCCTTATACCCGTCAAAATAAAACAGCTGTCTTATTGCTTAATTTGGGTACGCCTGAAGCGCCGACGGCTGAAGCTGTTAAGCCTTATTTGCGCGAGTTCCTATCGGATACGCGAGTCGTAGAGCTGCCAAAGTTATTGTGGCAGCCGATATTACATGGTTTGGTTTTAACACTTAGACCTAAAAAAAGTGCTCGTGCGTATCAGAAAATTTGGTTGGATAAAGGTTCGCCTTTGGCGGTATATACAGAAAGGCAGGCGGAGCTGCTTGCGGATAAGCTTCCCAATAATATAATTGTGCGCCATGCCATGACGTACGGGCAGCCATCGGTGGCAAACGTGCTGGCAGAATTAAAAAGCGAGGGAGTTGCGCAAGTTTTGGTTATACCCCTTTATCCTCAGTATGCTGCGTCAAGTAGCGGAGCCGCTTTGGATAAAGTATTCGAACAGATTTTAAAACAACGTAATCAGATGAGCGTCCGCACGATAGCCCGCTTTTATGATGATGCACGTTATATCAGTGCCATGAAGAATCACATTGAAGCATTTTGGTCGCAAAACGGTAGAGGGCAAAAATTGATGTTAAGTTTTCATGGAATCCCTCAAAAAAATCATGATGAGGGAGATCCTTATCCCAATGAATGCTATCGCACTGCAGAGCTATTGGCTACAGAACTTTCTTTAACTGAAAACGACTATATTGTTTCTTTCCAAAGCCAGTTTGGTAAGGCTAAATGGATTAAGCCCAGTACACAGGCGTTGTTTGATGAATTGCCAAAGCAAGGCGTGACCGAACTGGATGTATTTTGCCCGGGCTTTGTTAGTGATTGCTTGGAGACCATGGAAGAATTGGCTATTGAAGGAAGAGAGCAGTTTTATGAAGCAGGAGGAAAGCAATTTCAATATATTCCTTGCTTAAATGCTAATCCAGATTGGATTGATGCATTAGCCGGATTGGCGAAGCGCCACTTGGAAGGGTGGTGTACGGCGATTTAAATTTCATAGAATTTGAATATTGTGCATCCCATTCTTTGATTTATTAGGTTAGAAAGTATCATAGTATCGGATAAAAAGGTGTTTATATCTGTATAATATTATTGTCAGAATATCTTAAATAAAACATCTATTTTTGATAAGCTATTGAAATTCGGTATAAAAGCCCTAAAATAATAGAAAAATGGTTTGTTTGGGCGTAAACTAGATAGAAAATATTTTTCAATATACTAAGTAAAAAGGAATCACATCATGTCAGAAGAAGCAACTGTTGTTGAAGAAACCCCTATTGTTTTTACAGAAAGCTGCTGCGCTAAAGTGGCGGATCTGATTGCAGAAGAAAATAACCCGGATTTGAAACTACGCGTCTTTGTTAATGGCGGCGGGTGCTCGGGCTTCCAATATGGGTTTACTTTTGATGAAATTAAAAATGACGATGACTTTGAAATTGAAAAAAATGGTTTAACCTTTTTGGTTGACCCAATGAGTTATCAGTATTTGGTTGGTGCGGAAATTGATTATACGGAAAGCCTGCATGGTTCTCAGTTTGTCATTCGTAACCCTAATGCAACAACCACATGTGGTTGCGGTTCTTCTTTTTCAGTATGATGATCATTTAAAAAATGTATCAATGTCTTTAGCATGTGCGAAAACCGGTTATTGTTTGAACTTATTAAAATAAATTGGTAAGTGGAGCAATAACCGGATTTAGTTTACAAAATATCACTATTTACATTGTCTTGAATATAACTATATTTATAATTTCTAAAGTAGATAATTTTTTACAATTATTCACATTTAATTTATAATCATAAAATCTTTTTAAAATATTCCATTGTTATATAAGTGTCATTTTTTTTGTAAGGCATCAGACTGTTGAGTAAATTATCGTAAATATATGCCGTTTATATGCATGGGCTGACAAGGGTCAGAGAATAAAATATTCTATCATCCTAACGTAATGTGGCTGTTTAGAAAGCAGCATAACATTTGGAATATAATTGATACTTAAAAATAATCTAATACTGGCTATTGTACGGAATAATCATGAAAGAAAAATATTACGATGTTTATGTATCCTATCCGCCCAGTGTTGATAAGGAACGTATTAATGCCTGCCTCCGTGACAATCTGCCGGAAAATCAAGCGGATGATTTAATTCAGGCATTAGCAGAAAGACCACAAGCAATTATTGCGGAAAATTGTTCTAAAGAAGAGCGGGAAAATGCACAACATTACTTCAGTTATTTGGGGTTGGATGTCATTATCAGGCATTCTTTGGAGTTAATTCCTGAAGAAAATCAGGAAGAAAATGCAAAGAAAATTGTTGAGCAGTGCCCGGTTTGTCGTACCATCATTGATGAACCGGAGGTCACTGAGGAATGTCCTACCTGTCATTTACATTTTGCAACAGCTACTGATGCGGTAATTGAGCGCAAACGGATTGAGTGGGAAGAAAAAGTTGCTTTTGAGCGCAAAAAACAACAAGAAATAGCATTAAGGCTGCAATTGGAAAAACAAGAAGAAGAAAAGCGGTTGCGTAAACAAATCCGTTCCGAGTTGGAGCAAAAATTAATACAAGAAAGAGGGGGCTTTAATTGGCGTTTTTGGTTTAAAGGAACCAGGGCATTTATTTCAATTGGCATTATTTTGTTGATAGTGTTTATTTTAATTGCTATCGGCTATTTTTTAGCTTCTTTTATGAATTAAAAATATTTTGTGATTAATTGAAAATAAGTGAATTATTAAAAGTTAAGAAAAGGCTGTCTTTAATCATTAAAAAGCCGTCTGAATGTTTCAGACGGCTTTTTAATATATAAGATTTTGTGTAAGACATGTATAAATCTTTTTTGAAAAGTTGCAAACGGTAAAGCAAAGCAGATTATAATAAAGCGATTGCATTGAAAGGAATACGGACTCTCTATTTTCTAAAGAAGGCTGTTTGAAAACTATATGGCACAGGTTATTTTTCTATGAATGTCTTTTTATCTATTCGTTTTCATAAATTCAAACGTAAAATTCTACACAAACTCAAACAAACACAGCGGCTTTCAAAAAAGACACTGGCTTTCACTTTTTTATTGGTTGGAGCGGCATTTGTTGCACTGGTATCGTTGGCTTTTGCAGAGGCTGCCGATTGGGCATTAGAGGAAAATGCGCGATTGGTTCAGGAGTATCCGTGGTTTGCATGGGTTGCGTTGCCATTAGGTCTGCCTTTGATTGTTTGGCTGACCCGACGTTTTGCGCCTTATACGTCAGGCAGTGGCATTCCACAAGTATTAGCCTCGTTGTCATTGCCTTACGGGGCACAAAAAATACGACCGATTGTGTTTGTACAGACCATATTGAAAATCCCACTCACCTTTTTAGGTATGCTTGTCGGTGCATCTATCGGACGCGAAGGGCCCTCTGTACAGGTTGGTGCCGCGGTAATGGCTGCGTGGGGTGCGTGGTGCAAAAAGCATAATTTGGCTTTTAAGGGTATGCAGGAAAATGATTTGATTGCCGCAGGTGCGGCGGGGGGCTTAGCGGCCGCATTTAATGCGCCGCTTGCAGGAGTGGTATTTGCGATTGAAGAACTGGGACGGGGTGTGTTGTTACGTTGGGAGCGGCAGATTTTTATCGGCGTATTGGCAGCAGGTTTTATTCAGGTTGCCATACAGGGTAATAACCCTTACTTTTCAGGTTTCCACGGTATCGAATTAGATGATATGTTGGTTTGGGTATTGGTTTGCGGCTTAGTTTGCGGTTTAGCCGGTGGGTTGTTTGCCCGTTTGCTGTATAAGGGGGCGACATCTGTAGTACCCGAAAAGTATAGAGGATGGGTTCGTCGGCATCCTATTTTATTGGCGGGTCTGATCGGTATTATATTGGCGGCTTTAGGTACGTTTTATCAAGGGCAGACGTTTGGTACGGGTTATCAGGAAGCATCGGAAGCCCTACGCCGTTTATATGATGCGCCACAAGGTGTCGCCATAGCCAAATGGGCGGCAACCATTTTATCTTATTGGGCGGGTGTTCCGGGTGGAATTTTTACTCCGTCTTTAGCTGTTGGTGCTATGCTTGGACAGCATATGGCTGATTTTGCCGATCTGCAAACCGGTGTGAACGTAGTTGTGTTAATTTGTATGGCCGCTTTTCTTGCGGCTGCGACACAAGCGCCATTAACCTCAAGTGTGGTGGTCATGGAAATGACAGGAGGGCAGAATTTGTTGTTTTGGCTGTTGATTGGTGCTATTTTTGCATCTCAGGTATCACGGCAGTTTTCACCCAAACCGTTTTATCATGCTGCAGGTGCGCGTTTCAGGCATCGTGTTCAGGAAGAACATGCAGCTAAACAGGCGGAAACAAAGGAGAGTTCATAAATGGCAGTTAATTTAACAGAGAAAAAAGCGGAAGACTTATTGATTATCGATGGTGTTCAGGTTTTTGTAGGCCAAGCCGGTATTAAGAAAAATGAACATAATGATTTAACCTTGATTGTGTTGAATCATAACAATACAACAGGCGCCGTATTCACACAAAACCGATTTTGTGCTGCTCCGGTTTATCTTGCCAAAGAACATTTGTTTGATGAAAACGGTGTGCGTGCATTGGTGGTTAATACCGGGAATGCCAATGCCGGCACGGGGGCGGAAGGCCGTTCGCGTGCGCTGACTATTTGTGAGGCTGTCGCAAAACAGGTTGGTTGCAAATCAACTCAAGTATTGCCGTTTTCTACCGGTGTGATTCTTGAACCGTTACCTCATGAGAAAATCCTTACTGCATTGCCTAAGGTTAAACCTGTTCACTGGAATGAAGCGGCCCGTGCCATTATGACAACCGATACCGTGCCTAAAGCAGCCAGCCGCGAGGGTAAAGTGGGAAAAAATCATACCGTGCGCGCTACGGGTATTGCTAAAGGCTCCGGCATGATTCACCCTAATATGGCGACCATGTTGGGTTTTATTGTGTGTGATGCTCATGTTTCTCAGCCGGTTTTACAGTTAATGACACAAGAAATTGCTGATATGTCGTTTAACTGCATTACGGTCGATGGCGATACCAGTACTAATGACAGTTTTGTGATCGTTGCGACAGGAAAATCCGGACAGAGTGAAATTGATAATATTGTCGACCCGCGTTATGACGAATTAAAGAGTCTGCTTGGCGAATTGGCTTTGGAGTTGGCGCAAGCGATTGTGCGCGACGGTGAAGGTGCTACTAAATTTATTTCTATTATGGTAGAAAATGCCGTTGATAAAAATGAAGCGAAAAAAGTTGCTTATGCTATTGCGCACTCACCATTGGTAAAAACGGCTTTCTTTGCTTCGGATCCTAATTTAGGACGGTTGCTGGCAGCCATAGGTTATTCCGGATTGGATAACTTTGATACCGATAAAGTAAGGTTGTGGCTGGGGGATACTTTGGTGGCGGAAAACGGAGGAAGGGCGGAAAGTTATACGGAAGAAATGGGCCAGGCAGTAATGAATCAGCCAGAGATTACCGTTCGCGTCGATTTACAACGTGGTAAGCATAAGGCAACGGTTTATACTTGTGATTTATCACATGAGTATGTGTCTATTAATGCCGATTATCGGAGTTGATGCTTGTGGTATTTGTGGTGCGATAGATTTTGGTTGGAATTAGGCACTAAGTATTTTTGTTATAACGACTGATTAATTGGCCGGTACGGGTTATTTTGCAAATCCGACACTGTTTACTGTTGTTTTAAACGGTAAACAGTGTCGGATTTTATTTAAATTGTTATTTTCAGACGGCCTGATTTAGGGAAGTTAAATATATTTCTGTTGATTAGGAATAGATATATTGGATTTATGTTGGTTATTGTTTGTGTGAAATGACGGTATAGAAATGACGGTATAGGAAGAGAAGTTTATTGGCGTGCAAACATATCCAAACGGATATGGTAACGGCAGGGGTATAAGATTTTATTGTTTTGGAATATGAATCCGCTAGAAAATCGACAGTGGTTTTTATGTGATTTCATTATATCTGGAAAGTAAGTTATTTGATTGTTGTGGAAAAAATAACTTTATATTATTTTTAATTAGCATGCATTATGCGTAAAGATATGTTGTGTACCCGAACTATATTGCAAAGTACACACTCTAAAAATACCAGTTCGAATGAGATGGATGACGTTGTATAAAAAGTCCGATGGTATATTCGATAATCGAGGCTATGTTGGCTTAGATAAAAAATGATAATCGGTTATTTTTTTTCTTAAAAGGCTGTTTTTTATCATTTTATATTAAATGTTAGACCGCCTGTTAGAAGAGTAAACCGATTGTCTGTTTTTTGAGAAATTATATACGAATATATTAAAATGACTATATCGGAATGAGTTTTAACCGTTTTTAAGGGCAAAATTATTTTGCTGTTTTATTAAGTAAAATGGCAGTAGATGCTTATATTTGTGTAATGATATGTAAAGCATGTACTGCTGAATGACTAATCATCACTGAGAAGAGAATACAATGAGTTTTTCACAAGCCGAATTGGTTAATGCACTGCGCTTACTGTCAGGTCGTTTACCTGAATTTTCCGAACAGCAAACCCAGGCAGGTAGATTGTTGCGTGTTGTTACAGAACGTTTGAGCAGCCATCTGAATGAAAGCTTGAAAGAGTTTGGGATTAATGAAAATCTATGGTTCGCCATGATGGCTGTTTATGTTAGCCCAAATAGCGAAATTCTGCCTTCACGTTTGAGTGATTTAATGGACTTAACGCGCACCAGTGCCACCCGTCTTTCTGACGAGATGGTAGAACGCGGTTGGGTTGAGCGTCATATCAATCAACAAGACCGCCGCCAAATCGTGTTAAAATTAACCCCTGAGGGTGAAGCCTTTATTCAAAAAATCTGGCCGCAAATTTCCAGTAAGAGTGGGGAGGCGTGGGAAGATTTTACCAATGAGGATTATGCCCAGCTTCAACATTTGTTGAGTAAACTTTTAGCCAAACTGGGTTAATGGTTCAATAGTGTTGTGCTGAGGCTTTAACGCAAGCGGACACTGATTTTATGAAATTTGATGCTATCGTACGCAGTTTGGCAGTGACAGGTTTGGTTTTTGTTACTGCTTGTGCACCGTTTGGCAAACAGACGCCGTTGGAGTATCCAACGGCGTATTTGCTGCCCGAGGGTCATTCTACTCGGGAAATTCAAGGTGCTTGGTGGACAAGTTTAAAAGATGCCAAGCTGAATACACTGGTTGCACAGGCATTACAAAACGCCCCGAACTTGAGAATAATCAAAGCCCGTTTTGAACAGGCGCAAGCTCAGTTGGGCGTAGTGCAGGCATCGGGGAAAACACAAGTCGGTTTGTCTGTACAAGGTGTCGGTACATACGTTACCCCCAAACCGTCTGCACCGCAATTCGATACCAATCACCTTCTTCTACTGGCCAATATGGCGGTGGAAGGAAGTTGGTCTTTCGATTTTTGGGGAAAAAATCAAGCACGCATTCAATCTGCGTTAGGTCGTCGTCGGGCGATTGCTTATGAGGCTATTCAGGCGCGTTTGGAGGTGGCACACGCCGTTGCGGTTCAATATTTTGTTTGGCAGGCATTAGAGGCACGATTGCAATTGGTTGAACAACGGATTGAGCTTGTTGCAGCCAATGAAAAGTTATTGGAACAACGGGTTCGTGCCAATATTTTGGCACCTTCTGCACTTTATCAGGCGGAATCTGCCAAACAGCAGTTGGATATGGAAAAATTACAATTGTCTCGTCAGATTCAACAGGTGCGCCATAGTTTGGCAACTGCTATCGGTAGAAGCCCTAATGAATTGGATAATTGGAAGCCTTCCGCTCAAAAAGATGCGCCGGTATTGGCGGTGAATAAGATTCGTGCCGATTTATTGTCACGACGGCCGGATATTGCCGCACAAAAAGCATTGTTACAGGCAAGTGAGCAGGATATTCGTGAGGCAAAAGCCGAGTTTTACCCGAATATCGAATTGAGGGTGTTGGCAGGCCTCAGCCATATTGATGCTTTTGATATCGTGAGAGGAAAAAATTCCGGTGCTTTGACCGTGTTGCCGGCGATACACTTGCCGTTGTTTACATCGGGGGCTTTGCAATCAAATTTAGCCGTTCGTAATAGCCAATTTAACGAGCAAGTGGCTGTTTATGATCAGACTGTGTTAAATGCCATGCGCTCGGCTGCAGATGCGGTGTCGGCATATCAAAGCTTGCGTAAACAAGTAGATTTGCAACAGCGAATGATTCGTACGGCTGAAAAATCGGAAGCGGCATCAGCCCGCCGTATGCGTGCAGGGTTGGAAAATGGTATTGATTCTTTGCGTAAGCAGGATGAAACCTTGCAATATCAGATTCAGCTCGTGCAAGGGCGAGCCGATTTATTGGCGGCGTGGAGTAATCTGCATATGCAGCTTGGTGGTGGATTCAATAGGAGAGTGAAAAGCAGATAATATTTCAGACGGCCTGTATTAAGCAGGCCGTCTGAAATATATAGGGTTGTTATTTCCATGTTAATGCCAAATCGTACAATGCTTTTTTGCTTTCCCCTGTAATTTTTGCCGCTAATCCTGCCGCTTGTTTGGTAGGTAGTTCTTCCGATAGGATTTTCATAATATGTTGTGCCGTTTCCGGTAAATTGGCATGTTTTTCCGGCAGGGCGGGATGTAACACCAAAACCATTTCGCCGCGGGTTTGATTGGTGTCGTTTTGTAATATTGTCTGAATTTCGGTGATTGTACCGCTTAAGAAGGTTTCAAATGTTTTTGAAATTTCCCTGGCTAACATCAGTTCCCGCTCAGGATAAAGGGCAGCCATATCGGCCAATGTTGCTGAAATACGGTGAGGTGTCTCAAACATAACGGTTGCGCAATAATTGTTTGCCCACGTTGCGAGCAGCTTGCGGCGTTCACCCGGTTTGGCGGGCAGAAAGCCGTGAAAATAGAAATTCGGTTCGGTAATGCCGGCTACGCTTAAGGCGCCTATAACGGCGCTTGCACCAACGATAGGGCTGACTTTAAAGCCTGCCGACTTTACCCGTTCGGTCAGCTTGGCACCGGGATCGCAAACCGCCGGAGTGCCGGCATCGGAAACTTGAGCGACAATCAGGCCGTCTGAAAGCGCATCAATAATTTTTCCCGCCATATTTTGTTCGTTATGTTCGCGGACACTCACCAATTTTGCTTGTATGCCGTATGCACTCAGCAATTGCGCGGTAACACGGGTGTCTTCGGCGCAAATGATGTCGGCACGTTGTAGCACTGCCAACGCATGCAGGGTAATATCGGCCAAATTGCCGATGGGTGTGGCAACAACGTATAATGTTTGCGTTGCAATGCTGTCGAGTGCTTTTTGATAGTGTTTTTGCATCATCATAATAAACAGGCCGTCTGAAAACTTTCATTATAACGGGGATAAACAAAATGCGTTTGAATCATCGACAAGGCGTGGCCGGAGAAGATGCCGCATGGTCGTTTTTAAAAGCACAAGGTTGTGTACTGGTTAAGCGTAATTGGCACTGCCCGTTTGGTGAAATTGACTTAATAGTTAAAAACGGTAATATGATAGTATTTGTTGAAGTAAAATACCGTAACAATCGCCGTTTCGGTGGGGCTGCATACAGCATTACGCCGGCCAAACTGATGAAACTTCGGAAAAGCGCGGAACATTATCTGCAAAAGCATGGTCTGAGTCACGCGCCGTGCCGCTTAGATGCCGTATTCATTGAAGGAAACGAAGCACCTAAGTGGGTGCAAAATATTACAGGTTGAAATATGACTGCTTTACAAGAGCGCGTAGCCGCCCATTTTGCCCAAAGTATCGAGGCTAAACAACAGGCTGTTGATGTTTTGAAAGAGCCGACGGCTGAGGCTGCCAAGTTGATGCTGCAGTGTTTGATGGCTGATGGGAAAATATTGGCTTGTGGCAACGGCGGTTCTGCTGCCGATGCGCAACATTTTGCGGCGGAAATGACCGGACGCTTTGAAAAAGAAAGAATGGAATTGGCCGCCGTTGCCCTCACTACGGATACTTCCGCACTAACCGCCATTGGTAATGACTACGGATTTGATCATGTGTTTAGCAAGCAGGTTCGTGCTTTGGGTCGGGCAGGTGATATTTTAATCGGCATTTCTACATCGGGAAATTCTGCCAATGTGTTGGAGGCTATTAAAGCGGCGCACGAGCGTGATATGAACGTGATTGCGCTTACCGGCAGGGATGGTGGAAAAATTGCTGCGGCTTTGAAAGATAACGATATTCTTTTAAACGTACCGCACCAGCGTACTGCCCGTATTCAAGAAATCCATATTCTTCTAATACATGCATTGTGTGATTGTATTGACACGATGTTGTTCGAAGGTATGTGAGATACGAACAGATTAATTTGTTTTCAGACGGCTTAATTATCTATAAAAGGCCGTCTGAAAGCCATTAGAAAAGGATACTTATTAATGAATATTAAACCTTACATTCGTCCGCTGGTTGTTGCTACGGTAACTTCCGTTTTGTTGAGTGGTTGTGTCGGGGCTGTTTTAGGTGGCGCCGCAGTTGGCGGTGCATCTGCTATTGACCGCCGTACCACCGGTACACAGGCAGATGATAATCTGATGGAAGTGCGTATTAAAAATACAGCGATGAGTTATTTGCGTCAAAATGCAACAACGACAAACGGGGTTGAACCGACTTTATCTGTAGTCAGCTATAACCGTCATGTGTTATTGCTTGGGCAGGTGGCTACCGAAGGTGAGAAAGCCTTTGTCGAGCAGGTGGCACGTTCCGAATCTGCGGCTCAAGAGGTTTATAACTACATTACCGTTACTTCCCAGCCGCGTACATTCGGTAACGTGAGTGCCGATACTTGGAATACTTCAAAAGTACGGACGACATTGCTCGGTATTCAAGGCGTTATTCCTAGTAGGGTTAAAATCGTTACTTATGATGGTACCACTTATGTGATGGGCATTCTCACTCCTGCCGAACAGGCTGCGGTAACTGAAAAAGTCAGCACAACATCGGGTGTGCAAAGAGTGGTGACACTTTACCAAACCTATACCCCTCGACAACCATAAGTCATCTGTTTTACCAATGGGATTGGTCAGAAAACAGGATTTTTAAAGACTCAATAAGGCCGTCTGAAACATTCGGACGGTTTACAGAGAAACCAATGAAAACAAATCGATCCACCGGAAGCAGCAAACAAAGGTTTCTTTTAAAACCCAAGCATTTGCTGGCCGCTTTATTTGCCATCGCCGTCGTTGCTGTCGGTGGCGTGGTTCTCGGCATTATGCATACTTCTACACAAACACAAGCAGAAGAGGAATCGGCATCGGCAAGCGATAATGCTGCGAGTCGGGTTGAAGTGTGGGCGCCGCAGGGTGCTTCCGTGCCGGCAGGAGTTTCAACAGAAATGGTGGATTCCATATCCGATAGCAATCAAGAAGCGGTAGCACAGGCTTCCGAATCGGATAGTGTAAACCGTGAAAATACAGAAACGGTTGAAGCTAAGGTTGAGAATGGAGTAACTGAAAAACCCGTTATTCGTCATACGCCGCGAAGAAATGCAACCAGAGAGCGTCAAAGGGCAGAAAGTGTAGTAGAAAAAACGGAACAGGAGCAAGGCGCTGCTACGGTCACCGGAAAGCAGGCTGTTGAAGCCCAACGTGGGGGAAATATAGACTCAGGTATCGGCTCGGCGAAACCGACGAGATCTGAGCCTTCTTCGTCTCAGAATAAAAATACGGCTACTGCGGCAGAAACACCTCCTGCACCACCGGCACAACAAGATCGCCCGATAGTGAAAACACCCCAAGCTTCACCACCGCAACCGGTCGGATCGAATGAATCGAGGCCGATTACCGATAATCTGTTTTAAAAACAAGATTTGTGTACTTAATATAAAATAATGACTCAGACGGCCTTTCGGGTCATACCGATAGGCCGTCTGAATCCATCAAGAAAAGGAAAAAGTCATGGCTGTTGTGATTAAAACGCCGGAAGAAATTGAAAAAATGCGCGAATTAGGCAGATTGGCTGCCGAAGCACTCGATTATATCGGGCAATTTGTGAAGCCCGGAGTGACCACAAACGAACTGGATAAATTGATTTATGAGTATCATACGGAAGTTCAGGGCGGTTATCCGGCACCGTTACATTATGGCAACCCACCTTTTCCGAAATCGTGCTGTACCTCGGTCAATCATGTTATCTGTCACGGCATTCCCAATGATAAACCATTGAAAAACGGCGATATTATTAATATTGATGTTACCATCAAAAAAGATGGCTTTCATGGTGATTCCAGCCGTATGTTTGCCGTAGGGCAAATCAGTCCGCAGGCCAAGCGCCTGATCGATGTGACCCATGCCAGCATGATGGCGGGTATTGAAGTGGTTAAACCGGGAGCAACATTGGGCGATGTCGGATATGCCTGCCAGCAGGTTGCAGAAAATGCCGGTTATTCAGTGGTACAAGAATTTTGCGGGCACGGTATAGGCAGGGGTTTTCATGAAGACCCTCAGGTTTTGCATTATGGTAAAAAAGGACAGGGTTTGGTTTTGAAGCCCGGTATGATTTTTACAATTGAGCCGATGATTAACCAAGGTAAACGTCATTTACGAATTTTGGCAGACGGATGGACGGTCGTAACCAAAGACCGCTCTTTATCCGCCCAATGGGAACATGAGGTTTTAGTGACCGAAATAGGCCATGAAATTCTAACAATTAGCCCGCAAACAGGTAAACCTTGATTTTTTTACGTTTTTTTATGTAAATTATTTTAGGTTAGAATCTTTACTTTAAAAAATAACTATTTGTTTTTTAATTAAAATATAAATAAAGATATACGTTTATCGCTTTTTTCGACCGCTTGATATTAAAAAAAATTAAACTTATCCTAAATTCATTGTCTAAGCATTTATACTTATTTGAATATAATATTCTTACTTTGGGTATATTTATTTTCGGTATTATATTCGGGTAGGTGGTTTGACAGATTTAAGCTTTAACAGAAAAAAGAAGGAAATTTCATGAAGTCGTTCGAGAAAATTGAAAATATCCGCGATATCCGTAAAAAACTCGGCTTAAACCAAATGGACTTTTGGAGTCGTATAGGTGTTACCCAATCAGGCGGTTCCCGCTATGAGTCAGGCCGAAATATGCCGAAACCCGTGCGCGAGCTACTTCGTTTGGTACACATCGAAAAAATTGATTTGGCCAAAGTAAACCGTGATGACCTCGCGATTGCTTCGTTGCTGAAGAGCCGTCAGCCGGACTTATACGCTTCTTTGAAAAAGGAAGCAAAAGCCGAAGCGAAAAACAAATGAGCCGAGACCCGACAACTGCCCGTTAGCTAATAACGGGCAGTTTTATTTTATATAAATGTGTTTAAAGCAAAAAAAGAATGATGAAACGCTTTTTATAAAGTTTTTCCAAGTAATAAAGAGGAAGCGTGGCAGATAGATTTTGAGGTGTTTTTATCTCAAAGTTTTTAGGCCGTCTGAAAAGCCTTTTAATAGGTTTCAGACGGCCTTTTGCGTTATAATCTTTCGATTCAATATTATTTCCAGTTAAATCGAATATTACCATGTTAAATAAATACCAACCTGCCGAAATTGAAGCCAAACATTATCAAAATTGGGAAGAAAAAGGCTATTTTCAGCCTAATATGTCTTCGGATAAATCATTTGCCATCCAACTGCCGCCGCCTAATGTAACCGGTACGTTGCACATGGGGCATGCCTTTAATCAAACGATTATGGACGGCCTTACCCGCTATTACCGTATGAAAGGCTACAATACCTGCTGGATTCCCGGCACCGACCATGCCGGCATTGCCACTCAAATTGTTGTAGAGCGCCAACTTGCCGAACAAGGTATTTCCCGACATGATTTAGGGCGGGAAGCTTTTTTAGAAAAAGTATGGCAATGGAAAAATGTTTCCGGTGGCACCATTACGCAGCAAATGCGCCGCATGGGGTGCTCGGCGGATTGGTCACGTGAATATTTTACGATGGATAAAGTTCGTGCCGAAGTGGTAACGGAAGTATTCGTTCGTTTGTTTGAACAAGGTTTGATTTATCGCGGTAAACGATTGGTTAACTGGGATCCGGTATTGGGTACGGCGGTTTCTGATTTGGAAGTGGAAAGTGTTGAAGAACAAGGTTCTATGTGGCATATCCGTTATCCGTTAACAGATGGCTCCGGTAGTTTGACCGTTGCGACAACCCGCCCTGAAACCCTGTTAGGCGATGTGGCCGTTGCCGTGCATCCGGATGACGAACGCTATCAAGCGTTAATTGGTAAAACCGTTGCATTGCCCCTTTCAGGGCGTGAAATTCCGATTATTGTCGATGAGTATGTTGAAAAAGATTTTGGTACGGGTTGCGTGAAAATTACGCCAGCACACGATTTTAACGACTATGAAGTGGGTAAACGCCACGATACTGTTTTAATCAATGTATTGGATTTAGAAGCCAAAATTCTAGCCAATGCTGAAGTATTCAATTTTAAAGGGGAAGAACAACAGGGCTTTGCATTGCCCGAACAATATGCCGGATTAGATCGTTTTGCCGCCCGTAAACAAATGGTAGCCGATTTGGAAGCGCAGGGTTTATTGGTGGAAGTGAAGCCACATACCTTGATGACGCCGAAGGGGGATCGTACCGGTAGCGTAATCGAACCGATGTTGACCAGCCAATGGTTTGTGGCCATGAGTGCGCAGCCTAACGGCGGCGAACCGGAAAGCGAATTTAAAGGCATGAGCTTGGCACAAAAGGCCAAGTATGCCGTTGACTCCGGCCAAGTTAAATTTATTCCTGAAAACTGGGTGAACACCTATAACCAGTGGATGAACAATATCCAAGACTGGTGTATTTCCCGCCAATTGTGGTGGGGGCATCAAATCCCGGCTTGGTATGATGCGGAAGGGAAGGTTTATGTGGCACGCAATCAGGCCGAAGCGGAAAAATTGGCGGGTACTGATGGACTAACCCGCGATGAAGATGTATTGGATACTTGGTTTTCATCTGCACTGGTACCGTTTTCTACTTTAGGATGGCCGTCTGAAACTCCTGATTTGAAAGCGTTCCTGCCTTCTTCGGTATTGGTTACCGGTTATGAAATTATCTTCTTCTGGGTGGCACGCATGATTATGATGACGACCCATTTCACCGGTAAAGTGCCCTTTAAAGATGTTTATATTCACGGCATGGTACGCGATCATGAAGGCAAAAAGATGTCTAAATCAGAGGGCAATGTTATTGACCCGGTTGACTTAATTGACGGTATTGATCTGGAAAGTTTGTTGGTAAAACGAACCACTGGACTGCGTCGTCCGGAAAAAGCGCCGCAAGTGAAAAAAGCTACGGAAAAGCTGTTTCCGGAGGGCATTCCTGTTTTCGGTACCGATGCTTTGCGTTTTACTATGGCCAGCTATGCCAGCTTGGGACGCAGCATTAACTTCGATTTCAAACGTGCCGAAGGTTACCGTAATTTCTGCAATAAATTGTGGAATGCAACCAATTTCGTGTTAATGAATACCGAAGAACAAGATTGCGGGCAAGATGAAACCCAGCCTTTGGCCTATACCTTTGTCGACCAATGGATTATCGGCCGTCTGCAACAAGTGGAAGCAGCCGTGGCGGAGGCGTTTGATACCTATCGTTTTGACTTGGCAGCGCAAACACTGTATGAATTTGTGTGGAACGAATATTGCGATTGGTATATTGAATTGGCCAAAGTCCAATTGCAAACCGGTTGCCCGACAACGCAACGCACCACTCGCCGCACCTTGGTTCGTGTATTAGAAGTTATCTTGCGGATTCTGCATCCGATTATGCCGTTTATCACTGAAGAGTTATGGCAAGTCGTTGCCCCGTTGGCCAATGCCAAACACACGGAAAGTATTATGATGGCCGATTGGCCGCAAGCCGATAACGAGAAAATCGTACCGACTGCTTTTGAAAAAATGGCAGCGTTGCAAGATTTAATCGGAGCAGTGCGTAATTTGCGTGGCGAAATGGGGTTGGCGCCCAGTGTGAAAGCACCGTTATTTATTGAAGGCGGCAACAGTGTAGAAGACTTGTTGAAATATCTGCCGATGATGGCACGCCTAACCGAAGCCAAGCTGGTGGATAAGCTGCCTGAAAGTGAAGATGCGCCGGTAGCCGTTTGCCAAAATGCCCGTTTGATGCTGAAAGTGGAAGTCGATAAAGCGGCGGAAACAGCCCGCTTGACTAAAGAGGCGGAAAAACTACAAAAAAATATTGATAAATTAACGGCAAAACTGAGTAAGCCCGGATATACTGAAAAAGCACCGGCTCATTTGGTTGAAAAAGACCAAACAGAGTTGGCGGATTTGCAGGATAAGATGGCTAAAGTGCAAACTCAGTTGGCTAAATATAAAGACTAATTATCAGTGATAGCCTATGTAAAACAGCAGGTTGATATATTTTGATAACAAAATATGTTTACTTGCTGTTTTGGCTATTTTTAATTTTTTTGAGTAGTATCGTGTTATAGATAAGGTAAAACAGCACGATACCGGCTAATTTATTTTGTGATGGGCTTTGTATGGTTGCGATGTTTTCATATTGTAGGGAACATGGCAGTATCGGAGAGAGTCTAAAAAAATTGAGCGGTTCCCAATAAAAATAGGAGCCGCCCTCAAAATAGTTTGGCGCACCCAACAGGGATCGAACCTGTGACCTCCAGCTTCGGAAACTGACGCTCTTCCAACTGAGCTATGGGTGCGGAAAAGACGTAAGATTAGCGCAAAAATATAAAATTGGCAAAATTATTTGTGTGATTGTTTGTCGGGTATTACGATTAACTGGTATTAAAAAGACTAAAAATACGTCGGCATGGTAGTGAAAATATTTAAATATTTTACTGTTTTGTCAGGGCGTTTGAATAAATAAGAAAGTTTGGAGTCTTTTAAATTGCGTAGAGTAGAGGGCAACCACCCTGAAAATATTTGAACAGATGATTTTTATTGTGGTGGTGAGGACGATATATTTGGTATATCCGCACTTTATTTGAGCAAAGTTAAACTTAAAGATTGGAAAGCTGCCGTTAATTCAGTATAATCCAGCAAAATATTGTTAATCCGAATTAACAAAATTAAAAAAATATATAACTCCCTATTCGTCACAACCCACCAAAAACGGCGAGGCCATATCAAATGAATTCATTGAGCAACCATAAAGCCAGAGGCTCTGCACTCACCACCCTATTGGGCGGTATCGTTATTTTGATTGCGGTATTGTTTTTCTTAGTAAAATTAGCAGGTAGTAATTATTACAGCACTGTTGAGGAAACCACCCAATCTGCAACCGAAACCCGTATTATGCCGGCTGGTAATATTACAATGGGAGATGGTACGCCTATAGGTCAACGTACAGGGGAGCAGATTTTCAATAAGGTATGTATTCAATGCCATGCAGCGGACAGTGCCGTTCCTAATGCCCCTAAAGTTACCCATAATGATCAATGGGGTCCGCGTATCGCCCAAGGTCTTGATACATTGTTTGATCATGCTTTAAATGGCTTTAATGCCATGCCGGCTAAGGGTGGCCAAGCTGATTTGACGGATGATGAATTGAAACGTGCCATTGCTTATATGGCTAACCAATCTGGTGGTAGCTTGGTTGCTCCTGAAGTGAATGCCGATGCATCCGGTGAGGAAGATGCTTCTGCCACTCCTGTATCAGAAGCAGACGGCCAAAAAGTTTTTGAAAGTATCTGTATGGCTTGTCATGGCGCATCTTCTGCAATTCCACTGTCACCTAAAATCACGCATAACGACGAATGGGCACCGCGTATTCAAAAGGGTAAGGAAGTTTTATTTACACATGCGCTTGAAGGCTTTAATGGTCCTGACGGTGGCGTAATGCCGGCCAAAGGTGGTAATTTAGGACTGAGTGATGATGAAGTGCGGGCCGCCGTTACCTATATGGTGAATCAATCAGGTGGTAATTTTTAATCTGAGTGTATTGATAAAAAAGCGTACTGTTGAAAGTACGCTTTTTTATTGGCTGTTTAGCTGATATCCGAGCATAAATATTTGAGTTCTACATACTCTTCTATGCCGTATTTGCTGCCTTCGCGCCCCAGACCGCTCATTTTGATGCCGCCAAATGGTGCCACTTCATTACTAATCAGCCCCACATTGATGCCGACCATGCCATATTCCAAAGCTTCGGATACACGCCATTGGCGTGCTGTATCCCTAGTAAACAGATAAGAAGCCAGACCGTATTCGGTGTCATTGGCTTGGGCAATGGCTTCGCTTTCGGTTTCAAAGCGGAATAGCGGGCATACCGGGCCGAATGTTTCCTCACGGGCTATCCGCATATCAGAAGTCATATGGCTTAAGACAGTAGGTTCGAAGAAAGTGCCGCCTAACGAACTTCTTTTACCACCGGTTAGACAACGCGCCCCTTTACCGAGCGCATCGCTAATATGTTCTTCTACTTTAGCAACAGCTTTTTCATCAATCAGCGGGCCGATTTGTGTCTCTTCATTTAAGCCGTTACCCAATTTCAGACGGCCTGTTTCTTCAGTGATACGGCGACAGAATTCATCATATATTCCGGCTTGGACATAAACACGGTTACTACAAACGCAGGTTTGGCCACCATTACGGAATTTGCTTTGCATCACACCTTGAACGGCTTTATCCATATCGGCATCGTCAAACACAATAGCAGGTGCATTTCCGCCTAATTCCAAACTGATTTTTTTAATCTGGTTGGCGCTACTGCCATAAATTTTGATGCCGACTTCAGTTGAACCGGTAAAGCTGATTTTCCGGACAATCGGATTTTGAGTGAAGGTATCGCTGATTTCTTGTGCATTGCCACAGACAATGGTGAATAATTCACGGGGAATGCCTGCTTCATAAGCCAATACCGCGTGTGCATAAGCGCTTAATGGGGTTTGTGAGGCGGGTTTGACAATCATGGCGCATCCCGCAGCTAGAGCCGGTGCGGCTTTGCGGGTAATCATTGAGGCAGGAAAGTTCCAAGGAGTAATAGCAGCGGTGACACCGACAGGCTGCTTAATGACCATCAACTTTTGGGTATTTTTCAAGCCGGTTAGAATATCACCGTCGATACGGCGGGCTTCTTCTGCAAACCATCTGATAAAGCTGGCGGCGTAGTCAATTTCACCACGCGACTCGGTGAGGCTTTTACCTTGCTCCATCGTCATAATGCGGGCAAGGTTTTCTTTGTTTTCTTTTAGAAGACGGTACCATTCCCATAATATATCGGCACGCTCAAGTGCCGTTTTCGTAGCCCATTTCTGCTGGGCAGGTTGGGCTTGTTCGATGAGCTGGGTTACCTCTTGGGCAGAGGAACGTTTGACGTGGGCAATTGTATCGCCTGTTGCCGGATTTTTAACCGATAGGCCGTCTGAAATAGGAGTGAATTGTACATCGGGGTGATTTAATAATTGTTCGATAGACTTCATAGCAGAACCTTTCTAAATTTGGGTATGAGGTAGGTTGCTTTAATAAATAGAAAAACCATATTGTGCCATTTAGTATATTTGTTACGAGCCGACTGCTTCAAGGGCTATGGATGTTATATTTTGTTTGTATTTTTTGTTTCTTAGACAGTAGGGGAAAACCAGTAGCTGAGCTATTGAATAATGGTAGTGGGGTAGTAGAACTTTTGTCGTATATTCTAGGAGGGGAATGTTTTGTCTGAACGAAAAAGAGGCCGTCTGAAAACGGCCTTGAAGAACTCTTACAGATGGGAGTGTCTGTGAAGAGATTTTTAATATTTAACTGAAAAATCATTTAAAAGCAAGCAATTATCCTTTGGTTTAAGAAGCTTGAGACATTAAACGGGTCGCACCGGCAGCAATGGCGGCAGGCAAGTCGTCAGTATCAAAAACTACGGTTATACCGGCTTGTCGTAATAAAGAAACCGTTTTCAGCGTTGCTTCGGGCGTGTAACCACGGCAGGCAGAAAGGTTAACGATAATATGCCAGTTGTCGTTATACCAACCTAGATGCAAAGCGGTTTCCAATACGGCGTGCTCGGTAGCCAAACCGCCGAGAATGATGGTATCGGCTTGCTGGGTATGCAGCCATTCTATTAAACCGGTACTGTGCTTTTCTTTTGCATCATGAAAACAGGCGCTACCGGTTTCTTCGCCGTCAACCTCGATAGCATGATCATAGTCTGCACCACAAGGCAGGCCTTTGAGCATATGCTTGCCACGGCAAGATTCTGCTTGAATGGCGAAATGGGTTTCACGGCTAAACGTGAAGCTACTGCGCAATAAGTTATCTGTACCAGCGCATAAACTTGCACATAATGTATCTTTCGGGTTAGATACATTTTCCACCAATACCCGCTTATGAGCCAAACGTGCTTGACGGTTCAACTCCGGCACAATGCTTTCCGGTTGATGAACGCATTGTTGATCGTTCGCGGCAAAGCAGGAAAAGCGGCATTGTGGTTGAAGGTCGATAGCAATAATAGTCATGATAAAAGGCCCCTTTAAGTGTTACTTTCCATAATGTGTGCAGATAAACGGAAATTTTTTTAGATATTCGGCTTATTTTTAGATATTCGGTATATTATCAAGATAAACGTATTTTCTCCAGTAATTATTTTTAACCATTCATATAATTTACTTTAAAAATATTTATCAGGTTACTAAGTAATATACCAGATATTCGGTATTTATTTGGAATATTTGAATTACATATATGATTTTAATATGTTTTTATTTTTACGGAATGATAAATAGAAACAATGGCAGGCTAGTTTGATTTTGTTGTTTTTATGTATAAGGTAGTGGAAGAGGATATTTGAGAATATAAATATTCCTTAAGCATTCTTCTGATAGGTTGCATGAATGTATTGGTTTTTGAACTGCACCCCAAAAGTTGGACACCCCTCCAACCCATTAAGGTGCAGTTTTCTTATGAGCAAATATACATTAGAATTTAAATACCAAGCCGTACAATATTATCAGCGCGTACGCAGCCAGCAACGTACCGCCGATCACTTTAATATTTCCCGTACCCATTTACGCCGTTGGATAGCCGCATACAACCAAGGCGGCATCCGCGCACTGGAGCATCCGCAGGCCATTATGACCATCAAACGTAAAAACCCCTTTATCGTCGACAAACCCGACCACGAAAAAACACAAGCGGAACTGATCGAAGAGTTGCGCTATATGCGGGCGGAGAATGACTATCTAAAGGAATTAAAAGCCCTCAGGCAGAAAGAAGCGGCCGCCAAAAAAGCGAAGCCGTCCAAGCGCTGAGGGCAAAACATCCGCTTAAATACCTGCTGCATAGCGCCGCTCTGCCCAAAAGCAGCTTTTATTACCACCACGGCCGCCCCGATCCGGACGAACAGGACAAAGCCGCCGTTGCCGAAGTTTATGCCCGCCATCAAGGGCGTTACGGATACAGGCGGATTGCCGCCACTTTGTCATGGAATAAGAAAAAGGTTGCCCGTTTGATGAAACTGTTGCAATTGAAAGCCAAAGTGCGTCCGAAAAAAGCCTACCATCACCCGGCAATGGGCGAACCGTCGGATAATCTTCTGAACCGCCGCTTTGATGCGCAAAAACGCAATGAGAAATGGCTGACGGATGCCACCGAATTCAAGTGCAGCAATGGCAAACTGTATCTGTCACCGATATTGGATGTATTTAACCGCGAAATCGTCGCTTACTCGATGAGCCGCCGCCCGAACAGCGAGATGGTGGAAAGCATGCTGAATGATGCGGTTTGTAAGCTGACAAAGGCAGATAAAGTGCTGCTGCATTCCGATCAGGGTGTGCTGTACCGTACGGAAGCCTACCGCCGTACGTTGGCGGAACACGGCATAGTGAAAAGTATGTCGCGTAAAGGCAATTGTTGGGATAATGCCCCGATGGAAAGCTTCTTTGCGATACTGAAGACGGAATGCTTTTATCAGGAAGGCAGACTTTCGACAACAGAGCTGATGCAGACAATAGACGACTATATACGATACTACAATCATGACAGATGTAGTTTGAAATTGAAAAAGCTGAGTCCCGTAGCATACAGAACCCAGCTCGAAAAGGCAGCCTGAAAAGGCTTTTATGTTTGTCCAAGATTTGGGGGGCAGATCATTTTTCAGACGGCCTTATTAATAGCAAATAATTTTATGCTGTGTTCATTATATGTAAAGAAATGTGCACATTATCTGATAAATCTGTTTTTATGAATAAGTAATGCAATAGGCTGCTGAATCTTGGGTGGTTGAAAGCCGGTATGAAAACAGCCGGAACCGATTGAATACGGTTTCGGCTGTTTTATAGAAGTGGCTAACTGCTATGTTAGCGATACTGTTTTGTATGCGGCATTTAAATGCCGGCTATGGTCATTTCACTAATCAATATCGAACCGATTTTGTTGGAAGAACGTTTGAGGGCGTCATCGGCAACGCCGACAATTTGGCGGTACATATCCTGTAAACGGCCGGCTATGGTGATTTCCTGTACGGGGTAGGTAATGACACCGTTTTCAACCCAATAGCCTGCTGCGCCACGGGAATAATCGCCGGTCAGCATATTAATGCCTTGCCCCATCAATTCGGTAATCAGTAGGCCGTTGCCCATTTCTTTGAGTAGTGCGGCTTGGTTTGGATGGGTGTGGTTTAAACAGAGGTTATGCGCACCGCCTGCATTGGCCGTGGTTTGCATACCTAGTTTTCTGGCACTATAACTGCTTAAAAAATAGCCTTGAATGATACCGTTCTCAATCACAAAGCGCGGTTGGGTCGCCACACCTTCACTGTCGAAGTAAGTGCTGCCGAAGGTTTTCGGAATATGGGGTTCTTCCCGTAAATGAAGAAAATCGGGTAAAACCTGTTTACCTAAGCTGTCGATAAGGAAACTGCTTTGCCGATATAAAGCGCCGCCGCTTAAGCCGCCGACAAGATGGCCGATTAGGCTGCCGGCTACGGTAGCATCAAACATAACGGGATAGCTTCCGGTAGGCAGGCTGCGACCGCCCAGACGGCGTACAGTGCGCTCGGCGGCGGTATGGCCGATACTTTCTGCCGAAGATAAATCATTGTGTCGGCAGGCGGCATCAAACCAATAATCACGTTGCATACCGTTTTCGTCGGATGCAACAACACTGCATGAAATACTGTGGCGCGTGCCTTGCTGGTGTGCGGCAAAACCGTGGGAATTACCATATACATATTGATAATGGCCGGTTTGTACGCCTGCACCGTCTGAATTGCTGATGCGGCTGTCGGTATCCCGTGCGGCTTGTTCGCATTGTTTGGCCAACTCTACTGCGGCTTCGGTGGATAAATCCCATTCATGGTATTTATCTAAATCGCCGATATGTTCGGCCATTAATGCCGCATCGGCCAAACCGGCACAATTGTCTTCCGCCGTATATTTGGCAATATTGACCGCTGCTTTTACCGTGTCGCTTAACGCTTGGGATGAGAAATCGGCAGTGCTTGCCCTGCCTTTGCGCTGTCCGACATAGACGGTAATATCAAGCGATTTGTCTTGCTGATATTCAATCTGTTCGATTTCATTGAGGCGGACATTCACACTTTGGCCGATGGCTTCGCTTAAGTCGGCTTCGGCAGAAGTTGCGCCGTGTTGTTTGGCTAAGGTTAAAACCTGCCCGCATAATTGCAGGAGTTCGTCTTTATTGTGGTTAAACATGGATTATCCGATAGAAAAGGTTGCGTTATTTTAACTGCTTTCAGACGGCCTCTGCAAAATTGTGATGATAGTCGGAATAGCTTGGGTGCTTATGCTAAAATGCGGCGACTATTGAAAGAGATAAATAATGAGTAACCACGAACAAGAATGGGTGAGTAAAACCCAAATGAAAAAACAGATGGACAGTTTGCAAGATTTGGGTATGCAACTGACCAAACTCTCAACCGATGCGCTGAAAAAAATCGGGTTGCCGGAAGATTTATATGAAGCGGTAGCGGAGTATAAGAAAATCACGTCAAACGGGGCGCGTAAACGTCAGTCACAATATATCGGCCGTTTGATGCGTGATACCGATCCGGAACCTATTGAGCGTTATTTGGCGAAGTTGCGCGGCGATAATGCCGCACACAATGCTTTTTTACAGCGCGTGGAACAAACCCGCGAGCGGTTGATTGCTGCGGATGATGCTTTAACTACTTTTATTGCCGATTATCCGCAAGCCGATGCCGGTAAGTTGCGGACGTTAATCCGCAATACCCGTAAAGAACAAGAGTTGAATAAACCGCCGAAAAATTTCCGGGCGCTTTTCCAAGAAATTCGTGCTGTTATGGATGAACAGCAAAATCAAACGGATGCCGAAGCGGACGAATAGCAAAGTTTGTTGATTTGGAAACAAGAAAAAGCTGACTATATAGTCAGCTTTTTTATCTTTCAATACTAAAGAATGATGTTCTTACCACATGCCGCGGCGATGGTTATTCACCCAACGATACATGCCCATAACATTCAGGGTTTTCATATTGTTGAAGTTGGTCCATTTTTGAACTTCCGGGCTGAACTTCACATTGCGGTATAGCTGGTCCCATGATTGGCCGGCGCGGGATAGGTCAAGTACTTGTTGATGCAAATCAACCATATAGTTGCGTAATGCAGCCTGATCGGCTTTGGTGGCCGGCGTGTAGTGGCCGATGTCGATAATATCGACGTCTTGATCCAGAATCCAATCTAAAGTAGCAATCCAGCCGGGATAGTAGAAATCTAAGAAATCGTTGTACGGCATGGTTTTGTTTTGGCAAACATCGGTACATTGCAGAGCTTTTTGTCTGGGGAATAACACCATCGTCATGCTGTCGGAATGGCTCGGGCTGACATGATGTAATTTCACGGTTTCGCCGCCTAAGCTGATGGTCATGTCTTTGTCGAATACGCGATTAGGGATGGCGTAAGGAATTTTTTCACCGACAATCGGTTCAATCGCTCTTTTGTTGGCAACAATCGTTGCACCGGCTTTTTGGAAGACTTGGCTACCGGCCATATGGTCGGCATGGGCGTGGGTTAAAACAACATATTTTACAGGTACGTTAAAACGTCTCTTAATTTCGGCATTCAGCCATTCGGATGCACAAGTCGCGCCGCCGTCAACAACTAAAGCGCCTTCTTTGGTGATCATGACGATACCGCTATGCACGGCCAAGCCGGAACCGTTGGTGTGACGATAGAGGTTGTCTTTTAAATGAACCAAAGTGGGGGCGGCATTGTCGCACATGCCGGCCGTAAAGTCGGGCAATACTTGGCGGTTGGCATATTTGGATTGATCAACGGTGATACCGGTATCAGATGCGGCTGTCGCAGCCAGAGATAAGGTAAGCCCGAAAGCGGCAAATAAGGTTTTTTTAAATAAATTCATTAAGTTTCCTATGATCCTATTGTGTGTGGTTATTGATAGTTCAATAGTATTGAACGGGTTGAAAGAGCCGGTGAAAGAGAAATAATCCATTTCAGAATGGCTGCACTTTATCAATAAAATAATATAAGTTAAATGTTTTTTACGATTTGTTTCAATTTGTCTATATTTTTCAAGTTTTGTATTTTTATTCATTTTTTTAATGAAATCCTTATGACTCAGGCCGTCCGAAGGGATATGGTTATTTTGATTTGTATTTATTTTGTTTTTTTGTGTAAAGTTAAGTGTTTTATCGATGTGTTGGCGGCCGTGTTTATTCGGATTGTTGCGAATAAATAAAGACAAATACTTTACAAAATTTATAAAAAGTTTGATTTTATATTGCCCCGTCAAGGCATTGGCTACTATAATTACGGGTTCAAAAAATAGGGCTGTCGGCAACCTTAAATATCTTAAGGTTTCTTGCAGCCCTTAGAAATTTTTTCTCGCTGAGCGTGCGCTTTTTAACCAGCAATCAAACAGCTTTTTATCACCCAAGCGAAAATCCGTTTTGCCGGTACTCGTTATTGATTGGAGTATTGCCATTATGAACGCCTCCGTAGCGTCTTCCGCCCAACCTTATTTGCAAATACAAGGCTTGGTTAAAAAATTTGGTGACAACTATGCTGTCGATGACATCGACCTGAGTATTGAAAAGCATGAAATTTTTGCCCTTTTGGGCAGTTCGGGCAGTGGTAAATCAACATTACTGCGCATGTTGGCAGGTATGGAAACGCCGAATCAGGGCAAAATTATTTTGGATGGCCAAGATATTACCAAACTTGCTCCATACGAGCGCCCGATTAATATGATGTTTCAAAGCTATGCTTTGTTTCCGCACATGACGGTAGAGCAAAACATTGCCTTCGGCTTAAAGCAAGACAAAATGCCGAAAGATGAAATTGCCAAACGTGTGGAAGAAATGCTGCGCTTGGTGCAAATGAGTAAATACGCCAAACGCAAACCGCATCAGCTTTCAGGCGGCCAACAGCAACGTGTCGCTTTGGCACGCAGCTTGGCGAAACGTCCGAAAATTTTATTGCTGGATGAGCCTTTGGGGGCGTTGGATAAAAAACTTCGCCAGCAAACCCAACTGGAATTGGTGAATACGCTGGAGCAAGTAGGTGTAACCTGCATTATGGTGACCCACGATCAGGAAGAAGCCATGACCATGGCGACCCGTGTGGCGATTATGTCGGAAGGGAAGCTGGAGCAGGTGGGCACGCCGAGCGATGTTTATGACTTCCCCAACAGCCGCTTTACCGCCGAGTTTATCGGTGAAACCAATATTTTCGAGGGTACGGTTTTTGAAGATCATGCCGATTATTCGATTATAGAATTACCCGAATTGGCAAACAAAGTGCGTATCGACCACGGTTTGGGCGGCCCTGCCGAGCAGCAGCTATGGATCAGTATCCGTCCGGAAGATATCGACCTGCATAAGGAAAAACCGGATAACTTGGGCGATTACAACTGGGAAAAAGGCACGGTGAAAGAAATCGCTTATCTAGGCAGCTTTGCCATTTACCATGTGGAATTGGCGAGCGGCCGCCGGATTAAGAGCCAGGTGCCGGCACCTTATTGGTATGTGCGTAATGTTACGCCGCCGACTTGGGAAGAAACCGTGTATGTGAGCTGGCCGGAAAACCAACCGACGCCGTTGTTCAGCTAAGCTGTAAGGATACTGCAATGACATTAGCCATGTTGAAACGCAAACTGACACGCCGGCCGGGACAGAGAGCGGTGATTGCCGTGCCTTATCTCTGGCTGCTGGTGTTGTTTCTGATTCCGTTTGTGATTGTGTTGAAAATCAGCTTTGCCGAACAAGAGTTGGCCATTCCGCCTTATTCGCCGCTGATTACGACCGATCCCGATTTCGGACGCTTAAATATCGCATTAAATTATCAAAATTATGCCGATATTTTCCAAAATTTCTGGAGCAGCTTGAGTAGTATGCTCAATCCGTTTTCAGACAGCAACGGCAACAATATTTATCTGCTGACCTATTGGTTGTCGATTAAAACTGCGCTGACCACCACGTTTATTTGTTTACTGTTCGGTTATCCGATTGCCTATGCTATTTCACGGGCCAATCCGTCTATCCGCAACGGCTTATTGTTGGCGATTATGCTGCCTTTCTGGACGTCTTTCCTACTGCGTGTTTACGCATGGATGGGGCTGCTCGGACACAACGGTATTATCAATAACTATCTGATGGAATACGGGATTATCAGCCAGCCCTTAGATTTGTTTTATAACGCTTTTTCACTGAATTTGGTGATGGTTTATGCCTATCTGCCGTTTATGATTCTGCCGCTGTATACGCAGTTGGTGAAAATGGACGACAGGCTGCTTGAAGCCGCTTCCGACTTGGGCGCCGGGCCGATTAAGGCGTTTTTTGCCATTACGCTGCCGTTGTCGAAAACCGGAATTATTGCCGGCTCCATGCTGGTGTTTGTGCCGGCTGTCGGTGAATTTGTGATTCCCGAATTGGTGGGCGGTTCCGAAAACCTGATGATTGGTAAAGTATTGTGGCAGGCGTTTTTCGACCAAAACAACTGGCCGCTGGCTTCCGCCATTGCCGTGATTATGGTGATTTTGCTGGTGATTCCGATTGCCTTGTTCCACCATTATGAAAACCGTGAAATCGAAGAAGGAGCAAGATAATGTCTAAATATAAGCTTTCTTGGTTCCTGAAGCTGATGTTGGGCTTAGGCTTGGCCTTCCTTTATATACCGTTGGTGATTTTGGTGATTTACTCGTTTAACGAATCCAAACTGGTAACGGTTTGGGGCGGGTTTTCAACCAAATGGTATGGCGAATTGGCTGAAAACAGCACCATTCTCGAAGCGGCATGGTTGTCGTTGCGGATTGCCGTGGTGTCTTCTTTGGCGGCCGTGATTCTCGGCACGCTGGCAGGCTATGCCTTGGCGCGTATCAAACGTTTCCGCGGCAGCACATTGTTTGCCGGTATGGTATCCGCGCCGATGGTGATGCCGGATGTGATTACCGGCTTATCCATGCTGTTGCTGATTATTCAGGTTCAGATATTTTTGCAAAACAGCGAGCTGTTGGGGTGGCTGTATTTCGACCGCGGTTTTTTCACCATTTTCTTAGGGCATACCACATTGTGTATGGCTTATATCACGGTGGTGATCCGGTCGCGTTTGGTCGAGCTAGACCAATCTTTGGAAGAAGCCGCGATGGACTTGGGCGCGCGCCCGCTGAAAATCTTCTTTGTGATTACCCTGCCGCTGATTGCACCGGCGATTGCTTCGGGTTTCCTGCTTGGTATCACTTTATCGTTGGATGACTTGGTGATTACATCATTCTTATCCGGCCCCGGCTCTTCAACCCTGCCGCAAGTGATTTTCTCAAAAATCAAACTGGGTCTGGATCCGCAAATGAACGTATTGGCGACCATTATGATTACCATTGTCGGCACGCTGGTAATTGCCATTAATTATTATATGATGCGCCAGACAACCAAGCGCGAACGGGAAGCCGCCGAAGCCTACCGTCAGGAAAAAATAGCGTTAGACGCTTAATAGATGGTGATAATCATAGAAGCTGCCTGAAAACGGCAGCTTTTCTTATTGCCGTTGTACGGCGGATGAAAAGGTGGTGGGATGTGGCGAATATAAAGATTCAGGCCGTCTGAAAAGTAAGCGTAGGGCGGATACTTGTATCCGACAAAACGGTTAGTATTCTGTCCATGTCGGATACAAGTATCCGACCTACATGGGGGTTATTAATGGATAAGGCCGTCTGAAAAGCCTAAATAAAGGGCTGATACCTAGCGTGTATCAGCCCTTTATTGATTGAACCGTTTAACCGCGCGGGTGGTGTGTTTGCACGATATTTTTTAAGCGTTCGTTGGCAACATGGGTATAAATCTGGGTGGTGCTGATATCGGCATGGCCGAGCAGCATTTGCACGACTCGGAGGTCGGCACCATGGTTCACCAGATGGGTGGCAAATGCATGGCGCAGGCCGTGCGGGCTGAGTTGGCTGATGCCGGCGGCTTCGGCATATTTTTCGACAATCATCCAAGCCAGTTGCCGTGAAATACCGGTGCGCTTTTGGCTGACAAACATTTCATCGCAGGCTTTGTGTTTGAGCAGTTGCGGGCGGGCTTCGGCGGCGTAGCGTTCTATCCAGTAGGCCGCTTCCTGCCCTAGGGGAACAATGCGTTGCTTGTTGCCTTTGCCGATGGTGTTGATAATGCCTTTTTGCAGGTTGATTTCGTTGATTTTGAGTTTGACCGCTTCGCTGACGCGCAAGCCGGTGGCATAGAGTAGTTCGAGCAGGGCTTTATCGCGCAAACCGTGCGGGGTATCGGTGTCGGGGGCGTCGAGCAGGCGGTCGATTTGGGCTTCGGTAATCAGTTGGGGCAGGGTTTTAACCTGCTTGGGGGCGGTGAGGTGTCGGGTCGGGTTGTCGGGCCGTTGTTCGGTTTCGCTCAGCCAGCCGTAGAGCCGTTTGCAGGCGGATAGGGCGCGGGCTTGCGAACGGGGTTTTTCGTTTGGGTGATAAATGGCGGCGGCCAAGTCGGTGCTTTGGGCGGTTTGCCAGTTCAAACCTTGTTCGGCTAGGCGGGCGGCAATTTTTTGCAGATCGCGACGGTAGCCGTCGAGGGTGTTTTGGCTGAGTCTGTTGCTTAGCCAAAGGTGTTCGAGCAGGCGGTCGGTAAGCGGATCGGTCATGGCGGGTATCGGTGCGGTGGTTATAGGTTGATGCCTTCATGCTTTAACAGCCAGCGTTTGATGGAAAGGGCATCGCCTTCTTTGCAGGAAAACCCGCCTAAGCCCTGTTTGGCGACCACACGGTGGCAGGGTACGACCAAAGACAGCGGGTTTTTCCCGCAGGCGGAGCCGACGGCGCGGGGATGGCTGCCGATACGGCGGGCGATATCTTGATAAGTTTGCACTTCGCCGGCCGGAATCTCGGCGATGGCCTGCCAGACTTTCTGCTGAAACGGTGTGCCGTGTGTAGATGCAGGGTGGTTAAAGTTTTTCAGACGGCCTGAGAAGTAGTCGTCGAGCTTTTGCCGCCAAGCTTCCGGCAAGGGGTAGGGGGCGTGCTCGGGGCGGCCGTAGAGGTGCACTTCGAGCAGGTTGTCCTGTCCGTCGAAAATCAGGGTGATATTGCCGAACGGGGCGGCGTAAAGGCAGGGATAATTCATCATAGGCCGTCTGAAAATCAGGTGGGGGAAAGGTTGAGTTTGCTTTGCAAACGCGCTTTGTGTTCGGGCCATTCTTCGCGTGTCATGCTGTACATCACGGTGTCGCGTACACTGCCGTCGCGACGGGTTTGGAAGCCGCGTATAACGCCGTCTTTCTTCGCGCCCAAACGTTCGATGGCCTGTTGGGAACGGGTATTGAGTATATCGGTTCGCCAGCCTACCGTTTGGCAGCCGAGTGTTTCAAAGGCATGACAAAGCAGCAGGTATTTGCAGGTGGTGTTGACATGGCTGCGCCAACGGCTTTTTGCATACCATGTATGGCCGATTTCCACACGGCCGGCCGCTTGATTGATATCGTGATAACTGGTGCTGCCGATGACTTCGCCGGAGGTTTCGTCTATCACGGCGAAAGCCAAGCGGTTGGGCGTGGATAAGGCCGTCTGAATATAGGCTTCGGTTTTGTCGGGTTCGGGTGCCGAAGCAAAAACCAGCCGCCACACTTCGCCGTCGGCGGTGGCACGGCTCAGGGCTTCTGCATGCTCGGCCACCAGCGGCTCCAGGCGGATGGCGTTGAGGCGTAAAACAACGGCTTGAGGTGTCTGCATGGTGTGCGCTTTCAATTTTTAAAGAGAGCGGACAGCTTACCGGCTCAGGGTTTCCAATACTTCTTGGGCGTGTCCGGCGGCTTTGACTTTGCGCCATTCGTGGATGATTTCACCTTTTTCGTTGAGTACAAAGGTGCTGCGTTCGATGCCCAATGATTCTTTGCCGTAGAGTTTTTTCAGTTTGATGACGTCGAACATTTTGCACACGGTTTCTTCTTTGTCGCTCAAAAGTTCGAAGCGGAAACCTTGTTTGTTGCAAAAGTTTTGATGCGATTTGACGCTGTCGCGCGAAATGCCGACCACGGTATAGCCGAGTGCCTGGAATTGTTCCAAACGGGCGTTGAAGTCCAGCCCTTCGGTGGTGCAGCCGGGGGTGTTGTCTTTGGGGTAAAAATAGATAATCAGCGGCAGGTGTTCGTCGGAAACGAAATCTTGGCCGGAAGACGAGGGTAGGGTAAAACGGTATGAAGACATGGTATTTCCTATCTTAAGTTTCAGGTTTATTGCATGTTTTTATATTCAGACGGCCTGTTTTACGGGCAGTCCGGCCGTGCGGTTTTTGCGGTAGGCTACTGCGGGGCAACGGCTGTTTTTTTTATCTTATCAGTTTTCAGATGGCCTGAACGAGTTTGTTTTATTTATAATGAGGCCGATTTATCCGAAAAGGAAGAGGCTCATGGGCGTATTGCATAGTTTGCTCGGTATGGCGGTTTTAATCGCGATTGCCGTATTGCTTTCCAGTAGCCGGAAAGCGATTAATTTACGCACCGTTGCGGGGGCGTTTCTGATTCAGGTGGCTTTGGGTGCGCTGGTGCTTTATGTGCCGTGGGGGCGCGACGGCCTGCTGGGTATTTCCGAAGCGGTTGATAATGTGATTGCCTATGGTAACGACGGGGTGGCTTTCCTGTTTGGCGGTTTGGTGTCCGATCAAATGTTTGAAGTGTTTGGCGGCGGCGGTTTTGTGTTTGCGTTTCGTGTGTTGCCGATGATTGTGTTTTTTTCATCGTTGATGGCGGTACTGTATTATATCGGCGTGATGCAGCTGCTGATTAAGTTGATCGGCGGTTTTTTGCAAAAAATTCTGGGCACGTCGAAAACGGAATCGATGTCGGCGGCCGCCAATATTTTTGTCGGCCAAACCGAAGCGCCGTTGGTGGTGCGCCCGTATATCCGCACGATGACCGAGTCCGAACTGTTCGCTATTATGAGCGGCGGTTTGGCTTCGGTGGCCGGGTCGGTGTTGGCCGGTTATGCCCAAATGGGGGTGCCGCTGCCTTATCTGATTGCGGCATCGTTTATGGCGGCGCCGGGCGGGTTGCTGTTTGCCAAGTTGTTGGTGCCGGAAACCGGAAAAAAGCCTGAAATCACTGAGGTGGAAGAAGATACCGAAACGGAAAAACCGGCCAATGTGATTGATGCGGCGGCCGGCGGCGCGGTAACCGGGGCGCAGATTGCGTTTGCCGTCGGCGCTTCGCTGCTGGCGTTTGTGGCGCTGATTGCGTTGATTAACGGCATGATCGGCGGTGTGGCAGGTTGGTTCGGCTATGAAGATGTAACCTTGCAAGGCATTTTAGGGGTATTGTTTGCGCCGCTGGCGTGGGTAATCGGTATCCCGTGGCAGGAAGCGGGCGTGGCCGGGTCGCTTATCGGGCAGAAGTTGGTGGTGAACGAGTTTGTGGCGTATGCCGAATTTGTGAAGTATCTGACGCCCGAATCTGCCGTACAATTAAGCAGCCATACTCAGGCGATTATTTCTTTTGCTTTGTGCGGGTTTGCCAACCTGGGCTCGATTGCGGTGCTGGTAGGCGGTTTGAGTATTATGGCGCCGAACCGCCGCCATGATGTGGCGCGCTTGGGGTTTAAGGCCATGATTGCCGGCTCGCTGTCGAATTTGATGAGCGCGGTGATTGCGGGCATGTTTATCAGTTTGTCGGGCGTGCCGCCGCTTGGCTGATAATTTAATATATTGTTTATTTAGGAAAATTATTTATGTTTACCGGTATTGTACAAGGCGTGGGCAAAATTGTTGCCAAAGAGATGCCTGCTGCTGATTTCTGCACGTTTACGGTCGAGCTGCCTGAAAATATGGCCGACAATCTTCAAACCGGCGCTTCGGTGGCCAACAACGGCTGCTGCCTGACCATTACCCGCATTAACGGGCGGCAGGTTGATTTCGACCTGATGGCGGAAACTTTGGCCAAAACCAATCTCGGCGGATTGGAAGCGGGCGGTTTGGTGAACTTGGAACGTGCCGCCCGTTTCGGCGATGAAATCGGCGGCCATTTGATGAGCGGCCATATTATGGCAACGACCAAGATTACCCGTATCGAACAAAACGAACACAACCGTACTTTGTGGTTTGCGCTGCCGGCCGAATTAAAACCCTATATCCTCACCAAAGGTTTTGTCGGTTTGGACGGATGCAGTCTCACCATCGGCAGCGTGACCGATAATGAATTTAATGTGCACCTGATTCCCGAAACCTTACAACGCACTTTGTTCGGCAGCCGTCAGGTTGGCGATGTGGTGAATATTGAAGTAGACCCGCAAACGCAGGCGGTGGTGGATACGGTGGCTAAGGTATTGGCGGCGGAAAAACGTTAACACGGATACCGCTTTGATAATGGCTGGATAAAACAACGGGCGGATATTATCCGCCCGTTGTTTGGTGTTGAGGCCGTCTGAACAATATATCCGGTATCGGTCTTATTCGTGATTCGGATGCGTGGCTTCAGCTTGGTCGACGGCTTGTTTTTCCAGCTTGGCCAAGCGCGCTTCCAGCCGTGAGGTGTCGTCGCGCAGGGTATCGACTTCGGCAGACCATGCGGCCAGCGTTTCGCGGTCGGGCACGGGCGATTCCGGTTCGCGGGCAAATTCGCCGAGTTGTTCCAAAACGCTTTGCCCCATTTGTTTGAAGAGGCGGTTAGCGTGTGCCGTGCGTGTGCCGATATTGCTGGCGAGGTTGTCGCCGAGCAGGCGGCTTAAGTCGTCTTGTGCGTAGTAGCGCAGGCTGCCGATAAGCGGCAATAAGGCCATGCCCAAACGGGTGTCGCCGCTGATGCCGACGTCGCCGATGCCCGGAGTTTGGCCTTGTAGGATTTTTTGTACGGCGCTGGGGCGGAATGTGATTTGGGTGTCGGGTTGGCCGTTGTCGGGTTTGAGAAAACCCTGATCGTCTAAAATGCCGTGAATATGTAGGCCGGCGGCCTGCATGCTGAACGATTTGCCTGAAAATCCGGCCAAGCCGGCTTGGGTTTCGCGGTTTTGGGCGATTAAATGGTTCATAACGGGAAGAAGTGCGCTCATATTGGTGCTTTCATTCTTAGGCCGTCTGAAAGGTTTCAGACGGCCTGTTTGTTGGGTAAACAGGGTTTAGGCTAAAAAACGGGCAAAATCATGATAAACCGTGGTCACGATTTTACCGCTGCTGTCGTCGTCGGGGGCGAAATCGGCTTCGGGCAGGCCGAGCTTGGCGGCTTCCTGCTGATAAAATTGCTGTTTGGGCGGATGTCGGTTTTCGACAATATTGCGTATGCGCCTGCCGTTGGGGGTGCAGGCGGCGTAATGTAGGGCTTCTACGGCGCGGCTTTGGTGTATCACGTTGACCGGTTGGTGGGCACCGGCGATTTGGCGGCGTTTCAATAAGCTGTTGAGCGGATGCCGCTCGATCGAATAGAGGCCGCCGAAGCGCAGAATGTCAATATTTTCAATACTGCTATTAAGAAACAGTTGTTCGGCCTGCCATACTTTGCGTGCGCTTTCGGTTTGCGGGTTCGGTGTGCTGCTTTCGCTGCATTCTCTGGCTTCGTTGCCATAAACGCCGGTACTGCTGCCGTAAACAATATGGCCGATGCCGTATTGTTCGGCTAATGCAAGCCATGCGGCCAATACGTCGGCATATTGGGTTACGGCCGAGGGCGGCAGCAGGCAGAACCAAACGGGTTTGTCTGCCCAAGTCGGCCAAAAGTTTGCCTGAAAAGCGGCGGCTTGGTTTAAATCGGCGGCGTGTAGGTCAATCGGCAGATTGATGTCGTCAGACGTTATGTGTCGTTTTAATGCCGATACGCGGCTGCCTTGTTCAAAAAATTTTTCTGCCAACGGCCGGCCTAAATAGCCCATGCCGAGAATGGCGCAATCGGGTGTGTTCATTTTTTCAGACGGCCTTAGCTGTTTGCGGTGGTGAAAAAAGGATTGTATCGCAAAGGCGGGTTGGCTTGCCGATAGGGGTTATTTCCATTCGCTGCAAAACTCCGCCCAGTGTGTTTTCTCTTCGGCCAGTGTTTTCAGATAGTTTTTCAGCCGTTTGATTTCCATTTCGTATTCGTCGGCATCGAGTGCGCCGCTCATCATGCGGAAGCGCAGATACATCAGATAGGTGTTGGCGGCATCGGTTTCGCAATAGTCGCGGATGTCTTTCAGACGGCCTGCATGATAGGCTGCCCAAACTTTGCTGCCGTCCATGCCGAGTTTGCCGGGAAAACCGCAGAGCTTGGCCATGTCGTCGAGCGGTACGCTGGCGCGGGGCTGGTAGAGTGCGAGTAAGTCCATGAGGTCGCAATGGCGGTTGTGATAGCGGCTGATGTAGTTGTTCCATTTGAAATCGCGGCTGTCGCCGAAATCGCCGTCGCCGGTATCCCAATAGCGGGCGGCGGGAATGCCGTGGATGAGGGCGCGGTAGTGCAATACGGGCAAGTCGAAACCGCCGCCGTTCCAGCTGACCAGTTGCGGGGTATGGGTTTCGATTAGATCGAAAAACTTGGCAATCATGGTTTCTTCGCTGTCGCTGGTTTCGCCGATGGTGCCGACGTGGATTTTATCCTGCCCCCAGCGCATACAGCAGGAAATGGCAACCACTTGGTGCAGGTGGTGTTGCATAAAATCGCTGCCGGTGCGGGCGCGGCGTTGCTGTTGGGCAAATGTAACCACATCGGCATCATCTACATCTGCGGGTAAATCGTTTAACAGGCGTATGCCTTGTACATCGGGTACGGTTTCGATATCGAAAGCTAAAATAGGGTGCATGGCGTCGCTCCGTTGAGGGATATGGCATTGTGGCATGAAGCGGGCGGTGCGCCAAGTGTGGCGGTAATGCCGCATGAATAGCGGTGCGGATGGTTTTTCGGTTTGGGGAATAAGAGCCGAATCGGTGTGTTTATGTGAAAATGTTATATAAGATAATATGGTTTACTATTGTATTGTTTATGTTATTTTTACGGCAACCGCGTAAGATTTGGTACAATCGAACTTTCAAAACGTTTATGAAATCATAACATCAAGAGGTCGGGCTGGTTTTCAGACGGCCTGATGAATACGGAAATATTATGAGTAAAAAGTTTTTATATGCTACTTTGCCGGCCATCTTGCTGCCTTTATTGGCATGCGGTCAGACGCCGGTAGAAAAAAGTGAGTCCGCACCGGCGGCTTCTGCGGCTCAGTCGGCTTCTGCCGCTTCTAGTGCCGCTGCGAATACAGGTTCGGCTTCGGATGCAGGCGCCAGTTCGAGCGCTGAGTTTACGACCAATATTGATAAAAAATTGGCCACTTCCATTAAAACCAAGCTGGAAGAGGCTTATGCCAGCCAGAACCTGAAAGTCAAAAGCGTACGGGGTACGCCGATGGACGGCCTGTATGAGGTGGTGGTGTCCGGCAAACAGATTATCTATACCGATGCCAATGCCGGCTATTTGGTTCAAGGCAGCATGCTCGACGTGAAAAACCGCAAAGACCTTACCCAAGAGCGCGTGGCCGAGTTGAATGTGGTCGATTTCAATGCGTTGCCGCTGGCTAAGGCGATTAAGGAAGTACGCGGTAATGGTAAATTAAAAGTGGCGGTATTTTCCGATCCGGATTGTCCGTTCTGCCGCCGCTTGGAAAATGAATTTGTTAAAATGAGCGACATCACGATTTACAACTTTATGATGCCGATTGCCAGCCTGCACCCCGATGCGGCGCGAAAAGCGGAACAAATCTGGTGTCAGCCCAATCCGACCGCCGCTTGGAATACTTGGATGCGCGAAGGCAAATTGCCGCCGCAGGTGGCAACGTGTGATAACCCCGTGGCGGAAACCACTTCATTGGGCGAACAGCTCGGCTTTAACGGTACGCCGACGCTGGTGTTCCCAAATGGCCGCAGCCAAAGCGGATTCAGCCCGCTGCCGCAGCTTTTACAAATTATTGCCGGCAACCAATAATCGGTGTCGGCAGAATGAAACAGGCCGTCTGAAAACTTTTCAGACGGCCTTTGTATTCGAAGACATTGTTTCATAATAGCAGCCGCTTATCTTATTCAGTTTAAGGCCGTCTGAAAGAGCATACGCACATCTGAAATCCGCTATAATGCGCGGTTGGATAAACGGATTGTTTAGGAAAGCAATATGGCTTTTGCCTCTTTATTTACATTACTCGATGATATTGTTTCGGTATTGGATGATGTGGCCTTAATGACCAAAATGGCCGCTAAGAAAACCGCGGGCGTGGTGGGCGATGATTTAGCCTTGAATGCCAATCAGGTTACCGGTGTGAAAGCCGATAGGGAGTTGCCGATTGTATGGGCAGTGGCCAAAGGCTCGCTGGTGAATAAGGCGATTTTAGTGCCCGTTGCCATATTGCTGTCGGTATTTATACCGGTGTTGATTAAGCCGTTGTTATTGTTGGGCGGTGCTTTTCTTTGCTTTGAGGGTGTGGAAAAGTTATTGCACCAATATTTAAACCGCGAGACTGCCGAAGAGCCCCGTCATGCCGTCGGCGATGAACTCACCGATGAGAAAACCAAAGTTAAAGGTGCGATTCGTACCGATTTTATTCTTTCCGCCGAAATCATTATTATTGCTTTGGGCGTGGTCGAGGATTATGGTGTGGCCAGCCAAGCGGTGGTGTTGGCGATTATCGGTATTGCCATGACCGCGCTGGTATACGGCGTGGTGGCGGTTATTGTGAAAACCGATGATTTCGGTATGTGGCTGATGAGAAAACCGAGTGCTGCCGCGCAGGCGTTGGGCAAGGGTATGATTTTGTTTATGCCGTGGTTTATGCGTGCTTTGAGTGTGATCGGCATGTTGGCGATGTTTTTGGTGGGCGGCGGTATTATTGTGCACAATTTGGATTTCGTACATCACTTCTTACATGCTTTGCATTGGGATACCGGTATCCGCAGCCATATTGCTACTTTGGTGGTGGGCGTATTGTCCGGCGCGTTGGTATGTGCCGTGGTATTGCCGCTTATGAAACTGATGGGCAAGAACGCGGCACATTAATCATTAAAATCCAGCCGTTTTCAGACGGCCTCTCTTAACCTAACGGGTGCGGATGATGAATTTATGAATCTGATACAGAAAACCGAAGTGCTTTTTCAAAAGCCGTTGTTTTATTGGCCGCTGGTGGTGGTGATTGCCGCCGCCACACCGCTGACATTCGCGCCGTATTATCATTTTTGGCTGATGCCGTTATTATTCGGCGCATTGATACGCCTCACCGAACTACGCCCGCAATATACCGTCCGCACGGCTTATCTTTTCGGCCTGATTGCTTATACCACGCAGTTTTATTGGATTTATACCGCCTTGCATACCGTATCGGGTTTGCCCAATCTTTATGCCGTTCCGCTCACCTTCCTATTGCCCGCTTTCCTTGCCCTGTATCCGGCCGCCGCGTTTTGGCTATTGAAAAAAATCACCTTGCCACGCGCTTGGCGTATCGGTTTGGCACTGCCGATATTATGGACATTAACCGAGTTTGCCCGCGAACGCCTGCTCACCGGCTTTGCATGGGGTGCGCTCGGTTATTCGCAGATTGCCGATAGCAGCCCGTTGGCCGGCTTCGCGCCCTTGGGCGGCATCCATTTGGTTACCTTGGCAACGGCTTTTGCCGGCGCTTGGCTGGTGTTGTTGGCGGATCAACCGCAAGGCCGTCTGAAAGAACGTATCGCCGCCGCAGTTGCCCTAATCGCGTTATTCGCCGTCGGTTATGTGGCACGCCAAACCGACTTTACCCGGCCGGACGGCAGCACCGCTACCGTGGCATTGGCGCAGGGCAATATTCCGCAAGCGTTAAAATGGAGCCCCGAACAGTTCTACCCGACGCTAAACCGCTACTACGGGCAAATTGCCGCCACTCATGCGGATATTGTGATTTTGCCGGAAACCGCTATTCCGTTAATGCGGCAGGATTTACCCGAAGGATTAATCGATCAGTTTGCCGCACAAGCACGGCTGAACGGCAGTGCGCTGGCTATCGGCATCAGCCAATATACTTCAGACGGCCAAAACTATGAAAACGCCGTGATTAATCTGGCCGAATACAATCCGGCCGCACCCGATGATGTGCCTTATTATGCGAAAAACCATTTGGTGCCGTTTGGCGAATACAAACCGTTGCCGTGGCTAACCGAACCGTTATACCGCTTAATGAATATGCCGTTGGCTGATTTCCAACGCGGCGGCAGTGCGCAAAAGCCGTTTCAGATGGCCAATCAGAAAGTGGCGTTTAATATTTGCTATGAAGACGGTTTCGGCGACGAATTGATTGCCTCTGCCAAACAGGCCAGTCTATTGGCCAATGCCAGCAATATGGCTTGGTATGGCGAATCGAATGCCATGTTCCAACATTTGCAGCAATCACAAGCGCGCGCATTGGAATTGGGGCGTTATATGGTGCGCGCCACCAATACCGGTGCAACGGCGATTGTGGATCCGAAAGGGCGGGTTGTCCGCAGTATAGAACCGGATATCGATGCCGTATTGGAAGGCACTATCGAAGGCTATGAGGGGGAAACGCCTTATATGAAATTAGGCGGTTCGTGGCCGTTGGTGATATTATTAACCGTTGCGGCTGCCGTATTGTGGTTATCGGGCAGGCGCAGAAGAAATGTTTCAGACGGCCTTTGATAGCAGTCATAGCGGCCGTCTGAAAAACACGGTTTTAGTAGATAAGGCGTAAAAAGAACCTTAACCGTATAACGATAGAGTCTTTCCTGTGGGTAAAGCACAAGGGATACATTCTTTGCTATAATACAAACAATCCTGATAAAAACACTCAAATATTTAAAATCAATCGAAAACTTAAAAATACAAAAATTTACCTATCATGTATAGAAAATATACATAAAATTTTTGTCTAATATAAGTTAGAAGCATAGAGTTGAATAAATAATATTTAATCAAAAGCTGTCATATAAACGACAGTTCAACACATAAACATAAGGAAAGCCAACAGATGAAAATGAACGCCATTGCATTACCCGTACCTAGCGGTCATGGTAGCTTGGAACAATACATTCATACTGTAAACAATATTCCCATGCTTTCTGCCGAGGAAGAAACTTCTCTGGCGGAACGCCAACAAAAAGGCGATTTAGAAGCCGCTAAAAAACTGATTCTTTCACACTTGCGTGTAGTCGTATCGATTGCCCGCGGTTATGACGGCTACGGTTTGAACCAAGCCGACCTGATTCAAGAAGGCAATATCGGCCTGATGAAAGCGGTAAAACGTTTCGAGCCGACCCGTGGCGCACGCCTGTTTTCGTTTGCCGTGCATTGGATTAAAGCCGAAATTCACGAATTTATTTTGCGCAACTGGCGCTTGGTTCGTGTGGCTACCACCAAACCGCAACGTAAATTGTTCTTTAACCTGCGCAGCATGCGTAAAAATTTGAATGCTTTATCACCCAAAGAAGCCCAAGCGATTGCCGATGATTTGGGGGTAAAACTTTCAGAAGTGATGGAAATGGAACAGCGTATGACCGGTCGCGATATCGGTATTATGGCCGATAACAGCGACAATGAAGACAGCTTCGCGCCGATTGACTGGTTGGCCGACAACGATACCGAACCGACCAGCCAGATTGCCCAAAAAGCCCATTACGCATTGCAAACCGAAGGCTTGCAAAACGCCTTGGCGAAATTGGACGACCGCAGCCGCCGTATTGTCGAAAGCCGTTGGTTGCAAGATGACGGTGGTTTGACACTACACGATTTGGCTGCCGAGTATGGTGTATCTGCCGAGCGTATCCGTCAAATCGAAGCCAAAGCCATGCAAAAACTGCGCGGATTCTTGGCCGAGGAAGCCGATGCCGTATAACTTTTAGTTTGAATCATTTATGCAATAAAAGGCCGTCTGAAAACTGTTCAGACGGCCTTTTCGTTAAGCCTATTATTTGATCGGATATGCTTTTAATTCAAAAGTATACCGATATTTTTAGCAGCGATATTCCTTAGACGGATAAATCCGCCTAAGGATGGCTTTTTAACCGATATTGTCGGCAACGGCCGAATCATTGGCTATTTGGTTTTCAGCCAAAACTGCCAGTTGTGTGGCGACGCCTTGTTCGATTTTGGCCAAGCTGTCGGCATGGGCTTCGTGATAGGCTTCTTCCAGCGCATAAGCAAAGCCGAGTGCATCGGTGCCGCCGTGGCTTTTAACCACTACACCGCGCAAACCGAGAAAAATAGCACCGTTGAAGCGGCGCGGGTCGAATTTGCCTTTAAAGCCTTTTAAAGCAGGCATGGCAACTAAAGCGGCCGCTTTAGTAAACAGATTGGCACTAAATTCGTCTTTGATAGCGCCACCCATAAATTTGGCTACGCCTTCAATGGTTTTTAAGACGATATTGCCCACGAAACCATTGGCCACAATCACATCAACCGTGCCGGTGAAAATATTATTTCCTTCCACATTGCCGATAAAATTCAGCTGGGTTTGTTTTAACAATTCAAAAGTCTGTTTAACGGATTCCGTTCCCTTGATATCTTCGGTGCCGACATTCAATAAACCGACACGCGGCGGAGTATTCTCCGGATACAGTGCCTGATAAAGTTCGCTGCCGATAATGGCAAACTGCACCAATTGCTCAGGTGTGCAATCGACATTGGCACCCAGATCCAGTATTAAAGTCATGTGATTGTCGGCAGAGGGGATGAATTTGGCAATCGCCGGCCGCTCGATGCCCGGAATGGTTTTCAATACGAATCTTGCCGTTGCCATCAGGGCGCCGGTATTGCCTGCCGATACGGCAGCTTGCGCCAAACCTTCTTTTACTTGGTTGATGGCCACGCGCAGAGAAGAATCTTTTTTGTTTTTCAATGCCAGTTGCGGAGCCTCGTCCATTTCGATGATTTGGGTGGAGTGTCGGATGGTGATACGGTCCATCGGTGCATGTGCGGCGGTGAGGGCGGTTTTTAAAAGTTCTTCATCGCCTACCATTATCAAATGCACATTACTTTGTTGTTTCAGGAAAGCTACGGCTCCGGGAACGGTAACCTTTAAGCCGGCGTCGCCGCCCATGGCATCTACTGCCAATGTAATCATGGTTTTCTCCATATTGCTATCTGTATTTTAGCGGCATAAGGCCGTCTGAAATACCGGTTTGTTTTGTTCGAATCACTATCAGGCCGCTACCGTATTTGCTTGTTGTTTATGGCAAGGTGTGCATACGGTTGTTTTATGTGGGTGGGCATTAAGATTTGGTGTTGTGTGGTTCGTACGGATATTTTTGCGGCCTCAGGCTGCTCGGAATGTCAGCCGGATAAATAGAGTGTATCAGATCGTAAAGATCATAATAATACGGCGGAATGCGTCCGCCGGATATATATTTTTCAGACGGCTTACTCTATACCGCCGAAACGGTTGCTTGTTTGTTATGCTGCTTGGCAATGTTAATCGATTTTGGATTGTGCCGCCAAGCTGTTGTGCGCATCAATATCTTCGGCATCCCAAGGATAATTAATCCACCAGTCCGGTACGGTAATGCCGCTGAAGTAGGGCATGTCTTCCGGTATTTTGCCTGCTTTTTCTTTGATTTTTTCATGCAATACCGCTACGCCGATACCGGCAAAATCTTCTTTTGCCAATTCGTTTAAACAAAATTCGAGTGTCACCCGGCTGTCGTCGACTTCATCAACCACCAACACGTTTTTGCCGTGCAATGATTCCGGCAGCGGATCCAGCCATTGGATTTTTTTCACGCTGTCGGTAACCTGTCCGGCATGATCGTTATCATAATAAGCGGTGGTAACGGCATAAATGGGGATATTTAAAAAGGAGCGCAGAATGCGTGCCGGAATAAACCCGCCGCCGCCGATGGCAATCATGGCGTCATAGTGAACACCGGAATTTTTGATTTTTACAGATAGCTGTTTGATAACACGGTGTATGTCATCATAGGTATACCAAATTTTCTTTTTCATGATTTTAGTGCCGGAAAAGGCCGAAAAATCATACCCTGTATGGCGTGATTCAGACGGCCTCGGTTTCATTTAGGAGGCGGTTATTATGATGCAAAAAAGCCAGCAGTTGCATTAGATAGGCAATCTTCTGGCTTTCATCTGATAAAACGCGATTTACTCGTCTTTGGCCTTAGCCACTTTACGGCCACGGTACATACCGTTGGGGGAAATGTGGTGCGGGCGGTGTACTTCGCCGGTTGCGCTGTCAACAGACAGAGCGGGCGCAGTCAGGGCATCGTGTGAACGGTGCATACCGCGTTTAGAGGGGGATTTTTTGTTTTGTTGAACGGCCATTTCAAGCTCCTAAAATATAAAACTGTAAAACTATAAAACCGGTTAGCGGTTGCTTTTCAGCCCTGCCAAAACGGCAAACGGATTGGGTTTGTCTTGATTTGCTTTTTCCAGTGCCGCATTGTCGCAGTTTTCGTGGCGGGGTGAAAACGGCAATGCCATCAAGATTTGGTCTTCTACCAAAGTGCGCACATCCAGCTCTTTTTCAATCAACATCCCTTCCAACTCATCATCGGAAAGCATGGCATCGTCAAGGCTTTTTTCATCGTCAAACAAAACGATACGGCTTGTTTCATTTAATTTGAACGGAAAGGGAAGCATGCAGCGCTGGCAAACCAGCGGTATTTCTTCTTTTATGCTCAAATCTAAAAACAAACGTTGTAAGTTATCGGTTCCGCCTTGCAGCGTAAACGATACTTCGGCCTGTTTGTCGGCAAAATATTCGTGCGACCAAACGCGTTCGTCCAGCTCGCTCAGCAAAAATCTGCCGTGCAGACTTTGCTTTTCGGTGGCGAAAGCAACGGGGTCAATCAAATTAAGGTCTGACATAAACGGGGTATGATATAATTTTAACAGTTTAACGTCAATGTTTTTACATGTATGAAAGCCACTTTGCCGCTTATTTTAGGTTCCAGTTCGGTATTCCGCCAAGCACAATTGCAACGGTTGGGTTTGCCTTTTCAGACGGCCTCCCCTGATTATGACGAAATCCCGCAATCCGGTGAAACCGCCGAACAAACCGCGCTACGCCTTGCCGTGGGCAAAGCACGCTCATTGGCGGCTAAATTCCCGCAGGCGCTTATTATCGGCGCCGACCAAGTGGCATGGTGCAACGGGCGCCAACTCGGCAAACCGATGACCGTAGCCAATGCGCAACAAATGCTTGCCGAATTAAGCGGGCAACGGATTGAGTTTTATAGTGCCGTTTGCTTATTGAATACGGTTTCAGACGGCCTGCAAACCCATGTGGATAAAACCGTTGTCACCATGCGCACGCTTACACCCGAACAAATCCGCCTGTATCTAGAGCGCGAGCCGGATGCCGTTTATTGTGCCGGTGCGGCAAAAAGCGAAGGATTAGGGGCGGCTTTATTAGAGCGGATTGACAGTAGCGATCCGAATGCCTTAATCGGCTTGCCGATTTTCAAACTGATTGATTTTTTAATGCTTGAGGGCGTTACGGTTTTGTAACTGCCATATTGAACACAAAGGCCGTCTGAAAGATAAGTTTTTCAGACGGCCAATATAACTTTTCCTTATTTCATACGGATAATATTATGCCGGCTATTCTTTATCTTATTCCTACTCCGCTTGGCACGCCCGATACGCCTTGTTTGTTGCCGCACGAGCAACAGCAGATTATCGGGCTGACGGATTTTGTGGTGGAAGCGGAAAAAACCGCCCGCGCCCATTTAAAGCATTTGGGTATAACCACGCCGATTCGCGAGCTTAACCTGCAAACGCTCAACGAACATACTAATCCGAAAACCATTGTGGAGTTGCTCACACCTTTGAAAGAAGGGCGCAGTATGGGTATTCTCAGCGAAGCAGGTTGCCCTGCGGTGGCCGATCCGGGCGCAAACTTGGTGGCTTTGGCGCATCAACACGGGTTTGAAGTGCGGCCGCTTGTCGGTCCGTCTAGTTTGTTGCTGGCGTTAATGGCTTCGGGTGCAAACGGGCAGAGTTTTGCCTTTAAAGGCTACTTGCCGACCGATAAAGCCGAGCGTATCCAAGCCCTGAAAATGCTGGAACAGCATTCGCGACGGCAGAATGAAACCCAAATTTTTATCGAAACGCCGTATCGCAATGATGCTTTGTTGGCCGATGCCGTGGCAACGCTTTCCCCTGCGGTGCGCTTGTGTGTTGCCTGTGATTTAACCCTGCCGACACAAACCATTATCAGCAAAACCGTCGCCGATTGGCGCAAGCTGCCTACGTTGCCCAATTTGAAAAAAAGGCCGGCCATTTTTGTGGTGCATGCCGCTTGATTTGCCGCTTGCCAAAGTAGGCGGCTTGCGCCTATAATACGCCACTTAAATTTCGGAATGTAGCGCAGCCCGGTAGCGCACTTCGTTCGGGACGAAGGGGTCGGAGGTTCGAATCCTCTCATTCCGACCAATATATTCAGGCAGCTTTGGTTTACCAAGCTGCCTGTTTTGCATTTTCATTGCGGGTATATTTGAGAGTTAAATACTCAATTTCAGAAACGGTTTTTGAAACATGCGAAAAAAATAAAAAAGAAAACGCTTGACCATACTGATAAAGCCATCCATACTGCATCGCTTGGTTAGTATTAATTTTAGGTTTCTGTTGTTCTCTGTGTTCCGTTTGATATTCTTGATAAGTATTTCATTTGTGTTTCCTTAGTTTTCAGTTCCCCGGCTTTAGTTCTGGCTATGTTTAATTTTTATTTAAAGGAAATATCTTATGAGTACCCAACAATTCGGTTCAGTAAAATGGTTTAACGAGAGCAAAGGTTTCGGTTTTATTACACCGGAAGCCGGTGGTAAAGATTTGTTTGTACACTTCTCTGCTATTGAATCAGATGGATTCCGTACTTTAGCTGAAAACCAACGTGTCAGCTACACTGCCGGTGATGGTCCTAAAGGCCCGCAAGCGTTGAATGTTAAAGCCGCCTAAGTATGAGCGCATCACGCAGACGTACCCGTATATTCTATATGTTGCAAAAACTGAAAGAAGAAACCAACAAGCCTGTTTAGGTGAGGGTTGGACAAGATAAGTAAACCGCCTGTTCGAGATAATCGGACAGGCGGTTTTGTTTTGTGTGCGGTATAAAAGAGCGTGGTGATAGAAAGATAAGTATCCGACCAAACGCTCGGTATGGTGGAAATATTTCATCATTGGGATGATGTGCCCATGTCGGATTCGGAAGTCCGGCCTAGATGGGTTATTAATTGATAAGGCCGTCTGAAAGATAATATTCAGACGGCCTTTTCTTTTATAGCAAGAAAGATAGATGGCTTTTTAGCCCATTATGTTTGAAACGTTATGACTGCGCTTCCGTATCACTGTCGCTGCTATGGCGCATTTCTTCATATTCTGCCTGTTGCGCCCATACCGAACCTTCCGGCGCTTGCGAGGTTTCACCGTGTTCCCACGGTGCATTGGAAGGTATTTCCTCGATATGGATGGTTTTCAGCGAATAATCGGGCTGGTAATACAAGTCATATTTAGCCGCTCTGATAACAGAAAGCATCATCATACTCATAATAATCAGTAGCGGCGCACCGGCGAAAATAGAGGCCGTCTGAAGCGTATCCAAGCCGCCGATAAACATCAGTGTGGCCGGCATAAAGCATAAGGTAAACGCCCAAAATAAACGGTTCCAACGGTGGGGTTCGCCATCTACTTCGTTTTGCACCACGGAAGAAAGAATGTAGGAAATACTGTCAAACGTGGTTGCGGTAAAGATAACGGCCAAAATGGTAAACACGGCAATGGCCAGTTTGGCAAAAGGCAGGGTGTTTAAAATAGCGAAAATAGTATCCGTCGCCCCTTTTTCGTTTAACACGGCCACTACATCCAAAGTATCTGATAATTGCAGATACAGGCCATAGTTACCTAATACGATAAAGAATACGGCACAACCCAGCGAACCGAAAAACAATGAACCGATGGTCATTTGGCGGATGGTGCGGCCTTTGGAAATTTTGGCAATAAACAAGCCGATAGTGGGGGCGAATACCAGCCACCAAGCCCAATAGAAAATAGTCCAATCTTTTGGGAAGCCGGTATTTTTAAAGCCGTGTTGTTCAAACTGGCCGAATGCTTCCGTCCACGTCATCATAGTGAACATTTGTGTTAACGAGCGGCCGAGGCCTTCCAAGCCGGTATTCAAGATGAAAACGGTGGGGCCGGCGAGTAACACAAAAATTAAAAACGCAATAGCCATATAAAAGTTGATATTCGATAAGAATTGAATACCGCCTTTTAAGCCTTGATAGGCACTATATGCGAAAATCATGGTGGTAACCAGCAAAACGGCCAGCTGCATATAGAGGCTGTTGGGGGTGCCGAACAGTTCGTAAAGCCCGTGGGTAATCATCGGGGAAGCCAAACCGAGCGTGGTGGCGCCGCCGCCGATCATACCGAAAACGAAGAAGATATCGATCATCCGCCCCCAGTTGCTTTTGGCAAATTTTTCACCGGTAAGCGGCATTAGGCTTTGGCTCACCTTTAATACGGGCGAATTACGAACGTGGGCAAAATAGGCAATGGCAATGGCCGGTACCAGATAAATCGCCCATGCAATCGGCCCCCAGTGGAACAGTCCGTAAGTGCTGGCCCAACGGATTGCCGCTCTAGAACCGGGTTCGAGAGCAAAAGGCGGGCCTTGATAATAATAAACCCACTCTAAAATACCCCAATAAAGAATACTGGCACCGATACCGCCGCAAAACATCATGGCAGCCCAAGAGCCGGTTTTAAATTCTATTTCATCTTCCGGTTTGCCTAGCTTGATGCTGCCGATATCTGAAAAAGAGATATATATCACGAAAATAAAGGCAAGCACGCCGAATGCCAGGTAACCGACACCGAAATTATCGGTAACAAAGGTTTTCGTGGCGGCTACCCATTCCGCACCTTGTTCGGGAAAAGCAACCAGCGGCAGAGTGACAGCAAATAAAATGATTAATACGCCGAAAAAAGTAAATTTATCAATACGGGTATCCGGTGTATCTGAAACGCTGTGGGGCTGGAAGTTTTTATCGGCATCAAACATGCCCAAGTGGCGGTATGAGCGCCGGTTTTGGGCAGGTTTATAGCGGAAGCTGATTGTTTTTTTATCAGGTTGTTTTGGATTGGACAAAATAAAACTCCTTGAATAAATTTTTTGTGTTTTATGAAATTTTTATTGTGTTTTGTCAGATAGTGTCAAATAAAAAAGTTAAATTGTAATTAAAAATAAACATCGGGCATTATATCACAATTATATGCTTATGATTATTAACAAAAAATATTTTTATGACTCATGTAATGAAATTTATTTTCAGACGGCCTGAGTGTTTGGCCGGTTAACTTTGCTAGTCTATTTGGGCTTAGGCGGGGAAGCTTTATTATTTAAGTTAGGCATCGATAAGATATATAATTCCGGTCTTCAAAATATATTTGTTTTTTGAATATAAATCGGTTTGTATAGAAGTGACGGTAACGGCTCGTTTCGGTATATTCGGGCTAACAAAAATCAGAGAGCCAATACGATGGATGTTTCACGACCTTTAGTTCGCGTGGTAGCGGGCGTGGTTTTAGATGTGCAAGGCCGTTATCTGCTTAGTTCGCGGCCGGAGGGCAAGCCCTATGCAGGCTATTGGGAATTTGCCGGCGGCAAGGTAGAAGCAGGGGAAACCGAATTTCAGGCCTTGCAACGCGAGTTTGAAGAAGAATTGGGCATTCACATACACCGCGCCCGCCCGTGGCTGACCAAAATCCATGATTACGAACACGCCCGCGTACATTTAAGGTTTTACCGTGTCGAAGCAGAGGATTGGTCGGGCGAGCTTCAGGCACGGGAAGGGCAGGCTTGGTCTTGGCAGCGGGCGGGTGATTTCGATGTATCACCGATGTTGCCTGCCAACGGTGCGCTATTGGCCGCATTAGCCGTACCGACTACATTACAAGGCCGTCTGAAAACAGGGTTTTACGGTGAAAACAATATGGGCGAATACCGTGTTGTGCCGTTTGAATTGGCCGAGCCGCAGCATCAAAATGTTTTGATTAGCGAAGAAGCCTTGGCTAAACGCGGTAAAATGCCCGAAGCTAAAAGCGTGTGGGTGGTGATTTCCGATGCCGCCCAATGGCCGCGCGTTCAGGATGCCGATGTGGTGGTTTGGCAGGTTGGGCATCAGGCCGCTGCCGAAGCCGTGTGTGCATTATTGGAAAAAGGCGTTGCCGTGCCGCTGGTGGTGTTGGCCGATAGCGGTTTGGTGCGGCAATATCAAAAACTATGGCTGGCAGCAGGTGCGCATGCCGTATTGATGGATGATGAAACGGAGGCCGTCTGAATGGCTGTTAACCTTGGTTCAAACAAACAAAAAATTTTGATTGCCGTTTTATTACTGCTTTTTGCCGCAGTGAAAGTCGGCGGGCTATTGTGGTGGAAAAACAGCCAACCCGATGTCCGTGTAATGGCAGAATCGGAGTGTAATGTTCAAAAAGGCTGCCATCTGCCAAATGGTGCAGATGTGGCGTTTATCGGGCAGGTTTCGATACAAACCCCGTTTGATATTGTGATTCACAATGTGCCGTCTGAAACGCAAGAGGTTTATGTCAGTTTTTCCATGCGCGATATGGATATGGGCTTTAACCGCTATAAATTGGTGCGCCAAGAAGGTGGAAAATGGGCGGCCAACCAGATCCGCCTGCCGATATGCACGGAAGACCGCCATGATTATTTAGCCGATATTCATATCGGCGGGGAAGTGTTTCAGATGGTTGTGATGGCGTGAGATACAGAAGCTAGTTTGTAGGGGCGGATTGTATATCCGCCCGTTTGTTTAAATCCGGTTAATGTAATAGATATGGTTGGGCATTCAATCTATATTGAAAATATGATTTACCACGGATTCAAATCTACAATTCGATACCATTCCGGCTGCTTGTTGCTCAAAAGCACAACCATGTCTTTTCCACTTGATTTTAAAGGCATAAAAGTATCTGCTAACGGGAATTCAACCGTTAATGCATCTATATTGGTTGCAGTATTAAATTTTTTTAGATTATTAATGGGCTGTTTTTTATTGAGAATATTTTCTTTTCCTATATCAAGAGGTTGATAGAATATTGGCGATTGGGCTATAGAATACATACCGCCGCTTAACCCTTCTTCAAATAACACTTGATTTTGTGTTTCAATACTTTGGCTGTCGGGCATAACCTTAACCCATTTCGGGCCGCTCCAAGGGGCGGTTTGATATTCGGGCAATGCTTTATCTATATTCCGATTATCAATTTCATTAATACGGATTAACTCGAACCGATCTTTATTAAACACAATCCAAGCGGGTCGGCCTTCGGCAATGCTGTAAAAACCATACGAAAAAGCGGCGAATTGAATAAATATAATAACGGTTAAATCAAATAATAATGTTTTTTTGCCTTCTTTATAAACCAATAAAGAGAATAGAGGCCCGATTAATACATCAAGTGAGAGCATCATAAAGAAAATTTTGGCTAATCCCGCTGCCTTAAATAAAGGTGCCGGATACCACACTTGCGTTACCAATAAAGTGGTTAGAATGGCTAAAATAAAAGAAACAGCCAAATGGCTTAAAAAATAGCGAATACGTTTAGACATAATTATTAATATAATGGTTTCTAATGTTAATCAATTATTTCATGCTAAATATTTGTATGAAACAGTGAAATTTCAGTATTTAACGGCAGCTTGCCGGTAGATATAAGGCACGGATGCCATTTATTTCAGGGGCGGAACATTTCCATGCCCGAATTTCTTTTGCCGTTGCGCGAATAAAGTCTGCTGATATTGCCGGTTTGGTCATATCGGCATCGGTGTAAGGGATTAATTCAATTTTATTTGAGGGGCCTAATTCAGGGATATTATGCAGTGTGGCCGTAATCTTGCCATTGCTATCGGTATCTACATTGAATGTATATGCTGTTGAAGCATTATTGCCGCAACTGAAGCCATTTTCAGCTTTTGGGGCCTCAACAAAGCCAGACATAGATGCCTCTGTAACCGCTTCACGGCAATTGGCCAAGGCCATAATGCCTTCCGCCACTTTAGAGCGGATAGTGTAGGTTTGGTATATTGGTAATGAGATGGCGGCCAGTATGCCTATAATGGCAACCACCACCATAAGCTCGATTAAAGTAAACCCTCTATTATTAGTTTTATAATTCACTTCAGCCCCCTTTTTTATAATTAATGGCTAGCTATTTAAATGATTTCAAATAATATGGGATACTTTTCATTTTAGATAGCATGTTTGAATGTTATATATTGATTGCTATTTGATTATATAAAACCCTGCTTTTGAGCAGGGTTTGTTTATTTTAATGATAAATAATCAATTAACGGCATGATGAAGGCAGATATTTAGCTTCAATACCATTAGAGGCACCAGTTTCACATTTCCAACCGCGAACACCGCCTTGAATGAGGGAGGCACGATTGTAGTTTGCAGCTGTCATTTTTGTTTTTAGTCCATCATCGGCATAAGGAACCAATTGTAAATTGGTTTTATTACCCAATTGGCTAATATTTTGTGCTACTACGGTAATTGTGCCGTTATCTGCAGTATTAACAGATTTTACATATTGAGAATGAGCACCTGATGCGCCAGCGTTTCCTGTTCCGGCAACTGTTTCATCACACCCAAAACCATTTGCTGTTGCATTGCCGGCAAAACCGGTTTGAGAAGCTTCGGTAACGGCAGTACGGCATTGTGATGCAGCCAATACTACTTCAGATACTTTGGCGCGGGCAGTGTAATCTTGGTAAGCCGGCAGGGCGATGGCTGCCAAAATACCGATAATCGCTACCACGATCATCAACTCGATTAATGTAAAACCTTTTTGCATTGCTTTCATGTTTAAAACTCCAGTTAAAAAATTTAAAAAGTATTATGTTTATATTATGTAAACCGTAATGTGCTTGGCACGTTGTTGTTGCTACTGCTTTAATCAAAAGAAGAGGAATACTGCTTACCGTTTTCAGCGCTGCTGCTGCGTTGCCTGCTGCGGTTGCTAAGTATTAAGCAATGCTCGTGCCATTTTGTTAAATTTTGTGATTATTGTTTTTATTTTGTTGTTTTTATTCATTTTAAATTTTATGAAAAAAGAATTTAAATGATATTAGCGTTATGCTGATGAAATTTTTTTATGCAAAATGTGACATTTTTTGTCGGTTATGTGACTTTCTGCGCGGCATGAGGTTTATTTTTTTGTCATGCGACGTTTTTTGTCAGTTATGGTTGATTTTTGTTGGTATGGTTGGGATTGGGGATTTTGGACGGGTATGGTTTTGGTTGATGTGGTTGGTGATGTGGGCGCGGGCGGATATTTAATCCGCCCCTACGGTGGGGATCGTTTTGGATTGTGTTGTGGAATGAATATATTTTCAGACGGCCTGTGTCGGGTAGGCCGGATGGTTTGGTAGGGGCGGATTGTATATCCGCCCGTTTGTTTGGATTAGGGTGATGGTTGGGTTTTTATTGGGATGGTTGGGGTTTTGGCGGGTATGGTTTTGGTTGGTATGGTTGGGGAGTTTGGCGCGGGCGGATATTTAATCCGCCCCTACGGTGTGGGTTGTTTTGGATTGTGTTGTGGAATGAATATATTTTCAGACGGCCTGTGTCGGGTAGGCCGGATGGTTTGGTAGGGGCGGATTGTATATCCGCCCGTTTGTTTGGATTGGGGTGATGGTTGGGTTTTTATTGTGATGGTTGGGGTTTGGGCGGGTGTGGGTTTGGTTGATGTGGTTGGTGATGTGGGCGCGGGCGGATATTTAATCCGCCCCTACGGTGGGGATTGTTTTGGATTGTGTTGTGGAATGAATATATTTTTCAGACGGCCTGTGTCGGGTAGGCCGGATGGTTTGGTAGGGGCGGATTAAATATCCGTCCGTTTGTTTGGATTGGGGTGATGGTTGGGTTTTTATTGGGATGGTTGGGGTTTGGACGGATGTGGGTTTTGGTTGATGTGGTTGGGAGGGTGGCGCGGGCGGATATTTAATCCGCCCCTACGGTGGGGGCTGTTGTGGATTGTGTTGTGGAATGAATATATTTTCAGACGGCCTGAGTTGGGTAGGCCGGATGGTTTGGTAGGGGCGGATTGTATATCCGCCCGTTTGTTTGGGTTGGGGTGATGGTTGGATTTTTATTGGGATGGTTGGGGTTTTGGACGTGATTGATTTTGGTTGATATGGTTGGGAGTGTGGGCGCGGGCGGATATTTAATCCGCCCCTACGGTGTGGGTTGTTTTGGATTGTGTTATGGAATGAATATATTTTTCAGACGGCCTGTGTCGGGTAGGCCGGATGGTTTGGTAGGGGCGGATTAAATATCCGTCCGTTTGTTTGGATTGGGGTGATGGTTGGGTTTTTATTGGGATGGTTGGGGTTTGGACGGATGTGGGTTTTGGTTGATGTGGTTGGGAGGGTGGCGCGGGCGGATATTTAATCCGCCCCTACGGTGGGGGATTGTTTTGGATTGTGTTGTGGAATGAATATATTTTTCAGACGGCCTGTGTCGGGTAGGCCGGATGGTTTGGTAGGGGCGGATTATATATCCGCCCTTTGGTTTGGGTGATTAGGCGGCGGGGGATTGTTTTTGCCATTGTGCCAGTAGCTGCCTGAGCTGGGCGGCGTGTTCGTGGCCGTTGTTGATGGCGGTTTGCAGCCAGTGGCAGGCGGTTTGGGTGTTGGGCATAACGCCGTATCCGTGGTAATACAGGCAGGCGAGGTTGTATTGGGCGATGGTGTCGCCTTGGTTGGCGGCCTGTTCAAACCAGTAGGCGGCTTGGTCGTGGTCGGTATCGACGCCTTGGCCGTTGTAATACATCATGCCGAGGTTGGTTTGGGCTTTGCTGTGGTGCAGTTCGGCGGCCTGAAGATAGAGTTTGCGGGCGAGCAGGTAGTCTTGCGGGCGGTTGAGGCCGTAGTGGCAGGCGAAAGCGGCTTGGTAGGCCTGATCGGCTTTTTGAAACATTAAGGCGGCTTGTTTGGCTTCTTCGTATTCTTCTTTGTGGCTGAGGGCGGTATTGGAAAGTAGTTTGTGGTGGGCGGCCATGTCGCCGAGTTCGGCGGCTTTTTGATATTGGTGCCGGGCTACGGTGGCGTCGGCTTCGATGCCTAGGCCGTAGCGGAAGATGTCGCCGAGTAGGCGCAGGGCTTTGGCGTTGCTGCGGCGGGCGGCGGCCGAGGCATATTTGCGGGCTTTGATGTAGTCGCGTTCTACATATTTTCCGGTGAGGTAGAGTTCGGCCATTGTGGCTTGGGCGTCGCAGTCGTTTTTCTCGGCGGATTTTTCCAGCCAGTTAACGGCTTCGCTGTTGTCGAGTTCGAGCAATACTTCGCCGAGTGCGGTTTGGGCGGGCTGGAAACCTGCTTGGGCGGCGGGGGTGAAGTGTTCGGCGGCTTTTTGCAGGTCTTTGCCGACGAATTGGCCGTAGCGGTATTGGTTGCCGAGCAGCCAGTGGGCGGCGGTGATGTTTTGTTCGGCAGCTTGGGTGAGCAGTTCGTGGGCGCGGGCGAGATCGGGTTCGGCGGCTTGTTGGTAGTATTTTGCGAGATAAACTTGTGCTTCGCCGTGGCCTTGGTCGGCGGCTTTTTCCGCCCAATAAACGGCTTTGGGGTCTTTATGGTCGGCGTAGTATTCGAGCAGGCGTAGTTGGGCTTGTAGAATGCCTTGTTCGGCTAAGTCGGTATAGGCGGGGATTTGTTGCTGAAAGGGTTCGCCGTTGGCGGCGCGCAGTTGCAGTAGGTTGTAGCGGGCGTATAGATGGCCTTGTTCGGCGGCTTTTTCCAGCCATCGGGTGGCGGCGGGGTAGTCGGGCTTTCTGCCGACTGATCCGCTCAGTAGGCATCCGGCCAGTTGAAAGGCGGCTTCGGTGTGTCCGCTTTCGGCGGCTTGAAGAAGAAAGGGTATGGCTTGGGCGGTATTATTGGGGTTGTGCAGTAGGATATCGTGCCCTTTTTGATATAGTGATTCTGGCGTATTCGGATTCATTGCGGGATATGAGAGATATGTTTGGAAAACCGTATTGTATAGCAAGAAGCAGCTAACATGCTATTTTTAAAACGTTATTAATAAACCAAATGATTATTTTTATGAGTGATTAGCTTGATTGTGCGGCGGGTGTGTGGCGCGGGCGGATATTTAATCCGCCCCTACGGTGGGGATTGTTTTGGATTGTATTGTGGAATGAATATATTTTTCAGACGGCCTGTGTCGGGTAGGCCGGATGGTTTGGTAGGGGCGGATTGTATATCCGCCCGTTTGTTTGGATTGGGGATATGGTTGGATTTTTATTGTGATGGTTGGGGTTTTGGCGGGTATGGTTTTGGTTGATGTGGTTGGTGATGTGGGCGCGGGCGGATATTTAATCCGCCCCTACGGTGGGGGTTGATTTCAGACGGCCTATTGTTTGGAGGCCGTCTGAAAGGATTCGGCAGGCTTGTTTTATGGGGTGTGATTTTATAGTATCTGTATTGATATCGGATAAGGCGCTATTGAAACGCTATAAAAAAATTTGATATCTAAAACAAGAAGTCATCATAATTTAATAAATGCTTGGCTTTGGTTTTAGATAGTGCTAAAAAATGATTTCCAATCTCTGTAAATTTTCATGCTGTGTAAGTTTGATACTTTGGCTATATGGATAATGTGTAAATTCTAAAAGATAACAACTAGGAAATATGATGGATATTCAAAAAATTGCTGAAGGTTATTTAAAAGCTTTGAACATCACCGATGATATTAAAACGTTAGAAGATGTTTGCCGGTTGATGCGGGCACATCTAAAAGCTTTCTGTTTTGGCAATGCTAAAATTTTAGTGGGTGAAACGGTGCCGATTGATATTGAATCGGTCTATGAAAATTTAGTGGTGAAAAAAAGAGGGGGTTATTGCTTTGAACAAAACAAACTCATATACGAAGTGCTAAAAGCAAAAGGGTTTGAAGTCAGCCAACATTTAGCGCGAATAGTGAATAATGAAAAACCTAGAATTCCCCTGACTCACCGGGTAACGCTATTATATTATCAAGGCGACACTTATGTAATCGATGTCGGCGTTGGTTTTCGCAGCCCCTGTGTTGCACTCAAGCTTAATGCACCGCAGCCTACGATGAGCCACTTGGGTATTCAATATCATGCGCTTCCCGTGGATGAGCAAAAAGGCATTTATATGCTGCAAATGATTCAAAAAGGAGAGAAATTTAATATTAATCAGTTTGATTTAATTGAAAATATTGATTCAGACTTTGAAGTGAGCAACTTTTATTGCTACATGAATCCTAAAACCATATGGCGTAATCATTTGATTATATCCCGCTTGGGTGACGATGTTATTTATTCTCTGCGTGATAACCGTTATTTTAAAATTTACGACACGCATACGGAGCGGATGGAAATCAAAGAATTCAATCAATTTGCCAATATTATGGAAAAAGAATTAAACGCTGATTATACCCAAGACGAGCTAACGATATTATTCGATAACTATATTAAAGGCGATTAAATTGCCCAAATGATATGGCGCCTTTGCAAAACCCATGTAGGTCGGATACTCGAATCCGACACGGATACTGTTTTGTCGGATACAAGTATCAGACCTATGCTTGCTTGGTGGCGGCGTTCTCGTATGGATTGGAGGTTTGGGGTAATGGTAATACGCCGTTGCCTGATGAAACGGAATAAACAATAAACGGTGCGGTGCTGCCGGAATAAAAAATCAACAACCCGAAATAGAGGAGAATCATTATGATTGCTAATTTTTTAAGCAAAATAATGCAGCGCTATCTGCCCGATTCTTTCCTGCTGGCTATTCTGCTGACGGTGGTTATCTTTTTGGCGGGCATAATAGAGGCAGGGCACGGCCCTTTGGAAATGGCGGTTTTTTGGGGGCAGGGTTTTTCCAAGTTGTTTACTTTCGGTATGCAGATGGTGCTGGTGCTGTTGATGGGCTATGTGTTGGCGCTAACGCCGGCTGTGCACGGTATTTTGGATAAGCTGACCAATTTGGCGAAAACGCCGCGGCAGGCTTTATTGCTAACGGCAACGATTTCTTTTGCCGCCTGCTATTTGAATTGGGGCTTCGGCTTGGTGGTCGGTGCAATGGTGGCTAAAGAGATGGGCAGGAAAGTGGCCGGATTGCATTTTCCATTGGTTGTGGCGGCGGCTTATAGTGCCGAGTTGATACGCGGCCCTTCATCGGCGATTCCGCTGGTGGTGGCGACACCGCAGCATTTCCTGCATGAGCAGATAGGGCTGATACCGGTATCGGAAACGCTTTATTCTTCTTGGAATCTGATGTTGTCGGCCGGTGTGTTGGTGCTGCTGTTGCTGATGTATGCTTTTGTATCGCCGCCGGAAAACCCTGTTTCGCTTTCCGGTTCGGAAGCGGTAGAACAGAATAGGCCGTCTGAAACAAATCATCCTGCTACCTTTTCTGAAAAGCTGGAACAACATTATTTGTTTAATATAGTGTTGGCGGTGCTGCCCGTTTTGTATGTAGGCGGGCATTTTGCGGATAAAGGCTTCAATGTTAATCTGAATGTGGTGATTATGCTGTTTTTGGCGGCGGCTTTGTTGTTGCACCGTTCACCGGCGGCATTTATCGGGGCGACGAAAACGGCGATTACGTCCACGCAGGGCATTATTGTGCAGTTTCCGCTGTATGCAGGTATTGCGGGCATGATGACGGATTCCGGATTGGTGAATCTTACTGCCGAGTGGTTTGTATCGGTATCGAATACGGCCAATTTTCCGGCGATGACGTTTTTATCGGCGGGCTTGGTGAATATTTTTATTCCTTCCGGCGGCGGGCAATGGGCGATTCAGGGGCCTGTGGTGATTGAAGCGGCGAAAGAGCTGGGTGCGAATCTGCCGCAAACCATTATGGCATTTGCCTGGGGTGATGCGTGGACGAATCAGATTCAGCCGTTTTGGGCGCTGCCTTTATTGGGCGTGGCCGGATTGTCGGCGCGCGATATTATGGGCTATTGCGTGATGTGGTTGGTGTTGTCGGGCGTTTGGGTTATCGGGGTGTTTACATTCTTGGCAATGTAGCGGATGGGTTTGAGTGGTTACCGGTGTGTCGTATCGTTTTAGAAGAAGATTAGAAGAGGAGAAAAGCGGATGGATAAGCTGCAATGCATGGAAGCTTTTGTGCGAGTGGCGCAAAGCGGGAGTTTTATCCAAGCTGCGGAACAGCTCGGGGTGGCGCGTTCGGTGGTGAGTACGCGTATTCAGCAGTTGGAAAAGTTTGTCGACGCGCCGCTGTTTCACCGTAATACGCGCTCGGTGCGTTTATCGGATATCGGTGCGAAGTATTATGATGAATGTGTAGATTTGCTGAAACGTTTTGATGTTTTGGTGAATGCGATGGCGTTGGCGAAAAACGATTTAACAGGCAAGTTGCGCATTCATTTGGTGCCCGGCTTCGGCTTGGGCTATTTCAGCAAGAAATTATCGTTGTTTACCCATGCCTATACCGATATCGAGCTGGATTTGGTGGTGAGCGATAAGGTGGTTGATCCGGTTTCGGCCGGATTCGATGTGGCGTTTCAGATTTTTCCGCCTAAAGGCGAAAGTTTGGTCGACCGCAAGATTTTCCATGTGAACAGGGTATTTTGTGCTTCACCGGAATTTATTGAAAAATACGGCAAACCGGATACGCCTTATCAGTTGTCGCAATTTGAAATCGGCTATTACTCGGATTATCCCGAACGCAATAGGCTGAAGTTTCTGATTGACGGTAAATTGCAGGAAATTCCGGTTTCGGCACGCATTCAATCCACTTCCATCCATCTTCTGCATGATTTTGCTGAAACCGGCGGCGGTATTGTCTGCCTGCCGACCATTGTGGCAAAAGAAAGCCTGCTTGAAGGCAGGCTGGTGTCGGTATTGACCGATTATCCTTTACCGGCATACAGCCTGCGGGCGGTGTTTCCGCCTAATTCGAAAAATATCAAAAAGGTTCGGCGTATTATTGATTTTTTATCGAAAAACATCAGCAGGCAGCCGGAATGGGATGAAGAATTGATTGCCAAAGGCTGTTTATCGCCTTTAGTCGCATCGCTCAATGAGTACCGCAATCCCCTGCCCAACGCCGATACACATCGAGCAGACGGCATAACGACCGCCTGAAACTTCGAGCTGGTTGAGTGCGGTGGTGAGTATGCGTGCGCCGGATGCACCTAAGGGGTGACCGATGGCAATCGCGCCGCCGTTGGGGTTAACGCGCGGATCATCGTCGGCCAAACCCAAATCGCGGGTGCAGGCCAATGCTTGGGCGGCAAAAGCTTCATTCAATTCGATTACATCGATATCGGCCAGTGCGATGCCGGTTTTGGCGAGCAGTTTTTTTATGGCGGGGGCGGGGGCGAAACCCATAATACGCGGTTCGATGCCGACGGTAGTACCGCCGATAATGCGGGCGCGCGGTTTCAAGCCGTATTCTTTCACGGCGTTGCCCGAAGCCATTAATACGGCCGCCGCGCCGTCGTTAATGCCCGATGCATTGCCTGCGGTAACCGTGCCGCCTTCAAATACAATCGGTTTTAATTTGGTCAACCCCTCGATGGTGGTATCGGGGCGGGGATGTTCGTCGGTATCAACCCTTATGCTGCCGCCTTTGCGTTGGGGAATTTCTACCGCTGTGATTTCATTGGCAAAGAAGCCGCGTGCCTGTGCTGCGGCGGCTTTTTGCTGGCTGGCTAGCGCGAAAAGGTCTTGGTCGGCACGGCTGACGGAAAATTGTTCGGCAACGTTTTCTGCGGTTTGCGGCATGGTTTCGACACCGTATTGGGCTTTCATGGCGGGATTGATAAAACGCCAGCCCATAGTGGTGTCTTCGATTTTCTGATTACGGCCGAATGCCTGTTCGGCTTTCCCCATCACATAAGGCGAGCGCGACATATTCTCTACGCCGCCGGCTATTAATAAGTCGGCATCGCCGGTTTTTAAGGTACGGCTGCCGGTTAAGACGGTTTCCAAAGAAGAGCCGCATAAGCGGTTGATGGTGCAGGCGGGCACTTCGACCGGCATGCCGGCCAATAATGCCGACATTCTGGCGACATTGCGGTTGTCTTCGCCGGCCTGATTGGCGCAGCCGTATAGGATGTCGTCGACTTTATGCCACGGTAAATCAGGGTGGCGCTGCATCAGCGCCCGAATGGGTACGGCGCCCAAATCATCGGTGCGCACGGCGGAAAGGCTGCCGCCGTAGCGTCCGAAAGGGGTACGCAGGGCATCAATAATATAAGCATCGTGGTTGTTCATGATACGGCTCCTGAAGTGGCGTCAATTAAAGGGGCGGCGGTGAGGTTTTGCAGTTCGGCAAAATCCAGGCCGTCGATTTTTTCGATAACCCGCAAACTGTTCCCATCGAGATCAATCACGCATAAATCGGTATAAATACGGTCGACGCAACGTAAACCTGTTGCCGGATAGGTCAGATTGCCGACGATTTTGGGGTCGCCGTGTTTGCTGGTGTGTTCCATGGTAACCCATACTTTTTTGGCACCGACGGCCAAATCCATCGCGCCGCCGACCGCCGGAATGGCATCGGGCGCGCCGGTGTGCCAGTTGGCAAGGTCGCCGCGGGCGGATACTTGAAACGCGCCTAAAACGCAAATATCCAGATGGCCGCCGCGCATCATGGCAAACGAATCGCCGTGATGAAAATAGCAGCCGCCGGTTTTTAAGGTCACATATTCTTTGCCGGCATTAATCAGTTCGGGATCTTCTTCACCGGGCGGCGGTGGCGGGCCGAATGCCAATAGGCCGTTTTCGGAGTGCAGGAAAATATCTTTGTTTGCCGGCAGATAGGTTGCGATTTTGGTCGGCAGGCCGATGCCGAGATTTACATAAGCCCCTTCGGGAATATCGCGGGCAACACGTTGGGCAATTTGTTCGCGATTGAGTTTTTGGTAGTTCACGCTCGACCCTCCTCTTTGATTTGAACGACGTGTTGGACGAAAATGCCCGGTGTGATAATGTTTTCCGGATCCAGTCCGCCCAGTTCGACAACTTCCGATACTTCGGCAATGGTGATGTCGGCGGCAGTGGCCATAATCGGCCCGAAGTTACGGGCGGCTTTGCGATACACCAAGTTGCCCCAACGGTCGCCTTTATGGGCTTTGATTAAGGCGAAATCGGCTTTGATCGGGTATTCCAACACATAATCTTTACCGTCTATATTGCGGGTTTCTTTGCCTTCGGCCAATAAAGTACCGAATCCGGTGGGGGTGAATACCGCCCCCAAACCCATGCCGGCGGCCTGAATGCGGCAGGCAAGGTTGCCTTGCGGCACCAGTTCGAGTTCGATTTTGCCGGCACGGTAGAGTTCGTCGAATACCCATGAGTCGGATTGGCGCGGAAACGAACAGATGATTTTACGGACGGCACCGGTTTTCAGCAGTTTGGCTAAGCCGTGATCGCCGTTGCCGGCATTGTTATTGATGATCACCAAATCTTTAACACCTCTTTCAATCAGGCCGTCAATCAGGCCGGCCGGTTGCCCCGCCGTGCCGAAGCCGCCTATCATGATACGGGCGCCGTCGGATATTTGTGCTAACACTTCTTCTAAGGAATGTGCGGTCTTATCTATCATAATGGTTCGCCTTCTCGGTAGGTTGAATATAGGGCTCTCTTTGATTTTAGTCTGTTTTGGGGTATTGTGTATTGATATTGTCGGCAAATACAATGTTTTGAAAAACAGAACAATCTTTGTGGTAATTTAGAATGATAATAACGGCTATACGTTATTTGAGTGTTACGATTAGATATAAAAGGAAAGGATAAATATGGAATCGGCTAAAGATTGGGCGGCGATGGCCCGTGAAGCAGAGCAAAAAAGAATAGACTATATGGTTGCGGGGCAATTTGAAAAGTTTGCGGCGATGTGTAGCCCCAATCTACGTTATGTACATAGCGGCGGATCGGTAGACGGGTTGTCTTCTTTTATGGAAAAGGTGCAGTCCGGCCTTTATGATTATCAGCGGATTGATTTTCCGATTCATGAAGTCCGTGTTTTGGGCGGTTGCGTGTTGGTATTCGCCGAGTTTAATGCGGATGTTTTGGTTGGCGGCCAATTAAAAAAACTGGACAATCATGCCGTATCGGTATGGGAAATAGATGGTGAGGATTTGAAGTTTGCGTTTTATCAGGCAACGCCGAAGGCGAAGCAGGAGGGTAAGTAAAACGGTAACGGTATTATAGTGGGAAAGGCCGTCTGAAAATAAATAATTCAGACGGCCTTTTGTTATGTGAGTTATTATATAAAGTATTTGATGCTATTGTCGGTAAAGAATAAAGGAGGAATGTCGTGTCGTCCCGCTTTTTATGGTTAGGCCAGTTGCTGCCGCTATTGGGCGTTTCTATTATCTGTATATGGTTGTCGGATTTGGCGATATTTTCCGCATGGGGCATTAGTCCTCTTACGTTGGCTATTGTGATAGGTATTGTAGCGGGTAATACTTTGTTTGCACGGTTTCCTGAGTTGTGGTTGGAGGGGATTGCTTTCAGTAAAGGGCATTTGCTGCGGATCGGCATTATGTTGTACGGCTTCAAGCTGACATTGGCTCAAGTGGCTTATGTGGGTTGGCCGGCATTTTTTACCGATGTGGTGATTGTGGCGGTAACGATGGTGTTGGCAGTGAAGTTGGGGCGGCGTTTTCATGTGAATGATAAAACGGCGGCATTGGTGGGCGCCGGCAGTGCGGTGTGCGGTGCGGCGGCGGTGTTGGCGGCGCAACCGGTATTGAAAGCGCAAGACCATGATGTCGGAGTGGCGGTGGCGACGGTGGTGGTGTTCGGTACGCTGGCGATGTTTGTTTATCCGTTGTTGGCGGTTTGGATTCTACCGTCCGATGCTTCTTCGGGCGCATGGTTTGCTTGGGGGATTTATACCGGATCAAGTGTGCATGAAGTGGCCCAAGTGGCGGCGGCCGGTGCGGCGGTGAATGATACGGTGGCCGATGTGGCGGTGATTACCAAAATGATTCGGGTGATGCTGCTGGCGCCGTTGTTGATGGCGTTATCTTGGTTGGTGGCTGGCAAAAACGGGCAAAACAGTGGTAGGCGGCAGATTGCCATACCGTGGTTCGTACCGGCTTTTTTGGCGATGGTGGCGGTGAATAGTGTGATTGAGTTACCGTCGTCTTTACATTCGGCCATATTAAATATAGATACCTTGTTGTTGACTATGGCGATGTTGGCGTTGGGATTGACTACGCGTTGGGAGGCTGTGCGGGCGGCCGGTATCCGGCCATTGATATTGGCAGGCATTCTGGCGGTATGGCTGATGATTGGCGGTGGGGTGTTGTCTTGCGCGGGGTATTGGTTGTTTCGATAATTAAGCCGGTTGCTTTTTTATGTTCATAATATGGCGGTAGGGTGTTTCAGACGGCCGGATACCGATAATATGCCTTTAATGTCATATTTATGACAAGTTAATATGAAAATACGGTTACAATATAGCCGATTCGTACGATTTTCAGACGGCCTGTCTCTTGAAAAAATGGTGTTTATGTGTTTTATTTTGGAGGGAGGCCGTCTGAAACGTGATATATAACTATATGAAACCAATCTATCTTATTTGCCTGATGTTTTCATTTTTACTGAGTGGCTGTTTGAGTTTGCCTTCGTTGGAAAACCGGACAGTCAGCACTTATTTGGACATACCGCCTTCTTCGAAGTTGGTTGATACACTGAAGCCTTTATCTCCTGAGAAAGACGGGTTGGAAGCCGGTATGTCCGGCATATATATGCTGGATGATGCACATGATGCTTTTGTTGCACGGGCAACATTGATTGATTCGGCCGAATATACGTTGGATTTACAATATTATATTTGGCATAACGATGTATCGGGCAAAATCCTGTTTAATATGCTTCACCGTGCCGCAGAGCGCGGTGTACGCGTTCGCCTGCTGTTAGACGACAATAATACCAACGGTTTGGATAATGTATTGGCAGCGCTCGACAGCCATCCCAATATCGAAGTGCGCCTGTTTAATCCGTTTCTTAACCGCTACTGGCGTTCGCTCGGTTATCTAGCTGATTTTTCAAGATTAAACCGCCGTATGCATAATAAATCGTTAACGGCTGATAATCAGGCAACGATTTTGGGCGGGCGCAATATCGGTGACGAATATTTCAATATCAGTACCGATACATCGTTTTCCGATTTGGATATTCTCGCCACCGGAAGCGTGGTGACGGAAGTTTCCCAAGATTTCGACCGCTATTGGGCAAGCGATTCGGCTTATCCGTTCGACCGTATTGTACGTCACGGCAATGTGGATAAGGGCTTTGCTGAATTGGTGATTGACGATAATGAGAAAAATACCGTATTGGCACGTTATTATAACGACTTGGAAGACTCTAAGCTGTTTAAAGCCATCAACAATAAGCAGGTGGACTGGCGGTATGTGAAAGCCACATTGGTGAGCGATGATCCGGCTAAAGCACTCGGTCGGGCACGCGATAAGCCGCAAATCAGTGAAAAACTAGATGAGGCGCTCGGCTCGCCCGAACGGGAAATTTATCTGGTTTCACCTTATTTTGTGCCGACCAAAGAGGGCACGCAGGCGATGGCCGAGTTGGTTGAAGAGGGGGTGGGGATAACCGTGTTAACCAATTCATTGCAGGCCACCGATGTTGCCGCCGTGCATTCGGGATATGCCCGTTATCGCAAACCGCTGATTCGCGCGGGCGTGAATTTATATGAATTGAAAGCCAACCATGCCGTGCCGAGAAGTAGAGACCGCGGTTTAACGGGTAATTCGTCTACCAGCCTGCATGCCAAAACATTTATTGTGGATAAGCAGCGTGTTTTTGTCGGCTCGTTCAATCTCGATCCGCGTTCGGCACGGTTAAATACCGAGATGGGGGTGGTGATTGAAAGTCCCGCTTTGGCGGAAACCATGCAACAGAGTTTGGAAAGAACCACACCGCAATATGCTTATAAAGTGACGATGGATAAACACCATAAACTGCAATGGCAGGATCCGGAAGACGGGGAAGTTTCTAATAAAGAACCTGAAGCAGGCTTTTGGAAGCGGTTAACGGTGAAGATTTTATCGGTATTGCCGATAGAAAAATTGTTGTAGATATTTTCATTAAAGATATTGGTTTTAATATGTTTTTAATATAAAAGAAGCCGTCTGAAACTTTTCAGACGGCTTCTTTATGTCGGATGATATCTATCAGGGTTTTTAAACCATGTCATTATTATCGGCATCTTCGCCAACTTTTTCCCGCACATAGGCTTCGGCCATTTCTTTGAGTTGGAAACGGTCGATATCCGGATGTTCGTGCGGATATATCGGTTTGGCAAAGTCCACCCGTATATGAAGCTGCGGCATGGAAACGACGCGCCAGAGTGATTTGATTAAGCTGGTATTGGCATAAGAAGGCAGTTGGGTACGGCGGCCTTCATGATCGTAATAACGCAGGGCGACGGTTTGAACCGGTGCGTTGCTGTCGATGGCAGATTGAAACAGCGCCGCTTTAAACGGCAGGGTATCTAAGCCGGGTGATGTACGCGCTTCCGGAAAAAAGCTGACATTCAGCCCGTTTCTTAAAGCTTCGGAAATGGCTTGATTAATCGGTTCGACATCTTTACGCGAATTGCGGTTAATAAATACCGTACCGGCATTACGCCCCATTTTACCCAATACCGGCCAATTGCTGATTTCCTGTTTCGAGATAAAGCTGCTTGGCAACAATGCGCTCATGGCAAAAATATCCAGCCATGAAACATGGTTGGAAACCAATAGTGTGCCGCTGATTTGAAAATGTTCCGGCGGTGTGGATACGTTGAGTTTGGCACCTACGGCCTGTAAGGCGGTGGTGCCTAAGGTAATCAGTGCCTGATTGCGTTCTTCGTCATGGGTACCGTCGATTTTGTTTAGGTTTCGGCCTGTTTGAAACAGCCAGACCACTAGTTTGCCCAAGCGTATCAGGCGTGTGGAAAAAGGGGCTTTTTGTCGGGACATATATTTTTCATTTTTTAAGTCGGTTGTGGATTATAACAAGCGGACTGATTTCTAGCGAATGGCGGAATAATCCGAAAGTTATATCAGATGCTGATGACTGTTTGTGTATGAAACTGTTGTGCGGGCTTGAATTGGCGTGGATAAGTTGATGGTCGATATTGTTTATTTGATGAACAAGGCCGTCTGAAAGGATGGAAACCTTCGGTATTTGAATAAACAGGGGTGGGGATGAACCGCCCCTGTTGTCGGTTTGCTTTCAGATTAGGCTTTCAGTTCGGCTTTACTTTCGTTCTAGCTGCGATACATCACGAACGGCACCGGTGTCGGCTGAAGTGGTCATGGCGGCATAAGCGCGCAATGCTTTAGAAACCACCCGATCGCGGCTTTCCGGCTTCCATGCTTTGGCACCGCGGCTGTTCATTTCGTCACGGCGTTGCGCCAGTTCTTCATCGCTCACGGCCAAACGGATGCTGCGGTTCGGAATGTCAATTTCAATGGTATCGCCCTCGCGTACCAAACCGATGGCGCCGCCTTCGGCGGCTTCGGGAGAAACGTGACCGATACTCAGGCCGGATGTGCCGCCGGAGAAGCGTCCGTCTGTTAAGAGGGCGCAGGCTTTGCCTAAACCTTTGGATTTCAAATAAGAAGTGGGATACAGCATTTCCTGCATGCCCGGCCCGCCTTTGGGGCCTTCGTAGCGGATAATCACGATATCGCCGGCCTCGATTTGATTGCCCAAAATGCCTTCAACCGAGCTTTCTTGGCTTTCAAACACACGGGCGCGGCCGCTAAAGGTAAGAATACTGTCGTCCACACCGGCGGTTTTTACCACGCAGCCGCGCTCGGCAATATTACCGAACAATATTGCCAAGCCGCCGTCTTGCGAATAGGCATGGGCTTTGTCGCGGATACAGCCGTTTTCACGGTCTAAATCCAGGCTCGGCCATTGGCGGTTTTGTGAGAATGCTTCGGTGGTACGGATACCGCCCGGTGCGGCTTTATAGCGTTCTCTTGCTTTTTCGTTGGCCTCGTTCATTACATCCCATTTATTCAGGGCGTCGGCCAGTGTTTTTTCGTGAACGGTGGAAACATCGGTGTTCAGGCAGCCGGCACGGTTTAATTCGGCCAGAATGCCCATCACGCCGCCGGCGCGGTGTACATCTTCCATATGGTATTTTTGCGTTGCCGGCGCGACTTTACACAAACAGGGCACATGGCGGCTGATGCGGTCGATATCGGCCATTTTGAAATCCACCTCGGCTTCACTGGCCGCGGCAAGCAGATGCAATACGGTATTGGTTGAGCCGCCCATGGCGACATCAAGGCTCATGGCATTTTCAAAAGCGGCTTTGGTGGCAATGCTGCGCGGTAATACCGAAGCATCGTCTTGTTCGTAGTAGCGTTTGGTAATCTCAACAATCAGACGGCCTGCTTCTAAAAACAGCTCTTTGCGGCCGGCATGAGTCGCCAGCAGCGAACCGTTACCCGGCAGGGATAAACCAAGTGCTTCGGTGAGACAGTTCATTGAGTTGGCGGTAAACATACCGGAGCACGAACCGCAGGTAGGGCAGGCGGAGCGTTCGACAGCGGCAACGGCTTCATCGGAAACCTGATCATTGGCGGCATCTACCATGGCATCGACTAAGTCGAGCTTGCGTTCGTCGGTAATATTGGCTACGCCGATTACCTTACCGGCTTCCATCGGGCCGCCTGAAACGAATACGGTCGGAATATTCAAGCGCATAGCCGCCATCAGCATGCCCGGAGTGATTTTGTCGCAGTTGGAAATACATACCAACGCATCGGCGCAGTGGGCATTCACCATATATTCCACCGAATCGGCAATCAGATCGCGGCTCGGCAGGCTGTACAACATGCCGCTATGTCCCATGGCAATACCGTCGTCTACGGCAATGGTATTGAATTCTTTGGCCAAACCGCCGGCTTTTTCAATTTCGCGGGCAACCAATTGCCCCATATTGTGCAAATGCACATGGCCGGGTACGAATTGGGTGAATGAGTTGGCAATCGCAATAATCGGTTTGCCGAAATCTTCATCGGATACGCCGGTAGCACGCCATAAAGCGCGTGCGCCGGCCATATTGCGGCCGTGGGTAGAGGTTTTGGAGCGGTAGGCTGGCATGGTGTGTTTCCTTTAGTTAATATCTTTTCAAAATAAAATGCGCCGTAAGCGGTTTATTTCAATATGAGGCCGTCTGAAAATGTGTTCAGACGGCCTAAAACATATATTGAACGCAGTAGTTAAGGCGGTATATGCCCGCCTATAGGGCTGCTGAATTTATGTTGAAAAGGCTTATATCTGTTGGGTTGCGGTTATTTCGGTTGATACCGATATTATCCGGCAGTGGTTCCGGCTGGAACCATCATAAAAATCTCTTTATTTTATACCAATTACAGTCAAAAAAAGAAGCATAACCTTACGCCACTTCATGTTGTTTACACATCATTATTTTATTTTCTTCTTAATGAATTGAATATTTCAGTGTGAGTGAGGCGTAGTTGTATCAATTAATATCATCATTTTTGATAGTAAGTATTGATTTATTTGTGCATTTTATTGGTAGATTGGCGTGTGGTGCCATTCAAATATTTGTTGGCTTCGATAATTTTTTTTTATGGAGTTTGATGCGGTAAACAAGGTGATAACTTTAATAAGTTAATAAATTTAAATATTATTTAATATAAAAATCAATATATTACTTGTTATGATGGCATGATTGTAAAGTAATGTATTGCAATAGATTTCATCTATGTTATTCTGAATGTAGTACTGCGTAATTGTTATTTAATTGTGCGGTTGGATGGAAATAGTGGATTTTATTCAAAGATAATGTTTTTTTAAGATAAAAAACGGCTATTTATAACAATATTTATTAAGCTACATAAGCGACAAAGGAGGATGCAATCATGTCTGCTGATAAACATAATGCGGCTGGTTATTGGAAAGCCAATGTACGGCTTATCCTAACCTGTCTGGTTGTTTGGGCGCTGTGCTCTTATGGCTTTGCCATTTGGTTTAGGCCGTTGCTTGCCGGAATTAAAGTGGGCGGTGCCGATTTGGGATTCTGGTTCGGACAACAAGGGTCGATTTTGACATTCATCGCTATTATTTTCTTCTATTCTTGGCGGATGAATAAGCTGGATGAACAGTTCGGCGTAGATGAGGAGTAAAGCATGAGCCAATTTGTAATTAACTTGATTTTTGTAGGGGCATCATTTGCGCTTTACTTCGGCATTGCCATTTGGGCGCGTGCCGGCTCTACTAAAGAGTTTTATGTTGCCGGCGGCGGTGTGCATCCGGTGTTGAATGGTATGGCAACCGGTGCCGACTGGATGAGTGCGGCATCGTTTATTTCGATGGCCGGCTTATTAGCTATGAACGGATACGGCGCTTCTGCTTATCTGATGGGCTGGACGGGCGGTTATGTATTGCTGGCGTTGTTGCTGGCACCTTATCTGCGTAAGTTCGGTAAGTTTACCGTTCCCGATTTTATCGGCGACCGTTTTTACAGCCGTACTGCACGTTTAGTGGCCGTAGCCTGTTTGATTATTGCTTCAACCACTTATGTTATCGGTCAGATGACAGGTGCGGGCGTGGCATTTTCGCGTTTCTTAGAAGTCAGTAATACGACAGGTTTGTTAATCGCTGCCGTTGTGGTGCTGTTTTATGCCGTTTTGGGTGGTATGAAAGGGATTACCTATACTCAGGTGGCACAATATGTGGTGTTGATTATCGCCTATACCATTCCGGCCGTATTCATTTCTTTCAATATCACCGGCAATCCGCTGCCCGCACTGGGTTTGTTTAGCACGGATACCGCTTCCGGTCTGCCGTTGCTGCAAAAATTGGATATGTTGGTAACGGATTTGGGCTTTAATGCTTATACCGCCGATGTGCCGAATAAATTGAATATGTTCCTATTTACGCTGTCGCTGATGATTGGTACGGCCGGTTTGCCGCATGTGATTATCCGCTTCTTTACCGTGCCTAAAGTATCCGATGCGCGTTCTTCCGCCGGTTGGGCATTGGTGTTTATCGCACTGCTGTATACAACCGCTCCGGCAGTAGGCTCTATGGCTCGTATGAATTTGATAGATACGATTTATCCGAATGGTTCGCAAGCCGAAGCCTTAAGCTACGAAGAGCGCCCGGAATGGATGAAAACTTGGGAAAACACAGGGTTGTTGAAGTTTGAAGATAAAAACGACGACGGCAGAATCCAATACTACAACGATAAATCGGCCGATTTTGATGTTACTGCTGCCGAACGTGGTTGGAAAGGCAACGAATTAACGGTTAACAATGATATTTTGGTATTGGCTAACCCTGAAATTGCCAATCTGCCAAGCTGGGTGATCGGTTTGATTGCTGCAGGTGGTTTGGCTGCCGCACTGTCTACTGCTGCCGGCCTGCTGTTAGCCATTTCTTCGGCCGTATCGCACGACTTGATTAAGAAAACATTAAAACCCGATATTTCTGAAAAAGGCGAATTGATGGCTGCGCGGATATCGATGACGGTTGCTATTGTTGTGGCGACTTGGTTGGGTATTAATCCGCCGGGCTTTGCAGCGCAAGTAGTTGCTCTGGCCTTCGGTATTGCCGCCGCCTCTATTTTCCCGGCTTTGATGATGGGTATTTTCTCGAAACGGATTAATAGTACGGGTGCCATTGCAGGTATGTTGGCCGGTTTGATTTCTACTTGTGTGTATATTTTCCTATACATGGGCTGGTTCTTTATCCCGGGTACCAATACCTTTGAAAATGTAGAAGCCAACTGGTTCTTCGGTATTTCTCCGCTATCATTCGGTGCGGTGGGTGCAATCATTAACTTTGTCGTAGCGTTTATTGTTTCAAGCTCAGGCAAAGCTCCGCCTCAAGACGTACAAGATTTGGTAGAAAGCGTGCGTTATCCGCGCGGTGCCGGTCAGGCAGTAGACCACTAAATCTTTCACATATCGGGCTTCCTTCGGGAAGCCCGATATTTTAAAGCAGTTGGATTGTCATTAGATATGAATCATGCCTTTTGCCGGGCATTTCGTATAATATTTAGGTTGTGCATGGATACAACCTTAGTAAGGAAATTGGATGATTTGGGAATGGATTGCCACAATTTTTGCAGGGCTGGGTGCCGCCGGCATTATGCTCGGCCTGCGTTTTGTTTTTAAAAAAATGCCGAAATGGCTGATACCTGCCGGTGCCGGTGCGGGTATGTTGTTTTTTCAAATATACAGTGAATACACTTGGTACGGGCATACCCGTTCGTTATTGCCGCAAGAAACGGTTGTGATTGCCGAGATTGCCGATACCGCGCCTTATAAACCGTGGACGTATGTGCAGCCGCAAATATTGAAGTTTGTTGCCGTTGATACGGCAAAAACCTTATCGTTTGATAATGTGGTTCAGGCCAATTTATATTTTTTCGAGCGCCGCATGAGTGCCCGTACATGGCCGGTTTTAATCGATTGTGATACACGTTTGCAGGCCAATATTAAAGGCACATCAAACAATGCCCCTGTTGCGGATAAGTGGTATGCCGGCGATTATACGGAAAAAATCGCCGATGCCGTTTGCCGCTAGGGTAAAATGAAGAATATGGAACCATACCCGCCAATCAATCATATTGGCGGGTGTTTCTTTTTAGGAATTTTTATGTAAATATAATATTTTAATTTCTTTGGGTAAATTTTTATTTAATATATTATTAAAGGGGATAATGTATTATGAAACATATATTAATTGATTTTGAAAATATACAGCCAAGCCCTGATCAGCTTTCTGCTTTGAGTCATGAAGACTGTCATATTTGGCTTTTTTTGGGGAAGTTACAACAAAAAACAATATCGTTGGAATTATGTGAAGCATTATGTCAATTTGGTAAGAATATTCATTTTATACGAGTAGCAAGAACTGGAAAAAATGCCTTAGATTTTTATCTTTCTTATTATCTCGGTAAGATTACCGAACAAGATAAGGATGCTTTAATATGTATTTTTTCAAAAGATGGAGGATTTGAAGTTTTAGTAGAACACCTGGAGCAAAACCATCTTTGTCAAGGAATAATACGTCTGGATGATTTAAGTAAATTAGATGTTCAGTTGCAGATAGCGATAGAAGAAAACGATAAAGATAATATCATCATCAATAATGTCATAGAAGAAGTACATTCCGATATTCCGCAATATCAAAATAGCCGGTTTATCGGGATGTGTTTACATAAAGTCGGGCAGTCTTTGTGCAAGAATGAAAAATGGCATTACCCTATATATAATGATTTAATTTCGGAAATTAAAAATAATATTTTAAATGAAGAGTTATATGAGTTTAATGATGATATTAAAAATGAGCTAGTAAATAATATTATAAATAAATTATTGGAAAAAGGATTTATCGAACAAGAATCTGATGGAATATTGTCTTATCATTTCATTTCTCATCAAGCATTATTAGATATACTTATTAATCATGTTGTTCTTTCTCGTGCAAAAACATTAACTGCTTTAAAAAATGTCGTCCGTACAAAGGCCTCTTCTGTGTTTTATGATTTACAAGATGATGAAATAGATACTTTGGTTCTTTATCTTGAACGAAATGAGATATTGAAAATACTGAATAATAAAATTAAATATCCTCCTTTTACAGAGTTGCAAGCAGATTTAAGACTGAAGCAGTCTCAAAATCAACAACTAATTATTATTAATCCAGAAGAAGATATAAAAATTATGCAAACTGTAGGTAAGTTTTTTAATAAACATGCTAAAAATAAACCCAGCACCAAAAAAGCGTTGCTCAATGCTTTTAAATCTTTTTTAAAATTACAGGATAAGCAGGTCGAAACTTTAATTCAGATATTGATTGCTCAAAGTAAGCTAACAGTTGGAGAAACAGGAAAAATCGTTTATAAAAAGCTGTCTTTTTAGCAGCTTATCATATATTAAATAAAGGCCATCTGAATGCCGAAACTCCATCAAATTATCGAACAGCACTGGCAGCGCCCCAATCTGATACTGGGTATATTGCTGTGGCCGTTTTCGCGTTTGTTTCAGGCGGTGGCGGCTGTCCGTCGTAAGCTGTATATGAGCGGCCGTCTGAAAAGCGAACCATTACCGGTGCCTGTGGTGGTGGTCGGGAATATTCACGTCGGCGGGGCGGGGAAAACGCCGGTAGTAGCGGCATTGGTTCGAGGTTTGCAGGCATCCGGGATTCGGGTGGGGGTGATTAGCCGTGGTTACGGGCGTTCGGAAAACGGTGTGCATGTTTTGCATCCGCAAAGTCGGGCGGAAGAAGCGGGCGATGAGCCGTTGATGCTTTATCGCCAAACCGGTGCACCGACGGCGGTCGGCAGCAATCGGGTGGCGGCTGGAAAAGCTTTGTTGGCAGCGCATCCCGATATCGAATTAATCATTGCCGATGACGGTTTACAGCATTATGCCTTACGGCGCGATATGGAAATTGTGGTTTTCCCAGCTGCCGATTCGGATCGAAAGCATTTGGACTTATTGCCAAACGGGGGGCTGAGAGAACCCATGTCGCGCCTGCGTACGGTAGATGCGGTGGTGGTAAGCGGCAGTCGTGGCCATGCTGCGGATTATCGGCATTTGCATACGCATATTTTTTCTAGCCGTTTAGAAATTAAACCGATTTACCGCATCGGGAAACCGGATGAATATTTGGATATAGGCCGTCTGAAACAATTGAAAGTAGCTGCCGTGGCCGGAATCGCAAAGCCGGAGCGTTTTTTTGATACTTTGCGCAGTATGGGCATTGCTTTGGCCGAAACGCGGGCATTGCCCGATCATGCAGCTTTGCGTGTTGCCGACCTGCCTGTTGCCGATGTGGTGGTGATTACCGAGAAAGATGCCGTGAAACTTTCAGACGGCCTACCGCAAAATGTGTGGGTGCTGCCGGTTTGTGCGATAATCGAACCCGATTTGGCGGCATTTGTTGCCCGCCGTTTGAATATGTTTCGGGGAAAATAATGATGAAAAAATTACATTGTCTCGCAGCTATCATATTGGGCATGGCGGTTGCGACTGTTCAGGCCGCACCGGCCAGCCGGGATTCGGTAGAAAAATTATTGCAAATACAAAACTTTGACAGGGCTTTGGATGATCAGTTGAAAACCTTGCCTGCAACGGTTAGGAATGAGTTGCGCTATGCGCCGCTGAAGGAAATACCTGCCGACAAACAGGCGCAGGTGGATGCGGTTTTAGACCGTTATGTGGATGAGTTGGTGGCCTATACCGATAATCCGACAGTCCGCGCTGCAACGCACTACCTTTCCGTACAAAATGTGCAACGTATTTATACGCAGGAAGAGGTGGATGCGTTGATTCAATTTTATAATACGCCGGTAGGCAAAAAAATTGTTGAAAAAATGCCACGCTATATAACGGCCACGATGGTGGTGTCGATGAATACAGTGAAAGACCGAATGATAGATTTCCAGCGACAAAGAAGACGTGCCTTTGAAGGTGAATTGCGTCAGATTCTTTGTGGCGGTGATGATGATTGCCAGCTTAGTAGAAAGTAAAAACCATGGATAAAAAATTTTTAGATATTCTTGTGTGCCCCGTTAGCAAAGGAAAACTGGAATATCACCAAGACAAACAAGAGTTATGGTGCCGCCAAAGCAAATTGGCCTATCCGATTAAAGACGGCATTCCCTATATGTTGGAATCCGAAGCGCGTACATTGAGCGAAGAAGAGTTACACGCATGAGCCAGTTTACCGTATTGATTCCCGCCCGCTTGTCTTCATCACGCCTACCGTCTAAAGCGCTTGCCGATATACATGGTAAGCCGATGGTGGTACGGGTGGCGGAGCAGGCTGCCAAGAGTCGGGCGGAACGTATTATTGTGGCGACCGATCATCCCGATATTCAGACGGCCTGCCGTGATTTCGGCATTGAAACCGTAATGACGGCGGATACGCATGAAAGCGGCACAACCCGCCTGGCTGAAGCCGTGGATATCCTGGGCTTGGCGGAAGACACTGTTATCGTGAACGTTCAGGGTGACGAACCCTTGATTGACCCGGAATTGATTAACCGTACGGCTGCGCTATTGGTGAAAAACCAAGTGCCGATGGCCACTGCGGCACACCCGATTGACGATTGGGATGAATTCCTGAATACCAATTGCGTTAAAGTGGTGTTGAATCGGGAAAGCAATGCCTTGTATTTCAGCCGTGCGCCGATTCCCTATCCGCGTGATGCGATGGCTGCGGATAAAGCCGGAAAACTGCCGGAAAGTCTGCATCCTTTACGCCATATCGGTTTATATGCTTACCGTGCCGGTTTCTTGCGGCAATATGCCGAGATGGATGTTTCCCCGCAGGAAACCGCCGAATCGCTGGAACAACTCCGTGTGTTATGGCATGGTTTTCCCATCGCGGTAGAAATCACGTCAACCGCACCGGCTGCCGGTGTGGATACGCCGGAAGATTTGGCACGGGTGCGGGCGGTATTTGAAAAGATGGCCGGAAAGTAAACGTATTGTGATTTTAAGGCCGTCTGAAAAATATCCGGATAAAACTTGATTAAAAGTGTTGCAGTTCGGACGGCCAAAGTGGTCAAGGCCGTCTGAAAGATTGGCTATTTTAGGCTAGGCTATTGATACCGATAGTAAAGCTTTAGCGATTTTGTATTTGCACGGATTTAATGCCGTGCTTCAGAAAGAGAAAAGATGATTCCACAATTAACGCCGCTTGAATTGCAGCAATGGTTGGCAGAAGGAAAGCCGCTGACCCTGCTGGATGTGCGTACGGATGAAGAAGTGGCGATATGCCGATTGCCGGGATATGTGCATATTCCGATGAATCTGATTCCGCTTCGGCACAACGAGCTGCCAGATGATGTTCCGATTGTGGTGTATTGCCATCACGGTATCCGCAGCTTGAATACGGCTATGTATTTGGCAGAAGCGGGATTCGAATCGCTCTATAACCTTCAGGGCGGTATAGATGCTTGGTCGATACAGGTTGATGATAGTGTGCCGCGCTATTAAATCATCACGGCTTATATGGCTATTTGAGTGATGTGGCAAGATATTATCGTTTGATATTGTCTTGCCATTGTTGCATATTTTCCCGTATGAATATCAGTTGCTTCCGATAACGTCGGCAATGGGGGCATAAAGCCAAATGTATCCATAACGATATATTTTCGGCGAAGGTTAATTTTCTATCCTGTCGTTCCGAGAGTAAGACACAGGCTTCTTTACATTTCAACATTTCTTTTTGTTCCTCGATAGCGTGGTATCAGTCGCTCAGGTCAAACCAACGGTGTTGCAGGCATTTTCTTAAACCGTTGCGGGCGCGGTGCAATATCACATAGCAATTTTCTTTACTGATATCGAAATCGTTGCATATTTCTTCTACGTCCATCCCCATCACTTCGCGCAGGTAAAAAATTTGTGCGGTATCTTCGGGTAAGTCTTGCATACAGTTTTCTAAAGCACGGAAAAACGCTTGCCGGTGTGAAAACTCTTCGGGTGTCGCTCCCCAATGATTCGGGCTGGCCGAGCTCAGCCAATGGTCGTTTTCATCAAAACATTGGTTATATTGAGCATCGATAGCGGCGTTTTCTTCCTGAAGCTCATCCAGGCTGGAAAGATTTTTTCTGCCACGAAAATAATCGGTAATTTTATTTTTTAATATGGTTATTATCCATGTTTTCAAGACGGCATCACCGCGGAACTGCTGGAATTTATCAATGGCAGTGGTGAGTGTGTCTTGAACCATATCTTCGGCAAGAGCGTCGTCTCTCAGCTGGATTTTGGCAAAACGTAAAATATCCGGCCTGAGTGCGATTAGCATCTTTTTAAAGTTTTCCATAGTGCGAATCGTTTTTTCAAAAAGCGGAGCATTTTAAAGGATTGGCAGTTGAAGTGCAGCTGTTATATGCTTTTTTCCTGATTTATTTCAGGAAATAATACACCTGCCTTTATCCAACTATCTATGCTTTCGCGCAACCATATTTCAATATCTTGGCTTTGCCCGCCCGTCATTTCTTGTAGACTTTGTAAAATGTGTTCAAACGTGTCTTTGTGCTGGCTGAAATGTTCCAATAAAAATACATCCGTACCGCTTACTGCACGGTAATAAACTTCGTTATCCCGATTGCGCCAAGTCAGTATGGTACTGGGGGTCGGTTCGATGGCGGTTAGATTGCTGTCGACAAAATTATAATCATAGTGGGTTAATTTGGCTGCGGGCTGCCATGATAATGTGGTGTTGCTATCCCAAAGGCCGTCTGAAATGGGTTGAATGGCTATTTCGGCATGGAGTAGGGCAGTTTCAAAATCCATCATGGCCAATATACCGTCCGGCAGTTTTTCTTCCGATTCGCGGCTGCGGGCATAGTTTAAAAATTGAGCCGGAATATCATTGAAAAACGGCGATTCGGGGCGTGCTTCAATCAGAAAACGGTTTTGTAGGTGTTGCCATAATTCACGGTCGGCCAGCTCGCTGCTGTCGCTGAAGCATAAATCTAAAAAGCTGCGCAGATTGTTGCGAACGAGGCGGGTATATACGGCCAAGCGTTCCGGTTCGATACCTTCGGGTGAGGGCTTGGATGGGTCGCGTACATGGTCGGCCAGCATGGCTTGAAAATCGGCACTGCTGTTTTTTTCAGGCGTTGTTTTATGCGGCTGCATGGCGTTGTTCCTCTGCTTGTTGTTGGATAGCGGCAATGCGGGCAACTTCGGCTTCCAGTTCTTCAAAGGGTGGGAGGTTGCTGTCGCGTTCGAGCAGAGTGGGCACATTGTGCGGCAGCTTGGTGCAGGTATAGGCAAATAAATCCCACACATCGGCGCAAACGGGCTGCCCGTGGGTGTCGATTAATAGATTGGCATGCTCTTCATCATGGCCGGCCATGTGGATATAGTTAACACGGACAATGTCTATACGGTCGATATAATCTTGTGGTTTTACGATACCGTGATTGACGGCATTCACATAAACGTTGTTGATATCCAGATGAATAGCACAATCCGCTTCGCGGGCAACGGCATTGAGAAAATCGACTTCGTCCATTTCGGCTATGGGGCTGTGGGCATAATAGGATGTGTTTTCAACGGCAATACGCTGTTCCAAAATATCTTGCACGGTACGGATGCGCGCGGCGGTATGCTGAACAGACTCTTCGGTAAACGGCAGCGGGAGCAGGTCGTAAACATGGCCGTGATGGCTGCAATAGCTTAAATGTTCTGAAAAGAAACGGATATGGTATTGCTGCATAAAGGCTTTGATTTGTTTTAAAAAATCAATTTGTAGCGGGTCTTGTCCGCCTAGCGAAAGGGATAAGCCGTGACAGGCGATTGGAAAACGTTCGGCAACGGTATCGAATTTCAAGCGGGCCGCACCGCCCATTCTCAGCCAGTTTTCAGGTGCGATTTCGATAAATTTAATCACACCGGTTTCAGGCGTGCGCGCCATAAAATCTGCGGCCATACTGCGTTTATAGCCTAAACCGGCACCGTATAAAGTATTCATCATGATTTTCCTTTTAAGAGAGATAGCGCTGTATCAATCTGCTTATCTGTTTAAACATACTGATAAAGAGCAACCTTATTTTATGAGGGGCCGTCTGAAAGGGTTCGGACGGCCTTTCTCAAAGGTATTTGAAAATATTGGATTTTACGGATTAGCTACCGCATTTGCCCTCGCCACATTTACCTTCGCCGGCTTTAGCGGCTGTTTTTTTGTGGGCACCGGCACCACACTTACCTTCACCGCATTTACCTTCGGCAGATTTCGTAGCAGCTTTTGAAGTGGCGCCACATTTGCCTTCGCCGCATGTACCTTCTTGTACTTTCTTAGCAGCGGCTGTTTTCACTATATGGGTAGCGGCTGGTTTGCTGTCTGCCAGAGCAGATTGAGTGCCTAAAACGGCTAAAGCACCGGCCAATGCAACTAAAGATGATGTTTTTTTCATGATTGATTCCTTAAAGTTTAAGTTTGTTGAGGGGGATGTATTGGAGCCGTCTGAAAAATAGTCTGAAGATTCAGACGCCTAAAATATTATTTACTGCCGCATTTGCCTTCGCCGCATTTGCCTTCGGCAGATTTATTGACGGCTTGTGAAGCAGCACCGCATTTGCCTTCGCCGCACTTACCTTCGGCAGATTTGCTGCCAGCTTGAGAAGCGGCGCCACATTTACCTTCACCGCATTTGCCTTCTTCTGCTTTGGATGTAGATGAGCTGGTAGCAGAAGTGGTTTGGACAGGTTCGCTATGGCTTTGTCCTTGGCAGCCTGCTAATGCCAATAAACCTGCTAAAGCGATGAGGGAAGAAGATGTTTTAGTCATTTAAATACTCCAGACAGTGTTAAAAATAGGTGTTAACAAGTGATTGTTTATTTACATGCCGTTATATTGATAATTCAGACGGCCTGTTCTGAAAGGCGATTGTTTTTCTTGCCAAACAAAACATAATCGAGTGAAAAACGGCCTACGCCTTGCAATACCAGTGGTAACAATGCCACCAAATAAATCAATGCCATTTTGTATCCGTTGTTACAGACGTTGTAGCCGTTGCCGCTGTGTACCGCATACCAGGCAACGCCGGTAATCACCATTAAGATCAGCGCGCCCCAGCGACCAAATAAACCGACAATCAATAGGGCGGGAATAATCAATTCTGCACCCATGGCCACTGTCCAGTTAAAGTCGGCGGAAAACAGATTGAATGGGAAAGGGAATAAATCCTGAATATCGGCAAACCAATTTTGGCCGCTCCATTTTTCTAATCCGGCTTCTAGAAATTCATAGGCAAGGAAAAAACGTAAACCTAATAAAGCGATATCTTTGCCCCAAGTTTCTGAGAATCGGGCCAGATTGTTATTTTTGTTCATAAATCATTCCTGAAAAATTAAGCTTGTACCGAGTAGACGGGGAGGGTGTCGATTTCTTACAGATTTTTTTAGATATATAGGTTTTTATTTTTAATATTTTGATTTATTTGATTATTTTTTTTGTTAAAAATAAACAGGGCGAAATGAGGGATAGATGGAAACCGCATGATTTGTTAGGGTAGAAATAAAAATTAGGCCGTCTGAATATTTCAGACGGCCTATTGTTTGAAATTAAATAATAAAATATTTAAGAAGGGTCTTCAGTGTAGCGTTTCAAACCGCCACCTAATGCTTTATATAAATCCGCCAGATTTTCCAAACGGGTAAGCTCGATATTTAAGAGTGCCGTATCTGCGCCATAGCTATTGCGTTCGGCATCCAGCAGATCCAGTGCGTTGGATACGCCGTGTTGATAACGTAAACGTACCAGCCGTAAAGAATCGGCGAATGCTTGCCGTTGCCTCATGGTTGCATCATAACGCTCATCAAGCTGTTCGCGGGCAACCAGTGCGTCGGAAACATCTCTGAATGCATTTTGAACGGCGGCTTCATAGCGGACAATCTGAATTTGTTTGCGGATATTGGCTAAATCCAAATTAGCCCGGTTGCGTCCCCAATTGAAAATCGGCAGATTGATGGTGGGCATAAACGACCAAGTACGGTTTCTGCCTTCAAATAAGCCGCTTAATTCAGTGGAACCGGTACCGATAGTGCCGGTTAGGCTGATGCTGGGGAAGAATGCGGCGCGAGCCGCACCGATATTGGCATTGGCAGCGCGTAAGTCATATTCGGCGGCGCGGATATCGGGGCGGTTGAGTAAAACTTCCGATGATAAACCGGCAGGCAGCTTGCTGATTTTAAACTGCTCTTCTAGCGATAAACCTTGTGGCAGGTCATTAGGGAGCGGTTGATTAATCAGCATAGATAAAGCATTTTGCGCCTGTTCCCTGCTTTGTACTGCAGCGGCATAATCGGCTTTGGCTGCCTCAATCAAGGCTTCTTGTTGGCGTAGATCAAGTGCGGAAACCACACCTGCCCTATGTTTTAATTGGGTCAGTTCATAGGTTCGTTCGCGCGTTTTGAGTACGTTTTGCGCCAATACCATAGCTTCTTCGGCATGAAGTTGGTTGAAATAGGCTTTGGCCACCGTCGCAATCAGAGTCAGATGGGCGGCATCACGGGCCGCAGCACTGCTGAAATAAGTTTGCTTGGCGGCTTCCGCTTGGCTGCGCACCCTACCGAATAAATCAAGCTCATAAGCGGTAATGCCCAAACCGACACTATAGGATTCCGAAACCATAGCATTGCCACCGCTTAAGTCAGCCGCCCTGCGTCCGCGTTGGCCGTTGCCGCTGGCGTTGATGCCGGGCAATAAGTCGGCACGGGAAATCATATATTGACGGCGTACGGCTTCGGCATTTAAGGCTGCTTCCTGTAAGTCGGTATTATTGTTTAAAGCCAATTCGATTAAACGGTGCAGACGGGGGTCGGCAAAATAATCCTGCCAACCCAATGAGGCCGCCTGAATACCGGTTTCGGGCTGGGTATCGTGCCTGAATGTTTCCGGTACATTAACTTGCGGCTGCTCGTATCTCGGCATCATGGTACAGGCTGAAAGAGCCGTTGCAACCGTTAAAACGCTTAAGGTAGGTTTAAAAGAGAATACAGTCATGTTTAATCCTTATCAGCGTATTCGTTTCCAACCGAATCGGACAAGGCTGCCGCCGTGGCCGGTGTTCCGTTGGATTTATCTTTGAAGAGTTTGCGTATCAGTACATAAAACAGCGGTACGAGGAATACTGCCAAAATGGTACCCACTAACATACCCCATAACACGGTTGTACCGATACCGCGTTGGCTGGCCGAGCTGGCACCCGAAGCAAGATAAAGCGGCACGACACCTAAAATAAAGGCAAACGATGTCATGATAATCGGGCGGAAGCGTAAATGGGCGGCTTCTAAAGCAGCTTCAATCGCATTTTTACCTTGTGCTTGCAGGTCTTTGGCAAACTCAATAATCAAAATCGCATTTTTGGCACTCAAACCGATGACCGTAATCAGGCCGACTTGGAAGTAAATATCGTTCAGATAAGAAGGAGGATTACCAAATAATGCACCTATCAGGTTACGTCCGTTTACGCCCAATACCACACCTAAGAAGCCGAGCGGTACCACCAAAATCACCGCAAAAGGAATCGACCAGCTTTCATATAGTGCGGCCAATACCAAGAACACGGCAATAATCGCAAATGCGTATAAAGTGGTGGTTTGAGAGCTACCTTTGATTTCCTCACGAGATTGTCCGCTCCATTCCAAGCTGTAGCCGTCCATTTCGTCTACCATGCGCTGTACTTCGGCCATCACTTCGCCTGAAGAATAGCCTTCGGCCGCACCGCCACTGATTTGCATGGCAGGATAACCATTAAAGCGGACGCTTTGTTCGATGCCGTTTTGCCACGATACGGTGGCAACGGTAGAAAGCGGAACGGCAATACCCTGACTATTCAGTACGGTTAATGCCAGAATATCGGAAGGCTGCATACGGGCTTGGGCATCGGCCTGTACGATAACACGTTGCAAACGGCCTTTATTGGGGAAGTCGTTGATATAGGATGAACCCAACCCCGTTGCCAATACCGAGCGGATACTTTCAAAGCTGATACCTTGTGCAGCAGCAGCTTCACGGTCGATATCGATTTTTAGTTGCGGTGCGTCTTCCAAGCCGGACGGACGCACGCTGGAAGGATCGAACATCGGATTTTGGCGCATCTTGTCGACAAGCTCGTTGCGTTTGGCCAACAATGCGGCATGCCCGCTGTTATTACGATCTTGCAGATACATTTCAAAGCCGGCGTTGTTACCCAGTTCCATAATGGCAGGCGGGTTTAAGATAATCGTATAACCGTCTCGAACTTCACTCATCAATGCACCGGTCAACTTTCCGGCCAGTGCGGCCGCACTTGTCTCAGGTGTAGTACGTTCCGTCCAATCTTTCAGTGTAATAAATCCCATACCGGTATTTTGTGCCGAGCCTGAAAAGCTGAAGCCGGAAATGCCGATCATACTTTCTACTTCCGGTTGCGCCATAATGACATTGGTGGCTGTGGCTAAAGTGGCATCGGTCCGCTCTTTGGTTGCACCTGAAGGAAGCTGCATAATCATCATCAGGCTGCCTTGGTCTTCATTGGGCAGGAAAGAGGTGGGAATGCGGACAAACAAAAATCCGGCTGCTACAGTTAAGATGACATAGATAATCACCATACGGAAAGACTTATTTAGGATTTTGGCTACCCAACCTTCATAACGGTGTGTGCCGCTTGAGAATTTGCGGTTAAACCAACCGAAGAAGCCTTTTTTCTGCTCGTGATGGCCTTTGGGGATTTGTTTGAGCAAGGTGCCGCACAAGGCCGGGGTGAGTGATAAAGCAAAGAATGCCGAAAATGCAATGGCAATCGCCATCGTTACCGCAAACTGACGGTAAATATTACCGGTGGCACCGCTGAACATGGCCAGTGGGATAAATACCGAAATCAATACGGCGGTAATACCGATAACGGCACCGGAAATTTGGCCCATCGCTTTTTTCGTGGCATCGATAGGGGTAAGCCCTTCTTCAACCATAATCCTTTCGACGTTTTCCACCACCACAATCGCATCATCGACCACAATACCGATCACCAATACCATGGCAAACATGGTCAGCACATTGATCGACATACCTAAATACCAAATGGACGCAAACGAGCCCAATAAGGAAATCGGTACTACAATCGTCGGAATCAGTGTATAGCGGATATTTTGCAGGAAAATATACATCACGATAAACACCAATACGATGGCTTCTATCAGGGTATGAACCACTTTTTCGATGGAAATGCCAACGAATTTGGATGTGTCGTAAGGAGCATCCCATTTCAAATCTTGCGGGAAGAAATGCTCTAATTCGGCCATTTTTTCGCGTACGGCAGCAGCAGTGGCCATGGCATTACCGGTATTGGATAACATCACTGCCATACCTACTGAAGGCTTACCGTTCAAGCGGGTGCTTGCGCCATAGTTTTGGCTACCGAGTTCGATACGGGCGACATCTTTCAAATAGACATTGGCACCATCGGTATTGGAACGCAGGATAATGTTGCCGAATTCTTCCGGTGTGGAAAGTTGGCCTTGCGCCATAATGGTGGCCGTGATGGCTTGTCCGGCAGGTGAGGGGAGGGCGCCGAGACTACCGGCGGAAAGTTGAACGTTTTGTCCGCTTAGTGCGGTAGATATATCGGCAAAAGAAAGGTTGTAGTTTTGTAGTTTTTTCGGGTCGGCCCAAATACGCATCGCCCGTTGCGAACCGAATAAGTTTACATCGCCGACACCTTCGATACGTTGTATTTCGGGGCTGATATTACGTTCTACATAGTCGCCGATTTCTTCCGTATTCATCGTTTCGGATGACATCATTAATACCATCAGAAAGTTGGAGCGTGCTTTGGCAACGGTAATACCGTTTTGCTGTACAGGAGCAGGCAATACCCTTGTGATTTGGGAAAGTTTATTTTGCACATCAACTTGTGCCAGATTTTCATCGGTTTCGGGGGTAAACACCAGTCTGACCGTACCCCTACCATTAGAGGTGGCATTGGTGGTCATATAGTCCAACCCTTCCACGCCATTCATATTGCGTTCGATAACGGCCAATACGCTGTCTTCCATCACTTGAGCGGATGCGCCCGGATAGCTGGCGGAAAGAGTAATGGTTGGTGCGGCAACGGAAGGGTATTGTGAAACCGGCAGATTACGGATGCCGACAATACCGGCAAGAATAACAAATATTGCAATCACCCACGCAAAAATAGGGCGGTCAATAAAAAATTTAGCCATGACTGCTCCTTATTGTGCGGCTGAAGCTGCTTGATCGGCAGAAGTGGTTTCGGCATCTGAGGCCGTATTGCTTACATCGGCAGGGGCCGAAGCTGTACTATTGGGAGCAGTCCATTCTTTCGGCGTTACTTTTTTCGCACCCGACATACCGACAATCGATAAACCGTTCACAACCACTTTATCACCGGCTTGGAGGCCGTCTGAAATAATCCAGTTATTGCCTTGTTGCTGTATGACATTAACTTGGCGTGGTTCCAAAGTATTTTCTGCCGTCACAATCATAACGGTATTGGATTCGCCACGGGTGACTGCCTGTTGCGGTACGGCAAACGCGTTGGGAATATCTGCTTGAGGCAGAACAACGCGCACATATAAACCGGGCAATAAGATATTGTCCGGATTCGGTACTTCTGCGCGTAAAGTCACTTGGCCTGTTGTTTGGTCGACAGTCGGGTCGGCAAACAGCAGGCGGCCTTTTCTCGGATAAATCGTGCCATTTTCTAATTTAATATCGATTTCGATACCGCCGTTGACTGCTTGCATTTTGCCATCGGCAATATCTTGGCGCAGCTGCATGACTTCGGCTGCCGATTGGGTCACATTGACATACATCGGGTCGGTTTGTTGAATGGTCGCTAATTTGGAAGGGCCGCCGGGGCTGACCAATGTACCTTCCGAAACAAACGATTGGCCGATGTAGCCGGAAATCGGTGCGGTAATACGGGAATAGTTCACATTGATTTGCGCCGCATTAATACCGGCACGCGCCGCTTTAACACTGGCATCGGCCGAACGCTTGGCTGCAACGGCGGCATCATATTCCTGTTTGCTGATGGCATCGGCTTCAACCAATGGTTTGTAACGCGATAAATCGGCATTGGCTTTGGCCAGTTCCGATTGCGCCGAAGCCAATTGGGCGCGTGCGTTTTCTAATGCCGTGGTGTAGACGGCATCATCAATTTGATAAAGGGGTTGTCCGGCACGGACATAACTGCCTTCTTGAAACAGGCGTTTTTTTATAATACCGCCGACTTGCGGCAAAATATCGGCGATACGGCGCGATTCCAAACGACCGGGAAGTTCGGTGCTCAGCGTGATATTTTGCGGTTGCACGGTAACGACACCGACAACGGGCGCCGGTGCTTCTTGTTCCGTACCTTGTTCGGCAGATGCATCGTCTCCTCCTTGACTACAGGCAGATAAAGCGAGCATCGTGGCAGCTGCCAGAGCCGCCAGTTTCAGTGTGTTTGTTGTGTTGGGTATAAAGTATGACATTGTTTTATTTTCTTTCTTGAAATCTTTATTGAAAACCTTTTATTTAAACCTTAACGGAAAATAGCCTGAGAAATTTTTTTGCAATTATACATACACTGTTGCATGTTTAAAAGTTGTTTCTTATAATGAGCTAAATTTTTTACGAAAAATAACTCAATAAAGTTACTATGAGACGAACCAAAGCAGAAGCACTTGAAACACGCCAAAATTTATTGATGGCAGCATTGGAAACCTTTTATCATAAAGGTACATCTCGCGCATCATTAAATGAAATCGCCCGTGCGGCAGGTGTCACGCGCGGTGCATTATATTGGCATTTTAAAAACAAAGAAGATTTATTTGATGCCCTGTTCGGGCAGCTATGGGAAGATGCCGAAAACCAGCTGAGAAACGATTTGGCAGACGGTGCCGCCGATATGCTTGAAAGCCTTTATAACAGCTTGTTGGCCATGTTTGACCGCTTAGCCAATGATCCGCTTTATTACAAGTTTTATAGTGTTTTATTTTTAAAATGTGAATATGTTACCGAAAATCAGGCGATAGTTGATGTTATCGTTAAATATGAAAAGATGTGGTATGAGTTGCTGACAGCAGTGTTTCAACAATGTGTGAAACAGAAATCTTTGCCGGAGAATTTGGATATTGATGCTGCTGTTTTTTATTTTCAATCCGCTATAACCGGATCGATTTATCAAAATTTGGTGAACCCTGTGCGGGCGGATATAAAAAGAGATATGCTGCTGGTTTTTGTGAAAAGCATTATTGGTGGTCTTCAATATTGCCCGACATTACGCAGCCCTGAAGATAATCCTGTATCTGAGTAACCAATTAATTATCTATGCTGATAGGCCGTCTGAAATGTTTTCAGACGGCCTAAGTTATTCATAGGTGGTCGGTGCATAATATCGGGTATGTTATGATTTAGGTAGTTTCAGTGTTGTGATCCATAATGGATTAGACACTTCTTTTTATTTTATAGATAAGGATAAAGCAATGACTTGGTCGGTAGCAGACAGCATTTCTCTTTACGGTATCCGCCATTGGGGCGATCGTTATTTTTCCGTAGGGGAAAACGGCCGTGTTATGGTGCGACCCAATGACAATAGCCCGGTGGAAGTGGATTTATATGATTTGGTATCGCAACTGAACGAACGCGGGCAGGATTTGCCGATGCTGTTTCGCTTCCCAGATATCTTGCAAGACCGTGTGGCGCGTTTGTGTGCGGCGTTTAACCGCTCTATCCGTAAAAACGAATATCAGGGGCGTTATACGGCGATTTATCCGATTAAGGTGAACCAACAGGAATCGGTGGTTAAAAATATTATCGTGCCGAAAAACGAACAGGTATCTATTGGCTTAGAAGCCGGTTCCAAGCCCGAACTGATGATTGTGCTGGCGTTTGCACCTAAAAACGGCACGATTGTGTGCAACGGCTATAAAGACCGCGACTTTATCCGTTTGGCGCTGATTGGCCAGCGACTCGGCCATCAGGTGTTTATCGTGATTGAAAAAGAATCCGAAGTGGATTTGGTGATTGAAGAATCGCGCAATCTCGGTATCCGTGCCAATATCGGCCTGCGTGTGCGGTTGTCGTCGCTGTCTTCGAGTAAGTGGGCGGATACCGGCGGTGAGAAAGGCAAATTCGGTTTATCGGCCGCACAATTGATTTCGGCAGTTGAAAAACTGACCGCTGCCGGTTTGGGCGATACGGTTAAATTAATGCATTTCCATATGGGTTCGCAAATTTCCAATATTGCCGACTACCGTATAGGCTTTAAAGAAGCCGTGCGTTATTTTGCCGAGTTGCGCAGCTTAGGGCTGCCGATTGAATATGTGGACGTGGGCGGCGGTTTGGGCGTTGATTACGACGGTACCCACTCGCGCAATGCCAGCTCGATTAATTATGATATAGGCGAATATTCGCATGTGATTGTGTCGATGTTGGCCGAATATTGTAATACCCACAATGTGCCGCATCCGCATATCTTTTCGGAATCGGGCCGCGCTATGACGGCACACCATGCGGTTTTGGTGATGAATGTGACCGATGTGGAAACCCTGCCCGAACAGATTCCCGATATTGCCGACCCTGAAACGCTTTCGTTTGCTACGCAAAAGCTGATTGCCTATTTGGATATTAACGACAGCGAAATGGTTACCGAAACCTATTACCGTATCGGCCATTACCTCACCGAAGTAACCGAGCTTTATCTGGAAGGCAAAGTGCCGTTAAAAGAAAAAGCACTGGCCGAACAGCTTCATGCGGTATTGTGCCGCCGTCTGAAAACGCAATTGCAGGCGGGTAGGCGTTCGCAGCGTCAGGTTTATGATGATTTAAACGACAAACTGGCCGACAAATATTTCTGCAATTTTTCCGTGTTCCAAAGCTTGCCGGATACATGGGCGATCGGGCAGGTATTGCCGATTATGCCGCTACACCGTTTGGACGAACGCCCGACCCGCCGTGCGGTTTTGCAAGACTTGACCTGTGATTCCGACGGCAAAATCAGCCAATATGTTGACCAGCAGAGTATAGAATCCAGCATGCGCGTGCATGCCTTGAACTCCGGCGAACCGTATATGCTCGGTGTGTTTATGGTGGGGGCTTATCAGGAAATTCTCGGCGATATGCATAATCTGTTCGGCGATACCGATTCGGTGAACGTTTATGTGCGCGACAACGGCAATATCGAATTCGGCGGTATGGAAGAACACGATACCATTGAAGATATGCTGCATTATGTGCACCTTTCTACCAACGAAGTGATTAACCGTTTTGAAGAAAAAACCCGCTGGGCACAATTGAAAGCGACCGAGCGCAAACTTTATACCGCCGAATTTCTACATGCGTTGAAACAAAGCAGCTATTTGAGCACCGAAGCGGAAGACGAGCAGGAATAACCGTTTCAGACGGCCAAAAGTTTTTATGGCTTGTGACGCCGCTTTTTTTATCTTTATAAAAGGGAACTATATGAAAACCTTAGGCATGATTGGCGGCATGAGCCCTGAGAGCACCGTTTCTTATTACCACATTATCAACCGCGAAGTGAACCGCCGTTTGGGTGGCAATCATAGTGCCGAAATATTGCTATACAGCATTGATTTTGAAACCATTGCCGCCATGCAACGGGCAGAGGATTGGCGGCAGGCGGGCGAAGTGTTGGCCGCTGCCGCAGTTAAGTTGGCTGCAATGGGGGCGCAAGCTGTGGTATTGGCAACCAATACCATGCACAAAGTCGCTTCTGCTATTGAGCAGGCGGTGGATATTCCTTTGATTCATGTGGTTGATGTGACCGCCGAAGCAGTTAAACGGCAGGGTTTGAATAAGGTCGGCCTGTTGGGAACGCGTTTTACAATGAACGATGATTTTTATATTGAACGTGCTAAGGCATCGGGCATAGAAACCATAGTGCCTTCCGAACCGGATCAAGAAGAAATCCATCGGATTATTTTTGAAGAATTGTGCCTGAACCGTTTTACCGATTCTGCCAAAGCTTATTATCTCGGCGTGATGGAATGGCTGGCGGAGCAGGGGGCGCAAGGTATTATATTCGGTTGTACGGAAATCGGGTTGCTGTTGTCACCGCAGGAATGCCCGTTGCCGGTTTTCGACAGTGCTCAGATTCATGCTTTGGCAGCGGTGGAATTTGTTTTGTCGTAAAACAAGGTTTTAGGCCGTCTGAAAGATTTAAAGCGATATCGGATAATACTGCTTTCGGTTGTGGTGATGGATTTTGCAGATAAAAAGATGCCCCGTTGTCATTTATCCGCCAGGCGGGTAAATGTATACGGGGCAAAGTTCTTACTTTCGGGCTTGTGGTACTACTTAAACTTTAAAACTTCAAAAAAACTAAACTAAAAATCTTTCTTTTTCTTAATGGCGTTGGTTGATATTGGCTTCGATATCCATCGGCACATCCATCAACAGGATTTCGGCATCGCCTAGGGCTTCTACATCGAACCCGTCGGTTTCCCATAAACCCAAACCGTCGCGTTCGTTGAGTTCAATCCCGCCGACTTTGGCTTTGCCTTTGATTACAAACGCATAAACACCGTTACCTGCACGTTTGACGTTGTAATGTTTTTTATTGCCGTCTGAAAACTTAGCCAGCGAGAACCATGCGTTTTGGTGAATCCAAACACCGTCGTCATCCATATTCGGGGATACGATTTGTTGGAAATCGTTGGGCTTGGCTTCCGTTGCAATATTCACTTGCTGATAGCGCGGTTTCACACGGTTTTTGCGTGGCAATACCCAAATTTGTAAAAATTTTACGGCTTGGTCGTGGTTTGCGTTCATTTCGCTATGAACAACGCCTGTTCCGGCAGACATCGCCTGCACATCGCCGTTTCTAATAATGCTGCCGTTGCCCATGCTGTCTTTGTGGGCCAAGTCGCCGCTTAGGGGTACGGAAATAATTTCCATATCGCGATGGGGGTGGGTACCGAAACCCATACCGGCTTCTACAAAGTCGTCATTGATAACGCGCAGCACACCGAAACCCATACGCTCGGGGTTATAATAATTAGCAAAGCTGAAAGTATGTGCGCTTTTTAACCAGCCATGGTTAGCAAAACCGCGTGAACCTGCTGCGTGGTAAACTGTTTGCATGATGATGTTCCTTATTTTGTTATTAGGACTTGTTGGCTTCTCAAGCGATGGGTGAATTATACGAGTGCCCGAAGCGGTGAAAAAGCAGCCAATACGAAAAGAACTGTTTACTATATGGATACAATAATATTTTTATAACCTTGATTGTTTACTCTAAAGAATGTCAAAAAATATAAAATATTCAAAAGAATGATGGCCTTTGAGCGGTTTTTAATTTATAAAACAGATGAAAAAAAATAATCGGTAGCACGTTATGTTTGCTTGTTAAGATACAAAAAGGCAGCTGTTCCACGTTATATTTTTATCAAGAATATTGAGGATAAGTATGAGCGAATTAACTTTAATAGAGCGTCACAAAATGTTTAACGGCCATCAAGAGCGTTATCGGCATGCTTCCAAAACCAATAATTGCGAAATGACCTTCAGCATTTATTTGCCGCCGATGGCTTTGCAAGGCTATAAAGTGCCGGTTTTGTATTGGCTTTCCGGTATTACCGCAACCGATGAAAACTTTACTTTGAAAGCCGGGGCGCAACGTTTTGCCGCACAATGGGGCATGGCATTGGTGATGGCGGATACTTCGCCGCGTGGCGAAGGGGTGGCCGACCGTGATGAGCTGGGCGTGGGATTGGGTGCCGGCTTTTATGTGAATGCCACCGAAATGCCGTGGGCGAAGCATTATCAGATGTATGATTATATTGTGCACGAATTGCCTGAATTGGTGGAAAGCCATTTTCCGGTAACAGATAAGCGCAGTATTGCCGGCCATAGCATGGGCGGGCATGGTGCGTTAATGATCGCCTTGAAAAATCCGGGCCGTTATGCTTCCGTTTCTGCTTTTGCCCCGATAGCGAATCCTTCGGAAACACCGTTATGGCAAAAAGCATTAACCGCTTATTTGGGTGAAGATCGCAGTGCTTGGTTGCCATACGACAGCACCGAGTTGGTTAAAAATGCTACGCAGACCTTGCCGATATGGGTGGATCAGGGCGATAGCGATGAATATTATCAAGAATTGCGGCCGGAAGCGTTTATCAATGCCGCCCGTGGCAAAGGTTTCAATGTGCAATTCAGTATGCGCAAAGGCTATGATCATAGTTACTTTTTCGTCGGCAGCTTTATTGATGCGCATATTGAGTTTCACGCCGATGCTTTAGGCTTATAAAATCAAAGCCGTGTAACGGTTTGAAGCGGCAATCAAGTCATTGCCATAGGCCGTCTGAAAATGTTTTCAGACGGCCTGATATCAGGGAATCATGGCTATCGGCGTATTTTCAGTTAAAATAGCACGAAATCGTTTTAAAGCCGAGGTTTATGTTTTTAGCATAAAGTGTTATTTTTATCTATATATGCCAGCCTTTTGCCGTTTTTAACTGATTTAAAAAGAATCCCGTTTGAATAGGCCGTCTGAAAGCATAATAGGGTTTCAGACGGCCTACGCCCGATTAATTAGAGCCTTTTTAGGAAAGAAAACATGTCATTACAAAATATTATCGAAACAGCGTTTGAAAACCGTGCGGAAATCAGCCCGGCAACGGTAACGCCCGAAGTAAAAGAAGCGGTAGAGGAAACCCTGCGTCAGTTGGATTCGGGCGCATTGCGCGTTGCCGAACGCCTAGGTGTCGGTCAATGGCAAGTCAACGAATGGGCGAAAAAAGCCGTATTGTTGTCATTCCGTATTCAAGACAACGGTGTATCGGACGACGGTGTGAATAAATATTTCGATAAAGTGCCGACCAAATTCGCCGATTGGGACGAACAAACCTTTAAATCTGCCGGTTTCCGCGCCGTTCCCGGTGCCGTTGCCCGCCGTGGTAGCTTCGTCGCGAAAAATGTGGTGCTGATGCCGTCTTATGTGAATATCGGTGCTTATGTGGATGAAGGTGCGATGGTGGATACTTGGGCAACCGTCGGCTCTTGTGCGCAAATCGGTAAAAACGTTCATTTGAGCGGTGGTGTGGGTATTGGCGGGGTGTTGGAACCGTTGCAAGCCAACCCGACCATTATTGAAGACAACTGCTTTATCGGCGCCCGCTCTGAAATCGTGGAAGGGGTGATTGTCGAAGAGGGCAGTGTGATTTCTATGGGGGTGTATATCGGCCAATCAACCAAAATCTACGACCGTGAAACCGGCGAAATCCATTATGGCCGCGTACCTGCCGGTTCGGTGGTGGTATCGGGCAACCTGCCGTCTGCCGATGGTAAATACAGCCTGTATTGCGCGGTGATTGTGAAAAAAGTAGATGCGCAAACCCGCTCGAAAACCAGCGTGAACGATTTATTACGCGGGGTTTAAACTTTTGTTTAAACAGTCATCGAGGCCGTCTGAATCATATTAAACCGTAATAAAAAACAAAGCCGTCTGAAAAGTTTCAGACGGCTTTGATCATTATAGATTATGTTTTATACACCCGGGCATTCGGAACATTCGTCGCTTTGTAGGCCGAGTCTGAGCTGTTTGTTGACATCACGCAATGCGGTGCGTAAACCTTCTTCGATAACGGGATGGTAGAACGGCATATCCAGCATTTGCGGAATGGTCATTTTTTGTTGGTGTGCCCATGCTAACAAGTGTGCCAAGTGTTCGACAGCCGGGCCGACCATTTCCGCACCGACAAACAAACCGGTACCTTGTTCGGCATAAATGCGCATGTGGCCTTTATTGACCAACATCACACGGCTACGCCCCTGATTTCTGAAGGAAACTTCGCCGATAACCAAGCATTCGGGATTTTTAAAGCGCTCCATAACCTGATTATATTTTAAGCCGACAAAGGCGATTTGCGGATTGGTAAAGACCACACCCATCGGGCTGCGGCGCAAACCGTTTTCAATATTGGGGTAAAGGCCGGCATTATCACCGGCAATTTTGCCCTGATCACTGGCTTCATGTAGCAGCGGTATTTGGTTGGATGCGTCGCCGGCAATAAAAATATGGGGAATGCTGGTTTGCATGGTCAGCGGATGGGCTTTCGGTACGCCTTTGTTATCTAATTCGATATCAAGGTTTTCCAAGCCGAGTTTATCTACATTCGGATGGCGGCCGATGGCGGCCAATAGATAATCGGCAACGTATACACCGCGCGATCCGTCTTTACTATTCCAGTTTACTTCTACTTTACCTTGTTCGTTGAGTGTGATTTCGGTGCTGCAATCTAAGTGCAACGGTATTTCTTCGCTGAAAATGCGGGTGGCTTCTTCTGAAACGACAGGATCATTAATGGCGGCAATTCTATGGCCGGCAGCGAAGATTTCTACGTTCACGCCCAAGCGGTGTAAAGCCTGGCCTAATTCCAAACCGATGACACCGGGGCCGAAAACGGCAACGCTTTCCGGCAGGGTGTCCCATGAGAAAACATCATCGTTAACAATGAGTTTGTCGCCCAGCTCGGTTCGCCAGCCGGGTAATACAACAGGATGTGAACCGGTAGCAATCACAATGCGGTCTGCTTTGATGAGGGTGTGATCGTCAACTTGGATGGTGTGTTCGTCGACAAATTTAGCCGAGCCCATAATGCGTTTTTCTTCAGGCCATGCTTCTACATCTTCCAAAACAAAACCGACAAAACGGTCGCGTTCGGATTTTACCCGATTCATGACTTCTTCACCGTTCACATTTACGCTGTCTTTATCCAAATGGATGCCGAACGGATCGGTGTGCAAAGCGTGATGGCGTGCTTCTGCGGCGGCAATCAGCAGTTTGGACGGCATACAGCCGACGCGGGCACAAGTTGTACCGAATACGTTGTTTTCAATCAGATAAACATTATCTGTATGTTTCAGTGCGCTACGGAATGCGCCCATGCCGGCAGTTCCGCCGCCGATAACGACAACGTCAGCTTGAATTTGTTTCATATTATTTCCTTTTATGTGGGAAAGCCGTTTGCGGCTGCTATTTTTTAAATCTTGATACTGAAAAGAGGGTTAAACCAATTCAATCTTATGAAAACAGAATAATTTTAAAGGGGATACGGCTTTCATAAGATAACTGTTTATGGGTATGGATAGTTTTCTGAAATCAGCATTTTTAAATAGTAAATAATCCAAACGTGCCATTATGAAATGAAATCATAACGACACGCTTGAATAAAGAAGCAGTGTTGTCTATCAGCATTGCTTCAATTATCAGGCTGGCTGGCCAACCTGATTAGATATAAAAGCGGATTAGGCTAAGTAAGCTTCTAAATCTTCGCTGCCGCCGATATATTTACCACCGATAAATACTTGCGGTGCAGATGTTTTACCGGTAATTGCGCGTACGGATACGATGCTGGCATCTTTACCCAATACAATTTCTTCGTAAGCCAAGCCTTTGCTTTCCAACAATTTTTTGGCTTTGCTGCAGAATGGGCAGCCGGGTTTGGTAAAGATGGCAACAGATTCTTGAGCTTTCCAGTTCGGAGCAAGATATTTCAGCATGGTGTCGGCATCGGAAACTTCAAAGGGGTCGCCTTCTTTTTCCGGCTCGATAAACATTTTTTCGATGGTGCCGTCGTTCACCACCATAGAATAACGCCAAGAACGTTGGCCGAAACCTAAATCGTCTTTTTCAACCAACATGCCCATGCCTTTGGTGAATTCGCCGTTACCATCCGGAACCATAATAATGTTTTCAGATTCTTCTTCTGCGGCCCATGCATTCATTACGAAAGTATCGTTTACAGACACGCACAAAATGCTGTCGATACCGTTTTGTTTGAATGCTTTAGCCAATTCGTTATAGCGTGGCAAGTGAGATGAGGAGCAGGTCGGTGTGAAAGCGCCGGGCAAAGAGAATACGATAACTTTTTTACCTTTGAACAAGTCATCAGTAGATACATCTTTCCAAGAATCGCCTACGCGAGTGTGGAATACGACATTGGGGACTTTTTGTCCGGTGCGGTCTTCAAAAGCCATTTTGATACTCCTTTTAGTATATTAAACAAACGGTATAAAAAGATAGATAAGGAATGATTAGAAATCAGTGCTGTTATTCTAGCCCGAAATCTAAATTTGCATAATTTATAGTTCTAATAGTATTAATAATAGAAATTTATATAAACAAAAATTCTTTCTAAATTCTTTATCGTTATAAATATAAGGCTGATAGCTCATAAAGCCAGTTTGATTTACATGAATTTACGGCGCTTAATCAGAATGAGTCAGGCTTTATTGGTCAAGCATATTTTGATAAAGGCGTCTTTGCAACTGTCGGGTGATTGCTTAAAATAAAACCATCTTATGCCCATTATGATGTAGGTGACGATGATGAATACATCAAAAAAAATACTGTTATTATGCGTGCCTTTTTTACTGGCCGCTTGCGGTAGTACGCCCAAGCATAGGGCGGAAGTGAGCAGTAAACCCAAGCAGGTGGCGCGTTCTTCTGCTTCGCAAGTGCATATTACCCATATTGACCGCGATCAGGCGGCACAAGAATTGATGTTGCACGGAATGAGCTTGATTGGCACGCCGTATCGTTATGGCGGCTCGGATACTGCGACAGGTTTTGATTGCAGCGGCATGATTCAATTTGTTTATCAAAACGCATTGGGTGTGTCGCTGCCGCGTACGGCGCGTGATATGGCGGCGGCTTCGCGCCGGATTGACCCGAGCCGTCTGAAAACGGGTGATTTGGTATTTTTTAATACCGGCGGTTCGAGTAAGTATTCGCATGTGGGGTTGTATATCGGCAATGGCGAATTTATTCATGCGCCTTCAAGCAAAGGGGTGATTCGCACGGAAAAAATGTCTAATCCCTATTTTGCGAAAAGGTTTGTCGGGGCGCATACGTTTTTTAATTAATATTATCCGTGATATAAAATAACAGGCCGTCTGAATAATGATTTCAGACGGCCTGTTATTTTATGGCGATGGCCTTTATTTCAATGCACGAATCCCGACGGCATCACGCGCTTGGTCGAGCAATATACGCGCTTCTTTGCGGGCTTTTTGTGCGCCTGCTTGTAAAACCGCTTCGATTTTTTCAGGGTGTGCGTTTAATTCGGCATAGCGTTCGCGCGGTTCGGCTAATTCGGCATTGATTTTTGCGGCCAGTAATTTTTTGGCTTCGCCCCAAGCCAAGCCGTCTGCCAGCATTTGCGTGAATTCGGCGGTTTCAGACGGCGTGGCAAAGGCTTTGTAAATTTCAAACAAGGGGCTTTCGTCCGGTTGTTTCGGTTCGCCCGGCTCTTTGAGGTTGGTGATGATTTTGTTCACGGCTTTTTGGGTTTTTTTGTCCGTATCAAACAGCGGAATGGTGTTGCCGTAACTTTTCGACATTTTTCTGCCGTCCAAGCCGACCAATAATTCTACATTGTCATCAATTTTCACTTCGGGCAGGGTAAAGATTTCTTTAAAGCGGTGATTGAAGCGGCCGGCAATATCGCGCGCCATCTCAACGTGTTGGATTTGGTCGCGGCCTACGGGCACTTCTTGGGCTTTAAACATCAAAATATCGGCTGTCATCAAAATCGGATAGCTGTATAAGCCCATTTCGATTTGGTGGTCTTGGTCTTCCTGGCCTTTATCGAGATTATCTTGCACGGCTGCTTTATAGGCATGGGCACGGTTCATCAGCCCTTTGGCGGTGATACAGGTCAGAATCCAGTTTAATTCCATAATTTCGGGAATATCGCTTTGGCGGTAAAACGTGGTTTTTTCAGGGTCTAAACCGCAGGCCAGCCAGGTGGCGGCGATGGCGCGGGTGGATTCGTGGATAATTTCGGGATCGTGGCATTTGATAATGCCGTGATAATCGGCCAAAAACAAAAATGATTCGGTATCGGGTAAGTGAGAAGCGGTAATGGCGGGGCGGATGGCGCCGACATAATTGCCCAAATGCGGAATGCCGGTAGTGGTGACGCCGGTTAAAACACGTTTTTTATTCATATCACTGCTTTCTGTATGCGGTATAGAGGTTTCAGACGGCCGTCTGAAAACGGGTAATATTGATTAAGAAGCGGATGATTATACATCAAACACGTTGCCGATTCTGGCTTTCAGACGACCTAATCATAATGTTATCCGATATGGCCGATTTTGCTTTTAAAACTTATCCACAATTAGGTTTTATTTTAATTCAATCGGTTATATTATATTTTAATAAAATATCGGCTTTCTATATTGACTTACCCACAGGCAGACCCATATGGCTGTTATCTGAAGGAAACAATAAAACTTCCCATTATATTAAGAAAGCATAAATATGAGATTTGACAAACTGACAGCAAAATTCCAACAAGCATTGGCCGATGCCCAAAGTTTGGCTTTGGCTGCCGACAACGGCTATCTTGAAGCCGGTCATGTTTTAAAAGCATTGCTCGATAACGACGGCGGTACGGCTGCCATGCTTGCCCATGCCGGTATTAATGTACCGCAAGTAAAACAACAGCTGGATCAATCGCTCAACAGCCTGCCGAAAGTATCCGGCAACGGAGGCGAAATCCTGCCCAGTCGCGAATTACAGGCCGTGTTGAACCTGATGGATAAAGCTGCTACCAAACGCGGCGATGCCTATATTGCCAGCGAACTGTTTCCGCTGGCGTTGGTACAGCAAAATGATGCAACCGGAAAAATTCTGAAAAACGCCGGTGCAACCGAACAAAATATCAACGCCGCCATTGACGCGGTGCGCGGTGGTGCGGCGGTAGACAGCCAAAATGCCGAAGACCAACGCGATGCCTTGAAAAAATATACATTGGATTTAACCCAACGTGCCCGTGAAGGCAAACTGGATCCGGTTATCGGCCGCGATGATGAAATCCGCCGTGCCATTCAGGTATTGCAACGCCGTACCAAAAACAATCCGGTGTTAATCGGTGAGCCCGGTGTCGGTAAAACCGCTATTGTAGAAGGCTTGGCACAACGTATCGTAGATGGTGAAGTGCCTGATTCGCTGCGCAACAAACGCCTGCTGGTGTTGGATTTGGCCGCGTTGATTGCCGGTGCCAAATACCGTGGCGAATTTGAAGAACGCTTGAAAGGTGTTTTGAACGATTTGGCCAAAGACGACGGCAATACCCTGATTTTTATTGATGAAATCCATACCTTGGTTGGCGCGGGTAAAACTGACGGTGCGATGGATGCGGGCAATATGCTCAAACCCGCATTGGCACGCGGCGAATTGCACTGCTTAGGTGCCACGACTCTAGACGAATACCGCCAATACATCGAAAAAGATGCCGCTTTGGAGCGCCGTTTCCAAAAAGTGATGGTGGGCGAGCCGAGTGTGGAAGATACCATTGCCATTTTGCGCGGTTTGCAGGAACGCTATGAAATCCATCACGGTATCGACATTACCGACCCGGCGATTGTGGCGGCTGCCGAATTGAGCAACCGTTATATTACCGACCGCTTTTTACCCGATAAAGCCATCGATTTGATTGACGAAGCCGCCAGCCGTATCAAAATGGAGCTCGACAGCAAACCGGAAAAAATGGACAAACTCGACCGCCGCATTATCCAACTCAAAATGGAAAGAATGCACGTTGAGAAAGAAAGCGACGATGCCAGCAAAAAACGCTTGGAATTAATCGACGAAGAAATTACCGAGTTGGAAAAAGAATATGCCGATTTGGACGAAATCTGGAAAGCCGAAAAAGCCGCATCTGCCGGCACGGCCGATATTAAAAAACAAATCGACGATGTGAAAGTTAAAATCGAGCAGGCCAAACGGCAGGGTGATTTTGCCCGTGCTTCCGAGTTGGAATATGGCGAATTGCCGAAGCTGACCCAACAGTTGGCATCGGTGGAAAACAACCCCGAAGTGCAACAGGTTAATAAATTGTTCCGTACCAAAGTAGGCGCAGACGAAGTAGCGGAAATCGTTTCCCGCATGACCGGTATTCCGGTGAGCAAAATGATGGAAGGCGAACGGGAAAAACTGCTGAAAATGGAAGAGGTGCTGCATAACCGCGTAGTCGGACAAGACGAAGCGGTAGGTGCCGTTTCCAATGCCATCCGCCGTTCGCGTTCCGGTTTGGCCGACCCCAACAAACCTTACGGCAGCTTCCTGTTCTTAGGCCCGACCGGGGTGGGTAAAACCGAATTGTGTAAAGCATTGGCAAACTTCCTGTTTGACAGTGAAGACCATTTAATCCGCATTGATATGTCGGAATATATGGAAAAACATGCCGTTGCCCGATTAATCGGTGCGCCTCCGGGCTATGTCGGCTATGAAGAGGGCGGTTATCTGACCGAACAAGTCCGCCGCAAACCGTATAGCGTGATTTTGCTCGACGAGGTGGAAAAAGCGCATCCCGATGTGTTCAATATCTTATTGCAAGTATTGGATGACGGCCGCTTAACCGACGGACAAGGCCGTACGGTAGACTTTAAAAACACCGTGGTTGTGATGACATCCAATATTGGTAGCCAGCATATCCAAAGCATGGGTACGTCGGATTACGATGCGGTGAAAGAAGTGGTGATGGAAGATGTGAAAGAACACTTCCGTCCGGAAATGATTAACCGTATCGACGAAGTGGTGGTATTCCACGGTTTGGATCAGGCACATATCCGCACCATTGCCAAAATCCAACTGCAAAGCTTGGAAAAACGCTTGGCCGCACAAAGCCTACATTTGGAAGTGGAAGACAGTGCATTGGATTTGGTGGCCAAAGCCGGGTTCGACCCGATTTACGGTGCCCGTCCGCTCAAACGTGCGATTCAGTCCGACATTGAAAACCCGCTTGCGATGGCATTGTTGGAAAGCAAATATCCGCCGGAAAGCGTTATTCATGTACGCGCCCAAGGTGATGAGCTGGTTTTTGATTAATTTGGTTTTGAATCGTTAGTGATGAATAAAGGCCGTCTGAAAATTTTTCAGACGGCTTTTTATTTATTGATTATTTTGAGGACGGATAAAATGGCCGTAATGTAAAAATACCGATATTTGGTTTGCAACATCCTGATTAAATAACATACCTGTATGCGTTACCGGCAATACAATATGATCCTGCATGCCGTTGCAATATGTTTCTTCCACTGCGACCGTGCCGTCGTTACATCCGGCGATATGAAATATTTTCCCCAACCCTACGCCATGATTGCCTGCGAGGCTGCCCAATTCTATGCCTTGCGGCAAAGCGGGCAGCTTGCCGTCTAGCGCATGGCGGTAAGTTTGCCCTAAAACACGGGATAATAATGCCGAATGATATAAACGTCCGGCTACGGCACTCCCTTGATGCGGCGTGCCTATGGTCACGATTCTGCCTTTTATCAAATCAGGCCGCATCGCCGCAAGATGACGCAAAACCAAACCGCCCAAACTATGGGCGACAAAGTGTAACCTATCGATTTTGTTATCATACAACCGCTCCAGCTCATGAGCTAATGCCGCGGCATGTTCGGGTAATGTTTGCCGAGTGCTGCGATAGCCGAATAGATGCGTTGTAAATCCTTGCTGCTTCAACCGGAAAGCAAGCGGCTGCATAATCCAATTGCCGGTATAGAGGCCGTGAAGCAATAAAATAGATGTTGTCATAATGGCAGTTGTATCGGTTTGAATAATACTTCTTATATCATATTATTAATAAAAACCGATAAGCATTTCAGACTTATCGGTTTTATCGGGTAGCCGTCTTCGATGAGGTTGTCGGCAATCATCATAATATTTCTAAGATTCACTAAATACCGCCGGCACCTCTCATAGAGTTTTCACTTTCCTCTACTAAAATACGGGCAGCCGTTTGTTTGAGTTTTTCCCATTCTTTCTCATCCACTTCAATGCCGTACTGCCAAGATTTCTGATGGAGGTCGATAATATTATCTGCGCCAATGTGTTTAACGTAGCCTTGATTATGTTCTTGCAAGATAAAATTATCTGTTGAAAGTTCAATAGTCATATTTTGAGTATCATGATATTCCCTTAGGGTTTGATCAAAAAAATACACTTCGGGGTAGCTGTGGCCGAGGTTAAGGATAAAAAGGATATGTTTGGGATCGGAACCATTATTCCATCGGGCAGAACAGGCAATGCCTTTTGCTGCCAACTTAACCAGTTCCCCGTAGGCCAACCAGCGGTTATGGCAGTTGGTTAGCTTCAGGGTTAGTTTGGGGGAAGTTGCCATTTGTTCTAAAGCATAATCCAATATTGCCGGTAGATAGTAAGTAATACTATTGCCATGACAGTCAAATGCAATGGTATGGGTTGGGGCGTTGCCACTATCGTTATGCTTAATGGGTTCCGCCATATTTTCAATGGCTTCGCTATCTATGATGGATAGTGGTTGGTCTTGTTCGTTGAGAAAATAATCGCTCGCATTATTAAAATGGTGGATACCGCCGAATCCGGCCATCTGAAGCTCTGCTACGGTATTGGCAACTAGGTCGGCTTCTCCGCATTCACGGTTCATGCTTAAAAATGCTTTTTGAACCAAAGTAATAATTTCATTATGAGAAACAATCATGATGATGCTCCCTGTTTGAGTTCGGCCGTGGTGGGCAGTAATGGGAACAGCCATTCATCGGCATTGATATGGTGAAATAATGGTGCGCCTTGAAATAAGGTGACCCGTACCCATCGATCGGAACGCGGATCAAATTTGGTTGCTCCGAACATAGAAAGCTTGCAGCGTAAAAGGTGTATGGGCAGGACGTTTTTTTGCAAAACATTCATTTGGATATCACCCATGGGTTTATGTCCCATTGTCCAAACACGTCGTGCTATCGAACGGAATTTAGGATTGTTTAAGATAAAGGAAGCAATCGTTTGTTTCGGATCGTTTTGTTTGACGGCCCTATATAAGCGGTTAACTTGCCGGCCGATATCTAATGGCAGTTCTTTCTCTACCCCCGTATCTTGATTTCGTATGCCTAATCGGGGTTCCTCTTTATCTTCCGAGCGGTACCAAAACCAATAAATGTTATCAGGGTTTTCAAAGTCGGTTTGAATCGCCCATTGATAGCGTTTTTCCAATAGTGAGAGTAAATCGGCTAATGGTTTTCCTTGAGGCAGATCCATCGTGGTGTCTGCATTCATGGAGTAGGCAAATTGATCGGTTTCTTCCGGATATAATTCCATCAAACAAGAAATAATTATCTCTTGAGCTTCAAAACTTAAATGCGCGCAGCTTTGTAAAAACGCCCGCCATGTATCGTGTTCGATGGGCATATTGACTATGGTTTTCAATTCTTCGGATGCTGTCGTATTCAGTTGCTGCTGCAGTTCGTCAATGGTGACGACTTCATGTAAATGCAAAATGGCACGGGCAACAAGATTTTTAAATATGTTTAATTTTTCAGGATGGATGGGGTGTCGCAATACCGTGGCCAAAGCTTTTTCCCGCATACTCAACCATTGATCTACGATACAGGGATGGTTGATAAGGTAGGGCGCCATGCCGAGACCGGTGGCATTGCCGACACCAAGATAGCGTTGTAGTTTCGGATGCAGCGGCACGGCTCTGTTGCCGCCTCGTTGTCGTGCCAAATAATCTACCCAATCCAAGCTAAACTGCTTAAGCAGATAAACCGCACACATTTGCGCACTGAATGATTGGTTGAAGTCGGGGTTGTTTTCCAAAGATTTAAAATCTTGAATACCGAATTTACCATTACCATAAACGGCGGTTGTACGCAGAATGTAGCCTACTTGGGCAAGCACTTGAGGATCGGGTTGTTCGCCGGCTGCCAAACGCTCGATAATATGTTCAAAAACGCGAACGCTTTTATTCGCCCTAGCCAGCACAAGCACTTTATTGGGCTGCCTCCCGGCTTCTTGTAGTGGCACGCTGCTTTTTAAACGGGCGATAAATGTATCATCCACTTCACCGGAAACCAGGCAAAAAGTCACATCCCATTTTTGTGCGATAACACGGTCGTTGCGTTCTTCATCCGCAATTTCATCACAAAAGATAACCAAATGGTAAACATGGCTCGGTGTGGTGAGCTTGTAAACGGCATGGCCGTATCCTTCAGGTGAGAGTGACCATATATCTTGTTTTAGTGTCCATTTTTCATCCGTAATTTTACGAAGTAGCGTACGGGCAAAACTCAAGCGGGTTTGATGCATTGCCCCCAGTCTTTCAGGTTTCATCACATCTTCGGGCAGACGCAAGATTAAATTGCGGCCAACTTTGTTGTCGTGGTATGTGTTTGTGTTCATTGTTTAGCCCTCCTATTCTGAATCCGTTGGTTCTAAATCCGTTGGTTTGGTGCTTTCCCGATATTTTTGTTCTATCAGGTTGGGGCGGTACAAATCCTGTTCGTTTGCCATAATCTTGGCAATTTGCGGGCCGTTCCATAGAGAGGGCAGTAAAATAAACGATACGGGCACGGCGGTGATCACAATAAAGGATTGCAAGGCTGTTACACCGCCGGATCCTAGCGAAATCAGTACGATAGCAGTCACCCCCATCATGACGCCCCAGAAAGAACGGATAAGCGAATTGGGTTCGGCCTCGCCGCTAATCACTACACTGATGGCATAGGTCATCGAGTCGCCGGTTGTGACAATAAATATCGTTGTTAAAATAATAAACAATACGGAAATGAGTAGGGGAAACGGTAATTGGTTGGTAACGGCCAATAGTGCGCCGGGTAGGTTAAAACCTTCAAACGCATTGCTGATACTGCCGACATTGGCAATTTCAAAGGCTAAGCCGGAACCGCCTACAATAGTGAACCAAAAACACGTTACGATTGGTGCGATAATGCTGACGGTTATGATTAACTCGCGGATTGTGCGGCCTCTTGAGATTCTTGCAATAAAAATAGCCATCATGGGGCCATAACCCAAGAACCAACCCCAGAAAAATACCGTCCACCAGCTCAGCCAATCTTCATCGCCACGGAATGTGGCCATCGGGATAAAGTTGTTCAGCATGGTTCCCATGCCTTGGATATAGCCGTTGATAATAAAGTCGGTCGGGCCGAAAACCAAAATATAGATCATCAAACCGCAGGCCAATATCACGTTAAAACGGCTTAATAGCTGCATGCCTTTATCTAAGCCGCTGATGGCGGAAAGTGTGTAGAGTACGATTGCAAATACAACAATGATCAGCTGCGTTGTAAAGTTATCGGGAATGCCGAATAAAGCATTCAGAGCATAACTGACCTGCAGTCCCAAGAATCCAATCGGGCCGATGGTGCCGGCAGCCACGGCAATAATGCAGCAGGCATCAATAACCGCACCTAACTGTCCTGTTAGAACGCGCTCGCCAAACACGGGATAAAGCAGTGTGCGGGGTTTGAGCGGAAGCCCCTTTTGATAGTGCAAATACATAATAACAATCGAAGTCAGACTACCCACAATCGCCCATGCCAAAAAACCCCAATGCATAAATGACTGAGCCAAAGCGTTGATGGCTATCTGCTGGGGGTCGCTGGTCTGATCGTATATCGGCGGTGCAGAAACAAAATGGGCGATAGGCTCGGCAGCGGCCCAAAATACCCCGCCTCCGGCCAGTAAGGTACAAAATAGAATGGACATCCATTTGAATCTGTCCATTTCGGGAACAGGTAAATTGCCCAAAATGACCCGGCCGGTTCGTGCGAAAGCGATGGCCAATCCGATAATAAAGGTCAGCAATAGTAGAATTTGCCATAAAGGGCCGAAAATACTGACCGACCAGTCAAACCCGGTTTTCACATATTCGGATAAGGTATCTTGTTGGAATACGGCCATTAATACAAAAAGAATAATAAAACCGCCGCTATACCAAAAAGCAGGATTTTTAAGCCCTAGGCCGCCTGAAGAAGCGGTTTCGTTGCCGAAGCCGGCAGGCTGTTTGGTTTGTTTTTCTGACATGATTATGCTCCACTATTTCTCTTTCGTTGTTTTCATTTTTTCGGATTGTTATGGTTTAATTTTCTGTAATACAGGTCTATTCGGATAGAGATTAATAAACAAAAAACGATCTACTGGCGGGTAGGCAGAGAGTGCCTCAAAAACGCTAACCAATTGCCACCGATAATTTTTCCTGCTTCTTGTTCGTTAAAACCTGTTTTGACTAACCCGTTATAGATATTTTCCATACCTGATTTTCCAGTGAACCAGGGAAGAGAATCGGGCCAGCCAGCATTGGAAGAAGAACCTTCGCCGTAATCCATAACCTTAGACCAACGCCCGTTGCGCATCCATTCAAGTACGGATATCGGTTGGTTTAAACATAAGTCACTACCGATGGCTAAGGCGTCCGTACCAACAAGATCGGCTGTTTGGGCAACCATCTGGCAAAAATCTTCTAAGGTGCACTGGCTGCCGTTAGGCAAATGAAACGGGTATAGACTAAAACCCAATATTCCCCCCTTGGCGGCTAAGGCTTTAATAACGGTATCGGATTTATTGCGTAAAGCCTTATGGGCAAATAAAGGATTGGCATGACTGATGCAAATGGGGCGCTCTGATATTTCAATGGCTTCTAAAGTAGATTTTTCGGCACTATGAGACATATCGATAATCATGCCCACGCGGTTCATTTCGGCAATAGCTTGCCGACCGAAGCGGGTAATACCCGTATCTTGTTTTTCATAACAGCCGGTAGCTAATAAACTTTGGTTGTTATACGTTAGCTGCATAATTAATAAGCCTTGGCGGCGCATAACACCGATTAAGCCGATTTCATCATCTATCGGGGAGCAGTTTTGTGCGCCAAAGAAGATGCCTACTTTCCCTGAGGCTTTAGCAGATTCAATATCTTCCGCACTATAAACAGGCATAATGAGATCTGAGTGCTGTTCAAAAAGTAGATTCCATTCAGCGAAGCGGGTGAGCGTTGTTCGGGCATCTTCATGATAAACCAGTGTGACATGCACGGCATGTATGCCACTAGCGTGAAGCATCATGAAATAGTCACGATTCCATTTGCTATATTGAAGACCATCGATAACAACATGTTGTTGATACATAATAATTTATCCTTTTCAAATAATCGGTTTACGAATTATGAGAAATTGGTTCAATAAGCACGTTGATACGCGGTTTTGACAATCGTATAAAACTCTTTGGCATACTGCCCTTGTTCACGCGGGCCGAAGCTTGATGATTTACGGCCGCCAAAAGGAACATGGTAATCCGTACCGGCAGTGGGTAAATTGACCATAACGCAGCCGGCTTGTACCTGTTCTTTAAATAATGCGCTATAGCGGAGACTTTGAGTAATAATGCCGCCGGTAAGGCCGAAGCGTGTCGCATTCGTTAATGCTATGGCTTCTTCGATACTGTCTTGAATACGGATAACGCATGCAAGCGGTGCAAATACTTCTTCTTGATTGATTTCCCAATCGTTTTGCGTGCCGGTTAGTAATGTGGGTGCCATATAGTAGCCATTGTGCGGCATATCCAACCGGTTTCCGCCAAACGCTACTTCTGCGCCGAGTTTTTTGGCTTTTTCGACCCAGTCCAAATTAGCAGTCAATTGTTTTTCATCCACTACAGGTCCCATAAAAACACCATCCTCCAGGGCATGTCCGACTTTAAGGGTTTTCATACGGGCGATCAGTTTTTCTAGATATTCGTCATAAACACTATCCATCACAATGAGCCGCGAGGAAGCGGTACATTTCTGACCGGCGCCGGAAAACGAACCGGCAATCGTTGCTTCAACGGCAATATCCAGATCGGCGTCATGAGCGACGACCAACGCATTTTTACTACCCATTTCAAGCTGGCATCGGACAAAATTCGGTGCGGTTGCTGCGGCAATTTTACGTCCGACATCTACAGAGCCGGTAAAGCTTACGGCGTCAATTTCAGTTGAGTGGATGAGGGTATCCCCGACATGACTTCCGCTACCCAAAACGAGATTGAAGACTCCGGCGGGAATACCGTGTCGGTGTAGAATCTCGGCAAGGGCAACCGCACTGGCCGGTGTAAGATTGGCCGGCTTCCAAATAATGCTATTGCCGTAGGCCAGAGCCGGAGCGATTTTCCAAACGGCGGTTGCCATTGGGAAATTCCAAGGGGAAATGATAGCAACGACACCAACAGCTTCGCGTGTTACTTCTATCTTGACACCGGTTCGGACAGAGTCGGCAAAGTCGCCGATTTGGCGTAAAACTTCGGCGGCGTAGTAATGGAAAAATTGGCCCGACCGATAAACTTCACCGCGACCCTCGGCAAAAGGTTTGCCTTCTTCTCGCGATAACAAACGACCCAATTCATCGCAACGGGCAATCAGTTCGTCACCTATGGCTTGTAGAATGGCCTGCTTACGTTCCATCGGCGTTTGTGCCCATTCGGGCTGCGCCTGTTTGGCTGCTGCAATAGCTTCTTTGACTTGAGCAGTGCTAGCTTGGGCATAGTGGCCGATAATGTCGCTGGTATCTGAAGGGTTGATATTGGCTATTGTGCTTTCGCCTTGCTGCCATTGGCCGTTGATATAAAGGGTGTTATGAGTGGAATGCATATTCATGAAAAATCCTGTCTTATCAAAAGTGTTGTATCGGTTATCGAAAATAATAAAAAATATTGTGTATGATGATTTGCTATGCCGGTGATGTGGGTTTGACGGCGGCATATACGACTAATTCCACCAACATTTCCTCACGCGCCAATCCTGCCACAATCATGGCGGCACGATTGGGGTAGGGCGGTTGAAAATATTCGGCATAAATTTTGTTTACTGTCGGCAGATATTCCCTATCGGTTACATAAATTAAAACCTGAAGAACCGAATCCATATTTTCACCTGCACATTCCAGAGTGTGTTTCAGATTTTGTAGTGTTTGGCGAACTTGTGCTTCAATTCCTCCGCCGACAACGGTACCGTTTTCATCAATTGGGATTTGGGCCGTATAAAGCGTGCCTTGATGGGTTACGGCCCATTCCAAGGGTGCTTTAGATGCATATAGCGAAGTTGGAACCGGCTGTTTTTGTGTTGAAGATAATGGATTCATGTCTACTCCTATTGTTCTCTCATTTGTTTTCTTGAATAAATCTAACGAATTACTCAGGCAGATATTGGTTATTGGTTTGAATGCATAGTATCGAATAAGTCAGCGATAGGCCTAACAAATAATATTTGGCAGGTGATAGAATAAATCCATCACTTGGATGAAATGATTGTGTGAATGGATGGTGAGTAATGGATTTAAAGCAGGAGTCGGCTAGATCATGAATATTAAATTACAACAGCTGCGTCATTTTTTATTTGTTGTCGAAGAAGGCGGATTTCGGGCGGCGGCAAATAGGGCCAACCGTTCGCAAGCAACGCTTTCCGCTTCGGTAAAAACGTTGGAGGAGGCGCTAGGGCAACGTTTGTTTGAACAAGGTAATAATGCTGTTTTAACACCGTTTGGTCAGTTTTGTGTTTTTAAAATCAAGCAGTTCATCAGTATTTATGAAGCGTTTGAAGCGGACTTGATTGCCGCAGCAAAAGGGCAGGTGGGTGAAGTGCGTATTGCCAGTGTACCTTCTTTGGTAACCAAACTTATCCCCAATGTGCTTGCCGAATATTCCAAGCGCTATCCGAATATAGAAATCAATTTGATTGATGATAGTTCCGTCGGTGTTTCTAACCGTTTGTTGGCGGGGGAGGTAGATATTGCTTTGGGCAATCTGACGACTGCACAACAATATGGCATAGAATTCCGCCATTTATTAACCGACCCTGTCGGCGTTGTTTGTACGCGGGAACACCGGTTGGCAGGGTATGTGAAAGGTGTGGTATGGCAAGATTTGCTGGGGGAGCCGTTTATTTATAACGGAACGTGTAATCTATTGAATGTTACTCCTGCGTATCGTTTGAACCAGCAGCCGAGATATAAAGTTGAAAATATTACTTCGTTATTTTCACTGTTAACACATGGTTTAGGCATTACCACATTACCTAAATTGGCTTTTCCTTCCGATAATGAAAGCTTGGTGTGGCTGCCATTATTGGATCCTGTTGTGGCGCGGCAAATCGGTATATTCAGCATCCCGGGGCGTAGTATTTCACCTCAAGCGCAGATATTTTCAGACTTGTGCGTCGAGTATGTTCAAACATTGGCCAAATGATATATGGGTGAGATGCTGCCGGAATAGGGATATTGGTTAACGTAATTGCGTATTTGTTTAAGTGACTCAATTTCCCCACGAAAAATTTTGATAATGTTGTGTGTATATTGTGGAGAAATCAATATGCGCTTTGAAATATAAAGAGAATTTTAAATTGCTGAAAAAATAGGCAGTATAAACAAGCAACCCACAAAAAAGATTTGCTTTCATGTGCATGGTTTGTGGATAACATACTTAATACTATTATTTATAACATAAAAATAAATTTGCTTAAAAAATAAGCAGATATTTTTTTAATATGAAGCGGTATAATTGGCAGTGAAAGATAAAAATAAGGAGAACCGCCGTGCACACGCTATCTACCGAAGTCCGTACCCAAATTGCCCGCAAGCGGTTGCAAAAAAGCCGCCGTTGGGCTACCGGATTGTTGTTGGCGGCTTGTGTGTTGTTTGTGGTATCGGCGATTTATATCCGGCAATACCCTGCGTTGGGTTATGTGAAGGCTTTTGCAGAAGCTGCGATGGTGGGGGCGTTGGCCGATTGGTTTGCCGTTACGGCATTGTTCCGCCGCCCGCTGGGACTACCGATTCCGCATACCGCGATTCTGCCGCGTAATCAACACCGTATTGCCGATGAATTGGGGCGGTTTATCGAACATAATTTTTTGCAGGGTAAACCGATTGCTTTGCGGGTTTATCAGGCCGAACCGAGCCGGAAATTATTGGATTGGCTGGCAGCGGAAAAAACGCGTAGTCAGTGGCTGCCTTGGTTGGCCAAACAGCTACCGGCGGTACTTAATGTGGCAAAGCCGGAGCAGGCGGCGCGGTTTATCGGGATGTTGCTGGCCGAGCAATATAGCGGCGAGCGGATAGGGAAAACGCTGGCCAATATTCTGAAAGCCTTAAAAGCGCAGGGGATGCATGAAACTTTGTTTGTGGCGATGTTGAAGCAGGCGCGCCGTTGGTTGCAGGATCCGGAGACCCGTGCGCTATTGGAAGAAAATTTGCGCGAATGGGCGGCGCGAATCGAAAGCGATGCGCCGAGCACTTGGGAAAAATTAAAAGCTTCATTGAAAGGAACCATTGTCGATAGGGTAGATGGCTGGGTATCGGAAAAGGCTTTGGATTGGGCCGACAGCTATCTGGAAGCGGCTTTGGCAACCCCCGAACACCGTATCCGTGCCGCTTTTAATGAAGAATATGATCAGGTTGTTCATTCACTTAGCCATTCGCGCTTGTGGCATAAGCGTTTGGAACAGGGAAAAATGCAGATAGCACAATCGCCGGCCATGCGTGAAATGCTGATGCGCAGTTGGCAGGGTTTGCAAAACTGGACGGCGGCTGATGTCGAAAAGGCGGATTCTTTGTGGCTGGTGCAGTTGAATCGGCTGTTGGATCATATGTTGTCGCAAGCGCAGGCTTATCCGCAATTTATGCGCCGTGCCGATCTTCGTATTTCGTTGCTGGTGCGTGATTTTGTCATGCGTTATAAGGATAAGGCGGCGGTTTTTGTGTCGGATAAGGTAAAAGGTTGGGACAGTGCGCAGATGGTGGAAAAACTAGAATTAAGCGTAGGCCGCGATTTACAGTTTATCCGTATGAACGGCACAATTGTCGGCGGTTTGGTGGGGTTGGTGATTTATATTGTGTCGCAATGGTTGTTTTGAGTATTTTAAAGATAAGAGGCCGTCTGAATGTTTTTTTCAGACGGCCTCTTATCTTGATTTAAAACCGCAGATTAAATTCGGTTAGCCAATGCTTCGGCTTTGCCGATATATAGCGCCGGAGTCAGTGCCAATAGGGCGGTTTTGGCTTTGGTCGGAATCTCTAAAGATTCGATGAAAACTTTTAATACTTCCGGTGTGATGCCGTCTTTGCCGCGTGTCAGGTCTTTCAGTTTTTCATACGGATTGGCAACACCGTAGCGGCGCATCACGGTTTGAATCGGTTCGGCCAGTAATTCCCAAGTGGCATCCAAATCGGCAGCCAATGCGGCAGGGTTGGCTTCGAGTTTGTTCAGGCCGCGTAAATGGGCGGTTAAACCTAAAATGGTATAGCCGATACCGACGCCCATATTACGCAATACGGTGCTGTCGGTCAGGTCGCGCTGCCAGCGTGAAACGGGTAGTTTTTCCGCTAAGAAACCCAATACGGCATTGGCCATGCCCAGATTGCCTTCTGAGTTTTCAAAGTCAATCGGGTTGACTTTATGCGGCATGGTAGAGCTGCCTACTTCGCCGGCTTTGACTTTTTGTTTGAAATAGCCCAAAGAAATATAACCCCAAACATCGCGGTTAAAGTCGATAAGAATGGTATTAACGCGGCTGATGGCTTGGAAAAATTCGGCCATATAGTCGTGCGGTTCGATTTGAATAGTGTAGGGATTAAAAGTGAGGCCGAGCGATTGTTCGACAAATGTTTGGCAATGCGCTTCCCAGTCTACATCGGGGTAGGCGACCATATGGGCGTTGTAGTTGCCAACGGCGCCATTGATTTTGCCTAAAAACGCTTGGGTTTTCAGAATCGCTACTTGGCGTTGCAGGCGGTATACCACGTTGGCGATTTCTTTACCTAATGTAGTCGGTGTTGCCGGCTGGCCGTGGGTACGGCTCATCATGGGTACGGCGGCGAATTGGTGTGCCATTTCGGTGAGCTTGGCGGTGATTTCAGCCAATTTCGGCAACAGCACGGTTTCGCGTGCTTCTTTCAGCATCAGCGCATGGGAAAGGTTGTTGATGTCTTCGCTGGTGCAGGCAAAGTGGATAAACTCGCCCACGGCAGCTACTTCGGGCACATTGGCAAAGCGCTCTTTCAGCCAGTATTCGATGGCTTTTACATCGTGATTGGTGGTGGCTTCGATGGCTTTTACTGCCGCTGCGTCTTCTAAGGAAAATTCACGGATAACACGATCGATTTCGTCAATGGTTGCTTGGCTGAAGGCTGGAACTTCGGTGATTTTGGTTTCGGCAGCCAAGGCTTTGAGCCAGTTGAGTTCGACGGTAACACGGGCTTTCATCAGGCCGTATTCGGAGAAAATCGGACGTAAGGTTTCTACGGATTTGGCGTAACGGCCGTCTAAGGGGGAAAGGGCGGCGATGGTGTTTATCATATTTGTCGGATTCCTGTGAAGATAGACGAAAAAATATTAGCAGTGCACCGTTATCGGTGCGTTTCAAAATATATTCGGCAGCACGGGGGATAGGCTGCCGGATTTTTATCGAAGCGGTTATACGATATGGAAAATTGGCCGCTATTATACATCAAGCTGCTTTCAGACGGCCTGATGCTTGCTTAAAATAGTATTTTGGTTGTAATGGCATTATCGATAAACAGTCTAAATAAAACATGCTTAAGCCGGTTTTTTCGGATAAAACTGCACCGGGCTTTCCCCTTGCGGCAGGATTTGTTTTTTAACCGCATGGCCGTATACCGTTTCTAGGGTAATCGTGAGTTGTTTGTCAGCGGCAAACCAATCATCGACGGCATTGCGTGCGGCAGCGGGATCTTCAAAAACCAATGACGACCACAAACCTAATGTTTCCATATCCAGCCAAAAGGTTTCGGCTCTGCGGTAGCTCAATTCGAGTTTGGCCGTATCCATTACCGGATCATAAAAGCCGTGGTGAAACAGCATATCGCCCAAGTCGTGCATATCAAACAACATAGGGGCTTCAACACCGATACCTTGTGCATTCAGACGGCCTCTAAGTTCTACCAGCGTATCGACACCAAAATGGGTGAAAAACAGCAAGCCGTCGGTTTTTAATGCATTTGCCCAATTTTCCAAAACCAGTATCGGGTCTTTGTCGGCATGAATCAGCCCCAGATTCGACCATAGCATATCGGCTTGGGCGGTCGGTAAAGGGTCGGTCGGCGTTTGCTGATATTGGATAACGGCTTTCCCGGTTAACTTTTGCCATAAACCGGTTTGACGCGCTTCGGCAGCTGTTTCTAAGGCATCGGCGCGCGGATCGTATTCTGAGAAAACCGCTTTAGGGTAACGGGCAGCCAGCAAGCGGCGGCTTTCGTCGGCATCTGCGCCTACTAAAATAATTTGTTGCGGGGTGCGGCGTAATAATTGCAAGCGCTCGTCGGTATTTTGGGCGAGAAGGCGGTGGATTTGCCAGCGGTCATCTGTATTCATAGGTTCGATGTATGGTTATCGGTAATTAATATTATCGTGGTTGTATAAAGTATTAGAGGCCGTCTGAAAAAGTTTCAGACGGCCTTTGTTTAAATTAGATTGCGTGAGCCAATTAGATAAGCAGTAGCAGAGCTTATCAGACTAAATCATCGAATTGTGCTCGGCCTAGGGTCGGAAACAAGCTGTATTCTACCTGAATTCTGCTATTTCCGATGTAGCCTATTCGGGGGTGATAACGGCTTTAACCCATGCCAAACTTTCACGAACCAGTTTGCGTGAGTAGCCGCCGCTATTTCTATCGCAAGTGTCTTGTCCGGAATAAGCCTGTATGGTTTTCTTGTCTTTCCAGATTTTACCGCCCAGCCAAACCGCCCTTTTGAGGTGGTAGTCTGCACTAACAATAATCACGCTCTGATTGTTGGTGAGCGGTATCGTGCTAAAAAAGATATTTTCATAGGTGTTTTCTGATTTGCCTTCGGTGACAATACGGAATTCGGGTACACCCAATTCCATAGCGATTTCTTTCATATGAGCCGCTTCATTGCTGCCATCGCTATCCGTGCCGCCGCTGACAACTAGTTTCGGTGCTTTTCCGGCATTGTAAAGTTCGACAGCAGCGGTTACACGGGATCGTAGGCAGGGGTTGGGCTCGCCATTTCTATAAACGGCATTGCCCAATACCAATACGGCATCGGCGGGTTGGATTTCATTTAAGGTAACATTTCGTGCAAATAATGCAGATATATAGACCCAAGCCAGCAACACCAGCCAACATAATGCCAATATAACGGGCAGGTAAAGAAGCATATGACGTTTTTTACTCATGAATATCAGTTAAATTTTGGTGAATAGGATTTGTGGGAGCTCTTTATTTTGTGGGCGGGCCAGTCTTGGGCTCTAAAGAGCATATTTGTGTTATGTTATTTCGAAACAGTCTGCATTTATATTGCTACTTGTTTTGTTTTTTTGCAGTAAAGTAAAGTGGTATTTCGGTATTAATATTGTTATGTGTTCGGTAGGGTAGGACTTTACCGCAAGCATCCGTGCAAAAAAGGCAATAAATAAAAATCTGTGTAAAAGTAATTTGATAAATACGGAATAGTGTATTGAAATTATATTCAAATATGGTAATAAATCCGGTAGATATTGTATTTCTCAAATCTTCAGATAAAGATTATCGGTTATCGAGTTGGATGTTTCTGCTGTATTCGTCTCAGCGGTTTGAAAATATACTTAGCGGCATGATAGTCGAGTATTTGGTGTTTATGGCTAATTTGACCACTTAGTTTTTATATGTTAAATAATTTTATCTTTTGAAAAACAATGTTTCTATAAGGAGTGATTTGAACTAGAAGAAATTCTATATTATGTAATTTATTGTGTTGATGACTTCTTTGGGCTCACTCTGAGTTGATATAAATTATGGTCATTGGTTTTTAAATGGTATCTTCTTGTTATAAAAATTCCCTTTTATGCTAACCATTAAGCATTACATAAATTATGCGTTTTTTTAAAAAAAGCTATTTTAGATTTTATGCTATTTTACGAATTGAATACCTTTTGAATTAGTGGTATACACCTTATACTAAAAAATATTTAAGCTATTTTTCAGACTGAAATGCCTAAGTATGTTATAAACAAAAAAATGATTTTATTTATTATTTTTTTAGTTAGTAATTTAACCTAGTTGAGAGATGAGACTGAATAATGGAAACACTTGCTACCTTAGACGATCTGCCCAGAGCTTATGTTGATGAACTGACTCAAAAAAACTTGGTTCCTTTGTGGCCGAGTTTAAGAGAAGTGCTGCCTCCGAATAAGCCTAAACCTAACACCCAAGTTATTTCTTGGAAATACAAAGATATTCGGCCGCTGCTAATGCGTGCGGGTGAGCTTACGCCGATAGAAAAGGCGGAGCGTCGGGTGTTGGTATTGTCCAACCCGGGACATGGTTTGGAAAATATGCGTGCCAGCTCTGTTATGTATTTGGGTATGCAACTTTTGCTGCCCGGAGAATGGGCACCTAGTCATCGTCACACACCAAATGCTGTCCGTTTGATTGTTGAGGGCAACGGTGCTTATACCAGTGTGAACGGTGAAAAATGTTCAATGGAAAGAGGCGACTTGATTCTAACTCCTACCGGTATGTGGCATGAACACTCGCATGAAGGTGAATCGGAAGTCGTTTGGCTGGATGTATTGGACCTACCCTTAGTATATTATTCCGAAGCCAGCTTTGTTGAAGAGGGTAAAAAAGAAAAAAGCAGTAATGAAGCTAAACCGCATGTTTATGGGCCCGGCATCGTAGCTACCGAAAACTTCACACGCAACGACAATCATCTGGTTAAATATCCGGTATTGCGCTATCCGTGGGCTGATGCTAAAAAAGCATTGGAAACGATTGCGGAAAATAGTAATGTAGAAATGGTTCAAGTAACCTATGTGAACCCTGAAACAGGTGATGACGCACAAAAAATTATTGGTTTTAGTGCAATTATGCTGCGTCCTAACCAGGAGCTGAAATTAAGACAGCGTTCTTGTGCGATGGTATTCCATGTAATTGAGGGTGATGTTGATATTACTATTGATACGGTTAAGCACGATTTAACAGTTTCAGATACGCTTTGTACGCCTTGCTTTACAAACGTTACTTTAACCAATAGATTAAATAAACCAACTTTTGTTTTTGTAGCGGATGAGTCTCCTTTTCAAAGAAAATTAGGCTTGTATTCCGAACGCGAAAGAACGGATATTTAAGTATCAATAAGTCCTATCAAAGGATAAATAGGTATAAAAATATCGGTTTGTCACTCAAGAAGGTATCTATTCGGAGCAATTATTGATAAAAATAAATGAATAATTGCTCCTTAATAGATTAATCTTGTATTATGCCGGTATATTTTATAGTGATTATTCATAAAGGAATAATAATGAAACTTTATGGTTATTTTCGTAGTGGCACATCACATCGTCTACGCATTGCTTTGAATTTAAAAGGCTTGGAATATGAATATATTCCGGTTAACTTGTTTAAAGAGCAGCATTTGCAGCCTGAATTTAAAGCCATTAATCCTCAGGGGTTGGTGCCGGTATTGGAAGTAGACGGGTTACGTTTATTTCAAAGTCCGGCGATTATAGAATGGTTGGAAGAAACCTATACCGATACGCCTTTATTGCCTGAAGACAGCTTCGGCCGTATGAGAGTGAGAGCATTAAGTGCTTTAGTAGGTTGCGATATTCATCCGATTAACAACCGCCGTATTTTGCAGTATCTGCGCAAAGATTTATCGGTAGATGAAAAAGAAGTACAAGCATGGTGTCATCGTTGGATCAATGATGGATTTACCGCCTTGGAAAAACATTTGGCTGAAGATAAAGAGCGCGGTGATTTCTGTTATGGCAATAAACCCACTTTTGCCGATTGTTATTTGGTGCCGCAGGTTTATTCTGCCCGTCGTTTTAATGTCGATCTGACTCCTTATCCCAATATTGTGGCTGTTGACGAACATTGCCGCAGTTTGGAAGCTTTTATTAAAGCCGAGCCGGAAAATCAATCGGATGCTTTTTAATTTAAGTTGGTCATTATTTGGTAAACCTTGATTTATTATTCTGAAATATGAATTTTAATTGGTTTTTAGATTAATAAGTTGTTAATATTTATTTGCCGTTAAGGTAAAAATAGCAAAAGGAATGAAATATGTCATATGTTTTTGAACCTGTAAAAACAGTTGGTTTGAATGTACAAGGTACGGAAGATAAATTTCCCGTACGTCGTGTTTATTGTGTAGGTCGTAACTATGCGGCTCACGCTCGTGAAATGGGTTTCGATCCCGATCGTGAACCTCCGTTTTTCTTTTGCAAACCAAACGATCCGGAATCAGTGATTCCTGTTGAAAAAGACGGTACTGTTGATGTGCCTTATCCGACACTGACTGAAAATTACCACTATGAAGTAGAATTAGTTGTTGCCATTGGTAAAGATGCTAAAAATATTTCTGTTGAAGAAGCTAAAGATGTGATTTTCGGTTATGCCGTTGGTTTGGATATGACCCGTCGTGATTTGCAAATGAAAATGCGTGAACAAGGACGTCCTTGGGAAATCGGTAAAGCATTTGACTACTCAGCACCTATTGGCGAATTGGCTCCGATTTCTGCCATTGGTGAATTGAATGAAGGCAATATTGAGTTAACTGTAAATGGTGAAACCAAACAAAAGAGTAATATTACTCATTTGATTTGGAATGTATCAGAAGTAATTTCCCGCTTATCTGAACTGTTCGAATTAAGAGCCGGTGATTTAATTATGACCGGTACCCCTGAGGGTGTTGGCGCTGTTGTTAAGGGTGATAAGATGGTTGCGACTCTTGATGGCCTCAGCAAAATCACTGTTAACGTTAAATAAAAAGTTATTGATAACAAGCTGATTATTTAGCTTCTAAATTATAAAAAAACCTTATTGAGTTTATAGGCTCAATAAGGTTTTTATTTCGGCATACTATATTGATGGAATTTTAATTCGTCATTAATCTATAAAAGACGGTAATGTTGTACGATGGCAAGCATCTCTTTAATAATTTTATTTCTTTTGCTTGCTGGGAGTTGCTCCGCAGTTCCAATAGCAGTAATGGCATATATGTGCTGCTGTTGTCCGGCTGTATTAGAAAAATCTTGTATGTTTGAGAGATACATTACATCTACTGCTATGCTAAAAGCATTGATACCGGTCATCATATTGCCGATAACATAAGAAAAGCCTTGTTTTTTTATCTCTGGTAGTAATAATTCAAATTCATGCCAAAGTTTTAAAGCATCTTCTTTGTTGGCTTTTTTTGAGGTTTCAATATCATTAAATGAACTGCTTTCATTTGGATTATTGGACTGTAATTCTGTTAACACCAAAGGTTTAACGGTATCTAATGGTTGATAGCTTGCTAAGAGTTGGCCTGTTGCCGAGGAAGCGATAGGCATGCGGGAACCTATACGGGTATTGATACTAATTAGATTATTCGGATCGATAGATTGGATGACAACAGGCCCTTCATTAAACCATTTGGCTATCTGAACCCCACAATTTAAATTGTTTTTTATCTCAGTCGCTATTTTATTGAGTTGATTGATTACGCTGGTTTGCTCCAAACCCGTTTGCCGGATAGAGTTAATCCGTTCACCTAAAGTATAGTATCCGTTACTCAGTTGTTTCACATAGTTTTTAACTACCATGCTAACCAAGTAACGGTGTATTTTGGCTGCAGGCATTTGCATTGCAGAAGCAATGTCTTTCAGTTTCATCGGTTCTTTATGGTCAATTAATATATCTAAAATCGATAATCCGATTTCTATTGACTTTACGCCATGACGAGTTTTGTTAGGTTGAGTCATAGGTTACTCTATTAATGTTATATAACTTATCTTACTGTTACTTCTATTGGCAATTGAAGCAGATTATCAGTTGATATCATATCAAATTTACGAGATTTTAATGCTCCTTGTTGACTATGATCTCTATCAGATAGGGTGGGTTTTTCATATTAAACAAAAGAAGGATATTTGATTTTAATTTTTGGGATATTGTGGCTTATGTTGTACTACATTGATTTAAGATATAACTGGATATTTGTATGCCGATAGAGAGGCAAATGCCATCTTTCAAAAGTATAAAAATTTTAATTGCAGTGATTGATTCTGTATTTTTTTACTTTTGTTTTTTAATAAAAATCTCATTATTTCTCGCTTACATTGGTTCAAATATATTTAATAAAATTAATAATATGTTATTTTTTGTAAATAAATATTAGTATATATTTGTATTATTAATTATTATGTAAGCCTTTTTAAAATGATTATTAAATATTTTTGATATCAGATTTGTGGATGAAGTTTAGTTTAGCATGGATTGATTCATAGTTTAATTATCGGTGCATTTAAAATGATGCTTATTCAAAATCAGTTTATCTAAAGTATAAGACAAAAGTATATGTTATATGAAATATATTTGTTTTTAAAAGTATAAAAGTAAATAAAGCCAAACATTGATTAATTTATAGGTATGTTGGAATACGAATATATTTGTGAATTCTACATAATCGAAATATCTTTTTTAATCGTTTTATGTTAAAGAAAATAATCTTAATAACTTTAAATTTTTAATGTACAAATTATGTAATACATAATTTAATAGAAAAATTTATTATCATTTCTATTTTAGTTGTTATGAGTTCCTTTGATTGAAGCCTTATTATATACTTTGGAGAAATTCAGTTTTTATCTGGCATGTTTTTAGGAGGTTGGAGGAGATAAAACATCAATTACATAATTTCGAAAATAAAAAATTATTTCCGTTATGAGAAATGATGATTTAAAAATATTAGATGCCATCCATCGAAAAGTTTCCGGTTATATGTTTTCTATAAGGCTTAAATATTTTGCCGGACAACTTCAGAGTGGCATTATTTTTATACCAATAAATTAGACTATACAAAATAGTCATTTCTATTATTCGTCAAAGAAGGAACCTAGAATGAAACGAAAATTATCTTATGTAGCATTAATGGCAGGTCTGTTGGCTGTTGCAGGCTGTTCTAATGACCAATCATCTGCCGATTCTAACTCTGAAGGGGTAACTACTCTTAGATTTTCACATTTCATGACACCAAACGATCCGATTAACAAAGAAGTTTTCGAACCTTGGGCTAAAAAAGTTGAGGAAGACTCTAAAGGACGTTTGAAAGTTGAAATTTATCCTTCGGCTACTCTGAGTAAACCCGATAGTACTTATGAGTCATCCGTTAGCGGTATTGTTGATATTGGCGTTCAGCCACAAGGTTATACCAGTGGCCGTTTCCCTATCAGTCTTATGGCAGAGTTACCGGGCATATCAACTTCCGGTGAACAGCTTGGCTGTGTAATGCATAAGCTTTATGACGATGGTGTGATTGCCGATGAATATAAAGATACTCATGTATTGTTTATGTTGGGATCAGGTTCTCATTCCTTGCATACCAAAGATAAAACCATTAAAACGCCGGCAGATTTACAAGGCATGCGCATCCGTCGCACTTCTTCGGTAACGGCTGATTTACTAGATGCGCTAGGTGCCGTTCCCGTCGGCATCCCGGCAATGGATACTTATACCTCTTTGCAACGTGGTGTGATTGACGGTGTAAGCTTGCCATGGCAACCGATGGCTGCTTTCCGTTTAAATGAATTGGTGAATACCCATACCGTTCTTCCTTATTACAATGCCGAGTTCGTTATCTCTATGAACAAGGATAAATATAACAGTCTGCCCGATGATTTGAAGAAAGTAATTGATGACAACTCAGGAGCTCAGATGGGTATTAAAGGCTCGAAGATTTTTGACCGTATTAACGAAGAGGTGATGAAAGAAGCCGCTGCCAGAGGTGATACGATTATTGAAATTAAAGATCCTTTAAATGATCCGGCTTGGAAGCCGGCCCTTGAGAAAGGTACGCAAAAATATCTTGATAATCTCAAAGCTCAGGGTATTGATGCGGATGCTTTATATGAAAAAGTGAAAGCAGCCAGCGTTTCTTGCCAAGGCTAAGTTTAATCGCATAAATCACTTAAAAACCTAATGAACATTATCATGGCAGGTTGCTGTATGAAAATATAGTGAGAACCATGCCATGGTATGCACCATTAGGTTTTTTATAAAACCAAAAGGGTATCATATGGAGAGTTTATTTAAAGCGAGTGGCTTTATCTCAAAACTATGCCAGTTTATTGGCAGTCTCTGCATTGTTATTAGTGTATTGGCAACGGCAGTTGGCGTAACCACACGTTATTTGTTCAAATTAACCAATGGTGAATTTGGATTCGTGATGCAGGGTGGCGTTGAGATTGTTTCTTATTGTATGCTTTTTTCTTTATTGGCTGCTTTTGCTGCTTATATCGAACGAGCACAGATTATTGTGGATCTGTTCACACAAAAAATGCCGAAATCTGTCAAAGGTTTCTTGATGGCTATTTTCTTACTGGGCTTTGCTGTAATAGGGGCTATTTTTGCTTGGGGACTTTATGAAAGTGCCGTTGAAGCTCATGAGGTAGGCACATTTACTCAAGACCTTCGTATTTCATTTACACCTATTTATTCATTTGCTGCTTTCTTAAGCGGATTACTTGCCATTCGCTCATTGATTGAGTCTATTAAGATATTTAAAACAGGTGAGTTTTTTGATGCAGAGGAGATAGCACATGAGTCCTGAGGTGATTGGTGCCATTGGTTTGGCATGTATGATTCTATTGGTTTTAGTTAGGGTTCCGGTTGCATTGGCTATGCTGGGGGTCGGTATTATCGGCTTCGGTATCATTACTACACCTGGAAATGCTTTGCAGGTTATGAAGGATATCCCTGTTGAAGTTCTAGCTAAATATGATTTTAGTGCGATTCCTTTATTTATTTTAATGGGTGTGTTTGCCACACATTCGGGAATGGCCGGAAAACTCTTTACCTCTACGCGTATGATATTCGGCGGCGTTCGGGGAAGCTTGGGCATTGCCGGAGTCGGCTCTTCGGGTATTTTTGCTTCGATTTCAGGCTCTTCTTTGGCAACTGCCTCTACCATGACTAAAGTTGCCTTACCGGAAATGGAAAAGTTCGGCTATCAGCCGGGCTTTGCATGCGGTATTTTGGCAGCAGGCGGAACCTTGGGGATTATGATTCCGCCCAGTATTGCTTTACTGGTTTATGCTGTTTTAACAGAACAATCGGTTGGCGATATGTTTGTAGCCGGATTTTTACCCGGTATTTTGGGTATGGTGATGTATTCTTTGACCGTGGTTATTATGGTGCGTTGGAAGCCGCATCTTTCCCAACGCGGTGCGAAGACCTCGTGGAAAGACAAAATCTTGTCGTTGGTAGGCTTGATTCCTTTTAGTGTCATTTTTGTCATTATTATTTCGGGTATTTATTTTGGTGTGTTCACGCCTACAGAGGGTGCTGCCGTTGGTGCGCTGGCCTCTTGGATCTATGCCGTGATGAAGGGTATGCGTCTTAAAGGTTTGAAACAATCCTTAATCGAAACGTTATCTTTGTCTGCCGTTGTATTTTTGATGCTGCTTGGTGCGGAAGCTTTAGGATATTTTATTACTATTTCCCGCTTGTCTTATACCTTATCGGCATGGATTTCCGGTTTGGCCGTTAGCCCCATGATTATTTTGCTTTGCATCCTTTTGATGTATTTCCTATTGGGATTGTTTATGGATGCTTTGGCCATGTTGGTGATTACTATTCCCGTGGTCTATCCTATTATTGTTTCTTTGGGATTTGATCCGATTTGGTTTGGCATTATTACCGTGCTTACCGTAGAGCTTGGCTTGATTACACCGCCGATGGGCATGAATATTTTTGTGATTAAAGCGATGGCGCCACATATTAAGCTGGCCGATATGTTTAAAGGGGTGACGCCGTTTATTATTTCCGACTTTATCCGATTAGCCATATTAATTGCCTTTCCGATTATATCCCTCGGCTTATTATAAAGTTGATATTTAGTATATTGGCATAATTGAGACAGAAACCGGTTTGGAATCAGTATGAATACCAAGCCGGTTTTTTTATTGCATAGTATTTGCGCAACCATATATTTAGATTGATTTTTAGAATAGTAGATAAAGATAATAAAGAAGTATTGCTTAGTGATATTTTCATTAAATGAATCGTTTTATGGGTGAAAATAATGGATGAACTGCCACGAAGATAAGCAGATAGGATAAAATACGGTAAATTCTAAAACAGTGTTATTTGAGTCACAATTTTAGTGTTTTGAGAGCCAAATAGATGGTATCGGGCTATTGTTGGCATTCTTTCAAAGCACTGTATATGGAAGCTTTACATTATGGATAATATTCTAGCCAACCTTACCGGCCTACTTGCCGAATATGGTCAAACCGTTTCTTGCGCCGAATCCTGTACCGGAGGGCTATTATCCGGGGCGCTTACCAGCTTGCCGGGTAGCTCTGCATGGTTTCAAGCAGGATTGGTAACATATAGTAATGAAGCCAAACAGAATATTTTGGGTGTGAAAAAAAACACCTTGGAGTTTTATGGTGCCGTTAGTGAAGAAACCGTGCGTGAAATGGCACTTGGTGCATTGCTGACAACCAAAACGGATTATGCTTTGAGTATTTCCGGTATTGCCGGGCCGACGGGTGGGAGTGAGGAAAAGCCTGTGGGAACAGTATGGTTCGGATTGGCTACCAAGCAACGTATTTGGGCCAAGACTGCGTTATTTGAAGGTAATCGTGATGAAATTCGCCAACAGGCTGTTCAATTTGCGTTGACATTTTTATATGAAAAAATCATTGAGAAAAACAAACAGCCAAAATAACGGGAAGCTCTGTTTTTATTAACATTGCCCAAGATGGGATTGCGTAGTGATAAATGGAATGAGGCCGTCTGAAAAGTTTTCAGACGGCCTCATTCCATATTACTTTACCAAGCATAAATCACTAATGTACTGTACTGTCTAGAAGGTGTGCAGTAATAAGCAGTGCGGCTTTACTAATAGGATAATGATATCTAAATGACTGTTTTATATTTTTAAAATATCGAATATATTACTTATTGATGTTATATTATTAAATAGATGTCCCATCATTATTGGCCGAATCATTACAGATAGGTAGTTAAATATGAAGAATACAAATATCCATAACGCTGATAAAACAGTATCTGATTACAAAAACCATAATGATTTGATAGATAAGCAATTTGGCTCGCAGGCAAGTTTATATTTACAAAGTAACGTACATGCTTCAGGTCAAGAATTTGCATTAATGGCGCAACAAGTAGAGCAGTTTCAGCAGCCTACGATCTTAGATTTAGGCTGTGGGGCAGGGCATGTTAGTTTTAATGTGGCGCCATTGGCTCAGAAAGTGATTGCTTATGATTTGTCAAAAGATATGCTTAATCTCGTTGCGAAAACAGCTAAAGAAAAAGGGCTGAATAATATTGCCATAGAAAAAGGGATAGCTGAATCATTGCCTTTTGCAGAGGATAGTTTTGATATGGTTATCAGCCGTTTTTCGGCGCATCATTGGCAAGATGTGCCCCAAGCTTTAAAAGAAGTGCGACGGGTTTGTAAGCCTGATGCCAAAGTGATGATAGTAGATGTGATGTCCCCCGCCAATCCGCTCTATGACAGTTTTTTACAAACCATAGAGATGCTCCGCGATACCAGTCATGTGCGAGACTATTCTGCCGCTCAATGGCAAGCTATGTTTGCCTATGCAGGGTTGGAAATTCAAAGCATGCAAACGCGTAAACTGGTTTTAGATTTTGCTTCTTGGATAACAAGAATGCGAACGCCGGATCACTTTGTTACCAGCATTAGGGCGTTACAACAAGGCAGTAGCCAAGATTTAAAAAACTATTTTGATATTCAAGAAGACGGTTCGTTTACATTAGATGTTGTGACTTTCATCGCATCGGTATAAAAATATAAGATTATATTCATAACATTTGGATGAGTTTATATATAGAAATAAGGCCGTCTGAAAAAGTTTTCAGACGGCTTTTATTGTCAAATAAATATTGAAAAGCAGATGGTATCCAAACTGCTTAAACAGCTTACTCTACTTCCCGATAAACCGTAGTCGAGCCTTTGCGTTTTAAAGTAGCACGGCTGTCTTGTACATGCCAGCGGGTGGTGGCATTACCATATTCCACACCTTGTGCCCATGATTGGATTTGCTGCAGGGTTTCAACCGTATTGCCTTGGCGCAGTTCTACGGTGAGCGGACTATTACTATTATTGTAAATGGCAGTTAGGCGCTTGTTTTTTCCGGCCTGATAATGGATGGTTTGTGTTTGTGCTTCGACTACTAAAGGCGTAGGGGCATCGGGGCGGACGGCTTTTTGCGAACCGCAGGCGGCACATAATAAAACGGGAAGTAAAATAAAGTAACGCATCATTTTATTTGAATAATAGTTGAGAGGTACAAAACGGATAGTGGGCAGATTATAACAAATTCATGATACGGCTTGGTTATCCTAACGGATATAAACCATAATCTGATGGGTTTATTTTATTTGTATATTTTATACAGGCTGATAATTTTTAGCTTATCAGCCCGTTGTTGGTCAAACGCTTAGGCGGCAGGCGGGACTAATGCCGATAAATCTTTATCGACATAATACAAGCCTTTGCCATCATCGCCGACTAAATTGAGCTTGTCTAAAATAGATTTGAACAAGCGTTCTTCTTCATGTTGTTCGGCTACATACCATTGCAAGAAGTTAAAGGACGAATAATCTTTTTCGGCGAAAGTGGCTTCAACCAATTCGTTGATTTTTTGCGTAATCATTTTTTCATGTTCGTAAACCGTCTGAAAAACATCTTTTAAGCCGTTGTAATCCGCTTTGGGGGCATTAATGGTACCGATTTGGGGGGTGGCGCCTGTTTCGCTCAAGTAATTGAACAGCCGTTGCATATGTTGCATTTCTTCGGCGGCATGTGCTTTTAAGAAGGCGGCGGTGCCTTCAAAACCGTGGCTGTCGGCCCATGCAGACATTTGTAGGTAAACATTGGATGAATAAAACTCAAGGTTCATTTGATCGTTTAGATGATCGATGATTTTTGTGGAAAGCATAATGTTGCTCCTTTGTTATCCATAGTCGTCAAAAAATGAAATCAAAATAGTGCAGATATTGCGCTTAACCTATTTTTATCACTGATACCGGTATGCCGGAAAAGTTCGGCATATTGCACTTTTTCTTTCCCATCCTACACATGTTTATCATAGCAGGTTGCTTAGCCTTTGGGGATACATACGGGTGACGTTCTTTCAATATTGCTTTATGATAACTATGTTTACTATTAAAAAAAGAATTTGATTGATGCGGGGATTAGGGTTGCCGCTGTGGGTGGCTGGTGTGGTAGTGTCGTTTGCATTGCCTATTGTGCCGCCGTGGGCATGGTCTATTGCGCTGTGGTTGGTTCTGCTGGCTGCATCATGGCGGTTTCGTGCGGCAGGGTGGGCTTGGATATGCCTTTCAGGTGTGTTGTACGGCATCGGGCATACGCAATGGCAGTTGGCGAAACAGTGGCCGTTGTCTGAGGAAGTGGTTGCCGTGCCGCTAACCGTTCAAGTCATCGACTTACCTCAGGCTGATGAGCGGCGGATACGTTTTATTGCCGATGCGGTTGACGAATCCGGCAAGCATTTTCGGTTGCGGTTGTCAGACTATCATTTGCGGGATTGGCCGGCAGGTAGCCGCTGGCAGGTTCGTGCCAGAGTGCGTGCACCTGTTGGCGAAGTTAATTTACGCGGATTAAACCGTGAAGCATGGGCGTTGGCATCCGGTTTTGATGGGCTGGGTACGGTTGGGAAAGAGCGGCGGCATTTATCAGATAGTACGGGCGGATTATTGGGTATGCGCGAGGCCATCAGTTTGAATTGGCAGCAAACCGATATGCGCGGCTATGATTTTTCAGACGGCCTATCGTTAATGCGGGCATTAAGTTTGGGCGAAAAATCGGCTTTAAGGGCGGATGTCTGGCAAACCTTCCGACCGCTAGGTTTAAATCATCTGGTGAGTATTTCGGGCCTGCATGTGGGCATGGTGGCTTTATTGGCGGGCTGGTTGATGAAGCAGATATTACGCTTATGGCCGTTTGTGCCGAAAATACCGCGTTTATGGATATTGGCGGCAGGATTAACGGCGGCTTTGCTGTATGCGGGTTTGGCGGGTTTTTCCGTACCGACGCAACGTAGTGTTTTGATGTTGTCTGCCTTGGCATGGGCTTGGTGGCGCGGTAACGGTGTGGCAGCATGGCGCGGTTGGTGGCAGGCATTGGCGTTGGTGTTGTTGTTTTCCCCGCAGGCGGTATTGAGTGCGGGGTTGTGGTTGTCTTTCGGTTTGGTGGGGGCTTTGTTGTGGGTGTCGTCAGGCCGTCTGAAAACGGATAAGGGGTGGCGGCAGGTATTACGCGCTCAGTGGGCGGTTTCGGTGCTTTCGGTGGTGGCTTTGGGCAGTATATTTGCTTCGCTGCCACTGATTAGCCCGTTGGTTAATATGGTGGCGGTGCCGTGGTTTTCGTGGGTGTTGGTGCCGCTGGCTTTATTGGCTTCGTTGCTGCCGTTTCCTACATTGCAATGGTTGGCGGCAGGGGCGGGCGAATATACATTGCGTGCGCTGGCGTATATGGCGCAGGGTGCGCCGGAATATGCGGTTGCCGCCGCGCCGTCTTATTTGCTTTTGTTGGCCGTGGTGTCGGCATGGCTGTTGTTATTGCCGCGTGGCAGCGGTTGGAAACCTTTTGCCTGTTTGGTGTTGTTGGGGTTTGTGGCATACCGTCCGCCTGAAGTAGGGCAAGGCCATCTGAAAATCACGGTTTGGGATGCGGGGCAGGGTTTGTCGGTATGGATGCAGACACACCGGCATCATCTTCTGTTTGATACCGGTACGGAGCCGACGGCAGTGATGAATATTCTGCCCAGCCTGAATGCGGCGGGGGTGCGGCGTTTGGATATGTTGGTGTTGTCGCATCATGATGCCGATCATGACGGCGGGTTTCGGCAGGTCAATCAGGCGAAAAAGCCGCAACTCATCATGGCCGGCCAGCCTGAGTTTTATACCGGCGCTTCGTTGTGTGAAGAGCGGTATTGGTTTTGGGACGGTGTATATTTTGAATTTTTAAGGCTGTCTGAAACCTTGGCGCGTGAAGACAATGATAAGAGTTGTGTCTTGCGGGTGTTGGCCGATGGGCAGTCGTTATTGGTGACGGGGGATTTAAGAAAACAGGGCGAATCGGCCTTGGTGAATACATTCGGTGAGAAATTGTATAGCCAAGTGCTGGTTTTGGGGCATCACGGTAGCGGGTCGTCTTCAAGCGGGCGTTTTTTGAATACGGTGTCGCCGCGTTATGCGGTGGCGTCCAGCGGTTATGCCAATCCTTATAAACATCCGGCCAAGGCGGTTAGGCGGCGATTGCGGGCGCATGGCATTACATTACTGCGCACTGATTTATCAGGGGCTTTGGTATTTGAATTGGGTGATGACGGACAGGATATTTTCAGAGGCCGTCTGAAAGGTTTAAAACCTTATTGGCAGAAGAAACCGTTTAATGAAAAATAAATATAATAAAATGACAATAGAATTAATATCCGGTTATAAAAAAAAGCATAATTTTACAATGCAGAAAGATGGATATGCTTGAAACATCAGGTGAAAACTACTATGCTGAAAGCAAGCTTCAGGGCTTAAAACCTACACATTTAGGAGAATGACAATGGCTAAAAATTTAAATGTATTTGATAAAGAATATGGTTTGCTGATTAATGGCGAATGGACCAAAGGTAGCAAAGGCGAGCTGCGTGCATCCTATAATCCGGCTAATAATGAGGAGTTGGCTAAATTTGTCGAGGCTACGAACGAAGATGTGGATGCTGCTGTTCAAGCGGCACAAGAGGCGTTTAAAACATGGCGTAAAACAACTGTTGTCGAACGTGCGGCGATACTCAATAAAATTGCCGATGTAATTGATGAGAATACCGAGTTGTTTGCCTTGCAGGAAACGCTGGACAACGGTAAACCGATTCGTGAAACCCGTGCTGCCGATATTCCTTTGGCTGCCGATCATTTCCGTTATTTTGCCGGTGTTATCCGTGGCGAAGAGGGCACATGTAATCAGTTGGATGAAGAAGATTTATCTATTGTATTGCGTGAGCCGATTGGCGTGGTTGGTCAGATTATTCCGTGGAACTTCCCGTTCCTAATGGCAGCGTGGAAAATCGCCCCTGCATTGGCAGCCGGTTGTACCATCGTTATCCATCCTTCCAGCAGCACTTCATTGAGCTTGTTGTCTTTTGCTCAAAAAATTAACCATCTGCTACCTAAAGGTGTTTTGAATATTATTACCGGTGGCGGTTCTAAATCCGGCGAATATATGCTGCACCATAAAGGCTTTAATAAATTGGCCTTTACCGGTTCGACCGCAGTCGGTCGCCGTGTCGGTGTGGCAGCCGCTGAAATGTTGATTCCGTCTACTTTGGAATTGGGCGGTAAATCTGCCAATATCTTCTTTGACGATATGCCGTTCGACAAAGCTTTGGAAGGTGCGCAAAAAGGTATTTTGTTCAACCAAGGTCAAGTATGTTGTGCCGGTTCGCGGATTTTTGTGCAAGAGGGTATTTACGATAAATTCGTTGCCGCTTTGGCCGAAGAGTTTAAAAAAGTGAAAGTTGGCCTGCCTTGGGAAGACGATACCCAAATGGGCGCACAAGTAAACGACGGCCAACTGGAAACCATTCTGAACTATGTGAAAATCGGCGAAGAAGAAGGTGGCCACGTTCTTACAGGCGGTAAGAAAATCGAAGGCGGTGATTTGGGTAAGGGCGAGTTTTTGGAGCCGACCCTGATTGAAGCCAAAGGCAATGATGCCCGTATTGCCCAAGAAGAAATCTTCGGCCCGGTGGCAACCGTGATTAAATTCAAAACCGAAGAAGAAGTGGTGAAAATGGCCAATGATTCCGAATATGGCTTAGGCGGTGCGGTTTGGAGTAAAGACATCAACCGTTGCCTGCGTGTTTCACATGCATTGGAAACCGGCCGTGTTTGGGTGAACTGTTATAACCGTCTGCCTGCCGGTGCACCATTTGGCGGTTACAAAACATCCGGTATCGGCCGTGAAACCCATAAAATGATATTGAATGCTTATACCCAAGTGAAAAATATCTATATCAGTACCCGTGAAGAACGCGAAGGTATGTATTAATTCATTTACCCGATATTAAATGATTGAAATTGAATTAAGGCCGTCTGAAAATGTATTCAGACGGCCTTTGGGTTTTATTTATTATCCGATTCATCAGGTTTATCAGGATGTTCTAAAAATTCATCCACACCATGTTCGCAGCGGATTTTCTTTTCTTCCAAAGTGGCTTTTAATAAAGCATCATTGGCCGGTAGGGCAGCCCTGTCGGCCTCGTTATGCCATAAATGATAGGCAATGCCGGCAAATTTGAGATTATGCCGTTTCATACCGTTATGGTAGCAGCGTGCGATAAATTCACTGTCTTCACGCCCCCAGCCGACAAATTCGTTATTAAAGCCGTTAACCGCCAGTGCGTCGTCACGGAAAAAGCCCATATTGCAGCTTTTAATGCCTTTATGTTTTTGATTGCCACGTTTGCCGATAAATTTGGCCAGTTTGGGTAGTCGGAGTGCGGCAAAACGTTTGTCAATGCCATGTGCGCCAAAGGAAAGTTTGGGTAATAGTAGCTCACGGTCGTTCAGAATATCGTGGGTACGATTTTGTGTGATTAATACGCGCGAACCTTGAATCAGACGGCCTTTACGGGCAATGGCGATATGGTCGGCGATAAAAGACGGATCCAATATCATATCCCCGTCGATAATAATCAAATAATCGGAAGAGGCAGCGGCAATGGCACGGTTGCGGGATTGGGCGGCGCGAAAACCTTTGTCTTGCTGCCAAGTATGCTTCACCGGAACCGGGCTGGCTTGGGCGAATTTGCCTATCACTTCGGTGGTTCTGCGGTCGGAGCCATCGTCGGCAATAATAATTTCTTGGGGTAGGCGGGTTTGTGCCAAAGCGGATTTCAGCACCAAAGCCAAGGCGTCGGGGCGGTTGTAGGTGGTGATAATCAGTGCAACACTGACATTACGGTTGTGTTCGTAGAGCTTAACGTATTTGTAATAAGAGCCTTGTGCATTAGCCGCCGAAATAATTAATCCGTCATAACCGTATAAAATCCCTTTTTTCAGTAGATAGTTTTTCAAAAAAGACGTACCGCCGTGTAATAAGGCTTTTAAAGGTGATGCGGTTTTTTTAAAACGGTTTTCTTCTGCATACAAGGTAGTGTATTGCTGCATTTTTTGAATCAGACCCTCTGCATTTTGAAACGAATAGTGTTTCAAAATACCTTTGAGCGAGCGGATATTGAATTGAGGGCCGATAGATAATGCTTCATGTACGCGCCTATTTGAAAAAGATACATAATTACGTTGGTAAAGCCTTGGCAAAACATCAGGATACCAGCCGCACCCTTTAATCAGGCGGCCGTTGTAATGGTTTAGGCGCGAAAGGCTGTAAACGGTTTGCGGGTCGTTATGTGCAACCGCTTCCCGAATGCTTTCGATTAATTCGGCATCGGGTACTTCGTCGCTGTCGATACTGAATATCCAATGATGTTTGGCCAGAGAAGCGGCTAAATTTTTCATGGGGCCGAAACCGGTGAATTCATGTGTGTGTATGCGTACGTTTTCAAATTGTTGTGCGATTTCTAGGGTGCTGTCGGTCGAGCCGTTATCGAGTAGCAGCACTTCGTCGAATGCCGACAAAGCGGCCAATACTTCGGGCAGATAGCGTTCGGAGTTTTTCACCAGCATGGCGGCGCTGGCAGGGATTTTATTTGCTTGCATAGGTTATCGGAGGCCGTCTGAAAAGTAGGGTTGTGGAAAGAGATAAAAATCGGCTTACGTCGGTTAAGACGTTCAGACGGCCTTAAGTTTCCAACATTTTGGCGGGTTTTGCAAAAAAATCAGGCCGTCTGAAAATAAGTGAATATTTCAGACGGCTTAAATATTGTATGTTATGGTTTTATGGGGTGTAAAAACACGCTTTATCGGTGTCAATGCGCCCTATAAAGCATCATAATTTAGCATGCAGTGCTTGGGCTTTTTCAAAGGCCGCGCCGGCATCTTTATCTAATACGGTGAAATGCCCCATTTTGCGGCCTTTACCGGCTGATTTTTTACCGTAAAGATGCAGATAGGCATGTAGGTCGGTTTGTATAGGTAACCAGTTCGGCTCGCCGTTGTCTTTCCATACATCGCCTAAAATATTGGCCATGCAGCAGGAAGACAATAAGCGGGTGTCGGCGGGCGGCAGGCCGCACATAATACGGACTTGTTGCTGGAATTGATCGGTTGTGCAGGCGTTTAAGGTGTGATGGCCTGAGTTGTGCGGGCGGGGTGCCATTTCGTTGACGATTAAGCTATGGGTATCGCCGACCACAAACATTTCAACCGCCAACACGCCGACATAATCCAGCTCATCGGCCAGGCGCCGCGCCATATCCTGCGCTTGTTGTTGTACATCGGCACTCAAACGGGCGGGTACGATGGAATAGGCGAGTATGCCGTCTTCGTGGATATTTTCGGCAGGGTCGAAAGTTTGTTCGTTGTCGCTGTCTAAACGGCAGACAATCACGGAAATTTCACTGCGCAAATCCACCATTTTTTCCAAGATACAATCCACGCGGTTTAGCGTTTCAAAGGCCGCTTTCAGTTCGTCCAATGTTTTTACGCGAACCTGACCTTTGCCATCATAGCCCAAGGTGGCGGTTTTTAAAATGCCGGGTAGGAGTTCCGCGCTGGCTTCGGTAATGTCGTCAAGAGAACAAACCGCCTGATAAGGTGCCGTTTCCAAGCCGGCTTTTTGAATCCATGCTTTTTCCTGAATACGGTTTTGGGCAATGGATACCGAATCGCCGCGCGGTGAAACAACGGTGTGGTCGGCCAAAAAGTGCATTACATCGGCGCTAACGTTTTCAAATTCGGTGGTTACGGCAGCGCATTTAGCCAATTCTGCCAAAGCGGCTTCATCATCGAATGGCGCGCACAAATGGCGGTCGGCAAATGCGGCGGCCGGCGCATCAGGATTGGGGTCGAGTACGGTGACTTGATAGCCCATGGTTTTGGCGGCAACGACAAACATACGGCCGAGTTGACCGCCGCCAAGTACGCCGAGCATAGCAGGAGGGAGGATGGGTTGGGATGTGTTCATAGTTATATTTCTATAATTGGTTTCATTCGGTATCATTTTGTTTTGTTGATACATAATTTGTCTATATAATTATTTAAGATACAATGGTGTAATTCATTTTATTTTTCCTGTGTGGTAGGAGGTAAGCAGTTATTTTGTTTTAATAAATTTGAGAATTGTTCTAGCTGTAATATTCTTTGTTGTCTTTCAGATTCAGATAAGGGGCGACCAACAATAGCAAACCCCTGTGCAACACCAGAATTTAGCTCATCATTTATACGGTCAAGTTCATTTTGCCATTTTTGTCTTTCTTGCCAGCAAGATTGCTGATTGAGAAATTGCGTATTATTTTTTTGAGATTGCCCTTCTAGCTCTTGATTGCGCTGCTCTAACTCTTGATTGCGCTGCTCTAACTTTTGATTTTGATCTTTTAAGTTATTTAAAGAATTAATATATAGAGACTTAGATATTGAATCATTTTGAATTTGTTTTAAATTCCTGATTTCTTCATTTTTCTGCGTAACTAATTCTTTTTCACTTTTGAGTTGAGCTTCAAGAGTATCTTTTTGTGCACCTATAATTAAATGCCATACCCCTGCTCCAATGGCAATACCAAATAGTAAAGTAATTAAATATTCTTTGAATAATTTTTCCGTTTTATCACTAAATAAAATATTCCACATGGTTATGTCTTTTGGTTTTTTTGTAAAATGCAATAAATATTAAATTAATAAGCTAAATTGGTTACTTATCCAGCCCGTTCTGAACCATTTCTGCCGCCCGCAAGACTGCGCGGGCTTTGTTTTGGGTTTCCTGCCATTCGGCTTCTTCGTCTGAGTCGGCCACAATGCCACCGCCGCTTTGCACATACAGGGTTTGATCTTTAATCACGGCAGTGCGGATGGCGATAGCCAAGTCCATATCGTTATTAAAGCTCCAGCAGCCGACGGCGCCGCCGTAGATACAGCGTTTAACGGGTTCGAGCTCTTCGATGATTTCCAATGCCCGCACTTTGGGTGCGCCGGATAGGGTGCCGGCGGGGAAGGTGGCGGCGAGTACGGCCATATTGTCGGTGTCGGGTTTCAGACGGCCTTCGACATTGGAAACAATATGCATTACATGCGAATAGCGTTCGACCACCATTTTTTCGGTTACTTTAACTTGTGCGGTTTCGCTGACTCTGCCGACATCGTTGCGACCCAAATCAATCAGCATCACATGTTCGGCGATTTCTTTGGTGTCGTTCAATAAATCTTGTTCGTTGGCCAAATCTTCGGCAGGTGTTTTGCCGCGCAGACGGGTGCCGGCAATGGGGCGGACGATAATATTGTCGCGTTCGCGGCGTACGAGGATTTCGGGGGACGAGCCGACCACATGAAAATCGCCGAAATCATAATAAAACATATAGGGTGAGGGGTTGAGCGTGCGCAGGGCGCGGTAGAGGCTGAGCGGGTGGTCGCTAAACTGCTGTTTCATGCGTTGGCTGGGGACAACCTGCATACAGTCGCCGTCGAGAATGTATTGGCGGATTTTGCGTACATATTCTTTATAGCGCGCTTCGCCGGTTTCGTGTTCCGGTTCGGTTTTCGGGCTGCCGAGTGATAACGGAATGGCGCAGCTTTGGCGCAACAGGGTGCGTAAATCTTCCAAGCGGTTGCGTGCCCGTTCGTAGCCGTCTGAAAGGCTTGGGTCGGCATAAACAATCAGGTAGATTTTGCCGCTGAGGTTGTCGACCACGGCCAATTCTTGCGACAGCATTAGCAGGATATCGGGGGTGCCGATGGTGTCGGGTTTGTTGCTGTTGCGGAAACGGTGGGCGAAATGCTCGAAATGGTAAATGGTTTCATAGCCGAAATAGCCGACCAAACCGCCGGTAAAGCGGGGTAGATTGGGAATTTCCGGTGTTTTGAAGCGTTCATGGAAGGCTTCGATAAAGTGTAGCGGATTGCCTTCGTATTGTTCGGTTAGATTGCCGTCTTGATATACGCTGACTTTTTTGCCTTCTGCTTTTAAATAGGTTTTGCAAGGTAGGCCGATAAAAGAATAACGCCCGAAACGCTCGCCGCCGACAACGGATTCCAGCAGATAGGTAAAAGGCTGGTTGGCGAGTTTGAGGTAAAGCGATAGCGGGGTGTCCAAGTCGGCCAGCAGCTCTTGAACGAGCGGAATGCGGTTATAACCCGCTTCTGCTTGGGCTTGGTATTCTTGTTTGGTAATCATGTTTCAGACGGCCTGAAAATGGTGTAGAAAAATAGGGGCTGAGTATAGCATTTTTACGGGGGCAGATGTAGCGTATCGATGGCTTGATTGGATAAAGTGCGGTGGTTGTAGGGGTTTGTTTTTGTTTGGGTTCGTTATATGGAAAGATAGTGTTGTGATTTTGCTTCATTGTCGTATACGGCAATCGGATAAGCCGTATGTTGATGTATTTAAACGGCCTTGCCGTATTGCCTGAAAATGTAAAACCGTATTTTCAGACGGCCTGATGTTATATAATAAATCAGATAATAAAACCAAAAACGGACACATTATGACCCCAGTTCCTGTTACCGTTACCTCTTACAATATGCATAAAGGCATGTCTGCCTTAAACCGTAAAGTACAGGTCGGCAGCATGGCGGAAGCGCTACACGACTTAAAATCAGATATCCTGCTTTTGCAGGAAGTGCAGGGCGAGCACCGTATCCGCCATAACCGACTCCCCGATTTCCCGCATAGACCGCATTACGATATTCTCGGCGAGCATTTATCGTTTAACAGCAGTTACGGTAAAAATGCCGTCTATCCCGAACGGCATCACGGCAATGCGATTCTGAGCCATATGCCTATCGATACCCGCCATAATTTGAATATTACTGTGAACAAACTCGAACAGCGCGGCGTGTTGCATTGTGAGTTTCAGCCTGAAAATTGGGCGCTGCCGCTGGTGTGTTTATGCGCCCATTTGAATTTGCGCGAACTTGACCGTATCAAGCAATATCAGGCGATTTACGAATATGTCGATCAACATGTTGATCCGGATAGTCCTTTGATTATTGCCGGTGATTTTAACGATTGGCGCTATAAATCTTCGCATTCGCTGGGCAAGGCTTTAGACCTGCAAGAGGCATTTGTCGATGCGGCGGGCAAACGCCCGAAAACGTTCCCTGCCCGTTTGCCGGTATTAAGCCTCGACCGTATTTATACGCGCAATCTCGAAGTGTTGGATGCCCGTATTCATAAAGAAAAACAGTGGCAAAAACTTTCCGACCATCTGCCTTTGAGTGTGAAAGTTTTACCACGGATTAAACAGCCTTAAATCTCAGGTTTATATATTGATTAAGGCCGTCTGAATCGTTTCAGACGGCCTCTTTAATGGTTATAAAACCAAGTTATGCGGCAGATTAGTTTTTATCTAAATCAACCAGTTTGTTTTTAGAAATCCAAGGCATCATGCTACGCAGCTGGGCACCGACTTTTTCGATTTGATGGTCGGCATTCAGGCGGCGGCGGGCAGTCATGCTGGCATAGTTGCTGGCGCCTTCTTGGATAAACATTTTGGCATATTCGCCGGATTGGATGCGGTATAACGCTTTTTTCATGGCTTCTTTGGTAGCTGGTGTAACTACTTCGGGGCCGGTAACGTATTCGCCATATTCGGCATTGTTGGAAATTGAGTAGTTCATATTGGCAATGCCGCCTTCATACATTAAATCTACAATCAATTTCAATTCGTGCAGGCATTCGAAATAAGCCATTTCTGGGGCGTAGCCGGCTTCCACCAAGGTTTCAAAACCGCATTTCACCAACTCTACCGCACCACCGCACAATACGGCTTGTTCGCCGAATAAGTCGGTTTCAGTTTCTTCACGGAAGTTGGTTTCAATCACGCCGCCTTTGGTGCCGCCGTTGGCAGCTGCATAAGAAAGGGCGATATCGCGGGCTTTGCCGGATTTGTCTTGATAAACGGCGATAAGCGTCGGAACGCCGCCGCCTTTCAGGTATTCGCTGCGTACGGTATGACCGGGGCCTTTGGGGGCAACCATAATCACGTCTAAATCGGCGCGCGGCACGATTTGGTTGTAATGTACGTTAAAGCCGTGGGCAAAGGCCAATACCGCGCCGTCTTTCAAGTTAGGTTCGATTTCGTTTTTGTAAACGACAGGTTGGTTTTCATCCGGCAGCAGAATCATCACCACATCGGCTGCTTTGGTGGCATCGGCTACGTTGTAGACTTTGTGGCCGGCGGCTTCGGCTTTTTTCCATGAACCGCCTTGGCGCAAACCGATGACAACGTTTACACCTGAATCTTTCAGGTTGGCTGCGTGTGCATGGCCTTGCGAACCATAGCCGATGATGGCAACGGTTTTGCCTTTGATTAATGATAGGTCGGCGTCTTTATCGTAAAAAACTTGCATTTCGGGTTTCCTTAAAATTGAATATGAATGATTGATGATAACGGTATTAATCGGTGTTTTCGGATATGTCTGTCATCGTGATGACTTCCAAACCATCGGTTTTACCTTCGGCGGCTTTCAAGAAGTTTTGAAAATGGGCGGTTGTGCCGTGTTTTTCCAAAGCAGCTTGGGTTTGCCAATGTTCAAAAAAGATAAAACGGTTTTCGTTTTGCGTGTCTTGATGCAGATCGTAACGGATATTGCCTTCTTCGCTGCGGCTGGCGGCGACCAATTGGCGGAATACTTCAAGTAGCTCGTGGCGGTACTCGGGTTTCACGATAATTATGGCAGTCACTTTAACATTACTCATATCCGTTCCTTTCAAATACAGTGCTTAAATTTTCAAAATCCGTTCGCCGCGTCCGATTCCGGCCGCACCGGTTCGCACGGTTTCGAGAATTGAAGTTTTGCCTAATGTTTCTAAGAATGAATCCAGTTTGTCGGATGAACCGGTAATTTCTATGGTGTAGGTTTTATCGGTAACATCGACAACGCGCCCACGGTAAATTTCAGAGAGGCGCAGGAATTCATCGCGGTCTTTGCCGACGGCGCGGACTTTAACCAACATCAGTTCCCGTTCGACAAAACGGCTTTCATTTAAATCGACCACTTTAATCACTTCAACCAACTTATTAAGCTGTTTGGTGATTTGTTCTATAACCGTGTCGTCGCCGTGGGTGACAATGGTCATCCGCGATAAGGTTTTGTCTTCGGTGGCGGCAACGGCCAATGAGTCGATATTGTAATCACGGGCGGAGAACAAGCCTACCACACGGCTCATCGCGCCTGATTCGTTTTCCATCAGGATAGATAAAATATGTCGCATTATGGCACGCTCCTTGTATCGTAATCACGGTCTTTCACATCGTTCACATCCGAATCTTTCGGTGTTTCGCGCATGTGCGGCGGCAATACCATTTCATCTAAGCCTTTGCCGTTGCCGACCATGGGGAACACGTTTTGTTTTTTGTCGGTAATAAAGTCCAAGAACACCATGCGGTCTTTTTGCTTGATGGCTTCAAGCAAGGCGCCTTCCACGTCGGCTTTTTTATCGACGCGGATACCGATGTGGCCGTATGCTTCGGCCAGTTTCACAAAGTCGGGCAGCGAATCAAAATAGGTTTCGGATTCGCGGTTGCTGTAATACAGCTCCTGCCATTGGCGAACCATGCCCAGATAACCGTTATTTAAGGTCACCACATTAATCGGAATATGGTATTGGAAGCAGGTCGACAATTCTTGGATATTCATCTGAATCGAACCTTCGCCCGTGATACAGAAAACATCTTGGTCGGGTGCGGCTAACTTAGCGCCCATCGCATAGGGTAGGCCGACGCCCATAGTACCGAGGCCGCCTGAATTGAGCCATTGGCGGGGGCGCTCGAAAGGATAATATTGCGCGGTAAACATTTGGTGTTGACCGACATCGGAAGTAATGATGGCGGAATTGTTGGTTACTTCCGCTAATTTTTGCAGCACATATTGAGGCTTGATAATATCGCCGTCATTTTCATTATCAAACCACAAGCAGTTGCGGCTGCGCCAGCTTTCCAGAGCGTGCCACCATTTTTCAAGCGAAGTAGGCGAAATCAATAATTCTTGCTTTTTCCACAACGCCGCCATATCTGCTAAAACATTTTTAACATCGCCGACAATCGGGATATCCACTTTTACACGTTTGGCAATGCTGGAAGGGTCGATGTCGATATGGATGATTTTTTTGGGTTTTTCCAAAAACTTAGACGGTACGGAAACCACACGGTCGTCAAAGCGCGCACCAACGGCAAGCACGACATCGGCATTTTGCATGGCCAGATTGGCTTCATAAGTGCCATGCATACCGAGCATGCCGAGGAACTGGCGGTCGCTTGAGGGGAAAGCGCCTAAGCCCATCAATGTGCCGGTACAGGGAACACCGGTTAAGCGGATAAAATCAATCAATTCTTGATGGGCATTGCCCAATACTACGCCGCCGCCGAAATACACCAAAGGCCGTTTGGCCGATGCAAACATCTGTACGGCTTTTTTGATTTGGCCGGCATGGCCTTGGGTTACCGGTTGGTATGAGCGGATAAAAACATCTTCTTGCGGATAGCTGAACTTAGCCATTGCCTGAGTCACATCTTTGGGGATGTCGACAACCACCGGGCCGGGGCGGCCGGTAGCGGCAATTTGGAATGCTTTTTTAATGGTTACCGCCAGATCGTTGATATCGGTGACCAAGAAATTGTGTTTAACACACGGTCGGGTAATGCCTACGGTATCGACTTCTTGGAATGCGTCGGTACCGATAGCGGGTGTGGCAACTTGCCCGGTAATCACGACAAGAGGAATCGAGTCGGAATAAGCAGTAGCAATGCCGGTAACCGCATTGGTGGCGCCGGGGCCGGAAGTCACCAGTGCCACACCTACTTTGCCGCTGGTGCGGGAATAGGCATCGGCGGCATGAACCGCAGCTTGTTCGTGGCGTACCAGAATATGTTTGAGTTTATTAAATTGGAACAGCGCATCGTAGATTTCGAGGACTGCGCCTCCGGGATAGCCGAAAACGTATTCTACACCCTCGGCTTTAAGACTTTGCACGAGTATTTGTGCACCTGATAATTGCATGTCTGCCTCTGTTTTCTGCGTGTAAGCCAAAAGGAGCAATTCGTTTCGCCACAGCACCTGTAATGCAATTTTTGTAAGCAACGATTTAGGGTACGCGCATTACAAAAAAACGGCGACAACCAAACTGCCCGAGCAATTGAGCTCAGACGCTTGAGCGTTTTACTGATAAAGGGAATCAGAACAATAACCTAAACTTAATGTTTAAATCAAGATAAAAACTTTCATCTTGATAAAGAAAAAATGATTTTATAGATTATTGTTTGATTTATAAAGAATAAAATAAAGCGGTTTGATAGAGCGCTATTTAATGAAAATATGTATATGATAATGAACCCATAGCAAGTTGTTTCAAACGGCGGCGATTAATCAAGCAAGTCTGATGGTTTAAAGAGGGGTTGTCGGCCTTCTTCACGAGCGGTTATGTCGAGGCGGTATTATTGCGGACGGGCCGTCTGAAAATATAAAAATATATAAAAGCCTTTGATTGATACGGTTCAATCAAAGGCTTTCGGGTTATTTATTGTGTTAGACGGTTAACGGATAGATTCGATTTGATAATCCAACCGGTCTGTTTTATTGGTCTGATGATTGGTTTGAACCACAATGCGCGGGATAAACATTTGATAGTCGTATAAGTAATAACCCTCGAAATTCTGAGTGAGGTTAACCGTTCCGGCAGGGTTTTTCATCGTCAGCGTACAGTTGGCATGTTGTGCATTGCCTTTGAGGCTGGAATGGATGGCTTGGGCATTTGCCGCTGCCGCAAGCGTACATTTTTCCTGTACATTCAGCGTGCCGTTGGCATCTTCCAATACGGCGGCACTTTCAACGGTGGCGCCGTGTAACGACCATTGTGCAGGCGGCGGTGCGATTTGAATATCACGCGTGGTAAAACCCGCTTCATTCATTTTCCATTGTAAATCCCAGTGGTTGAGCAAAACCAAGCTTTCTGAATCAGGGCGGTCGGTGACGGAAGAACTTTTACGTTTGAGTACGCTAGGGGCGGAAGAAAACCAGCCCAAACCGGAAAATTTATCGGTTTGGCGGTATATACGGACGTTGTCTTGCGTATTGCTTTGTTCGGCAACCTGATAAACGATTCTGCGGATACGCTGTTCGGGTTTGCCAATCTCAAACGCTTCGCTCAGGTTAATCAGTCTTTTTTCTTCCTGATCCGCTGCCGATGCGGCGGCAGGCAGGAGGGACAGGGCAAGTATAAATATCAATGGACGCACGTTCGGTATCCTCATTATCAATGATTGAATAATATAACAAACAAGTAATCGGATAAATAAGACAACAGGCCGTCTGAAAGTTTCAGACGGCCTGTTAATATTTACATACCTTCTTTACGTTGGCGGCCTAAATCGGCTGCGGCGGTAAACAATACATCGGTAGAAGAGTTCAGCGCGGTTTCTGCAGAATCTTGTACCACACCGATAATAAAGCCGACGGCAACAACCTGCATGGCGATATCATTGGAAATACCGAACAGGCTGCAAGCCAACGGAATCAGCAGCAAAGAACCGCCTGCCACGCCGGAAGCACCGGCGGCACTCACGGTGGCAACTAAGCTCAACAATAGGGCGGTAGCAAAATCCACTTGGATATTTTGCGTGTAGGCTGCGGCCATCGCCAATACGGTAATCGTGATGGCGGCACCGGCCATATTAATGGTGGCACCCAAGGGAATCGAAATAGAGTAGGTGTCTTCATGTAGGCCGAGTTTTTTTGCCAAAGCCATATTCACCGGAATATTAGCGGCGGATGAACGGGTGAAGAATGCGGTGATACCGCTTTCACGCAGGCAGGTCAGCACCAGCGGATAGGGATTGCGGCGGATTTTCCACCAAACCAATACGGGGTTGACCACCAAAGCGATAAACAGCATACAGCCTAATAATACGGCCAATAAATGGGCATAGCTGGATAAGGCACTGAAACCGGTTTCGGCAATGGTAGACGATACCAAGCCGAAAATACCCAAAGGCGCAAAGCGGATCACCCATTTCACAATGGCGGATACCGCATCGGATAAATCGGCAATCATGGTGCGCGTGGTTTCGGATGCGTGTCTGAGTGCGAAGCCCAATAACAATGCCCAAGCCAAAATGCCGATATAGTTGGCATTGGCAATGGCGTTAATCGGGTTGGCCACCAGATTCATCAATAAGGTTTTCATCACTTCGGTAATACCCGAAGGCGGTGTGGTGGTAACCGCATCCGCATTAACCAATATCATTTCGGTGGGGAAGATAAAGCCTGCCAATACTGCAACAAATGCGGCGGAAAAGGTGCCGATGGCATAAAGTACGACAATCGGTTTGATATAGGCTTCGCTGCCTTTTTGGTGGCGGGCAATCGCGCTGATGACCAATACAAAGATCAATACGGGGGCGACGGCTTTCAATGCGCCGACAAACAAACTGCCGAGCAATCCTGCCGCAAGGCCGGCAGCAGGCGAGAGCCAAGCCAAAATAACACCCAAAATCAGGCCGACAATGATTTGTTGCACCAAACTGATGCGGTTGACGGCATCAATAACCGGATTTCCGCTTGCCATGAGTTTTCCTTTAGATAAGGTTAAGAAAGGATAACATTTTAAAATAAAATGCCTTTCCCGTAATGGGCTTCAAAAAATACAGCATTTAAAGTTTTAATAAAGCAATTATTTAGAATTTTATTCTTATTTTTTACAAAAAAATCTAAGAAAACGATAACTTTTTGTAATTTTAATTTTGCTTTTTTCGGGATAAACAGGCTTGTTGATAATGCGGTTAAGATATATTCGGGTATAAAGGCAGCTATAAAACAGTAGATAAAAATTAATTTCCTGATTTTTTATTTCAAATTATGGTTGTATTGATTATGGATAGATTATTTCAGACGGCATGTATGTCTTAATGGTTTTTTTCTAAGATAACCATATCGGTTACAGATGCTTGGTATACAAACTGCTGAAAATGGTGAAAATAGTGCTAAAATCGCCTTTCTTCCAACAAGCAGATTTGGTTTTTGGTTTGAACATGATGAAAAAGCGTACTGCCTCCCTTTTTTTATTTTCCACCTTGTCGCTGGCCTGTATGCAGGCATGGGCATTTGTTGCGGTTCCTGAAGATTATGTTCCGATTAAGCAGACGGAAAAGGATAAGGCGGATAAAAAATCAGAAGAAGGCAATCTGCCTATCAAATATCCGGTTGAAATTCGTGTGTCCGACAGGGAAGTAAGGGAAATGTTGGAGGAATATCTGCCGTTGATTACCCAGCAACAGGAAGAAGAATTAGATAGGGAACAGGTCGGTTTCTTAGCGGAAGAAGCGCCGGAAGATGTTCTGACCATGTTGAAAACCAGAGGTTATTTTAACGGTAAGGTAACGGTGGAACCTTCCGGTAGCGGGTATATTGTTAATGTGACTCCGGGCCCGCGTACCCGGGTCGAAAATGTGGGGGTGGCGATTGTCGGCGATGTGCTGCAAGACGAAGATTTGGCGCTTTATTATAAAAATGCGTTGGAAAATTGGGCTTTACCGGTAGACGATTATTTTAACCAAAGCGGCTGGAGCCAGAGTAAAGCTTCGGTTCTCTCGGCGGTTACACGCAAAAAATACCCGTTGGCCAAGCTGTCGCAAACTCAGGCAACCATTAATCCGGAAAACAATACTGCCGATTTGAATGTGGTGGTGGAAAGCGACCGGCCGATTTATTTCGGCGATATTCAGGTGGACGGCGTTCAGCGTTATCCCGAAAGCGTTGTGCTCGGCATGGCCAGTTTCCAGCCCGGCGCACCCTATGATTTGGATCAGCTTTTAGACTACCAACAGGCATTGGAGCAGGACGGCCATTATTCCGGTGCTTCCGTACAGGCGGACTTTAATAATCTGGATGAAGACCGTGTGCCGGTAAAAGTAGCGGTTTCCGAAGTGAAGCGGCATAAATTCGAAGCCGGTATACGTTATGATTCCGAATATGGTCCGGGCGGACGCCTCAACTACGATTATTACAATTTGTTTAACCGCGGCTATATCGGCTCGTTGGTAACGGATATAGATAAATATGAAACCACATTGGCGGCCGGTATCAGCCAGCCGAGAAGAGATAACGGTCACTACTGGACTTCTAACGTTTCTTATACCCATTCGACCACGCAGAATCTGGAAAGAAACTCTTTAACAACCGGCGTTTGGTATGTCCGCGACCGCAACAATATCGAGTCGCGGATAGGTTTGGAATACATCACCGAAAGCCGCAATGTTCCCGGTACCGACCTTGATTTCGGCCGCAGTCATGCCACCATGCTGACTGCATCTTGGCGCAGACAGGAAATCGAAACAACACTACGCCCTGAAAACGGCTATTACCTTGATGGTAAAATCGGTGCCACTTTAGGTTCGTTATTGTCTTCCACTTCGGTTATCCATGCCAGAGCCAATGCAGGTTATTACTTCACACCTGAAAACAAACAGATAGGTACGTTTATCGTACGGGGGCAGATGGGTTATGTTCGTGCCAGCGAAGATGATTCCGTGCCGTCCGTACTGCAATTCCGTACCGGCGGCGCCACTTCTATCCGGGGTTACGACCTAGACAGTATCGGCTTAGACGGGCCTAACGGCTCGGTATTGCCGGAACGTGCTTTGGCGGTAGCCAGCTTCGAATACCAATATCCGATTAATAAAAGTTTTTCCGCTGCGGTATTCCATGATATGGGCGACGTAGCGCCTAACTTTAAGAAAATGACCTTGAAACATGGTACGGGCGTAGGGCTGCGTTGGTTTAGCCCTGTCGCACCGTTCTCTTTTGATATCGCCTACGGTCATCAGGATAAAAAACTAAGATGGCATATCAGCTTGGGCACACGGTTCTAATGCATACCGTTTATTAGGCCGTCTGAAAACCTGAACAACCGCTTTCAGACGGCCTTGATTTCCCAATATAGATAGCATACAGCACAAGTGCTGTTTTTAAGATGTAAACAGGTTAATACAATATGACAGAACATCACGATACGGCCGAATCCACACCATCTGAACAAACTGTTCAGGCCGTAGAGCAGACAGCGGGTTCGGAACCGCCCGAGAAAAAGAAGGGCAAAAAAAGCCGTAAATTTAAAATATTTGCCGGGCTGGCGGCTACGTTGTTTGTTTTCTTTGTGGCGGTAGCTGCCGCTTTGGTGTGGCTGGCGACAACCGAATCCGGTTTACGTTTCGGTTTGTATAAGATTCCATCTTGGTTTGGTGTCGGCATTCAATCCAAAACCTTACAGGGCACATTGTGGGACGGCTTTAAAGGCGACGGCTGGCGTATTGAAACCGAAGGTGCCGATGTCGATATCAGCCGTTTTGACTTTGATTGGCAGCCGAACGAACTGATGCAGAAGAAACTGCATATCGAGCATATTCTGGCCGGTGATATTCAAGTAGTGACCAAACCGACCCCGCCGCGCGAAGAGGAGCCCGCTTCGGGTTTCCCCCAAAGCGTGAGCCTGCCGTTGGAAGTGCTGGTCGACCGTTTGGAAACCGGCAAAATCAGTGTCGGCCCGAATGCCGAAGAACAAACCGTTTATTTGGAAAAAATCGGCGCGTCTTATGTTTATAACCACCAATTGCATAATCTCAAATTAGCCGCCTTACAAACCCCTTGGACAACCTTGTCGGGTAGTGCCACTTTAGGCACCAAAAGCCCGTTTTCGCTGAATGCCATTATTAATGGCGACGGTGTGTTGGATAATGAGCCGATTGTGGCTGCGAACCGTTTTTGGGGCAGTTTGCAGGATATACAAACCGATATCCGCATCGACGGCGATAATGTGCGCCTTCATGTCGAATCTGTTTTGCACCCTTTTGCTGAAAAGTTAAATGACAAAGTCGAACTGGTTCAGGTAATAGGCTTTAATATCAACCCGAAAGCATTCTTACCCTCTTTACCGCAGGCATTGTTGCAATTTGAGGCTGCCGTTAAGCCCTCTTTTGAAGAAGGATTGGCATTGCAGGGTTCGATTGATTTATTAAACCCGGGTGCGGCAACGGTAGATGCTGGCGGGATTCCCGTGCGCGAATTAAAAGGTGCTTTTTTTGTTGATCAAAACGGTTTGGTAAACATAGACAATGCTGCTGCACAACTCTTACAAAAAGGCGTGATCGCCCTTGCCGGCGATATTGATACGGTCGGACAGAAGCTGGCTTTAGGGCTCGCTTTAAAAGACATTACTGCCGCCGATGTGGTCGAACAATCATTAGAGGGCAGTTTAAACGGCACCATTACCGTTGGCGGTAATTTTCAAAACCTGGAAACAGGCTGGATGTTGAATACCGGCAATGCCGTTTCAGACGGCCTGCTTCAAATGCAAACCGATAAGCAAAACGGGCAGCAGACCTTATTGTTTAAAAATGCCCGTATCCGCCCTGAAAACGGCGGCGTTATCCAAGCCGAAGGTTCGTTGGAATTATTTAAAGATCAGATTTTACAACTGGTGATAACCAGTGCCGACTTTAACCCGAACAGATTGAATGCCCAGTTTCCTGCGGGTAGTGTCAACGGCACCATCAACCTTGCCGGCGAACTGGCCAATCAGAAATACAGCGGCAAAATGGCTTTCGGCCCCAGTACGCTTTCCGGTGTGCCGCTCAGGGGCAGTGCCGATGTGGTTTACGAACAAGCCCACTTGTCACGCGCGCTTACCGATATCTTACTCGGCAATAACAGCATCAAAACCAACGGCAGTTTCGGCAAACGGGGCGACCGCCTGAATGTGGATATTAACGCCCCCGATTTGGCACGCTTCGGCTTCGGCCTGAACGGATTGGTAACCGCCAGAGGCTTTATTGCCGGTGATATGAATACCCCTGAAGCCAATTTAAGCGGGCAGGCACGCAACCTGCGTGTGGGCGACAGTATCCGCATTAACGATTTGAACTTTACTTTACAAGGTTCGCCCGATTACACCCGCCCGTTAAATATCGAATTGAGAGGCAATAATATCGCCATAGCAGGCGAAGGAGCGCCGACGGTGATTGATACGGTTGATTTGGCCGTGAACGGAACCGGACGCAATCACCGTATCCGCGGCAGTGGCAATATGTCGTTGGCGGGTAAGCCGTATCAGCTCAATATCAATGCCGAGGGTGGCTTGGATGACAGGCAGCAATGGCGCGGCACACTCAGTGCGCTTAATATCAGCGGTGCGTTTAATCTAACCCTGCAAAACCGTATGCGTCTCGAAGCAGGTAGCGAGCGGGTGGTGATGAGTGCGGCACGCTGGGTGGCTATGGGCGGCAGCCTGAATATGGAAAATTTTGTTTGGGATAGCCGCAGCGGTATTACCACCAAAGGCAGTGCCAACAATCTTGAAATAGCGCAATTACATAATTTCTTTGAGCCGCCGTTGCAGCACAATTTGGTTTTATCGGCCGATTGGGACTTGTCTTACAGCAATAATGCCCGCGGATATTTGAATATCCGCCGCCAAAGCGGTGATATCGAATTGCCTTCCCGCAAACAAATGCTCGGATTAGGGGCATTGTCATTGAATACCCGTTTTCAAAACGGCCGTATCGATACAACGCTTAACGGTGTAACCGGATATGGCAATATTGATGGTAATTTAGTGATTAACCAGCAATTCGGCAACGACATCAGCTTGGCACCGATGAGCGGCCAAATCCGCATCAGTGCGCCCGATTTGGAACGTTTCCGCAATTTCTTGCCCATCGGCCAATCGTTGCGCGGCAATCTGTTGGGCGTGGCAACCATTAGCGGGCGTGTTGGTGAGCCGCAATTAAACGGCACGTTAAACGGCGATAATTTATATTACCGCAACCAAGATTTAGGTTTGATATTGGATAACGGAGTGTTGCGTTCGCGTTTGCAAGGGCAGACTTGGGTAATAGACCAACTGCGTTTCCAACGCGGTGGATCAGTCGAGCTGAAAGGCACGGTAAATATGAGTAATGCCGCGCCAGATGTGGATGTGGATATTGTTCTAAATAAATACAATGCCTTAGATAAAGCCAGTCGCCGTTTAACCATTAGCGGCAATGCCAAAATGCTTTATAGTCAGGCACAAGGGATTACCCTAACCGGAGCGCTTAAAGCAGATTCGGGGCGGTTCGGTTTGCAGAAGTCATCTATGCCTACTTTGGATGAAGACGTAGTAGTGTTGGGTGAAGCGGAAAAACCGGTATCGACACCATTGGCCATTAATATGAACCTGACTGTAGATTTGAACAACAGTGTGCGTTTCAGCGGTGTGGGTTTGGATGTGACACTTGGCGGCAAACTGCAATTAATTGCCAGGCCGGGCGAATCCATACAGGGTATCGGTACGGTAACGGTGGTCAAAGGCGGTTATAAAGCTTACGGCCAAGATTTGGATATTACCAAAGGCAGTATTTCGTTTGTCGGCCCGTTGGATCAGCCAAACCTAAATATCCGTGCCGAACGCCGCCAATCGCCGGTCGGTGCCGGTGTGGAAGTATTGGGTAATCTCAGCAGTCCGCGTATTTCATTGGTAGCCAATGAGGCGATGAGTGAAAAAGACAAACTATCGTGGCTGATTCTAAACCGTGCCAGCAGTGGCAGCGATGGTGATAATGCCGCATTGTCAGCAGCCGCAGGCGCATTCTTGGCCGGTAGTGTGAATGATAGGCTTGGTTTGGTGGACGAAATCGGTTTTACCAGCCAACGCAGCCGTAATGCGCAAACCGGTGAAATGAACCCGGCCGAACAGGTGTTGACGGTCGGCAAGCAGTTGACCAATGATCTGTATTTCGGCTACGAATACGGCCTGAATACCAGTACCCAAGCGGTTAAATTGGTGTATCAGTTAACACGGGCGCTTCAGGCCGTTGCCAGAGTCAGCAGTGTTTCATGGGGTGGCGAGGTGAAATACAGCATACGTTTTGACTAAGTTTTTTATGTATCATCAATAAAAGCCGTCTGAAATATTTCAGACGGCTTTTTTATTTGTTTGTGCGTATGGTATAAAATAATCATGATATTTGTATAAATTGATTACTTTGTGTGAATGACAATGTATTTTTTAATGTTTGCTTGAAACCTGTTAAGTAAATATTTTTTACTACCCGAAATGCATTTTTAAAAGATAAAAAAAACCATTCATACCAAGGGAGAAGTATGAATGGTCAATACATTGCGGGAAAACGTCTTACTGTACCGGCTGCTTTAAGGGAGGAAAAGCAGCCGCTGCCAGTGCTTTGCATTTTAACCGAGTTAGCTTTAAATAGCGTTAATCTATGCAATTATTTTCATTTTTTACGTTCAATGTTGTATGTTTGCAAATGTCATAAACAATTATTGGTTTTCACGAATCCATTTTAGCCATTTTTCAAATAGGGCAGGTTGTATGCCGGCAATCACGGAGCGTTTGAAAACATGCATGCCGCTCCAGAATTCATCGCCTTCCAAAGTAGCCAATTGGCCGCCGGCTTCTTCAAAAATCAGCGCACCTGCCGCATAGTCCCACAATTTTTGGCCGCCGTGTACATAGATGTCATATCTTCCGGCTGCCAGATAACACCAGTCTAAAGTGCTGCTGCCCATGCTGCGCAGGCTGCCGAACGGGGCGAGGGTATTCATACGGCTGGATAGTTTGCCTGAGCGCAGGTATTTGATTTCTACGCCGGCAATGGCTTCGTGTAAATTTTTCTCAACACTGCGCAGAGGCAGCGGGCGGCCGTTCAGATAGGCACCTTTGCCGTGTTTGGCATAAAAACATTCGTCGCTGACAGGGTTGTACACCACGCCCAATTGGGCGCGGCCGTTTTGGATAAAGGCACAAGAGAGGGCAAAGTGCGGCAGGCCGTTGATAAAATTATTGGTGCCGTCGATGGGATCGACCACCCATAATCCTTGCTGGCTGTGCTGCCATAATTCCTGTTGGCGCTGTGTGGTCATTTCTTCGCCGAGCATCGGACAGTCGATGAGTTCGGGCAGTGTCGCCGCAAAGGCCGCCTGTGCCGCAAGGTCTGCTTCGGTTAACAGCGAACCGTCGGCCTTACGGCTGATGCTGGCGTTGAGAAAACGCGGCATCACTTCGGCCATGGCTATTTGGCGTACCAATGAATGCAGTTTATCTAACACAGTTTATCCTCTGATGTGAACAATACTTGCTATTTTGATTTGAAAACGACAATATTAACTTTTTTCTGTAAACGATACCAACCTGTATGCCGCGTTTTTATCTTTCCGAAGCCCTTCATCAGGGGCAAATCATTGATTTGCCCGATAATGTTGTCCGCCATCTTCATGTTCTGCGCATACGGCCGCATGAAGACATTGTTTTATTCAACGGCAACGGTCGCGCTTATCACGCCCGTTTGCTGACTTTGGAAAAACGTCGTGCTTCGGCGGAAATCCTGCACGAACAAACGGCCGACAACGAATCCGCACTCAAAATCACTTTGGTTCAGGCGGTATCGAGCGGCGACCGTATGGATTTCACCCTGCAAAAAAGCGTTGAATTGGGCATTACCGAAATCCGTCCGGTTTTAAGCGAGCGTTGCGTGGTGCGTTTGAGCGGCGAGCGTGCCGAAAAACGCGCTGCCCGCTGGCAGGATATTGTTATTGCCGCTTGTGAGCAGAGCGGCCGCAACGTAGTGCCTAAAGTTTTGCCGGTGGCGGATTATCATGCTGCTTTGGCGGCATTGCCGCCGGAAAACACCCGATTATTAATGAGCCTGAACCGTGCCCGCCGTTTAAAAGACGTGGTGCCGTCGCCGCAGGGCATTGTATTGATGATCGGCCCTGAGGGCGGTTGGACGCTGCAAGAGGAGGAGCAGGCGTTTGCGGTAGGGTTTGAATCCGTCACTTTGGGCCCGCGCGTATTGCGCACCGAAACCGCTTCATTGGCGGCGATTGCGGCCATGCAAACCTTATGGGGCGACTTCACCTAAATCGGGTAAATCATTTTATATATAGAACGATTGAATATTCAAGTAAAGCGGCGATATGCTTTCGCTATGATAGGCCGTCTGAAACCTTTCTTTTTAAATTTTTCAGACGGCCTGTTATCCGTCTAGATTCAGCAGAATATCTTCTTTCACTTCTTCCATCACCACATAGCTGCGGCTTTCGGCAGCGGCGGGCAGATGCAGCAGGATATTGCCGAGCATATCGCGGTAGGCCGACATATCGGGCAGGCGCACCTTAATCAAATAGTCGTATTCGCCCGATACCAGATGGCATTCGAGAATTTGCGGAATCATTGATACTTCGCGGCGGAAATCTTCGAAAATATTGCCTGATTTCGAGCGCAGTTTGATTTCTACAAACACCAGCAAGCCTTGCCCTAACGCATGCGGGTTTAAGCGGGCATGGTAGCCGGTAATGATATTTTCCCGTTCCAAACGGCGTACGCGTTCGGTAACGGGGGTGGTGGATAGGCCGACTTTTTCTGCTAATTCGGTCATTGGCATACGGGCATTTTGTTGTAATAATTTTAAAATTTTGAGATCGGTTTTATCTAATTCTTTCATCTTAAAAATTTCACTGTTATTTTTTATTATTGAAGAATAATAGCCTTTTTTATTGTTACAATAAAGTGAAAAACACTGGTGGAAATTGTTTAGACTATGCATCTTCACTTTATTACATAATATTACAAAGGAGGGGTTGTGCGGGTTATTGTTTTGGGTGCCGGCGTTGCCGGGGTGTGTACTGCTTGGTATCTTTTAGAAGCAGGGCATGAGGTGACTATTATCGACCGTGCCGGCGCGGCGGCGGAAGAAACCAGCTTTGGCAATGCCGGGCAGCTTTCTTATGGCTATACCACGCCGTGGGCGGCACCGGGGATTCCGAAAAAAGCCGCTAAATGGTTGTTAAAAAAACATTCGCCGCTGATTTTCAGACCCGACGGCAGCTTGTATCAATTGCAATGGCTCAAGCAGATGCTGGCAAACTGTAATCACGACAGCTATAACCTCAATAAAGAGCGCATGGTACGGATTTCGGAATACAGCCGCGAAATGTTCCGCCGTTTTGAAGCACAAACCGGATTAACTTTTGAAGGAAGGCAAAAAGGCACTTTACAAATTTTCCGCCAACCGCACGAAGTGGAAGCTGCCGAAAAAGATATCGAAGTATTGGCCGCTTACGGCGTGCCTTATCAGCGTTTGAAAGCGGAAGAATGCCTGCAATACGAGCCGGCTTTAAAAGGCGCGCTGCCTAAAATCGCCGGCGCTTTGCATCTGCCGAACGACGGCACGGGTGACTGCCATTTGTTTACCCAAAAATTGGCGGCCTTATGTGTAGAAAAAGGGGCGGATTTTCAATTTAACCACACCATCGAACGCATCGAACATACCAACGGCCACGTTCACGCCGTTTATGCCAGCGGGCAGCGTTTCGAGGCCGACCGTTTTGTGTGTGCACTCGGCAGTTTCAGCCGCCCCGCCTTAGCCGAATTGGGCTTGGATGTGCCGATTTATCCGGTGAAAGGTTATTCGCTCACCGTTCCGATTGTCGATGAAGCCGCCTCACCGGTTTCCACCATTATCGATGAAACCTATAAAGTGGCGATTACCCGTTTCGACCAAAGAATCCGCGTCGGCGGTATGGCCGAATTATCCGGCTACCAGATTACACTTAAACCCGAACGCCGTGAAACCTTGGAAATGGTGGTGAATGATCTTTATCCGAACGGCGGCAATGTGAGCCGTGCGCTGTTTTGGAGCGGCTTGCGCCCGATGACGCCGGACAGCACACCGATTGTCGGCAAAACCCGCTTTGACAATTTATTCCTCAATACCGGCCACGGCACACTCGGCTGGACCATGTCGCTCGGTTCGGCCAAAATCGCCGCCGATATTGTGTGCGATGTTCCAACCGAAGTCCGTAGCGACGATTTGGGCTTGGCGAGATACAGCGCATAGCCATAGAGAAATACAAGTGCCGTCTGAAAATTTTCAGACGGCCTTATTAGCTAGGGCAGCCTGCCGCCCTAAACAAAACGGCATCAAAGCAGATGCCGGATAGATTGAAAAATAGATTGTATTGATTGTGAACAGGCCGTCTGAAAACCTACTTTAAGCATTTTTCAGACGGCCTCGAAATGTAAAAAGGATTTTATTGATGCGCCCGCTGAACGCCCAAATCAGGCTCGACAACCTGCGCCATAATTACCAAACCCTGAAAAATATCCACGGCGGCAAACTATTGGCCGTCGTAAAAGCCAATGCCTACGGGCACGGCGCAGTACGTTGCGCCCATGCCTTGGCCGACAGTGCCGACGGTTTTGCCGTTGCCTATTTGGCCGAAGCGGTAGAGTTGCGCGAAAACGGCATTGACCATCCGATTTTGTTATTGGAAGGCGTTTTTGAGGCCAAAGAATATGCCGCAGTCGAACAATATGATTTATGGCCGGCCGTGTGCAGCCAGTGGCAGCTTGAAGCCCTGTTGCGGCATCCGTGGCAGAAGCCGGTAAAAGTATGGTTGAAAATGGATTCCGGTATGCACCGTGCCGGCTTTTTCCCGCATGATTATGCCGCCGCCTATACCGCATTGAAACAAAGCGGCGTGGTTGCCGATATTGTGAAGTTCAGCCATTTTGCCAGTGCCGACGACCCCGAAAGCGGCATGACCGATATGCAGATAGAGGCTTTTGATGCCGCCTGCGCCGGCTTGGAAGGCGAAGAGAGCTTATGCAATTCCGCCGCCCTAATGAATTACCCCGAAGCCCGCCGTGATTGGGGTAGGGTAGGGATTGCGCTGTATGGTGTCTACCCTTTCGGCGGTACCCATCCCGAATTAAAACCGGTGATGCGCTTGAGCACGCGCGTATTCGGTGAACGCGTTTTGCAACCGCATTCGCCGGTAGGCTACGGTGCCATTTTCTACACCCAAAAATCCACCCGCGTCGGCCTTTTGGCCTGCGGCTATTCCGACGGCTATCCGCGTAACGCCTCCACCGGCACACCCGTTGCCGTCGGCACACACCGTACCCGCGTTATCGGGCGCGTTTCTATGGATATGATGACGATAGAACTTGATCCGTCGCATGAGGGTATCGGTGACGAAGTCGAATTGTGGGGCGATATTGTGAATGTGAATGAAACCGCCAAAGCCGCCGGAACCATTGCTTATGAATTATTGTGTAATGTGAAACGGGCGAAGTTTACTTATTATGAGTAAGCCATTTCGTGGGCGCGGATTATATATCCGCCCGCGTGGGCATTAAACAACAGGCAGATATATAATCCGTGCCCCTACATATTGTTTCAGGCCGTCTGAAAGCTTTTCAGGCGGCCTTTAGAATATAATCATAAAGATTGTGCCACCCTATTATTAGGCGCTTTTGGGCTATTTCGGGGTGAGGTGGAAAATTCAATATTAAACAGGATAAAATAATGAAAATAAAAGATTTTAATTCAATAAAAGAAGCGCTTATAGCGTTGGGTCTCAAGCAGGGATTTGACCTTAGCGACAAAGAGGCAGTCGAAAAAATCAATAGTGAAGTTCCTTTTGATTCACGATGGCTTTGCTACTATTCGTATGACTGGGATAATGATTTGAAAGAACGCTTTCATGATTTTCTTAAGTATATGCAGAAATATCAAGATGCAATGGACAAAGAAGATATTAAATCTGCCAGTTGTTCCTTCGGCTTAGCTGTGCTCTGTGTTGGTAGTCTCAAAAGTTTCTTTGAGTGTTTAGAAAGTGATGTAAATAAACTTTTAGACGGCGAGAGCAAAACAAATGATTTCCAATGGACACAATTTGATGATGAATAAAACGCAGTAAGCCGTAGAGTGGGTATTTGTTGCCTACTCTAAAAAATTCAAACCTATCATTAGGCACTTATCGGCTATTTCGGGGCAATGTAGAAAATTTAATATTAAAAACAGAATGAGATGATGATGGAAATAAACGATTTAAACTCAGTAAAAGAAGCACTTATAGAATTGGGTCTTAAAGAAGGACTCGACCTTTGCGACGAAAATATAAACGAAAATTTCACGAGTGAAGATTCTATTTTTTCACAATGGTTTCGCGATTATTCGGAGGACTGGAATGATGAACAGCAAACACGCATTCGTTATCTTTTAAAGCATATGCGGAAATACCAAAATGCAATGGATAGAGAAGATACCCAATCTGCCAGACGTTCTTTATTATTAGCCATGATCTGGATTGGTACTATCAAAAATGCCTTTAGTTATCTAGAATGGGATATGATTAAACTCCTAGAAAATAAGAATAAAACAACTGATTTCCAATGGACACAATTTTGATAATGAATAGAACGCAGTGAGCCGTAGGCGGTATTTGTTGCTTACCCTGAAAATTCACATGCAAGGCCGTCTGAAAGGGTTTCAGACGGCTTTTAGAATATAATCATAAAGATTGCGCCGCCCTATGATTAGGCACTTATCGGCTATTTCGGGGTGAGGTAGAAAATTTAATATTAAACAGGATAAGATGATGGAATTAAACGATTTTAATGCAGTAAGAGACGCACTTAGAGAACTGGGCCTTAAACAAGGATTTGAGCTTGGCGACGAAGAGGCAATCAACAAATTCAATGATGAAGTTCCTTTTGATTCACGATGGATTTGCTACTATGCGGATGACTGGAATGAAAAACTGGAAAAACGTCTTCATGATTTTTTTGAGAATATGAGGGACTACCAAGATACAATGGCCAAAGAAGATATTAAATCTGCCAGTCATTCCTTCCTCTTAGCTGTGATCTGTGCTGGTAGTCTTAGAAGTTTCTTTGAGAGTATCGAAAAAGATATGGATAAACTCCTAGTAGGTGAGCATCAAACAACTGATTTCCAATGGCCACAATTTGATAATGAATAGAACGCAGTAAGCCGTAGGGGGTATTCGTTGCTTACCCTGAAAATTCACATGCAAGGCCGTCTGAAAGGGTTTCAGACGGCCTTTGATAATATGGCACTTAGGGTATATGCCGTCGGTACGCATGTATTGGTCAGGCTTTTATTAACCACATGTATGGTTCGCTATTATATTTTTGATACGGTAATGGCAAGGGGTGCTATTTGGTAGGGGCGGATTATATATCCGCCCGCATGGGTATTTCCCCGATAATGTTTATAAAAATACGACTGTTTGAACCCGGCCATATTGTTATCATTTAACCGTTTATGCGCCGCAAACAACGGGCGGATATATAATCCGCCCCTACATATTGTTTTAGGCCGTCTGAAAGTTTTTCAGGCGGCTTTTTCATAACATAATGGATACGGTGCTTAGGGTATATGCCGTCGGTACGCATGCATTGTTCGGGCTTTTGATTAACCGCATGTGTGGTTCGCTATTATATTTTGGATACGGTAATGGCAAGGGGTGCTATTTGGTAGGGGCGGATTATATATCCGCCCGCATGGGTATTTCCCCGATAATGTTTATAAAAATACTACTGTTTGAATCCGGCCATATTGTTATCATTTAACCGTTTATGCGCTGCAAACAACGGGCGGATATATAATCCGCCCCTACATATTGTTTTAGGCCGTCTGAAAGTTTTTTCAGACGGCCTTTTCATAAAATAAACGGATACGGTGCTTAGGATGTATGCCGTTGGCGCGCATGCGTTGGCCAAGCTAACCGCATGTGTGGTTCGCTATTATATTTTGGATACGGTAATGGCAAGGGGTGCTATTTGGTAGGGGCGGATTATATATCCGCCCGCATGGGCATTTTTCCGATAATGTTTATAAAAATACTACTGTTTGAACCCGGCCATATTGTTATAATTTAACCGTTTATGTGCCGCAAATAACGGGCGGATATATAATCCGCCCCTACAGGCCGTCTGAAACCGATAGGAAACATTATGAACGAAACCGAATCATTAAACCTTGCCAAACAACTCATTGCCCGCCCGTCTGTTACCCCCGATGACAAGGGTTGCCAGCAGCTTTTGGCCGAACGTTTGGGCAAAATCGGTTTTATTGCCGAAGAAATGAATTTCGGCGACACCAAAAATATATGGCTGCGGCGTGGTGATAGTGCGCCGTTATTTTGCTTTGCAGGCCATACCGACGTGGTGCCGACCGGGCCGCTTGAAAAATGGGATTCGCCGCCGTTCGAGCCTACCGAGCGCGACGGCCGTTTATATGGTCGCGGGGCGGCGGATATGAAAACCAGCATTGCCTGTTTTGTCACCGCCTGCGAGCGTTTTGTGGCTGAAAATCCCAATCATCAGGGCAGTATCGCCTTATTGATTACGTCTGATGAAGAGGGCGACGCGCACGACGGCACCACCAAAGTGGTCGATGCCTTAAAAGCGCGCGGCGATCAGATTGATTATTGTATTGTCGGCGAGCCAACCGCCGTCGAAACCTTGGGCGACACCATTAAAAACGGCCGCCGCGGTTCCCTATCGGGCAATCTCACTATTAAAGGCAAACAGGGGCATATTGCCTATCCGCATCTGGCCTTAAACCCCGTTCATACTTTCGCGCCCGCCTTAGCGGAAATGGTGGCGACCGAGTGGGACAAAGGCAACCAATATTTCCCGCCGACCGGCTTTCAAGTTTCCAATATCAACGGCGGCACCGGCGCCACCAATGTGATTCCCGGCACCTTAAACGTGAAATTCAATTTCCGCTTTTCCACCGCTTCCACCGATATCGGCCTGAAACAGCACGTTCACGATATTCTGGATAATCACGGCATCAGCTACGATTTGGACTGGTCGCTTTCGGGGCAGCCGTTTCTCACCGAAGCCGGCCGCCTCACCGAAGTGGCGCGCCAAGCGATTGCGCAGGTGTGCGGTGTGGAAGCCGAGCTATCCACCAGCGGCGGCACTTCAGACGGCCGTTTTATCAAAGCCATTGCCAGCGAATTAATCGAACTGGGCCCCTCGAATGCCAGCATCCACCAAGTGAACGAAAACGTGGCTTTAGACGATATTCCCAAGCTGTCTGCCATTTATGAAGCCATGCTGAAAGACTTATTGTGAACAAAGTCTGCAACAGGCCGTCTGAATCATTCGGGCGGCTTGTTTGTTTGGTGCGGCGCAAAAGCACTTGCCCATTAACCAAAATCCGTTATGATGCCGTCTGAAAACCCCCATACAGATAAAGCCCATGCGCGAAACCGTTTTTATTGCCGATTTACACCTTTCCGACGACACCCCCGATCTGAACCGTTTATTTTTAAATGCGGTGCAGCGTTGGCAGGGCAGGGTGGACGCGCTGTATATCTTGGGGGATTTTTTTGAAGTCTGGTTTGGCGACGATGTTTTAAGCGATATTGCCCGCGAAGCTGCCGCCGCTCTGAAAGCCTTTAGCCGCGAAGCCCCCGTTTATTTTATCTGCGGTAACCGTGATTTTTTATTGGGTGAGCAATACGCCGAACAAGCCGGCATGACGCTGTTGCCCGAAAGCCAAGTGGTTACGCTCTACGGCACCCATTATCTGATTACCCACGGCGATGAAATGTGTACCGACGATATTTCTTATCAACGCTTCCGCCGGATTATCCGCCAAAAATGGTTGCAAAAACTGCTGTTGTCACTGCCGCAAAACTACCGCCGCAAAATCGCCGCCCGTATCCGCGCCACCAGCAAACAGAAAAAACGCCGCATGGGGCAAAGCTCAATTTCCGATGTTACCGAACAAGGCGTTCAGACGGCCTTAAATCATTATCCGCAGGCGCAGGCGATTATTCACGGCCATACTCACCGCCCCGCTGTTCACGAGCATATTGTTAATGGCCGCACCATCAAGCGTTATGTGCTGCCCGATTGGCACGATGGCAAGGGCGGGTATGTGTCGGTGTCGGAAAAGGGGGTGGTGATGGAAGTGTTGGATGAAGATGGTAATACATCATTGTGGCCGTCTGAATAATATTTAACTGGTTGCCATTTAAATATTATTTTATTTATTAATGAAATAAGTATATTTATTTATTGAGTGAGATTAATTAATGATAGCGGAAAATACGTTGTAACCATCAAAAAACGTTTAAAATACCCTGTTTGGGCGGTAGCGTATAAAGATTGCCGCCGCCTTCCCTAAGATACAAAGGAAAAAAAATGAACTTCAACGATTTGTTCAATCAAAATGAATTTGCCGCCCGTCATATCAGCTTTCAAGACGAGGCGGCGCTTTTGGGCGCTTTGGGCGAAAAAGATATGGCCGGTTTTATCGATCATACCGTGCCGCAGAGTATCCGTATGCCGTCTGAACTGAATCTGCCGGAAGCCTTAACCGAAGCCGATGCTTTGGCCAAGCTGAAAGGTATGGCGGTGAAAAACAAGGTGAATAAAAGCTATATCGGCTTGGGCTATTATCCGACCCGCCTGCCGAATGTGATTTTGCGCAATGTATTGGAAAACCCGGGTTGGTATACGGCTTATACGCCTTATCAGGCCGAGATTGCACAAGGGCGTTTGCAGGCTTTGTTGAATTTCCAACAGGTGTGTATCGATTTAACCGGCTTTGAAGTGGCCGGTGCTTCTCTGCTCGACGAAGCCACCGCAGCGGCGGAAGCGATGTCGATGGCCAAGCGCGTGAGCAAATCGAAATCCAACCGCTTTTTTGTAGACGAACGGGTATATCCGCAAACCTTAGATGTGATGAAAACCCGTGCCGGATATTTCGGCTTTGAATTGGTGGTGGGCGATTTTCAGACGGCCAATGAGGGCGATTTCTTCGGTGCGCTGTTGCAATATGTCGGCAAAGACGGCGATGTGGTGGCCTTGGAAGACGTGATAGGCCGTCTGAAAGCGCAAGGTGCGGTAGTGGCGGTTGCGGCCGATATTATGAGCTTGGTGCTGTTGAAATCGCCGGCGGCTTTGGGCGCGGATATTGCTTTGGGCAATACCCAGCGCTTCGGTGTGCCGATGGGCTTCGGCGGCCCGCACGCGGCTTATTTTGCGTTTAAAGACGAATTCAAACGTTCGTCGCCCGGTCGGATTATCGGCGTGTCTAAAGATGCTGCGGGCAAACCGGCATTGCGTATGGCATTGTCTACGCGCGAACAGCATATCCGCCGCGAAAAAGCTACTTCGAATATTTGTACCGCGCAGGCGTTGTTGGCGAATCTGGCCGGTATGTATGCGGTTTATCACGGCCCCGAAGGGGTGAAACGCATTGCCAACCGTATTCATGCGCTGGCTTCCGCGTTTGCCGATGCGGTAAACGGTTCAGACGGCCTGAAAGTGGCGCATGCTGTTTTCTTCGATACCGTTGCCGTTGATTGCGGTGATAAAGCCAAAGCCGATGCGGTTTATCAGGCGGCTTTAAATGCGGGCTACAACTTGCGCCGTATTAGCGACAATGTGTTGGCAGCGGCATTCCATGAGGAATCTTCCGCGCAAGATTTTGCCGATCTAACCGAAATCTTCACCGGCAAAGCACAAGCATTGCCCGAACAGGCAGGCGGCAAACTTTCAGACGGCCTGTTGCGTACCGATGCGATTTTGCAGCATCCGGTATTTAACCGTTATCACACCGAACATGAAATGTTGCGCTATCTGAAAAAACTGGAAGAGCGCGATTTGGCGATGAACCGCAGCATGATTTCATTGGGCAGCTGCACCATGAAACTCAATGCCACCAGCGAAATGTTGCCGATTACCTGGCCGGAATTCAGCCATATCCACCCGTTTGCCCCGCGCGACCAAGTGGGCGGCTATATGCAGATGCTAGACGATTTGCAAACCCAACTGAAAGCGATTACCGGTTTCGATGCCATTTCGATGCAGCCGAACTCCGGCGCACAAGGCGAATATACCGGTCTGCTGTCTATCCGCCGCTATCACGAAGCCAATGGCCAATCCGAGCGCAATGTCTGCCTGATTCCGCGTTCCGCACACGGTACCAATCCGGCCACCGCCACCATGATGGGCATGAAAGTGGTAACGGTCGATACCGACGAACACGGTAATGTCGATATTGAAGACTTAAAAGCCAAAGCCGCCGAGCATAGCGAGCATTTGGGCGCATTGATGATTACCTATCCGTCTACCCACGGCGTGTATGAAGAGGGTATCCGCGATATTTGTCAGATTATTCATGATCATGGCGGCCAAGTGTATATGGACGGTGCCAATATGAACGCCCAAATCGGCATTATGCAGCCGGCCGAAGTCGGTGCCGACGTGTTGCACATGAACCTGCATAAAACATTCTGTATCCCGCATGGCGGCGGCGGTCCGGGTATGGGCCCGATTGGTTTGAAAGCCCACCTTGCCCCGTTTGCCCCAAGCCATACCGTATCGCCTGTTGAAGGTGCAACTGAGGGCATGAGCGCCGTTTCCGCCGCGCCTTATGGTTCTGCCGGTATTCTGCCGATTACATGGATGTACATCACCATGATGGGCAAACAAGGCATGATACAGACTTCGCAATGGGCGTTGCTGAATGCCAACTATGTGGCCAAAGCATTGAGTGAGGATTATCCGATTCTCTATACCGGCAAAAACGGCCGTGTCGCACATGAATGTATTGTTGATTTGCGTCCGCTGAAAGCCGAAAGCGGTATCACCGAAACCGATATTGCCAAACGCTTGATGGACTACGGTTTCCACGCGCCGACGGTGTCGTTCCCCGTAGCCGGTACCTTAATGATCGAGCCGACCGAAAGCGAAAGCAAAGCCGAACTCGACCGCTTTATCGCCGCGTTGAAACAAATCAAGCAGGAAGTGTTGAATGTAGAGAAAGGTGTTTGGCCGAAAGACAATAACCCCTTGGTAAACGCGCCGCACACCGCCGCCGATATTACCGGCGAGTGGGATCGTCCGTACACCCGTGAAGAAGCCGTTTTCCCGCTGCCTTATGTGCGTGAAAACAAATTCTGGCCGAGTGTGAACCGTGTCGATGATGTTTATGGCGACCGCCACTTGGTGCCGTCTTTGCCTGAAGATGTCGGTTTATAAGTTTCAAAATTTGGTTTAAACCGGTTTGGTATCGGTTTGAGATGCCCGCCCGAAGCTGATTCGGGCGGGTATTGTTTTGGGTTTTGCGGCGGTAGAAAAACCGATATTTTGAGGCCGTCTGAATGTTTTCAGACGGCCGATGCCCCTGTTTTCTCGAAAACATGGCATAATTGTTTGACAATAAATAAAATAAAACAACAAAACAAAGGAAGAAATCAACTATGGAACGGTTCGACTTTAACTACGCCCCTTTCAATTATCTCAACAATTCCGAGCGGATTCTGTTGCAGAAGTCTGTCAATATCGCCTTTTTCCACGACGATGAAACCATTATCAAACCGGAAGAGCCGATTGAGTTTTTATATGTGGTGATGAAAGGCTTGGTAAAAGAAATCGGTGCCGATGGCGAAATGGTGTCGCTCTACCGCACGCACGATACTTTTGAAGCACGCGGTTTGATTGAGGGTATCAGCCATCATCAGTTTATTGTCGAAGAAGAAGCCTTGGTTTATACGATTCCGAAAGCGGTGGTGTTGGAAATTATCGATGCCAATCCGCGCTTCGGTGCTTATTGTTATGCCAGTGTGGCCGATAAATTTGCCAGCTTGTCGAACTCCAAAAACGAAAGTGAATTTGAAAGCCTGTTTACGGCGAAAGTGCGCGATGCCTACCGTAATAACCCGACTTGGTTGGAAGGCAGCGATAAGCTTTTTCATGCTGCCGAAGTGTTGAAAGAGCGCAAAACCAAATCCGCTTTGGTGCGCCATGAAGACAAAGTCGGCGTGTTTACCGAATCGGCTTTTCGCGACATGGTCATCGCCTGCGGTTCGCCCGACGAGCCGGTATATAAATGGTCGGCCTTTGATTTGATTGGTGCCGATATCGATGATTTTGTGTTTAATGCCTTGCTGAAAATGATGAGCTATCGGATTCAGCGCGTGGTGGTGACCGAAAACGGCACACCGGTCGGCACTTTGGAACAGATTGACGTATTGGCCTATCTTTCCAACCACAGCCATTTGGTGGCGCAACGTTTGGAGCGGGCGAAAACCATCGAGGAATTGGTGGATATCGCCGGACAGATGACCGATTCCATCCGCCTCTTGCGCAGCAACGGTGTGCGCGCCCCGCAGTTGGCGCAGTTGATGCAGGTTTTGAACAGCAGCCTGTTTGAAAAAGCTTGGCGGATTCTGGCACCTGATGAACTGTATGAACATTCGTGCCTGATTGTGATGGGTTCGGAAGGGCGCGGCGAGCAGGTTTTGAAAACCGACCAAGACAACGCGCTGATTTTGGGCGAGGGCGTCGATATGGATTTGGCCACCGAAACCGCTGAAAAATTTTCCGAAACCTTGGCGCAATTGGGCTATCCGCCTTGCCCGGGCAAAATTATGGTCAATAACCCGCAATGGCGCAAAACCCTGCCGGCATTTAAAAAAATGGTCAGCGGCTGGTGTACTTCGCCTAGCGGGGAAAGCATGATGAATCTGGCGATTTTTATCGATGCCAAAGCCGTTGCCGGTGATATATCCATGCTTGCCGAAGTAAAAGCGCATTTGCAGAAAGTGATGATTAACGATGTGGGCATGTTGATGTCGTTTGCCCGTGCGGTTGATCAGTTCGACAGCCAAAGCAAAGGCTTTTTCCCGCAACTGCTCAAGCGCGGGCAATCTGAAAAAATGGATATTAAAAAAATGGGGCAGTTCCCTGTGGTGCACGGTATCCGCGCCCTCAGTTTGGAAGCGCGTATCGAAGAAACCAATACCTTCGAGCGTATCCGCCGTTTGGCACAATTAAAGGTGATTGATGAAGCCTTGGGTAAAGATGTCGCCGAAGCCCTGAGTTATATTATGGATTTGCGCCTTACTGCCAATCTGGCGGTATTGGACGGAGGGGGGACGGAAGAAGCGCCCAACCAATTGGATTTCGACAGCTTATCGACGTTAGAACGCGATTTATTAAAAGATGCGTTGCAAGTGGTGAAACGTTTTAAAAACGTTATCCGCCATCATTTCCATATTACCGCGTAAAGGAGCAGACATATGTTTAAACGCTTTTTACGCGGCAGGGAACGCAAAAAACTCACCGATCCCGATTATGAATTTTTGTTTGACGACGAGCATGACGAGTTGGTCAGCTTCGATTGCGAAACCACCAGCTTGGATGTGAAAGAAGCCGAAATATTGTCGATTGGCGCGGTAAAAATCCGCGATAATCAAGTATTGGCGAGCGAATCGTTTTATGTATTGGTGAAGCCCGAAAACCCGATGGATGCGGCCAATATCAGCGTACACGGATTGCGCCCGAAAGACCTTTCAGACGGCATTCCGGTGCAAGAAGCCGTTAAACAGTTGCTGGCGTTTATCGGCGGACGCGAATTAATCGGCTATTATTTGGAATATGATGTGGCGATGATAAACAAGGTTCTCAAACCTATGATCGGCATCAAATTGCCGAATAAACAAACCGATGTGTCTTCGCTTTACCACCGCTGGCAGGGCAAAGAAAACATACACGACAGCTATGTCGATTTGCGCTTGGATTCGATGTGTAAAAAACTCGGGCTAAACGATTTGCCCCGCCATGATGCTTTGAATGATTCGATTAATGTGGCTTTGATGTATTTGCTTTTGAAGCGGCGATTAGGGTTGCGTTGATTCGGATAGGGTTAAACAAAAGGCCGTCTGAAATTTCAGACGGCCTTTTTATATCAGTTTGATAAGCTATTAGCGGCGTTCAGTACGGCCTAAATGCTCATATTGGTATTGGAAAGCATTTTCATCAATTCCGGTACGCGGTGCGATGAATTGAAGGCTGTCTTCATAATCATCATTGGTTGCTTGTAAGCCGGCAATAGGGCCTGAATCATTAGCATGATCATATTTAGGCATGTGGGCGCCTTTAGCAGAAGCAAAAGAAGCGGCGAAAGTAGCTAAAGCGGCGAAAGTAAGTATAGTTTTTTTCATGATAATTATCCTCATTATGTATTGTGTTTTTATGGGGTTAAAAATCAGACAACGTATAAAAATTTGCTGTCCGGTTATGTTGATGTGTGTATTCTATAAAACATCCAATAATTGATAAATACTAATTTTGTTTAACATTTGTTTCTTAATAGGAAACCATGACAAATGGATTTAAAATTGTATTTATATTATTGATTAAAGGTTTAATGTCATAATCCGGTTATTTACTCGGATTGAAAGCCTGTATAGGCAATATCAATCGCACTTGCAAACATTGGGATTGCTGAGTTCGAGTGGGTATCCGCTTGGATGGTTCAATTCTTTAGACAGCTTTAAAATACCTGTTATTGAATAAACAATTATTGTTATTAACTAAACAATCACTGACTGTTAAAAGGCCGTCTGAAAATTTTCAGACGGCCTTTTTCATCTTTTAACAAACACCAAGTAATATATTAACGACTTGTGGTGCGGCCTAAATATTGATAGTTGTATTTGAAAGCAGAATCATCAATTCCGGTACGCGGTGCAATCAGTTGGATACTGTCTTCGGCATCATTATTGGTTTCTTGTAAACCAGCAATAGCACCTGAATCATTAGTATGATCGTAGCGAGGCATATGAGCACCGCGGGCAGAGGCGAAAGAAGTGGCAAGGGTAGCTAAAGCGGCGAAAGTAAGCATGGTTTTTTTCATGATAATTATCCTCATTGGATCTGATGTGTTTTGTATCGAGTTTAATCTTCGGGCAACATTTAAATTAGCTGCCTGCTTTGTTGATGTGTGTATTGTATAAAGTTGCCATAAATTGATAAATACTGATTTTATTTAATATTCATTTCTTAATAGGAAATCTTAAGAGCTTTAAGGGGTATGGGGCAACTATTTATAAAAATACCGTCTGAAATATTTCAGACGGTATTTTTCATTCTGTTATCAACACTCAAATAATTTATTAGCGGCTTTCAGTACGGCCTAAGTGATCATAGTGGTATTGGAAAGCAGCATCGGAAGTTTGTCCACGGGGGGCAATAAATTTAACGCTGTCGTCGTTTTTACGCGCACGGATCATGCCTTCATGTTGCACTGCTTGCAACCCTGCAATCGGGCCTGAGTCGTTGGCGTGGTCATATTTAGGCATATGGGCACCTTTAGCAGAAGCGAAAGAAGCGGCAAAAGTAGCTAAAGCGGCGAAAGTCAGTACGGTTTTTTTCATGATAATAATCCTCTTATGTATATGTGTTTTGTGTTTGGTTCGGCATTCGGCAACATTTAAACTGTTGTCTGCTTTATTGATGTATGTATTGTATAAAACAACTAATATTTAATAAATACCAGTTTTGTTTAATATTCGTTTCCAAATAGGAAATCATTTCTTGATAAAAAGCCATTAAATGGCGATAACATCTATTTACTTTGTATTTGCTGAATTTGAGGGATTATTTCTTCATGAATATGTTAAATTATCAAACATATTACTGTATTCATAATGGTGACTATGGATATGGATAATCCTCATAGAATGGAATTGTGATTAACTTAACTGGAGGTTAGAGATATGGCTATCGAAAAATATCAAAATAAAGACTTTAGCATTTCAAGATTAGGGTTGGGTTGCATGAGAATGTCATTACCCGGCGCTACCAGAGAAGAAGGTATCGCTACCATTCATAAGGCATTAGATTTAGGTATTAACCTTTTGAATACAGGCGATTTCTATGGTGTCGACGGGCATAATGAAAAATTAATCGGCGAAGCGCTAAAAAACCAAGATAGGGATAAGGCTTTTATTTCCGTGAAATACGGTACTTTCGGTAGTCGGGCGAGAGAAGAAAACATCGTAGACGTAGGCCCTAAAAATGTAAAAAAATACATTACTTCGGCACTTAAAAACCTGAATCTTGATTATATTGATTTATACCAACCTGCCAGAGTGGATACGGGTATCCCGATTGAGGATACCATCGGCGCCATTGCAGATTTAGTAAAAGAAGGTTATGTCAAACACATTGGTTTGTCGGAAGTGGATGCGGATGTATTGAGAAAAGCCAATGAAGTACACCCCATTAGTTTGGTGGAATTGGAATACTCGATTACCAATAACAGTATTGAAAAAGATATTTTACCGGTTGCCAGAGAATTCGGTACCGGAGTTGTCGCTTTCGGATTATTAAGGTTGGGTAAACTTTTTGGTTCGCAAAAAGATCCCCTAACCGATGCAATGAATGAAATTGCTGCCGAAAAAAATATTTCTATTGCACAATTAGCCCATGCTTGGATATTTAACAAAGGGAAAGATATTATCCCGCTAACAGGAGCCAGAAAGGTTTCCCAATTATTAGAATCGGTAGAAAGCCTGAATATACAACTGACTGAAAGTGATATTTCAAGAATTAATAAGGCCATTGAAAACAGTAAAATAGTCGGCTCGGCCATGTCTAAAATTAGGGTGAAAAATGGTGTTGTAACCCGTAGTTAGAATTATAAGGATAATAAAACCGGCAAGGTCGGATGTGGCCTTGCCGGAAAAGTTCGCTTTTCAAATGGATACCGATAAAACTTGCTAAGTAAATGATAATGGAGAAAATTGATGAATCGAATCAAGAAAAGTCTCATTTTAAGCAGCGCTGCCATCTTGATGCACGCCGCCCATGCCGAAGAGTTGGCGAAACCGGCATTACAGTGGTCGAGCAGCGGTTTTGCACATCCGGAGTCCGTGGCATATGACACCAAGCGCGACAACTTTTATGTGACCAACAACGATGGCGGCCCGATGGCACAAGATGGAAAAGCCTATATCAGCCGCTTAGGCAAAAATGGCGAACTACTGGAAAGAAGTTGGGTACGCGGGCTCAATGCCCCTAAAGGTATCGCCCAATATGAAGACTCACTATACATCGCCGATATCCAACAACTGCGCGTTGTTGATATCCCTACAGGTAAGGTTACGCAAACCATCACCGCAGAAGATAGCAAAATGCTCAATGATGTCAGTGTTGACGAACAAGGCAATGTGTATGTTAGCGATGTTGTCGGCGGCGGTATTTTCCGTTTGCAAGGGCAAACATTGGCAAAATGGGTAGAAAGTGATGCTTTTTCACACCCTAACGGTTTGTTTGTGGATGGTAATCGTTTATTGGTTGTCAATTGGGGTGAGGGTATGCGGGAGGATTTCTCTACCGATACCTTAGGCGGTATCTATGCCGTTGATATTGCCACCAAAAAAGTCGAACCGCTTCCCGGTGCACAACAAATCGGCAATCTGGACGGTATTACCAAAATACGCGGTAATATTATTGTTAGTGATATGTTGGCCGGAAAAATTATGCAATATAGCAACGGGCAAACCAAACTACTGTTTGACAGTGGGAAAGGCTCTGCCGATATTGCAAGCTATGGCGATAATTTATTAGTGCCGGTAATGCCGGAAGGTAAAATTGATAGCTATACTTTCAAGCCATAGCATAAAAATAATCACCCTATAAAAAAACAGGCCATCTGAACTTTCAGACGGCCTGTTAACCCTCATGGCAAACTTTAATATTTAACGGCTTTCGGTACGGCCTAAGAATTGATAACCGTCATCTTCGGCAACTACGGTATTGCCCGGAAAGCTGAATTTGATGCTGTCGTTGTTTTTATCTGCACGTTTCATACCGTCATATTGAACGGCTTGCAAACCGGCGATTTCACCTGAATTATTGGCATGGTTGTAAGCCGGCATATGGGCACCGCGGGCAGAAGCGAAAGAAGTGGCTAAAGTAGCTAAAGCGGCGAAAGTAAGCATAGTTTTTTTCATGATAATTGTCCTCATGGTGTATTTTTTTATTGGGTTTTAAACATTAGGCAATATTTTTATCGGCTGCCTGTTGTGTTGATGTGTGTATTGTATGAAATGCCTGAAATTTGATAAATACCGTTTTTATTTAATATTCATTTCTTAATAGGAAAACATAACCGCTATAAAGCTGATATTGGCATGCAGGTTGGTTGTGTATACGGAAGATAAAATTCAGTTTGTTTTTAGAAATAATTAGTTATGTTTATATCTTTCTAGAAAGATAGCAATTTTAGAATTAAGAAACATGCTTGATTTTTCAGACGGCTTCAGCTTCCCCGCCGTGTTGGCTATAAAATAAAAAACAACGGCTGTATAAAAGCCGTTGTTTGGTGTTGCCAAATATGAAAATACGGGCGGATTAGTTAGTGCCGACTTTGATTTTCTGCCATAGATTGACAGTCAGTTTTTTGGCATCGTTATCCATTTGGGGCATCAGGAAGCCGTTTTTCACATCTTCTTCATTCGGGAAGATAGAACGGGTAGCCACCAGTGCCGGATCCATTTTTTCACGCGCCGGCAGGCTGGCCGGGGCGAAGGTTACGGCATTACCGTTTTTCGCAGCAATTTCCGGATCCAAAGTGTAGTTGATGTATTTATGTGCATTGGCTACATTTTTCGCATCGGCGGGAATCAGCCAAGATTCAATCCAGAAGCCCATGCCTTTAGGGGTTAATACATCAATGCCGACATTGTTTTTCACTTCTTCGGAACGGGCTTTGGCCATATTCAAATCGCCGCCGTTGCCGGCTGCCAGGCAAACATCACCGCGTGCTAATTCGTCGATAACGGAAGGGCTGAAGCGTTTCACATCGGGGCGGATGGCTTGCAATACTGCTGCTGCCGCATTGATATCTTCCGTGCTTGTGCCTCTCGGATCTTTACCCAAGTAGTTCAATACAATCGGGAACATTTCGCTCGGCGTATCCCACAAGGCGATACCGCATGATTTCAGCTTGTTGGTATATTCGGGTTTGAATAATAAATCCCAACCGTTTTCAGGCAGTTCGCCGCCTAAAACTTCTTTGCCTTTGGCGGTAATCGCCAAAGTGTTAACGCCTGAGAAATAGGGTACGGCATATTCATTACCCGGATCGGCCGATTCCATCATTTTCATCATTTCAGGGTCAAGATTCTTATAATTGGGAATCAAGTCTTTATTGATTTTTTGATATGCGCCCGCTTGGATCTGGCGTGGTAGGAAAGCAATACCGGGCACGACTAAGTCGTAGCCTGATTTACCGGTTAAGACTTTGGCTTCCAATGTTTCGTTGTTTTCATACAAATCGTATGTCAGGTTTAAATTGTTGGCTTTTTTAAAGTCTTCAACTGTGCTTTCATCCACATAGTTGGACCAGTTGTAGATATTAAGCGTGTCGGTTACGGGCAGACCGCCGGTGGCAGCAGAGGCAGAACTTGCATCTGCTTGAGGTTGGGCGGTATTTTGCTCACTTTGTCCGCCGCAAGCTGCCAAAGATAAGGCGGCCATAACGGCTAATACTGATTTTTTCATACGGGTTGGTTTCCTGATGAAAGGTTAAAATAAAAAAACCGCCACCCCATGTACACCCCGGCGGCGGTGCGCGTATTGTAATGTAATGCTTATGAAAAATCAAAATGATATCGAAGCTTATCTATCACTCCAGATAGGATAAGGCAAACAGACAGGCCGTCTGAAAAGGGCAGCAGCAGGCACGAAGCATTTTCTTAAAAACGAAAAAGCAATGATTTGAAAAACGGATTTTAATTAAAACACTTGCGCATAATGGGGTAAGTCTTTAAAATTGAGCGTTTACGAAATTTGATTTTTATCAGGAGATATTAAATATGGCAAATAGCGCACAAGCCCGTAAGCGTGCCCGCCAGTCGGTTAAACAACGTGCCCACAACGCCAGCCAGCGTACTGCTTTCCGTTCTGCAGTGAAAAAGGTTTTGAAAGCGGTTGAAGCAGGTGATAAAGCAGCTGCTCAAGCAGTTTATCAAGAGGCGGTAAAAGTGATTGACCGTCTTGCCGATAAAGGCGTTTATCATAAAAACAAAGCAGCCCGTCATAAAAGCCGTTTATCTGCCAAAATCAAAGCCTTGGCTTAATTTTTGTACAGGCTGTTTGGCATCTGCCGGTTGAACAGATATCAGATATATAGATGGAAATGTTGCCGGCTGTATGGTTAAGTGAATAGTCAGTGCCCCGAAGTATAGATATAATCCTTCGGGGCATTAATTTTATAAATAAAACAAATTGTTGGTGTTTTCATGTTATCAAAAAGTCGGCATGATACGGGGAAAGTATTTGTATTTTGCAATCATGATGTTTTCAGACGGCCGTAAACCGATTTGAAATTATAAATAGCATATTACCGATTAAGTATTTTATGCTGAATAAATTAACATACAGCAAATGTTTTATATTATCATTATCATTGAAGTCAGATAATTTAATTTAATCAAATGGATGTTTACTCATGTTAAAGCGTATTTTTATTTTCGGCGTTGCCGTAGGGGCTTCGGTACCTGCTTTTTCGGCGGATACTGCGGATGGCCAAGCTTTGCAGTGTACTTTGATAAAAGATAATTCACTGCGCTTGGCGTGTTTCGATAAAATTTATGCGGCACAGCTGCCGCCGCAAGCGCCGCCGGTTGCACCAACCCAGCCGACTAAAGCAGTGGATTTGGTGAAAACGGTTGATGAAAGTTTGGCTAATAAAAAAACCACGATTGTATTCAGTGATGAAAATAAAACGGGAGTAGAACCTTCCGAAGCATTATTGGATGCGGCCGATGCCTATACGCCGTTGAGCCTGATGTACGATTTGGATAGAAACGATGTGCGCGGCATTTTATCGGTTCGCGAACATAATCCTATGTATTTATTGCCGGCATGGTATAACAGCAGCCCGAACTATTATCCCGAGTCGCCAACGCGCGGTATAACGGATGCTTCGCGAGCCAGAGACCAAAAACGGCTTGAAACCAAAATGCAGATTTCTTTCAAAACCAAACTGATGGAAGATGTGTTTAAAACCCGTGCCGATGTTTGGTTTGGTTATACGCAAACGGCGCATTGGCAGCTTTGGAATCAGGGCGAACAATCCGCACCGTTCCGTAATAATGACTATACGCCCGAAGTATTTATTACCCAACCGGTGAAAGCCAACTTACCGGGCGGCGGTAAGCTGCGCGTGTTGGGCTTGGGTTTGGTGCATCAATCCAACGGACAAAGCCGTCCGTTATCCCGTTCTTGGAACCGGATTTACGGTATGGCCGGTATGGAGTGGGGTAAATTAACGGTGATTCCGCGCGTTTGGGTGCGCGCTTTCGACCAAAAAGGTGAGAAAGACGACAACCCCGATTTAATGGACTATATGGGTTATGGCGATTTAAAAGTACAATACCGATTTGATGATAAACAAACCATTGCCGCTACCATGCGCTATAACCCGAGAACAGGTAAGGGCGGTATTCAGGCCGGTTATACGTTCCCGTTGAAAGGCAAGCTGAAAGGTTATATTCAAGGGGTGCACGGCTATGGCGAAAGTTTGCTCGATTATAACCACAAACACAACAGCATCGGTTTCGGTGTAATGTTGAACGATTGGGACGGATTTTAATAAGAGTTGACTATTTTAGAGTATCAGGCCGTTTTAAATGGTTGCGGATATTATTCGGACGGCCGTTTTTAACAGCGTGATACTCGTCTATTGTGACCTGAACAAGTATAATGTCGCATTTGGGCAACTTTGCCCTCATGAAAGGAACACACATATATGGCCAGCGAACCGGTTGAAAGCGGCGGCATAGCCAAAGCATTAAGAAAATACCTGATTACAGGCGTTTTGGTGTGGCTGCCGATAGTGGTCACGCTATGGGTGGTGACGTATATTATTTCCGCTTCAGACCAACTGCTCAATCTTTTGCCGACACGTTGGCAGCCAAAGCATTTGTTAGGTTTCAATATTCCCGGGTTGGGGGTGATTGTGACCGCAATAGCCTTATTTATTACAGGGCTTTTGGGTGCCAATATGATTGGCAAGCGCATGATCAGCTTTTGGGATAATCTGCTCGGTCATATTCCTTTTGTTAAATCGATTTATTCCAGTGTAAAAAAAGTATCCGAATCATTATTATCGGACAACAGCCGTTCTTTTAAAACGCCGGTTTTAGTACCGTTTCCCCAGCCGGGCATCTGGACAATCGCGTTTGTTTCCGGTTCGATACCTAATTCTGTTGTGCATAGTTTGGGTGATGAAGAATACATACCGGTTTATGTGCCGACCACGCCCAACCCAACCGGCGGTTATTATGTGATGGTGAAAAAAAGCGACGTGCACGAATTGAATATGAGTGTGGACGATGCTTTAAAATATGTGATTTCGTTGGGCATGGTATTGCCGGATGAATTCGGAGTCAGCCAACTGCCTCCCTATAGCATGCTGCCGGACAAAACACAATAAGCAATAAGTAATAAATGAAATAATACAGTATTTCAGACGGCCTGCGCTTGATTAAGCAGCAGGCAGTTGTTATCTAATCAATCAGTTAAATTGAATATAATTGAAAATAAACGAAACAAATAAGGTGGATTTTATGCGTACCAACTATTGCGGCTTAATCAGCGAACAATATTTAGACCAAACTGTTACGGTGAAAGGCTGGGTGCATCGCCGCCGCGACCACGGCGGTGTGATTTTTATCGACTTGCGCGATCGCGAGGGCGTGGTTCAAGTGGTGATTGATCCGGATACTCCCGAAGCTTTCCAAACCGCCGATTCCGCCCGTAACGAATACGTTTTGAGCATTACCGGCAAAGTACGCCACCGCCCCGAAGGCACGGCGAACGATAAAATGATTTCCGGCAAAATTGAAATTTTAGCCAAAGAAATCGAAATCTTGAATGCCGCCGCAACGCCGCCGTTCCAAATCGACGATGAAAATATCAGCGAAAACGTACGCCTAACCAACCGCGTTATCGACTTGCGCCGTCCGCAAATGCAGAATAATTTGAAATTGCGTTATAAAGTGGCGATGGGCGTGCGCCGTTATTTGGACGAACAAGGTTTTATCGACATTGAAACCCCGATGCTGACCCGTTCTACCCCCGAAGGCGCGCGCGATTATCTGGTGCCCAGCCGCGTGCATCCGGGCGAGTTTTTCGCCTTGCCGCAGTCGCCGCAATTGTTCAAACAATTATTGATGGTGGCCGGTTTCGACCGCTACTATCAAATCACCAAATGCTTTCGCGATGAAGACTTGCGCGCCGACCGTCAGCCCGAATTTACCCAAATCGACTTGGAAACTTCGTTTTTAGATGAAAACGAAATTATGGATATCACCGAGGGCATGGCCAAACAGGTGTTTAAAGAGACCTTAAACGTAGAGCTTGGCGACTTCCCGCGAATGACTTTTGCCGATGCCATGTTCTACTACGGTTCGGATAAACCCGATATGCGCGTATCGTTGCAATTCACCGAGCTGACCGAATTAATGAAAACGGAAGAATTCAAAGTATTCCGTGGTGCAGCCGATATGAAAGGCGGCCGTGTGGTAGCCTTGCGCGTGCCCAACGGTGCCAAACTAAGCCGTAAAGACATCGACGAATACACCAAATTTGTCGGCATCTACGGCGCCAAAGGCTTGGCCTACATCAAAGTGAACGATGTAAACAATATCAGCAACAGCGAAGATAGCGGCTTGCAATCACCGATTGTGAAATTCTTGTCTGAAACCGCCTTGAAAGAAATTATTGCCAAAACCGGCGCGCAAAACGGCGATATTATTTTCTTCGGTGCCGATAAAGCCAAAGTGGTGAACGAAGCGATTGGCGCTTTGCGAATTAAAATCGGCCATGAACACGGCGCGGAAAACGGCTATTTTGTTGACGAGTGGAAACCCTTGTGGGTGGTTGATTTCCCGATGTTTGAATACGACGAGGAAAATAACCGCTATGCCGCCATGCACCATCCGTTTACTTCACCGAAACCCGGCCATGAAGATTTAATGGAATCCGATCCGGAAAACTGCTTGGCACGCGCTTACGATATGGTGCTCAACGGTTGGGAAATCGGCGGCGGCTCTATCCGTATCCACCGTGCCGATATTCAGGAAAAAGTATTCGCCGCCCTGAAAATCACACCGGAAGAGCAACAAAACAAATTCGGCTTCCTGCTGGATAACCTGAAATTCGGCGCGCCCCCGCATGGTGGTTTGGCATTCGGCTTAGACCGCTTGGTTACCCTAATGGCCGGTGCGGAATCTATCCGCGATGTGATTGCATTCCCGAAAACACAACGGGCACAATGCTTGCTCACCAACGCACCTAATGCGGTGGACGACAAACAATTGCGCGAATTAGGCTTGCGTTTGCGTGTGAAAGCTGAAAACAAAGAAGCTTAATCATATTGCTTTTGAGTTATAAAAGGCCGTCTGAAATATTTTTCAGACGGCTTTTTTGTAGGGCTATTTATCCGGCACTCAAACCATACAAAAAATAGGGCATGGGGTAGGGCGATGCCGGATAGGCTATAAAAGCAAGGATATGAACCCTCATATTATTCACTTAAGCGGCTTAAAAACTGTCACCCGGTATGCGGACGTAGCCTTCCATAATCACGCGCGCGCTGCGGCTCATAATGGCTTTGGTGGCCGTCCATTTGCCGTTTTGCTGTTCGGCGGCCGCACCGACGCGTAATGTGCCGGAAGGGTGGCCGAAGCGTATTTCGCTGCGTTCGCCGCCGCCTGCGGCCAGATTCACCAAAGTGCCGGGGATGGCGGCGGCAGTGGCAATGGCAACGGAAGCGGTACCCATCATGGCATGATGCAATTTTCCCATGCTCATAGCGCGTACCAACAGATCAATATCTGCCGCGCGTACGGCTTTGCCGCTTGAGGCGGTATAGTCTTTCGGCTCGGCAACCCAAGCGATTTTGGGGGTGTGTTGGCGGGTGGCCGCTTCGGCAGGGTCGCTAATCAGGCCCATTTTTAATGCGCCGTAGGTGCGGATGGTTTCCAGCTTTTCCAAAGCGGCGGCATCATTATTGATATCATCCTGCAATTCCGTGCCGGTATAGCCGATATCGGCGGCGCGGACAAAAATAGTGGGAATGCCCGAATTAATCATGGTCGCTTTCAGACGGCCTATACCCGGCACATCCAATTCATCTACAATCTGCCCGGTGGGGAACATATCGCCCTCGCCGTCGGCCGGATCTAAAAACTCAATTTTGATTTCGGCAGCGGGAAAGGTGACACCGTCTAGCTCGAAATCTCCGGTTTCCTGAACTTGGCCGTTGGTGATGGGAATATGGGCGATAATGGTTTTGCTGATGTTTTTCTGCCAGATACGCACCGTACAAACACCGTTTTCAGGAATCTTGGCCGCATCAACCAAACCGTTTTCAATCGCAAACGCGCCAACGGCGGCGGTAAGGTTGCCGCAATTGCCGCTCCAATCGACAAATGGCTTATCAATAGACACTTGGCCGAATAGATAATCGACATCATGATCCGGCCGCGTGCTTTTATCTAAGATAACCGCCTTGCTGGTGGAAGAGCTGGCATTACCCAAACCATCAATTTGTTTACCGTAAGGATCGGGGCTGCCCAATACGCGCAATAAAATTTTATCGCGCGCCTCGCCCGGTTGTTGCGCCGCTTCGGGCAAATCGCCTAGTTTGAAGAAAACGCCTTTAGACGTACCGCCACGGTAGTAGATCGCAGCGATTTTAATTTGCGGGGGGTAGTTCATGGAAAGTTCTCCTTTGTATTTTATTTTGAATAGGGATGAAAAATATGCTTTTTATTATAAGGTATCCGACCATATATACCATACCGTTAGGCCGTCTGAAACAGATTCCGGCGTAATTTCTCTTTCAGACGGCCTCAGCCGGATAAAATGATTTATCTAGCTGCAAAGCCGTATAAGCAGCCGTTTTTAGGCTACAATGCGCATTCTATCTTCACTCTATATAGAACGACCTGATTATGCTGTATCAACTTTTGCGGGATATGTTGGATTTACTGCGCCTACGCTATAAAGCCCCGACCGAATACCGTTACACCCTAATTGTTTATATCGCCGTATTACTGCTGCTCGGTTTTGTTAACGCCGCCTCTATGGCGCCCATTTTCGGGCAAAGCACTGCCGCCGTTGTTTTTGCCGTTTTGCTGACCGTATTAAAATACCTGATACTCACCCGCGCTATGGGCGGCATCTTGCATTACTACGGTGCTCCCAAAATCTCATGGCGGGGTTTTATACTGGCAACGGAAGCCCTCACCGCACCGCTGCTGATTCTGTTTTATATCCCCGCACTGGCAACAGCCGGCCTGTTTTGGCAGATATGGGTATTCTGGGTACAAGTGATCGGCCTGATAAAACTCAGCGGCAGAACCGGCTGGCAGACATTGATTGGTTATTTTGTCTATTTTATCGGCACAATCTTGGTCGGCGGATTGCTGATGGGCGCATTTGTCGGCGCCGGTTTCTTTGATTTGGATACCATTTCTCAGCAGGCGCAAACGATTTTGGAAGCTAATCCTTGATTTAGTATTGGGATAATGGCAGAGGCCGTCTGAAAGGGTTTCAGACGGCCTTTGTTATTGTATATCCTAGTATAAAAATATATTGTATATGAAGTACCTACAAATTAATTTTATCGCTTTGCCATTCATTTTTAATATCTTGACAAGTAAAAGATTTTACCAGTGTATAGGCCTTTAATGAGGTATCCCCACCTTTCTGCTTCATCATTTCAAATGAGATAGGGTCATTGATTTCAATAGCAAACATCAATGGTGTGTAGCCCTGCATATATGAAATATTATGGGGGTGGTTAGGATCTGCACCAGCTTCCAGTAAAATTTTAACAATTTCGTGTAATTCCTCTATTGATGTCTGCTCTTTTAAGCGATTTAAAGTGTATTGATCACTTAGTTCTTCAATAGTATTCCATAACGCAAAAGAGTTATTATGTTTCGGTATTTGAATTTTTGTATTATCAAAAGGTTTAAAAATGGTACTGAGTCCGTGGCTGGAGGCATAAAGTCTTCTAAAAAATTCCTGTTCTTGTGCGTTTACAAACATTCTGTTTCGTTTCCTCTTTTCTTTTATTTCTGGTGATTTTTTATTTAATTTATCTATTAACCCTAGGCAGTGGTATAGAGGTATTACATTTTCAAAGTTTACTTGGTCAACTTCAGCACCCATTTCTAAAATTTTCCGAACAACTTCTGCTTTGCCTGTCGATATAGCCTGCATTAAAGGAAATTTTTCCCTTTTAGCTGTTTTAGCATTAACTGTTTCTTTGGTGTGAGGGTATTTAACCAATAAGTCGAATAATCGCTTATCTAGTGAAGCATAGGGTATTGCTTCTAAATCTAGTTTTTCTACTGCCAATAATAAAGCAGACTCATTTGCGCTAGACAGCTGGTTAACATCTGCACCGTGTTTTAATAATTTCTCAATAATATTAAGATATTTATCACCAAAATATCTTGGTTCATGAAGCAGGCTGAATAATACAATTTGCGGCATCCGTTTGCCTTGCCAAGAAATTTTTCTATTTGGATTTTTATAGTCGGGTTTAATCTTTTCAATATCCTCAAAAGTACATATTCCATCGTATTTAGATTTTAAATATGGATATTCAATATTGGGGAAATAGGCATCTGAGGGGAAAAAACGATGAAATGCATTTGCCCACATATCAACCTCCCAATCTGCAACAGTATCTTTATGATTGATTTTTTCAGAATGAGCATCGAAAGATGGCATTTCATAACCAAACATAACCAAAGCATTTTTTAAATGTGCTAAGAATTTTCGTTGCGAAATATTTTCTTTTTTTTCTAAATAGGCGGTGGCAACTAATGCTTCTTGTATTAACGAATTTAAATCCTTTCCTCTACAAAATAAAGATTGTTCAAAGCTCTCTTTGTAATAACTTACAGCTTTATTTAAATCGCCTGAGAATAAATGCCAACGTGCTTCTAGCCAATTCCAGTGTTGTGATTCATATTCGAGTGTTTGATCAGATTCAGCAATAGCACGAGCAATATTTAATTCTCTAAATGATTTATCTTTTGAGTCTTGATTTTTCTTCGTATCTCGTGCTAATAATTGATACAATTCGGCGAAGATTTTTACTTTCTCTTTAATATTTTTAGATTTAGTCTGTTGAATGGCTATAATGGAACGATTTATATAAGAACTTATAGTAGAATTTACACCTTCCATACCGAGTTCTAATTCGACTCCGCGAATAAAATTGAGGCTAGAAAAGAAATCTTTAATTTCTAATTTACGAACTTCGTCTAGCGAACGTGCAATTAGCAACCAAAATTTGATAAGCACCCAATCAGAATTTTTTTCTTTGGAAAGTAATTTAATGGCTTGATAAGAAGGCAGAAATTCTCCTCTCCGCCAACGTTCAATTTTATCTTTTTCTTCTTTTATTTTTATTTCGGCCCTATATTTTTGCCATGTTGGGTTATCATCTAACCAATCTAATACCAAGCCAACCGACTTGATTTCATATGAGAATAATTTCTCTATTTCAGGAAAATGATATTTTTCAGGCAGGGTATGCACCAGAAATGCGTAAGCCCGATAAGGGAAAAAATATTTTATGAGTATGGGCATGAGGTCTGCCCTACTTATTCCAGAAACATCAGTTTTACCAACAATATTTTTTAAATAGTCTGATATGTACTCATGAAAATAACGGTACATAATTTCGGCCAAATCTTCATCCTTTTGCATCAGGGCTTTTGGTTGCAGTAAGGCTTTTAATTGATCAAACCATATTTCATCAACAAATGACCAGATTAATTCCAGACGGACATTTTTATCATGAGCCTTATCATCCAATGCTTTTTTATTTTTGATAGGTAAATCAAAGCATTGGGCTAAAAAACGTAGTTGCTCTAAAGGAGTGGGGAAAATTGGATATGATTTCATGATTAAATACCTAATAAATTTTTAATATCTCTATTAAAGTTTAAGATGGCACGATAGTCACTTGGGCTGCCGGGAATGGCACAACGACGATTATTTGGCGCAATTAAAACATCATGTTTTTTGCCTTTCCGAACGTGCCAACCCTGTTTTAATAATTGCCTAACCATGTAGTTTATAGTTTTATTATTACTGAATTTATACATAATTAATACCTCTTTGAATGGGCGCAAAGCAATGCTTTATTCCATTTGCCTGCGCCCGTTGCTTACTTATTTCTTGTTACTACCGCTATTTTTTGCTGCTGCGGATTGAGCCCGAGCGGCAAAAGATTTGGAAGAAACAACACCTCCATTACTTTTTGCTGTTGCAGATTGAATACGAGCTGCAGCACTTTTAGTCATTGAGGTTTTAGCCATAATATGCACTCCTATAAAAAGTTAATTGGTTCTGCCTTGAGAAGGCAGAACCAATTATGGCGAATTGGGATATTGTGTTCAGCAACGTGAGTGGCGAGTTTTTTAAAAAATTTAAGAGTGAAGCTAAGCTACTTTAAATTTATGCTTGTGAGTTTAGTTCTATGGCAAAAGGGCGGCTAAAGATATTGATACCTTTAGCCGCCATTTTGTTTATTTAAAACAGTATATTAAGCCGTGCCGTTATTGCTTCGATGTATCCAATTTTGCTTCAATTTGCATGGCGCGTTGATAGCTTTCGAGTTGGGATAAATGCTGAATATATTGTTTGATATGGGGATAGTCTTCCAATTGCCCTTTGCTTTCCAGAATAACCAGATCGAAACTCAGCATAAAATCGGCTCCGCTGAGGCGGTCGCCGACAATATAGTTTTTGCCTGCCAGCGAATCATTGAGATAGCTGAGTAGTTTTTGCTTTTCGCCGCCGATATATTGGCTGAGAAACGGATTATCGCCTACGCCTGCGGCATGGGTAAACAGTTCCAATAGCAGCGGCAGCATTAATGAGCTTTCTGAAAATGCGATCCATTGCAGATAATAGCCGTATTCGGGGCTGTTTGGGGCAGGGCGCAGGCGGTCGGGGGCGAAGCGTTCGATAAGCAGTTGGGTAATGGCTTCGGATTCGGCAAATACCTTACCGTCGATTTCAATCACGGGGGATTTGCCCAGAGGGTGAACGGCTTTTAGGCTGTCGGGGGCAAGGTGGGTTTCGGCGTTGCGTTGATAGGGAACGGCTTCATAGGGCACGCCCAATTCTTCTAAAAGCCATAAGATTCTGAGCGAGCGCGATTGATTTAAATGATGTAAACGAATCATGATGTTTCCTTTTCGATATTTATTGGGGCATATTAATGCTGAATTTTTTTCAATAATGCTTGGGCGGTTAATCTATATCTGCCACTTTAACCACTGTTTTGCCGAAGTTTTGGCCGTAAAGCATATCAACAAAGCCTTGCGGGGCGTGTTCCAAACCGTTGATGATGTGTTCTTTGGTTTTGATTTTGCCTTCTGCCAGCCAGTTGCTCATGGTTTCAAAAAACATTGCGAAATGTTGGGCGTAGGCTTCAAAAATAATAAAACCTTTTACCGTTAGCTGTTGGACGAGAATCAGCCCCATTAAGGCGCTTAGGCGGTCTTTGCCGTCGGGCAGTTCGGTTCGGTTATATTGTGAGGCCAAGCCGCAAACGGGAATGCGGGCGTGGGTATTCAGCAGCGGCATTACGGCATCGAATACTTTACCGCCAACGTTTTCATAATAAATATCAATGCCTTTCGGGCAGGCTTTTGCAAGCTGTTGGGCAAAATCATCGGCATAATGATCGAGGCATTGATCAAAGCCCAATTCTTCAACGGCAAAGCGGCATTTCTCGGCACCGCCGGCCACGCCGATCACATTCAAGCCTTTCAGTTTACCGATTTGGCCGACAGTGGCGCCGACCGGGCCTGTTGCCGAAGCGACAACCAAAGTTTCGCCGGCTTGCGGTTTGCCGATATCGGTTAGCCCCATATAGGCGGTGAAGCCCGGCATACCCAACACGCCTAAAGCATAGGAAAGATTCGGCATATCTTTGGGCAGTTTATATACGCCTTCGCCGTTGCTGAGGCTGTAATCCTGCCAACCTGATTGGGCGACTACAATATCGCCTGCCTGAAAACCCTCAATATTCGAGCGGACAACTTGCGAAACCGTGCCGCCTACCATCACATCGCCGATATTCAAAGGCGGGGCATAGCTTTTGCCATCATTCATGCGGCCGCGCATATAGGGGTCGAGCGATAAATAAACGGTTCGCAGCAGCATTTGCTCTTGATTGGGTTGGGGGATATCGGTGCTGGTCCATTCAAAATTGCTATCCGTCGGCTTGCCATGCGGACGGCTGGCGAGCCTGATTTGGCGGTTTTGTTGGTTGTTTTGGGTGGGGTTGAAAGTCATGGCTTTCTCCTTTTTAGAAGGTGGGTGCAATAAGTTCGATAGCTTAGTTTACGGCGCGTTCCAATATGCGTTGGGATACGGCTAAATCGTTTTGCTTGTGTTCGCCCAATGCAACCATGCCGTGTTCTTTTAATTGTTTTAAAACAGCGGGTATAGCCGATTCATCTAACCCTGCATCTGCCAAGCGCACGGGCAGACCCAATGATTTAAAGAAGTTTTCCGTTTCAACAATGGCCGCTTCAATGATTTCATCTTCGCTCATATTGCCCTGAGGGTTGGTTATCGCCCAAACATTGCGGGCATATTGCAATAATTTTTCTTTTTTGCTGTCTTTTAATTCGCGCATGAGCGAGGGCAATACAATGGTGAGGGTACGGGCATGGTCGATGCCGTAGAGCGAGGTGAGTTCGTGGCCGATCATGTGTGTGGTCCAATCTTGCGGCACGCCCGAACCAATCAGGCCGTTTAATGCCATTGTCGCCGTCCACATAATATTTTTGCGGATTTCAATATTGCTTGGCTGCTGTTTCACTTCCGGGCCTTCTTCGATTAAGATTTTCAGCAGGCTTTCCGAAAAAGCATCTTGCACTTTCGCATTCGCGGGGTAGGTGAGATATTGTTCCATCACGTGAACATAAGCATCGGCAATGCCGTTCATCACCTGATTTTCCGGCAGGGTGAGGGTTTTGGCCGGGTCTAAAATAGAGAATTTCGGATAAGCCAACGGATTGCGGAAAGGCAGCTTCGCATGGCGTTCGCTATAATTCACCACGCCACCCGCGTTCATTTCCGAACCGGTGGCCGGAATGGTTAACACCGCGCCCAAATCAACCGCACGATCCACTTTCACGACATAGCTGGTTAACGCCGCCCAAGCCTGTTCGCGCGATACCGTGCCGTCGGCTTCCGTTAATGAAGATACCAGCGCCACAAATTTACTGCCGTCAATCACCGAACCGCCGCCCACGGCCAAAATAAAATCAATGCGTTCCCGATTCACCATATCGGCGGCTTTTAATAAGGTGGTAAATTCGGGATTGGGCTCAATGCCGCCAAATTCAAAAATAGTACGCGTGCCATTGGCGGTTAAAGCCGCTTTCACTTCGTCTAATGTGCCGGTACGTTTGGCCGAACCGCCGCCATAAGTAATCAAAACCCGCGCCTGTTCAGGCACCAATTCAGACAGCTTTTTAATCTGACCTTCGCCGAAAATAATCCGCACCGGATTGTAGTATTCAAAATTATTCATAAAAACTCCTTTTTATTTGAAAACAACCGTTATTGCTTACTTTCTTATGCTCGGATGGGATTACCGGGAAACAGCCAAACAACCAATAACGCTTTTGAAGAATTCATTATAGGCGCTTCACCGCCAAAGCATTAGAACAAACCTATTTTTCTCTTGCCTATTTCTACACAATTCAACCGCGCCTTAATTACAAACCGCAGATAGCCAAACCATAAGCCCTAATCCGATTAGGCCGTCTGAAAGCCCGATTTCGGCTAATAGCATTCGGGCATAAAGCAGGGTATAGTCAGGCTTCGTTTTGTTTTATTTGGGTATGAAACCGGATATGATTAAACCAAGTATGATTGAGCAATTGAAAGCGATGCTGCCGAAAAACCAAACGGTTGAATCCGCGATTCCCGGCCTGTATTTTTATTGCGCCGACAAGCCGAGCGAGATACTCGGCTATATTCAAGAGCCGAGTATTTGTATTGTGTTGCAGGGTGAGCGCAAGATTTATTTAGGTTCCGACTGCCAATATTTTAACGGCAGCCATTTAATGTTTTGCCCCGTGAACCTGCCCCTGCGTATGCATATCGAGCAGGCCACTACCGAACAGCCCGTGATAATTATGTCTATGAAATTGGAAATAGAGATGATTCGGGATATGTTGGCCAAAATTCCCCCCAAACCAAAAGAAAACCATGCCCACAACGGCATTCAGTGGACATTAGACGATCAATTGCTGGCCTTATTCGAACGGCTGATTGGTTTATTAAACCGGCCCGAAGACATTGCCGTTTTATCAGCACTCATTAAGCAAGAAATATACTACCGTCTGCTCACCGCCGAGCAGGGCGGGAAATTGCAACAATTGGTAGCAAGCGGCAGCCACACCCAACAGATAGCCCAAGCAACCGAATGGCTAAAAAATCATCTCGACCAGCCCATTATGGTGGAAGAGCTAGCCAAAACCTGCGGCATGAGCGTTTCCATGTTTTATCAGCAGTTTAAAGAAATCACCCAACTCAGCCCCCTGCAATACCACAAACACCTGCGCCTCACCGAAGCGCGCAAACTCAATAAAGCCGGCAATATATCCATCGCCCAAATCGCCATGCAGGTAGGCTATGAAAGCCCGAGCCAGTTTAGCAGGGAATATAAACGGCAGTTTGGGGTGGCGCCTAGTGGGGATAGGGGGTGATTGATTGGGGTATATTAAAGGCCGTCTGAAAGGGTGAGTTTCAGACGGCCTTTTGAGCGATTATTTTAAATATGTACTACTGTTATTTTAATGCTAATATTTTTTATTAATCAATCAGTAGGAAAATGCTGTAACTGAACTACATGATGATGGACTGTATATTCTAGACCTGATGTATGATGTGTATGTCGAGAAATGAAACTTAGTCCCGTTCTGGCCATATCTGGTTCGTCAATAGTTAAGTCATCAATTTCTTGTTCAATATTTTTTTTCCATTCTTGTAATACATCAGTTGATTTTTTATTTTGAGCAGATTTATTAGTAATATAAAGAAGTAAACCACCTTCTGAACAAGTTGGACTTCCACTAGAATATCTATTAACTAATTGTTCAAAACCTTTTAATGAATATGTAGATCCCTTACTTACTTTAGCTTCCCCTATCCATCGATAACGGTCACGTTTTATAGATATATCGACATGCCCACCCTGATGACAATCGTGTTCTATTTCATATTGGTGTTTAAAAAAACCTTTTAAATAAATTACTAAATACAACGATATTGAATCCTCATTATGGTTGCATAGTAAGTCTTTATAGTCCTCTGCTATACAAATCCAATCAATTATTGCATTATTAATACTTTTATAAAATTCCTTTAGATCCAATCTACCTTGTAAGCCTTTAGCCTCGTTAGACTCATTATTACACACATCTTTGTAATTGAATGTCATGCTAAGCTACTCCTTTCAGAAGTGGCTTTTAACTCTCGAGACAATGGGCTAAGAGTGAATGTGATAAATAATAGGCTTGGATCAAATGTGGCTTTAATATTTCCATTGTTAAGAAAAATATAACCATTATTTATAATGTCAGAAACTTCGTCTTCTTCTAATTCAATTGGCTCATCGGAATATTCGTCTTGGTATCTGTAAATAGGATCTAATAAATGCCATTTTTTCCCACCTAGATAATACCAAATATCTATAATAGTTCTTTTTTCATCATTATGAACGGTATCAGTGATTTCAGAAATACGTTTAGGTGTGATATTTTCTAATAAAGAACTTTTTGTAGATTCTATATATTGAATAAACAATAACAACCTTTCTCTTTGTATGTCAGACAAAGAGTTGTCTTTTTTTATTTCCTCTTTGATAGAGAGAAAGGTTGTTGTGTTCATATTTTAATTTTTACAAGAATATTCATATATTTTAGATACCAAGTGATTTAAGTCATCCTCAGTTTCACAATCATCAATTACTACAGAGTAGCAGGCACTATGTCTTTGTCTTTGTTTACTTTGTGTACTTTCAAGAAAACTCTTATAACTTAAAGCTGCAACAGGTTCAAAAAAATCACTTCCTGAGTCAGATGGCCATTTTTTCTCAATAGCATGAAATTCTGTTTTTGATTGGATTCCTTCCATTCCGCCGGTATGGTATGGTTCCATTCTTAAATCGCTACCATTATTTTTTCTATCTAATTTTTCATGCTTTACTGAGCCAGAATCTGTGTAGTGACTAAAGCTAATGACACGGCCTGCTGGCTCATCATACAAAGATTTTATAGCACTACCAATATTTTTCTTTTTAGCAGATGCAATTTCTGTATATAGCTTAGTAATATGCTTGAATAAAGTATCAGATAAAAGATCTAAATCATTTTGACTTGTAATAGCAGTTGCATCACTATATAGAGTAAGAACTTTTTCTTCCTTATCAATCGTAAAATAGCTAACAAGTTGTTTATAATCTTGATGTATTGCAATTACTTCATCATGTAAACCTATATCGAACCTCTGGAAATATTCTTGAACATTTTCAGGGGTGTCACTTAAGATAAATTCTTGACGTTTCCGAAAAGATTTTTTACCGCAGATCCAAAATCTTTTGTTACCGTCTAAAGTATCAGAATTTACAAGAAATAGTTGAGTTCCTTGTTCTTCAAGAATATTTTTAGGAATTAAGTTAGGGAAATATTTGGAATATTCTACTTCTGAATTAGAATTAATTTCGTTAATTATTCTACTTTCTAATTCATTAAATTGATCTTCTGTAAAATCAGGAAGATCATAAAAAACAATTGTTTTCTTCCCAAAGAATAAACTTCTATTATATTCTTTTTCTAATACATTCTTGATTTTAATTAGAAATGTATCGTCATCTGTATTTGGCAGATTTTCAATCTTATCTTTTAACCCATTCCAAGACTGTGTTTTAAATATTTCTTTTGAAAATAAAATTTTACTAAGTTTACGAATAGAATAATCACGATCTTGAAGATAACCTATTAATAAACATATTGTTTTTTTAAGATCTTGATTTTCTTTGTTATTCATTTTTATCTCCTAAATATACTATTTTGATTATAAGCTGTTCCAAAAGTTTTTCAACCGCTTAACCGAAACCGGATAAGGCGTCTTTAATTCCTGCGCAAACAGCGACACGCGCAATTCTTCTATCTGCCATCTAAACCCTTTCAGGCCGTCTGAAAGGGGTTGGTTGTGTTTGAGCAGACTGTCTGTTTTTTCCTGCCACATTTGTTCCAATTCTTGAATATCGGCTTCGCGCGCGGCGTCGCGGGCGGGGTTGGCGCTGTATTTTTCCATGCGTAGGGTCATGGCTTTGAGGTAAACGGGCAGGCGCGGCCATTGTGCCCACGGGGTGCGGCTGGCGAAACCGGCGGATAGCAGTGCCTGCACGCGTTCGCGCAGCAGCGGGGTGAGGGGGTGTTTGCCCAGTTTTCCGTTGAGTTCGGCATAAGCGGCGGCGGTGTCTTGCAAATAGCGGCTCATGGCTTCTTTTACGGCGGGCAGGCGGCTGCGGGCGCGTTTGATTTGTTCTTTAAAGGCTTTTTCGCTGCGCGGCGGTTCGTCTTCGCCGATAAAGGCGCGGTCGCAGATGGCGGCGGTGAGGTCGTCGCGCAGGGTGTCGGCGGGAATGTGTTTGAGCAGCATGGCGGCTTGGGTGAAGCCGGGTATGCCTTTATTGAGGTCTTTCATGTGCTCTTTAAGCTGGCGTTGCATGAGGGCGATAACGCCTTGGCGGTGGGCTTGTTCGGCGGCTTCGGGGGTGTCGAACAGGCGCAGGGCGATGCGGCCGTCTTTTTCTTTTTGCAGGCCGAGATAGCCGGTGAGCTGCTGTTTGCCGCGTGCGAATTTGATGGATTCGGGTAGGGTGCCGATGTCCCATGTGGTGACATTATCGCGCTCGAATTCTTGGGTGTTGTCGCGGAAGGTGACGGCGGCGGCTTGGCCGAGTTCGTGTTGGAGTTTGGCAAGGTCGCGGCCGGTGGCGAGCTCTTGGCCGCCGTCGTCGATAATGCGCAGATTGAAATAGTTGTGCGGGGGCAGGGGGGTGCTTGCCCATTGTTCGAGGTCGATTTGTTCAAGCAGGCGCATATCGCCGGCGGTTTTGGCGATAAATTGCGCCAGCTGGGGCATTATCGGCGCCTGTTGGTCGGGATGGCTTTCTAAAAAGCGGGTAATAAAATCGGGCACGGGCACGCAGATGCGGCGGATTTGTTTGGGCAGGGCTTTAATCAGCAATTGCAGCTTTTCGCGCAACATGCCGGGCACCAGCCATTCGAGCGCGGGGGCGTGCAGGCGGTTGAGCACGGTGAGCGGCAGGGTGAGGGTAACGCCGTCGAGGGGGTGGTTCGGCTCGAAGCGGTAGCTGAGTTTGAATTTGCCGTCTTCGGTTTTCCAGAATTTGGGAAACTGCTCTTCGGTGATGTGCGCGGCGGCGTGTTGCATCAGGTCTTCTTTGCTGAGGAAGAGCAGGCGCGGGTTTTCTTGCTCGGCGGTTTTCAGCCATGCTTCAAAGGTGCGGATATCGGCAAAGGGCAATTCTTTCAGACGGCCTTGTGAGGTTTGTTGTTTGTTGAGGCCGTCTGAAACGGTTTCGGCTGTTGCGGCTTTTTTTTCAGACGGCCTGTAAAACTGCGGCAGCCTTTGGTTGTAAAACTCGTATAAGGCTTCTTCATCAACCAATACGTCTTGCTTGCGCGATTTGTGTTCGAGCTCGCTGATTTCTTTAATCAGCTTTTTATTGTGCTGAAAAAAGGCGGCCTGAATATGGCTTTCTTGGGCAACCAATGCGCCGCGGATAAACAGTTCGCGCGCTTCTTCGGGGGCAACCCTGCCATAGGCCACGGGGCGGCGGGGGATAACGGTGAGGCCGTAGAAGGTAACGCGTTCGCTGGCCACAACTTCGCCGCGCTTTTGCGACCAATGGGGCTCGAAATAATGATAGCGCACCAGATGCGGGGCTTCGGCTTCTATCCATTCGGGATCAATTTGGGCGACATCGCGGGCATAAAGGCGGGTGGTTTCGGTGAGCTCGGCGGCCATCACCCATTTGGGTTTGCTTTTAAACAGCGCGGAAGCGGGGAATAAATGGAAATGGCTGCCGCGGGCGCCGATATAGTCGTGCCCTTCGGGGGATTTGAGGCCGATATTGGCAATCAGGCCGGTGAGCAGGGCGCGGTGGATTTGCTCATAGCCGGCTTCTTTGGCGGCGCGGAGGTGGGCACGGTGCTGCTTTTTATCAAGCTGCTTTTGCTTGCGTTTGGCCGATAAATCTTGATCGGCGGTGTTTTCAGATGAGCTAAGCTGGGCTTGCTGCGGAGGCCGTCTGAAAGCGTTTTCTTTGCTGACCAAACCCATTTCTACGGCAATATCGGCCAGTTGTTTGTGCAATTCGCGCCATTCGCGCATGCGCAGGTGGGAAAGAAAATATTGATGGCACCATTGCACCAACTGGCGGTTGCTCAAACCCTTATCGCGCTCGCGCTGGAAGCTGTCCCAAATATTCAGATAGGCGGCAAAGTCAGATTGTTTGTCGGTAAAGCGTTCATGGGCTTTTTGGGCCGCTTCGCGCGCTTCCAAAGGCCGCTCGCGCGGGTCTTGGATGGAAAGGGCGGATACAATCACCAGCATTTCTTGTACGCAATCGTGTTTTTGTGCCGCCAACAGCATGCGCGAGATTTTGGGGTCGATCGGCAGGCGTGCCATTTGTTTGCCCAAAGTGGTGAGGTCGTTTTTATCGTTTACGGCGCCGAGCTCAAGCAGCACCTGAAAGCCGTCGTTGATATAGCGTTGGTCGGGTGCTTCTAAAAAGGGGAAGGCGGCGACATCGCCGAGTTTTAAGGCGGCCATGCGCAGGATGACGGCGGCCAGGTTGCTGCGGATGATTTCGGGGTCGGTAAATTCGGGACGGTTTTCAAAGTCTTCTTCGGAATAGAGGCGGATGGCTACGCCGGCGGATACGCGGCCGCAACGGCCGGAGCGCTGGCGTGCGGCGGCTTGGGAAATTTTTTCCACATGAAGCTGCTCGACTTTGGCGCGGGCGGAATAGCGTTTCACTCTTGCCAAGCCGGTATCGATTACATATTTGATGCCGGGTACGGTAAGCGAGGTTTCGGCGACGTTGGTGGCCAAAACAATACGGCGGTTGTTGCCGCTCGGGTGAAAAATTTTATGCTGTTCGGCTGCCGATAAACGGGCGAACAGGGGCAGGATTTCGTCGTTGCGGCGCAGGGGCGATTTGCGCAGGGCTTCGGCGGCTTCGCGGATTTCGCGCTCGCCGGGTAGGAACACCAGAATATCGCCTTTGCCCAATCGCGCCAATTCGTCGGCGGCATCGACTATGGCATCGGCTATTTCGATTTCCGCTTCGTCTTCGTCTTGCGAATGCAGGGGGCGGTAAACAATATCAACCGGAAAGGTGCGGCCGCTCACTTCCAATACGGGGGCGTTGTTGAAATGGCGGGAAAAGCGTTCGGCATCAATGGTGGCCGAAGTGATGATGACTTTTAAATCAGGGCGGCGCGGCAGTAGTTGCTTGAGGTAGCCGAGCAGAAAATCAATATTGAGACTACGTTCGTGCGCTTCGTCGATAATAATGGTGTCGTAGGCGGTGAGGTAGCGGTCGGTTTGGGTTTCGGCAAGTAGAATGCCGTCGGTCATCAGTTTGATATAGGCATCGCGCGAGGTGTTGTCGTTGAAGCGCACTTTATAGCCGACGGTTTGGCCGATGGGGTTGCCGAGCTCTTCGGCAATGCGTTCGGCAACCGAGCGCGCCGCCAGCCGCCGCGGTTGGGTGTGGCCGATGAGTCCGGCGGTGCCGCGTCCGAGTTCCAAGCAGATTTTCGGCAGTTGGGTGGTTTTGCCCGAGCCGGTTTCGCCGCAGATAATGGTGACCTGATTGGCGGCGATGGCGGCTTTGATGTCGTCTAAACGTTCGTGTACGGGCAGGGTGCCGTCGTATTGCGGTGTGGGCAGCGCGGCTTGGCGTTTCAGAAAAATATCGTGTGATTTTTGGTATTTTTTCTCAACGGAGGCCATACCGCCGAAACGCTTGGGGTTTTTAAAGGCGTTGCGTAGAAAGTGGCGGTCTTTAGAGAGGGTTTGCGATAAATCGGGTTGGGGCATGGCGGCGGTAATTTTTAGGGAAAACAAAGGGTGTCATTATAACTGATAACCACTTATAAAAGCGGGCCGTCTGAAAGCGGTTCGGCTTGATTTAATATGTCGGCCAGTCGGGCGGGCAGGCGGGTGATTTTTTGGGCGGTGTAGTCGAAGCAGACCATGCCGGTTTGTATTTTGGCAATGCTTTTGCCGTCGCTTTGGCGGCGGATGTGGTAGCGCAATTCAAAACCGCTGCGGCCGATGTCGCCGCAACCCATTTCGATTTCTAAGGTGTCGCCGTAATGCGCCTGCGCCAGATATTGCACGGCGGCATCGCCCATAATCAGGCCGGAACCGCCGGCGTCTAATTCGGTGAAACCGTGTACCGCCAGCCAGCGCATACGGCTTTCATGGCATAAGCCCAGCACGGCATCGTTGGCTAGGTGGTTGCCGTAATTGATATCGCCAACGCGCACGCGGATTTGGGTGCGGAATAAAACGGCGGCAGGCAGGGGCACTTGGATTCTGGCCATAATCATGCTTTCTTTAATGAGGGGTGGGGTATTGTAGCGGATTTTGTGTGGTTGCGGCTTTGATTGAGTGGCTGTTTTAATAGGCCGTCTGAAAAATAAGTGTTTGAAATAATGTTGTTATAGTGTGGTGTGTTTTTGGTGGGCAGGGTGACGGGTGGCGGTGGTTTTCAGACGGCCTCTTCCAATAGGCCGGGTGATGTTTGCAATCTATACGGAACAACGCGGCTTTCAGAGTGTCTGATTGCTGTTGCCGCATGTAGTTTTGGCGGTGAAAATGCTATAATCAATGCTTAACGTTTATTTCTTTTCTATCAATTCGGAGGATTCACCTTATGGCTCTCGTTTCCATGCGCCAATTGCTCGACCATGCTGCCGAAAACAGCTACGGCCTGCCTGCTTTTAACGTAAACAATCTCGAACAGATGCGGGCGATTATGGAAGCCGCCGATCAGGTGAATGCGCCTGTGATTGTTCAGGCCAGTGCGGGGGCGCGCAAATATGCGGGCGCACCTTTTTTACGCCATTTGATTTTGGCGGCCGTTGAAGAGTTTCCCCATATTCCGGTGGTGATGCACCAAGACCACGGCGCGTCGCCCGATGTGTGCCAACGTTCTATCCAGCTCGGCTTTAGCTCGGTGATGATGGATGGTTCATTATTGGCCGACGGTAAAACCCCTTCTACTTATGAATACAATGTAGATATGACCCGTAAAGTGGTTGAGTTTTCGCATGCTTGCGGGGTATCGGTAGAGGGTGAAATCGGCGTGTTGGGCAATCTGGAAACCGGCGAAGCGGGTGAGGAAGACGGTGTCGGCGCGGTCGGCAAACTTTCGCATGACCAAATGTTAACCAGCGTGGAAGATGCGACCCGTTTTGTGCGCGATACCGGTGTGGATGCATTGGCCATTGCCATCGGCACCAGCCACGGTGCGTATAAATTCACACGTCCGCCCACTGGCGATGTGTTGCGTATCGACCGCATTAAAGAAATTCACGAAGCCTTGCCGAATACCCATATTGTGATGCACGGTTCCAGCTCGGTGCCGCAAGAGTGGTTGAAAGTGATTAACGAACACGGCGGTGCGATTGGCGAAACTTATGGCGTGCCGGTTGAGGAAATCGTAGAGGGTATTAAACACGGTGTGCGCAAGGTGAATATCGATACCGACTTACGTTTGGCTTCTACCGGGGCTATCCGCCGTTTTATGGTGGAAAATCCGGCTGAGTTCGACCCGCGTAAATATCTGGCCAAAACCGTAGAAGCGATGAAGCAAATTTGTATCGACCGCTATTTGGCTTTCGGTTGCGAAGGCCAAGCCGACAAAATCAAACCGGTTTCGTTGGAAGTGATGGCAAATAAATACGCTAAAGGCGAATTGGCGCAAATTGTGAAATAAAATCGGATTAAGCCTAAAAAACACCCGCTTATTCAAGCCGGGTGTTTTTTATCGCTTGCAATAATTGCCGTAAGCCATACACATCTTAGAATGAATACCTTACAATAGCCCCGTTTGAACCTAATGAAAGCAGCACCATGATAGCCGTTATCGGCGGCAGCGGCCTAACCCGTTTGCCGGAACTACACATCACTCAGCGCCGTATTGTGCGTACCCCGTACGGATTAACCAGCAGCCCGTTATTGTTTGGCAAACTGGGCAGCCGCGATATTGTTTTTCTAGCCCGCCACGGGCTGAATCATTCATTGGCACCGCATGAAATCAATTATCGCGCCAATATCTGGGCTTTGGATTCCGTCGGCGCGGAAAATATTGTTGCCGTGTCTTCCGTGGCCGCGTTGAATGAATCTTTCGAGCCCGGTTCTTTGGTGATGCCTGATGATTTGATTGACTACACATTTAACCGTGCCAGCACATTTTTTGAAGGCAAATCGCAAGAAGTGGTGCATACCGATTTTTCTTATCCCTATGATAGTGAATTCCGCAAAGCCTTGCTGGAACATGCCGCTTCGCACGGCACGCCTATGTATAACCAAGCGGTTTACGGCTGTATTCAAGGCCCGCGCTTACCGACCCGTGCCGAAGCGCGCCGCTACCGCCAAGATGGTGTAGACGTTATTGGTATGACCGGTATGCCCGAAGCGGTATTGGCGCGGGAATTGTCGCTGCCTTATGTGCATATTTGCGGTGTAACCGGTATGGCTTGCGTGGCAGCCAGTGACAATGATGCGGATAGCTGTAATTTGAATGCACTCGGTGCGATTGAGAAAATCCGCCGGCTATTGGTAGATTTATAGGCCGTCTGAAAGAATATAGGCCGTCTGAAAGTGGTGAATAAAATGAATGCGAACTTGGAAACCGTAACCATCGGCCTGCTTTCGGCCAGCGACCGTGCCAGCAGCGGCGTATATCGTGATGAGGGAATTCCCGCTTTGAAAACATGGCTGGCGTCGGCTGTTTGCAATCCGATTCGTTTTGTCGAGGCGCTGGTACCGGATGAGCGCGATACCATCGAAGCGGCGCTATGCAAAATGGCCGATAGAGATGGTTGCCATCTTGTTTTCACTACCGGCGGCACCGGCCCGGCTGTCCGCGATATTACTCCGGAAGCAACCTTAGCCGTAGTCGATAAGGAAATGCCCGGCTTTGGCGAGCAAATGCGCCAAATCAGCCTTTATTATGTGCCGACGGCGATTCTTTCGCGGCAAACGGCGGGTATTCGGGGCAAATGCCTGATTGTCAACCTGCCCGGACGCCCGAAAGCAATCGCGGAAACACTCGGCGGTGTGCGTGATGAAAGCGGCAATATCAAAGTGCACGGGCTGTTTAGCGCGATTCCGTATTGCATTGATTTAATCGGCGGCGCGTTTATCGAAACCGATGAGGCGGTTTGCAAAGCATTTCGCCCGAAAAGTTCATAAGCTGTTATGATAGGAAATAATATTACCCGATAGACCTGCAATTAGGGTTTATTTTGTTTTTAATGAATGCCTGCCGCAAGATTGGGAACAAGCAGGATACATGGGTTTATAAGGATGAATTTAATATATGAGGCCGTCTGAAAATGTTTCAGACGGCCTGTCATCGCTAATAAACGTTGTATTCGGTTTGATAAACATGAGCCGCAGAAGAACCGTTGCCTGTTGGGGCGGCGTGTTAGGAGAGTTTGATGAGCAGTAAAAAAAATACCGGTAGTAAACGCGAATGGCGCGATGGCGGCAGCACGAAAAAGGCTGCCGGTCGTAAACCTGAAACCCGTTTTTCAGACGGCCGTAAACATTCGGACGGCCATAAAGGTAAGGCAGAAAGCAACCGCAAAGCGGCTGCCGCTACAACAAGCGCGGCGCCTAAAACTCAGGCAACCCGTGCGAAAAAATTGGTTGTGCGCAGCCCCAATCAGAAAATTGTCGAGCGTGCCCGCGATTTAAAGGAAAAGCGTTCCGATTTAGGCAGCTTCGAGCCCGTGCGCCTGCAAAAAGCTTTGGCCGCTTCCGGTGTCGGTTCGCGGCGTGAGATGGAAGAATGGATTGCACAAGGCTTGGTGACGGTGAACGGTAAAAAAGCGCAGCTTGGCGATAAGGTTTCCCCCGATGATCATGTGTTGGTAAAAGGCAATGTGATTAAGCTGAAATGGCCCGACCGCCTGCCGCGTATTATTTTGTATTATAAGCAAGAAGGCGAAATCGTATCGCGCGATGATCCGCAAGGGCGGGTGAGTATTTTCGACCGCTTGCCGCAGGCAGCCAGCAGCCGTTGGGTGGCCATCGGCCGTTTGGATATCAATACCAGCGGCTTGCTGATTCTGACTACTTCGGGCGAATTGGTAAACCGTTTTGCCCATCCCAGTTTTGAAGTGGAACGCGAATATGCCGTGCGCGTGTTGGGCGGTTTAACAACCGAGCAGATGAAAATGCTCACCGAAGAAGGTGTGATGCTGGAAGATGGTTTGGCTAAGGTTGAACGCATCTACGAGCAAGGCGGGGAAGGGGCGAATAAGTGGTATAACGTGGTGATTAAAGAGGGGCGCAACCGTGAGGTGCGACGGATTTTCGAGAGCCAAGGTTTAACCGTGAGCCGGTTGGTGCGCGTCGGGTTCGGCCCGATTGGATTGCCGAATCGTTTAAAACGCGGGCAGTTTTATGAGTTGAACCCTGCCGAAGTGGCCAATATTATGAAGTGGGCGGATATGCCGCTGCCGGGCAGCCGCCGCCGTTAAAAATGGTTATCTAAAAACAAAGCCGTCTGAAATATTTCAGACGGCTTTGTTTAAATCGCCAAAAGCTTATTTTGATTCGGCTAATTTTTTCTGTTTAGGTAGGATAAAACGAATCCGCAAGCCGTTTGGCTTCACGTTTTCGGCAATAATCTTGCCGGAGTGTTGGTTGATAATATGTTTGGTAATTGCCAAGCCCAAGCCGGTACCGGGTTTGTGGGCGCTGCTGTCGGCACGGTAGAAAGCGGTGAAGATATGCGGCAGCTGCATTTCATCCACGCCGGCGCCGTTGTCGGTCACATCAACCAGCCAGTTTTTTGAGTCCTGATACAGTTTTACCGTGATGGTGCTACCTTCGGGGCTATATGCCATCGCATTGCGGATAACATTATCGAATGCACGGTAGAGAAAACCTTCGTTGGCAGGGAAAGAAGCGGTGTCGGCCACTTTTTCGATTTGCAACAACAATTTTTGATTGTTTTGTTGGGCAACGGCTTGGCTGTCTTCCACCAGTTGGGTGAAAAACGGCACCAGAGTCAGATTGTCTTTTTCCAGCGGTACGTTCGAGGTTTCCAAGCGCGACAGCGTGAGCAATTCGCCGACTAATGTGTCCATTCGGGTTAGCTCACCTTCGAGGCGTTTGATATATTGCTCTTGTTTGTGCGGCTGCGCCTGTATTAGGCCGACAATGGCCTGCATCCGCGCCAGAGGCGATCGCATTTCATGGGATACATGGTGCAACAGGTGGCGCTCTTTGGAAACCAGTTGTTGCAGTTGTGCGGCCATTTTATCGAACTGGGCGGCCAGATGGGAAAGTTCGTCGTCACGATCATTCATTTGTTGGGCAATACGGGTTTCCAAATCACCCGCTGCCAAACGGTTCATGCCCGAGCCGAGAATTTTGATGGGCTTGGTAATATTGTTGGTCAGAATATAGGCTAGCAGTAGGCCGACTAAGATAATGAACGTAAGAATAATAAATTCGTGCCAGATAGGCGCTAATTCCAATCCGGGAATAAACAGCGGGCTGGGTAGGCGTTGAATCTGCTGGCTGTCCCAATTGCGGATAAAAAACAGATATTCTTCACCCCAACGGTCGAATTCGATATGGGCCAGATGCGAATCGGGATTTTCTAATGCGAATTCGCGGGCGGTATGTATGGTTTGCTCATCAATCGGACGTTCGAGAATGTCTTGAAGCAAATCGCCGGAAATCACAAATACGTTTTCGGAAACGGGATTGTCGCGCCATTCGTTGAGAATCTCACGCGCCCCTTGTTCGCCGCGTACTTTAAATGCGGAAATGGCGCTGCCCATCAAAGTGGTTTCAATAGTGCGGCGTTGCTGGAATTGATTTTCGGCAATGGTATTTTGCACCAACCAGAAAGAAAAACTCGCCACAAAGATGGCACAGATAATCACTGCGCAAAATGTGGCGAATATACGTTGAAACAGTTTCATTTAGCTGTTTTATCTTTATAAGAAATCAGTTTTTAACAAACAGGTAGCCCAAGCCGCGCACGGTTTGGATTAGAGAGGCATCACCGAGTTTGTGGCGGATACTGGAAATATGCACATCGATGCTGCGGTCGAACTTGGCCAGTTTGCGGTCGAGCGCTTCTACCGACAAGGTTTCTTTGCTCACTACTTGGCCGGCATGACGCATCAGCACTTCAAGCAGGTTGAATTCGGTGCTGGTCAGCTCAAGCGGAACGTCTTTAATGGCTGCTTGGCGTTTGGCCGGATAAAGCACCACATCGCTAACGGAAATGCTGTTGGGGCTGGCACTTTGTTCGCCCGATTGTTGTGCGCGGCGCAAGATGGCGTTGATGCGTGCCAACAGCTCGCGCGGTGTGCAGGGTTTCGGTACATAATCGTCGGCACCCATTTCCAAGCCGATAATACGGTCGATATCATCGCCTTTGGCAGTTAGCATGATGATGGGCACCTTGCTTTGGTTGCGGACGTTTTTCAATACGTCCAAGCCGTTCATTTTCGGCATCATGGAATCCAACACAACCACATCGTATTGGCCGGAAAGGATTTCCTGAACACCGGCTTCACCGTCGGGTACGCTGTTGACGTTTAAGCCTTCGGCCGTTAGGTATTCGGTTAATAATTCGGTTAACAAAGCATCATCATCTACCAATAATACGCGACTCATGGTTTGTCCTTTACCTTTTCTGGTTATGGCTGCGCAATAAAAAATATGCAGCCGAAATGATTGTTAATCTTAACATGCAAATCAGCTTTCTTGATAGCGTGTACTTCTATGCTTTTGCGCTTTTTTGCAATGCATCGGGCGGCCTTTACATTTCAGACGGCCTGTTTTACCTACTGCTAAAGGGGCTTTTATTCTCCGCATGTTTTGGCCTCGGGGTGCTGCCGGTGGAAGGCCGTACAATCGGTAGAAATTTGTTTTTCCAAAGCTTTTAACACGCCGTTGCTGCGGATTTTGTCGGCATAATGGGGCATCATATAAGGATAATAGCGGTAGGTATGATGCAGCCATTGTTCGGCCTGTTGCGTTTCCCCTGAACGGTAGCGGTATAAACCGACCTGATAAGTGCTGGAATAGGGGCGGTACATTAAGGCTTGTTGCGCCGCTTCTGCCGCCCACAAATAAATCGCACTGTCGGCAGGGTTTACCTTTCGGGTTAACGACAGTTGCGCATAATAGCGCAGCATCGGTTCGGTGGCGGCAATTTCCCTTAAGCCGTTTATTTTGTCTGCCGCCTGTAAGGCCGTTTCATTTTTTAAACGGCGGTCGAATGCGGTTAAATCGTTATAGGCAAAGCCGAGCCGCACAATCGCCGCCAGTATCAATACGGCCAATACCGAGCCGCCGATATTGTATCGGCGTGCAAGGGCATGAGTATCGGTTATATCGTTTTCTTGCGCCGGCGAAAGGCTGGCCATAATCGCAAACGGCACCAAAAAGTAGATATACCAAAGCGGATATTCGAGCATGCTGTGGCAAAGCGATACCGTCATTAAAGACAATAGCAGCAGCGATGCCATATTGGCAGGCCGTCTGAACATGCGCTTGATAACGGCCAAAAAGCCCAATACCACCACTAAGGTGCCGGCCAAACCCATTTCAGATAATAATTGCAATATCAAATTGTGCGAATGTGTAAACAGAACATTCAATAAATTATTGCTGAAGCCGTTTGCCTGACCGTCTATTAAGAAGCCTTGCTGCGCATAGCTGCCCCAACCGTATCCCCAAACTGGGGCGGATAAGAATATCATCCATGCCTTATGCCATTCGATATCGCGGGCGGAGCCGCCGAAGCTGCCGCCTTCCACCCGTGCCAGCGCGGTATCGTATTGCACGCCGGATAGCCAATCCAGCAAATAACTCATACCGAATTGAACCGCTACCGTACACATAAGGGCAAAAGCGATAATCACAACAATACGGTTGGCTGCGCGCCCTGCATATAAGCGCCATAGCGGCAGCAGTAAGCCCACACCGATAACATAAGTAAAAATCGTGCGCGAGTTTACCAATCCTAAAGCAGATGTCAGTGCCAGCACCCAAATGAATCCCAACCAGCCCGGCATCCGGCGCTGCGACCACAAATAAGATGCCGCCAGCACGCCCCACATCAGATAATGCCCTAAATGATTACGCTGGCCGAGCTGACCGTTCACTTCACGCAAACCGCGATAGGCAATAATGCCGCGAAACATGCTATCCGATGCCCAACCTGTAAACTGCATTAGGGCGACAGCGGCTTGTAGCAGTGCGCCGATGACCAATGCCCAGGCGAATATTGATACTACGCGTTCCTGCCCGATATCTGCTACCCAGCCACGGCATGCCCAAGCAGCCAGAGCAAGGATAATAAACGCCGATACGGCCATATCGCTCATGCCCGGATAAACCAGATTCATCACCCGTGCCTGCAACCACCAAAATGCCGCCAATACTAAAAAATAGACCGAAGCGGCAGGCAGCTTCACATTCAGACGGCCTGTTAGCGCGGTGAGTAACAGCAATACTGCCGCACCCGATAAAGAAGCGGCTTCCAAATAAAAGCTGGAAAGCGGGCCGACCCGGTAAAGCGAGAGAAAAGGCCCCGCACCTATCCATAGAAAACAAAGCCATAGCGGCCATAAACGCCATGCCCATACCGTTTCTTGGCCGTCTGAAAAGCGGCTATACATGTTCGGCCGCCTTTCTTTGTTGGCGCACATACATCAGGCAGGCGCTAAAAAAAGCAAGCGAGCAGAGCAAAGCAAAAGCTGCACAAGCTTTGCTGGCGGCAGATGCATCAAACAGCCTAACCACGGCCTCGGCAAAATAAGGCAAAACCAACAGGCTGCTATATTGAAAAGTATAAATCCGGCCTTTCAATATTCCGCTTAACGGCAGGCACAAAGGCAGGGCTTTTAAAGCCAGCCACGAACCGCCCGGGCGCAGCGGTGCCAGCCATAGTTCCCATGCCAGACTGATGGCGATGAGCGCACATAAGCTGATAACGGCAGCCTGATAAGCTTTACTAGATTTGGTATGGTTTGAAGGTGTATTCATAGTTTATGGGTAGGATTCTATATAGGCCGTCTGAAGCGAATAGTTGGAAAAAACGGGGGTGGGTCGGAAGTTGTGTTATCACCCGTTTAGAGCGGCCATACCGTTTCAGACGGCCGGAAAAGAAAATAGTTTACTATTGCCGCTATCTTTAATTACCGAATAAAGAATATTTCAGAATATTGGTAGGATTTTATTCATTGGACATTTTATTATTGTGGACGAATCACGGGTTAAAGACAATAAAAACATCTTCAAAGCCAAGCTGATTTTTATAGAATAGGTAAGGGTAAAATAGTTTTTATGGTTATTTTTTATCATACGCTTATTTAAAACAAACGGGTAGATAGGAATATAGAAGGCCGTCTGAAAAAGCTTCAGACGGCCTGTCGGTTATTAGATATAGATTCTAAGTTTATAGGCGGGAAATACTTAAAACGCCGTTAATTTCCATAATATTGGCCAATACGCGCGGCAGATCATCAACCTGCCGAACTTCCAGCGTAAAACGCAAACTGGCTTCCAAATTGCGGCTTTGCGTTTGCACGGCGGTAACATTGAGCTTGTGGCGGGCAAAAGCATCGGAAATATCGCGCAACAAACCGTTGCGGTCTTGGGCGCGGACTTCTACATCCACCGCAAAAACCTGCCCATCTTGTGCTTGCGCCCAAGAAGCACTCAACACTTTATCGGGAGATTGTTCGGCCAAGTGTTGGAATGACGGGCAGTTACTGCGGTGTATCGAAATACCGCGCCCGCGGGTGACAAAGCCGACAATATCATCGGGCGGCGCCGGTTTGCAGCATTTGGCCAAGGTTGTCATTAAGCCGTCTTCACCGTCCACCAATACGCCGTTTTTGCCGCCTTTTTTGATTTTCGACTGCTTAATAATGGTGGTTTCATTTACCGGTGCGGGCGGCGGTTCAATCAATTTGCCGCAGGCTTTTTGAATGGCGCGCGGTGAAATTTCACCCTGCCCGACGGCGGTATATAAATCTTCGATTTTTTTAAAACCGAGCTTTTCCGATAAATCTTGCAAATTCGGTTTCGGCACAACTTTGGCCAGTTGTTTTTCAAGCTGGTTGCGGCCGTTTTCACGTACGGAGTCGGCATTTTGCTGGCGGATAAACGCCCGGATTTTACTGATGGCTTTGCTGGATTTCACCCATCCTTCATACAGCCAGTTGACCGACGGCGAGCCTTCTTTGGCGGTGATGATTTCCACCCGTTGGCCGTTTTCGAGTTGGGTAGACAGCGGCACAATCTGTCCGTCTACTTTCGCACCGCGGCAGCGGTCGCCTATGCTGCTGTGCAATGCGTAGGCAAAGTCGATGGGGGTCGAGCCGGTGGGCAGTGATAAAACTTTACCGTGCGGGGTGAGCACATAAATCGTATCGTTGAATAATTCGGTACGGAATGCGCCGGCCAAGTCTTCACTATCGTGGTCGGCCATGTTTTCCCGCCATTCGAGCAGTTGGCGCAGCCATGCGATTTTTTGTTCGTAGGCGCTGTCGCCCTTGCCGCCTTCTTTATAGCGCCAGTGTGCCGCTACCCCGAATTCATTGAATTGGTGCATATCGAAGGTGCGGATTTGCACTTCCACACCTTTGTCTTGCGGCCCGATAACTACGGTGTGCAGGCTTTTATAGCCGTTGCCTTTGGGTTGGGCGATATAGTCGTCGAACTCGCCGGGCACGGGCTGCCATTTGCTGTGGACAATGCCTAAGGTGGTGTAGCATTCGGCAACGGTATCGACCAGAATACGCACGGCACGGATATCGTAAAGCCCTTCAAAGCCGATTTTTTTCTTCACCATTTTTTTATAAATGGAGTAAATATGTTTGGGGCGGCCGGCAACTTCGTAATGAATATGGTATTTATCCAATTCGGTGCGCAAATCATTGAGGAAGTTTTCGATATATTCGAGCCGCTCGGTACGCTTTTCGTCTAGTAAAGTGGCGATTTCTTTGTATTTTTCGGGATTCTGATAGCGGAAGCCTAAATCTTCGAGCTGCCATTTGAGTTGCCATACCCCCAAACGGTTGGCCAGCGGGGCGAAAATATCAAGTGTTTCTTTGGCTAAGGCGCGCTTTTCTTCGCTGTCGGGCAGGGTGCCGATAAATTGCATGGTGCGGGTACGCAGTGCCAGTTTAATCAGTACCACACGGATATCGCTTACCATCGCCAACAGCATTTTACGCATGGTTTCGGCTTGTTGCGTCCGCTCTTCGGGCGTGGCTAAGCTGTCGACACGGGCGAAGTGGGTCAGCTTTTGTACTTCGTCGATACCCTTGACTAAATTCGATACGGAAGCGCCGCATTTTTCAGTTACCGTTTCTTGCCATTCGGGATAATACAACGGGATTGAGGTGAGTATGGTGGCAGCGACGGCATCCGGCAGCAAATCCATATCGGCAACCATTTGTGCGGCACCGAGAAAGTGGCTCATTAAAGGTTCTTTGTCGACTGTGAGGTCGTCAACAGGATAATATTCTTGAACCAGTTTGCGTGCGTTAAGCAATAGTTGTGCATCTTTGTCGCCGAGTTTGGCAACATAGCCGTTGAACCATTTGTGGTAGTCGTCGAGATTCGGTGCGATGCTGCTGGGGGCTTGTGCAATATTGGTCATGGCGTTTCCCAATACAACGAAGAAGAGCGGTTATTGTAGCGTTAAATTTCTTTTAAACCAATCGGGGATATGAGGCCGTCTGAAACATTTCAGACGGCCTTGGCATATTATATGACCATTTGTTTTATTAGGTTTAAAATATGGATATTGGTGTTTGGGAATGGTTGCTTATTCCAATGTGGTATTACTTGCGCTATTGCCGGTGCTGTAACGGCCGGCCATGGCTTTATAGATCATGTTTTCGTATTGCAGGCTTTCATAGCGCTGGTTTAACAGCGTGCGGGCGGCGCTGTATTCATCGTTTAAGGCTTCCAGCCAGACCCTTAATTCGTTTTTGCCGTTTTCATAGCGTATTTGATAATAGCGGCTGTTTTTCTGCCGTAAGGCATATTGTTGTTGGCTGTCGGCATAGGTTTGCAGGGCATTGCGGTATTTTTGGTAATTTGTGGCGACTTCGTTTAAGGCGGTGGTTACGGCTTGTTCAAAATCTAGATTGGCTGCTTGAAAATCGGCTTCGGCATTTTTATTCGTCCATTTCAGCGTTTTCCAATCCAAGAAAGGCAGGTTGATTCTCAACGAACTGCCGAGAAACGGCACATGAAATAGGGTGCCGGCCGTATCGGAAGCCGTGCTGATACTGGCGCCGATGGTAACGCTGGGATAATAGCTGCGCCTTTCTGCATCAACGTTTCTCAAGGCGGATTGCAGTCGGTATTCGGCCGCACGCAGATCGGGGCGGTTGGCCAGTGTGGCAATGGGAACGTTTAAATCCACACCGATGACATCATGCAGGCGGAAATTTTCAGGATTGGCAGCAGGCGATTCGCCGGGTTTGAGGTTTAATAAATTTCTCAGCACTTCTTCGGCAGTTTCTTTTTGCGTAGCCAATTGCGTCAGGCTGCTTTGTGCGGCCAAGAGTGACTGCTCCGCTTGGCGGGGGCTGGCGGCATCGGCTTTTCCGTAGCGGTATTTGGCCGACATAATGCGGCTGATTTCTTGATATTGCCGTATGGTTTTTTCAGTTAGGTTGATGGCCTCGTTGAGATAGGCAATATTGAAATAGGCATCGGTAATATTGTTGGCCAAGGTTAACCGGGTGGCGGCCATATCTTGGGCGGTTGCCTGATATTCCCATAGTTGGGCATCGGCTCTGGCGTTGAGCCTGTGCCACAAATCAAGCTCGTAGCTTAAACCGAGTTGGCTGCTGTATGAAGTGTTGCTGTTGCCGGTATCGAGATTTTTATTATTGGTAGCGCCTAGAGAGGCGTTGAAGTCGGGCACCAAATCCGCCCCTAAAATATTGGCTTGATAAAGGGCTTTGTTAATGCGGATGGCGGCTTTTTTTAAATCGATATTGCGCTCGAATGCTTGTTGAATAAGGGCATTGAGTTGGTCGTCTTGGTAGCCTTCCCACCAATTGGGCTGGATATGGTAGCGCCGGGCGGTTTCGGTGGCGGAAATCACATTGCCTGTTGCCGCCAGTGTTAGGTTTTGATCGGCACTGTGGTTAACGGCGCAGCCGCCAAGTAGGAAAACCACTCCTAAGGTGAAGGCCGTCTGAAAAGAAGTTTGTGGTTTCATAAAACGGTTCCGATGGTTTCAGACGGCTTGAGTGGCCGTCCGAATGGTTTAATCGTGTGCCAGCGCATCAATCGGATTTAAACGTGAAGCGCGTCTGGCGGGCATAAAACCGAATATCACGCCGATAATGGTGGAGCAGGAAACGGCGGCAACAATCGACATGGTGGAAAAAGCCATCGCAAAATCGGTCACGAAATGGTTAAACAATACGCTGATGACAAAAGAAAACAATACGCCGGTCAGCCCGCCTATCAGGCAGATGAGAACGGCTTCGATAAGAAACTGCTGCAAAATATTGGATTGGCGGGCGCCGATGGCCATGCGTATGCCGATTTCTTTGGTACGCTCGGTGACGGATACCAACATAATGTTCATCACACCGATACCGCCGACCACCAGTGAAATCAGGGCGATACTGGAAATGAGCAGCGTCATGGTGCCGGCCGTGCTTTCTACGGTTTGTTTGATGCTGTCACTGTTGCGCATAAAGAAATCAACGGCATCGTGTCTGATGGTGAGTAGTTCGGTCAGGCTGTTTTCGGCGGCTTGCGCATTGGCATTGTCTTTCAATTTCACAATAATGGAGCTGATATAACGCTGTCCGGTGATTTGGTTGAGTACGGTGGTGTAAGGTGCCCACATCAATAGGCTGTCGCTACTGCCGAAAGCGCTGTCGTCCGGCTCTGTTACCCCGATAATCCGTAGCGGGCGTTTGCGGAAGAAAATAATTTTGCCTAATGGGTCGGTACCGTCTGCAAACAGTTGGCTTTCGGTATTGTAGTCAATCACCACCACTTGATTGTTTTGCTTCACGTCATCGGCATCATAAAAACGGCCTTTGGCCAGTTTAATACCGCGCACATCGAAATATTGTTCGCCCGCACCGTAAAGTTGGGCGGAAAGATTCATATTGCGGTAAGTCAATGTGCCGCCGGAAGACGTCATCGGTGTGGTGCTGTCAACATAGCTTTGTCTACCGATCGCTGTAGCATCTTGAATGGTAAGGGTGCGTATCCGCCGCGCACGGCGGTCGCCAAAACCACGACCGGGATAAATGCTGATGGTGTTGGTTCCGATGGCATTGATTTCTTCGAGGATTTTTTCTTGCGAACCTTTGCCGAGTGCGACGACGGATACTACCGAAGCAATACCGATAATGATGCCGAGCATGGTGAGTAGCGAGCGCATTTTATGCGCCATAATGGCCTGTACCGACATCCGGAAAGATTCTAAAAATTGGTCTTTAAAAAATAGCCATGAGGTTTTTTCTTCGATACTGGTGATATTACCGCTTGGAATGTCAGTGGTTTTGCTGGTGTCGTTAATAATTTTACCGTCGCTGATTTCGATAATACGGTTGGCGCGGGCGGCAATTTTGGGGTCGTGGGTCACTAAAATCACGGTGTGGCCCTGCTCGTGTAGATCGTGAATAATTTCCATCACGTTTTCGCCCGATTCTGTATCCAAAGCACCGGTCGGTTCGTCGGCCAGAATAATCTCACCGCCGTTCATCAGGGCGCGGGCAATACTCACACGCTGCTGTTGGCCGCCTGAAAGTTCGCTGGGTTTATTGTTTTCTTTTCCCTTTAAGCCTAAGTCGTTCAGAATACTTTCGGCACGCCGGTTGCGTTCGGCCGGCCCTGTGCCGGCATAAACCGATGGTAATGCCACGTTGTCGCGGGCGTTGATGGCGCCGAGTAAGTTGTATCTTTGGAAGATAAAACCGAAACGTTTACGGCGTAATGCGGCTAATTCGTCGGCAGACATTTGCGCGGTTTCTATGCCGTCGATGGTATAAGAGCCCGAACTTGCCACATCCAAACACCCTAAGATATTCATCAGTGTGGATTTGCCCGAACCGGATTGGCCGATAATGGCAACAAAATCGCCTTTTTCGATGGAAAGGCTGATATCTTGCAACACATGAACACGGTTGTTGCCTTCGCCGAAATAGCGATTGATGTTTTTACATTCGATTAAACTCATAACCCGCTCCGTTTGCCCTGTTTAGAAACGGGGGCGGTTGTTGTTATTGGGGGTGGAAGAGTCTGATTCCGAAAGAATCACTTGCTCGCCTTCTTTCAACCCCTCTGTGATTTCGATATTGGTGCCGTCGCTCAAGCCGGTTTTCACCACACGTTCCTGAGGTTGGTTTTTATCGTCGAGAATGCGCACGATTTTTTGACCTTCTCTGGTTTTAACGGCTAGATTCGGAATGCCGAGTACGTTTTGGACACCTTTGATAATAATGCTGTTTTCCGTGGTCATGCCGATGTGTAACATATTGTCGTCATTGGGTACCAACGAGCGGGCATAATAGTAAACGGCGGTATCGGTTGTGTCGGTTTTGGCAGAATAAGCGCCTTGTGAAAGAATCGTCAGCCCCGGGTCAATCGAATCGATAACTGCCTCGCGCTGTACTTCTTCGGTATCGCCCAATATAGAAAAAATGAGTTGTTGGCCGGCCTGTACTTTATTGGCGTCGCCCTCGGCAATCTGCATTTTATTCAGCATTTTGCTCAAATCGGCCACCTGTACGATAGTCGGTGTGGTTTGATTGGCGTTAACCGTTTGCCCTTCTTCTACGGGTACGGATACCACCGTGCCGTCTATTGGTGAAACAATGCGTGTATAGCCTACATCTGCTTCGGCGGTATTGATGGAAATGCGGGTTTGTTTGATTAAGGATTGTAGCTCTGCTACTGAAGCGCGAGCTTCGGCACGGGCATCTTCCGCGTCTTCCAATTCTGCTTTGGAAGTTGCCTGTTCCGCCCATAACGCCTGTTCGCGTTGGTATTTCCGTTCCGCAGTTTTGCGCCTGATTTCAGCAGAACGCAGCTGTGCCTGATAGGTTTCTAATCTGGCTCTGAATGTATTTAAAGAGTTTAATTGGGTGGTGGCATCAATTTCAGCAATCAAATCGCCTCTGGCTACCTGTTGTCCTAATTTGACATGAAGTTTTTTAATTTGGCCGGAAGCCTGTGCGCCGACATCCACCAGCTGGGCTGCCGATATCTCTCCGGTAGCGCTAACGGTTTGTTGGATATCCATACGGCCAACCGGTTGTGTCAGATAATTAATTTTTTGTTCGGGCTTGAAATATAGCCAAGCCGCCACCCCTAAAATCAATACGGCTGCCGATATGGCAAGCCATTTTTTTGCTTTTGCCATTGTTTTCCACTTACTTTAAAAAGTTTTAATCGTTTGTTTGGTAATGCAGAGAAAGGGCACCAAAAGTACCCGATAAAACCGAAAGAAACAGTTTACTGTAAAAGTAATGCCGCTCCAAGTGTGATAGTGAGTGTTGATTTTTTTAATTAATTGTTTTTTAATGGGTTTAAAGAAAATATTTTACTCATTAAACATTATTTCTTCACAAAACTTTCCATCGTTTAAAATCATTACTAAATAAAATGCAACAGTTTCGTCGGAAAATTATTCCGTTTATCATATTTACAAGACCAAATATCTTTTTATATAACAAGCGGCGCATAATATAACTATACTTACAAATTGAATAAATATAGTTGGAAAGGCTGAATCATCAGGTTATAAACGGCAAAGGAATATGTCTGTTTAATATCTGATTTTGCTTTTACCCGACAGCTAAAAAATATTATTTAATTATTTAAACAGACACATTCGGTTAACACGCTTACTTCTTTTTACGAACAAATATGATGAAACAACAACAAAAAGGTTTTACATTAATTGAGCTGATGATTGTGGTTTTAACATTGGCTCTTTTGGCCACCATTGCATACCCTTCATATGAAACTTATATCCGCCGAACGCGCTTGGAAAATGTGCGTGCGAATTTATTGTTAAATGCTCAAAAAATGGAGCGGCATTATAGTCAGCAACATCGTTTCCCGAGTACGGTCGCTGCAGCTGATTTGGAGCAGAATACCTACTTTGATATTAGCTATGAGGCAGCGAGTGGCGATAATTTTAGACTAATTGCTAGGCCTAATAAAAATAATAATCCCAATGAAAATCGCTATATGCAGATTAATGGCGATGGGATTGTTAGTGTTTGCGAACAGTCAACAGGTGAAGAAGCAAATTGTTATGTGTATAAATAAAGACACATAAGAAGATTTAGTGGTAACTTGATTTACAATTTCTTTAAAAATAAACATACTCTTTCTATTTATTATGAATAATAGAAGGATAAAGTATGTTAAAACGATATAAAGGCTTTACGCTGCTTGAATTAATGATAACTTTGGCAGCATTTGCCATTTTGGCGGTTATTGCGATTGGGGGCTATCAAACCTATATCCGTCATGCCCGCTTGTCGCAAGTACATGCCGCTTTATTGCAGAATGCACATTTTATGGAGCGTTTCTATCAGCAAAACCGTAGCTTCAAGGAAACATCAACCACATGGCCGATATTGCCAGAGCGCAGTACCGGCCATTTTTGTATTCTTCCGCAGGGCAATGCAAGGGGTGCCCATGATGATCAATTTACTTTAAAAGCAGTGGCATTCGATAAAAACAATGAGCCGAGAAGCTTGAAAATTGATGAATCTTTGATTGTGACGATTTGCGAGACGACTTCGAGCAGTTGTGAAGATAAAGGTGATTTTTTTAGAGGGGGGAGTCGGGTAGATAAAAAATGCACTGTTTTTAAATAAGAGAAGTATTTTTATTTTAATTGTTGGTTTAAATTCAATGTTTAATGGTAAATTGTATTGTCGATACTTTCAGACGGCCTCATACATAGAACGGTATGGGGCCGTCTGAAAAATACCGATTTTAAATGGCTCTGTCGGTAAATAAAGGGATATTGGTCATTTTGCTGATGCGGTCAATATAGGCTTGAGTTTTGGTAGGGAATGTCAGCCCACGCACAATGGTTAGAATACATAATATTGGAAATACAAGAATATCTTCCATGCTGAATGTGCCGTTTAATCCCTCTGGGGAAACAACCCATTTTTCCAGATCGGCCAGATCGGCACGGATTTTTTGCATATATTCATCAGTCTTATCAAGATTTTCTTGAAAACTACCGATATTCTTTTCTTTTTTCCGAACAAAATAATCAATAGCCGCTTGTGTCGCAAATTCAGGCATATCAACCAGTACATCACGAGGATGGACAAGTCGGGTGACATATTTACTTACATTATCAAACCATGTTTGTATTTCAGGCCGGATTTCTTCTTTCAGACGGCCTTTCCCGGATAATTCGTCTAGATAGCGGACAATCTCCAGACTTTCACCCATATAGCTCCCATCGTCTTTTTGCAAAATGGGAACCTGTTTGGAACCTATCATGCGGATAGGGGTGGCTTCGTCGTCGTTTTGTAGAATAATATTTTCTATATTCATATGATGAAAGCCCGCAGCCATACGGGCGCGTATGCAAAACGGGCAATGTTCGTAAATATAAAGTTTCATCGTATAGGCTCCTGATAAATCGCTGTGATTTGAATACAGCATGACATGAAAAATAAACAGATTTAGAACCGTACTGTTTGTTGGATATTAGCGTATCTTTATATTTTATTTTGTGGCTATTCAGGCCGTCTGAAAGGGGGAGTATCAATATTTAATGTTTTTAATAATGAGATGGTTTCAAAAACCGGCAGCCCCATTACGCCGGTAAAACTGCCTTTTAAGTTCTCAACAAATATTCCTCCGATGCCTTGAATGCCGTAGGCTCCGGCCTTATCCATCGGTTCGCCGCTGGCAATATAGGCAGAAATCTCTTCATGATTTAATACTTTGAACTCAACATCACTTTGTTGCACAACATGATAAGTGCGGCCTTGCCAATAAATACATACGGCGGTTAGCACTTGATGGGTTGTCCCCGAGAGTTTGCTAAGGATTTCATAAGCATGTTTGGAGGATTCGGGTTTACCCAAAATATGGTTTTGTAGGGCAACCACCGTATCTGCGCTGAGCAAAGGATATTCGGGTTCGGTTGAATATTCCGTCTGCCAACGGCTAACCGCATCCGCATTTTTTTCACAAGCCATTCTCAGTACATAATTTACCGCCGTTTCGTTTGGTAAAGGGCTTTCATCAATGCCGGCAGGTAGTTTTAAGACGGTATAACCTAAATTTTCTAAGATTTCCCGTCTTCTCGGACTGCCTGATGCCAGATAAATTTTGTGCATTTATTTTTTACCCTGTCCCTTAACCGCTCCGCGCTGCATACGGTCAAGCAGCCAAATCGGCAGCAGACGGCGTAAATACCAAAATAAAACGGTAGGGAAAGTAACCAAATACCGCGGTTTAGGCTTGTCGGCCGTTAATGCTTTCACACAAATGGCCGCGCAATCATGGGACGACATCGTAAACGGTGCGGCAGCTCCTTCCATCTTCAAACGGTTTAATTGGCGTTGGTAGCTGTCGGCATGAACGCTGTTGGACATATCAATATATTGAAGAAATTTCTTCAAGGCATTCGGGCGGAAGCGGGTGGCAATCGGCCCGGGTTCGACCAAGCTGACAAAAATACCGCTGCCGTAGGTTTCATGCCTTAAGGTATCGCACATGCCCTCCAGGGCAAATTTTGTGCTGTTATAAGCACCCCGCCACGGCATGGCGGAGAATCCCAAAATACTGCTGTTGACTAAAATACGCCCGCTTTGCTGTTTACGGAATACTTTCATTGCCAAGCGGATACATTCCCATGCACCGAATACATTGGTTGCAAATTGTTCGCGTAATGCTTCGTTGGGAATATCTTCTACCGCGCCGACTTGGCCATAACCGGCATTACAAAACAGCGCATCTAACGATCCGCCGGTTTGTGCCAAGATGGTTTCAAAGGCCGTCTGAATATTACCGATATCGGTCACATCCAAGCGGAGCGCATCAGATAGCCCCTCACGCTGTAAACGATCGACATCTTCCTGATTGCGGCAGGATGCAAAGACACGCCAACCGGCTTGGTGTAATTGTTTTGCAGTGTCGTATCCGATGCCGCTTGAGCAGCCTGTAATTAAAATGGTTTTTTTCATTGTTTAAGCATACCTGATAAATGGACGGTAGAACCGTTAATTTCAACATAATTCTAGGGGGAGGTATGGTTCAATACGGTTCTAAACTTGTCTTATTATCACATAATAGTAGAGAAAATACCTATCTACCTGATTTTATGCGGTCATTAATATAAAGACACCCTTGAAGTTTTGCGATGATTATTTATTGGCTATTGGGTAAGGGGGGTATTTTATTTGTTAAATAAATTTAATTTGTGTTAGTTTTACAACATGATATATAAATAGTTAAGTGTTTATAAATAGGAAGAAAATATATAAATAGCATGTTTTAGAGTGTCGTAACTTGATCGGCATATTCAGTAAATTAATGTAATTGATAAATTTATTTGGTATATTATTTCTTTGTTGAAAGTTTTTTTGAAAACATATTAGTGAAGTATTTTTAAAGCTTCCGATAATTAAAAATATTGAAAACGTTTTTTTTGTTAAAAAAAGGGGCTGTTTATGGGTAATGCTACATGTAATGTTGCTCAACCGTCATGTGAACAGAGTTTTTCACTGAGAAAGCGATACCGTAACGTAGCGATTTCTATTGCCGTATTTTTGGCTTTGGTTTCAGGTCTGATGTATTACGGTTATAGCATTTCGGTCAAAATTCAGAAGAATCAAGTTCAAATCGATGCCGCAGGTACGTTGAGCGATACTTTTTACGATATCTTAACGGCAACTCAAGAGCTGCAAATTTCCAGCTTGGAGCAGAATGTAGAAAGAAAGGCATTGGCAGCTAATCCGGAACAGATGCAGCTTGTTAATTCTAAATATATTACTCAGCAAATAGAAAAACAGAAATGGTTGGAAGAGCGACATAAAACGGCAGAAGATTTAATCCGCATTTTAGATAAGGGAGGTGCTTACGACATTGTAGAAGGTGTCGAACGCATTATGCCTTTGGAGATTAAAGAAACCCGCAATTCTTTAGATGCGGTCGAAGCTATTTGGGGGGAGTACCGGTCGTTGCTTAGTCAGGTAACCGCATATCCGGCCGATTCGGGTGGTAATGCTGATTTTGCCAAGGAAGTATCGGAGTTCGCAGCACAAAATCAAGAAGCGATTTACGATAATATTGATGAGATTATTGTCCGCTTGAATGAAAATATTATCGAATATGCGACTTTACAAAAAAATGTTCAGATAGCCGGTATCGGATTGTCAGTATTGTATTTTTTATTCTTTATGGGCTTCTTTATGCGACGGCTGACAAAATCTGATCAGGAAGCGGCAAAAGTTCGTCGTGAGAATTTGGAAATTTTACAAGCAGTCAATAGCGGTTTATTTTTGCTCGATAAAAATTTAAATATCGGTTCGCAGTATTCTCAAGAATTAGAGCATTTATGGGGTAAAAGAGATTTTGGCGGGCAAAATATGCTGAGTGTTTTATCTGATATGGTGAGTAATCCCGATGATTTGGAAGTTGCCGGTAGTTTTATCCGTCAGCTTTATAATCCGAGAACAAAGGAAAAATTAATCGGTAGTCTGAATCCGTTTATCCGAAGCCCGATGATTGTAACCAATCAGAAAGGTGTAAAAGAAACCCGTTATTTGGATTTTAAATTTAACAGGGTCTACCACGATAATGAAATTGCCCGTGTCTTGGTTAGCGTAACGGATGAAACCGATTCGGTATTATTGGCCGATAAGATTACTAAAGAGCGCAAGCAAAATGATTTACAGATGGAAATGTTGTCATTTATTTTGAATGCGGATGCCAAATTGCTGACTGATTTTATTGACACGGCTAAAAAGCGCAATAACAGTATTAATGAGGTTTTAAAACAACCGGTAAAAGCTCAGGCGGATTTTTTTGAGAAATTACATGTGATTTTTCGAGAAGTACATGGCTTGAAAGGTGATGCGAGTTCTTTGAATTTACATGGTTTTGTAACCATTGCAGAAAGATTGGAAGAAAATCTGAAAGACTTGCAGGGTAGAAAAACATTAAACGGGGAAGATTTCCTCATGTTGACCGTATCATTGGAAGAGTTGTTTAACCTGACTCAAACCATTGAGGATTTAAATAACCGCATTAATAAAGCCACCGAAGGCGGCCGGCATTCGCCACTTGCCGCACGACATATTCAGAATCCTGAACCAATGAAAGGCCAACTCAATAAATATGTACAAGAATTGGCCGAGCGAAATGGTAAAAAAGTGGATTTCAGTTGCGAAGGTATGGATAACCCGCGTATCAGCATGATGGTGAGAAGCCAATTTAAAGAATTGGCGGTACAGTTATTGAGAAATGCGGTCGTACACGGTGTAGAAATACCGCAGGTTCGCAAACAAAAGCATAAATTGGAATCCGGCCATATACGATTGGCTTTGGTAGAAACCGAGAATACATTCCGTCTTGATATACAGGATGATGGTACGGGTATTGATACGGAGTTAATCCGCACCGCATTGGTTAAACAAAACATGTATTCTGAAGAAGAGGCAGCCAAATTAGACAAACAAGCATTGATACAGAAAATCTTTATGCCCGGATTTTCGACTGCTATCAATAAGAATGAAGATGCAGGACGCGGTGTCGGTATGGATTTAGTGAACGACAGAATCAGAAAATTAAAAGGTAAAGTCTCTATTTCTACTCGGGTAGGGGCATATACATGCATTACCTTAAGCATACCGAATAAATTTTAATATCGGATTAGGGGGCAATAAAAGCCATATAACGGTATCTTATATAGCATATTGGATATGGCTTTGGAAGTTAATTTCTATATATTCAACACATTATAAAAGGGAAAACAATGATTACGATAATGGTGGTGGATGATTCCAATGTTATCCGGAACCGTATTACACGAAGCTCTGAAAGCCAAGGGTTTGAAGTGGTGGCGACGGCGGCCAATGGTGTGGATGCCGTTCAGCTCTATGAAATATTGAAACCCGATTTGGTTACCATGGATCTGACGATGCCCAAAATGGATGGGTTGGCCTGTATCCGTAATATCATCAAATTGGATGAAAATGCTAATATTCTGGTGATTTCCGCATTGGCAGATAAAGCCACAGGTATTAAAGCATTGGAGTATGGTGCGCGCGGGTTTATCTATAAGCCTTTTACCGATGAGGACTTATTTGAAGCACTCCGTGAAATGTCGGCGGAGGTTGTCAATGAAAGAGGATAAAATACAAGTATTTTTAGAGGGGGTGCGTAAATATTTTACCCAAGTGGCCGGAGAGGAAGTCTTTATTGGAACGCCTTATCTTGTTGAAAATAAGATACCTGCCGCCCAACATTATTCCGGTGTGATTGCGGTATCAGGATGTACTAGGGGGATTGTGTATTTTACCTGTCCGCAACAAATGGCTAAACGCTTATTGGTATTGATGGGGGAAACCGATACATCGGAAGAAAATATTATGGATTTGATTGGCGAAGTTGCCAATACGATTGCAGGGAATGCACGGAGTCAGTTTGGTGAGAAATTTGAAATTTCCGTACCTGTTGTGATAAGAGGCGCACCGGATGAAATTATGTTGCCTCGTGAAGGGCGATCTTTTGTGATTCCTTTGGAGTGGGAAAGATTGCATGCAGCGATTATTATTGCGTTGTATAAGGCAACGGGTTGTATGCAGGAAGCTGATAAGTCTGACCAACATAAATAAGCGGATACACGGGGTTTTATAATATAGTTGCCGGTGTTGGATTGATATTTCAATCAATACAATAAAGGCCGTCTGAACCTTGAACTACCCCCCCAAATCTTGGACAAACATAAAAGCCTTTTCAGGCTGCCTTTTCGAGCTGGGTTCTGTATGCCACAGGACTCAGCTTTTTCAATTTCAAACTACATCGCTCATGATTGTAGTGCCGGATATAGTCGTCTATTGTCTGTATCAGCTCTGTTGTCGAAAGTCTGCCTTCCTGATAAAAGCATTCCGTGTTTCGTCAACGTGCGACGGTAGGCTTCCGTACGGTACAGCACACCTTGATTGGAATGCAGCAGCACTTTATCTGCTTTTGTCAGCTTACAGACTGGATCATTCAGCATTCTTTCCACCATCTCGCTGTTCGGGCGGCGGCTCATCGAATAAGCGATGATTTCCCGGTTAAATACATCCAATATCGGTGACAGATACAGTTTACCGTTGCTGCACTTGAATTCGGTGGCATCAGTCAGCCATTTCTCATTCTTGGTTAGATGCGGCTATCCAGCGGCGTAAATAGGTACGGGAAATATTAAAGTGATCGGCGGTACGCTGTTGGCTGCGTACGCGCTGATAATATTGTACGGCTTGGTATTTAAAGTCTAATGTATATTTGCTCATAAGAAACTGCACCTTAATGGGTTGGAGGGGTGTCCAACTTTTGGGGTGCAGTTCAAACTTTTCAGACGGCCTTTGTCTTGAATTTATTAGCCGGTAAGCTGCCGTGTAATCAATTTTTTCAACGGCGGCAGGTTATTGCTGACACGCAATACCAAACCACGGAGCAGTTTTGCCGGTGGCGCTTCGTTGGTAAAGAGCTTCAGCAGCATATTGGTGCCGTAATAAAGCGAACGGGCATGTAGTGCATGTTTGCTGTCATATTGGGAAAGCAGTTCTTGTGAGGCAATATTTTTGCCTTTTTGGGCTGCTTCGGTTACCAAACCGGCCAGAATATCGGCACTGGCAAGCCCTAGGTTGAAACCGTGAGCTGTAACAGGATGCATACCGACTGCGGCATCACCGATTAAGGCACTGCGTACGCCGTAAAAACGTTCTGCCAATACGCCGGCTAAAGGATAAGCGTGGCGGGTGCTGACCAATTCCATATCGCCTAAACGGTTGCCCAATTGTTGCTGTACCGTGGCGGCCAGTTCTTGGTCAGACAGGTTCTGTATGGAAGATACCCGATCGCTATCTACGGTGATAACGGTATTGGTGAGGTTTTCTTCTAAAGGCAGTAGGGCGATGGTACGACCATAATGGAAGCATTCATAGGCAGTATGTTGGTTGGATAGCGTGTGTTTCATACGGCATAAGAACATAGTTCGGCCATAATCGTGCATATCGGAAGCGATGCCGAGCTGTCTGCGGGTTTGTGAAAAACGGCTGTCGGCTGCAACAAGCAATTTGGCGGTCAACGTACGGCCGCTTTCTAGTGTAACCTGTGCTTCTTCAGTGTTGGTTTTTACCTGTTTAACGCCTTCGCCGCAGATGAATGTAATATTTTTCGCGTCCGCTACGGCTTCATAGCTGGCTTTGCGGATATTGTGGTTTGAAATCAAATAGCCTAAGCGGTCGGTCGGTTCGCCACGCGCATAAGCAGGTTGCGGAAAGTGCAATTGGTAGTCGGATCGTCCGTTTAATACTTTGGCGTCACGCAAAGGGTAGATTTCATGTTCGGGAATGCGTTGCCAAATGCCCAACCGTTGCATGATTTCTTTGGAAAGGTGGGTGAGGGCGATTTCACGACCATCATAAGGCGGATTTTGCAGGACTTCCAACGGGCTTTTTTCAATGAGTGTGATATTTAAACCGCTGTCGGCAAGGGCTCCGGCAAAGCTCAATCCGGATGGGCCGCCACCGATAATGATAATGTCGCTGTCAGGTGTCATGACAACTCCTTTAATGACAAATTAGAGAAAATAAAACAGCCATAAGGATAACCGAAATGCCGTCATAATGTGCGGGTTTTTAACATGCTTTTAATATTGGTCAATGAAGGTTTCAGACGGCCTGATATAAAAAACCGCATATATCAAAGCAGTTGCTTTCAATATGCGGTTTTTGTATGTCGATAAACTGTTGTAAACAGATTATTCGTCCGCGCCGGTATAAGGGCGGATGCTTACGGTTTTACGGTTTAAAGCACCTTTGGTTTTGAATTCTACATAACCGTCTACTTTTGCAAACAGGGTGTGATCTTTACCCATGCCTACATTGTCGCCGGCGTGGAATTTGGTACCGCGTTGACGGACGATAATAGAACCTGCCGGAATCAATTCGTTACCGAATGCTTTTACACCCAAGCGTTTGGCTTCTGAATCGCGGCCGTTTTTAGAGCTACCACCAGCTTTTTTGGTTGCCATTTGAATTACTCCTAATTAATTAAGCGATTGCCACGATTTCAATTTGGGTGAAATTTTGGCGGTGACCTTGACGTTTTTGGTAGTGTTTACGGCGGCGCATTTTGAAAATGCGTACTTTTTCGCCGCGCCCGTGGGCGACCACTTTGGCTGTTACTTTTGCGCCCTCAACAAGAGGTGTGCCTACTTTTACAGATTCACCGTCAGCAATCATCAAAACTTCGTTTAGTTCGATTTGGCTGTCGAGTTCGGCTGGTATCTGTTCTACTTTCAATTTTTGGCCAACGGTAACTTTATATTGTTTACCGCCGGTTTTTATGACCGCGTACATACTCAACTCCATTAAATTTAATAGGTTATTCCGCGCACCATGCGCGAAACCATGAATTTTAATTTTATTGTTTTGTTTTGTCAAAGTTTTTATGTGTAATAACATCATGCTGATTGAAATCAGTATTACAGCAGTGCAGTTGTCGGCCATTAACTGCTATAATCGCCTGTCGTTGTTTGAATCCATTTTTTCCCGCTTTTTTGTTTTTATACGAAAACCAAACGTCATGCTCGAAAACCTGCCTTATTTTAAACGCCATCTCAATGACGACCTTGCACGGGTTAATGTCGTGATTAATCGTGCGGTACAGTCCGAAGTGGCTTTGATTTCGCAAATCGGTACTTACATCATCAGCGCGGGCGGCAAACGGTTGCGCCCGATTATCACAATTTTAGCCGGCAAGGCTTTGGATTATGATGATGATAAGCTTTATTCACTCGCCGCTATGGTGGAATTTATCCATACTTCCACGCTGTTGCATGATGATGTGGTGGATGAAAGCGAATTGCGCCGCGGCCGCAAAACCGCGAATAACTTATTCGGCAATGCGGCGGCCGTATTGGTCGGTGACTTCCTTTATACCCGAGCGTTCCAGTTAATGGTGGGTTCGGGCAGTATGAAGATTTTGGAAGTGATGGCCGATGCGACCAATATTATTGCCGAAGGCGAGGTGATGCAGCTGATGAATATCGGCAATACCGATATCACCGAGGCAGAATATGTGCGTGTGATTCAATACAAAACGGCTAAATTATTTGAAGCCGCCGCCCAAGTCGGCGCGATTTTAGCCGGTGCGACACCGGAGCAAGAACAAGCATTAAAAGATTACGGTATGTATGTCGGCACGGCTTTCCAAATTATTGATGATGTGTTGGATTATTCCGGCCATGCCGATGAAATCGGTAAAAATGTCGGCGATGATTTGGCAGAGGGTAAACCTACTTTACCGTTGATTTATCTGATGAGACAGGGTAGCCAAGAAGTGGCGGACGATGTTCGTACGGCATTACAAAATGCGGATAGAAGCTATTTTGATAAAATTTATCAGTATGTAATGAACTCGGATGCGCTGTCTTATTCGGTTTCGGAAGCGGCAAAAGCCGTAGAAAAAGCGGTGGCATGTTTGGATAAACTGCCGGACAACGAGGTAACGCAGGCGATGCGTTCTTTAGCTGAAGAGTCGTTGGCCCGCGTGTCTTAAGGTTTCAATATCAGATAATGAATCGGTGCGGGAAATACTTGATACCGCCTATCTGTTTGTCTGATGAGATTTCCCGCTGTAGTTCAACGGATAGAACGTATGCCTCCTAAGCGTAAAATACAGGTTCGATTCCTGTCGGCGGGGCCAATATATAAAACGCCGTCTGAAATCTTTCAGACGGCGTTTTATATATATTGGCATAGGGTATTAGGATTCGTACACCGCCGTTTGTTGGTTAGGCGTGCCTTGATTTAAAGCGGTGAGCTTTTTGGTTAGGATATTCAATAGAATGCCGTAGGCAGGTAGGAAGAAAAGGGTGCAGATAATCAATTTGAACAGATAGTCTACCAACGCGATTTCAGGCCAGTTTGCCGCCATAAAGGCATCACTGCTGGCATAAAAAGCAATACCGAAAAAGATTAGCGTATCCAGAGCATTGCCTAGAATGGTGGAAGCAGTAGGGGCAATCCACCAGGATTTAAGCTTGCGTAATCGGTTGAATACAAAAATATCCATGAGTTGGCCGAATACATATGCGGCAAAACTGGCCAAAGCAATACGTCCGGTAAAGGTATTAAATGATGAGAGTGAAGTCCAGCCTGTCCAGTGGCCGTCGTGAAATAAAACCGATAACACATAAGACAACAGCAGCGCGGGAAACATCACACGGAAAATAATACGGCGGGCAGGGGTTTGGCCAAAAATACGCACGGTTAAATCGGTGGCCAGAAAAATAAACGGAAAGGTAAAGGCACCCCAAGTGGTATGAAAGCCGAAGATTTCAAAGGGGAACTGAACCAGATAGTTGCTGGATGCAATAATAAGGATATGGAAAAAAGACAGCCGGATTAAGGCTTTTTTCAATTGAGCGTCGGTAAAGTGGAACACGGGTTATCTTTCATTTAATAATAGTCGGATATATTTCAGACGGCCTAAATGCCGTATATAGCCAATATTGCCTATGTTTTATAGGTGGCTATGCTGGAACAGGTTGTTTTGGTTTTTTTATATGCCTTAGGAACGCATCTCGTGCGCAAATAGGCGGGTTTTGGCGAGCTGTTCGTATTCCGAATCCGGTTTGCCATAGTTGGCAAAAGGATGGATGGCAATGCCGCCGCGCGGGGTGAATTCACCGAAAACTTCGATATATTTCGGTTGCATCAGTTTGATAAGATCTTTCATGATGATATTGACGCAGTCTTCATGAAAATCACCATGATTGCGGAAGCTGAAGAGATACAGTTTCAGCGATTTGCTTTCTACCATTTTAATATGGGGGATATAGCGGATATAAATGGTTGCAAAATCCGGTTGCCCGGTAATGGGGCATAGGCTGGTGAATTCGGGGCAGGTGAAAGTAACGAAATAATCGTTATCGGGATGTTTGTTGTCGAACGCTTCTAAAATTTCGGGGGCGTATTCGGTGTGATAGACAACGTTTTGATTGCCGAGCAAGGTGATGTCTTGCAGCTCTTGGGTGCTTCTGGTCATTGATTTTCCTTAGTTTTTTTATGTGGGAGGTTTTCGAACCACAGAATAAGCGCGTTATTGTAATACAAACCCGATAGTTTTGCATGAAGCAGTTTTTAATATTAAGCCGTCTGAAACTTTCAGACGGCTTATATAATAAAATTAGTCGATTATTTGTTTTTTATATTTATTGTGTAGTTTCCATTTTATGGCATACCCTAAAATCACCGGGATAACCGCAATAATCCATTTGAAAGTCCATGTGGCATACCAAGGTTTGGCAATCACAATCGTGTTGGAAACATTGCCGTCGGAAACCAAAATATCGCGAACGGCCACCCAATCAAGATAAGGCCACCAGCAGGCAACGAGCAGTCCGAAGAAAAACGGCCAGATAGCGCGACTCAAATGGCGTTGCCACAAAATAAAACAAACGGCAGCGCAAATAAGTGTTAAGGCGCTAATGAGCAATTTGGTTTGGGTTGGCGCGCCGAAATAATCGGTTATCAGATAGGTTAGAACCACCCAGAGTGCGGCAAGTATGGCGACAATGAATTCTTCAGGGCGTTTAAACATTCGGAAATTCCTTTTAAAACATAACGGATGATGTTGAGGTATCGTTTTGAGGCCGTCTGAAATCAGGCGGATAAATAGGTTTTTAATATACCGCAAAATAGAGAAACTGGATACGGGCTAAGCAATTTGGTTGCTAACAAGGTGGCCTAACAAATGTGAAAAACGGTATTAATTTGAGATAGTCGCACGGGTTTACGATAAAATAAATATTTATTTTGAGCATAAAAAAAGAGAGGTTTATGATGAGTACAAAAGTGATTATCAGTGGATACAGCAGCGGTTTGGGTTTTGCTTTGGCCGAGCATTATTTGAAACAAGGTTATGCGGTTTTGGGGTTGGCCAGAAGAGCGGCGGAGCCTAAGCCGTCTGAAAACCTGAAACAATACCAAGTTGATTTGAGCGATGGCGATGCAGTAAACAAACTGCTTTCAGACGGCCTTTTAAAAGATTTTGTGGCAGATGCCAAAGAAATCATCTTGATTAATAATGCCGGCACAACCAAGCCGAATGCGATAGCCGGTAAACAAAATCCGGCGGAAATCGCCATGGCGGTATCGCTGAATATTGCTACGCCGTTTTTATTATCGAATCATTTGATTGCCATTAAGCCGTCTGAAACCTTATTGAAAATTATCCATATCAGCAGTGGTGCCGGCCGTGAAAACTATGCCGGTTGGAGCGTGTATGGCGGTACCAAAGCCGCTTTGGACCATCATGCCCGCTGTATTGTTGCCGAACAGCATCCCGGCGTGGCGATTGCCAGTATTGCTCCGGGCATCGTGGATACGCCGATGCAAGATTTGCTTCGTGCTGCCAAGGTTGAAGATTTCCCGATGCTGAAAAACTTGCAAGCTGCGGAAGAGCACGGATTGTTGAGCCGTCCGAGTGATACAGCCGCCCGTATTGCTAAAATCATTGATGATAAAGATTTCGGCAAAATAACCATCGATGATGTCCGCCGTTTCGATAACACTTAACAGCTTGAGTCGGATAAGGTGGTAAGATGAGTGATGACTTTCAAAACACGTTGAAAGCGTTAGGTAAACAGGCCAAGCAGGAAAGGCTGGCGGCTGAGGAAGCGGCAGCGCGTAAAAAACAGGCTGCCGAACCGGATTTTGCCAAAGCAATGGCCGATGTGGTGCCTTTGAAGAACAGCAACCGCTATATGCCGCCTCGTGATAATACGCCGCTTAAACCGCGCCGACAGCAGGAAGACGCGTTGGGTGAGGGTGATTATTTTTATGTCGGTGATTCTATTTTGGATGAACCGCCGTCTTCGTTTAGCAAAAACGGGCAGGGTAAAAACGATATCCGCCGTTTGCAAAGCGGGCATTGGCCGGTAGTGGCGGATGTGGACTTACATGGCTATACGCAGGAACAGGCTCAGCAGGTATTGAATGAGTTTATCGTATTTACCCGCAAGCGCGGGGTGTGCGGTGAAATCATACACGGTAGCGGCTTAGGTTCTTCCGGCTATAAACCTGTATTGAAAACATTGGTTCGCCGCTGGTTAATGGAACATCCGGATGTATTGGCTTATGCCGAGCCGCGTGCCGGTAATGACGGTGCGGTGCGGATTTTGCTGAAACGGAATAAGTATAGCGGTGAAGATGAATAGTTGTTTATAGCGCATACATATGAAAGAAGGCCGTCTGAATCGTTTTCAGACGGCCTTTATATTACCGTTAGGTATTTATGCTTTTACCGTTTCAGCTTCTTCGCCATCGGTGACCAATGCGACTAATTTATAACCGGATTGGCTTTTGGGGTTGAAGTCTGTGGTGATGACACGCATTACCCCGTGTTTATCAATAATCAGCAAAGGAATGGCGTTTTTATTGTCTTGTTGATATTGGGTGTAATTATAGGCAGCGGTAATGTTGGTGGTTTTGGTACGCGCATTTTTAGACACCATACTGGCCAGTTTGCTGTAGGTCATGTCTTTACCGAACAGATAGTGCGAGGCAAAACTCTGTTGGCTGCGGTGGCGCTCCGGCCGTGATTTTTCATCGGGCAGCTGTAAGCGGTAAACATTACGTTCGCCGAATTCGTGGCGGTAGTGCATTTCGCATAAAGTATTCAATTCGCGGTCGGTACTCATGGCAAACATATGGCCGATACCGATTAAGTCCATATGCAGTTCGGCGTGTTCCGATACCGGATTGCCGTAATAAGTGCGCAAACCGATCATGCGTGCTTTGGATATATTGGTATAGCTAGCATCGGCCACCAATACTTCAAAGCCTTGTTCTTTAATCGCTTTAGCAACCGTCAAGGCGGCTTGGTTGGCGCCGACAACCAATACGCCGTTATTACTCGGTTCGCGAACCTGTAAAATGGTACCGACTAATTTCGCACCCAAGCCTTGAATCAATACCGTACCGATAATAATCAGAAACACCAACGGCACCAGAAGCTCGACGCCTTGCAGGTTTTGATCTTCCAAACGGATGGCAAACAACGAAGAAATGGCAGCGGCCACAATACCGCGCGGGCCAATCCAGCTAATCATCAGTTTTTCATTGGTGGTGAGCGATGTGCCTTTGGCAGATGCCCAAACGGCTAAAGGACGTGCGACGAACATCACTATCAACAGCAATACAATGCCGCTAAAGCCGACGGTTGCCAGCGCGGCCAAATCCATACGGGCAGCCAAAATAATAAACAGCATCGAAATCAGCAAAACCGTGAGTGATTCGTTAAATTCCAAAATGTGGTCGCGCGGGAAGCCTTTCCAGTTGGCCAATGCTACGCCGAGAACGGTAACCGTGAGCAGGCCGGATTCGTGTTCTAAATGGTTTGAGAACGAAAATAGAAACAATACATAGGCAAGGGTGAACACATTGCGCAGATATTCCGGAATCCAATACCGTTTAATCAGAAATGCCAGAAGTGCCGCACCGACCATACCCATCACAAAGGCCAATAACACGATTTCACCAAACAGCATTAAAGAGCTGTTATGACCGCCTGAAATAATGTATTCATATACCAATACCACCGCAATGGCACCGATAGGGTCGATAATAATACCTTCCCACTTTAAGATATTACTGATATTTTTTTTCGGCCGCACACTGCGCAATAAAGGGGTAATCACCGTCGGCCCGGTCACGCAAACCAAAGAGCCGAATAAAAGGGCGACTTGGGGATCCATATCAAACAGCGAATAAGCTGTTAGCGAGATAACGATAATTGTGATGAATGCACCGATGGTGACCAGATTTTGCACCATGCGGCCGTGTTGTTTGACTTCATGAAATTCAAGGGTAAGCGATCCTTCAAACAGAATCACGGCCACGCCTAGTGAAATAAAGGGGAACAATAATTTCCCCAATACCTCGTCAGGTTGGAAATAGCCTAAAACAGGACCGATGATAATGCCGATTAACAGTAAGAATAAAATCGACGGTTGCTTCAGATACCAAGCCAGCCATTGTGCGCCGATACCCAAAGCCAGTACACCGGATAGTAAAAGCGCCGTGTCCATAAACGCACTACTCCGAAAAAAAGATGACATTGTGCCATATCTGCCCGATATTTAAACTATTTTTTATAAAAAAATGTGTGATTGGGTAAGGATGGCAAGGGGCAAATGTTTTTTTACAACGCCTCTGTATTTTGAATAAAAATATAGAGACAACAGGGTGTGGAAGCAACAAGCGGATATTTTCTCAGATAATCGGTATTAAATTTGTTAATTCCATAAAATGATTTCAGCATTTTATAATTTAAAAATAATTTTTGTTAAAATAAATTTTTTTTTTAATAAAAATATTAGCATACCCTTGCGTTTCTTGAGAAACTTATCGGGCGGCAGATACTCTTATTACACAATGCGGCTATGTCTGCATCTATCGGTTTGAAGCCGAAACGGCTGCGTTTTTTCAGACGGCAGCTACCGAGAAAATGTAAGAAATCCAATTGAGAGAAAGGATACGATTTTATGAAGAAATTATTAATCACTGCCGCTTTTTCGGGTTTGATGTTGAGTGCTTGTTCCAGCAATATGACCGGTGATACGGAACCTACCCCTGCAGTGGCACCTATGACTGTTGACCAAGCGCTTCAAGAATGTCAAGCCAGCGTGGGTGATAACCAAGACCGTGCTGTTTTTGATGCCTGCATGAGAGACAAAGGTTTTGATCGTGCGGCGCCGACAACCGATGCAGCCACTGATGCTTCTGCCCCAGCTATGTAATGATTGAACGGCATGTAGTATCCGGATAGAAAACGGCAGCCTTAAATGGCTGCCGTTTTCTTTTGTGATGGTGCTTATGGTTTAAGCATCTGCTTTTCGGGCACGGTTCTCATGAAATTGAGCCTGCCAATCGCTGAATCTGCCTTGCTCGATGGCTTCACGCATTTCGGCCATAATGGTTTGGTAAAAATGCAGATTGTGAATGGTGTTCAATTGAGCCCCCAGAATTTCACCGGCTTTATGCAGATGGTGCAGATAGGCGCGGCTGAAATTTTGGCAGGTATAGCAGGTACAGCTTTCGTCTAACGGGCGGTTGTCGAGTTTGTGTTTGGCATTTTTGATTTTAATATCGCCGAAGCGGGTAAACAGCCAGCCGTTGCGGGCGTTGCGGGTCGGCATTACGCAGTCGAACATATCAACGCCGTGTGCTACGCCGTACACCAAATCTTCAGGCGTGCCGACACCCATTAAATAATGAGGCTTATGGGCAGGTAGCATGGGGCCGACGGCACGCATCATGCGGTACATTTCCGGCTTTGGTTCGCCAACCGATAAGCCGCCGATGGCCAAGCCGGGAAAATCGAATTCTTCCAAGCCTTTTAAAGATTCTTCGCGTAAGTCTTCAAACATGGCGCCTTGTACAATCCCGAATAAGGCATTCGGATTTTTTAAATCTTCAAAGGCTTTTTTCGAACGGTCCGCCCAACGCAGGCTCATTTGTAGGGATTTTTGCGCCTGTTTGTGGTCGGCTTCGCCCGGCGTGCATTCGTCTAACTGCATGGCAATATCGGAATTGAGCACGGTTTGGATTTTCATAGAAATTTCGGGCGAAAGAAACAGCTTGTCGCCATTTATCGGGCTTCTGAAAGTACAGCCTTCTTCCGTGAGTTTGCGCATTTCCGCCAAAGAAAAAACTTGAAAGCCGCCCGAATCGGTGAGAATCGGTTTATTCCAACCGATAAAATCGTGCAGGCCGCCGAATTGTTCGATGACTTCAAGTCCGGGACGCAGCCATAAATGGTAGGTATTACCCAAAATAATTTGTGCATGGATATCGTGCAGGTTTTGCGGCGTCATGGCTTTCACCGAGCCGTAAGTGCCGACAGGCATAAAAACCGGGGTTTCGATGGTGCCGTGATTCAATTCTAATGTGCCGCGGCGTGCGTATCCGTCGGTTTTGTGTAGGGTAAATTTGAGCATAATGATGGTGCGTGATAAAAGAAACGTATGATTATAACAAATAAAACAGGGCATTTTTACTGTTTGGCCGTATCCGTCTATATGATATGAGAGTGGCCGTCTGAAACTTTTCAGACGGCCTTTTTTATCTTATATAATGCGGATAATCAAAACCCAACGGAGTGCGGTTTATGCAGACTTGGCATGAGGCCATCGGCTCGGAAAAAGAGCAGCCTTATTTTCAACATATTTTAAAGAGTGTACGGGCAGAGCGTGAAATCGGGCAGATTATTTATCCGCCGGCCGCCGATGTGTTTAATGCGTTTAAAGCCACTGAATTTGATCAGGTGAAAGTGGTGATTTTAGGGCAGGACCCTTATCACGGCGCAGGGCAGGCACACGGTTTGGCTTTTTCGGTTCGCCCCGATATTGTGATTCCGCGTTCGCTGGTGAATATTTATAAAGAATTGGCCGACGATATCGCCGGTTTTCACATACCTAATCATGGCTATCTGCAATCTTGGGCGGATCAGGGCGTATTGCTGTTGAACACCGTGCTGACTGTTCGTGCCGGACAGGCGCATTCTCATGCGGCTTTGGGTTGGGAGCAGTTTACCGACCGTGTGATTGCCCAATTGAATAACCACCGCGAACATATTGTGTTTTTGTTATGGGGCAGCCATGCCCAGAAAAAAGGCGCGTTTATCGACCGCAACCGTCATTTGGTGCTTGCGGCACCGCACCCTTCGCCCTTATCCGCCCATCGCGGATTTTTTGGATGCAAGCATTTTTCACGCACCAATCATTATCTAGAAAAACACGGCATTACGCCAATCAATTGGCAGGTTTAAAGGCCGTCTGAAAGCTTTTCAGACGGCCTAAAGACGGCGTATGATAATGACGTTTAATAATAAGGAAAACTTATGAATATTTTGTTTATTGCCGATCCGATGGCAACCTTTAAAACCTATAAAGATACCACTTATGTGATGATGCGTGAAATGGCCAAGCGGGGCTGGCGTTTGTCGCATACCTTGAGCAGCAGCTTATCGGTGAAAGACGGTGATGTGGTGGCACAAGCGTCGGCTTTTGTATTCAACGGCGCGAAAAGTGATGACGACAAACAATGGTTTGAAACCGAAGCGGCGGTTCAGACGGCCTTAAAAGACTACGATGCCGTGATTATGCGTACTGATCCGCCTTTCGATATGCAATATCTGTATGCCACCCAACTGCTGACTTTGGCCGAAGCGCAAGGTGCGAAAGTGTTCAATAGTGGCCAAGCTATGCGCGATTTCAATGAGAAACTGGCGATTTTGAATTTCAGCCGGTTTACTGCGCCAACATTGGTTTCTACCCATGCGGCAGATGTGCGTGCTTTTTTAAAAACGCATGGCGATATTATTGTGAAACCGCTCGACGGTATGGGCGGTATGGGCATTTTCCGCCTAACCGAGTCTGACCCGAATATCGGCAGTATTTTAGAAACCCTAATGAAGTTGGATACGCGCACCATTATGGCGCAAAAATATATTCCCGAAATTGTTGATGGTGATAAACGGATTTTGGTGATTGGCGGCGAAGTGGTACCGTTTGCGTTGGCACGGATTCCGCAAAAAGGCGAAACAAGAGGGAATCTGGCGGCAGGTGGCCGCGGTGTGGCGCAGGAATTGTCTGCCCGCGACCGTGAAATTGCCGAATCTCTGGCGCCGGAATTGAAACGGCGCGGTATTTTATTGGCCGGTTTGGATGTGATTGGCGATTATCTGACTGAAGTGAATGTGACCAGCCCGACCGGTTTCCAAGAAATTATGAAACAAAAAGACTATGATGTTGCGGCCGTATTTGCTGATGCTGTCGCCGAATGGTCTGAGGCCGTCTGAAAAGATGCCGTCTGAAAAGAAACCGCAAAGCTATGCGGCAACGATGAAAGGCGGGCAGGGTGTCCGCCGAATTATCAAAGCATTGGGCTATTCTGCCGACGGTATCCGCTCGGCTTGTGAAGAGCAGGGATTCCGTCAGCTGTTATGGATACATGCGGTATTGCTTATCGGCATTGTGGTATTGGATTTTACTTTGCCGGTGCGTATGATTTTATTGTTGGCATCTCTGTTTTCCATTGTGGTGGAATTGATTAATACCGGCTTGGAAGCAGCGGTAGATCATACTTCGGAAGAAATGCATGTGTTGGCCAAAAAAGCCAAAGATGTCGGCTCGGCGGCGCAATATCTGACTTTGGCCGGTGTTATTGTGTTGTGGATAATGGCTTTAGTGGGATAAGCAACCATACTTGAATGATTGGCATCAGATAAAAACCGGCAGTATCATAACGCTGCCGGTTTTTTGTGGGGATTAGCTTTGATTAGAAGTTTTCAACGCCGTGGCGGTCGAGAATTTCGCCGAACGGCTCCAGCGCTTCTGCTTGGAAATGCTTCACAAATTCATCAAAATCCGTAATCACGGCAGGATGGCCGGAACGGCGATGCGGAAATTGCTCAACCGGCAATAAGCGCTCATTGGAAATCTTGATATCTACAAGCACCGGTTTACCTGCGCGGGTTACCTGTTGGGCTTTTTGCAAGGTCGGTTCTAATTCGTCTTCAGTGCGCACGGTAAATCCGGCAACTTGGAAGCCTTCCGCCACTTTGGCAAAATCCACGTCTTGCAATTTCACACCGGAATGCGGTTGATGAGTATCGTCTTGTTCCGCCTCAATATAGCCGAGAGACTGATTGGTAAACACAAGGTTCATAATCGGCAGCTTGTGTTCGGCTTGGGTAATTAAGTCCTGTACCACCATCGCCAGCCCGCCGTCGCCGGACAAACTCCAAATCTCACGATCAGGATATTCCAAAGCGGCGGCAATAGAAGCGGGCATACCGAAGCCCATCGTGGCATAGAGTGGGGAAGTAACCTGACGGCGTCCACCACCTAAATCCAGCAGACGGGCAACGGCGATATTCACATTGCCGACATCAACGCCGAAAATGGCATCTTTCGCGGCAGTGGCATTAATCGCTTTATAAATCCGCTCGAAGCCGACCGGATTGGCGGTATTGGCGGCGCGTTTAGCCAACCATGCGTTCCATTGGTTTTTATCTTCTACCGCAGCGGCATACCAAGCATCGTGGTTGATGCCTTTGTTATTGTAATCCGCGCCGTCTTCGCCATAGCGTTTTTTCGCCGCGGCGATAAGTTGGCGTAAGAAGGTCGGCGCGTCGGCAATAATGCCCAATTTGGTTTGGTGTCTTGCTCCGATAACCGACGGCTTCAGGTTAACATCAACAAACGTCGCTTCCGGTGAGAACATCGGAAACTCAAAATTGGTACCGACAAACAATACAAAATCCGCCGCGCGCGCAACATCTACCCCCGGTTTGGTGGCGACGCGTCCGGTCGAGAGCATATAAAATTCTTCACCGCCCTCTAAAATCCCTTTAGCCAGATAAGTGGCGGGCATGGGCAATTTCAATAATTTCGCCAGTTCGCGTAATTCGTCTGCCGCACCTTTGGCACCTTGCCCGAAATACACAATCGGGCGTTTGGCTTTTTCAAGCAGATTAAGCACTTCTTCGACATCTTCGTCTTTTGCCGGCAGTTGCCATTGCGGTGTGCCATATTTTTGCGCAGAAGACACATAATTATCATCAATTTCAGTCCAGCCGAAATCTTTCGGAATCACCACGACAGCAGGGCCTTTTTTCTCATATGCCTGACGAATCGCGGTATCGACAACTTGCGGCAATTGCTCCGCCGTCATTACCGTGCGGTTATAAACCGCCGCATCGGCAAACATCGGGTTTTCCGGCATTTCCTGAAAATAATCGGTATTCATGCGTGAGCTGGGTACCTGACCGACCAGCACCAACACCGGAATATTATCGGTGGCCGCATCATAAATCGGATTGAGCAAATGCGCCGCGCCCGGGCCGGCCGAGCCGAACATCACTGAAATTTTGCCGGTGAGCTTGGCTTCGGCAACGGCAGCCAAACCGCCGACTTCTTCATGGCGCACGCCGATATATTGAATCTTATCGCGCCAGTTATAAATCGCATTCATTGTCGAATCGAAAGAGCCGCCGGGCAAACCGTAAATCCGTTTAATTCCCCATTCGTGTAAGACTTTCATCATGGCATCCGAGCCGGTAATTTTATTCATTATGACCTCCTGATTTATGTTATGGTTAAAAAGGATTCGGACTGGGTAAAAGTAAAAATTTACTCCTGCTATTTGTAGTAAACAAGGTATAGGCAGTAGCCGGTTTTTACAGCGCCTTCTTATGATTATATTGATTATTTATATATAAATAATTGTTTTTTATTGATTATATAGAGGTTGTTTGAAAGTAAATTTAAATGATGCTTAAATCTTTTAAACATAATTTATAAGAAAATTTACAATTTTCTGTCTGTCATTTTCTGTCGTTATTTTTATTTTTAAAGCAGAGGTCGGTGTTTAACAAGCCGAATAAATTATCATATAATTTAACAGCGAATTATGAAGCAATTGATGAATAGTCGTAGTGAAGCATGTCGCTTAACAACGGAATAATGGCTTTGGTGGGATAAATGATGTCTGATAAACAATACGCACAAAAAGTAAAAGAAAAAAGCAGCGTCGGGCATATCGTGAAGCCCGTCGATTCTTCCAAAGACGGTCTGAGTGCCGTACACCGCCATAAACGTACATTCCGCCAACTTGTTTGGTTGAATGTGATTTTGTTGGTGGTTGCCGTGATATTGGATTTTGGCCCGGCAACCCGCATGATGTTGATTATTGCCTCGTTTTTATCGTTAATCGTCAAGTTATTCAATACCGCTATTGAAGCGGTAGTTGGCCATACTACTACCGCACATCATGAATTGGCCAAGCGTGCGAAAGATGCAGGATCGGCGGCACAAATGCTGGCGTTGGTTTTGCTGGCGGTTTTGTGGTTTATGGCACTTTGGCGGGAATACGGTTTGAATATTTGGTAGTCGGCCGATTGGCCGCTTTCATTTTCTATACTGAAAATAAATCAATTAGGAGCATAAATAATATGAAAAAATGGTTAGGCGCATGTGTATTGGCCGGTTTTTGCCAAGTTGCCGCGGCGGCAGGCATGGATATTGATGATGCTTGGGCGCGTGCAACGGTTGCCGGCATGAGCATGGGCGGTGCGTTTATGGAAATTACCAATGAAACCGGTAGCGATGATGTTTTGGTCGGTGCATCCAGCCCGGTGGCTGAAAAAGTTGAATTGCATACGCATATTAATGATAACGGTGTCATGCGGATGCGTGAAGTTCAAGGCGGTGTTGTCCTACCCAAAGACAAAGAAGTCGAGCTGAAGCCGGGTAGCTACCATATTATGTTTATGGGCTTGAAAGCACCGTTGAAAGCAGGGGAAACATTCCCGCTAACATTAAGATTTAAAAACGCTCAGCCGCAAACGGTTCAAGTTGAGGTTAAAGCGGCGGCTACCCGATAATATGGGCTTGCCGATACTTTTCGAATAAATAAACGGCCGGATAATATTATCCGGCCGTTTATTTATATTCGGTGGCGGCTACGAAGTCAATGCGGTTAATAGCTTATCGTGTATACCGCCGAAACCGCCGTTACTCATCACTAAAATATGGTCGCCGCTACGGGCGTTGGCTACGATAGCCGCAACAAATGCTTCAAAGTCTTTATTGGTATGCAGTTTGCCCTCTAAAGGGGATAGTGCTTCGGCAACGTCCCAGTCCACGCCGCCTGTGTAGCAGAACACATAATCGGCATCTTGCAGGCTTTCCGGTAGTGCGGCTTTCATGGTGCCGAGTTTCATGGTGTTGGAGCGCGGTTCCAAAACGGCCAGAATCCGTCCGTTGGTGCCGATTTTCTGGCGTAATCCGGCAACGGTGGTGGCAATGGCGGTAGGATGGTGGGCGAAATCATCGTATACGGTAATATTGTTCACCGTGCCTTTGGTTTCCATACGGCGTTTAACATTTTTAAATTCGCTCAATGCTTCGCAGGCCGTCTGAATATCTACGCCTACATGACGGGCGGCAGCAATCACGGCTAAAGCATTCATGCGGTTGTGTTCGCCGATAATATCCCAAGCGACATGGCCGACTTTTTGGCCGGAAAGCACAACATCAAAAGAGCCGTCGCTGGCCACTTGGCCTGTTTGCCAACCGCTTTCTATGCCGAATTTTTCTACCGGCGTCCAACAGCCTTTTTCCAAAGTATCGTTTAGGTTTTGTTCGCTGCCGTTGGAAACAATCAGGCCGTCTGAAGGAATGGTGCGGACAAGATGGTGGAATTGGGTTTGAATGGCCGCTAAATCGGCAAAAATATCGGCATGGTCAAATTCCAGATTATTTAAGATAGCGGTGCGCGGCCGATAATGAACGAATTTTGAACGCTTGTCGAAAAAGGCGGTATCGTATTCGTCGGCTTCAATCACGAAAAAAGGCGATTGACTAGCGGGATCTTGGCGTGGTGCCTGTGGCAAGCGGGCGGATACGTTGAAATTTTGCGGTACGCCGCCAATGAGAAAACCGGGCGCTAAACCGGCAAATTCCAACACCCATGCCAGCATAGAAGCCGTTGTGGTTTTGCCATGCGTTCCGGCCACGGCGAGTACCCAACGGCTTTGTAAAACATTTTCCGAAAGCCATTGCGGGCCGGAAATATAGGGCAGGCCGCGGTTTAAAATGGCTTCGATCACATCCATACCCCGTTTGGCCACATTACCGATAACGTAAACATCTGCCGGGAAAGCATCTAATTGAGCGGCATCAAAGCCTTCATGCACGCCGATGCCCAAGGCTTCAAGCTGTGTGCTCATCGGCGGGTACATTTTGGCATCGCAACCCGTTACTTTAAATCCGGCTTCTTTGGCAATGGCCGCCAAGCCGCCCATAAAGGTGCCGCCGATGCCGATAATGTGGATATGTTTCATAATAGATTCTAAGTCAAAAATGGTTATTATATAGCGAATAGCCGATAACGGATAATTTACCTAACAAGCAGGCCGTCTGAAACGTTTCAGACGGCCTGCTTGTTAGGTTTTATAAGTTAATGCTCATTAACCGATAAGCTGCTGAACAAATACAATAATCACGCCAACCGGAGCAATCACACGGTAAATAAACTGCCAGAGCTTAAAAGCACCGCCTAAGCGTAGTTCGTCGCGGATACTGTCTTGTTTCATAAACCAACCCATAAAGACCACAATGGCAAAGCCGGATACAGGCAGAATAAATTTGCTGGTGAATACATCTAACAAGTCGAAAATATTCAAGCCCATCAATTTAACTTCACTCCATACATTGAATGACAATGCGGAGCCAATGCCTATCAGCCAAACCACAACACCGGCTACTATGGTACTGCCGACACGGTTTAAAGATGTGCGTTCTTCAAGAAACTCAACGGAAGATTCTAATAAGGAAATAGAAGAGGTGATTGCGGCAAAGCTTAAGAGAAGGAAGAAAATCAAACCTAAAACCGTACCGCCGCTCATATTACCGAAAGCAATCGGCAGGGTAACAAACACAAGACCCGGGCCGGCTTCGGTATCCAAACCATTGGCGAATACAATCGGGAAAATCGCCAAACCGGCTAATACGGCAATCGCCGTATCCAAAATCACTACAATGGAAGCGGAGCGCAACAGATTCACTTCTTTGCCGAGATAAGAACCGTAGGCCAACATAATACCCATGCCCAGAGACAGCGTAAAGAAAGCATGGCCTAAGGCAGATAATAAAACATCGGCATTAATGGCACCCCAGTCAGGTTTGAAAAGGAAGCTGAGGGCTTCACCGAAATGGCCGGTATTCGCACCATAAATAACAAGAACGCCTAAAAATACAGCCAATAGCGGCATTAGAATTTTAGAGCCTCTTTCCAAACCGCCCGTTACCCCTGCGGCTACGATAAAAATCGTTACTGCCATAAAAACGGTATGCCATATCAGCAAACTGGTGGGGTCGGCCAGCATAGAGGTGAAAACCGCGCCGGTTTGTTCGCCCGTCATGCCGGAAAAGAGGCCGGAACCTGATTTAAAAATATAGTTGAGGGACCAACCGCCGATAACACTATAAAAAGACAAAATCAGATAACCCCCCAAAGTACCGGAAGCACCGATAATCGCCCAAGCTTTACTGCGACCTTCTTGTTGGGCAACTGTTTTCATAGCATCAATCGGGTTGCGTTGTCCGCGGCGGCCGATTAACCATTCGGCAGATAAAATCGGCAAACCGATTAAAACGATACAGGCCAAATAGGTAAACATAAAAGCAGAGCCACCGCTTTTACCCAACATATAAGGAAATTTCCAAATATTACCCAAGCCGACGGCGGAACCTACCGCCGCTAAAATAAAGCCCAAACGGGAACCCCATTGGGCATGCGTATGTTTATGATTGCTAGTCATTTTTTGTATCCTGTTTTTCTGATTTGAAACAGCTTCGGTTTGATATCGCAAAGATAATGCCGACAAAACCGGAGGTTGTTGTTACGCATCATGCCAGTAGGCGGGAAAATTTACAAGTATCAATCTTTAATAACGCCAATTAACATTTATGATATTTGAAGCAGCAGGCCGTTAAAATAGCGATTATTTTCCGATGAGTCTGAAAATATATTAGGTGGGTTGTTTGGACGGTGATGATTGGATGATAAGGGTAATATAGAATTATTTTTTATATTGGAAACAAAGGCCGTCTGAATATGATTCAGACGGCCTTTGTTGATGAGTAACCAGATCAGAGAGTATAGAAAATTGATACAGCCTGTCCGGTAAACAGCTTATTGCGCTTGGCTATCGGATGGAATATCGGTATTCCGTTGGATACTGCCTGAAGCCGGTAATTCATGTGCAGGTTCCATAATATTATCCGCATTCTTTTCTTCATCTTCCGAAGGAGTCGGTTGAGACGGTGTATTGTCTTCCGGGCGGATATTATGGCTGTAATCTTTAGGCGGGCTGGGTTGTTTACCTGCCATAATTTCCAGCACCTGATCGCGGTCGATAGTTTCCCATTCCATCAGTGCTTTACACATGGTTTCCATCTTATCGCGGTTTTCATCAAGAATTTTATAAGCGACGGCATATTGCTCGTCTAAAATTCTGCGTACTTCCGCATCTACTTCCTGTTGGGTTTTTTCAGAAATATGTTGCGAGCGGGTTACGGAGCGGCCTAAGAAAACTTCGCCTTCGTTTTCCGCATAAACCATAGCGCCCATTTTATCGCTCATACCGAAGCGGGTAACCATTTCACGGGCAATTTGCGTTGCACGCTCAAAGTCGTTGGAAGCACCGGTGGATACACGGCCGACAAAAATATCCTCGGCAATACGACCGCCGTATAAAATTGAGATTTGGTTTAGCATCTGATCTTTATACATGCTGATTCTGTCACGTTCGGGCAGCTGCCAAGTCAAACCCAAAGCACGTCCGCGCGGCATAATGGTGACTTTATGAACGGGATCGGTAAAATCCAAGCTCTCAGCCACAATGGCATGGCCTGATTCATGGTATGCAGTTGCACGTTTTTCATCTTCATGCATCACCATAGAACGGCGTTCCGGGCCCATATAGATTTTATCTTTGGCATCTTCAAAATCGCTTTGGTCGACTTTGATTTTATTGCGGCGGCCGGCGAATAGCGCGGCTTCGTTCACTAAGTTAGCCAAGTCGGCACCGGAAAAGCCCGGTGTACCGCGTGCCAGAGAAACCAAATCTACCGATTCGTCTAACGGCACTTTTCTGGCGTGTACTTTTAAAATCTGCTCACGGCCACGGATATCCGGCAGCGGAACGACTACTTGGCGGTCGAAACGTCCGGGGCGTTGTAGGGCAGGGTCTAGTACGTCTGGGCGGTTGGTTGCGGCAATCACAATCACGGTTTGATTGCTTTCAAAGCCGTCCATTTCCACCAAAAGTTGGTTCAATGTTTGTTCGCGTTCGTCATTGCCGCCACCCAAACCGGCACCGCGTTGGCGGCCGACGGCGTCGATCTCGTCGATAAAGATAATACAGGGGGCGTTTTTCTTGGCTTGCTCGAACATATCGCGAACACGGCTTGCACCTACACCGACAAACATTTCCACGAAGTCCGAACCGGAAATGCTGAAAAACGGTACTTGCGCTTCACCGGCAATCGCTTTGGCCAAAAGGGTTTTACCGGTACCCGGGCTACCTGCCAGCAGGATACCGCGCGGTACCCGTCCGCCCAAGCTTTGATAGCGGTTAGGCGCTCTCAGATAGTCAACAATTTCTTGAACTTCTTCTTTGGCTTCATCACAACCGGCTACATCGGAAAAGGTGACTTTGTTGGCATCTTTATCCAATAGCTTGGCACGGCTTTTGCCGAAAGAGAAGGCACCGCCTTTTCCGCCGCCGCCGGCCTGCATACGCATAAAGTAAAACCATGCGCCGATGAGTAAGATAACGGGTAACAGGCTGAAGAAAACACTGGCCAGCATGCTGGGTTTTTCTTCAGGAATCACTTTAACGCGTACTTTATGATCCAACAGCGTGGAAACAAGATTGTCGTCTAGCGGTGCATTGGTGAAAAATTGGCTTTTATCGGTGCGTTCGCCTTTAATTAGGTAGCCTGCCAAACCGGAACCTTCAATGTTCACGTTGGCTACTTCACCTTTGTCGACTTGCTCGATAAATTGCGAATATTCGATTTGTTGATTACTTTCTTGTTTGTCGCTAATGGCATTGAATGCTGCCATCAGGGCGACACCAAGTACTAACCAAACCAAAACATTTTTAAAAATATTCCCCACAGAAACAGGCTCCATAAAAGGGTAAAAGACAAATAAATTGTAAATCAGGCTGTATGTATTGTCAGCGTTTATTTTTGCCCAATAAATAAATCTCACTGGAGCGATTGCGAGAGGCTTGCGGTTTGCGGGTTTGCACAGAGGTAAAAATTTCGCGCATGGCCGCTATATATTCTTGATAACCGCTGCCCTGAAAAACTTTGACTAGAAAATTACCGCCTTGTTTCAAATGGTTGGCGGCAAAATCTAAAGCCAGTTCGCATAAATAAAAGCTGCGCGCCTGATCGGTTACAGTGTTTCCTGACATATTGGGTGCCATATCGCAAATTACAAGGTCTAGCGGGCGGTTATCTAATAATGATTCAAATTCGGCCAATACACTGTCTTCGCGAAAATCACCCTGAATAAACGATACGCCTTCAATGGGTTCCATCGGTAGAATATCCAAGGCGAATACACGGCCGTTTGAACCGACCAATTGTGCGGCGGCTTGAGACCAGCTCCCCGGGGCGCTGCCTAAGTCGGCCAAAACGGTGCCGGAATGAATAAGCTTGTCTTTTTCATTGATTTCCAAAAGCTTATAGGCCGCACGGGCACGATAACCGTCTTTTTGTGCTTGATGCACATAATGATCGTTGACATGCTCGTTTAACCAAGCTTTAGAAGATTTTGAACGGACGGACATGAAATAACCACAAAATAAAAAATAGGATTGTACGTTATTTTTCCCCTTAAAGTGGCGGTTTCGCGTAGAATATGCCGCTTAATCTATTTATAGTTTTATGTGTAAGAAAATGGCCGATAAATTAACCACTCAAGAAATTGCCGCGCTCAAAGCGCATGCACATCATTTGCATCCTGTCGTTATGGTAGGGCAGCAAGGCTTAACCGATGCCGTTATTAAGGAAACGGATACTGCGTTGACGGCGCACGAATTGATTAAAGTAAAAGTTGCCGGCGACGACCGTGCCGAACGTGTAGCCATTAGTGATGCTTTATGCGAAGCAGTCGGGGCACAATTGATACAGCATATCGGCAAACTGTTGGTATTGTGGCGCCCGAATACCGAAGCCTGATAAGTTTATTGCGTGTTATAAAAACTATAGGCCGTCTGAAAATGTTTCAGACGGCCTGTTGTTTGTGATATGAGGTATAAACAAAATTAACGTTGTTCTAATGTAGTTAGGCGGAATGCCAGAATTAAAGCAAGCAGGCTGCAAGCCATATAAATAATACTGGAAGTGCCGTGCCATTGGCCGAACGAGCCGCCTACCAAAGACAGCAGCCAGTTTGACGTATTGTTTCTATAGGCATCGATAACGGGGGTAATCAGAAATTGATTGGCAATAATCAAGATCAGCAAGAGTATGATGGCTTTACCGCTGAATGAACGGCCATAATTGTGTCGGGTATTGCTTCTATTGGCGATATAGGCCAATAGCCAAACCACAATGCCGATGTAAGATGTGATATTAAATGAAATTCCGGCGATGGTGCCGGCTTGTATTTTATCCAAATGTTGGAATAGCAAGGGGGCAAACAAATAACCCGCAGACAATTGCAAGCCCAGCCATGCGCCAATCAATACCGCAATCCATTTTTTCATGGGTGATTCCCTTTATTTTTACGCACTTAAAATTAAATTTTTTTGAAAGATAGCATGCAACAATCTTTTCAGGCAAGCGGCGCTATCTGGCGTTGTGATTGTTGCTGTATGGCAAAGACAAAAAAGTTAAATAATGCTATGCTTCAAACTTTATGTTTATTGTGTGAAAGCAATGAAAAAGCTCCTCATTTCTTTACTTGTTATCATTGTGTTGGTTTTTGCCGGCATGCCTTATTATCTCGGCCTGAAGGCCGAAGAAAGCCTGAATGCGCAACAGCAGATGCTTTCACAATCCGGTGTTTTAACGGTTGAATCTTATCAATATGAACGCGGTTGGTTTGGTGCCACGGAAACCATGGTGGTGCGTTTGAAACCGGCATTGTTTCATAACACTCAAAAATATCTGCCGGATAATATCAAAACATTATTAAAAGAACCGGTAACCATTGTTAACCATATCAAACACGGCCCGTTTGCCGCAGGCATTTCCCCCGTTCGCGCTTATGTGGAAACCGAGTTTCAATATCACCCAGATACTGAAAAAGTATTAACCCGTTTTTTTGGCAAGCAACCACCGGTGCAAATGAGCAATACCGTATATTTGAACGGTAGCGGCAAGTTGGATATGGCCATTCCTGCTTTTGATTACGAAGAATTGTCGGGCATTAAGCTGAATTGGCAGGGCTTAACCGGTACGGTGGATTATCAAGCCGATTTTGCCTCTTATATTCAAGATTATCTAATACCTGCCATCAATATTAAGTTGGCCGATAAAGGCGATATTGCGATGGAAAACCTGCATGTTCGGGCAGATACGGCCGACAGCAGCAACCAACTTGCCTTGGGCAGCAGCAGTTTGACACTGGATAAATTTTCTATGCAGTGGCAGGAAGGCTTTGACTACAATGTTAAAGCCAATGAATTGGTGAATTTGGTGACCGATTTGCAAATCGGTGCCTTTATCAACCCGACCGGCACGGTGCCGCCTTCTAAGGTTGAAGTGGAAAAACTAAGCTTTAACACCGACACCCAAGAAGTAGACGGGTGGGTCAACAGCAAAGGGCGTTTCCAATTCCAAACATTGGTTTACGGCGAAGACCGCTATGGCCCGCTGGATATTAATGTTGCTGCCGAGCATCTCGATGCCCAAGGATTATTAGCCATTAAGAATAAAATGGCTGAACTGGCCACTCAGGAAATGACTGAAGAGCAGGTTCAAAACGAAATATTAAAAACGGTGAAAAACGAAGCGGCCGGTTTGTTTACCAAAAACCCTGTTCTTAAATTGGAAACTTTCCATTTCACCATGCCGCAGGGCGATGTGGACGTGAAAGGTGAAGTTCGTTTTAACGGGCTAACTCAGGCGGATATGGACGATATTACTGCATTGGTGAAAAAAATCGATGCCGAATTTGATATGAAAGTGCCGCAAAAATTATTGGAAGATTTGGCGGTAACGCAAGCCCGCAGTCTGTTTAGTGTGAATCCGGAAGACTTAGCAGCAGGACGCGCCAGCATGGATGATATTAACGAAACACTGCAGTTGATGGTTGAAAGCACCATCAGATCAATGGCCGGTGAACAGTATCTGACTTTAGATCAAGGCAATATCCAAACCAAAATCGAATTGGAACAAGGGCAGCTGAAATTGAATGGTAAGGTTTTTGAAACCGAGCCAGAGCCTGAGTTTACCGATGCGGATATGGTGCCGGAAGTTGCGGCTTCGGCGCCATAATGGTTGAGGTATAAATCAAACCATCATTTCAGACGGCCTACAGTATATAGAAAGGCCGTCTGAAATATTTAAAGTAATTGTTGGGCATCTAGCAAGGTTGTGCTCTTAATTCCGAACAGCTTTTTAGATCATTTTGCCATTTTATTTATTAGCCCTTATAGTTAAAAGAAGGGAGCTGATATGAACAACTATGAAGAGATTTACGATAAAGCAGGCGAGATTGCTGTTAAAATCTGCTTTTATGGTTGGATGGCTGCTTTGACTTATTGGGTGTTCGCCGCAAGCCCTCAGCCTTGGGACATTTCGATAATTATTCCTTTAATACTGGCTTGGTTTTTCGGAACAGTTGTTGTACTTCTATTCGGCCTCATTCCAGCAATGCTGATTAACATTCTATTTGGTGGTTTGTTTGCCGGCTTGGCCTACCTGAAAGATAAGCTTGCTAAATATCCTTAATCACATACCTTTCCCGTAGCCCGCCTTGATTTGGTGGGCTTGCTTTTTTGGGGAAAACCAAAGAGAAGGCCGTCTGAAACATTGTCTTTCAGACGGCCTTATGCTTTATATTGGTTATATTTGGAATATCTTCTTATATACAAAAGCAAAAAGCAATCAATTGGCGGCAAAAGTATTGCACTGATTCACTTCGCCGCTGTTTAAACCACGTCTGAACCATGTCATCCTTTGCGCAGAAGAGCCGTGGGTGAAACTATCGGGCACAACATAACCTTGGGCTTGTTGTTGCAAATGATCGTCGCCCACGGCTTCGGCAGCGCGAACCGCTTCTTCAATATCGCCTGCTTCCAATATGTTTTGATTCACGGCATAGTGTGCCCAAATACCGGCGAAGCAGTCTGCCTGCAATTCCAGTTTAACGGAAAGCGCATTGGCCTGCGTTTGGTTAACTTCCCGTTGTGCCTGATGCACTTGCGGCAAAATACCGAGTAGGTTTTGAACATGATGGCCGACTTCATGCGCGATAACATAAGCAAAAGCTGCATCACCCGATGCGCCGAGTTTTTGGCGCATATCTTCATAAAATGACAAATCCAAATAAACCTTGCGGTCGGCCGGGCAGTAAAAAGGCCCCATCGCCGCTTGGCCGGTGCCGCAGGCGGTTTGGGTGCCGGCGGTGTAGAGTGTTAGCGTTGCCGGTGTGTATTGGCTGCCGTGTTGGGCGAAGTAATTGCCCCAAACGGTTTCAGTGTCGGCCAGAACTACTCTGGAAAGCTCGTTAAGTTGTGCTTCCAATTGGCTGTCTATCGGCGTTTGTTGGGCGGGTGATACGGTTGGCGCTCCGGTGATGCCGGATAAATCGACCCCGTAATATGCGCCTACCAACACAATAATAATGCCGAGAATACCGGTACTTTTCCCACCTATACGGCTTCTGCCGCGGCGGTCTTCTACATTGGTGCTTTGTCGTCTTCCTTGCCAACGCATAGCGGATTCCTTTGGGTATTGTGCAATATGGATAGCCGCTATTATACCGCCGGCTACATAATTGGGTATATTCAGAGACATGCCGTCTGAAAACGTTCAGACGGCCTGTTTGGTTTATTTCATGCCGATATATATTTTTAAATCTTGCAAAAAGCGCGGATCCAGTTTGAGCAGATAGGCAATCAAAACGAGGTTGCCTAGTGCCACAACCAGATAGAGCAGGGTAATACTGTCAAACAGCCATAATAAAGCAGCGCTGATAAGTGCGGCGGAAACCATAAACAAACCGTTCACAATATTATTAGCGGCAATGGCATGGGCACGAAACGCTTCATGGCTGGCCGTTTGCAGCCATGTATATAAAGGCACTGAGAAAAAGCCGCCGAAGAAGCCGATGGCAATCATGGTCAGCATAACCGGATAGGTGGTGCTTTGGGTGAGAAACCAGCCTATGCCTTGTAGTTGCTCGAAAAAGCGGCCGTGCGTCAGCCATACCAACAATAAGCCCGATGCCGTGAGGCCGAATGCGCCGACGGCAACCAAACCTAAATGCAGGCGGTGGTGGCTGATTTTGGCGCAGATAACCGAACCCGTGGCAATGCCGATAGAAAACAAAGCCAGCATCAGGTTAAAAACATTATCGTCACCGCCGAGATGGATTTGGGTAAAGGTAGGCAGTTGGGTGGTGTAAACCGAGCCGATAAACCAAAACCATGAAATGCCGATAATTGCCGCATAAAGTTCGCGCTGGGCAAAGGTTTCCTTTAATAACAATCGGGTACTGCGGACAATATTCGGGTCTAGGCGCGTGTTGGGGTTTTTGGCGGGCACGGGCGGCATAAACAGGCTGGTAGCTGTTCCCGCAGCCGCGACGGCCAATACCAAGATACCGACAATATAAGGCGGAATACCGGCAACAACCGTGCCGAGTATCTGGCCGAATAAAATCGCGATAAATGTGCCCGATTCAATTAGGCTGTTACCCATAATCAGTTCTTTATCATTGAGATAGTCGGGCAGAATGGCATATTTCAACGGGCCGAATAAGGTGGATTGCGTGCCCATGCAAAATAGGCAAAATAGCAATAAAGGCGCAGATTGGATATAAAAACCGACCGCCGCCACCGCCATCACCACGATTTCCAATACTTTGATAACGCTTGCCAGTTTGGCCTTATCGAATTTGGTACTCAATTGCCCCGACAGGGCGGAAAACAGGAAATAGGGCAGAATAAACAGCAACGCGCCTAGGTTGAGCATCTGGCTGGCAGGAATCGTATTATTTTGACCCAAACCATAAAAACTGATCATCACAAACAGCGCGGTTTTAAACAGATTGTCGTTAAACGCGCCGAGAAATTGCGTGCCGAAAAGCGGCATAAAACGGCGGCGGGTGGCAAAGTTCAGATTATCTTTCACGCTCATTTTGCGGCTTTTCCGGGTCGGTGGTTGTGTGGTTGTCGTTGGTGTTGTCGGTGGAATCATCATCCATAATAATGCGGTGCGCCGGGCCTTCCAAGTCATCAAATTGCCCGTTTTTGCCCGACCACCAGAAAAAATAAGCAATCAGAAAGGCCAAAATAATGCTGATCGGTATCAGGATAAATACGCTTTCCATTATATGATTCCCGTTAAATCGGTTAACACCAAAGTTTGGCCGTTAACCGTTAAATATTCGTTACGCAAGCGGCCGATAACGGCATTGTCGTCTGATAAGGCCACATAATCTTTTTCAATCTGCCAGTATAAAGGCGTATCATTATCTTGAAGCGGTGCCAATGCGTTAACCGCAGCTTTGTCTTGCGGCGTTGTTTCACTTTGCAGTTTTATTGCAAACCGCCCGCTCTGCGGTTGCGCTTCGGATTCATCATCAGGCAACATAATCAAAAAGCCCAAATGTTCGCCTTGTTGTGTATGGATACTGAAATAATGCATGGTTTCAGACGGCCTTTAAAATAGATAAGTAAGCGGAATGAATATTCAATCGGTTTTGATAGCGGAATATTATTCCCGCCCGCTGATTTTATCGGAAACTTCCACTTCGTGCGGATTAATACGGGCATTGTCTTCTTGCCCTAAGCCGACCAATTTGCGCAAACGGGTCATATAGGCATTCACATCCAAGCCGCGCCCGAAACGTTGCGCTTCCCAAACCGTTTCCGCCAACGCATCGGCCATATCATGCTCGGCTTTCACCCAATCACCGTTGTATTTTCCGCACAAGTTTTCATGAACGGCACGGATACCGGGCGGTTGGTCGATAGCCACTTGTTCCTGTATGGAAAGGTGTAGCGACATATGCAGAAACGGATTGCTTTCCCCTTCTTCGGGCGTCCAGTTTTTATCCAGATAGTTTTCGATGTGTTCCAAATAATAATGGTATTCGGGGTGTGCTTCGATAATGCGCAAAGCTTTTTGCTGCAAAGCGTCCAGTTGCAACGGCAGCATACGTTGTTGCCATACGCCGGCAAAAAAGCGGCGCACGTCGTGGGTATTGACGTCATACATAGTTTTCAAATCCCGATATGGTTTCAGACGGCCATTATAACCGATAAGGCCGTCTGAAAACGGTTTATGCAGATATGGCAATTTATACATAACCTGCGTATAATCGAATATTCCTATCTGGGGGCGATCTTGGTTTCGACGGGGGTTGCGAAGCAGATGCGGGCATACCGGGGTCTCAGATTCCCGTAAAACACTGAAACAAAATAGTCGCAAACGACGAAACTTACGCTTTAGCCGCTTAAGGCTAGCCGTTGCAGCAGTTGGCCGATGGGCTGCGTAGGGTCAAACCTACCGCAACGTCATTTTACATTGGCTGGTTTTCTGTCGGGTTACTTGGCAGGAAATAAGATTTAAGGTAACTGGTTTCCAAACAGCCCGTCTGCCGGCGGAATGGGAACAAGATTTTAAGTAGGCAAGACTAAGTATGTAGAACGCTTTGTAGAGGGCTTTCGGACGGGGGTTCAATTCCCCCCGCCTCCACCAGTATCAAAAATAATGCAATCATTCGGTTGCATTATTTTTTTTATCTGTCGGATATATATTTAATGTCAGTTGATTGACTTTAAACGTATGATTGTTTGTTTAATGAAATACTAATGGTAAAGTAGAACACTCATGACTGTTTTAGGCAATGAGACCAAATTGATTTTGACTAATTGTTTTAAAATAGAAATCTGACATTTTGTTGTGCAATTGTTAAAATGCCGTTCTCATTCTTTTAAATACAGCTTGAAATGCGCTGTTAAAAATACTGTTAAATAGATATTAAATGGCTCTTTGGTTCAAGATGAACATTTCCATTTTATAGATGCGGTGCTGAAACTTGGCAAAATGTTTACGGAGATTGACGTAGAAATCGCGGAAACCATCTGAACTGTTGATATAGATGGTGCGAAAGATAGAATAACTTAATGTAATGTAAGGAAATTAAATATGGGATTATTAGTTGATGGTAAATGGCATACCGATTGGTATGATACTGAATCTACCGGCGGAAAATTTGTCCGCAGTACGGCGGCTTTCCGTAATTGGGTTACTGCCGACGGTTCTGCCGGCCCCAGTGGTAAAGGCGGTTTTAAAGCCGAGCCGGATCGCTATCATTTATATGTTTCTCTGGCATGCCCGTGGGCACACCGTACCCTGATATTCAGACATCTCAAAGGTTTGGAAGAGATGATTCCGATTTCTGTTGTGAATGCTTTTATGCTTGACGATGGCTGGACTTTTGAAGAGGGTGACGGGGTGATTCCTGATATGGTGAACCATAAAAACAAACTTCATGAGATTTACACTCAGGCCATGCCGGATTATTCAGGCCGTGTAACGGTGCCGGTATTGTGGGATAAAAAAACCAATACCATCGTTAGCAACGAATCATCAGAAATTATCCGTATGTTTAATAGCGCGTTTGACGGTATCGGTGCGAAACCGGGAGATTATTATCCGGTTGAATTGCGTGAAGAGATTGATTCCTTAAACGAATGGATTTATGACGGTGTAAATAACGGCGTCTATAAATCAGGGTTTGCGACCACACAATCTGCTTATAACGAAGCGGTTGCTGTTGTGTTTGAATCATTAGACAGATTGGAAGGTATTTTAAGCAAACAACGTTATTTAACCGGCGACCGTTTAACCGAAGCCGATTGGCGGTTGTTTACTACGTTAATCCGTTTCGATGCCGTGTATTATGGGCATTTTAAATGCAATATAAGGCAGATAAAGGATTATCCGGCATTGTCGAATTATGTTCGCGATTTATATCAATATCAGGATGTTGCCAAAACCGTGAATATTCCTTATACCAAAGCGCATTATTACGGCTCGCATCTTCTTATCAATCCGACGGGGATTATTCCGGTAGGCCCGGTGCAAGACTTTAGCCAACCACATGACCGCGACCGTTTTTCTAAATAAATTTGTTTAGTTTAGTAGCCCATATCAATTTTCATGGTAAGTAATTATTACCTGCTATGGAAATTAATATGGGTTTTGTTTTTTTATCAGGTATATTGAATTCTTCTGTTGCGAATTATATTGGCAATTTGCTTTATCCACTCCAGCAGTCTCTCTATAGAGGGCTGTTTCAACATTTAAAAATCTTTATTATCTTCAAATCAACTATGTAAAAAATAATTTACATAATCACAAATATTAATATCTATTCTCATTTCTATTAAATTTCTAATCAAAGACATAAGTCGGAACTTTCTACCTTTTATATGGATTTATTTTAATGTAATTAATTAGGCACTATCTAATATCTAATTTTTAATTGCGAATGAGAATGAATAGTGATAAAAATATGAACTTGGTTTTTGCGTATGGTAAAAAACTAAAATCTTTTATTTAACTCCGGAAATATGAAACTATAAAAAAGGTTCTATTATGATGAGCAATAAAAACACATCAAAAACAACCAATCATTTTGTAGGCACACTCAAAAGCTCGTTAGTGGTATTGGGCATGCTTACTTTATTTGGTTGCTCTCAAGCATCTGAGTCTGATAATGCTGCCAATGGTAGTCAGGTAGAGCAAACTGCCGATGCAAGCCAGAATGCCCAAGGCGAAGTAACGATTCATACCGCACGGGGTGATGTATCGGTCGCTGCCAATCCGCATCCTGTCGCTGTATACGATATGACGATTTTGCAAAATTTATCTGCGCTGAATATCCCTGTCGAGGGTATGCCGGGTAAATTGCTTCTTGAAAACCTGAAAGCACCGAATACACCTGAGAGTAAAGATATTGGTACGGTTTTTGAGCCTAATTTGGAAGTGCTCAACGAAATGCAACCGAAAGCGATATTTGTCGGCTCCCGTATGGCTAAAAAATATGATGAATTGAGTAAAGTAGCGCCGACATTCGATTTAACGTTGGATACCAGCGATATGTATCAGGCAACCAAACAGCAGTTGGCTGATTTGGGCAAGCTGTTTAATAAAGAAAGCGAAGCGAAACAGTTGCAACAAAATATTGATGATGAAATTGCCAAAGCCAAAGCGGTTACCGAAGGAAAGGGTAATGCGCTGATTATTTTGGTAAACGGTAATAAAATTGCGGCATTAAGCGATAAGTCACGGTTTGGTTTCGTGAATAAAATATTTAATATTCCTGCGGCGGATCCTAATATTGAGGATGCAAGGCATGGCGAGCCGGTATCGTTTGAATATGTACAAAAAATTGATCCGGATTGGTTGTTTGTATTAGATAGAACCAGTGCGGTCGGCCAAGAGGGTGACGGTGCGGAAGTGGTGTTGGATAATCCGCTGATTCATCAAACCAAAGCATGGAAAAACGGCCATATTTTATATTTAAGCCCGGATTCTTATTTGGCATTTGGCGGTTATTATCAATGGATGCAGGATACGAAGATGATAGCCGAGAATTTTGCTAAAGCAAGTAAGATTGATTCGAATAGTGCACAATAATGATAACAAGATAAATCGCTTTCTATGACGGATAGTAAAACATATACGTTCAAAACTTTTTTATCTTCGTTATTTGTACTATCGCCGTGGGTGCTCAACAGTATTAGCTTTATTATTCTTATCGCGTTAATATTGTTGAGCTTATCTGTCGGCGTGGCAGATTTTTCGTGGCAGGGGTTTTGGCGTGAGTTATTTGGATTGGCAACCCATGCCGGTCAGTTGCTTCATCAACATGAAGCGGGTGCCCAAGTTGCAGATATTGCTTTAACGGATACGCAGCTTTTATGGATTAGCCGCTTGCCACGAACGATTGCCATTATACTTACCGGGGCGGCGCTGTCTGTTGCGGGCATTATTTTGCAAGTGGTGCTGAAGAATCGTTTTGTCGAGCCATCGATGATCGGGGCAACCCAAAGTTCGGCGCTGGGATTGCTGTTAATCAGTTTGTATTTTCCCAGTAGCTCGTTGATGGCCAAAATGGTTGTTGCGGTGATTTGTGCGATTATCGGCATGATATGCTTTATGCGCTTAATCAGACCGCTGCCGCCTAGCGATTATTTGTTGCTGCCATTGGTAGGTATTGTTTTTAGCGGCATTATTGAATCGATATCTACTTTTATTGCCTATCAAACAGAATCGTTACAAATGCTTTCCGTATGGCATTTAGGCGATTTTTCAACCATTTTATTAGGCCGCTACGAGCTTCTGTATATCACGGCGGTGCTGACGGTTATTGCTTATTTTCTTGCGGATCAGTTAACCATTGTCGGATTGGGTGATGCCATTACCGTTAATTTAGGTATCAATCGTAATCTGATGGTCGGGTTTGTGATTGCGATGGTAGCAATGATTAGTTCGGTGGTGGTGGTAACCGTCGGTGCTATTCCTTTTGTCGGGCTGATTATTCCTAATATTATCAGCCAGATGATGGGGGATAGGTTGCGCCGTGCTTTGCCGGCAGTGGCTTTAATGGGAGCAGGTTTTGTACTGCTGTGCGACCTAATCGGGCGTGTGATTAACTATCCTTTTGAAGTGCCTGTTGCCACGGTATTCGGGGTTGCGGGTGCGGCTATCTTCCTATGGTTGTTGTTACGCAAGCCTAATCAAAGTTAAAGAAAACCAATGAATTTGCCATCTTTATTTAAGCCAAACTCTTCTAATAATGATGTTTTAAATGGCTCTCAGGTTTGGACCAAGCCGGTTTGTATTACTTTGCTGTTGCTTGTTATCAGCATGGTAGTATTTATCGTATTCAAATCTCATGGGAATTGGGCTTTTGTGCTGGAACTTCGGGGTAAGAAATTATTGGCGTTGATGGTGGTCGGCTATGCGCTTGGCGTTTCTACTTTATTGTTTCAAACGCTTACTCAGAATCCTATTTTAACGCCGTCGTTATTGGGCTTTGATGCGCTGTATATTTTGATTCAAAGTATCATTGTCTTTTTTTTAGGCACGATCAATATATTTAATACGCAACCGGTTTTGAAGTTTGCCATAGAAGTGGCCATTATGATGGGGGCGTCATTGCTGCTGTTTCGTTTACTCTTTACCCGTAATCATCATGATTTAGCAAGGCTTATTTTGGTCGGTATTATATTCGGGGTGCTTTTCCGTAGTTTGTCTTCATTGGTTGCCAGATTAATTAGTCCGGAAGACTATGTGGTGGTACAGGCATCCAGTTTCGCCCAGTTTAATACCATTAATTTAGATTTGTTGGTGGTTAGCCTGGTTGTCTGCCTATTCAGTGCCATAGTGCTTTGGCGGTGGCGCTATCAAATGGATATTTTGATGCTGGGTAGGGAAGCGGCGATCAACTTGGGCATTAATTATCAACAATTCAGCCTGAAATTATTGGTGCTTATTGCCATATTGGTTGCTACGGCAACAGCATTTGTCGGCCCGGTTGTTTTTTTAGGTTTGCTGGTTTGCGCGATTACAAACCGTATTTGCCGGCGTATGTATCATAGTGAAAGGTTGGTGTTGGTTAGCCTGGTGGCTATGTTGTGCTTGGTATTGGGGCAAACGGTTTTTGAGCAGATATTGGGCTTGACGGGTGTATTGTCGGCAGTAATCGAGGTATGCGGCGGCCTGCTGTTTTTGGTTTTAATCTTTACCCAATATCGAAGAAATATCAAAATGGCATGAGTCGGGTAGGCTTGCCGGTTTCTTAATGAAAATGAATATAACACTATGATAATTGTTTCTAATGTTTCTCATCATATTGGTCGGTATGCCATCTTAAAGGATATTAATTTATCTTTAGACCGTGGGCAGGTGGTGGCTTTAATCGGCCCTAATGGCGCCGGCAAATCGACACTGTTTAGTTTGATGTCCCGCCTAACACCTCTGCAAAGCGGCTCGATTGGTTTTGACGGGCTGGATATTACCACGACACCCAGCCAGACGTTGGCGAAAACAGTGGCATTATTGGCGCAGGAAAACTATCTGCAAGGGCGCCTGCGTGTTGAAGAGTTGCTGATGTTCGGCCGTTATCCCTATCATCAGGGGCGGCCGTCTGAAAAAGATAAGCAAATAGTCGAATCGGTGGTTGCCCGTTTTGAATTGGAAAGTCTAACCAAACGCTATTTATCAACTTTATCGGGCGGACAACGCCAACGTGCGTTGGTTGCCATGATTGTTTGTCAGGATACGCCTTATTTGTTGTTGGACGAACCGTTAAATAATTTGGATATGTATCATGCCGGCCAACTCATGCGGCTACTGTGTTCATTGGCGCAAGAAGAAAACAAAACGGTTGTGATTGTGCTGCATGATATCAACCATGCCGCACAATTTGCGGATACGGTTGTGATGATGAAAGCCGGTCAAGTAATACAAACGGGGCATCCTGCCGAAGTGATTAATCGAGAAAGTATATCGGCATTATATGGTATTGATGTGACGGTGCTGGATTACAATGGCAGACCGGTGATTGTCGATACCAGATAATTAATACATCATTAGGGCTTTAGTATTGGCTAAAGCCCTTTTTTATTTTTGTAGGGATGCGAAAACATCAAAATAAGTGGGAAATGTTTTATAGGTACATTTAGGGTCGTTAATAATCACCGGTACGCCCAATAGCGATACCAATGAAAAACACATGGCCATACGGTGGTCGTCGTAAGTATCGATTTCGGCATCAGGGGTTAGCGATGCCGGTGGGGTGATATGGATGGCTTCAGGCTCTTCAATCACGGTGGCGCCGACTTTACGCAGCTCGTTTGCCATAGCGGCAATGCGGTCGGTTTCTTTGACGCGCCAGCTACCGATATTGCGCAATGTACAAGTGCCGCCGCTTGCCAAGGCAACAATGGCTAAGGTCATGGCGGCATCGGGAATATGATTGGCATCTAAATCAAACGGTAAAACCGCCTGGTTTGCGGCACGGGAAACTTCGATAAAGTTTTCCCCCCATACAACGGTCGCGCCGATTTTTTCCAATTCACGAGCAAAAGCCACATCGCCTTGAATACTGTCGGCACCGATACCGGTAACGCGTATGGGTTCGCCGGATAGCAAACCCGCTGCTAAGAAATAAGAGGCGCTTGAAGCATCGCCTTCCACATACAGCCGCTCCGGTGCATGGTATTGTGATCCGGCCGGAATTTTAAAAACACGGTAATCTTCATTGGCAACCGTTACGCCGAATTGCGCCATCAGTTTCAGCGTAATGTCGATATAGGGTTTGGAAATCAACTCACCAATCACACGGATTTCAAACGCTTGTTTGGTGAGGGGCAGAGCCATCAACAGGGCAGTGAGGAATTGGCTGGAAACATTGCCCTTAATCGGAATCACCCGTTCGCCGTTGTCCGTACGTTCGCTAATGTGTAGCGGCGGATAATGTTCATTGCCGAGATATTGGATATCGGCACCGGCTATCCGCAAAGCATCTACTAAATCACCGATAGGGCGCTCGTGCATACGCGGTACGCCGTGAAGATGATAATTGCCGCCTAAAATAGCCAGTGCGGCGGTGAGTGGTCGAAACGCGGTGCCGGCATTACCGAGAAAGAGATCTGCTTCGCGATTGGGAAATTGTCCGCCGCTACCATGTACTTTCAGACGGCCGTCTGAAAAAAACTCAAGTTGAATCCCCAGTTTTTCCAATGCTTCAAGCATTCGTTCGGTATCGTCTGATTGCAGCAAAGAATGGATTTCACACACATTGTCGGATAAAGCCGCTAACAAAAGGGTGCGGTTACTAATACTTTTGGAGCCGGGTAAGGCGATGGTGGAGGGCTTGAGTGTAACGGCGGGTAGGCAGATGGATTCGGTCATGGGTATCTTTTTAATCAATAAAATATCAATATGGTATCGATATTGCTGAATATAATGTTTCAGACGGCCTTAGCCTATATAGGCTGAGGTGTATCTTTATAGTAGGCCGTGTTATACGACTTTGGGTTTGCTGGCCAGAATATTAATCACTTTTTTAGCAGTAGGTGTGGGTAGTGTGATTTCACTGTCGTTTTCAGATGGGCCGTCTGAAAAACGTGCGGGCACGGTTTCCGAATCAAATGCGGTATCGCCGCCGTGTTTTAAGGTTTGGCCGCGTACTAAGCCGGTAAAGTCAAACAGTTCGGTATCGGCAAGATGTGAGGGAACAACGTTTTGCAATGCTGAAAACATCGATTCGATACGGCCGGGAAAGCGTTTGTCCCAATCTTGCAGCATTTCTTTAATTACTTGGCGTTGCAGGTTGGGTTGTGAGCCGCAAAGGTTACAAGGAATAATCGGAAACTGTTTCAATACGGCATAGCGTTCCAAGTCTTTTTCTTTTACATAAGCCAAAGGCCGAATCACAATATGTTCGCCATTATCGGAAACCAGTTTTGGGGGCATGGCTTTGAGTTTGCCGCCATAAAACATATTGAGAAACATGGTTTGCAGAATATCGTCACGATGATGGCCGAGTGCGATTTTGGTGCAGCCTAATTCTTTCGCCACACGGTATAGCACGCCGCGGCGCAGGCGGCTGCATAGCGAGCAGGTGGTTTTGCCTTCTTCTATCACGCGTTTAACAATAGAATAAGTGTCTTCTTCTACAATACGGTAAGGTACGCCGATGCTGTCGAGGTATTCGGGCAGGATATGTTCGGGGAAGCCGGGCTGCTTCTGATCGAGGTTAACGGCGACTAATTCGAAATCAACCGGTGCGCTGGCCTGCAATTGGCGCAAGATATCGAGTAGGGCGTAGCTGTCTTTGCCACCTGAAAGACAAACCATAATTTTATCGCCGTTTTCAATCATATTGAAATCGTTGATGGCATCGCCGACTGCATGGCGCAATCGTTTATTTAACTTATTGTTTTCTAATTGTTGTTTGCTTTTTTTAGACATGGCGTGAGTAATAGAAAAAGTGGCGGAAAAGAGAAAAGATTGTACCTGAAAATCGGCCTATTCGGTAATGTTTGCCGGTAAGTGTCGTATAGAAGGGTTATTTATTTAAAAAATATGCAAAATTATGATGCAATTCATTATTGGATTATCTGTTAAATCTGATTATAATGGCAACATGAAAAAGCATATTCCCCTCTTATTATTATCGGTTGCATTGGCAGGTTGTGAAACGATTTATCTTCCTTCTTTGAAAGAAGTACCGCTGAAGCCTACTAATGTTAAGACAGAACCTGCGAAAGCGCCTTACAAACTGGCGGCCAGCCATTGGACGGATGTGTCTAAAATCCGTGAGGAAGCTACGCGGCTGAGTTATCAGGTTAGCGGCGGACAGATTACTAAAGTTCAAGCCGCACAATACCTTAACCGGTTCCGTATCCGGCAGGTCGGCCGCAATCAGGTAGACGACAGTATGTATGAAGTTTATCTGCGCTCTGCGGTGGATAGCCAACGCGGCGCGATTACAACCGAACAGTCTAAACTTTATATCCAAAATGCTTTACGCGGTTGGCAGCAACGTTGGCCGAATATGAGCAATAAACCGTCTAACCCTGCGTTTACCAACTTCCTGATGGAAGTCATGGGCATGGATCCTTTAAAATAATAGATGATATTTAAAGATTAAGTTTGAGATAACCAAAGGCCGTCTGAATCTATTTTCAGACGGCCTTTATTTTATATAGATGGTTTTTTTATCAAACCATAATGGATTAGCCGAAGATTTTATCCACGGCAGCCTGCGCTCTTTCGCGTATTTCATCGGTTAAATGGCTTTTCATTTGCGCATAAACCAAAGTAATCACGGCGATATCATCACTAAACCCCAATGGGCCGAGTAGGTCCGGAATGCTGTCGATAGGGCTGAAAAAATAAATCAATGCACCCAAAATAATCATTTTGGAACGTTTGGGTGTGGCTGGGTCTTTAAATAAAAAATACAGTGCATAAAGTTGTTTTACAATCGGTTTGCCCAGTTTGCCGGAAAAACGTATGACTTTTTTCAAGAAGCCCGACTCGTCCAAATTTCTTTGGCGAAATTTAGGGATAAATTCTTCAGGTGAAGTTTTATTCTTCATCATCTTCAGTTAATCCTTTCTGTTGGTAAGGTGTGTGGTTTTCTCTTGTCGTCAATAGAAAGTTATTTGGAATTTAAGGGCAACGAATAATGACTGGTGCTTTTTTAAGCACCATAACTTTATATAAAATAATGATGCTTTTTAAAAATACAAGTTTCAAAGAGGCGGAAAGGTGTGCAAAAAAATGTTATGGCATCAAGCTTTGTATTGAGAAGCAGATAATTATTCAGTTGTTGTTGCCGTGTTTTTCCGCCAATTCCCGCAAGGCTTCGGCCAGCTTTGGGTGGTGTTGTAGCTGTTTTGCCGAATGGCGAAAGCTCTGTATGGCCGCTTCACTCAGTTTTAAATGATTTTCACGGGGCGGTAACGGGCGGGCGGGAATGGTTTTAATGCGTACATTCGCAATATCCGGATGCAGGTTTTGTAGTTTCGGCAGCAAACCGGGAGTAATCATACGCAAACGGGAAGCGGCCATATTGTTGTTTGCCAATAAAACCAACGTTCCTTCTTCTATACAGGCCGTCTGAAAGTGTGCGCGCAGATTGGCCGGCAAAACCTGTTTGATTTGCCGGTCTAGTTTTTGCCATTGTTGCGACTGTTGCAATAATGTCAGTAGCCCTCCGTTGCGCCGGGCTAATTTTTCCAAATTCATATTATTATTAATACTAGTGTTGTTTTCATAAGTAAAGAAAGGCCTAATCAGTTGAAATCCGATAAAACTGCCGCTATTTCAAACGGCATTGTAACCCTGATAAGCGGCTTGTGTTAAAATTCACATTATTTTATACCGAATCTATCGAATCAATTACGGAGTGTGCGGAAACACTTCGTCACAGGAAATTTCATGCTTACCAATTTAGCTAAAAAAGTTTTTGGCAGCCGTAACGACCGCCTGCTGAAGCAATATCGGAAAACCGTATCGAAAATTAATGATCTGGAACCAACAATAAAAGCTTTGAGTGATGACGAGCTGAAAGCTAAAACACCCGAATTCAGGCAGCGTATTGCCGACGGCGCAAGCTTGGACAGTATCCTTCCCGAAGCGTTTGCCGTCTGCCGTGAAGCCAGCCGTCGGGTATTGGGTATGCGCCATTTTGATGTGCAGCTTATCGGCGGTATGGTGCTGCACAACGGTAAAATTGCCGAAATGCGTACCGGCGAGGGTAAAACACTGGTTGCCACGCTTCCCGTTTATTTGAATGCATTAACAGGGCGGGGCGTGCACGTTGTGACCGTGAACGATTATTTGGCTTCGCGCGATGCGGGCATTATGGAGCCGCTGTATAACTTTCTTGGGTTGACGGTGGGTGTGATTGTTAGCGATATGCAGCCTTTTTTCCGGCAAACGGCCTACAATGCCGATATTACATACGGCACCAATAACGAATTCGGTTTTGATTATCTGCGCGACAATATGGTGACCGACCAATACGATAAAGTACAGCGTGATTTATCGTTTGCGGTAGTGGACGAGGTGGATTCGATTCTGATCGACGAAGCGCGTACGCCGTTGATTATTTCCGGACAGGCGGATGATAATGTTCAGCTTTATCAAGTTATGGATCAGGTTCCTGCGAAATTACACCGCCAAGAAACCGAAGAGGGCGAAGGTGATTACTGGGTGGATGAAAAAGCCCATCAGGTTATTTTAAGTGAAGCCGGCCATGAGCATGCCGAGCAAATTTTAGCCGATATGGGCTTGCTGCAAGAAGGTGATTCGCTTTATTCCGCTGCCAACATTATGCTGATGCATCATTTAATGGCGGCTTTGCGTGCCCACTCCTTATTTCATAAAGATCAGCATTATGTGATTCAAGACGGTGAAATCGTCATTGTCGATGAGTTTACAGGCCGTCTGATGGCCGGTCGTCGTTGGTCGGAAGGTTTGCACCAAGCGGTTGAAGCGAAAGAAGGCGTGGAAATCAAACGCGAAAACCAAACTTTGGCTTCGATTACGTTTCAAAACTATTTCCGTTTATACGATAAATTATCGGGTATGACCGGTACGGCCGATACCGAAGCATTTGAGTTTCAAAGTATTTATGGCCTTGAAACCGTGATTATCCCGACCAACCGCCCGATGCAGCGGAAAGACTACAACGATCAGATTTTCCGTACCGCCGAAGAAAAATACGAGGCGGTAGTAAACGATATCCAAGCTTGTTTCGATAGGGGCCAGCCGGTATTGGTGGGTACAACCAGCATTGAAAATTCCGAATTGGTATCCAGAATGCTGACCGAAGCCGGTTTGCCGCACAATGTTTTGAATGCGAAAGAGCATGAGCGCGAAGCCCTGATTGTGGCGCAAGCCGGTAAAACCAGCATGATTACCGTAGCCACCAATATGGCCGGACGGGGTACGGATATTGTATTGGGCGGCAATGTGAAGCATTTAAGCGATGCCATTATGGCCGATGAAACCTTAAGCGACGAAGAAAAACAAGCGCGTATTTCTGCGTTGGAAAACAACTGGGAAACCGAACACCAGCGCGTGTTAAAAGCAGGCGGTTTACATATTATCGGTACCGAGCGCCATGAAAGCCGCCGCATTGATAATCAGTTGCGTGGCCGTGCCGGCCGTCAGGGCGATCCGGGTTCGAGCCGTTTTTATCTTTCATTTGAAGATCCGCTGCTGCGCCTGTTTGCCTTAGACCGTGCCGCCGCCATTCTGAACCGCTTGGCACCGGAGCGTGGTGTGGCGATTGAACACAGCCTGTTAACCCGTCAGATTGAGGGGGCGCAGCGTAAAGTGGAAGGCCGCAACTTCGATATGCGTAAACAGGTTTTGGAATACGATGATGTGGCCAATGAACAGCGTAAAGTTATCTATCATTACCGCAATGAAATTCTAACCAATAACGATGTGAGCGAATTGGCCCAAGATATCCGCGATGAAGTTGTTGCCGATCTGGTGAATGTGTATATGCCGCCCGATACTATGGAAGAAGAGTGGGATATTCCTTCCCTTGAGGCACAACTGGCCGGGGAATTTAGAATTCAGGCCGATATTCAGGGCTGGTTGAAACAAGACAATACTTTGGATAACCAAGATGTTAAAGAGCGCTTGGTTCAGCAGGTAGAAAAAGAATATGCCGCTAAAACCGAATTGGTCGGCAAGCAGAGCATGAGCGGTTTTGAGCGCAATGTATTGTTGCAGGTGATTGACAGCAATTGGCGTGAACATCTTGCTGCTATGGATTATCTGCGTCAGGGTATTCATTTGCGTAGTTATGCTCAGAAAAACCCGAAACAGGAATACAAACGCGAAGCGTTTATTATGTTTGAAAACCTGTGGGCCGGCATCAAACAAAGTGCCGCTTCTTTGATGACCAGTGTTGAGATTCAGCAATCTGAAAATATTGTTTCCGAAAGTGAACCACAAGAACCGTCGGTAATGCAGACGATTCATTCCGGTGCGCCGACTATGGAAGATGTGTTGGGCGAATCGCGTCAAGAGTTGGCAACCGAGGCGTTTGATCCTACCGGCAATGATTTCAGCCCGGAGGCCTTGGCGGAACAGGGATTAACCGTACATAGGAATGATCCTTGTCCTTGCGGTAGCGGTTTGAAATACAAACATTGCCACGGTAAATTAAGTTAACGTAATGGCCGAATAAAAAAGCCTGCTTTTTGTGAAAGCAGGCTTTTTATCATATAGGCCGTCTGAAAGAATAGAATATTGCGGTTTAATTTTCGACGGTTAGGTTGACCAGTTTTGAAACCAATGGTTTGATAGCCAACAGGCTGAGAAAAGCGATTGGCCAAGCAACAATATAGGCTTGGAAAAGGTGGCTTAGGAAATTTGATAGTCCATTGTTTAATATAGTTAATATGCTGCTCACAATAAATACCATAATGGCAGAGGTATAAAATGAGAAAATAATATGGGTATATTTTTTAGGAATTTTTTTCATTGGTATTTTATGATTAAAAATAAGGCATCGATAGTTGAGATTAAACTGTCGATGCCTTTTATTATCAGGTAGCAGATTAAAGGTTGCCGGCTACTTTTTTGTTTCTCATCAGGCAAAGCATATCCGCGGCCACATGGGCGGCGGCAATGGCGGTGATTTCGGCATTGTCGTAAGCAGGGGAAACTTCCACAACATCCATGCCGACAATATTCAAATCACCCAAACTGCGAATAATGCCTAAAGCGGTATGGGAATTCAAACCGCCGGGCACGGGGGTGCCGGTGCCGGGTGCGAAAGCGGGATCTAGGCAGTCGATATCGAAAGTGATATAGACGGGGTTGTCGCCGATAATATCGTAAATGCGTTTTACCGTTGCCTCTATACCATTTTCGTTTACCCACGGTGCAAACAGCATATTCATGCCCATAAAATCGCTGTTCCATGTGCGGATACCGACTTGTGCCGACGTTTCAGGCTGAATCAGGCCTTCTTTAATGGCTTTATAGAACATGGTGCCGTGATTGAGCGATTCGGGGGCATCATCCGGCCAAGTATCGCAATGGGCGTCAAAATGCAGCAGGCTTAAAGGTTTGCCATATTTTTCGGCATGGGCTTGCAGCAGGGGGTAGGTAATAAAATGATCGCCGCCGAATGTGAGCATCTTGGCAGAACTATTGTTGATAATATCGCGGGCGTGTTGCACGATGGTTTCGCGGATTGTCCACGGTTGGTGCGCGTCAAACCAGCAGTCGCCATAGTCGATAACGGCCAAATCATCGAAAGGATCGAAGCCCCAAGGGAACAGGTTTAATTCGGCAAGCTGTACGCTGGCGGCACGGATGGCAGCAGGGCCTAAACGTGCGCCGGGGCGGAAAGTGGTTGCCAAATCTAACGGTACGCCTGATACGACCACGTCAACACCGTTTAAATCACGGGTATAACGTCGGCGCATAAAGGATAATGCACCGGCGTAAGTATTTTCTATGGTGGAGCCTTTTAAGGATGTACGTCGGAATGCGCCGTCGCCGTAAATATTTTCTGTCATATTTGTGTCCTGATTATTTTTCAGACGGCTTTACCTATCATTCAGGTAAAGCCATATTAAAAAGATAATTTATTGGTATTGGTTCTTATAGCTGGTGCTTATGTATAAGGAAAAATATTTATAAAGTAATATATTACTTGATTTCGGGGATAAGTAGATTAAGTTGAAGTAAATGATTCCAACTTAATCTTTCAATCTTGGGAAAGAAAGCCGATGAGGCTTTACTTTAACGTTTTTTAGATTCGTTTCGCTTATTACGTATGAGACGGATATTTTTACGGTAAAAGTTCAGACGGCGGCGTTTTTTCCACCAAAAAAACAATAATACCAACAGAATAATGCCGATAACCACAAATAAACCGTATTGGAATTGGTGGATTTTCTGCATCAGCCATTCTCGGTTTTCTGCACCATAATCACCGATATATACCCATATCGGTACGGAAATTAAGGCGGCTAAGCCGTCCATCATAATAAAGCGTAATACGGAAACTTTTCCGCTGATACCGGCACTAATAAAAATAGGCGTGCGCAAGCCGGGTAAAAAGCGGGCGACAAATAATACGCGGTTGCCGTATTTATCAAATTTTTCCTGTACTTGAGCATAACGCTTCGGTGTCATTACCCGTGCGATAAAACGAACCTTTAAAATTTTATGGCCATAAAGACGACCGGCCATAAACATCATGCCGTCACCGACTAAAACACCGAGTAAGCCGACTAAAACCATCAGGTGAACGTTTTTATACCCTAGCCCCGAAATGACTCCGCCGGCAGCTAAGGTTACGTCTTCAGGAATCGGTACGCCCAACCCGCAGGCCAGTAGTACGAAAAATACTGCTGCGTAACCGTATTGAATAAAAAAAGCTTCTAAAATCGCAAGCATACAGCTTGTGTTCCTTATTGGTTTGATTATATGGAATATAGTAGGGTTCTATCTGAATCAGGCCGTCTGAACCATATTGATATACTGACTTAATATTTCCCTTGAATACTTCATTATTTTAAATGTTAAAAATAAATTTTCAGACGGCTCTATTCGTTTGCTGATAACAGGCCGTCTGAAAAAGGGCGGATATGGCTAATATATTTTTGTGATATTTTACCTTGTTTTTACGCCTTATCGGCGGAAACGGCATTTTCAATGGCTTTGGCAATGCGTTCCGCGCCTTTTTTGGCTGATTCTGCATCAGATGCTTCCACCATAACACGCACCACGGGCTCGGTACCGGAAGCACGCAAAACTACGCGGCCTTTGCCTGCCAATTCTTTTTCAACTTCTTCCAAAACGGGTTTCGATGCACTTTCCCAATCCAAGCCTTTACGGATGCGCACATTAATCATGGTTTGCGGGAAAGCACGCCAGTCGGCAGATACGCTCGGCAGGTCTTGTTTGAGGATCCGCAAAGCCGCCAATACTTGCAGTGCGGAAATAATGCCGTCGCCGGTATTGTGTTTGTCCATACACAAAATATGGCCGCTGGCTTCGCCACCGATTAACCAACCGCGCTGTTGAAGCTGTTCGAGTACATAACGGTCGCCGACTTTGGCGCGGCAAAACGCAATATTTTGCTCTTTCAGCGCCAATTCCATCCCCATATTGGTCATAACAGTGCCGACCACACCGCCGATTTCTATGCCTTCGGCGGCACGGGCTTTGGCAATCACATAAATCAGGCGGTCGCCGTCGTAAACTTTGCCGTTTTTATCCACCATCATCAGGCGGTCACCGTCGCCGTCGAGCGCGATGCCGTAGTCGGCTTCATTTTGCAAAACCGCCGCTTGCAGGGCTTTAGGGTGGGTTGCTCCGCATTTTTCATTAATATTATAGCCGTTCGGCTCGTCGCCGATGGTGACGACTTTAGCCCCCAATTCATGGAAAACTTTCGGTGCCACATGATAACCCGCACCGTTGGCGGTATCGACAACCAGTGTTAAACCGCGCAAATCAAGATTGGCTGGGAATGTTGATTTGCAAAATTCGATATAGCGATCATCCGAACCGCTGATTCGGCGGGCACGGCCAAGTTTGTCGGAGGGCTGGGTTTTTAATTCTTCATCGAGTTTGGATTCGATTTCCAATTCGATTTCATCGCTGAGTTTTACACCGCCTTCGGCAAAAAATTTGATACCGTTATCCGAATAAACATTATGCGAAGCGGAAATCATCACGCCGGCCGACAAACGTAGGGCACGGGTCAGATAGGCAACGCCCGGTGTCGGCAGCGGGCCGGTTTGAATCACATTCACGCCGGCAGCGGTAAAACCTGCTATCAAGGCAGCCTCAAGCATATAGCCTGAAATACGGGTGTCTTTGCCGATTAATACGGTTGGCTTATGTTCGCTGTCGTGCTGCACCAATACTTGGCCTGCCGCATAACCGAGTTTTAATACAAAATCGGGGGTAATCGGAAAAGTACCCACTTCACCGCGCACGCCATCGGTACCAAAATATTTTTTTGCCATAAATACACTCCGTTTCTCACTTGAGACAGTATTGTAAAGCAGCGCCGCGCCGCTATCCAGCGGTTTACAAGGTTTTTCGGTTGTGGTTTTTTAGCCTGCTAATTATACGGCATAAACCGCTTGAATGGGGTATTTATAGTCACCAAAAAACAAAGGAAATATAATATGACAAATGGCCGATAATACCGGCTCTTGCTAATATATATTGATGCCATAAAACATGTTTTTTAGGTAGATTAACAATCAAAATGAATGTCGATTTAAAGACGATACTGTTTATCGAGGAGCAGAAGTGGGCGGTGAAGGGGCCTTTTCTGTAACCATAATCAATCGACAATAGCAACACAACAAGCCCTTGTTAGATTTGGGGGCGCTATTAATAAAAGGGGGATTTCAGACGGCCTGAAATCCCCTTGTATAAACTTCATTGGTTTATCGGAATAAGTCCACCACTTTCACAAACACCATAATCACACCGTAGGCCAGCGGAATAGCCACGACCGCCCAACGCCACCATACGCTGATGCCGCCGTGTGATACTTCTTCAGCTGCCAAATAAGCATCGGAAAGCGTGGTTTCATCTTTGGGGTTATGACTTTGTGCCGCATCATGAATACTTTTATCGTGATGTTTTTCATGTACGGATTTCACCAGTAAATTACATACCAAACCGGCAATCAGTAATGCCGCCATAATATACATGGTGATGCTGTAAGCTTGCGCCGCCGGTACGCCGCTGTTAATCTGCCCCTGACGGATATAATTGACCAATACCGGTCCTAAAACCGCGGCGGTCGACCAAGCCAACAGCAGGCGGCCGTGAATCGCGCCGACTTGGAATGTGCCGAATAAGTCGCGCAAGTAGGCCGGAATGGTGGCAAACCCGCCGCCATACATCGACATAATCACGCAGAATCCAATCACAAACAGCGCCTTATTGCCGCTTTCGCCAATGGTGGGAATGGCAAAATACAAAATCGCACCGAGTATAAAAAATAACATATAAGTAGGTTTACGGCCGATTTTGTCGGAGATGCTTGACCAGAAAAACCGTCCGCCCATATTGAACAGACTCAGCAGGCCGACGAATCCTGCTGCGGCGGCAGCGCCGACAGCCGCATCTGCGCCGACTGATGTGGTAGAGAACAATTCCTGAATCATCACCGATGCCTGCCCGAGTACGCCGATACCGGCAGTCACGTTCAAACACAAAATGCCGAACAGTAACCAAAACTGCGGCGTTTTCATGGCCTGTTTTACATTCACATGGTTTTGGCTGACTAATTTATTGCTTTTAACTGGGGCGACAAATCCGGCCGGTTTCCAATTGGGGGCGGGGATTTTGATGGTAAACACACCGAACATCATAAAAACAAAATAAAAAATACCCAGCACCACAAACGTAGCGGCAACGCCGGTAGACGATGCACTGGAAAAAGTATTCATTAAAGCCACCGATAACGGCGAAGCCAACATCGCGCCGCCGCCGAAGCCCATAATCGCCAAACCCGTCGCCATGCCGGGTTTGTCGGGAAACCATTTCATCAGCGTTGATACCGGCCCGATATAACCCAAACCCAAGCCTACGCCGCCTAAAACACCGTTGCCCAAATAGAGCAGCCATAAATTATGCAGGGATACGCCGAGTGCCGACACCAAAAAACCCAAACCGAAACAACATGCCGCCACAAACATGGCTTTACGCGGGCCGACGCGTTCCATCCAAGTGCCGAATAAAGCCGCCGATGCACCCAATACGGCCAAGGCAATGCTGAATATCCAGCCGACGGTGGTGAGTTGCCAGTCGTCCGGTGCGGATTCGGTGATGCCGATGATTTTGGTGAGCGGCGCGTTAAATACGGAATAAGCGTAGATTTGTCCGATAGAGAGGTGGACGGCTAAAGCGGCAGGTGGAACCAGCCAGCGGTTGAATCCGGGTTCCGCTATGGTTTTTGACTTATCTAAAAAAGACATGGGCTTCCTTTAAGCATTATTACAGGCAGTAAGTAAAAAGGGAAAATATTTATATTTCCCTAACCGGTCTGCCGATATATACGGATATTAGGTTGTCGGTATCGGCAATAAGGTAATGGTTTGCGGTGGTGTCGGACTGTAAAAAAAGGATATAAAACGTACCTATCCGAAACTTATAGGATTCTTATCGTGTCGAAATTTGTGCAGTAGATGCAACATTTTTTCATGTATTCCAGCCGTAAACAAGGCCGTCTGAAAACTTTCCTTTCAGATGGCCTTAAATCAAGTTATATTGCATTTTTTAAATTATTTATTTATCGTAAACGACCGGTTGTGAAAGTAAGGTAAATATACGGATTACCGGTCGGATGTTTCAACAAAACCTTTATTTTTTAAAAACGCTGTAAAGGACACGCCATGCAAACACAAGCCGTTATCGACCATATCACCGGCTGGCTGAAAGATTATCATGCCGCCGCCCATTCTAAAGGTTTTGTCGTCGGTGTGTCGGGCGGGATTGATTCTGCCGTCGTTTCTATTTTAGCCGCCCGTACCGGGCTGCCGACATTGTTGTTGGAAATGCCTATCCGCCAGAAAGAAGACCAACGCGAGCGGGCGCTGGCACATATTGAAGACCTGAAGCAGCGGTTTCCTAATGTAAAAGCCCTGAGCGTGGATTTAACCCCGTCGTTCAATACCTTTGCCGAAACGGTTGAAGTGGACGAAAGCGAATATCCGGCCAAACAGCTTGCCTTAGCCAACGCCCGTTCGCGCCTGCGTATGACGACGCTTTATTATTACGGCCAAATCAACGGCTTTTTGGTTACCGGTACCGGCAATAAAGTTGAAGATTTCGGGGTCGGCTTTTTCACCAAATACGGCGACGGCGGTGTCGATATCAGTCCGATTGGCGATTTATTGAAAACGCAGGTATATGAATTGGCGGCCGAATTGGAAGTGATTGAGTCTATTCAAAAAGCCCAGCCGACCGACGGCTTGTGGGATACCGACCGCACCGACGAACAACAAATGGGCGCGACTTATCCCGAATTGGAATGGGCGATGAGCGTACACGGTTGGAACCGCCCTGAAGATTTTGAAGGCCGCCAACGTGAAGTATTGGAAATTTATATACGGCTTCATCAAGCCATGCAGCATAAGATTAATCCGATTCCCGTTTGTGAAATTCCGCTTAAATTATTGAACGGGTCGTAAGCGACTTTTAATCATGCCGAGGCCGTCTGAAAGTTTCAGACGGCCTTTGTATTATTAATTTCATTGCAGACGGATTAACTGTTCAATAGCCAATATTGCAAACCGATTAGGGTTTTGGCATCTTGTATTTCATTGTTTTTTAATGCGGCTTTCACTTCGTCGCGGGTTAGCAGTACGGTTTCGGTAAACTCGTCTTCATCGTTTTCCAAAATACTGCCTTCCTTAACCCCTTCGGCCTGATACAGATACATCAGCTCGTCGCAGAAACCGGGTGCGGTGTAAAACGTGTGGAGTAATTTAACGCTTTGGGCATTGAAATGCGTTTCTTCCGCCAGCTCGCGCAGGGCGCATTCGGCCGGGTCTTCGCCTTCGATATCCAGCTTGCCGGCGGGCAGTTCGAGTAGGGCTTGGTCGCAGGCGTAGCGCCATTGCCGTACCAATACGATTTCGTCTTTATCGGTCACCGCCAATACGCAGGCGGCACCGGGATGGCGGATAACAATCCGTGTGCCTTCTTTGCCGTTGGGCAGGCGGACGGCATCGCGGGCAATGGTAACAAAAGTGCCTTGAAAAATCGGCTCGGAGCTCAATTGCGTTTCTTTTAAATCCATCATTTTTCCTTTATCTGTTTAATATGATTTAGAGAAATAAGTCGTTGCGGCTGACTGCTGCGCCAATGGTGTCGGTCAGCCGTGTTAATTGTGCCGGCGTGCTAATAAACGGCGGCATCAGATAAATCAATTTGCCGAAAGGCCGGATCCATACGCCGTGTTCGACAAAAAAGCGCTGTATGGCGACCATATCGACAGGCCGTCGGGTTTCGACTACGCCGATGGCGCCGATAATACGGACGTCGGCCACATTTTCCTGTTGCCGCAACGGGGTGAGGGCCGTCTGAAAATGTTGTTCGATAGCGGCAACCTGTTGCGGCCATTCGTTGCGCTGCAAAATCTGCATATTGGCTTCGGCAACGGTGCAGGCAAGCGGGTTGCCCATAAAAGTAGGGCCGTGCATAAAAACGCCCGCTTCGCCGCTGCAAACGGTTTCGGCTACATGGCGGGAAGTGGCGGTTGCCGAAAGCGTCATCATACCGCCGGTTAAGGCTTTGCCGATGCACATAATATCGGGCTGAATGCCGGCATGTTCGCAGGCAAACAATTTGCCGGTGCGGCCGAAGCCGGTGGCGATTTCATCGAGAATGAGCAGAATACCGTATTCGTCACACAATGAACGCACCTGTTTTAAATATTCGGGATGATAAATGCGCATGCCGCCCGCGCCCTGTACCACCGGCTCTAAAATCACGGCGGCAATCTCGGTATGGTGTTGTGTTAAGGCCGTCTGAAAAGGCACGATGTCTTCGGCCTGCCATTCGCCGTCAAAACGGCTTTGCGGCGGGGAAGCAAAAATGTGTTCGGGCAGAAAATGGCGGTATAAGCTGTGCATCGAGTTAACCGGATCGCATACGCTCATTGCGCCGAAGGTGTCGCCATGATAACCGCGCGCTATGGTGAGGAATTTGCTGCGCGGTTCCCCGCGTGCATGCCAGTATTGCAAGGCCATTTTCAAGGAAACTTCTACCGCTACCGAACCGGAATCCGCCAAAAAAATGCAGTCGAGGTTGTCGGGCAGCATGGTTTTCAGGCGTTGGCATAAACGAATGGCCGGTTCGTGGGTGATGCCGCCGAACATCACATGCGGCATGGTATCCAACTGCTTTTTAGCTGCCGCCACCAATTCGGGATGGTTGTAGCCGTGTTGGGCGCACCACCAAGACGACATGCCGTCTATCAAACGGCGGCCGTCTGAAAGTTCGAGGTAGACCCCTTCGGTACGGGCAACGGGGTAAACAGGTAAGGGGTTGCTGATCGACGTATAAGGGTGCCAGATATGGCGGCGGTCGAAATCTAAAGCATGGGAATCGAGCATAATAATGAAAAGGCCGTCTGAAAGTTATCGGATGATTATATAGCAAAGCAGTTTGAAAGACAGATAGCTTATTGCTCTGTTGAAAATATATATAAAAGAAAGGCCGTCTGAATTTCAGACGGCCTTTGGAGCAATTAGAGTAAGTTTTCCCTTGTTTTAAATACTGTGTACGGTATTGGTGATTTCAGCTTGGCATTGTTCTAAAGGAACTTGTTGAAACTTAGGACGGCCTGCGAGTAAACCAAAACCTACGGAAGCTTTGACACATTGGATTTCGTTGGGTTTTAAAGGAATATCCATACCTTCGGTTTGAGCCCATATTTCATATTTACCCGGTGCTAAGTCGGCAGAAATATAACCGCCATTGCGTAAATGACCAATGTGTATTTCATTGGCATTGACATTAAAATGCACTGTGCTGCCTTTTATTGATTTAGTACGGTAAACATAGATTTTACTTTGGCCTTCAACAGGTTGTTCCATACTTGTAAAAGGAGTGCCCGTTGCGTTGCATGCGGTGATGAATAGTGATAAAAGGCTTAATGAGTATAAGGATTTTAGTGTCATTTTGTGGCTTCTTTCTATTCAAAATCACTTTAATAACGTTTGCCACCAAAATCGGTAACGACAGGGCCGGCTCCGCCGCCACTACCGCAAGCCGTTAAAATAAGTGCGAAAAGACAGAGTAATAAAGTAGTTTTCATGATTAAAAGGCCTTTTTTAAGGGAAGAGTCGGTTTACTATTTCTTTTCCATTGTTTTACTGCATTACAATTGTTTCATTTTTTTTTTTTTTTTTTTCAATAGGTTATTTTGTTTCGCTATTATTTTGTAAAACATGTTTATGATTTTGTTAATAAAATTATATGGAAAATAATTGTTACGCCATATACTTTTTATTCAAAATAAATAAAATATATATTTATATACAATGTATTAATGTTAAATAGTTTAATTCGGTAATATCAGGTATGAAATAAATTAGATGAATGTGAGAAGGTTGAAAGCTAAGATAAATAGGCGCAAAATGTTGACAATTTTGTGGCCGTACTTTTTTCAGACGGCCTTTGTTGTTGACAGTATTTGAGTGTAGAAACGGAATCATAGTTGAATATATATAAATATAAAGAAAGGCCATCTGAATTTCAGACGGCCTTTGGAGCAATTAGAGTAAGTTTTCCTTTGTTTTAAATACTGTGTACCGTATTGGTGATTTCAGCTTGGCATTGTTCTAAAGGAACTTGTTGAAACTTAGGACGGCCTACGAGTAAACCAAAACCTACGGAAGCTTTGACACATTGGATTTCATTGGGTTTTAAAGGAATGTTCACACCGCCTTTAGCTTCGGTTCTAGCCCATATTTCATAATCACCCGGTACTACGTCGGCAGCGATATAACCGCCATTGCGTAAATGGCCGATATACGTTTCATTGGCATTGACATCAAAATGAACAGCACCGCCTTTTATTGATTTAGTACGGTAAACATAGATTTTGCTTTGGCCTTCAGCAGGTTGTTCCATGTTCATAAAAGGAGCGCCTGTAGCGCCACATGCTGTGAGGAGTAGTGATATAAGACTGAATGAACATAAAGACTTTAGTGTCATTTTATATTTTCCTTCTATTTATAACCGATTTATTAATAACGTTTGCCACCAAAAGCGGTATCGAGCGACGGGTTATTGTCAAATTTAACTATTCCTGCGGTTTCTTCGTAGTTTTTACCGAATAATCCGCCGTTGTAACTTCCTCCACTGTTGCCAAGTACGCTTGCTCTTCCTGAGTAATCAGCGCCATTCAAACGGCCTTCGTGTAAAGTAATATCACGGCGTAGGCCGGGCATGGTTATTTCGCCGCTTACGGTTTTACGTCCGAAATCAACGTTAATACGGCTAGTGGCATCGGTTAAAATTTCTTCGTTAATGCTGTCGAAGCGTACGGCATTGCCGTAATAGGTGGCTTTGCCATTATTAGGAATATTTTGTACAGGTGTTGCCGTACCTTGATATCTTAATTCTTGGAATTGATGGCTGCTGTTCACCCATGCGCCGTAGAATGAAGCATCTTGATGCCAGCCTACAATTTCCCCATCATCTGTTTGTCCGCCAATTAAGCCTTTGTCGCTTACATCAAGATTGATTTTTGTGCCGTCGGGTGTAACGACAGGGCCGGCTCCGCCGCCACTACCGCAAGCCGTTAAAATAAGTGCGGAGAGACAGAGTAATAAAGTAGTTTTCATAATTAAAAGTCCTTTTTTAAGGGAAAAGTCGGTTTACTATTTATTTTCATTGTTTTACTGCATTACAATTGTTTCATTTTTTTTTTTTTTTTTTCAATGGGTTATTTTTATTTTATTTTGCTTTGTAAAATATGTTTATGATTTTGTTAAGGAAATTGTATGTGAAATAATTGTTACACCATAAATATTCATTCCATATGAATAAATATTTATATTACGATGTATTCATATTAAATGATTAAATATAGCGATAGCAGGCTGTAACCAAAGCAGATAGGCGTGAGAAGGTTGAAAGCCAAGATAAATAGGCGCAAAATGTTGACAATTTTGTGGCCGTACTTTTTTCAGACGGCCTTTGTTGTTGACAGTATTTGAGTGTAGAGACGGAATCATGAGCGATAATAAACTTCACCCGGAAACACTGGCCATTCGCGGCGCAAAAAGCCAAACCGAATATCGGGAACACAATCAGGCGGTATTTTTAACCAGCAGTTTTATGTTTGACGATGCCGCACAAGGTGCGGCTTTGTTTGCCAAAGAAATCGAGGGATTTACTTATTCACGCACGGCTAATCCGACCGTAGCAGCTTTCGAGCAGCGTATAGCCTGTTTGGAGGGCGCTGAAAAAGGGGTGGCCGTTGCCACCGGTATGGCGGCCATTCAAGCTGCATTGCTTACCTTTTTGAAAGCAGGCGACCATTTGGTGGCGGGGCGGAGTTTGTTTGGCACGACGGCGGGGTTTATTAACGGCATCGTATCGAAATTCGGCATTGAAATTACCTTGGTGCCGCAAACCGATTTGGCGGCATGGAAAGCGGCGGTAAAAGAAAACACCAAAATGCTGTTTGTCGAAACACCGTCTAACCCGTTGAGCGAGATTGCCGATATTCAGGCTTTGGCCGATATTGCGCATAGCGTGGGTGCACTGTTGGCGGTGGATAATAGTTTTTGTTCGCCGGCAATCCAGCAGCCGCTGAAATTCGGGGCGGATTTGGCGGTCGAATCGGCTACGAAAGCGATTGACGGCCAAGGCCGCGTATTGGGCGGTGTGGTGTGCGGCCGTGCCGATTTGGTTAAAGAGATGGCGATGTATGTCAATTCTTCGGGGTTGGCATTGTCGCCGTTTAGTGCATGGGTATTGCTCAGCGGCGTGGAAACTTTGTTTGTGCGTATGGAACGGCAGTCGGCCAACGCATTAAAAGTAGCTCAATGGTTGCGCGGTCATGAACGGGTAAAAGCGGTTTACTATGCGGGGTTTGACGACCATCCGCAGGCCGATTTGGTGCGTAAACAACAGGTATCCGGCGGTATTGTGATCGGCTTTGAAGTTGAAGGCGGCAAAGATGCGGCATGGAAAGTGATTGATATGCTGAAGCTGTTCTCAAAAACGGCCAACTTGGGCGATGTTCGCTCAACCATTACCCACCCTTGGACAACCACGCACGGTAGAATGGCGCCAGAGGCCAAAGAAGCGGTGGGCATTGAGGCAGGGTTGCTGCGTTTGTCGATTGGCTTGGAAAACGTACAAGATTTAATTGCCGATTTGCAGCAGGCGCTGGCTTAAGTTTCAAATGGTTTCAGACGGCCTGATAGTCAATATATTATGATAAAGGCCGTCTGAACATACATTATTGAGGATAAAAAAATGGATGAAGCAGTTTTTTCTGCTTGGGCATTGAAAATCCTGTTAACAGGGTTGGTGATTTTTCTCGGCTTTATCGTATGGAATCTCGGTAAAGAATCCAAAGCTGGAAAATTCGGTATGTTTGTATTGTTTTTGGTATTGGGGCTGGGTGTATTCGGCTTTATATTCAAAAATATATTGATAGAATTTTTCTTGTTACGGAAATAATTCCGGTTATGAGGCCGTCTGAAAAGCCCGTATTGCTTTCAGACGGCCTGATATTTTTAAGGATGGGTAATGGTAGCGACATATTGGCAGGCAGGTCGTTTTCAAGTGGATTTGACCGAGCCGAAAGTCATGGGGATTGTGAATGTGACGCCGGATTCGTTTTCAGACGGCGGTGTGTATTCCAAAGATGTTCAGACGGCCTTAAAACATGCCGAACAATTGGTTCGCGAAGGGGCCGATATATTGGATATCGGCGGTGAATCGACCCGGCCGGGCGCGGCGGAAGTATCGCCCGAAAACGAATGGGCGCGGGTATCGCCGATATTGAAAGAGGTGGCCACATGGGATATTCCGGTGAGCTTGGATACGCGCCGAACGGTGGTGATGCGGCAGGCGTTGGAACAGGGTGGTGTGGATATTATTAATGATGTTGCCGCTTTGAGCGATGAGGGAGCGGTGGCATTGTTGGCCGAGCAGCCGGATATCGGTATCTGCCTGATGCACATGCGGGGTATGCCGGCGACCATGCAGGAAAACCCGCAATATCAGGATGTGGTTAAAGAAGTGGCCGATTATTTGAACGAGCGTGCCGCCGTGTGCGAAGCGGCGGGTATCGGGCGCAGCCGTATTGTATTGGATCCCGGTTTCGGTTTCGGCAAAACGCTACAACACAATATTGCCCTGATGCGGCATTTGGATTTGTTGTTACAACAAACGGATATGCCGCTATTAATAGGCATTTCCCGCAAACGTATGATTGGCGAGTTGAGCGGTGAGGCCAATGCCGCAGACAGGGTATACGGCAGTGTGGCCGGTGCGATTGCGGCGGTGGCACGCGGCGGGCAGATTGTCCGTGTGCATGATGTGAAAGCCACGGTGGATGCGTTGAGGGTGTGGCAGGTATTGGGCGTTTGATTTTGATAAGGTGATTAGGCCGTCTGAAAACCTATTTATCGGCTTGCATAGTTGACATAGGGTTTCAGACGGCCTAATTAATTCTTTTCAGCACTATTTTCTTTGTTTTTCAATCGGATGGTTTGATTTTATTCCGTTTCTTTTTGGCTATAGCCAGTTGTTTTAAGAGTTTGTTTAGACAAAATGTATAGAGTTTTGCTAAATAAATAATCCGCATTCAACTTTTTAAATAATTTATTGCCATTTTGTCTGATTTGAGTATAATTAAGAGCATCTTTACCACTACTTAATAAAAATTAGACAAAGGTTTGCCATGCAATTAGACATTGATCGTTTAATCGCCTATTTCGGCGGTGTGAACGCCTTAGCCGAAGCGCTAAAAGAACATGATCCTGAAAATGCCGCCAGTACGGCAGCGATTTATAAGTGGCGTACCCGCGGTTCTCTGCCGTTGGCGCAGTTGCAAAAACTGACTGCCTTGGCCGAATCACAAGGCCGCCCGTTGGATTTAAATGCTTTTCTACAACAACAAAATACCCTGGAGAAACAAACCATGCCCCAAAATAACCGCGTTATTATTTTCGATACCACCCTGCGCGACGGCGAACAGTCGCCCGGTGCCGCTATGACCAAAGAAGAAAAAATCCGTGTTGCCCGCCAGTTGGAAAAACTGGGGGTGGACGTGATCGAGGCGGGCTTTGCCGCTGCCAGCCCCGGTGATTTTGAAGCCGTGAATGAAATTGCCAAATCGCTGACCCGTGCCACCGTTTGCTCGTTGGCGCGTGCCATTGAGCGCGATATCCGTGCGGCCGGCGAAGCGGTGAAACCGGCGAAAAACCGCCGTATCCACACCTTTATCGCCACCAGCCCCATCCATATGGAACACAAGCTCAAAATGAAGCCCAAACAGGTGATTGAAGCGGCGGTTAAGGCGGTGAAAATCGCGAAAGAATATACCGATGATGTCGAGTTTTCCTGCGAAGATGCACTGCGCTCGGAAGTGGATTTTCTGGCGGAAGTGTGCGGTGCCGTTATCGCAGCGGGTGCCACCACGATTAATATTCCCGATACCGTCGGCTATTCGATTCCGCACCGTACCGAAGCCTTTTTCAGCGAATTGATTGCCAAAACACCGGGCGGCGATAAAGTGGTTTGGTCGGCACACTGTCATAACGATTTGGGCTTGGCCGTTGCCAATTCATTAGCGGCCTTGCGCGGTGGTGCGCGTCAGGTGGAATGTACCGTAAACGGTCTTGGCGAGCGTGCCGGTAATGCCGCTATTGAAGAAATCGTGATGGCTTTGAAAGTGCGTCATGATGTATTCGGTTTTGAAACCGGCATCGACCCTACCCAGATTGTGGCAACATCCAAATTGGTTTCTACCATTACCGGCTATCCGGTTCAGCCGAATAAGGCCATTGTCGGGGCCAATGCGTTTGCCCACGAATCGGGTATTCACCAAGACGGCGTATTGAAACACCGTGAAACTTATGAAATTATGTCGGCCGAATCTGTCGGCTGGGCGGCCAACCGCCTAACCTTGGGTAAGCTTTCCGGCCGTAATGCCTTTAAAACCAAACTGGCCGATCTCGGCATTGATTTAGGCAGCGAGGAAGCGCTGAATGCCGCTTTTGCACGCTTTAAAGAGTTGGCGGATAAAAAGCGTGAAATTTTCGACGAAGATTTACATGCTTTGGTATCGGATGAAATGGTTCATTTGTCGCACGACCATTACAAATTCGTTTCCCAAAAAATCACCACCGAAACCGGCGAACAACCGGCTGCCGAAGTCGTGTTTACCGCCAACGGTTCGGAGCACCGTGCTATTGCTACCGGTTCCGGCCCTGTCGATGCCATTTTCAAAGCGATTGAAAGCGTGGCGAAGAGTGGCGCGGCTCTACAGCTTTATTCGGTGAATGCGGTTACGGAAGGTACCGAAAGCCAAGGCGAAACTTCCGTACGTTTGGCGCGCGGTAGCCGTATTGTGAACGGGCAGGGGGCGGATACCGACGTATTGGCCGCAACCGCTAAGGCTTATTTGTCGGCTTTGAGTAAATTGGAATTCGGCAGTGAAAGAATGAAAGCCCAAGGCGATATATAATCGCAACTGATTTTACCGTAATAGCGGTTTATATTGGCGCAGGCCGTCTGAAAAGTTTTCAGACGGCCTGAATATCTTGATTGGCAAAATAGACACTTCGGGCCGCTATCGGTAAAATCCATGCCATCTGAAAAGGGAAAGCATGAATATTCTGATTTGTAACGACGATGGTTATCTGGCACCCGGTATTGCCGTGTTGGCGCGGGTGGCCGGTGAATTTGCCAATGTGCGGGTTGTCGCACCCGAACGCGACCGCAGCGGTGTCAGCAATTCGCTGACCCTAGACCGCCCGCTGCAATTGAAAGAAGCCGACAACGGTTTTTATTATGTGAACGGTACACCCACCGACTGTATTCATCTGGCTTTGCATGCTTTACCTGATTTTAAACCCGATTTGGTGCTTTCAGGTATTAACAACGGCGCCAATATGGGCGATGATACGCTTTATTCGGGTACGGTTGCGGCGGCAACGGAAGCCTATCTGCTCGGTATTCCCGCTATTGCGTTTTCGCTCAACGATTTTAGCGGGCGTTATTGGGAAACGGCTGAAAAAGCCGCGTGGATGTTATTAGAACATCTGTTAAAAAACCCGCCCGATCATCCTGTTTTATGGAATATCAATATTCCTGCTGTTGCCCCTGAAGATATTCAGGGCTGCCGGATTACCCGTTTAGGCCGCCGCCATCATGTTCAAAGCATTGTGCCCGCCCGCAATCCGCGTGGCGAGTCGGTATATTGGATAGGCCCGGTCGGCGATATTTCCGACCGTGAAGGCGGTACCGATTTTGCCGAAAGCGAAGCGGGTTATATTACGGTAACGCCGTTACAGATAGATCTAACCGATTACGGCAATATGGCTCATGTGGCCGGATTCTGGCAGGGGGTTGCGCCGTAATGCATGGGAATTGGACAGGCTTTGAAAACCGCCGCCGCCGTATGATTGAACGCTTGGCGCGGATGGGTATCGGAGATTATGTTTTACAGGCGATGAGCCGTGTGCCGCGCCATCTTTTTGTTGAAGAAGCACTCCAATCCCGTGCTTATGACGAAATGTCGCTGCCGCTCGGATTGGGGCAGACCATATCCCAACCCTATACCGTTGCGAAAATGACGGAACTATTATTGGGTAATGCCCCACAAAATATGCGGCGGGTACTGGAAATCGGTACGGGCTGCGGTTATCAGACCGCTGTTTTGCTGGCACTCGAATTGCCGGAAATTTATTCGGTAGAGCGTTTGCGCCCGTTGCACGAACGTGCCAAACACCATCTGCGCTCGGCAGGCTTATTGGCCAAAGCGCGCACGGTATGCGGCGACGGTTATTTGGGTTTGCCCGAAGTTGCCCCGTTTGATGGTATTTTGGTAACGGCGGCGCCGGCGGAAATTCCGATTGCACTCTTGCAACAGCTCGCTATCGGCGGCAGAATGGTTTTGCCACTGGATGAAGGCGGCATACAATATTTGTGGTTGATTGAAAAAACGCCACAGGGGTATCGCGAAACCTGCGTACAGGAAGCCAACTTCGTACCGTTGGTCAGCGGTATGGATACTTAAATTCTAAAGACTTGAGAATACGATATATTTTTATTATGATATATCGCGATTGAAACTTCAAACCAAACAGAAGGTAATAATATGTTGAAAAACACCGCATTCCGCACCGGCTCGGCTGCACTTGTTTTCATGCTGGGCGCATGCTCATGGTTGCAGCAGCCCGCTGCGCCCGTTGTGGCAGGAACAGCAGGTTCGTCTACGACGCCGACGACCGCGCCGACCGGCCAAACCAATCCTTACGGTGCCACACCTTACGATCCGAATGCGTCCGGTAATACCGCCTCATCAAATGTTTACACCCCGCCCGCCTCTACTTCAACCTCTTCTTCGGGCGGTGCTTATATTCCGTCTAATGCGCCGGTGGATATCAATGCGGAAACCCATACCGTAGTACGCGGCGATACGGTTTACAATATTGCCAAACGTTATCACATCCAACAAGACGATCTGCGTCAATGGAATAATTTGGCCGATAATACGATTGGTGTCGGTCAGGTTCTGCGTGTGAAACCGACAGGCTACACTGCTCCGGCGGCCACCGCATCCAACAATACGTCTACTCCGGCTCCGACAGCCAGCGGCCCTGCTACAACACCGACCGTATCCACCGGCAGCGTGCGCACCGTTTCAGGAATTACTTGGCAGCGTCCGACTGCGGGTAATATTATTTCTTCGTTCGGCGGTAGCAATAAAGGCGTGGATATCGGCGGTACTGCGGGTCAGGCCGTGGTTTCAGCGGCGAACGGCAAAGTGGTTTATGCCGGATCAGGCTTGCGCGGCTATGGTAATTTGGTGATTGTTCAGCATAACGATACGTTCCTAACCGCTTACGGACACAACCAAAATATCTTGGTGAAACAAGGTCAAACCGTTAAACGCGGCCAAACCATTGCCCGTATGGGTAGTAGTGATGCCGACCGCACCAAGCTGCATTTTGAAGTGCGTGAAAAAGGCAAACCGGTTAATCCGACCCGATTTGTTGCATTCTAATAACGATTCGGTTATTTAAATATAAGTCAGGCCGTCTGAATATTTTTTCAGACGGCCTGCTTTTATAATGTAAAGCTATCGCCGGATGGGAGATATATTGATAAATGTGGGTTTATTTATCGGGTATTTTATCTTTTAACGGTTTCAGACGGCCTGCAATGAAATATAATGAAAAACCATACGCGCATTTTTTATGCATGGATTGATTGCTTACAATTATTGTTTTTGTTGTTAGTCATGTGGCGATGACGGCGGAAAAGATAATAAAAAGATGAGAAGGTTGTTTTTGGGGCGGATATGAATAAAAACATGATAAAACCCATTCTGATGATTGGTATTGCCGCCGTGCTGGGGTATAGTTTTTGGTATAGCGGATCATGGCTGAAATTGTGTTACGGTTTGGCATTGTTTTTGTTCGGCATGCAATGCATCGAGGAAGGTTTGCGTAATGCGGCCGGCGGTACGTTGGAACGGATGATGGCCAAAAGCACATCGACTCCGGCCAAAGGGCTGTTTTTCGGACTGGGAGCAACGTTTATTTTGCAATCCAGTACCTTGGTATCATTATTAACGATTGCCTTCCTAAGCACCGGACTGATTACCCTTGCCGGCGGTATTGCGGTGATTTTCGGCACCAATTTGGGTGCGACCAGCGGTATTTGGCTGTTGGCGCTGGCCGGGCAGAGTATCAGCCTGAGCCCGATTGCTATCCCTATGCTGGTGTTTGGTATTTTGGTGGGCTTTACCGGCAGTAAAACCAAAGCCATCGGTAGGGTTCTGGTTGGTATTGCTTTGATTTTTATCGGTATCGATGCGATTAAAGACGGTTTTCAAGCCTTAGGCGGGCAGTTTGATTTTGCTTCCGTTCATGCGGGCGGTGTTGCCGAGATAGCGATTTTTGCCACCATCGGCTTATTGTTGACGATTGTTTTGCAATCTTCCCATGCCACATTGATTTTAACCTTAGCGGCCTTATCCGCCGGACAGATTACCGTGTTACAAGGCTTTGCCGTTGCGGTCGGCTCGAATGTGGGCAGCAGCGTATCGACGGCTTTTGTGGGCATGTTGGGCAGCGACCGGAGCGGTAAACGCTTGGCGTTGGCGCATTTATTGTTTAATGTGGTGACGGCGGCATTGTCTTTTTTATTTTGGCTGCCGCTTACCAAATTGGTAACGTGGCTGGCATCGGTAACCGGTATGGGCAGTTTGTTGCAGTTGGCGCTGTTTCATACGTTATTCAACGGTTTGGGCTTGTTGGTGTTCTGGCGGCTGCAAGAGCGCCTTGCGGCTTCGTTGTTGAAATGGTTGCCGGAAAAAGCCGAAGCCGGGCAGTTGCTGCCTGAAGGTCATCAGCCGGTAAAATCGCTTTATTTGAGCAATAATATGTTGCGTGCCGGTGATACGGCGTTAAGAGCGGTGTTTAAAGAAGTCGGCCATTTGAATGCAGTGAGTTTGGAAGTGATTTGCCATACGCTGTTTATTCCCGTTGAGGCGTTATACCAAACTCAGGAAGACGATAAAGAGCTACCGCCGCCGGCGCTGCCTTTGCAATTGGATGCGCAAGCTTATTATGAAAGCCAGTTAAAGCCGTTGTATAGCGATATTTTAGATTTCACCAGTAAAATCGATATTGACGGCGAAGTGCAGCAGCAAAAATTGGCTACCGCTCATATGGCGGCCTTTCAAATGATTGAAATTGTGAAAGAAAGCAAGCACCTGCAAAAAAATATGCAGCTTTATTTGGGGCAGCCGGATTCCCCCGTGTTTCAAGACTATATGCGGTTGCGCCGCCATCTTTTTAAAACCTTACTGCTGTTCCGTAAAATGACCGTATCGGGTTTGACGGATGAGGAAAAGTACCAACAAAGCGAAGCGTTTGCCAAGCATGTTGATTCATTAGAAACTTTTCGCGGGCGTGCTTTGGTGAAGCTGCGTAGTAAACAAATCAGCGGCTGGGAAGCTTCTTCGCTAATGAACGATATTAATTACGCCCGCCGGATTGGTTGGGGCTTACAGGAAATTGTTCATACGGAAGGTTTGGAATTTTCAGCAGAACAACAGCCGGAAGCTGCTTAAACAGATAGGTCGGATAAAGAGGCCGTCTGAAAAGTATTTCAGACGGCCTTTCTCATGAGTATGTTTTAACGATATGAAAAATAAAATGAATAAAGGCACGTCATCGGAATACCTGCCGGACGATATCCGTCGGAATTGGCCGGATTGGGTTGCGGGTGCTCGGATTGAAGTAGGGTTGAGCGGCGGCTTGGATTCGGTGGTTTTGCTGCATCTGCTGGCTGCATTGCGAGGGCAGTTTGATTTTACTTTGCAAGCGGTGCATGTACATCACGGGTTAAATGAAAAAGCAGATGAATGGGTGGCTTTTTGTGAGGAATTATGCAGCCGATTGTCGGTACCGTTGCGGGTGGAATATGCGCATATCAACCGGCAGAGCAAGTTGGGTATTGAAGCGGCTGCCCGCAAAGAACGCTATCGGGTCTTTTCAGACGGCCGTTGTGATATTGTGGCTTTGGCACATCATCAGGATGATCAGGTGGAAACATTTATGTTGGCCGCGTTGCGTGGTGGCGGTTTGAGGGCATTGGCAGCTATGCCCGAAACACGGCCGTTAACACCTAAAATTACCATTTGGCGGCCTTTGCTGCATTATTCGCGTGAACAGTTAGAGCATTATGCCGATAAGCACGGGTTGGATTATGTGGAAGATTCAAGCAATCAAGATTCCATGTTTCTACGCAATTGGGTGCGCCATAAAGGATTACCGATATGGCGGGAGCGTTTGCCATATCTGGATAAACATATTGCCGGTAGTGTGCGTGCGTTGCAGGATGAGTTGGCTTTATTAGACGAAGTTGTGCAGCAAGATTTTGATATGATTTGCGAAGATGGTTTTTTCGACCTGACACGCTGGAAACGTTTGAGCGTATCGCGGCGGCGGCAGCAACTTTTACATTATAGTAAACTAAACGATTTGGGCGTGCCGACGCCGGCAGGATTGGCCGATTTTGCCAGAGTGTTGGAAACCAAGCGGTCGGTATCGGCGGAATGGCCGTTGCCGAAGGGTAAAATTTATGCATATCGAGACCGCTTGTTTGCATTGGAAAACGGTTGGGATGGGGCTTGTTTATGGTCGGATAAAAGCCGAAATCACAGCGGCCGTCTGAAAAATCTTTTAGAAAAAAACAATTTTACCCTTGAGCGGAATTCGTTAGGTCTGGGTGAAGAAGTGTTAAATAACGAATGCATTATTCGGGCTGCAAATGCCGAAGATGTTATTAGAACGGCCGTTGGTCATAAAAGTGTTTGGAAAGTTTTACAAGAATATAAGGTTCCGCCCTTTATGAGAAAACATTGGCCGGTGGTTGTCGACACCCAAAATCGGTGTATGGCTATTGCCAATATTGTGGTAAGCGTTCATTATGCCAGTTTAAATGGATTTATTCCGTATTTTGATAAATTTAATCGGTTTATTTTGGAACCAAAGAAAAGGTAAAGTGTCACATTACTACCATGCACGCTTTGCCTTTTCTGTGTTTGTAATCTGGTTATGAGAAATAAAGGTTGATTATGAATGATCGTAAGATCGATCAGGCACTGGTAGAGCGGGCGCAAAAAGGTGAACATAGAGCATTCGAACTCTTGGTATCCAAATATCAGCGCCGTCTGACTAGGTTGCTGGCCCGGTTTATTAAAGATGAGCATGAAGTGAACGATGTCGCACAAGAAGCTTTGATAAAAGCCTATCGCGCATTGCCGAACTTTCGAGGAGAAAGTGCGTTTTATACTTGGCTTTATCGAATCGGTATTAATACCGCTAAGAATTTTTTAGCAACATCCGGCAAACGGCCTTTTGTGAGTGCGGATGTTGCCAATGATGAAGGGGATATTCTCGATTTGGCAGATCAGCTTGCGGATGATCACACGCCGGAAGCGGAACTGATGAATCGGGAAATACTAGAAACGGTGGAGGCTGCTATAGCCAAACTGCCGGAAGACTTACGGAAAGCCATCTCTCTTAGGGAAATGGAAGGCTTGTCTTACGAGGAAATTGCTCAGATTATGGACTGTCCTATCGGTACCGTACGCTCGCGAATTTTTAGAGCACGCGAGGTAATCGCTAAAGATTTACGGCCGTTGTTGGATACGTCTGAAAACCAAAGGTGGTAATAAAAAATGAACCAAAACAAAGACTTTGAATTTGTCTCTGCCGCCATGGACGATGATGATTTATCAGATGAAATGCTTGATAAATTATTGTCCGACAGTGAAGCACAGCAAAAATGGCATGAATATCATGTTATTGGCGATTATATGCGATATGCCAAATCAGTTTCCGGTGCCGGTGCAAACACAAACGACATGGCAACTGAAAAACATATAGCCGCTAATCATATGAATAACGGCAAATCACAACACATACACAAACCTGAAATGATTGAAAATAAAGCTGCTGCGAATCAGGCGTTTTACGGATTCGCGGTTGTCGCCAGTGTCTTGGCGGTGGCTGTCGGCGTATGGCAGTTCTGGCCGAGTAGCCGTATAGACAGCGGCGCGGCGGTCGTGCAAAAAAACGCACCTGCAGATAATCTCGGAGAGGGGATTGTGCCGGTGGGTAGCCAAAGTGACTCGGCTAAAACCGATCCGGTTGCCAATGCAGAAGCACAGGGCGCGGTTGTTCCGAATGCGGCACGCGAAAATCAAACCAATACGGTAGAGAAGCAGTCTGCCGTTAGGGTGGAAAAAATACCCGGACAGAGTGCTTCTGATAGTATGAATTAGTTATATGTCGTTCTAAATAGTTGATATAACCTGATAATCAAATGATAGGCCGTCTGAAAATTTTCAGACGGCCTATTGTTTTTATCGTATCAGACCCGGCCTGATGCGTGTAATTGTTTGGCGGCTTCAATGGCATAATAAGTCAGAATACCATCGGCACCGGCGCGTTTGAATGCGAGCAGGCTTTCTAAAATCACTTTATTGCCGTCTAACCAGCCGTTTTGAATGGCTGCTTGGAGCATGGCATATTCACCCGATACCTGATAAGCATAAGTCGGTACGCCGAATTCATCTTTTACACGTCGGATAACATCCAGATAGGGCAGGCCCGGTTTTACCATCACCATATCCGCACCTTCCTGAATATCCATCGCCACTTCTTGAAGTGCTTCGTTGGTATTGGCCGGATCCATTTGATAGTTATATTTGTCGGCTTTGCCCAAGTTGGCGGCACTGCCGACGGCATCGCGAAACGGGCCGTAAAACGCGGAAGCGTATTTGGCGGAATAGGCCATAATTCTGGTGTGGATAAGGCCGTTATGCTCTAAGGCTTGGCGGATGGCGCCGATACGGCCGTCCATCATATCGGAAGGGGCGACTACTTGCGCCCCTGCTTCGGCATGGCATAGCGCCTGTTTGACTAGTACTTCTACGGTTTCATCATTTAATACATAGCCGCCGGCATCGGTTAGCCCGTCTTGGCCGTGAATGGTGTAAGGGTCGAGTGCCACATCGGTCATAATACCTAATTCGGGAAAAGTTTCCCGCAGTTTTCTAACCACATTCGGTATCAGCCCATCCGGGTTATAGGCTTCTTCTGCTTTTTCCGTTTTGTTTTGTGTGATAACGGGGAAAAGTGCCAACATGGGAATGCCGAGTTTTAAGGCTTCTTCGGCTGTGTTTAAAAGTTTGTCTAGGCTTTGCCGTTTTACGCCGGGCATAGAGGGTACGGCTTCTTCGGCATTGCTGCCTTCCAAAACAAAAACCGGATAAATCAGATCGTTGGTGGTGAGGGTGTGTTCACGCATCAGCCGGCGTGAAAAATCGTCTTTACGCATACGGCGCATACGGGAAAGGGGGAGGGAACGATGGGGGAAATTCATGATAAACACCTGTTTGGTTTTAAACTTTTATCATTATACGTTTTTTATCTTCAGGATATAAGGGGCAGGAAATGTTGCAGGTAAGGTGGCATGATATGGGGGCCGTCTGAATGGTGGAATAGTAGCTGTTGGGTTTTCAGACGGCCTAAAAGAGTATCTTCAAATTATTTTATTCGTAAAGACAGCTTATTGTGATGTCGTAATCAGAATCGGTTCGACTTGGTAGCCACGTAGGCGCAATTGTTGAATCAGGCCTTGTTCGCCGAATAAATGGCCGGAACCGACGGCAACCAAAGAGGGAGCGGCGGGTAATAAATCATCCAGTTTTTTCAACCATTTCTGATTCCGTTCGTTTAATAATTGTTCATGGAAAAAGTATTTCCAAATAACATAATCCTGATGAGGAAGAAATTTTAACAGTTCTTGGTCGTCATTGATTTTTGTCCATATTTTTGTGGCCTGTTGTTGCTCATAGAGGCGAACCAGCATTTCTTGCTCTTTATTGGCATGGTTTTGATGGGTAATCATCATATCCAAACTGCGGATGAGAACATCATCGGGGATGTTGCTCAAATAATAAATGGGTTCCATACGTTCGAGTGAAAGAATGGTTTTGTTGCGCTCTTTCGCTTGCTGAATCAGTAGGTTGTCTATGCCGTAATAAAAAGAATAGCCTTTGGGGGAATAGAGGGTTTGCAGGGTAATCCAAAGCATCCAAGGGCGGATGCGGCTGTCGCCGTTGATGTGAAACGGCGGCTCGTTTTGCCGTGTCATCTCGGCGATGGCGTCCATTCGTTTTTTGCCTAATGTTTCATTGAGGGTTTGTTGGCTGTATGCCAATAATCGAAGTTGTTCGGCTTCATTGCTATGCTGGGGTTGTAATAAATCGTCGGGGTTGGATTCGATAATGAGCTGTCGGCTTTTTTTCAAGGCTTCGAGATAGGGTGGCGGCAGTGTGCTGTTGATTTTGCCGATATGTAGTGTGCCGAGCAGATAGGTATCCGGCTGTCCTTTTTTGGTGGCTTTCCAAAGAAAGGTTTCGGCATCTGGTTTGTTTTGTGCCCATCCGACAGCACTGAAAACAATGAAAAGAATAAAGGTAAAGAGTGTTCTAAGTATCATTATGTATCCGTATTGGATTTAAAAAGCCCTGAGTGTATCAGGGCTGTTTGATTGAGGCCGTCTGAAAGTTATCTGCGTGCCAAGACGGCATTGTTGAGATAGCTTTTCACGCCGTTGGCAATGGCTTGCGCACTTTTTCGACGGAAAGACGAACTGGCCAATAAGCGTGCTTCGGTCGGATTGGAAAGGAAAGCGGTTTCAACCAAAATCGAGGGGATATCGGGTGCACGCAATACGGCAAAGTTGGCTTGGTCGACATGGCCTTTGTGGAGTTTGTTTAATTTGCCTAATTCCGACAATACGTTTTTACCCAATGTCATGCTGTCTTTAATGGTAACGGTTTGAGTCATGTCTAAAATCGCATTGTCAATGCTGCGGTTACCTACTTTTTTCACACCGCCGACTAAGTCGGCATTGTTTTGCGTTTGTGCCAGAAATTTTGCTGCAGAACTGGTGGCGCCGCGGGTGCTGAGGGCATAAACACCGGTTCCGCGTGCGCTCGGATTGGTAAAGGAGTCGGCATGAATGGAAACGAATACGTCTGCTTTCAACTGACGTGCTTTGGCAACGCGTACACCCAACGGGATAAACACATCTTCGTTACGGGTCATATAGGTTTTATAACCGAGCGCTTCCAAGCGTTTTTTGGCTTCGCGGGCAATGGAAAGCACCACGTCTTTTTCACGAAGGCCGCCTTTGCTGATGGCACCGGGGTCTTCGCCGCCATGACCGGGATCCAATACGATAATCGGGCGGCGGTTACGGCGGTTGGGTGTACTGGGCGGTGGTGTATTGACAATGGCAGGGCTGCGGGTTGACGGAGTAGAACTTTTCCCTTGTGAATAATCATTCAGTAATGCCATGAGCGGATCATTGGCTTCAGCCGCTAATGCTGTGGCGGCCGAGGGATATAAATCAATCACCAAACGGTTGCGGAAATTGGCAACGGGGTTAAGGGTGAATACCTGCGGATTGGTGGCCTGTTTTAGGTCGATGACGACACGCACGGTGGTGGCGGTATTCTGTCCGACGCGGATATTTCGGATATAAGGATCATTGCTGCGCACCTTGGAAGACATACTTTGAAGAACATTATTAAGTGATGCGCCTTCGATATCAATCACCAAGCGTGAAGGGTTGTCTAAGGTGAAATGATTGTATTTCAGTGCCTTGGAAGATTCCAAAGTGATGCGCGTATAGGCGTTGGCGGGCCAAATGCGTACGGCAACAAACTGCGGCGGTGCCGCTTTGGCGAATGCCGCTATCGGGGTTAAAGTAAACAATAAGCCTGCGGTGGCTTGGCGGACAATTTGGCGACGTGTTAATTTAACCATATCTCTAAACTTTTCTGGCCTTGTTCGGTATGAGCAAAGATTGTGCATTGGCGGCCTGTGCCGGTATGGGATAATGTAATGGTAAGGTCGGCATGCGGAACAAAAGTTCCGCCTTGTTGCGGCCATTCAATCAACGAAATACTGCTAGCGGTAAACATATCGTCCAAGCCGGCGTCTTCCCATTCTTCAGGCGAAGTAAAACGATAAAGGTCGAAATGATTAAGGGAAACGGCGTTGGGCAAAGGATAGGTTTCTACTATGTTATAAGTAGGACTTTTCACCGCACCGTTATAACCCATACCGCGCAATAGGCCGCGGGCAAATGTGGTTTTGCCGGCACCCAAATCGCCTTGCAAATAAACCACCAACGGCGGTTTGATGCTTGAGCCCCAGCCTGCGCCTAATTCTAACGTAGCATCTTCATCGGGCAGAAAGCGGGTAATCTGTTCGGGTTGCATGGTTTGTTCGTGCGTGGTGTCAATATGTTAAGTCTGTATTATGCTGGAATTTAAGAGGCTTGGAAACCTTATTGCTTGAGAAATCAGGTTAAAATAATCGGATTTCGGCTTTTACGCTATATAGTGATACATTTATTTGTGTTGAAACAGTGTACAATTATCAATTGTATTGAAAATAATATTAGGCCGTCTGAAAGGTTTTCAGACGGCCTGAACGGTTAAAAAGTAAATGATGAAAGACAATAAACAACGCCCTATCGGGGTTTTCGATTCGGGTATCGGCGGCCTGACTAATGTACGCGCATTGATGGAACGTCTGCCGATGGAGAATATCGTCTATTTTGGTGATACGGCCCGGGTGCCTTATGGGGTGAAATCCCGTGCCACCATTGAAACGTTTACAGCACAAATTGTTGAGTTTCTGCTTCAACATGAAGTGAAAGCCTTGGTGGTGGCGTGTAATACGATTGCGGCCGTGGCCGTGAATAAGGTTCGGGCGATGGCGGGTAATATGCCGGTATTGGATGTGATTACCGCCGGTGCCGAAGCGGCTTGGCAAACTACCCGTAACGGCCGTATCGGTATTATGGCCACCAGCACGACGGTAAACAGTAATGCTTATGCGCGTGCGATACACAGCCGCAATCCCGCAGCAAGGGTGCAGTCTCAGGCTTGTCCGTTGTTGGTGCCTTTGGTTGAAGAGGGTTGGCTGGATCACGAGGTAACCCGCTTAACGGCACGCGAGTATTTGCGCCCGTTGTTGGCTGAGGATATTGATACGCTGGTATTGGGGTGTACCCATTATCCGTTGCTAAAGCCTTTGCTTAAGGAGGAAGCTCCGGGTGTTTCGTTGGTGGATTCTGCTATTACCACTGCGGAAGCAACCGCCCAATCCCTTATGGCGGCCGGTTTGCTGAATACCGATAATCCGTCGGCGGATTACCGCTTTTATGTGAGCGATATTCCTTTGCGTTTCCGAACCATTGGCGAGCGGTTTTTAGGACGCAGTATGGATCAGATTGAGATGGTTTCATTGGGCTGAATAAGGTAGATAATTATTGTTATATTGAATAGGCCGTCTGAAGGGTTTTCAGACGGCCTTTATTCGTTGGATTGTCCATACTTTTTATAGGGGTATTAATGTTGTTGTTTCGATGTGAACGGAATCGGTTTTTTTAATGTTTTTTATGCTTTCAAAGGGGTATTTGATTTTTCTCAATGCTATTTGAATTTAAGTCGGTTTGCCGATACTCTCAAAGGCGTAACTGTGCTAATCTTTCACATGATTGCTCATGTTACGTCATAATCATTTATATAGGTATTTTCGGTATGGTTTCAGTGTGTAAAGCGCATGTACTTGTCGATTTTTTAATATCTGATTCTCTTTATTCCGAAAAGCCAACCGTCTCTCACTCGCTTATTCTTAACGGAGTAACTTGATCAATCTTTTTCTCTATTTTTTTCAATAATCTTTCGAGGTCTCTATGAAACAGTTAAAAACGTTTCTGATATGGGGCATTGTGGTATTGGTCGGATTAGCATCATTTACCACGCTTGCCATGAGCCGCGGTGAACAAATCAGTGCAGTATGGATGGTGGTGGCCGCCGTTGCTGTTTACTGTATCGCTTACCGCTTTTATAGTCTGTATATTGCCAAGCAGGTTATGGAGTTGGATCCCAACCGTCTGACACCGGCCGAGCGCCATAATGATGGTCTGGACTATGTGCCGACCAGTAAAGGTGTCTTGTTCGGCCACCATTTTGCTGCGATTGCCGGTGCGGGCCCTTTGGTCGGCCCGGTATTGGCCGCACAAATGGGTTATTTGCCCGGCACATTATGGATTATTTTCGGTGTGGTATTTGCCGGTGCCGTTCAAGATATGATGGTCTTGTTTGTTTCCATGCGCCGTGACGGTAAATCACTCGGCGATATTGTGAAGCAAGAGCTTGGTACAACCGCCGGTTTGATTGCCTCTATCGGTATTTTGATGATTATGGTCATCATTATGGCTGTGTTGGCATTAATCGTGGTGAAAGCTTTGGTACATAGCCCGTGGGGTACGTTCACCATTGCGGCGACAATGCCAATTGCCTTGTTTATGGGTATCTATACGCGTTATATCCGTCCGGGGAAAATCGGTGAAATTTCTATTGTCGGCTTTATCTTGTTGATGCTGGCGGTTGTCTATGGTGAAGATGTTGCCCATAGCTCTTTCGGTCATTTCTTTGATTTAGACGGTGTTCAATTAACTTGGGCCATTATGATCTACGGCTTTGTGGCATCTGTTTTGCCGGTATGGTTATTGCTCACTCCGCGTGATTATCTGTCTACTTTCTTAAAAATCGGTACTATTATGGCGTTGGCAATCGGTATTTTGATTGTGAGCCCGTCTTTGCAAATGCCTGCCGTAACCAAATTTATTGATGGTACCGGCCCGGTATTCTCTGGCGCACTGTTCCCGTTCTTATTTATTACCATTGCCTGTGGTGCGGTTTCAGGCTTCCATGCGCTGATTTCTTCCGGTACGACACCGAAAATGTTGGAAAACGAAACCCATGTTCGTGTGATCGGTTATGGCGGTATGTTGATGGAAAGCTTTGTGGCAATTATGGCTTTGGCAGCCGCTACTTCGCTCGAGCCGGGTGTTTATTTCGCTATGAACAGCCCCGCTGCATTAATCGGTACCGATGCGGCACAAGCTGCTCAGGTAATTACCAACCAACTCGGTTTCCCGGTAACCGCCGATACCTTATTGCATACGGCTAGAGAAGTGGGTGAAAATACCATTCTTTCCCGTGCCGGCGGTGCACCGACTTTGGCCGTAGGTATGGCCCATATTATGAGCCGGTTGATTCCGGGTGAAGCCATGATGGCATTCTGGTATCACTTTGCGCTTTTATTCGAAGCATTGTTTATTCTGACTGCGGTAGATGCAGGTACCCGTGTTTCCCGTTTTATGATTCAAGACTTGGGTAGTATTTTCTATAAACCTTTCGGCAATACGGACTCTATTCCTGCCAACTTAATCGCTACTTTCTTGGCAGTTGCATTATGGGGTTATTTCCTTTATACCGGTGTGACAGACCCTCTGGGTGGTATTAACTCGCTATGGCCGTTATTCGGTATTGCCAACCAAATGTTGGCAGGGGTTGCATTGGTTATGTGTTCGGTTGTTTTGGTAAAAATGAAACGCGAACGTTATATATGGGTTCCCCTGATTCCTTCTGTCTTAGTGCTGTTTGTTACCTGTTATGCAGGGTTGCAAAAACTCTTCCACGGCGATCCGAGAATCAGCTTTTTAGCACATGCGGCCAGATTTAATGATGCTGCCGGTCGAGGCGAAATTTTGTCACCGGCTAAAGACTTGGAAGAGATGGGGCGGATTGCATTTAATGATTATGTAAACTCCGGTTTAACTGTACTGTTCCTCTTGGTGGTTGTTATTGTGGCCGTATACGGCTTGAAAATGGCTTTAAGTGCGCGTAAAGTAGGTTGGCCTACAGCCAAAGAAGTACCGCCTGTTTACCGCAACGAGGTTCAACAAAATGAGTCGTAATAGATTAAGCCGTATGAAGGATATTTGGAAAACCGTACGATTGACGACGGGTTTGATGGTTGGTGTGCCCGACTATGAAAACTATGTGGCACGTCAACGTAAAAATAATCCTAATGCGCCTGTAATGACTAAATTACAGTTTCAGGATTATTGTAGCAAACGACGTTGCGGTTCTTCCGGCGGACGGTGTTGTTAATACTCTGATCAAAAGCTGCCTGTTTCAAATAGGCAGCTTTTTTATAAGTTTGAAAGCTTATTAAATAAAGAACAAAATAAATATAATTTAAATTCAGCCTTCTATAAATTATCTAAAAAATCTTGCTATAAAACCGTTGACACAAATTATTCTGCGGCTATAATAGCGACTTCTTCCCCGATAGCTCAGTCGGTAGAGCGACGGACTGTTAATCCGCAGGTCCCTGGTTCGAGCCCAGGTCGGGGAGCCAAATTCCAAAGCCTAAACAAATGTTTAGGCTTTTTTCTTTATCGAAAATAATTCAATAATATATCCGATTGTACGGGTTTAAATGATGGAGGTATTGGTTAGATAGTTCTCTGTGTTTATATATAAGTTATATAATATTTTTTGCTTGAGAATTAAGATAATCAACATCTCTTGATTTGCACAAAATTTTACCGATACGCATAAATAAATCCCCTGAATATTTAGTGTTCGGGGGATTTATTTATCAGACATTGCTTCGGGTGCATACATAAATAGAAATATTTAAACTGGTTGGTTTGTCATTACATATCGGCCCATTGTCTGAGGAGGTTATGATACACGCCGGTCAGCAATATAGATTCGTCTGTTTCACCGTATTGGGCGCGTATGGAGGTAATGGCGCGATCCATATCGAATAACATGGTGCGTTTTTCATCGCTGGGAATCATAGATTGCGTCCAAAAGAAGCTGGCAACGCGTTGCCCTTGTGTAACCGGAGTAACATGGTGCAGGCTGGTGGCGGGGTAAACAATCATATCACCGGCAGCGAGTTTGACACTGTGGCTGCCGTAATTGTCTTCAATAACCAATTCGCCGCCTTCGTATTCGTCGGGCTCGTTAAGAAACAGGGTGCTGGAAACATCGGTACGAACCCACTGTTGGGTATAAGGGTCTTGGCGGATGGCGTTATCGATATGGTTGCCGAAGTTTTGACCGGCCCGGTAACAGTTCACCAACGGGGGAAACACCGTATGGGGAAGGGTGGCGGAAAAGAATTCGGCATTACGCAATACGGCACTTTTGACCAGTTCGGCCATAGCCATTCCGGTTTCACTGGTTTGGGGCAGTTGCAGGTTGTTTTTAACCTGTCCGGATTGTTTGCCTGCGGTGATTTTGCCATCGCTCCACGGAGCATCTGCCAACAGGTTTTGTGCATACGCCAATTCTTCGGCGGTCAATACGTTTTCAATATGCAGTAGCATGATGATGTTCCTTACTGGTTTGAACTTCTTCCGATTGTTTAATCAGATTCCGGTTAAAACATTAGATTAGATAGGCCGTCTGAAAAGGTTGCCGCTATCCGGTTATTTTCAGACGGCCTATTGCTATGAAGTAAACCGGTTCGACAGTTTGGTTAGGGATAAATTGGTATGGATTTTATCACTGTCCAACGTATGCCGAACCGGTTTTTCATAAGGTTACATCTGATTTAGAATTTATAACCGAATGTAGCCAATATGGTGCGGCGGTCACCTGTGAATACATGAGGACGCAAACCGGACGAGAAGTATTTTTTGTCAAACAGGTTGTTGACATTCAACTGGGCACGGTAGTTGCGGTTTTCATAGCTGGCCATTGCATCAACCACGGTATAAGACGGCAGTTTTTGCAATAAGTCCGGCCCATAGGTGTGGCGTTTGCCCACATAGCGTACACCCAAACCGGTATTGATTTCGTCGGTGACGCGGTAGTTTGCCCATGCATTGGCGGTAACCTTGGCGGCCGCTTCCGGGAAATGACCATTCAGTTGGAAGGTTGTCGGGTCGTCGGCCTTCATTTTACCGTTGCTGAGCACCACATTACCGATTAAGTTGAGGCGGTCGGTAATACGGCCGGCCACTTCTGCATCCAAACCATAGACTTTCACTTCGTCAATAAAGCCGTCGTTGCGGACATATTGTTGGGTTTTACGGGTATGGAACAGGGCGGCATTCACTGTTAATGTGTCGTCAAAGAAAGAATTTTTGGTACCGACTTCAAACGTACGGGTTCTTTCCGGAGCGGCAACCAATTGAGTTGCGTCCAAAGTCGCTGCCGCACCTGTTACACGGAAGGTAACCGGAGTAGCGGATGTCGCATAAGTGGCATAAACATTATGACCGGGTTGGTAATCCCAAATCAGGCTGCCGGTGTAAGTCCATAGGCCGTCTGAACGGGAAACTTCTGCAGCATTCGGGGCTTGACTCTTCGTTTTGATATGGTTGTAGCGTACACCGGCAATGGCTTTAACGGTTGGTGTCAGCTCGATAATGTCGTTTACGCCAACGCCAACGGTATTGGTTTTAACGGTAGTCGCAGATAAGGGATCACGCACATAAGTCACATTGCCGGGAACAAAGGTGCCGGTAGCAATATTGTAGGGCAGACCGTCATTGCGTGATGCAGGGGTGCCATTAATAGAGAATGTAGTGCTGGGTCTGTAGCTATCACGTTTCTCTTGGATCAATTCCAAGCTGGTTAACAGGTCATGCTTAATACCGCCCGTATCGAATTTATAGTTGAAATTCGTCAGGTTGCTCCATGTATCTGCATCATATCTAACATTTTTGTAGTCACCGAAATTACGGCGCACTTCGGTTCCGTCGGCATTCAGGCGAGGAGCCAATGCTAAATAATCATATTTTGTTTTGTTGTAGCGTAACGTATTGTCAATGGTGGCATTTTCATTGAATTTATGCGTCAGTTTGGCTGTTGCCACATGGTTACGGCTTTTCTCGAAATCAATGCCGGCATAACCGATATTTTTATCGAAATAACGATCGTCGGCTACGGCGGTTGTCGGGCCGGTGCTGCGATAGGTTACACCTAAATCGGGGAAGTTATCGTCTTTGGTATATTTATAGCTTAAGTCAAGTCGGGTATCTCCGCTTAAACCGATAGAGACGGTAGGCGCGATACCGAATTTTTTCGCATCGGCGGGTTTACGGAAGGAATCTTTGTCTTCACCCATAATATTCAAACGAACGGCTACATTGTCGTTGAATGCATGGTTGAAGTCGCCGGTAATGCGTTTATAGCTGCGGTTACCGAATCCGATGGCAACATCACCGCCCGTGCCGAGATAAGGCATTTTACTGGCTTGGTTGATAACACCGCCTGCGGCACCGCGGCCGAATAAGATACCGGCACTGCCTTTGAGCACTTCGATATGGTCGGTGTTGAAGGTATCGCTATTGAATTCGGTAGAAGAACCACGGATACCGTCTTCGTACACATCACCGCCGGCATGGAAACCACGGATAATCGGTACTTCTTTTTGACCGCCTTCACCGGCTTGGAAGGTAATACCGGCATTTTTCAATGCATCTTTCAGATCGGAAGTGGCTTGGTCTTTCATCACCTGACGGTTAATAACCGTTGCACTTTGCGGGATTTCCTGTATGTCCTGCAAGCGTTTGCCGATAGTGGTATCCGGTGCTTTATAACCGCTGCGGATAGGTCTGTTATCGCGGACATCAACGGTTCCAAGTTCTGCTGTGGAATCTGCCGCTAAGGCCGGGTTCATAGCGGCTGCCAGCAGGCCGACACCTAAAGCCATAGAGCTCTTTCGAGTACTGGTTAAGATTACATTGGTTTTTTTCTTCATAGAAATAAACTCCTGATGCGTTTAATGGAATAAACATACGGACGACAACATCATATAAAACAAAATAAAAAATCAATATAAAGTAGATTTTTTACATTATTCCCATTGTTATTGTTTGGCTTATTATTTTCATAATAAACTTTTAAATACAAATGAAAATCCTTATCATTTTATTTACAGTCAAAAAAACAGTCAATGGTGTTATTAAAGATATTTTTTAACTAAATGATTAATTTGATTATTTATTGTCTGAGCGATAGATTGTGTATTTTTCGGTATGATTATAGTGGTTTGAATTGGTATTGATGTGTAAACCAATACTTGCATATGTTTAACTTAATATTAATTTTTTAACAAAAAATAAAATTTAAAAATTATTTTTAGCAGTGTTAATTAATTTAGTAGTAAATTATTTATATAGTTTTTTTTTAAATTGATATGTTAATGTTAAGTTGTATTTGATGGCGTCTAAAAAAATCACCTGTCCGTTAATGGTCAGGGATTCTTTCAAATGGTTTGTTTAAATAAGCGTTGCTTTGAGTGATATCTAATAGATATGGGGTAGTTGGTTGTTTGCCTACATATCGGTCTGCTGTTGGATAAGGAAGGGCGGTATTATCGATATGGTTGCCGAAGTTTTGACCGGCCCGATAATAGTTCGTCAACGGGGGAACACCGTATGGGGCAGGGTGGCGGAAAAATTCGGCATTATGCAATAAGGCATTTTGACCAGTTTGGCCATAGCTATTCCGGTTTCGCTGGTTTGGGGCAGTTGCAGGTTGTTTTTTTACTACCTGCCCGGAGCATCTGCCAACAGGTTTTGTGTATATGCCAATTCTTGTTTAATCTGATTCCGGTTAAAACATCAGATTAGATAGGCCGTCTGAAAAGGTTGCCGCTATCCAGTTGTTTTCAGACGGCCTATTGCTATGAAGTAAACCGGTTCGGCATACGTTGGATAGGGATAAATCGGTATGGATTTTATCACTATCCAACGTATGCCGAACCGGTTTTTCATAAGGCTACATCTGATGTTTAGAATTTATAACCGAATGTAGCCAATATGGTGCGGCGCTCACCCGGGAAAGCATGCGGGCGGATACCGGATTCGAAATATTTTTTATCAAACAAGTTGTTCACGTTCAGCTGTGCACGATAGTTACGGTTTTCATAGCTGACCATGGCGTCTACTAAGGTATACGACGGCAGTTTTTGTAATATGTTAGGATCATAGGTATAACGTTTACCAACGTAACGTATGCCCAAACCGGTATTGATGTCGTTGGTTACCCGATAGTTGGCCCACATATTAGCCGTAACTTTGGCGGCTGCTTCGGGGAATTTGTCGTTCAGTTGGAATGTTGCCGGATCATCTGCTCTCACTTTACCGTTGCTGATTACAACATTACTGATTAAGTTGAGGCGGTCGGTAATGCGTCCGGTCACACCGGCATCCAGACCGTAAACTTTTACTTCGTCAGCAAAGCCGGCGTTGCGGACATATTGGTTGGTTTTACGCGTATGGAACAGGGCGGCGTTGACGGTCAGCGCATCGTCAAAGAAAGAATTCTTGGTACCGATTTCAAATGTACGGGTTCTTTCCGGAGCGGAAACCAGTTGGGAGGGGTCCAAGCTGGCCCAGGCACCTATGACGCGGAAAGTGACCGGCATGGCAGATGTTGAATAGGTGGCATAAACATTACGACCGGGTAGGTAGTCCCAAATCAGGCTGCCGGTATAAGTCCATAAATTGTCCGAACGGGAAACCTCTTGGCCGTCGGTTGCCGCTCTATTTTTTGTTTTAATATGGTTATAACGCACGCCGGCAACGGCTTTGACAGTCGGCGTCAGCTCGATAATATCGCTTACGCCGAGCCCGACGGTATTGGTTTTGGTTACGGTAGGTTCTACCGGAAGGCGCATGTGGGTAACATTGCCGGGCGCAAAAGTACCAGTGGCAATATTATAAGGCAGACCGTCACTCAGTGCGGCCGGATTGCCGTCGATAGTGAAAACATGGGCAGGTCTGTAGGTATCACGTTTTTCACGTATCAATTCCAATGTGGTTAACAGATCATGTTTGATGCCGCCCGTATCGAATTTATAGTTGAAATTCGTTAGGTTGCTCCATGTGTCGGCATTATAAATAATGGTTTTGTAATCACTGAAAATACGGCGTACTTGGGTTCCGTCGGGATTCAGGCGCGGAGCCATGGTAAAAGAGTCGAATTTTGTTTTGCTGTAGCGCAACGTATTGTCAATACTGGCATTGTCATTAAATTTATGTGTCAGTTTGGCTGTTGCTACCTGATTGTAGCTCTTCTCAGACTCAAGACCGGGATAACCTATATTGGTATTGAAATAACGATCATCGGCTACGGCCGTTGCCGGTCCGGTTCTTCGATAAGTCACACCTAAATCTGGCGTGTTGTCTTCTTTTATATATTTGTAACCTAAATCGAGTCGGGTATCTCCGCTTAAACCGAAGGAGACAGTAGGTGCGATACCGAATTTTTTAGTATCGACAGGTTTACGGAAAGAGTCTCTGCCTTCGCCCATAATATTCAAACGAACGGCTACGTTGTCGTTGAATGCATGATTGTAGTCGCCGGTAAAACGTTTATAACTGCGGCTACCGAAACCGACGGCAACATCACCGCCGGTTCCTAAATAAGGCATTTTGCTGACTTGGTTGATGACACCGCCTCCTACCCCGCGGCCGAATAAGATACCGGCACTGCCTTTGAGTACTTCGACATGATCGGTATTGAAGGTATCAGTGTTAAACTGAGCAGAAGAGCCGCGCATACCGTCTTCAAACACGTCGCCCCCGGCATGGAAGCCACGGATAATCGGAACCTCTGCCTGACCGCCTTCACCTGCTTGGAAAGTAATACCGGCATTTTTTAATGCACTTTTAAGATCGGAGGTTGCTTGGTCTTTCATTAATTGTTGGTTGATGACGGTTGCACTTTGTGGAATTTCCTGTACATCCTGTAAGCGTTTGCCGATGGTGGTATCCGGCGCTTCATAACCACTGCGGATAGGTCTGTTATCGCGGACATTAATAGTTCCAAGTTCTGTTGTGGAATCTGCCGCCAAGGCCGGGTTCATAGTGGCTGCCAGTAAGCCGACACCTAAAGCCATGGAGTTTTTACGGGTGCTGGTTATTATTACATGTGTTTTTTTCTTCATGGGGCTAGTCTCCTGGTGTGTAATGAAATAAACATATTGATAACAACACACAAAATCGAATTAAAATTTAATTGATTCACTTTCTATTTCCATCTTTATTTTTACGATTTATTATCATCATAATAAACTTCATGTGAAAATAAAAATCTTTATCATATTAATCTGAGTAAAAATGTTAGTCAATTATTTTAGAATTAATTTTTCTTTAATAGTATGATTTAATTATATATTTATTTTTATTTATATAATAATTATATTTATTATCAATAACAGTATTAAATATATGTTAATTTTTTATAAGTTTTTTAAGTTAATTTATTTCATTTTCTTTTTAATTATATTAATAAGTTAATGATATGTTATATACTCCAATATGATTTTTCATAAAAATAAAAAATGAACGGTACATTTTTTAAGACTTACAGTGGATTTCATAGTATTTCCACAAAGTACAATTCGGCTAATACCAAAAATATTTTTGCGTATAGCCTTGTGCTATGTTGTTTTTGAAGTATCGGATACGATTTCGGGGCACATTTTGTTTTTAAATTTTTTAAATGCTGAAAACGATAATTTATCGCATATATTAGATTTTCCAGAGTTTTAACTCGAAAATTTTTCTAGATCTTGATGTTAATTTTATATATTTAAATCATTGACTTATCGTTAATTTTAATGATTTCGGCGGATAAACCACTTGTTTAATAAGATTCCGGATATATGTTAGACGCAATACTAGAGAGCCGTTTAATAGGCTGATAATTAATCAGTAACGAATACATACCATTTTAGGAGATAATTATGACAAATATTGTGAAAAATGATGTGGTTGTGAAACAATCCCGTCAAATTGAATTCTTATATGCAGGTGTGGAAACGCAAGATGGTGCAGGTGTAAAACTTACCCGTGTATTAACCCATCAATTACAAAAACGTTTAGACCCGTATTTGATGTTGGACAACTTCAAAAGTGATAACCCTGACGATTATATTGCCGGTTTCCCCAGCCACCCGCACCGTGGATTTGAAACCATCACTTATATGATAACCGGACGTATGCGTCATAAAGACAGTGCCGGTCATGAAGGTTTATTGGAAAATGGCGGTGTTCAATGGATGACGGCGGCAAGAGGTGTTATCCATTCAGAACTGCCGGAACAAGAAGATGGTGAAATGGACGGCTTCCAACTTTGGTTGAACCTGCCTGCTAAAGATAAAATGAAAGATCCTTGGTACAGAGATTTCCAAAGTGCAGACCTGCCTAAATTTGAAACTGAAAATGGTACTAAAGTAACCGTGATTGCCGGTGAATCAAATGGTGTTCAAGGCGCGGTAACGCGTGAAGTAACGGAACCTAACTATTTGGATATCCATTTGCCGGCAGGTGCAACGTTCAAACATAACATTCCGGCAGACCACAATGGCTTCCTCTTTATATATGAAGGCAGTGCGACTGTTGCAGGTCAAAAATTACCGATTAAACATATGGCCGTCTTAAAAAATGATGACAATGCCGACGGTATTGTTATTGAAGCTGATAAAGATCAGGCAACTAAACTGATTCTTGTTACCGGCCGCCCATTAAACGAACCTATTGTTCAATACGGCCCGTTTGTGATGAACAAAGAACAAGAAATCGTTCAAGCAATGAGAGACTATCAAAGTGGTCAGTTTGGTGAAACTGCCGCTTAATCGGATAACACGCTAATATAAATTTATCCCTTTGAATTCGATTGGATTCAAGGGGATAAATTTAAAAAAAGAGAGTAAAACGCATCGGTGTGTTTTACTCTCTTTTATTGTTGAATACACGATGAATTCTTATCAATAAAACTTTACGCAAGCAGTCAGCCTGCTTTGAAAACAGATAGGTTAGGAACGTTATGCTTCCGCTTCATCCGCCGCATCGTAAGCTTCGACAATTTTTTGTACCAACGGATGTCGCACAACGTCTTCACTGGTGAAAGTGTGGAAATATAAGCCTTCGATTCCGGCCAGTTTTTCTTTGGCATCTTTTAAACCGGATTTGATATTGCGCGGTAAGTCGATTTGACTGATATCGCCGGTAATTACGGCTTTGGCACCGAATCCGATACGGGTTAGGAACATTTTCATTTGTTCGGGCGTGGTGTTTTGTGCTTCATCAAGAATCACATAGGCGCCGTTGAGTGTACGGCCGCGCATATAGGCAAGCGGGGCGATTTCGATTAGGCCTTTTTCGAGCAGTTTACCGACGCGGTCGAACCCCATTAAATCATAAAGTGCATCGTAAAGCGGGCGCAGGTAGGGATCGACTTTTTGTGCTAAATCTCCCGGCAGAAAGCCGAGTTTTTCACCGGCTTCAACGGCGGGGCGGACGAGGATAATACGTTCGATTTGGTGTTTTTCCATCGCATCGACGGCGGCGGCAACAGCTAGATAGGTTTTGCCCGTACCGGCAGGCCCTAAACCGAACACAATATCATGGTTGAGTAGGGCGCGGATATAGCCGTTTTGACGGGGTGTCCGCCCGCCGATACTGCCGCGTTTGGTACGCAGATAATATTGTTGATCGTGGTGCTTTTCTTGGTGCTGTTCATCGGCGGTTTTGGCTTCGACGGCGGCAAGCCGGATATCGTTGTCTTCCAAGTCGCGTTTTTCGGCAAGTCCGGCCAGTGCAATGAGGGCGCGGCGGCCGGCATGTGCCAATTCGCCTAAAAAAGTAAAGTTGGAAAAACGTCGGCTGATTTCAATATCCAGCGCTTGGGCGAGGGTGTTGAGGTTGTGGTCGAGTGCGCCGCATAAGCGTTGCAATACGGTATTGTCGATATCATCGAATTGAAGGTGAACGGTGTGGGTCATGCGGTTTTTATATTTCTCATAAAATTAAAAATAGATATATGCGTTATAAGGTTTAAGTGTGGAAAAATCAAGGCCGTCTGAAAAATTTCCTGTCGATTGAATAGATTATTAATCTTTGATGGGTAATGCATTCGTGCCTATGACGAATAATTTAGGAAAATTTTGTTTAATCATGCCATGCCGAGTTGGATTTTGTGCTATAAATACCCTGTTATTAAATACAAATCATTATCAAGAGCTATTGTTCTATTTTTAGGGTTTTGCAATAGTGATGATAATGGTTTAATGATTTCTTTGTCGTATCCGGTTTGATAGCGGATGGCAGTATTTTGCCCGTGCAGATTGTGATATTGGCAAGGATAAAGATAATGTGTTTCAGACGGCCCATTATTATGTCATTTTTATGTTAAATGCTATATGGTGCTTGTGCAGCATAAGAGGCCGTCTGAAATAATAGATGTAAAAGAAAAGGAAAAACTAATGGCGAATCTCTGGCAACAATACCAAGAGAATAAGGCAAATAAACAAGGTATGTATTTTCCGCGTGAGGCTGCGGCTGATTTAGGTGTGAGCGAAGGTGAATTAATGGCCGATGCGCCTAAAACGGTTTATTTGGGCGGTAAGTCTAATGTGCGCGGTATTGTGTTGAAATTGCATACGTTGGGGCAGATACAGAGTATTGTCCGCAACAGTCTTTGCGTACATGAAAAACAGGGTCTATATGAAAATGTGAGCATATCCGAAAGTTCGGGTATTGCAGTGAACCCGGGCGGTATCGATCTGCGTATTTTCGCCAGCCGTTGGCATCATGTGTTGGCGGTGGAAAGTGTGGGCGAACATGGCAAAGTAAGCCGTTCGATTCAATTCTATGATGAGTTTGGTACGGCACTTCAAAAGGTTTTTTTAATTGAAGAAAACAAGGATGCCGAATGGCATGCTTTTATCGAAGCGTTTAAAACGGCTGACAAACCGGTATTTCAGAAGGGTGAATTGCCTGAAGTATCCATGCCCCGATTGGCTGAAGGGCATGAAAAAGCCTTTCAGGAGCGTTGGAATGAGCTGAAGGATGTGCATCATTTTAATGGTATTCTGGAAACATTCGGTATCGACCGTCAGGAATCATACCGTCATGCCCCGCCCGGCGGAGCCAAGCAGGTCGGCGTGGAAGTTTGGCAGGCGGCACTGGAAGCAGTGCGGGATAAAGGCATGGAAATTATGATTTTTTCGGGCAACCGCGGTATCGTGCAGATTCAAACCGGCAAAGTTCATAATGTTGTTCGTGCCCGTGGTTATTTGAATGTACTCGATGGTAAAGAAGAAGGCTTCAGCATGCATTTGAAAGATGATGAAATCGTTGAAAGCTGGATTGTGCGCCGTCCGACACGCGATGGCTTTATTACCTGTATCGAGGGTTTCGACAGCCGCCGTAAAACGGTGATTCAGTTGTTTGGTAAACGTAAAGAAGGTGAAACGGAACAAGCGGTATGGCGTGAAATAACCGATGCGTTATGGCAGGGGCCGTCTGAAACCGATTCAAATTAAAAATTAAAGGATATAAAGAGATGAAAAAAACCATATTTGCTGTTGCCGTTTTATGCGCGGTGCTTCCAACTGCCTATGCGCAACGTATTGTGGTGATGTCGCCCGATGTGACCGATATTGTGGTGGCTTTGGGCGGTACCAATGAGATTGTCGGCCGAGATCAAACGACTCAAAATCCGGCGGTAAAAAATAAGCCGGTTATCGGTATTTACCGCCAATTGAATGTCGAACCGATTATTGCGGCTAAACCGGATTTGGCCATTGGTTCGTGGATGGTTCAGCCTGTCAGTATTTTCGACCGTTTGAAAGGCGTTGGTGTTAATGCAGTGAATGTGGCGCCTAAAGACGATTTGGCTTCTTATCCGCAAGCCATTCGTACCGTAGGCCGGTTAATGAATAAAACGGCGCAAGCCAATGCACTAGCCGGTAAATGGCAGGCACAAATGAAGCAACAGCCGAAAAACGGCAAACGTTATTTATTTAGTTATGACGGCCGCCTTGTTGCCGGTAAAAATACCGCAGCCGATGAAATTATCAGAAGTGCCGGTGGTATTAATGCGGCATCTAACCTTGACGGTATGAAACCGTTGACGCGCGAAGCGTGGATTGCAGCTAAGCCGGATGTGATTATTATCGCCGACCATAATATGAAGCTGGTGGGCAGTGCCAAACAGTTTGCCGCCCGCCCTGAGATAGCCGGAAGCAATGCGGCCAAAAACGGCAAAATCTATTTCTGGAAAGCCAATGATATGTTCCGTTATGGTTTGGATACCCCGCAAGTGGTGCGTAAATTGAACGGGCTGGCAAAATAATACGGCCAGCCGATTCGGAAGGCCGTCTGAAATCATTTCAGACGGCCTTATTGAATTTGGTGGGGATAAATAATGAAAGCTCGAACACTTATTCTCTTATTGATGGTTTCCATTGCGGTTGTTTGGTTTTGCGCCGGTATTGGTTTCGGCGATTGGCAGATGCCGCATGAAATGGATGAAACCATCCGTGCTATCCGTCTGCCGCGGGTAATATCGGCTTTATTGGTCGGGTCGGCTTTGGCGGCGGCCGGTGCGGCTTTGCAGGCATTGTTTGAAAACCCTTTGGCAGACCCTAGTCTGATTGGTACTTCGGGTGGCGCTGCTTTAGGCGTGATTGTGGTACTGGTATTGGGCGGCGGTGCCATCGGCGTACCGTTGGCGGCTTTTTTAGGCGCTTTGGCGGTTTGCTTATTGATTTTGGGCGTGCACCGTTTTATCGGCGGGGGCACATTGGGCTTGTTGGTGTTAGGTTTTGTGTTGAGTGCCTTTTCCGCCGCCATTGTGAGCTTGATTTTGTTTTTGTCGGATGACATGGTGTTGCGTAGTGCGACGGTATGGCTTTCCGGCAGTTTGTCTGAGGCGGGGTTTACTTCGCAATGGTATGCTTTTGCCGTGATGTTGGCTGGTTTGCTGTTATTGGTATTGGTGGGCAAAAAGCTGGATATTCTGATGCTGGGTGAAGAAACTGCGGTGAGTATGGGCATTTCGGTAAACAACGTACGCGTGCAAACGGTGGTGGGTGCGGCTTTGTTAACCGGTGCGGCGGTCTCGCTATCGGGCATTATCGGCTTCCTCGGCATGATGATTCCGAATGTGGTGGCTCAAGCTGTCGGCGGGCGTCGCAGTAAGCTGATTTTGCTTTCGGGCTGGCTCGGTGCGGTTTTCTTGCTGGTGGTGGATAGCGCGGCCAGATGGTTTGCCTATCCGGTGGATCTGCCGGTAGGGATTGTGATTGCTTTATTGGGCGGGCCGTTCTTTATGTGGTTATTTTTAAGGCCGTTGCGTAACCGTTTATAAGGTCTGTTGAATAAAAATCAGGCAATGCCTGTTTTGATGATGAGGAAATGACTATGCAGACTGCTTTCAGTATCCGTAACCTGCTTGTCGAAACCAAAAATAAAACCCTGTTGACTATTGATAAGCTGGATATTCCTGCCGGTTGCCATACTGCTGTTATCGGGCCAAACGGTGCGGGTAAATCCACTTTGTTGAAGGCGCTAATCGGCTTGGCGGGCAAGGGGGAAATTACTTTATTCGATCATGCCGTACCGCCTCAATTGAAGCAGGGTAAAGTGGCGTGGGTAGGGCAGCACGGCCAATATCAAATGCCGCTGACTTTAGAAGAATATGTGCGGCTGGGTGTTCAAAATGGCTCTGCATGGCCGTTTCAGACGGCCTCGAAATCTTCTGAAGACATTACCGAATTATTAACTTATTTTGATTTGCAGGATTTGGCCGGAAAACGGATTCAAACGCTTTCCGGTGGTGAGCGGCAGCGCGCCAATATTGTCCGTGCATTATTGCAAAAAGCGCCTGTCGTGTTACTGGATGAGCCGTGTAACCATCTCGATATCCGTCATCAGCACGGTTTAATGCATTATTTGAACACTCGGCGAAATGAGTTTAGTGCGGTTATGGTTTTACATGATTTAAACCTGGCTGCACGCTATGCCCAATATATTGTGCTGTTGGATAAAGGCAGTATTGTTGCAGCCGGTACGCCGGAGGAAGTGATGCAGCCGGATCGATTGGAAGCGGTATACCATTGGCAGATACGCCGTATTGATGATGGTGATACGGTGTATTTTGGTACTTGAGTATTTGTATTTATAGGCCGTCTGAAAAGTTGTATGTAGTTATATTATTAAAAACAGCAGGTTGTGATGAGGGGCAGATGATATTCTACCCCGTTTTTTTCATTGGAAATAAAAAACATTGTTTCATCGTATTTGATATAAAGTAATATATGTGGTGCTATAATGAATCCAAATAGTGTATATTAATTTTTTATTTAGAAAAAGTTTGTTTTTTACTATGTTTAATTATTTTTAGGATAAAAAATAATTAAACGGAATGTATTATTAATACTAAATATTGATTGGGTAAAAAAATGTGAAACGTTTGCTATAAGTCTTAAGAGTAATGGCGGGTGTAACTGTTTTGTCTATATAATAATAAAATCATTCTTTTCAGACGGCTTTTTTATTGATGTCTGAATAAAAAGTTAATGAATATAATCGAAGAAAGAATAATGCGGATATGACGATATTATCTGATTTTATACGCGACGATATTCAAGCGTTAACGGCGTATCAGGTTGCAGAGTTGCCGGAAGGCTTTATTAAATTGGATGCTATGGAAAGCCCGTATCATCCGTTTTCAAGTGATGAAACACTTAAAAGACGATGGCTTGAGTTGTTGTCTCAAGCACCTATTCACCTTTATCCCAATCCGGCTACCAGCGGATTACAAGAAGCGCTGCGGCAGGCATTTAATATTCCGGATGCCGCTCAAATTGCGTTGGGGAACGGTTCCGACGAATTAATCCAGTTGCTTACTATGCTGGTTGCTAAACCTGAAGCAACGGTTTTGGCGGTGGAACCAAGCTTTGTGATGTATAAGCACAATGCCGTTCTGTATGGTATGAATTATGTCGGTGTTCCGTTGAATGATGATTTTACCTTGAATTTAACGGCGGTTTTGGCAGCCATTGAAAAGCATAATCCGGCTTTAATTTTTATTGCATATCCGAACAATCCGACCGGGGTATGTTTCGAGCGGGAAGAAGTGGAACAAATCATCCGTGCCGCCAAGGGTATTGTAGTAGTGGATGAGGCATATGGTGCGTTTAGCCGCGATAGTTTTCTTCCTCAGGCAGGCAGCATTGAAAATTTAATTGTGATGCGTACTATCAGCAAAATTGGTTTTGCCGGCTTGCGTATCGGTTATGCTTCTGGCGCTGCTACGGTGATTAATGAGTTGGCAAAAATCACGCCGCCTTACAATATGAATCAATTAAGTTTGGCAACGGCTAAATTTGCTTTGCAACATTCGGAAAAGATTGCTGAAACGATTGGACAATTAAAAAAAGAGCGGGAAAGGCTATTGGCAGCATTGTCGGCAATAGGCCGTCTGAACGTTTTCCCCAGTGAAGCTAATTTCCTGACGGTCAGGGTGCCTGATGCCGGGTTACTCTATGAAACATTAAAACAAAATAAAATCTTGATTAAAAAATTACATGGTGTGCATCCTCTTTTAGACGAATGTGTGCGTATTACTGTAGGATCACCTGAAGAGAATAATGCTGTAATCAATGTTTTTAATAAGCTATATGACGAAAGATAAAAGTTATTTTGAATGTTAATTTAAAGAATAACGTTACTGATTTTTATCAATTTAATGACAACATTTTTGGAAACAGTTATGAACAAAACACAACTCCATTTGCAAAACTTATTACTGCTGATTAAAGAAGCCGGTTCGATGGCTGAATTGGCCCGCCGTTGCGGTTATGATAATTCGGCATCGTTGTCGCAAATCAAACGCCGTTTGGAAATACAAAGTAATGATGAAAACGGACGGGGGATTAGAGCCTCATTATTGGCTAAGCTTGAAAGTGGCATGGGTAAACGTAAAGGTTGGATGAATCGCGAACATGATTCTGAAGCGGAACAGCGTAAAAAAGAAGCGGCCGTATCTGCCATATCCCATAGCGATCTACCGGTATTGGATTTTCAGTCTGCCGAAGGGCGTGTAGCAATTGTTAACCGCAATACAAGCGAAACACAAATTTCGGTTGCCATTAATTTAGATGGGACAGGGCAGAGTCATTTTGATACCGGTGTGCCATTTTTAGAACATATGATGGATCAGATTGCACGTCATAGTTTGATTGATATTGATATTACCTGTAAAGGTGATTTGCATATTGATGATCACCATACAGTAGAAGATATCGGTATTACTTTGGGGCAGGCACTGAAACAGGCTTTGGGTGACAAAGCTGGCATCCGCCGTTATGGTCATGCTTATGTGCCGCTGGATGAGGCTTTAAGCCGTGTTGTGATTGATTTGTCCGGCCGTCCGGGTTTGTCTTATAACGTAGAGTATACCCGTGCGATAATAGGTAGATTTGATGTGGATTTATTTGGTGAGTTTTTTGCCGGTTTGGTGAATCACAGTATGATGACATTGCATATTGATAATCTACGCGGCAAGAATGCCCACCATCAGGCTGAAACCATATTTAAAGCATTTGGCCGGGCATTGCGTATGGCTGTTGAGTTTGATGATCGTATGGCCGGTCGTATGCCTTCAACGAAAGGTACGTTATCTGCTTAATTGTTATTATAAAATAAACACAAAGCCGTCTGAATTATTCAGACGGCTTTGTGTTTATTTGGTTGTAATAATGGATTTAATCGGAATTAAATTTTATTGATAATCAATTTTACTTTAAATATAATTTAAACACATGATATCGAAATGAATTATTCTTAAATCTTTGTTTCCTTTCAATAATATACAATTGTTACAATGACTTATAAGCAGTAGAATTTAAATAGCATAATATTGCTACTCGAAAATCCGGTATGGTATGTGTATAGGAGGAATAATGGCTGAACACGGTTGGTTATTTTGGGCGTTAACATCCGCCGTTTTTGCGGCACTTACCGCCATTTTTGCTAAAGTCGGTTTACAAGGAATTGATTCTGATTTTGCTACTTTTATCCGTACATTGGTGATTGTCGCGGCTTTAGCGCTTTTTTTAAGTTATAGCGGCAAATGGCAAAATCCGGCGACGCTTAGTGTGAAAAACTGGGGTTTTCTCGTATTATCCGGGTTGGCGACCGGCGCATCATGGCTCGCTTATTTCAAAGCTTTACAGCTTGGTGATGCGTCGAAAGTGGCACCGGTCGATAAATTCAGTTTGGTATTGGTTGCGCTGATGGCGGTTATTTTTCTCAAAGAGCGACCTAGTGCGCAAGAATGGCTGGGGATTGTGTTTGTGGCGAGCGGCGTGTTACTGCTTGCCTTAAGGCGTTAATGTTATAGCGCTTGCGCACAGTACCAAGCTAACGGCTATGTCTATTATCGGGCTGAAACCATTTGGTCTCGTATTGCGTATGGTGGGACATATGCTTTTGAAAAAAGGCATATTATCGGTACAGATACAGATTATTACGTTTAAGAATAAAGGCCGTCTGAAAGTTTTCAGACGGCCTTTATTCTTAATTGATTACTTTTTGTGCATGTATTGAATATTTCATATGTTTATTGGGCATATCATGCTGATAAGAAACATTTTGGCAATCTGTATATTTTGAATGTTCGCAATAATCTGAATTAAAAACAGGTTCCGTCTCATTATTGATGGCTATTTTAAAAGGCGGGATAAAAATGCATAAATATTATTTTAATGGTGTGATTACTGTAATCCATGTTCATGATTATTCTGTATTACGGAAATGGTATACAAAGCTTTTAGGTGAGCATGCTATGGCGCTGGAGCAGGGTATAGGTGAATGGAATATTGGAGCTGGTTGGTTACAAGTGACTGAAAGCCCTATATATGTAGGGTATTCTGTTGTTATTTTGAGGGTTGATAATATCATTGCTCAAAAAGAAATATGTGAGTCTAAAGGATGTAGTATTTCTGAAATACAGGATTTTGGCTTTATTCCGTTATGATATTTAATACTAAGTATTGAGCTGATGTTGATTAGGCGTGTAAGGCATTTGTGGACATTGTATTGATTAGACAACAGTCAGTTTTTGAATTGTATTGGATGCTAACAAGAAAGGTTCAATATTATTTTTTAGACGTGTAGGTATAAATTATTTTTCATCTATCTAGGAAATTTCCCATATTTTGAGCTGTCGCCAATTTTTTATGGTCATACTTTGAATAGCCGCTATTTTTACCAAGTATTTATATTTAATTAACATAAAAATCACATATATTTCAAACCCGATAGCATATATTTTTTCAATTTTTCAGTCTATTTCTTTGTAATAGTTAATTAAATTAGTATTTAAAAGTTATTGATAATCAATTCTATTTAAAATATAATTTAACAGACAAAATTCATTAAATATGGTGCTGAAAATGAATTATTCCCAATTTTCTATGAAGCCTTTGTGTTTGACCTTGTTGATGTTGGGCGGTGTGACATCCGTATATGCGGATGATGAGCCGACAGTTGAGTTGGAAAGTGTCACTATTACGGCTCAACGACCGTCGGCGTGGCAATCCCCTCCGGGTGTAGTGGCTATCCGTAGTGCGACGGCAACGAAGACGGATACTCGGATTGACCACACTCCGGCATCAATATCGGTAATCACCCGTGATCAAATGCGGGATCAGGGTGATGAAACAGTTGCTCAGGCTTTACGTTATACACCGGGTGTTTATTCCGAATCCAGAACCAGTACCCGCTACGATAGTATTTTTATGCGTGGTTTTGGTGGTTTTGGTAGGGAGGCCAATTTTGTTCAATACTTGGATGGTCAACGTTTGGCACGGGGATTGAGTTATCTGAATCCCAATGTGGATCCGTTTTTGTTGGAACGTATTGATGTTGTACGCGGGGCAAACTCGGTGCAATACGGGCAAATCAGCCCGGGTGGTATGGTAAACCAAATTAGTAGACGTGCTCACTTTACACCCGGAGGTGAGGTAGAAGCTAGATTGGGCAATAATCAGCAACGGGTTCTTGGTTTCGACGTTAATCAGCCGTTAGGGCCGAGCGGGGAAGAAAAAGTGGCGGTACGGTTGGGCGGTGTATACCGCTATAACGAATCTGAAACCGATTTGAAAACAAAACGCTACGCGTTGGCACCTTCGGTTACATGGAAAATCGGCCCGAAAACAGAGTTGACTGCCCATGCATTTTGGCAACGAGATCCGGAGGGTGGCGAGTATAATTCATTGCCCGCATTAGGTACGTTAATTGATAACCCTGCCGGCAATGTGCCGCGCCACGAGTTTTTAGGCGATCGTGATTTTGAACGTTATAACCGTCATTATTATACTTTGGGCTATCGTTTTTCTCATAGTTTTAATGACAATATATCGTTTCAGCATAATCTTTTGTATTCAAAAGGTCGGTCTTCTTTCCGTAATACATCGTTGTTGGCTTATTTGTCGGGTAGTAACTGGTCGCGTACATCTACGGCTGCGGATGAGCATGCGCGTGGCTTGAGTGCCGATATGCAATGGCGGTTCCGTTTCCATACCGGATCGGTACAACACAGTTTGAATACCGGTTTGGATTATTTCGATACACGTTCCGATCGTTTATTGGGTAATTTGCGTGGTGCAATGGTACCGCCGGTTGATACCAGCAATCCGCAACCAAGCAACATTCCTACACCACCGTGGAATAGTGACAGTAACCATAAACAACGCCAATGGGGGATTTATCTGCAAGATCAAATTGAAGCCGGGCCGTGGTTGGCGCAGTTAGGTTTGCGTCATGATAAAGTGCGTACGCGCGATACCGTTGATGTTTTGCCCGCACGCAGACGTACTACCGATACCAATTTGACCGATAGTAAAACCACTTATCAAGCCGGTGTCATGTATCGGTTTGCTTCGGGTGTATCCCCTTATTTGAGTTATTCCACTTCATTTGAACCCACCGTTGATGCCAATCCGTTTGGTGATCCGTTTTTGCCAACCACGGCTAAGCAGTGGGAGGCGGGCTTGAAATACCGTCCGCAAGGTATGCGAGCATTATTTAGCGGCTCGGCTTTTGATTTGACCCGAGATAATGTATTGACTAAGGATGTACGTCCGGGTGCCAATCCCAATGCCCGTATTCAAACCGGTCAGGTTCAGGTGCGTGGTTTGGAACTTGAAGCACGGATGGATTTAAATGATCGTTTGAGTACGATTGCAACAGGCACTTGGCTGCGCCCGAAGGTAAGCCGTACCAATATTGCTGAAGAGGCCGGTAAACAGCCGGTAGGGGTGCCTAAAACAATGGCATCGTTATGGGCACAATATGCGTTTTTAAATCAAAATCTGGAATTGGCTGCCGGTGTGCGTTATGTGTCATCTAGCTATGCCGATGTTGCCAATACGTTTAAAGTACCGTCTAAAACATTAATTGATCTTGGCGCACGTTATAATTTAGGCCATATTAGTCCGAATTTGAAGGGTGCGGTAGCTTCGCTGAATGTGCATAACTTAACCGATAAGGAACATTATGGAGGCTGTTTCAGCCGTGGTTTGGAAGGCAATTCAACGACCACGCAATGTTTCCCGGGTAGTCGCCGCAGCGTGGTATTAGGCTTAAATTATGCTTGGTAATATTTTAAAAAAAATAACGTTTATCGTTGTTATTTTAGGGCTGGGGATGCCATTGGTTTTTGCGCAAACCCAGCCTGATAAAATGAGTTTTATGAGTGATGCAAAATTAGTAGGTGCAAAAGAATATACATTGACAAGCCGTCACACCGGTAAAACATATCGTGTCCAAGTTATTGCAACAGGTGCGGAGCCGGAAGGTGGTTATCCCGTATTGTATGTTTTAGATGGTGATGCACTATTTCCCGTAGCGGCAATGGCTGCCGAAGGTATGGTTATGCGGGCAATGGAGAATAATACGGTTCCCATGTTGATTGTCGGTATCGGCTATCCGAACGGGAAATTATTGAATGTAGCAGCGAGGGCGGAGGATTACACCCCGCCGTCTGAAAATTATCAAAATACCGGTGACCGCCGTAATAAAAAGTTTGGTGGTGCCGAGCGGTTTTATCAGTTCCTACAAGATGAATTGAAAACAGATATCGCTAAACGCTTTCATGTGAATCAAGATTGGCAAAGTTTATTTGGTCATTCTTATGGCGGCTTATTCGGCCTGTATACATTGTTTAACCATCCCAATAGTTTTCAAAATTATTTGGTTGCCAGTCCTTCGATATGGTGGAATCAGCAACGTATTTGGCAAGACTGGCCAAAGTTCTTAAAAAATATTAATCAGGTAAAACAAACTGTCGGTGTACGTTTGACCGTAGGTGAGTATGAGGAAAAAATAGCTCCTCATTTGGCACAAAATCAGGAACGTCAAAATATATTAACGCGTCGAGGCATGATTCGGGAAACGTTATTATTGGAGCGTCGTCTTTCAGAGTTACCTGAAAAAAAAGTAGATACGGAGGTGCGTATTTATGATGCGGAAACGCATGCGACCAGTGTGTTACCGGCACTGCTTGATGGTTTGAAATGGTTGTATGTGCGTTGTCACATGCAACAGCAATGCTCGGAATCTATGGAAAAATAGAATTTATTTTAAAAATAAAACAGTATCTTTTCATTTCAAAATATGTAGTTATTAAGAGGGTGTTGTAGTGTCTTATAATTTATTTGACATAATTTTGGTAGATATGGATTTTTTTAAATAGTCGGCATAAATAATGTTGGTAATGATGATATACCTGGATGAAATATAGTAGTAATATTGTTATAAGCGTATTGTTATAACATTACATTTTTTGGAGGGTATAATGCAACAAGCCATTTCTATTCGTGATTATTTTACACGTCCTATGGTCGCACGCTTGTCATTGGAAGAAAATACGATAAGGGAAAACGTGATGCAGGCTATGATCGCCAGCCGTAATGCTTATCCGCTGGCCGATGCGCCTAATCGGGAAATACTGCAAAATTTAGCCGAGCGTAATATATTGGCATTGGCCGGTGATGCAGTGGTTGCTGCTTATCCGGTTTCAGGATTGGCGACGAATAAACGGGTTATTTTTGCTGATGGTCGTGAAGCTTATGCTATGTGTGCGATTGATGCTTTAGGGTTTCATTATGCTTTTGGTGAAGATATCCGTATTGAAAGCGAATGTGAGTCATGCGGTGAGAAAATTGTGCTTGCTATGCATGCGGGGCGTATTGATGTGTTAGAGGGCGGTAATGATATTCATGTATTGCATACGGATTTGGAAAATAACCATAATTGGTCATGCAGTTGCTGTAATCTGATGCATTTCTTTTCTTGCTCTGAACAGTTGAATACTTGGCAAAGTGCACATGGTCACGAACAAAAAACATTTGCTTTAGATTTGGAAACTGCCAATAAAGTGGCGTGGTTACTGTTTGCACGTTAGATTTCTCTTGAAACTAGGGTGGTGTGCTCCTATTTCAGTTGCATAGGATGGTGTACACTATTTTATTAAGGGGTGTTTGATATCCTAACTGTTTATTTAATATATTAAATTCTAATTTAAGAAGTATTTCTATCTGGTTTACATGCTAAAAATTTCTTCTTTCTATTGGATTTAGTGTTAAAGTGTTATTATTTTCTTAGTTAGATTTTTGTTTGGATTGATTTACATTCTGATTTATAAAAAATCGTAACTACCTTATTTAGCTTAAGGTAGTTACTTGTTTTAATTTATACTTTATAATTGATTAAATTTTACGGCTATTCTTTCTTTTGTGTTGATACTGCTTTTCGTGTTTGTGCTTTGACGGGTTATGAAACTTACTTATAATGCTATCTATGGTTAATCGCTTGGATTACTTTTAAAGCTTCATCTAAATAGCTTATAAAAAATACAAAATATAATAGATAGGAAATATCATGCAAGCAGTCTACCATCCGGCAGGTTCTCGAGGGTTTGCTAATCACGGTTGGCTTAAAAGTGCACACACTTTCAGTTTTGCTGATTATTACAATCCTGAACGCATGAGTTTTGGTGTGCTTCGCGTGATAAATGATGATTTCATTGAAGGCGGTCAAGGATTTGGTGCACATCCGCATCGTGATATGGAAATTGTTTCCATTCCTCTTGCTGGTGATTTGATGCATAAAGACAGTATGGGGAATGGTAGTATTATTAAAAATGGTGATGTACAGGTTATGTCAGCAGGAACCGGTGTTGTTCATAGTGAGATGAATGCTAATCCGGATAGTGCTGTAAAATTGTTGCAGATATGGTTGTTGCCTCGCAAAAATAGCGTTAAGCCTCGGTATCAACAAATCACTGTTGCTGATAAAGCAAAACCAAATGAGTTTCAACAGATTTTATCGCCGAATGAAGATGATGAAGGCGTATGGATACATCAAAATGCTTGGTTTTCATTAGCCAAATTTTCAGACGGCACCCAAAGGCGCTATGATGTGAAACGCAAAGGCAATGGTGTTTATATTTTTATAATAAAAGGAAAAGCCAAAGTTGGTGGAATGCCTTTAAGTGAACGTGATGGCTTAGGCCTATGGGATATAGATGGTTTCGATGTAAAAGCAGTGGGTGATGCAGAAATTTTGCTAATGGATGTACCGATGGATATTAAAGCTAATATTAACCAATTGAACTAACCAATAGGAATATGAAATAAAATGTTAAAATTTTTAAGCCGAATTTTTAAGCCGTCTGAAAAAAATCTCGGACAAAATTCTACTCAACCTGTAACAACTGAAACAAAGGAAACAAAAATGTCTTTAGTACAAACTTTACAACAAGCTGCAGAAACTCGTCGCTCTGTTTATGCTTTGAACAAAAACTTGCCTGTAAGCAAACAAGAAGTTGCTCAAGTAATTGAGCATGCAGTAAAACACACACCTTCTGCTTTCAACTCACAATCAACCCGCGTTGTTGTATTGTTTGGCGCAGAACATGAAAAATTATGGGACATTGCTATTTCAGAATTGCGTAAAATCGTACCTGCTGAAAGCTTCAAACCTACTGAAGATAAATTGAATATGTTTAAAGCTGCTGCCGGTAGCGTATTGTTCTTCGAAGATAAAAACGTTGTTGAAAGCTTGCAAGAACAATTTGCTGCTTATGCTGCTAACTTCCCGATTTGGGCCGAGCATACCAATGCCATGCACCAATATGCCGTATGGTCTACATTGGCCGCTGCCAATATCGGCGGTAACTTACAACACTACAATCCGATCATTGATGAAGAAGTGGCTAAAGCTTGGAATGTTCCTGCAAACTGGACATTGCGTGCACAATTAGTATTCGGTGGTATTGATGCTCCTGCAGGTGAAAAAGCATTTGCCCCTGTAGAAGAACGCCTGAAAGTTTATGGCCTGTAATCTTTTATACTTGTAATTTTATATATTAGGGCTGACATAAGGCAGCCCGGCCAGAACAGCAATAATATATGTATAAGAGATTACTGATCTTTACATGATTATTGCTGTTTCTGCTTTTAATCCTTATGCTCACATCATTTAAGGAGTTTGTAATGTCAAACAAATATTTAGAGCTTTTAACACCAGAAAACAGCCAGTTAATTATCATTGATCATCAACCTCAAATGGCATTTGGTGTTCAATCTATCGATCGTCAAGTACTGAAAAACAATGTGGTTGCATTGGCTAAATCCGCTAAGATTTTCAATATTCCGACCACTATTACTACTGTAGAAACAGAAGGGTTCTCAGGTCATACTTACCCTGAATTATTGGCTGTATTCCCAGAAAACAAAATTCTTGAGCGTACTTCCATGAACTCTTGGGATGATCAAAACGTGCGTGATGCCTTGGCAAAAAACGGCCGTAAAAAAGTAGTTGTTGCCGGGTTGTGGACTGAAGTATGTAATCTTTCTTTTGCATTATGCGCAGCATTGGAAGGGGACTATGAAATTTACATGGTTGCCGATGCATCCGGTGGTACTTCTGTAGATGCACACAAATATGCTATGGATCGCATGGTTCAAGCAGGTATCGTTCCTGTTACTTGGCAACAAGTATTGCTCGAATGGCAACGTGACTGGGCGCGTAAAGATACTTACGATGCAGTAATGGATGTTGTAAGAGAGCATTCAGGTGCCTATGGTATGGGCGTGGATTATGCTTACACTATGGTACATAAAGCACCGGAACGTGTACAACATGGAGAACGGATTGGTCCGAATCCTGCCAATAAATAAGCTGTAAAAATTAGCGTATAACAATAAACCCAACTTGGCATGATTTAACTTACATATATAAAGTTGAATGAGCAGTTGGGTTTATTTTTCAATAAAGTTTATGTTTTTAATATTACTAACCTGTAATATTGTGGTTTGTAATTTAATTTGTATTAAAAAAATTTGAATATTACACATTTCAATGAGTAGGATAGATTATGAAACTCTATTTGGTTTCACTGGCTGTCGGTATATTGGCAGGCATACTTTACGGATTATTGAACGTACGTTCACCCGCTCCTCCAGTAGTGGCATTGATAGGTCTGTTAGGCATGTTGATTGGCGAACAAGCAGTTCCTTTTGCGAAACAATTGTTTTCCCGACAAGAGACTGCTGCTGTGGTAAGTGAAACTACGGTAGATCAAAATCAAGATCAAAATAAAGCACAGTCTGCTGAAAAACCCTGAATATAAGCAGGATTGGGCTTTTTGCTTATTATGTTATGAATAATAGGCCGCTAGGGGCTGTGGTGTCATATATATTGGTATAAGTTATTTAACCATGGCCGCTAACCATCATTGAAAGTCGTTCAGACTAGAAAGGAATATTTATGACAGCGCCTGATATTATTTTTCACAATGCCGATATTACAACATTAAACCGCGGTCAGCCTACTGCCACTGCAGTTGCTATTAAAGACGGTCGTTTTACTGCCGTTGGCAATGATCAGGATGTTTTGTCCTTGGCTGGAGATGCAACGCGTATTGTAAACCTGCAAGGACGCAGCGTTTTACCCGGTTTGTTTGATAACCATACACACGTTATCCGTGGCGGCCTTAACTACAATATGGAATTGCGTTGGGATGGTGTACGTTCTTTGGCGGATGCAATGGCTATGCTCAAAGCACAAGTGGATATTACACCTGCACCGCAATGGGTTCGTGTTGTAGGCGGTTTTACCGAGCATCAGTTTATTGAGAAACGGTTGCCTACATTGGAAGAAATTAATGCGATTGCTCCGGATACACCGGTTTTTATCCTCCATTTGTATGATCGTGCCTTATTAAATGCTGCGGCTTTGCGTGTGGTCGGCTACACTAAAGATACCCCAGAGCCTCCGGGGGGTGAAATAAAACGTGATAGTAACGGTAATCCCATCGGTTTATTGTTGGCCAAACCTAATGCAGGTATTTTATATGCAACTTTGGCTAAAGGCCCGAAACTGCCGTTTGACTATCAGGTGAATTCAACCCGTCATTTTATGCGGGAGTTAAACCGCTTGGGTGTAACCGGTATTATTGATGCAGGTGGTGGTTCTCAAAACTATCCGGATGATTATGAGGTTATCCAAAAACTAGCCGATGAAAATCAATTAACCGTGCGCATCGCTTATAACTTGTTTACACAAAAACCGAAAGAAGAAAAAGAAGATTTTCTGAATTGGACCTCTTCGGTTAAATATAAACAAGGCGATGATTATTTCAGACATAACGGTGCCGGTGAAATGTTGGTGTACTCTGCGGCCGACTTTGAAGATTTCCGTCAACCGCGTCCTGAAATGCCGCCTGAAATGGAAGGAGATCTTGAAGAAGTTGTCCGTATTCTTGCTCAAAACAAATGGCCGTGGCGTTTACATGCGACTTATGATGAAACCATCAGTCGAGCATTAGATGTATTTGAAAAAGTAAACCGTGATATTCCGCTTGATGGTATTCATTGGTTCTTTGACCATGCTGAAACGATTACACAAAAAAATATTGACCGTATTGCCGAATTAGGTGGTGGTATTGCTGTACAACACCGTATGGCTTATCAGGGTGAATATTTTGCCGAGCGCTATGGTGCCGCTGCTGCAGAACATACGCCGCCTATCAAACGCATGTTAGATAGTGGTGTGAAAGTTTCTGCAGGTACGGATGCGACGCGTGTAGCTTCCTACAATCCGTGGGTATCATTGGCATGGTTGATTAGCGGTAAAACCGTAGGTGGTATGAAGCTTTATCCGCAAGCCAATTTGCTTGACCGTGAAACTGCTTTGCGCATGTGGACCGAGAATGTTACTTGGTTCTCCAATGAAGAAGGTAGCCGCGGTCGCATTGAAGTGGGACATTTGGCAGATATGATTGTGCCGAATAAAGACTTCTTCACTGTTCCGGAAGATGAAATTCCTTTCATGACTTCGGATTTAACCGTTGTCGGCGGTCGTATTGTTTACGGCGCAGGCATCTTTGCCGATTTCGATACACCGTTGCCACCGGCTATGCCTGATTGGTCTCCGGTGAATAAATACCGTGGCTATGCCGCTTGGGGTGACCCTAAAGGCGCAGGTAAAAACTCATTGGCTCCGATGCGCCAACAAGCGATTGCTTCTTGTGGTTGCTCAAATGCCTGCGGTTTACATGGCCATGACCATGCCCGTGCTTGGGCATCTAATGCGCCGGTATCCGATTTGCAAGGATTTTTCGGTGCTTTAGGCTGCTCTTGCTGGGCCGTGTAAAAAAGCCGGATTAAAGATTGTACTTTCATCTATCCATTAGGATAATGTTCAGAGGCCGTCTGAATGTTTCAGACGGCCTTTAAATCTAATAACGGGTTAATGTTTTTAATTAACGATTAATAATAAATAATAAGGAATTCAAATCATGAATATTGAGAAATTTACTGCCCATGTGAAAGATGTCGGCGGCATTCCGGTTAATCGCTTATTGCCGCAGAGAAGCCGTCGCACCGTTGGGGCTTGGTGCTTTCTTGACCATATCGGCCCTGCCGAATTCGGCCCGGACGATGCCGGTATGCAAGTAGGCGCGCACCCGCATATCAATCTGCAAACTTTCACTTGGATGTTAGACGGTCACCAGTGGCATAGAGATAGTTTGGGTAACCGTCAGATGGTATCACCTAAGCAGGTTAGCCTGATGACTGCCGGTACGGGTGACAATCGGGGCATCAGCCATACCGAACAATCTGTAGAAGGTGAAAAATCTATGCATGCGGTGCAATTTTGGATTGCTTTGCCGCTAAATAAAGAAATTGAGCCGGGCTTCAATCATTATGAGGAATTACCACAATGGAGCAAAGACGGCGTTGATTATATTGTGACAACGGGTACCTTTGACGGCCATACCGCACCTACGAAACAGCATAGCCCGTTAGTCGGTGTAGATATGACTTTTAATGATGCCAAAACCATTGAAGTGCCTCTTGAAGCAGGTTGGGAATATGGCATTTTCGTGATTAAAGGGCAGGTTAACGGTAATGATGAGCAAGTTACTCCTGAAGAGTTATTGGTCTTCAGCGAAACCCAAGCTGGCGATGTGATTCGTATTGAGGCTGAAGCCGGTTCGCATATTATTTTAATCGGTGGCGAGCCTTTGCCTCATAAAACAATATTCTGGTGGAACTTTATCAGTGATAATCCGGAGTCTTTAAGAAAAGGTGTCGCCGATTGGAATAATAAACATCCGCGTTTTGGTGATATCGACTTAACAGGCACTCCATTAACACGTTTGGTTTCACCTGAAGCTCCTGAAACGCTAAGATCTTGAGAAAGTAATTCAATATATTAGATTGTTTGGATGAAGCCGCTAAAGAAATTTTTCTTTAGCGGCTTCATAAAAGGTAACCGGATTGCTTATATGAAAACTCAGTTATCTTTTACAGGAATACAGGATACAGGAATACAGGAAAATTTTGGCCAGACAATAAAAAATCCCAAGATATGATTTCTTGGGATTTTTTATTGTCTGGCGGAAGCGGTGAGATTCGAACTCACGGAGGGCTATCAACCCTCGACGGTTTTCAAGACCGTTGCATTAAACCGCTCTGCCACGCTTCCATAACATAAAATAACAGCAATCAAGATTGGCGGAAGCGGTGAGATTCGAACTCACGGAGGGCTATCAACCCTCGACGGTTTTCAAGACCGTTGCATTAAACCGCTCTGCCACGCTTCCGTTTCTTGAAAGCGGGGATAGTAACGGAAAAATGGCCGATTGCCAAGCTTTTTAGCAGATTGGCAGATTAATTTTTTGTTTTTATTTGGATTGTTCTTGGCGTAAAAATACCCATTCGTTTTTATTGGATGCCGCATCATTAAACGCATAACCTTCATAATCAAAATCTTTGAGCTGTTCGGCCTCGCTAATATTGTGTTCGGCAGCATAACGCACCATCAAACCGCGCGCTCTTTTGGCATAGAAGCTGATGATTTTATATTTGCCGTTTTTTTCATCTTTGAAGATAGGGGTAATCAAACGGGCATTGAGTTTATTGGGGCGGACGGCTTTAAAATATTCTTGGGAAGCAAGATTGATTAGGGTGTTGTCCCCTAAGTCGGCTAAGGTTTTATTCAGCAGGTCGGTAATGCGGTTATCCCAAAATTCATACAGGTTTTTACCGCGGGCATTGGCAAAGGCAGTACCCATTTCCAAGCGGTAGGGCTGCATCAGATCCAGCGGGCGGAGCAGACCGTACAGGCCGGAAAGCAGGCGTACATGGGTTTGTAGGTAGTTCACGGCCTGCTGGTTTAATGAGGGCGCATCCAAGCCTTCGTAAACGTCGCCGTTAAACATATAAACCGCCTGTTTAGCGTTTTCCGGTGTGAAAGGCGTATGCCAAACAGTATTGCGTTCAGCATTGAGCAGGGCGATTTTATCGGAAACGTGCATAAGCTCGGCAAGCTGTTGCGGCGATAATAAACGCACTTCTTCCATCAGTTTTTCCGCCTGATCGAGTAAATCGGGGAGGGTGTATTCGGAAACAGGTGCGGGGTCTTTTTCGTTGAGGTTTTTGGCGGGGGATAAGATAAATAACATATCGGTTGATTGGTGGAATGTTGGGAATATGATTACTTTAGTTTGCCGTGCGTGGTTTGGCAAGACCGAATAGATTGGGATATTTTATTGAAATCATTTTAAAGTGTTGAATGGTGAATATAATCTATGAGGCCGTCTGAAAATCTTTCAGACGGCCTATTGTGATTTAAGATGTTGACGATTCATCATCAAGCTGCTTCAGCCATGCCAGTTTTTCGCCGATTTTGATTTCCAAACCGCGTGGAACGGGCCGGTAAAAATCGGGTTCGGGCAGGCCGTCCGGCATATAGGTTTCGCCGGCGGCATAGGCGTTGGGCTCGTCATGGGCATAGCGATAGGCTTTGCCATAGCCCAATTCTTTCATGAGTTTGGTGGGTGCGTTGCGTAAATGTACGGGTACTTCGTCGCTGGCGTGTTCTTTAACGAATGCACGCATTTCGTTATAGGCACGGTATCCGGCATTGGATTTTGCGGCCGCAGCCAGATACAGCACGGCTTGGGCGAGTGCCAGCTCGCCTTCGGGTGAACCGAGGCGTTCGTATGTGGTGGCGGCATCATTGGCGATTTGCATGGCGCGGGGGTCGGCCAAGCCGATGTCTTCCCAAGCCATGCGCACGATACGGCGGGAAAGGTAATGCGGATCGGCACCGCCATCGAGCATGCGGCAGAGCCAGTATAAGGCGGCATTGGGGTGGGAGCCGCGAACGGATGTGTGCAGCGCGGAAATCTGGTTATAAAAACTTTCGCCGCCCTTATCGAAACGGCGGATTTGGGTGCCTAGGCTTTCGGCTAAAAATTCGGGGGTAAGTGTTTTTGTGTTTTGGGTGTCGGCCGCACGCAATAATTGTTCAAGCAGGTTTAGCAGGCGGCGGGCATCGCCGTCGGCGGTATTGATAAGTAGTGTTTGCGCGTCATCGGTCAGGCTGAAGCCGTTGTATTCTGGTAGGGCGAATACTTTGTTTATCAGCGTTTTTAGGTCTTCGTTGCTTAAGGGTTGTAAAACATAAACTTGGGCGCGGCTGAGTAGGGCGGGATTGACTTCAAACGAGGGGTTCTCGGTGGTGGCACCGATAAAGGTAAGCAGGCCGCTTTCCACATAGGGTAAGAACGCATCTTGTTGCGCTTTGTTGAAACGGTGGACTTCATCGACAAATAAAATCGTGGCGCGACCTTGTTGCAAGGCTATTTGCGCTTTATCGATGGCTTCGCGAATATCTTTGACACCGGAAAAAACGGCGGAAACGGGCAGGAATTGGGCATTGAAACTTTGGGCAAGAATTCTCGCCAAAGTGGTTTTACCCACACCCGGCGGCCCCCACAACAGCATAGAATGGGGTTTGCCACCGTCAACGGCGACACGCAGCGGTTTGCCGGCACCGATTAAATGCTGTTGTCCGACCACTTCGTCAAGCGTGTGGGGGCGCAGGCGTTCGGCCAGTGGGGCATCGGGTTCGCGGGTAAACAAATCAGGCATGGCGGCAGCTTTCGTTTCAGACGGCTTATATTATATAGTGAATGAATCATTGGTATATATTGTATTGTAGGATATGATGTTTTTGTTTTGAGCGTAAGACCAACGAAGTTTATTATCAATAATGTGTCAGTAGCGGCATGATGTTGTACAATAATATCCGTTTATTTTCAGACGGCCTGCGGATATGGGCAACAGCAGGGTAACAATATACTGAACACTGAACAGATACGTTTTTATTGCGTTTATTAAAGGATGAAATAGAATATGAAAAAAATAACAGTAGCCGCTTTAGCGTTATTATTAGCAGCATGTGCGGCCGATGGCGGCTTGAATACGGGCGCCGGCGGAATGGGGCAGTCGCTGATTAAAGCGGCGGTTGACAACCAATGCCGTACCGAGCTGAATAACCGCAACGAATGGCGTTTGGCTGCTTTGGCCATGTCGGCAGAACAGCAGCGGGACTGGGAAAATAAAATTTGCGGGTGTGCCAGTGAAGAAGTACCTAATCAGGTAACCGCCAACGAATTATTGCAGGCATTGAATCCGGCCACCCGTCCGCAGGCAGTCGCGTCGGTAACGTCAAAAACCGTGAATGCTTGCGTGAAGCGTTTATTTAATTGATTTTTTTTCAGACGGCCTGTGTTGACAACAGGCCGTCTGAAAATATGATTTGAACAACTTATAAGCATTAAGAAAAATAACCATGAAATATATCAGCACACGCGGCGCGACCGCACATAAAACATTTAGTGAAGTTTTATTGATGGGATTGGCACCCGACGGCGGTTTGATGTTGCCGGAAAGCTATCCGCAAATCAGCGGGGAAACCTTGGCGCAATGGCGCGGCCTGAGTTATCCGGAGTTGGCCTTTGAAATTATGAGCCTGTTTATCAGCGATATTCCGGCCGATGATTTACGCGATATTATCAACCGTACTTATACCGCCGAAGTATTCGGCAGTGCCGATGTTACGCCGGTGCGCACACTTTCAGACGGCCTTAAAATCCAAGCCCTGTCCAACGGTCCGACTTTGGCCTTTAAAGATATGGCGATGCAGTTTTTGGGTAATATGTTTGAATATGTGTTGGATAAAGAAGGTAAACAGTTGAATATTCTCGGTGCCACCAGCGGTGATACCGGTTCGGCGGCCGAATATGCTTTACGCGGCAAAAAAGGCATTCATGTGTTTATGCTGTCACCCGAAGGCAAAATGAGTGCGTTCCAGCGCGCGCAGATGTATAGCCTGCAAGATGACAATATTCACAATATCGCGGTAAAAGGCATGTTTGACGACTGTCAGGATATTGTTAAAGCCGTGCAGAGTGATATGTCTTTTAAAGAGCAATACCATATCGGCACCGTGAATTCCATCAACTGGGGGCGCATTGTGGCGCAAGTGGTGTATTACTTTGCCGGTTATTTCCGTGCGACGGAAAACAATGAACAGAAAATCAGTTTCTGCGTGCCCAGCGGTAATTTCGGTAATGTTTGTGCCGGCCATATCGCACGGATGATGGGTCTGCCTATTCACCGCCTGATTGTGGCAACCAATGAAAACGATGTATTAGACGAGTTTTTTAAAACGGGTATTTATCGCCCGCGTACAGCCGAGCACACGATGGTTACGTCTAGCCCGTCGATGGATATTTCCAAAGCTTCTAATTTCGAGCGTTTTATTTTTGATGTTACCGAAAGAGATGCCGACCAGATTCAGGTGTTATGGGCGGAAGTGGCTGCCGGTAACGGTTTTGATTTAAGTCTGTCGTTGGAAAAAATACAGGCGCAATATGGTTTTGTGTCCGGCAAAAGCCTGCATACCGACCGTTTGCAAATGATTGCCGAAGTGTATGGTACGGATCATGAATTAATCGACCCGCATACGGCGGATGGTGTCAAAGTTGCCCGTGAAGTACGTCAGCAGGATGAAGTCATTGTTTGTTTGGAAACGGCATTGGCGGCTAAGTTTGAAGATACCATCAAGGAAGCGGTCGGTGATGTGAATATCCCCCGTCCGGCTGCTTTGGAAAATCTCGAAACCTTGCCGCAGCGGGTTGAAGTGGTGCCGCATAATGCGGATATTGTTAAAATGATTATCCGTGAAACCTTAGACAAATAAAAGATATCGAAGGCCGTCTGAAATATTATTCAGACGGCCTTCGATGGTTTGTTATCTTCTGTAAACGTTGTGATGAGAAGTATTTTTGTTTACAATCGCAAGTTTGCGCCCATTGGCGGAGTGATATGCAAAACCCATCACGAGATAAAACGAATTGGACGCTCTATAAGCGTTTATTCGGCTATCTTAAAGATTATTTAAAAATTTTTATAGCTGCCGTTGTGTCTATGTTGATTGTAGCCGCAACGATGCCGGCATTCGGCTATCTGCTCAAACCTTTGATCAATGAAGGCTTTGTTGATAAAAACATGCAGAAGATGGTTTGGCTGCCTTTAGCGATTATCGGTTTGTTTTTGGTTCGCGGTATATTTAACTTTATAAACGAATACAGTACAACCTACCTTTCCGGTCATCTGGTACACCGTATCCGCAGTGAAATGTTTGAAAAAATGATGCATCTGCCTTCAAACTATTTCAGCCACCATAGCAGCGGGCGGATTTTGTCGCGTATTTTAAACGATGCAGGGTTGATTACCGAAGCCGGTTTTAATGTGATTACGGTGATTGCCAAAGACGGTGTCAGCGTTATAGGCTTGCTCGGCCTGTTGTTTTATTTGGATTGGAAGCTGACGCTGATTACATTTATTATCCTGCCCATATTGGCGGTGAGTATCCATTTTGTCAGCCGCCGTTTGCGCCATCTCTCACAAGCAAACCAGACTTATCTGGGGAAAATGATGCAGGTGCTTAATGAGAGTGTCAATGGTGTGCGGGTGGTGAAAGTTTACGGTGGTAAACAGTATGAAACCACACGTTTTCAAACCACTTCTACCAATGTTCGCCGAAACAGTGTTAAACAGGCCTCAGCCAGTGCCATCGGTACGGGTTTTACCCAACTCATGGTTTCGGTTGCATTGGCGCTGATTATATATGTGGCCGCAGGGCAGGCAAGATCTTCCGGATTCAGTGCCGGTGATTTTATGGCGTTTTTATCCAGCATGATGATGTTGTTTGACCCTCTGCGAAGGATGACCGGAGTAGTGCAGTCGCTTCAACGTGGTTTGGCCGCAGCGGAAAGTGTATTCGATTTTTTAGATGAGGCGGAAGAAACCAACAGTGGCCTGCAAGTGTTAACAGAAGCTCCGGCAAACATTGAGTTTCACAATATTATGTATCGGTATGAGGGTGCCGAGCGCAACAGTCTCAACGGCATCAATCTGACTGTACCGATGGGTAAAGTGGTGGCATTAGTGGGTGCGTCCGGTAGTGGCAAAACCACCTTGGCCAATATGTTACCCCGTTTTTTCGACCCGATCGAAGGGGAAATTCTTATCGGCGGCACCGATATACGTGAATTTACACTGGAAAGCCTGCGAGAGCAGATGGCTTTGGTGAGTCAGGATGTCGTGCTGTTTAACGGAACGGTTGCCAGTAATATTGCATATGGCCAAATGAATAAGGCCAGTGAAGCCGATATTATCCGGGCGGCCAAAGCGGCCAATGCCTGGTCTTTTATCCAAGATATGCCAGAGGGCCTGCAAACGGAAATCGGTGAAAACGGTTTGAAACTATCCGGTGGCCAACGTCAGCGTTTGGCGATTGCGCGGGCGATTTTAAAAGATGCACCGGTATTGATTTTGGATGAGGCAACCAGTGCTTTGGACAGCGAATCCGAACGTTTGGTACAGGCCGCATTGGAAAACTTGATGCAGAACCGCACCACTATTGTGATTGCACACCGTCTTTCCACCATAGAAAAAGCCGATAATATCGTGGTGATGCATGAAGGGCGTATTATCGAGCAGGGCACTCATGCTGAATTGATAGCAAAAGGCGGCCGCTATGCTGATTTACACAAGTTACAATTTGCTTTTGATCAGGAAGATCCCGACCGTGCAGCAACGGCAGCGGCCACCTGATTTATGTTTTCAGACGGCTTTCTGCTTGTTCAGACGGCCTTTCTATTTCCAATTATGTTAGGAACCGATAATGGCAGCATTTAATACTCAGAAAGTTTTATCCGTACACCACTGGACAGACGCTTATTTCACTTTCACCTGTACCCGCGATGAGTCGCTACGCTTTGAAAACGGCCAATTTGTAATGGTTGGTTTGATGGTAGACGGCAAACCATTGATGCGTGCATATAGTGTTGCCAGTGCCAACTGGGAAGAGCATTTGGAGTTCTTTAGTATTAAAGTACAAGACGGTCCTTTGACCAGCCGTTTGCAGCACTTGAAAGTAGGCGACGAAGTATTGATCAGTAAAAAGCCTACCGGTACTTTGATTTGCGGTGATTTGAATCCGGGTAAGAATCTGTATTTATTGTCTACCGGCACCGGTATCGCCCCTTTCTTGAGCATTACCAAAGATCCGGATGTGTATGAGCAGTTTGAAAAAGTGATTTTAGTGCACGGTGTGCGTTATAAAACCGATTTGGCTTATTACGACCGTTTTACCAAAGAGTTGCCTGAGCATGAATATTTGGGTGAAATTGTTAAAGAAAAATTGATTTATTATCCGGTGGTTTCGCGTGAAGAATTTATTCATCGCGGCCATATTACCGATTTGATGCGCAGTGGTAAATTGTTTGAAGATATCGGCATGCCGATGATGAATCCCGAACATGACCGTGCCATGTTGTGCGGTAGCCCGGCCATGTTGAAAGACACCAGTGAAGTATTGAATGAGTTTGGCTTAACCGTTTCTCCGAAAATGGGGCAACGTGGTGATTATTTGATTGAACGTGCATTCGTTGATCAATAAGCTACTGGTGTCGGAAAATTAATAATAAAGCCGTCTGAAAACTTTCAGACGGCTTTATTATTTTCATTTATGTAGGTGGTATGTGGCAGCGTGGCGCGTTATTATTTATTTTGTTTGGGTTGTTCCAAAGCGTATATTTGTGCAACGGCATCTACTAATTCACTGCTTTTTGCACCGGCTTTATTGAGTGTTCGTGTTGGCGAGTGTAATAGCTTATTGGTGAGTTGAACCGACAAACGTTCCAATACTTCTTCCGGCGGCGCACCTTTGGCCAATTGCTTCATGGCATTTTCCAGAACATAACGGCGGGCCCGTTCACCTTCATCGCGTAAAGCACGGATGAGCGGAACACTTTGCCGGCTGCGTTGCCATTCTTCAAACTCGGAAACTTTTTGCTCAACCATTGTTTCCGCTTCAATAGCCGCTTTTTTACGCGCTTGTTGGCCGCTTTGTACAATATTGGCAATATCATCTACGCTATAAAGATAGGCATCGTTCAAGTCTGCCACTTCCGCTTCAATATCGCGAGGAACAGCTAAATCAAGCATGAATACCGGCATATTTTGGCGTTGTTTGAGTGCACGTTCTACCATGCCTTTTCCAACAAGGGGCAATTGGCTGGCCGTGGAAGAAACAACCACATCATATTCGTAAAGGATATCGGGTAATTCCGATAAAAGATGCGGTTCCGCATTCACACTAAGTTTTTCACATAGCTCCTGTGCACGCGGTAAGGTACGGTTGGCAACACCGATAAGGCGGGGGTTTTTGGCGGCAAAATAGGTTGCAACCAATTCAATCATTTCGCCGGCACCGATAAATAAAACGTTTAAATCGGCAATAGAGGGGAAAATCTGTTCCGCCATCTTAACGGATGCGGCCGCCATAGAAACAGAGTTTTCACCAACCGCCGTTCCGGTACGCACTTCTTTCGCTACTGCAAAAGTTTTTTGAAACAAAGCATTTAGCCAAGTATCTACCGTATGCTGTTCTTGTGCAATGCGTACGGCATCTTTAATTTGGCCGAGAATCTGCGGTTCGCCCAAAACCATAGAATCCAAACCGCAGGCAACACGGAAAGCATGGCGTACGGCGTCATGGCTGTCGAGTGTATAGAGATACGGGCGGATTTCTTCCACATTCAGTTTATGGTAATCGGCAAGCCATTGGATAATATTTTCAGCATCACCGACGCCGTAAACTTCTGTACGGTTACAGGTGGAAAGAATGACTGCTTCTTGAACATTCCGGCCGTCAACCAATGCGCTCACGGCATTCGGAAGGCCGTCGGCGGGAAACGCCAGCTTTTCGCGTATGCTGAGGGGAGCGGTTTGATGGTTGAGACCGACTGCGGTAAGTTGCATTTGATGTATAGGAAAACAGATATATAGTTCGTTATTATAGCTTAAATTTCAATTAATAAAAATGTTGGGGTGATAGCGATTATTGATAGACCGCGTTTCTATGTGGTATGAAATTTTAATATTAAATATTTGAAATATATAAAAAATATTTTTATCAAAGTAAAGAATCAGGCTTTACGGTAAAATTATCTTATCTATTGCAAAGTATTTTTCTATTTACATTGAAAAAATAAGCCGCAAGGCCGTCTGAAAGCTGAATATGACCGACATTACTTCTTTTGCCAACCGGTTGGGCAAAAATATCAAACACTATCTGAAATGGGCGCGCCGCCAGAATATAGAAGCATGGCGTATGTATGATCGTGATATTCCGCAATTCCCTTTTGCTATCGATGTATATGGCAGTCATATCCATTTGCAGGAATATGATACCGGTTGGCAGATGCAGCCTGAAGAATATGAAGCATGGTTGGCAGAAGTATTGGAAGCTATTTCTTTTGTGACCGGTTTCCCGCCTGATCATATCCATTTCAAACGCCGCGAGCGCCAAAAAGGCACAAAGCAATATTTGAAAACGGGCAAAGCGGGAGCGGATTTTACGGTTACTGAAAATGGCCGGAAGTTTTGGATTAATTTAGATAAATATTTGGATACAGGCCTTTTTCTCGATCATAGAAATACACGTCGAAAGGTTGGTGAAATAGCAGATGGTAAGTGTTTTTTAAACCTGTTTGCTTATACCGGCAGCTTTACCGTATATGCGGCAACAGGCGGTGCGGTGAGTAGTGAAACGGTGGATTTGTCGAATACCTATTTAGATTGGGCGCGGCGTAATTTTGCATTGAATCATATTGATGAAACTAAACACGAAATTATTCGTGCCGACGTGTTCCAATATCTTCAGACGGCCTATTCGGAAGGCAAACAGTTTGATTTGATTGTGATGGATCCGCCGAGTTTTTCCAATAGTAAGAAAATGCTGGATATTTTAGATATTCAGCGGGATCACGGTAAATTGATAGATGGTGCGATGCGGTTGCTGGCTTCAGACGGCTTAATGTTTTTTTCTAATAATTTGCGCAGTTTTGAATTAGATGCCGAATTGATGGATAAGTTTGCGGTAAAAGATATTTCCAAGCAATCGGTACCCGAAGATTTCCGTAATAAAAAAATTCATCAATGTTGGGAAATAAGGCACTAAGTCTGTAAAGAAAATGCTATTATAAATATTTATATAGAATTTTTATAATAAATAACTATATGAATATATAAAATTTATTTTATTGCCGTTTGCTTGTTTTTTATACCGCTTGAGAGAAATAATAATGAAAAGTATATTTTTTATGGTAAATCTACTGCTATTGGGCGGTTGTTTTTATGCAGAGACACCGGACGGACGAATAGCTGTTGTCGATTTGCCGGTTCAGTCGCAAACAACCACTCATAAAAACATTACCATTAACGCTCCTCCGGGAACAACGGTTATTTATCAGGAAGCACAGCCGGTAGTACCTGTTTACCAACATAGATACAATCGAAACCGACGTCGTCGTTAATTAAAACACCCTAATAGTGTCGGGTAGTATGTGGATTCTAAAACTGGTTTATTGATACAAAACCAAATGATTATTTAAAAGAAAAGGAGTGATTATGAAAACGTCAGCTGTTTTCTTGCTTTTTCCGGCATTTGTTCTTGTTGGTTGTGCTTCAGGCGTCAATCAATCAAAGCCATCGGCTAAAACTGTTCAAGCTGCATCCTCTGCTGGTTATCATATTCAAACGGCGACAGGTAAATGTCTTCAATTAGACGGCAAACGTAAACAAATCATTACGGCAAATTGTGATGATAAAAGCAGCCAACGGTTTGCCATATCGGGCAATGATATTCGTATTGAAGGTATGTGCCTTACAACCAGCGGAACCGGTAAGAATAAAGGGCGTAGATTATCGGTGCAGCAATGTGTTCCCAGTGCGGCGCAACAATGGTATCGTGAAGGTCAAACTATACGCAGTAAATTAAATGGCAGATGTTTGGAGACAACGGGGCAAACCGGTATGCCGGTGCGGTTGGCCGCATCTTGTAGTAATAAACGCAGCAGGCATTTTTCATTTACCCGTTAATTATGGGTATGCATTAATTTAATACTATGAGGCCGACCGAATGTTTCAGACGGCCTCATTTTTTCATTTTTTAATGGCTTAAAATTCAATTTTTATTCAAAATCATTATTGTTTATTTAATCACAATATTCATTATTCAATATAAGACTATATTCATTCGGCGTAAAAGCAGGCATAATACCAGCTGGATTAAAAAAAGACCGTTTATCTATTTGAACGGGCAGAATATCACCAAACACATTACTCATTTATGTTATTGATACGCTTTTTATTGCTTGGCTTAGCCCTGCTTTTTTCTATTGCCGTGCAAGCTGCACGGCCTGAATACCTTGAAGGCCGATTGGATAATGGCTTGGTCTATCATATCTTTAACGTACCTTCTGCCGGCCGGCAGTTGGTATTACGTTTACAGGTGAATGTCGGTGCGGCAGATGAAGAAGACGGTGAAGAGGGCATAGCGCATATTACCGAGCATATGGTTTTTCAAAGCTCTGAAGCCTTTCCAAAAGGATTGAGCAGCCATTTGAGTACGGACGGTTGGCAAATGGGGCGCCATTTTAATGCCCAAACAGGCTACCGCTACACGCGTTATCTGTTGATTCCGCCCAAAGGGCGCAAACAGCTGGATGAAGCTTTGGCTGTTTATAAACAAATACTTTCACCACAAACTTTTTCAGAGCGTGATTGGGCGAAAGAGCAGCAGGTTATTTTTGCCGAGTGGCGTCAGCAACAGACATTGCAAGACCGCCTCAATAGGCAATATGATGCATTGCTGCATCAAGGTGCGCGCAGTGCCCGTTATGCTCCGATTGGTAGGCTGGCAGCTATTAAACAGGCTAAGACAGATACGGCCAACCGTTTTCATCATAAATGGTATGGTAGCAATAACGCCGTTTTAGTTGTTATCGGCGATCTTAATCTTAAAAAAACAGCCGCTGCTATTGAAGAGGCTTTAGGCCGTCTGAATCCGGTGGTTTTGCCGCAACGGAATCCGGCGGAGTATGAGCCCAAGCTGTCTACTGGTGAGCATAAGAGCTATGTAAAAGATAAAGACAATGCCGAGAGTAAACTTGCATTGGTTTACCGTTTCGACAATGCTTTGTCTCAAAGCAATGATTTGCAAGGGTATTATCACCGCTTGTTGGATAATTTCGCTGCTTACATGCTTCATCAACGTATTCAAGCCAGTGGTGAACCTGTGTCGATGAAAGCAGGGAATATCGGCAGCCATACCGGATCATTGAGTTTGCATACGGAGCCGGTGCCGGGTGATTATGAGGCAGGGTTGGCGTTGTTGAAAAACTTGGTCGAAACCATCAAACAACAGCCGGTAACGGCTGAGGAAACGGCAGCCTACCGTAAAACGCTTTATAACCATTTGCTTGCTGCTAGTGATTTGCCGGACGATTTAATTGCAACGGTGAAATTGGCGGAAGAGTCGGTTTTGGCAGGCTATCCGGCGCCTACTAAAGAGGTGCGTGCAGCCGAACGCAGCCAGCTTTACCGTATTGACGCAGCTGCGGTAAATAAACGTATTTCAGAGTGGCTGACTGCTGCTGATAGCCTAGTGATTATTCAAGCACCCGAAGGTGTGCCTGAGAAGTTGCCTAATCCTCATCTTGCCGAGCAACCTGCCGTGCCTAAAGGGCAGAGTTCGGATAAGAAAGCCATGCCCGTATTAGTGGAAAATAGTGTTGCTACACCTAAAACCATACAACCTTCTACGCAGGCATTTGCTTTTCCTATTCACAATGGAACAGGACGGGTTGTTTCGGAAAGTTATGATAATGACAATAAGGTAACTTATTTGAATTTAAATAACGGCGACCAAGTTGTGTTATTGCAAAAAGATGTAGCCGGTGGGCAGGTTTATTTTAAAGCCGTGTCAGATATCGGTTATTTACAGGCCGGAGATACTGCATGGCAGGCGCAGTTGGCAGGGGATGTGGTTTCCGTTTCGGCACCCGAAGGCGCAAGCGATGCGGTTTTCAAACGATGGCAACGCCAGCACGGTATCGAATACCGATATCAATTAACGCACGATAGCCAAATAACCGATGCCCGTGTCGCACAAGCTGAATTGGTTTCATTGTTACAGCTATATCGACAAAAACAAACGGCACCAACCGCCAAACACTGGCATGATGAAGTGGAAAGTGCAGCGGTACGGTTACCAATTTATTTACGTTCGGTACCGGGTAGGCAAGAATTGGAGTTGGAGCTTTTGCGTTATGGCAAACCGGAGAATAGAGCGCAGAGTAGTAGTGACATCCGTTCGCTAACGGCTCAAGATTTAATCAAACAATGGCGGCAGTTGGTGTCTAAGCCGGTACGCTATTATATTGTCAGCAATATGCCGTCTGAAAAAATCAAACCGTTGCTGGTGCAATATCTTGCTGATATACCACGTCAAGATATTGTTAACAGCCATAGAAATTTATTGAAAGGCACAACATTACGCCGTGCGGCGATCAACGATACCCATAGCACCGATATTAACGCATGGTCGTGGCAGCCTTTTTATGATTGGACACCGGATACGTCGGAGCAAATCCCGCTTTTGGTAAATCTGGCCAATGCCCGTTTAAAAGAAGCTTTGCGCCGCCGTAGTCAGAGTACTTATAGCGTAAAATTTGCAGCGATGCCTAAGCAGTCTTATAACAGGGTGGAAAGCAATTTATTTTTCAGCACAATCCCTGAAAAAGCATCGGAAGCTTGGGAACAGGCACAGCAAATATTACAAAGCTTGCCTGAAAATATTACCAAGGCGGAAGCCGATAATCTGCAAAGACTGTTTATCGAGCAGGAAGCTAAACGCCAGAAAGATCCTAAAGTTTGGTTAGAACGCTTAGCGGCCAGCCATAAACATTATGGCGATGCACGTTATTTAAGTCGTTTGCCGCAGCTGCACCGCACCATTATCCAAACACGCTTGCGTCAAACTGCAAAATTATTGTGGTCGTCCCAGAATGCCAGGGTATTGTTGGTGGATCCGGCTAATCCATAAAAGATTGATGGATTGTTTGGTAAAGTAAATGAATAAGGCCGTCTGAAATGGTTTTCAGACGGCCTTTACTAAATTTGTATATGAGAAAAATGGTTTTTTTACGAAACAGTCATATTCAAACGTGTCTGAGGGGGAAGTAACAGCTGATAAGCCGGAACACCTAATGCAGAAGCCATTTTTTCAATATTAGATAAGGCAATATTCCAACGTTTGCGCTCTACTGCAGAAACATAAGTCCGATCAAGGCCGCATTGTCGAGCCAGCTCTTCTTGCGACCATCCTTTGTTGACACGGAATAAGCGCATGTTGTAAGCCAGTACGGCGCGTAAATCGGTTTCGTCGGGCAATTCGGTCGGCGCGGTTAGTTTGTTGCTCATGCTTTATCCTTTGGGCTCGGTATCGGGCAATTTTACAGTAAATAGCGGGAAAAATAATAGGTGATGAAGTGAATTGATTAGCTTGATAAGGCTGAATACAAAAAACAGCACCCCTAAAATAGCGGTGCTGTTTTGTAGTATCAGGCAATGATTACCTGATTATGTCATTAAGCTGCAAAACGTTTGGCAACTTCATCCCAGTTAACGATTTCCCAGAAACCTTTCAGGTAGTTGGGGCGGCTGTTACGGTAGTCGATGTAATAAGCATGCTCCCATACATCGCAAGTTAACAAAGGTGTGTTCTCGGTGGTCAAAGGTGTTCCCGCGTTAGAAGTAGATACCAGATCCAATTCGCCGGCAGGGGTTTTTACCAACCAAGCCCAACCTGAACCGAAAGTACCGGCCGCGCAAGCGTTAAAGGCTTCTTGGAACTTCTCGAAGCTGCCCCATTTTGCATCAATGGCGGCTGCCAATTCGCCGGAAGGTTTGCCTTGGCCTTTAGGTGTGAAACCCATCCAATAGAAAGTATGGTTCCAAGTTTGAGCCGCATTGTTAAAGAGGCCGCCTGAAGATTTTTTCACGATATCTTCCAATGGGGCATCTTCAAATTCGGTATCTTTGATTTGGTTGTTTAAGTTGTTGATGTAGGTTTGGTGGTGTTTGCCATAGTGATATTCTAAAGTTTCTTGAGAAATATGTGGCTCCAAACCGTTTAATTCATAAGGTAGTTGGGGGAGTTTGTGTTCCATTTAAAGCACTCCTGTTGTGTTTTTTTGGTTAATGGTAATGGTTTACCGTGTGCTGATTGTTTACTTTTTTTCTGCTACACGGGTTGGACGCATCTTAAAAATAAAGACTAAAATTTAAGATGCGTTATGCAATTTTACCCGTTCCTCTTTTAAAAGACCAATAAAACTTATGTTCGGCTATAATGCCCGCTCTGTAAGAACAAAGCCTGCTGAGAAGGATATACCATGAATGACTATACCGATATGATGCCGTCTGAAGACCATGAAGTCAGTGCATTGTCACTGCCGCCACACTCTATGGAGGCGGAGCAATCGGTATTGGGTGGGCTTTTGTTGGAAAATGCCGCATGGGACAGAATCGCAGATGTGGTCGGCACGGAAGACTTTTATCGTCATGAACACCGTGTGATTTTCCGTAGTATTTCGGCGCTGATTAATGAAAGTCGGCCTGCTGATGTGATTACCGTGCAAGAAGCTTTGGAGCGGAATGAAGAGCTTGAAGCAGCCGGTGGGTTTAACTATCTGATTACTTTAGCACAAAATACGCCTTCGGCAGCCAATATACGGCGGTATGCGGAAATTGTGCGTGAGCGCTCAATTATGCGGCAATTGGCGGAAGTGGGTACGGAAATTGCCCGTAGTGCCTATAATCCGCAAGGCCGTGATGCAGGGCAATTATTGGATGAAGCGGAAAATAAGGTATTCCAAATTGCCGAGAGTACGGCAAAATCGAAGCAGGGTTTTTTGGAAATGCCGGTTTTATTAAAGGAAGTGGTAGAGCGTATCGATATGCTCTATTCGCGTGATAATCCTGATGAAGTGACTGGCGTCGCTACCGGTTTTATCGATTTGGATAAGAAAACCTCAGGTTTGCAACCGGGCGATCTGATTATCGTAGCAGGTCGGCCTTCAATGGGTAAAACCGCTTTTTCGATTAATATTGCCGAGCATGTGGCGATTGAATCCAAATTGCCGGTTGCCGTATTTTCTATGGAGATGGGCGGCGCACAGCTGGTCATGCGTATGCTTGGGTCGGTTGGTCGGTTGGACCAGCATATTTTAAAAACGGGCCGCTTGGAGGACGAACATTGGGGCCGTCTGAATGAAGCAGTGGTTAAATTATCCGATGCGCCGATGTTTATCGATGAAACGCCGGGATTGACCGCACTGGAATTACGCGCCCGTGCCCGCCGTCTTGCCCGTCAGTTTGGCGGTAAGTTGGGCTTGATTGTGATTGACTATTTACAACTGATGTCCGGCTCGGGACGTAGCGACAACCGTGCTTCTGAATTGGGTGAAATTTCACGTTCGCTTAAAGCATTGGCTAAAGAATTACAGGTTCCGGTGATTGCTTTATCGCAATTGAGCCGTACAGTTGAACAACGTACCGACAAACGTCCGATGATGTCCGATTTGCGTGAATCAGGGGCGATTGAGCAAGATGCTGATTTGATTATGTTTATGTATCGGGATGAATACTATAACGCCGAAACCCAGTTTAAAGGGTTGGCCGAGTGTATTATCGGTAAGCACCGTAACGGCCCGACCGGAAAAGTCTTTTTAACCTTCATCGGCCAATTTACCAAATTTGAAAATGCAGCCTATATTCCCGATGCCGCAATGATGGAAGATTGATACAGATTATGGTTGATTCATAGGCTTTCTTCATATTTTATTAGGTATGCCATCGCGTTATCGTTTACAATATAAAACCAAATTAAACAAAATTGCCAAATATCAGGCAGTACAAATACCGTCTTTCGGGCGGACGTCCTTGAAAACTCCAATAAGGGCAGGCCGTCTGAAACGATTGAAAACACATTACCCGAATAACGTTATCAGGCAAACTTATGCGTTTAAAAAATCAAGGTTTTACATTAACCGAATTACTGATTGTCATCGCTATTGTAGCGATTATGGCAACTATTGCCCTTCCCAATATGAGCGATTGGATAGCCTCACGCCGTACGGCGAGTAGGGCTGAACATATCGTCAATCTTTTACGCTTTGCCCGTAGCGAAGCCGTCCGTTTAAATGTTCCCGTTTACGTTTGTCCTGTTGCCATTAGAAAAGACGGCAATCCGGATAGATATTGTGATGCCGACCAAGCAGGCGAAGGCCTTGCAGCATTTGCCGACAATAATAAAGATGGCAGCTATTCGCGTGAAGATGATACGAATTTGCGCACAGTGATTTTGAATATGAAGGATCAAGAGCGGGTAAGTTATCAATTTGAAACCTATGATTTTAACTATGATAAAACAGGAAATAATAAAGTATGGGGTTTCCTGCCCAATGGTATGTTTGGTCACGCCGAAAGTGCAGGCGATAAGCTGAGCATGGCCAGTGGTTTCGTTAAGATTTCTTTAACAGATAGTGCGGCTCAAAACGAGCGTACTAAAAAATCTCGTTCCCGCATCGTATGGTTAGACAGTAGCGGTAGGGTAAACGAATGTTCGGGGAATTCAACAGCGAACGATACCGATAATAATAACAATGTAGCTGCCATGTTGTGTGAATATAAAACAGCTGAATAGCATATCAAGGCAGTGAACTTCTTGATTAACTAATAAAAAAGATTAAAGAAATGAAGATGTGTAACTATAAAATAATTCATAACAGTCGGGGCGGTTTGAAAATAAAACAAAGTGGTATGACTTTATTGGAAGTATTGGTCGCCATGTTTGTTTTGGCTGTAGGGGTGTTGGCTTTATTGGCAACACAACTCAGAACCGTATCTAGTGTTCGCGAAGCAGAAAGTCAAACCATTGTTGCTCAAGCAGTTCAGAATTTAACAGAGGGGATGATGATCAATCCGACTTTATGTAGCAAAGATGATAAAGACAGAAAAGAGTGTGCAGGTATAGTAAACGACGATACGCCCGAAGGATGGGTGATTAAAAGTTATGATAATAACAATATTATAGTGGATAAAGCCGTTAGCTATTTTTTTTCTAATCCCACAAAAGTAGGTAATGGTGGAATTAAAAATTGGTCAAGATCAGATAGTGATGGAACTATATTGAATAAACGGGATATATTGGAAGACCAATTAGGCAGATTTGAAAATACCTTATTGGCTGCATTGCCGAATACCGATATTTATTACATTATTTGTGTGGATAATACTGGGAATGATATGACAACTACTAATGGCAATTGTTCAGGTACTAGGGGAAAGGATCCGATGGTGATTAAAGTGATTTGGGAAACGGATGTTGAAAAAGCAGAAGAAAATACTTCTTCTTTACAAACCAATCAGCAAAATAACAAGAAAATTACCTATACCTATCAAGCGCAGTTGACGGAATAATAATGAAAACAAATAACAATAATTTTTACATTACGGCGGCATCAAAACCTAAAGGTTTCAGCCTGATAGAATTTGCAGTAGCCAGCCTGTTAAGTATGATTGTATTAATGGCAGTGAGTAAAGGTTATTTTACTGCACGACAATTGAATACGGCGGCGAGCGAGCGGCTTATTGTACAACAAGATTTGCGCAATGCTGCCAATATGATTGTTCGCGATGCCCGTATGGCTGGAAATTTTGGCTGCTTTAATATGATGGCCGAAACAGAGATAGTTCCAAAAACAGTCGGCGGGAAAAGTATGGCAACCGTCCAAGCCAAAGTAGGAGGGCGGAGGATTATAGATAATAATGCTACAACTGCCGCCTCAGATGCATTTAAGTTGATTAACGATAGTAATAATCTGCTTGCCATCCGTTCTATTTCCCGTAGCAATTTTAGTCCTTCAGGCTTCAATCCCGGATCTGATGCTTTGATTTTTATGTATGGTACGGGTAATGGGCGTATCGGTGGATTGGATAATGAAGTCGATGATGGTGCACCTTTGATTTTTAGTTCTTGCGATGCTTTGGTTCGGCCGGCTGATGACACAATGCCGACGGATAATACGGTTAGAAATGCTTTAGGTGCCTCTGCTGATGACAGTGAAATTACAGTAATGAATTATATTGTTAATGCTTATGTTACCGGCAACATCAACGGGCAGCAGGGTTTATATCGCTTTCAATTAACAAATGATAATAATTGGGGAAATCCCCAGCTTTTGGTAAAAGATATTACTGATGCGAGATTGAAGTATCTCTATATTGATAACTGTCCCGAAGAAGTGGTGCCAGAGAGTGCTGATAGCTTTGAGAAGTTCGAATATTCCGATAGTTTATCCAGAATGCCAGCATTAGTGCGTATGACTTTTAGCGGTGGTGTTCAAGATGCAAACCAAATTTATACTATTGATGCTGCTGTCAGGGGAGGCAATACATGCGCAAACCGTACCCTATAAATTTTATGCATAAATCATCTCAAAAAGGTTTCTCACTTTTTATCGTGTTGATGGTAATGATTGTGGTGGCTTTTTTTGTGGTGAGTGTTACACAATCTTATAATACCGAGCAGCGTATCAGTACCAATGACGCCGACCGTAAATTTGCTTCCGCGCTGGCTGAAGCGGCATTGCGTCAAGGTGAGCGTAGAATTGCTGGTTTTTACGGAAAAATCATTACGTTTAGCCAAAATTGCCAAGATGGGCTTTGCTCTTCGGCGGGGGATGAACCAAAGAATATTGGTGATATTCGTATAGAAGCAGACACTTCGGGAGAGGTTGCTTGGCAACGGTCTTGTGGTTCGCAAACCTGTTTGGAATTGAATGGTGGTGAGTTGAGTAATTCTGGGGTTAGAAGAAATCCTCGTTATATTATCGAATATATCAGTACGCAGGAAGATAGTTCGTTGATATACCGGGTAACAGCCAAGGCTTGGGGTAAAAACGCCAATACGACTGTAACACTTCAATCTTATGTGGCGGCAAACTGAGAGGGTACTTTAATGAAAATATCTTTAAAGCAAAGAGGCTTCTCTCTAATAGAAATGATGATTGTGGTGGCCATTATCGGTATTTTGGCAACTATTGCATATCCTTCTTATATGGATTACATCGAGCGAGGACGTTTAATGAATGCACATGCCGAACTGGTGGATATCAATAATGCAATAAAAGTAAAACGTATTAAAGAGCCTTCAAAATTACGAAATGAGACTGAATTAAAGGGGTTTCTTACAGCATTTTCCGTTGACCAGGATGTTTTATCAAAATATGATGTTTCCATCGCTATGCCGGATGCTAAAAGTAGTATCGGATATAATTTAGTCGCGGTACCTAAATCATCATCAGGTTATACAATGGCAGTCTGGATGGAAAGTACGGGTGATGCTTATAAATGTGAGGACGTCGCTTCTGCTAAAAGATTTAGCATTAATGGTAAATGTAAAAAAATCGGCACATAAAATTTACTGTTGAACTAACATAAATAGGTTTTATTTTTTTATATAAAAAAGATATTAATATTTTATCAAATTAAAAAGGCCGTTTGAATAATTGAATTGCACCCCAAAAGTTGGCCCCCTCCAACCCATTAAGGTGCAGTTTTCTTATGCGCAAATATACATTAGACTTTAAATACCAAGCCGTACAATATTACCGGCGCGTACGCAGCCAACAGCGTACTGCCGATCACTTTAATATTTCCCGTACCTATTTACGCTGCTGGATAGCCGCATACAACCAAGGCGGCATCCGCGCACTGGAACATCCGCAGGCCATTGTGACCGTCAAACGCAAAAATCCCTTTATCGTCGATAAACCCGACCACGAAAAAACACAAGCGGAACTGATCGAAGAGTTACGCTATATGCGGGCAGAGAACGACTATCTAAATACACCGATGAAAAGCTTCTTTGCGATACTGAAGACGGAATGCTTTTACCAAGAAGGCAGACTTTCGACAACAGAGCCGATGCAGACAATAGACGACTATATCCGGTACTACAATCATGATAGATGTAGTTTGAAATTGAAAAAGCTGAGTCCTGTGGCATACAGAACCCAGCTCGAAAAGGCAGCCTGAAAAGGCTTTTATGTTTGTCCAAGATTTGGGGGACAGTTCAAAATTCAGACGGCCTTTTTAATTTTATTGCAAGATATAAGGTTATTCTAAAAATATTTTTAATTATATGAAATAGCTATTTATATTTTAACAATAGTTATATAACATCACGAATTTCAATTTATAACAAATTTATATCAACTGTTATTGAGGTTGGGGTACATTGTGCTGTACTGCATACACGGCTGCTTGAACGCGGCTGGTTAGTTCAAGTTTCCTTAAGATGCTTTGTACATGAACTTTTATTGTAGATTCAGCCAAATCAAGTTTACGGGCAATAATTTTATTGCTATGTCCTGCTGCCAAATGTCCGAGAATTTCCATTTCACGAGGGGTAAGTGTGTCTAATGTATTTGTTACGGGTGGTTTGTTGGGATGGATTAATGATTGTACTAACCGGGCAGTCATTTCAGGCGAGAAAACATTATCACCGTTAGCCGCTTTTTTAATGGCATCTACTAAAAATTCGGCATTAATATTTTTTAGTAAGAAACCGCGCGCACCTAATCGCATACATTCGGTTAAATCTTCACCATCTTCGGATACGGTAAGCATAATGACAATCTGTTCGGGATTGCTGCTAAAAATCTGTTCTAATGCTTCGCGTCCATCCATCGTCGGCATATCCAAATCCAGAAGTACAACATTAGGATGTAATTGCTCAACTAGCTTTACGCCGCTCAGTCCGTCTGCAGCTTCGCCGATTACCTCAAATTCATTTTGACGTGCCAGAAGGGCTTTTATGCCGCTTCTGAATAAGGTGTGGTCATCTATCAATACGATACTGATTTTATCATTCATATTAAAATTCTCTCTTGTTTAGGAAGGATTAGGGATATTTTGGTGTATTGATTTGGTTGGGAATCTAATTTTAATTGTGCATGAATACGCCGTGCCCGCTCTTGCATAATCTGGAGTCCGACATGATTTTCGGGTAATGCTTTTAGTGAAATGGTATCAAATCCCTTGCCATTATCGGTAATGGCCATGATAAAGTCGTTTCGGTTGTCAAAAGTTAAGCAAACTTTGGTGGCCTGTGCATGTTTGCGGATGTTGGATAGGCTTTCTTGTAGGATAAAAATAAATTGAAGCTGCTGCTCACTGCTTAAGTTTGGACCGTCTCCATGCCATTCTATCTGCACGCTGGTTTGTGTTTGTTGCTCGAAACGTTCTACTAAAATATGTACCGCATCGGCAAATTCTTTTCGGCTGATTTTGGTGCGGAAGTTGAGTAGTAATTCTCTAACATCTTCATAACATTCTTGTACGCCGCTTTTAATAAATTGAAGGTTTTCGGATATCTGTTCCTGATTTTGGGTAGTTAATGCACTTTCCAGCATTTGAACCTGTAGATTTAAAAATGTGAGCGTTTGGGCGATACTGTCGTGTAGCCCTTGTGCGATAAGGTTACGCTCTTGTAAAACCGCTAGTTGGCGGCTTTCATCAGCCAGACGAATATTAGTCAGTACCAGACCTAATAAGTTGCATAAAGCGCTCATTAAACCGGTGGTGTTGGTTGTGAACGTATATTCCTGATTGAAATACAAAGTCATGACACCTAGATCTTGTTGGTTGTATCGTATTTTAAAGATTTCCAGATAATGAAAACCTGATTTTTCGCATTCGGTAACAGGGTGTGGCGGTTTACCTTCATTGCTGAGGTAAATCGGCTGCCAGTTGTTCTGTTTTACACGCTGGCCACAAAAACAATCTTCTAATTTTTGACAGGCCTCGGCATTTTGCAGGTTGTCCGGTAAACCGTGGTGGGCGATTAAATCTATACGGCGGCGTTTGGTGTCAATCAGGCGTATGCTGCCGGCTTGTGCCGGTATCAGCCGCATAATTCTTTCTAGAAACATATTGCCTGCTTCTGCTGCTGTTTGTGTTTGGTTCAGTAAGCGTGAAAAGGAATAAAGTGTTTTTAATGTATAGTTTTTTTCAGCTAAATCATGAGTTTTTTTAATAACTTCGTCTTCGAGATTGGAATAAAGTTGTTGTAAACGGCTGCTCATCTGGTTGAAACCGCGATCCAGTTGGGCAAATTCCGTTAATTTATTGATGGGCACCTGTATGCCGAGTTTACCGTCATGAATATTCTGTACCCCCTCTTGTAGTTCGTCTAAAGGGCGGATGATCCACAGATACAGTAAAACCACCATCACGCTGGCTCCGATGAGCACCATAGCGATCAGACCACTTTGGAAAAGGCGTAGCCAGTATGTGTAGCGGGTATTAACAGCCTCTATTGCTAAAACTAAACTATCAATCGATGTAACAAAATTTTGTAGGTGTGTTTCATCAAAAGTTGTTTGTTGTTGAAGGGATATTTGCAGTGCCGGTTTGATTTGTTGGTGCCAATGATATTTTAATTCGGCCATCTGCTGTAGTACTTCAGGGGTGCCGGGTAGAAATAAAGGTCTTGCAGGGTCACCTATTTCCAGGTTGTTTAATGTGGTATCGAATTCTTGGATTTTATGTGCTACTTCCTCTTCGGGGTAGTGCCTGCTCAATAATAGCCCCAGCCGGTAGCTTTGCATTCGCAAGCTGCCTGCATCATTGATAGCTGCGCCGCCACCTTCTAATCGCCATGACAATAATAGGGTAAAAATAATAGAAGCCATTGCTATCGTTACCCATAGTATGGTGAGAAATTTTAGTCGTGATGATAAGCTTTTAGGAAATAATTTAGGCAATAGAAATACTCCTTACCAAAATAGAGAATAAAGCACAATGGTCATACCTATTTATTACTATGAAACATTTTAATTGAATATGGAATAAACAAAGTGAATTATCTAACTAATACTTTATAAGTATAGATTTGATTTCATAATGATTTATAAGTTTAAAAAACATAGGGAATATCAAATTAAAAATATTAGGCCGTCTGAAAAATTCAGGCACTCTTTAATTTAACGATGAATAAATTATTCAAAAATAGAAAGGCAAAGCAAGGAAAATTTATTTCTAAGTGGACGTCTAATTCCGCATATTAAAATCAAAGGTGTTTCAACCGGAAACTTATTGTGTGTAGAAAATAAGTTATAATCCGTATCTTTATTTGTCATTCACCGCGGTTCGAAATCCTCCCGCGATATCAAAACTAGGAACATAAATGTTATCTCAAAAAGCACTGGTCATTTTTTCAGGTGGCCAAGATTCTACGACTTGCCTACTTCAGGCGATTCATACTTATGGGCGTGAAAACGTTCAAACTATTACATTCGAATACGGACAGCGTCATGCTATTGAATTAGAACGTGCACGTTGGATTGCGGCAGATTTGGGTGTGCCGCAAACAGTATTAAATTTGAATCTGATCCAACATATTACACACAATGCACTAATGGACAATGCTGCTGATATTCAGACGGCCGCAGACGGTATGCCGAATACTTTTGTAGACGGGCGTAATGCATTGTTTTTACTTTATGCGGCTATTTATGCCAGAAGCCAAAATATTAAAAATATTATTATTGGTGTTTGTGAAACCGATTTTTCAGGCTATCCCGATTGTCGGGATATCTTTATTAAATCGATGAATGTCACTTTGAATTTGGCGATGAACGATTCATTTCAAATCCATACGCCTTTGATGTATCTGACCAAAGCGCAAACATGGGCGCTTGCCGATGAGATGGGCTATTTAGACTATATCCGTGAAAAAACCCATACCTGTTACTATGGTGTTGAAGGCGGTTGTGGCGAATGCCCGAGCTGTATATTGCGGGAGCGTGGATTGGCTGAATATTTGGCAAGCAAAAACCATATTTCTGTCTAATGATGCCTTATCGGGTAATAAGCTGTTTTATGATATAAATCATTGTAATTTATGATTAAAATATTCAGACGGCCTTTGAAATATAGATGGTTGGTATCAAACCAATCAGAAGCACTTACACACTACTAAGAAAAATATGAAAATTACCAAAATATTCACATTTGATTCATCCCATATGCTTGACGGGCACGACGGAAAATGTAAAAACCTGCACGGGCATACTTATAAACTCGAAGTCACAGTTTCAGACGGCCTGATAAGCGGTGGGGCTAAAGATGGTATGGTGATGGATTTTTCTGATTTAAAAACCATTGTTAAACAAGAAATTATTGATCCGTTTGACCATGCGTTTATTTATCACGGCGGTAATGAACGTGAAAGTAAAATTGCCTCGTTGCTGGAAAGTTGGCAAATGAAAACCATGAGATTGGATATCCGTACGACAGCGGAAAATATGGCGATGTATATGTATGGCCGTCTGAAAGTAGCAGGATTGCCGGTATCCGGTATTAAATTATGGGAAACACCCACATCATGCGCCGAGTTTGAAATATCGGTATCATAGTGCACGAATGGTATCCTGATAAATCCATATGTGCTTGATTTATGTATACAGTATGATTAACTGGGCTGCGATTTGGTTCTTAAATTGATTAACGATATAATGGCAACCTTATTTTACTCAAATGGTTATGATGAATAATAATACAGAAAACCGGTTTGTTCCGCCTGATTTCAGCAATCACAGTCCGCTCACTTGGTATCAGGCAGCAGCAGAGCAGCCTGCATTTATCCGCGACCCGGCACAAGCCAAAGCTATTGAATACCTTGATAGGCTTTGGACCGAGTTGATGATGTTTAAGCGTAAACGTAACCGTTTTTTAGGCCGTAGTTTGCGTTCCCCCCAGTTGCCGAAAGGCTTGTATTTTTATGGCGGTGTCGGAAGGGGCAAAAGCTTTTTGATGGATGTTTTTTACGGTTGTTTGCCTTACCGACGCAAACGCCGTGTCCATTTCCATGCGTTTATGGCAGAAGTGCATCAGCGGATGAAAGCCTTGAAAAGCGAACCGAATCCTTTAAAAGCAGTAGCAGCCGAAATAGCACAAGAAACACGGGTTTTGTGTTTTGATGAGTTTCATGTGAGCGATATTGCCGATGCTATGATTTTAGGCCGTTTGTTGGAAAATCTGTTTGATGCCGGTGTGGTTTTGGTGGCAACGTCCAACTATGCACCTTCCGAATTGTATCCGCAGGGGCAAAATCGCAGCAGCTTTCTACCAACCATTGCTTTAATTGAGGAAAAGTTAACAGTCTTAAATGTAGATGGCGGTGAAGATTATCGGTTAAGAACCTTAAATCATGCCGAAGTTTTTTATGTGCCGAACGATGAGGCAAACGAGCAAAAGCTGGCTGCATTATTTGCCCGTGTCGCGCATGATAAAAAACGTAATCCGCAACCGATCACCATTAATGGGCGTGAGATATTGTGTAATGCCCACGATGATAAGGCTATTTGGTTTGATTTTCGTGCCTTATGCTTCGGGCCGCGTTCGCAGGCAGATTATCTTTATTTGGCCGAGCATTATCAGATGGTTTTTGTGTCGGGTATTGAGAAATTAAGCGAAGCGGAAAGGGCGGAGGCCCGTCGGTTAACTTGGCTGATAGATGTTCTTTATGATTATCGTGTGAAGTTTTGTGCGACTAGCCAGGTACCCGCCGAAGATATTTATTTGGAAGGTGATTTTGCCAATGAATTTGTCCGTACAGTTAGCCGTATGGTAGAAATGCAGTCGGAAGAATATTTGGCGCTACCACATCTTACCTTGGGTGAAAATAATAAAAAAAATGACGGTATTTAACAAAATATTCAGGGTTTTTGTTAGAATGTATGCCCCTGATTTTATAAATCAATAAAAAATTAAAGGAAACTATTTATGGCTATCGAACGCACTATTTCTATTATCAAACCCGATGCGGTTGCAAAAAATGTTATCGGTCAGATTTATACCCGTTTTGAAAATAACGGATTACGCATTATTGCTGCTAAAATGAAACATCTGACTACAGAAGAAGCGCAGGGTTTTTATGCTGTGCACAAAGAGCGTCCTTTCTTTGCCGATTTGGTTTCTTTTATGACCAGCGGACCGGTTATGATTCAAGTATTGGAAGGCGAGAATGCCGTAGCCAAAAACCGTGAGTTAATGGGTGCAACCAACCCGAAAGAAGCCGCTGCCGGTACAATTCGTGCCGACTTTGCAGATTCTATCGATGCCAATGCCGTACATGGTTCGGATAGTTTGGAAAATGCAGAAAAAGAAATTGCTTTCTTCTTTGATAACAGTGAAATTTGCGCCCGCTAATAAGCATATGGCATTGTTCTTCGGGCTGTCTGAACATTCAGACGGCCTGAAGGTTTTTAAATGACAGCTTTTGTTTAAAAGCTGAATAAATATATAAAGCTTTCATTTAAAAGCTTTCGAGAGAACATGAAAACGAATCTACTGAATTTTGATTTAAACGGTTTAACCGAACATTTTGCACAAATGGGCGAAAAGCCTTTCCGTGCCAAACAAGTGATGCGGTGGATGCATCAGTCGGGTGCGGCCGGTTTTGACGAAATGACCGACTTGGCCAAATCTTTGCGGGCAAAGTTAAATAACCAGGCCGTAGTAGCCGTGCCTGATTTATTGGTTTCGCAAGAGTCTTCGGACGGTACGCGTAAATGGTTGTTGGATGTCGGTACGGGTAATGGTGTGGAAACCGTGTTTATCCCTGAATCCGAACGGGGTACGTTGTGTATTTCTTCACAAGTGGGTTGTGCACTGGAATGCACGTTTTGCTCAACCGGCAGACAAGGGTTTAACCGCAACCTGACTGCGGCGGAAATTATCGGCCAGCTTTGGTGGGCCAATAAAGCTATGGGTGTGACGCCTAAAAACGAGCGGGTGATTTCCAATGTAGTGATGATGGGTATGGGTGAGCCGTTGGCTAACTTTGATAATGTGGTGACCGCATTAAGTATTATGTTGGATGATCATGGTTATGGGTTGTCGCGCCGTCGTGTAACGGTATCTACTTCAGGTATGGTTCCGCAAATGGATAGATTGAAAGAAGTGATGCCGGTGGCTTTGGCCGTATCGTTACACGCTTCAAATGATGCTGTGCGTGATCAAATTGTGCCGTTAAATAAAAAATATCCATTGAAAGAATTGATGGCGGCATGTCGTCGTTATTTGGAAAAAGCACCAAGGGATTTTGTTACATTTGAATATGTGATGCTTGATGGTGTTAATGATAAACTACAACATGCGCGGGAATTGGTAGAGTTGGTGCGTGATGTGCCGTGTAAGTTTAATTTAATTCCTTTTAATCCGTTTCCGAATTCCGGTTATAACCGTTCGCGTAATGAAAATATCCGTATATTCCGCGATGTTTTGCAACAGGCCGGCTTTGTCGTAACCGTTCGTAAAACCCGTGGTGATGATATCGATGCAGCTTGCGGTCAATTGGCCGGACAGGTTAAAGATAAAACACGCAGGCAGCAGAAATGGCAGCAAATTGTTTTGGAGCAAAGGGGGAATCTGTGAAATTAAAAACATTAGGTTTGGTATTGTCTTCAGCATTGGTGTTAAGTGCATGTGCCGGAGCGGGAGGAGCTCGCTCAAGTGCGCATGATAAAGCTGATCAGATTGCCAATATTAAAACGCAATTGGCTTTGGAATATATGAAAGCCAAAGATTACCGTCAGGCCGTCAATAGTATTGATGAAGCATTGGCGGCAAATTCAAAGAATGAAAATGCTTGGCTAATTCGTGCACAAATTTATCAATATCTGAAAGTTGCCGATAAAGCCGAGGAAAGTTTCCAAAGAGCATTGGCTATTCAGCCCGATAGTGCGGAAATCAATAATAATTACGGTTGGTTTTTGTGTAGCGTTCAGAATAGGCCGAATGAATCGATTCGGTATTTTGATAAGGCACTTTCCGACCCTACTTACCCTTCACCTTATATTGCTAATTTGAATAAAGGGATATGTAGTGCGAAGATGGGGCAGTATTCGCTATCCGAAGCATATTTTGAACGTGCATTGGCCGCGCAACCGCAGTTTTTCCCGGCATTAAAAGAAATGGCGCGAACAAAAATGTTGGCAGGCAATCTAAGTGATGCCGATTATTACTTCAGGCAGTATCAAAGTAAAATCGACTCATTGAGTGCCGATGATTTATTGTTGGGATGGCAGCTCTATAATGCTTTGGGTGATACGCAGGCTGCGTATGAGTATGAAGCTCAGCTGAGAGCTAATTATCCTTATTCCGAAGAATTGCAAACGATTACAACAGGACGCCTGTAATGACTGACAATCAAGCAACTGAACAACACACACAAAATAATGCTGCGATAGAGTTGGGAGAGAAATTAAGGAAAGAACGGGAGCGAAAAAAACATTCGATTGGCGAGGTGGCCGAGCGTTTGAAGCTTTCTGCACGCCAAATTGAAGGTTTGGAGAGTGGTAATTATGAAGATATGCCGGAATTAGTTTTTGTGCGTGGTTTTTTACGTACCTATGGCCGGTTTTTAGGTATAGACGATGAAGAAATGTCGTCCTATCTAGATAGAATAGTCCCTCAAAATCGTAGTAATGTTTATGCTGTCGATCGAAATGGCGGTTCATCATTTAATTATCAGCAAACCGAAGTCAAAAAATCATTTCCAAAGTGGATTTTCGGTGTATTAGTCTTGGTATTGATTGGCGGCGGCGTATATATTTGGCAAAGTAAATCTAATTTAGAATATGCCAAGCAAAATGATTCGACACCATCTGCCCAGTTAGAAAATGCATCGAATGCAGATTTGCAAGCAGGTAATATTTCCGTTGTGGCGATGAGTAGCGATGCCGTAGCGTCTGCCATTCTTAATCCTGATTCTACTCAAAATGCCTCAGGTGCTGCTTCGGCTGTGGCTCAAACTGCTTCGGCACCTGCCGAGGGTTCCGCGCCGGTTGCCGGCGAGTTGGTTGTTAAAGTTCGCTACCGTTCCAAATTGGTTATTAGAGATAAAGATGAGCAATTGGTGATTAATGAGATTGTTCCGGCTGGCAGCGAGCACCGCTTCCAAGGTGGAGCTCCTTATAATGTATGGATAGGTTACGCATTAGGTGCAACAGCTAATTATGGCGGGCAGGAAGTTGCCGTCCGGAAAAATATGGTGGGTAAAACCACTTCGTCATTTATTGTAGGTCAGTAATGAGTCATTCTACCCTGAAGCGCCGTCAAACCCATCAAGTACAGGTTGGCCATGTTATGGTCGGTTCCGAATCGCCCGTTGTGGTTCAATCTATGACCAATACCGATACGGCCGATGCCGTAGGTACGGCAGAACAAATCAAGGCGTTGAGTGATGCCGGTTCGGAAATTGTACGGATTACAGTCAACAGCCCCGAAGCGGCTTCTAAAGTTTCGGAAATCAGAAGTCGCTTAGATGATATGGGATGTTTGACGCCGCTTGTGGGCGATTTCCATTTTAATGGCGAAAAACTATTGAAAGAGTTTCCCGATTGTGCCAAAGCATTGGCAAAGTATCGTATTAATCCGGGTAATGTCGGTAAAGGTGTTAAGGGGGATGAAAAATTTGCCTATATGATTCGTACGGCGGCAGAGCATGATAAAGCAGTCCGTATCGGCGTGAACTGGGGATCTTTAGATCAAAGTTTGGCCAAGCGTATGATGGACGCCAATTTAACTTCCGCCAATCCTAAAGCGCCTGAAGAAGTGATGAAAGAGGCGTTGATTGTCTCGGCATTGGAGTCGGCTCAAAAAGCGGTAGACTTAGGATTGCCTGAAAATAAAATTATTTTGTCTTGTAAAGTGAGTTCGGTACAGGATTTGATTCAGGTATATCGTGATTTGGGCAGCCGTTGCCAATATCCCTTGCATCTTGGATTGACTGAGGCGGGTATGGGTAGTAAAGGCATTGTGGCTTCTACAGCGGCATTATCTGTTTTATTGCAAGAAGGTATCGGCGATACTATCCGTATTTCACTGACACCCGAACCGGGAAGCCCGAGAACTCAAGAAGTGGTGGTTGCCCAAGAAATTTTGCAGACTATGGGATTGCGTTCTTTTACGCCCTTAGTGACTGCATGTCCGGGCTGTGGTCGTACAACCAGCACGGTTTTTCAAGAATTGGCTAGAGATATTCAACATTATCTGCGCGATAAGATGATTGTATGGCGCACACAATATCCTGGTGTGGAATCTTTAAATGTGGCCGTGATGGGCTGTGTGGTGAATGGACCGGGTGAAAGTAAACTGGCCGATATCGGCATCAGCCTACCGGGTACGGGTGAGACGCCTGTCGCGCCGGTTTATGTGGATGGCGAGCGGAAAGTTACCCTGAAAGGGGATAATATGGCTACTGAATTCTTAGCTATTGTACAAGAGTATGTTGAAGCGAATTATGGTGCGGGTGGTAAGAAACGTAACGAGGCCAAAGTGATTCCGATTAGGTCTGCCTAACTGACTTTTTATCTACTGAAGTATTTCAGACGGCATAATGCCGATATATTGAGAAAAGACATTTTAAAGATAAAAGAAAAGGCAGAATATGGTTTCTGATTTGCGTGATTTATTGTTGCGTCTTTATCTGATAAATAATATTCAGGTGGAACATAAAGTCTTTATTTATACCTATCTGGGGGTGAGTGATATTGCGGCCAATCCGTTTCAGTTTGTTAGTGCGGATTTACTGGAACATGTTAAAAAAAGCGTGATTTTGCAAAATCTACCTTCGGGTGAAATGATTCAGGCTTTTATTTATCCGGTCGGACATTTGGGTCGTAAGCATGATTGGGCTGTTGAAAATATTATGCTGTATGGTAATAAAAACGGTGTATTGATATCAATTGATTTGGATAAAGAAAGTATCAGCCAGTCGGATAAATACAAACAATTTATCGGATTAACCACCAGCATGTTAAGACAGTTTATCAATGGCGGTATGATATAAACAGGCCGTCTGAAAAATTAAAGAACAATATATATGGGAACAAAAATCCAAGCCGTTAAAGGCATGAATGATTTGCTGCCGGTAGAGCAAAAAGATTTCAAATTAACAGCGTCTTTTTGGCAGGCATTTGAAGATACGGTCAGCCGTTGGGCGGGTCGCTTCGGTTATCAGCAAATTCGTACACCGATTGTCGAGCAAACCGGATTATTCGTGCGTTCAATTGGTGAAGAAACCGATGTGGTCGGCAAAGAAATGTATACCTTTGCCGATTCCAATGATAAGTTGAGTTTAAGTTTGCGCCCTGAAGGAACTGCATCTTGTTTGCGAGCGGTGGTCGAACATAATCTGCTTTATAACAATCCGCAAAAATTATGGTATATGGGGCCGATGTTCCGCCGTGAACGGCCGCAAAAAGGCCGTTATCGCCAATTTCATCAAGTCGGTATCGAAGCCTTAGGATTTGAAGGGCCGGATATTGATGCGGAAATTATTGCCATGTCGGCAGATTTATGGAAAGAATTGGGCATTCGTGATTATCTGACGCTCGAAATCAACAGCTTAGGTAACCGTGAGGAGCGTGCTGCACACCGTGCTGCATTGGTGGCTTATCTTAGCCGTTATGAGGATAAATTAGATGAAGACAGTAAACGCCGCCTTCATACCAACCCTTTGCGTGTATTAGACAGTAAAAACCCGGATTTGCAGGAAATTTGTAATGCCGCACCGCATTTAACTGATTATTTGGGTGAGGCATCCCGCGCACATTATCAGCAGTTCAAAGCCATGTTGGATGGCTTGAATATTGATTATATTGAGAACCCACGGTTGGTTCGCGGATTGGACTACTACAACCAAACCGTATTCGAATGGACGACAGATAAACTCGGCGCACAAGCAACGGTTTGCGGTGGCGGGCGGTATGACGGACTAATTGAAGAGCTAGGTGGAAAACCTGCACCATCAATCGGTTTTGCCATGGGTGTAGAGCGCTTGCTGTTGTTGGTGCGTGAGTACGGTAAATTGGCTTTTCAGACGGCCCCTGATATTTATGCCGTTCATCAGGGAGAGGGCGCGGCTTTGCAAGTGATGAAGTATGCGCAAGCACTCCGTTCAGATGGATGGCGGGTATTGCAACATTCGGGTTATCAAAGTTTGAAAACACAAATGAAAAAAGCCGATGCTAGTGGAGCACGCTTTGCATTAATTGTTGCACAAAGCGAGCTTTCAGACGGCACGGTTACATTAAAAGATATGTCGGGGCGGCATGCTCAGGTGACTGTTGATGCCGCTTTATTAAGTGATACTTTAGAACAATGGAAGAATAATTAAATGGCAGCACATATTGAAGAACAAGAAGAACTTGAGAACTTCAAATACTTTTGGAATAAATGGGGTCGTTGGCTGTTCGGTATATTGTTATTGGCGGCATTAGGCTATCTTGGTTATGTTTTCTACCAATCGCAACAGAATAAGCAAAATCAGGAAGCTGCTGGCGTATTGATTCAAATGGTAGAGAAAGAGCAGCAGTCAAAGAATGCCAATATCAATGCCGATTTACAAAATTTACAGCAAAACTATCCCGATAGTATTGCTGCAGCTCAGGCCACGTTAATGGCTGCTACCAAAGAATTTGATAATGGTAAATACGATATAGCGGCAGGCCATCTGAATTGGGTATTGAAAAATCAAAAATCCCCACCGGTTCAGGCTTTGGCCGTACAACGGTTGGCCGTTGTAAAACTGCAGCAAAATAAATTTGATGAAGCTTTAGCGGTTTTAGGAACCAAAGTTGATAAGGCATTCGAACCTTTATTGTTGGAAACCAAAGGTGATGTTTATGCTGCACAAGGTAAAAATAAAGAGGCCGTGCAAGCTTATGAGCAGGCTTTGGCACAAATGCCGGATGATGCTTTTAATCGGGAAAACATACAATTTAAAGCCGATCAATTGCAATAAGGCCGTCTGAATGATATCGAATACAGGCTTGCGGAAGAATCTTCTGCAAGCCCGTTGTATTTTAAGCGTACAATGCAGTAATTATATGAATAGAGTTATATTATGAAACCCACCATTGCCCTTGTTGGCCGTCCTAATGTCGGTAAGTCTACGTTATTTAACCGATTAACCCGTACCAAAGATGCTTTGGTTGCAGATTTACCCGGCTTGACTCGGGATCGCCATTACGGACAAGGTAAAGTCGGCAGTAAACCTTATTTGGTTGTAGATACAGGTGGTTTTGAGCCTGTTGTCGACAGCGGTATTCTACATGAGATGGCCAAGCATACTTTGCAGGCGATTGATGAAGCAGATGCCGTTGTGTTTTTAGTGGATGGTCGTAACGGTTTGACGCCGCAAGATAAAATTATTGCTGATAGACTTCGCCAAAGCCCAAGACCGGTTTATTTGGCTGTTAATAAAGGTGAGGGTGGCAATCGTGCGGTATTGGCAGCAGAATTTTATGAGTTGGCTTTGGGTGAGCCCCATGTGATTTCAGGTGCGCATGGCGATGGTGTATATTATCTTATTGAAGAAGTCTTAGAGAATTTTCCCAATGCTGAAGACGATGAAGAACAACCCAAACATCCGGTTTTTTCCGTTATCGGGCGGCCGAATGTAGGGAAATCCACTCTGGTTAACGCTATTCTCGGAGAAGACCGTGTGATTGCCTTTGATATGGCCGGAACTACTCGAGATAGTATTCATATTGATTTCGAGCGTGATGGCAAGCCGTTTACGATCATTGATACTGCGGGGGTACGCCGTCGCGGTAAAGTGGAAGAAGCAGTAGAAAAGTTTTCGGTGATTAAAGCCATGCAAGCAGTTGAAGCATCTAATGTGGCTGTTTTGGTGTTGGATGCACAACAAGATATTGCAGATCAAGATGCGACTATTGCAGGTTTTGCGCTTGAAGCCGGTCGAGCTTTGGTGATTGCTGTCAATAAATGGGACGGTATCAGCGAAGAAAGACGTGAGCAAGTAAAACAGGATATTGCCCGTAAGTTGTATTTCCTTGATTTTGCTAAGTTCCATTATATTTCTGCGTTAAAAGAAAAAGGTATTGACGGTCTATTTGACAGTATTCAGGCCGCTTATGATGCAGCTATGATTAAAATGCCTACGCCTAAAATCACTCGTGTTTTACAGTCTGCAATAGAACGTCAGGCACCACCGCGCTCCGGATTGGTTAGGCCTAAAATGCGTTATGCCCATCAGGGTGGAATGAATCCGCCGGTGATTGTGATACATGGTAATTCATTGGGTGCAATTTCAGACAGTTATACCCGATATCTGACACAAACATTCCGTAAAGCATTTCATCTTCAAGGTACACCTTTGCGTATTCAATATAATGTTTCGGAAAATCCTTATGAGAAATCAACAGATAAACCGACTAAAAAACCGTTGCGTCGGGTGGCATTGAGCAATCGTATTGAAAAGCGGGAAGGAAGAAAAGAAGAAAAAAGCCGTTTTAAAAAGAAAACCAAGGTTAGTGTAAAAAAAATGCACAATAAATAGTGTTAATGTTTAGCTTAGCATAGATTTTACTGGCTGAATTACTAGTAGATAAAAACATCATGGCTATCTAAAATAGTCAAGATTGACATAATACAAATCTTTGTTCTAAAAAATACCTAATAGTGTATGGTGGCTTTAAAATATTACATTACTAAAGTATTTGGTTAAAAATTTTAAACAACCTGTATTCAGGAGTTATATATGAAAACTTATTTAGCCTTACTTTCTGCTGCTGTTTTAAGCTTGTCTGCATGCTCCCAAGAGTCTCCGGCGCCTTCTGAACAGCCTGCTGAAACTGCTGTTGAAGCATCTGCTGCTGTTGAAACAGATGATGTATCTTCTGCGCCGACACCTTCTGCGGATGCTCAAGATGTTGTATGTAATATGGTTGTTGAATCTGATGATGCAATGAGGTTTAATACCGATGAAATCAATATCAGTAAAGCATGTCAAGAGTATACGATTACTTTAAAACATGTTGGTAAAATACCCAAGGCCGCAATGGGGCACAATCTTGTAATTGCCAAAACCGAAGATGTTGATGGTATTGTGAAAGATGGTGCTGCCGCACAAATTGATAATGGTTATTTAAAAGTGGGAGATGAGCGTATTATTGCGGCAACTGAATTAATTGGTGGTGGTGAAGAAACAACTGTTACCGTTGATACCAGTAAATTAGCAAATGGTGAGAAATATGAATTTTTCTGTTCATTTCCAGGCCATATTGGCTTAATGCGTGGTACGGTTAATTTGGTAGATTAAAGATTTTAAAAGTGTGGATATAAAGAAGCGGATACACCAAGTGATGTATCCGCTTTATTATTGCTGCTGTTTATTAGCGTTGGGCATCAACTGCAGCCAAAGCAATCATATTCACAATACGGCGTACAGTAGAAATCGGCGTCACAATGTGTACAGGTTTGTTCATACCCATGAGGATAGGGCCGACAGTAATACCGTTAGTGGCGTTTACACGCAATAGGTTATAGCTGATATTGGCAGCTTCTACATTAGGCATTACCAATAAGTTAGCCGAACCTGTAAGCGTCGTTTCCGGATAAATGCTTTTACGCATTGTTTCATCCATGGCCACATCAGCTTGCATTTCACCATCAATTTCTAATGTCGGATCCAATTCACGGATGAGTTCCAATGCCTTTTGCATTTTTAACGCATCTTTGTCATCACGGGAACCATAGGTTGAGTTGGATATCAATGCGGCTTTCGGTTTGATACCGAAGCGTTTAATCTCTTTGGCGCACATTAAAGTACCTTTAGCCAGTTGCTCGGCGTTAGGATCTTCATTGATATAAGTATCTGCGATAAAGAAATTACCTTTATTGGAAATTAAGGCATTCATAGCGAAAGCATGGTTTTCGGGGTTGTTGTAACCAATGACTTCTTCAAAAATATTAAAGTGATCATAGAACCGTCCCATAGTTCCGCAAAGCATACCGTCTGCGTGGCCGAGTCGAACCATTAATGCACCAATCAATGTGCTGTTGGCACGAACGCGACGGCGCGCCATTTCTTCAGTTACACCTTTACGTTTGCGCAATTGATAATATTCTTTCCAGCTTTCTTCAAAATGCGGATTGTTGTCGATGTCGATTAACTCAAAGTCTTTACCTTGTTGAATGGTTAAACCTTGTGCGTGTAGCCGCTCTTCAATTACTTTACGTTGGCCGACTAAAATCGGGAAGGCCAATTTATGAGTGGCTACATGTTGTGCAGCATGTAATACACGTTCGTCTTCACCTTCGGTTAATACGATACGTTTTATTTGTTTGCGTGCCTGATTGAAAACAGGGCGCATAAACAGGCTGGTTTTGTAAACGAACTCATTCAGTTTTTCGACATAAGCGCCCATGTCTGTAATCGGGCGTGTTGCAACACCGGAATCCATAGCAGCTTTTGCAACGGCTGGAGCGATGGTGGCGCTTAAGCGTGGATCAAATGGTTTCGGAATCAGGTATTCAGGGCCGAAAATCAGTTCTGCATCTTCATAAGCACCCGCTACTTCGGCACTGGATTCAGCCATGGCCAAATCGGCAATCGCACGCACACAAGCCAGTTTCATCTCTTCGTTGATAGTGGTCGCACCAACGTCCAATGCACCACGGAAGATGAATGGGAAGCACAATACATTATTGATTTGATTTGGGAAATCTGAGCGTCCTGTGCCGATAATCACATCAGGACGGGCTTCTTTGGCTTCAGGCGGCCAGATTTCGGGAGCAGGGTTTGCCAAAGCAAAAACAATAGGTGATTCATTCATGGTTTTGAGCATTTCAGGGCTCAAAACATTAGGGCCTGATAAACCTAAGAAAATATCTTTACCTTTGACCGCATCGCCTAGAGTGCGTTGTCCATTATCTTGAATGGCATAATGAACTTTAGATTCATCCATGCGTTCGCGGTCTTCCCTTGTAGTATAGATAACGCCTTTTGAGTCGCAAACGGTAATGTTTTCACGTTTCATACCCAATGCAACCAGTAAGTTTAGGCAGGAAATCGCAGCAGCACCGGCACCGGAACATACTAATGTGACATCTTCAATATTTTTTCCGGTAATGCGTAAGGCGTTTAGAGCGGCGGCGGCAGTAATAATGGCTGTGCCGTGTTGGTCGTCATGGAAAACAGGGATATTGCAGCGTTCGCGTAATTTTTTTTCAATATAAAAACATTCCGGTGCTTTGATATCTTCAAGATTGATACCACCGAAACTTGGTTCGAGAGACGCAATAATATCAACAAGTTTGGCCGGATCGGTTTCATTGATTTCAATATCGAATACATCAATACCGGCAAATTTTTTGAATAGAACCCCTTTGCCCTCCATAACGGGTTTACTAGCTAAAGCACCGATATTGCCTAAACCTAATACGGCGGTACCATTGGAAATAACGGCAACCAGATTGCCACGGGCAGTATATTTGTATGCTGCCAGCGGATCATTGTAGATTTCCATACATGGTGCGGCTACACCGGGGGAATAGGCCAATGATAAATCGTATTGTGTTGCGAGAGGTTTTGTGGGAGCAACTTGAATTTTACCCGGAGTCGGGTATTCGTGAAAATTAAGAGCAGCTTCTTTAATTAATTCATCCATAGTGTCATCCTGACTGTTGGCGTTTTAGGCCGTCTGAAAGAATTAAACCGCGTTTCAGACGGCCTGTTGGAAGAAATCGGAAGCTATATGTTATCATGTGTAATAGGCGGTGCATACCGATACAGGCGGTTGGCCGACACAATTATGCTAAATAAACCCAATATATCATTTGTGTGATGTGTGATCTGATTTGGGATTTTTTAAAATATGTATATTTGATGTGTTTCAGTGCATTGATTTGTATATGATAATTTTTTATTTATATAATGTGGAACAGCCAAAGAAAAAGCCCGATATTTTATCGGGCTTTTCGTGTAAAGGTGATTTGATTATTTACTAAAATATTGGTCGGAAATTTGATCGTATTCACCGTTTTCATGTACTTTTTTCAAAGCGTCGTTCAGCATATTGAGCAGTTCGGTATTGTTTTTAGCGACTGCCATGCCGTAATGCTCCACTTCGAAATCAGGAACGGCAACCATAGTAAAGCCTTTATCGCTATTGTTTTTAATATAGTTTCCAACAACAGCACTATCGGATACAACAGCATCTAAACCGCCGTTTTCAAGCTCTTTGATAACAAGCGGCAGGCTTTTGAAGCGCGCGATTTTAGGGCTATCGTTACCTAAAATTTTAGAAGCGGCAAAGTCGCCGGTTTGTCCGGTTACCACGCCGACTTTTTCAGCTTGTTTTAGATCTTCCACCGATTTAATACTTTTACCTTTTTGTACCAAGATAACTTGCGAAATTTCAAAGTACGGATCAGTAAAATCCATCGTTTGTTTACGTTCGTCGGTAATGGTAATCGCAGAAAGCAGGATATCGGCATCGCCGTTGGTGAGAGCAGGGAAAATACTGTCCCACGGCTGGTGTTTGTATTCCACTTTAAAATTGCCGGCTTTAGCCATGGCATTTAACAAATCAATATCAAAACCGTTAATTTTATTTTCGGCATCCATAGATTCGAAAGGGGCGAATTCGGCATTAGTGGCGACACGGTAAACTTTTTCCGTAGCGGTTCCGTTAGAGGCAGTAGCCTCCTGATTGTCTGTACTTTGGCCGCCGCAAGCGCTCAATGCTAATACCGAGCAGGCAATAGCGGTAGACATCCATTTTTTGATATTCATTGAATACATTCCTGATAAGGTTAAAAAATATTTAAGATTTAGGTGTGAATTAACAAAAATACACTTATTTTATCCCTTTGGTCAAGGATGCCGTCTGAAAAAATATCGAATGAATGGGTTTCAGACGGCCATGTTTATGGTGGGCATGAATATTAGAAACGCCGTTTTAAGTGGCATGCCTGCATAATATTGACTGCCAACTCTTCCACGGATTTGTCGGTGGTATTGGTAAATGGCACACCATGTGCACGGAACATGGTTTGTGCATCGGAAACTTCACGGCGGCAGGTGGCGAGTTGTGAATAATTTGAATTCGGGCGGCGCTCATGACGAATGGCTTGTAAGCGCTCCGGCATAATGGTTAGACCGAACAGTTTATGTTTATAAGGTTTGACCATGCGCGGTAAATCCGTACTTTCCAAGTCTTCCGGGGTTAGTGGGTAGTTTGCTGCGCGGATGCCGTATTGTAGGGCGAGATAAAGACAAGTTGGCGTTTTACCTGAGCGGGATACCCCCATTAGAATCACATCGGCATCTTTAAGGTCTTTACCGCTAATGCCGTCATCATGGTTGAGCGTAAAATTAACGGCTTCCATTCGTGCATCATAGCGTTCGGTATCGCCGATGCCGTGGGTGCGTCCTACCGCATGCCGTGCCGTTAAGCCGAGTTCGCGTTCGATTTTATTCAAAAACGCATCAAAAAAGCTCAAATGCAGACCTTCACAATTTTTAATAATATCGCGAATTTCATCATTGATAATACTGGTAAAAACCAAAGGGCGTAACCCGCTGTCTGCTGCCGCTGCATTAATAATCTGTACCATGGCACGGGCTTTTTCAGGTGTGTCGACAAAGGGATAGGTGGCACGCTTGAAATGAACCCCTTCGAATTGGTCGAGCAAAGCTTCACCCATGCTCTCGGAAGTAATACCGGTGCGGTCGGAGATAAAGAAAGCGGAACGGCGTGCCATAGTGATTCCTTTTAGTTAGTTGGGTTATGTTGGTTGTGGGTAATGAAGCAGATCATAAAATCCCGATATGATACAAGAGTGTCGTGATAGCGTCACCATCGTTAATTTATTTTATATCTGATGAGAACCGATAACTTATGGGAGCAGGGAGCCTTATGATTACATAGTTAGTATGAGTGCTGAAAATTTGCGGGTTATGGCTGCAACCATTTTTAAAATCTTTGGTCTATGATGCAGCCTATAACGATATGCATAAAAAGCTTGACTCATCACAAAATATCCTTTGTTACACGGTGCTACAATAAAATACAAATTTTTAAAATAGGCAATATTATTTTAAGTTAAAAAGCAAATATGATATTTTATTTTAATATAGGTTGTTATTGGATGCCGAGTAAAAGTTTTGATTATATTGCAAACTCTATATTTAACAATGGCTAATAAAAAATATAAAAAATCTTGCCATATTATTTCATCAGATTACATATTGCTTTTGCCGCAATTTTCAGACGGCTTAAGACGTTTACAGGCAATAAAAATACATGACACTACCGAATTGAATGGTTAGAATACCCGCCGAGATTTATTTCTTTTTTTAACTTGCTTAATGGATTGAGAACATGGCTGCAAATTATGTGATTTGGTTTGAAAACTTACGCATGACTGATGTTGACAGCGTAGGCGGTAAAAATGCTTCTTTGGGTGAGATGATTAGTCAGCTTACCGAAAAAGGTGTACGAGTACCGGGTGGTTTTGCAACAACTGCTGAAGCTTATCGTGCATTTTTGGCGCATAACGGCTTAAACGAACGTATTTCCGCAGCACTGGCTGCTTTAGATGTGGAAGATGTCACCGAATTAGCTCGCGTTGGTAAAGAAATCCGCCAATGGATTTTAGAAACCCCGTTCCCCGAGCAGCTTGATGCAGATATTAAAACGGCATGGGATAAAATGGTTGCCGATGCCGGAACCGATCAGATTGCCGTAGCTGTCCGTTCATCCGCTACCGCAGAAGATTTGCCTGATGCGTCTTTTGCCGGTCAGCAAGAAACTTTTCTGAATATCAATGGTTTGGATAATGTAAAAGAAGCAATGAAACATGTTTTTGCTTCTCTTTATAACGACCGTGCCATTTCTTATCGTGTGCATAAAGGCTTTGCGCACGATATCGTTGCGTTATCTGCCGGTGTTCAACGCATGGTACGTTCCGATAGCGGCGCGTCTGGCGTGATGTTCTCAATCGATACCGAATCCGGTTTTGAAGATGTGGTATTCGTGACCGCTTCTTACGGCTTGGGTGAAACCGTAGTACAAGGTGCGGTGAACCCTGATGAGTTTTATGTACATAAGCCGACTTTGAAAGCAGGTAAACCCGCTATTTTGCGTAAAACAATGGGTTCCAAACTTATTAAAATGTTGTTTACCGATCAGGCACAGGCCGGTAAATCTGTCAAAGTAGTAGATGTACCCGAGGAAGATCGCAAAGTATTCTCGATTACCGATGAAGAAATCACCGAGTTGGCACGTTATGCTCTGACGATTGAAGAACACTACGGCTGCCCGATGGATATCGAATGGGGTCGCGATGGTTTGGATGGCAAACTTTATATCCTTCAAGCCCGTCCTGAAACGGTGAAGTCTCAAGAAGATAAAACCCGCAGCCTGCGTCGCTACAGTATTCGCGGCGACAAAAAAGTATTGTGCGAAGGCCGTGCTATCGGCCAAAAAGTCGGACAAGGTAAAGTGCGTTTGGTAACAGACGCTTCTCAAATGGACACTGTTCAAGCGGGTGACGTATTGGTAACCGACATGACCGACCCGGATTGGGAACCGGTTATGAAACGTGCCGCAGCCATTGTGACCAACCGTGGCGGGCGTACTTGCCATGCTGCGATTATTGCCCGTGAATTGGGTATTCCGGCTGTTGTCGGCTGTGGTGATGCGACTACTGTACTTTCAGAAGGTCAAGAAGTCACCGTATCTTGTGCAGAAGGTGATACCGGCTTGATTTATGAAGGCTTGTTGGATGTGGAAGTAACCGATGTGGCTTTGGATAATATGCCTAAATCACCGGTTAAAATCATGATGAACGTGGGTAACCCGGAGTTGGCATTTAGTTTCTCAAGCTTGCCGAACGAAGGTATTGGTTTGGCTCGTATGGAATTCATTATTAACCGTCAAATCGGTATCCACCCGAAAGCCTTACTTGAATTCGACCAATTAGATTCTGATTTGAAAGCGGAAATTTCCGAGCGTATCGCCGGTTATGCTTCACCGGTTTCATTCTACGTTGATAAAATTGCCGAAGGCGTGGCAACGCTGGCCGCATCGGTTTATCCGCGCAAAGTGATTGTGCGTATGTCCGACTTCAAATCTAACGAATATGCCAACTTGCTCGGCGGTAATGTATACGAACCGCATGAAGAAAACCCGATGTTAGGTTTCCGTGGCGCTGCACGTTATGTTTCTGAAGACTTTAAAGACTGCTTCGCACTGGAATGTCAGGCTTTGAAACGCGTTCGTGATGAAATGGGCTTGACCAATGTGGAAATCATGATTCCGTTTGTCCGTACGCTTTCTGAGGCTGAGGCTGTAATTAAGGCATTGAAAGAAAATGGTTTGGAACGCGGTAAAAACGGCTTGCGTTTGATTATGATGTGCGAATTGCCAAGCAATGCTTTGTTGGCTGAACAATTCTTGCAATACTTCGATGGCTTCTCTATCGGTTCGAACGATATGACCCAATTAACCTTGGGTGTCGACCGTGATAGTGGCGGCCCGATTGCCGGTACTTTCGACGAACGCAATCCTGCTGTTAAAGTAATGTTGCACCTGGCGATTTCTGCATGTCGTAAACACAATAAATACGTTGGTATTTGCGGACAAGGTCCGTCAGATCATCCGGACTTCGCTAAATGGTTGGTAGAAGAGGGTATTGAAACCGTATCCTTGAATCCCGATACCGTGATTGAAACTTGGTTATATTTGGCTAAAGAATTGAACCAATAAGTTTAGCCGTCAGAAAGTTTGAAATCAGAAACGCCGCATTGTATATGCGGCGTTTTATTATTTCAGACGGCCTAAAGCCTATCTTGATTGAGTATGGCGTTATTTAAAGGAACAATCATTGGTTTAATCGGAATAAGCACGGTAAATTATCCGTGCTTATTCTGATGGTGATCACCATGATGATGGGGTGACATTTAACTCAAAATAACTTCATCCGATAGTTCATTTTCCGAATGGCTGTTATCAGTATTCGGTAAATAAGTCGTTAGAATTTGATTAACTTCTTTTAAACCGTTTTCCAAACCGGAAACAAAGGCACCTTGCTTAAACGATTCAAGCATCACTTGGCAGGTGTGTTGCCAGTTTTCAGGGCTGACTTTAGCCGCAATGCCACGGTCGGCGACAATTTCAACCACTCGGTCGGCAAAAGAAATATAGATAAGTACGCCGCTGTTCATTTCGGTATCCCATACGCCTAATTCACCAAACCACTGCCAGGCACGGGTACGCGGTTCCAAGTCTTGAATAACGGCATGGCTCGGATAGCGCGATTCGATGACAAAACGTATCTGCCCTTGGTGATTTTGTTCCGACAGGCTGATATCACGGCTGATACGTTGCAGATCGCTTGTGGGAAAGTAGCGTTCTACTCGGAATTTAGGGTGTAGCCAGTGTTGCCATAAACGTTTGAATTTATTTTGTTCCATTTTTACTACCATCCTCCCGATGCACCGCCGCCGCCGAAGCCGCCACCGCCGCCACTAAAACCGCCGCCACTGGAGCTACCACCCCCACCGCCGAATCCACCGCCTCCACGCCAACCGCCTGAACCTCTGCGACCGGACGTAAATGCGTTATCGCTTATTCTGGGGGTTAGGATTGTGGCAATAAAAGCAAAAAGTAGGGCGGTTATCAAGCCAAATCCGAAGATAATCGCAATCAGGAACATGGAACCGCCGGCAAAAAAACTACCCATTTTGCGGCCGAAAATTTTTTTAAATAGATTGCCTAAAAAGATGGTTGCGAATAGTAAGAATATCCAGCCGTTGCCATCATTACGTTCATGGGTGTCTGTGGCTTGGACTTCGGGCAATTGTTCGCCGGCAATCAGTTTTTCCAATTGTATGACAACGGCGTTAACGCCTTCGTCGGTTCTGCCTTCGCGTAAATAAGGGCGCAATATATCTTCAAGAATCCTTTTGGCATAGACATCGGGAATGGCGCCTTCTAATCCTCGGCCGACAGCCAAATGGGTTTTGCGCTCATCGCGCACGAGCAGCAACAAGACACCGTCACTAATGCCTTTCCGCCCCGGTTGCCATGTTTGCATAACACGGGTGGCATAGCCAAATGTGGTTTCCGGGGCGATAGCCGGAACCGTCAGTATCATAATTTGACTGCCTTTTTCACGACTGTATTGCAAGAGATGGGCATTCAGATCTTGACGTGTTTGGGCTGAAAGCATGCTTGCCGTATCCATTACTGGTGCCGTAAGTGTTGGTACTGGTGTGAGATCGGCGGCAAATAGCTGTAAACACGCCAGCAGCATGGTAAAAAAGATGCTTAAGCGTTGTATGGCTGATTGCATGTTTTTCCTTATTTTGAGTATTTGTTGGTTATTTTCAGACGGCTTTTAGGTATTAAGCGGTGGGGCCGGTATGTGCGCTCTCGACAAGTATTTAATGTCGTGCACCAATCATAATAACGGCCATACCGCTCAAACATAAACCGATGCCTATCCAATCGGTGAGTTGAGGCTTGATGCCCTCAACTACCCATAACCACAATAGTGCGGTGCCGATATAGACACCGCCGTATGCTGCATAAACCCGCCCGCTGGCAGTAGGGTGTAGTGTCAGAAGCCAAACAAATACCGTCAGGCTTAATATGGCGGGTAATAGCAACCACGGCGAACCGTTTTGCCTAAGCCATAAATAGGGCAGATAGCAGCCGGTGATTTCAGCCAGAGCAGTTGCGGTAAACAATAACAATGTTTTCAACATAAATATTGGAATATATTTTCAGACGGCCATATTACATATAGCCATCATGATGTTAAGGCCGTCTGAAATAAATTAAAACTCTACTTTAGGTGCTGTTGAAATAGCTTTTTCATTTTCTACGGTGAATTGAGGGCGCACCTTCATACCAAATGTTTTTGCTATAAGGTTTTGCGGGAATTGGCGCAGTGTTGTGTTATATACCTTCACTGCTTCAATATAGTTGTTGCGGGCTAAGGTCACGCGGTTTTCCGTGCCTTCCAATTGTGCTTGTAGATCGCGGAAGCTTTGGTCGGCTTTTAATTCCGGATAGTTTTCTGAAACGACCAATAAACGGGAAAGCGCACTGCTTAGCTCACTTTGTGCTTGCGAATATTGCTTCATTTTTTCTTCGTTTGTTGCATCTTCGGCGGTCATTTGAATGCTGCCTACTTTGCTGCGTGCTTGGGTAACGGCCGTGAGTGTTTGTTCTTCATGGGAAGCATAACCTTTAACCGTATTTACGAGGTTGGGAATCAGGTCGGCTCGACGCTGATATTGGTTGATTACTTCCGACCAAGCAGCATTGGCAGCTTCGTCTTGTACTTGCATGGTGTTGTAGTCTTCGCAGCCGCTTAAAGCAAAAAGGGATGTGAATACGGCTAAAATTGTCAGCCATTTTTTCAACATAAAATTACTCCATTATTAAAAATCGGTTAAGGGTTCGGCAAAGGCCGTCTGAAAATACTTTCTAGTATAACCAAAATCAGATAGGGTTTAGCGGATTAATGATAAACGGTGGCTATATTTTTTCATTTATTTCAATTATTACAATTTATTACATTTTTATTGATGCGAAATCATGAGTGTTGACAATATTTTCTTTGCGATAGGGCAAAATTCGGGGCATTTCAATTCTGCTTTATCATGGTATGATAACCACTAAAGGAAAGGTTGCTGTTATAGAGCAGCCTGAAATGATTGTGCCAATTCATAAAAAGAACTTGTAAGGAATGATTGAACATGAGAATTTTGCTTACCGGCTCCAAAGGTCAGCTTGGCCGTTGTTTTAAAGACCGTCTGCCTGAAGATTGGGAGCTTATCGCCGCCGATTCAGCCACACTCAATATCACCGATGCAGCGGCTGTTATGAATATGGCGAAGAATTTCCAGCCTGATGTGATTGTGAATACGGCCGCTTATACCGATGTAGATAAAGCGGAAAAAGAGCTGGAGGTGGCATTCGCAGTGAATAGTAAAGCTGTTCATAATCTAGCTACTGCAGCCAGTGAGGTTAAGGCTCGCTTTGTACATGTTTCGACCGATTATGTATTTGGCGGCCTGCACAGAACCCCTTATACAGAGGTTTCACCGGTGAATCCCAGTAGTATTTATGGAAAATCCAAACTGTCGGGTGAGCTGTTGGCATTGGCTGCGAATCCCCAGAGTCTGATTATCCGTACGGCATGGGTATTCAGTGAGTATGGCAATAATTTTGTCAAAAAAATCTTGGCAGCTGCGGATACGAAAAAAGAATTACCAGTTGTTGATGACCAATACGGTTGTCCGACTTATGCAGGTGATTTGGCGCAAACGATTATTGAGTTATTGGAAAAACCGAATTTTTCACGCGGGTTATACCATTATTGCGGTGCGAAACCGGTTAGTTGGTATGAATTTGCTAAAGTGATTATTCAAGAAGCTGCTGTTTATCAACCGGTTTTAAATGAAACGGTTGTTAAAGCGGTGAATAGTGACGAATTGTCTATTGGGGCGCCACGTCCGGCATATAGTGTGTTGGATTGCAGCAAAATTTTGATGGATTACAATATTGAGAAACCTGATTGGCAAAAAGGCCTGAAGGAAGTGATTCAAAAATTGAATGCCCAATAAGCACTGAGTCTTGTGTGAATCATTGGATTATTATGATTGAGGCCGTCTGAAATATTTCAGACGGCCATATTTTATAAGGTATTTGAATAAGGCAGATGATGAGACTGTTTCTATATTTATATCTTTGTAGGTAAAGTAAGGTAGCCTTACCCTTACTGTTTGAGTAAGCCTTTAATATGGTGAAATTGCCACCATCTATTTACAACACAATAAAATATTTAAAGTCGTTTTTTAGACAATTTGTATAATTTTTTTGTATTTAAAACCAATTCTTCAAAAAATATAAAAAAATTGGACAAAAAGGGTTGCATAGGCCGTCTGAAAAGCCTATATTACAGCCTGCCCCAACCACAAAATAGATGGTACGGGTTGCTAAACTACCTGATAAACAATCTGATTTCTTAAAAGAACAAAACCATGAGTGCACAAACCCTTTACGACAAACTTTGGAACAGTCATATCGTTCGCGAAGAAGAAGACGGTACCGTTTTGCTTTATATCGACCGCCATCTGGTTCATGAAGTCACCAGCCCGCAAGCTTTTGAAGGCTTGAAAATGGCAGGGCGCAAACTGTGGCGTATCGACAGCGTGGTATCGACAGCCGATCACAACACCCCGACCGATCATTGGGATCAGGGTATTCAAGACCCCATTTCTAAATTACAAGTCGATACATTAGACAGCAATATCAAAGAATTTGGCGCTTTGGCTTATTTCCCTTTCCAAGATAAAGGGCAGGGTATTGTGCATGTGATGGGGCCGGAGCAGGGTGCAACACTGCCGGGTATGACCGTGGTTTGCGGCGATTCGCATACTTCCACACATGGTGCATTTGGTGCATTGGCACACGGTATCGGTACTTCCGAAGTCGAACACACCATGGCGACTCAGTGTATTACCGCCAAAAAGTCCAAATCCATGCTGATAAAAGTCAATGGCAAGTTGAAACCGGGCGTAACCGCTAAAGATGTGGCTTTGTATATTATCGGCCAAATCGGTACTGCGGGCGGTACGGGCTATGCGATTGAATTTGGTGGTGAGGCTATCCGTTCATTGAGCATGGAAGGCCGGATGACATTATGCAATATGGCGATTGAAGCCGGAGCCCGCAGCGGATTGGTTGCCGTTGACCAAACCACCATTGATTATGTACGCGGCAGACCGTTGGCTCCCAAAGGTGAAGATTGGGATAAAGCCGTTGCCTACTGGCGCACGCTGGTGTCTGATGAAGGCGCTCAATTTGATAAAGTGATTGAGTTCGATGCGGCCAATATCGAACCGCAAATCACTTGGGGCACTTCCCCCGAAATGGTACTTGACGTAAGCGGTAAAGTGCCGAATCCGGCCGATGAACAAGACCCGGTAAAACGCAAAGGTATGGAACGGGCTTTGGAATATATGGGACTGGACGCTGGCACGCCGTTGAATAAAATTCCCGTGGATGTTGTATTTATCGGTTCGTGCACCAACAGCCGCATTGAAGATTTAAGAGAAGCTGCCGCAGTCGCCAAAGGCCGTCTGAAAGCCGGAAACGTGAAACGTGTATTGGTGGTGCCCGGTTCTGGGTTGGTTAAAGAGCAAGCCGAAAAAGAAGGTTTAGACAAAATCTTTACCGAGGCAGGTTTTGAATGGCGCGAACCCGGCTGTTCGATGTGTTTGGCGATGAATGCCGACCGCCTGACACCTAAAGAGCGTTGCGCTTCTACATCAAACCGCAACTTCGAAGGCCGCCAGGGCAATGGGGGGCGCACCCATCTGGTAAGCCCTGCAATGGCGGCGGCAGCGGCGGTGGCAGGCCATTTTACCGATGTCCGCAGTTTGTAAAAGTATGTGTGCCGTCCGAAAAATATTCATGTAGTCCGTTTTGTTAAATTGTTTTTTTTGAGAAATTTTGGCATGATAAGAAAGTACAGTGATATCAAACTGTGCTTTCGAATAACAAGGAGTATTTTGAATGAAAAAGATGGCATTAATTGCATTGACTGCGGCGACTTTACTGGCTGCCTGCAATACGATTTCAGGTGTAGGCAAAGATGTGGGTGCGGCAGGTAATGCGGTTAGTAATGGCGCTGAATCGGTAAAACCGTATTAATTTACTGTTGAACCCGATTTCAATTTTTATGACTATACATTTAATATAAGGAATTAAACCGATGAAAAAATTTGTATTAATCGCTTTAACTGCAATGACTATGTTATCTGCCTGCAACACTATTTCCGGTATGGGCAAAGATGTGAAAGCAGCCGGTGGCGCCGTATCTAATACTGCCGAAGACGTGAAATCATATTAATTAAGCGTCTGAAAAAATGCCCCGCTTGCCGGGGCATTTATCAATAAGCTGCCGGATTTTTCAGACGGCCTGATGTGGCGCAAGAATATCTTTACATATTCTGAAACGTTCGCCATCAAAGGATAAACCAAGTATTTATCCGAAAATTTAAAAATCGAAAGTACAGAACATGAAAGCATTTACAACCATTACCGCTCTGGTAGCACCGCTCGATCGCGCCAATGTCGATACTGATGCTATTATTCCCAAACAGTTTCTAAAATCCATTAAACGCAGCGGCTTCGGCCCGAATTGTTTTGACGAATGGCGTTATTTGGATCATGGCGAACCGGGCATGGATAACAGCAAACGCCCGTTGAATCCTGAGTTTCCCTTAAACTTCCCGCGTTATCAGGGCGCACAAGTATTGTTGACCCGTAAAAATTTTGGTTGCGGCTCTTCACGCGAGCATGCGCCTTGGGCCTTGGATGACTACGGTTTCCGTGCCGTGATTGCGCCGAGTTTTGCCGATATTTTCTTCAATAACTGCTATAAAAACGGTTTGCTACCGATTGTGTTGTCGGAAGAGGAGGTTGATTTGTTGTTCCAAGAAGTAGAGGCAACCGAAGGCTATTGCTTGTCTATTGACTTGGAAAAGCAAACCGTTACCACGCCGAGCGGCCGTTCTTTCCATTTTGATATTACCGAACACCGCAAACACTGTCTGCTCAACGGTTTGGATGAAATCGGTTTAACCTTGCAGCATGAAGATGAAATTAAAGCGTTTGAAAACAAACGCAAACAAAGCCAACCGTGGTTATTCCATTCATAAAAGTGAAATAGGAAAACCACATTAAATATACTAAGAGGCCGTCTGAATTGTTTTCAGACGGCCTCTCGATTTTATACCAAGCAAGCCAGTTCTTGTTGCCGGCGTTCAAAAGCCTGTAATACCGGTCGCACATCATCTGCTTCTTTTAGCGTGCGGATGGATTCAAATAATTCCCCTGCTTGCGGATATACTTTTTTCATCATACCCAACCATTGTTTCAAACGGGCAACAGGGTATTTATTATTGGCTTCTTTGGCAAGGCAGAGATCAAAAAACAAATTAATCCAGCCGGCAATTTCGGCAAAATTTGCTTCGATAACCGCTTGGTTTTGTTCAAACTGTTTAATTTGTCTGGCTAAATCTGGCCGCATCACGGCACCACGCCCCAGCATCACACTATCGCAACCGCTAACCTTTTTAATATCGATATAATCCTGCAAGGTAAAAACATCACCGTTGGCAATAACCGGAATCACAACCGCCTTGCGGATACGGCCTAGCCATTCCCAATGCGCCGGCGGTTCATAACCTTCTACTTTGGTACGCGCATGCACGGTGAGCGCACATGCACCGCCATCGGCAATGGCTGCGGCACATTCTAAAGCAAGGGTTTTGTCTTCATAGCCTAAGCGCATTTTGCCGGTAAGCGGAATTTCAGGCGGCAGACTTTGGCGGAGGGTGCGGACAATATGGTAAATCAGTTCCGGCTCTTTCAAGAGCACTGCGCCGCCCTTGTGTTTGTTGACAGTAGGGGCGGGGCAGCCGAAATTGAGGTCGATTTTATCGGCACCGAAGCGGATAGCTTCAAGTGCATTTACAGCCATATTGTCGGCATCGCTGCCTAAAAGCTGGACGGTACAGTGAGTGCCGGCAAAGGTTCGGTTGCCGTTGGCGATTTCGGGCACATACTTCAGCCATGTTTGGCGGGAATGTACGGTATGGGTGATGCGTACAAATTCGCTGACACATTCGTCGAATCCGCCGATTCTAGTGAGCAAATCACGCATCACATCGTCTACTAAACCCTGCATCGGCGCTAAAAGAAGTTGCATATGATAAAGAGGCCGTCTGAAAAAAAGATAATTTTACCTTTGTTGCGGCTTGATGCCGATTTATTTTTATAGGGTTTATATTCCACACATAAAACAGATAGTGGGCTGGGTGTGTGCGGCTGATTAATTGAAAAGGCCGTCTGAAAATGCTTATAGCTATGTTGAGAATTTGAAAAAATAGCAGTTTTATTAAATTTATTGTGGTATGTGTAAAGGCTTTTAGAGGTTTCGCAAGTTGTGTTGACAGCTTATTTTTTCAGGCGTTTAATAAATAATTCGGATTAAATTTTTCATCATTGTTCTCAAGAGGAAAGTCGACGAATGGATGCTTTAATGCTGAGCCGTATTCAATTTGCGGTCAATATCAGCTTTCATATCCTGTTCCCCGTTATCAGTATTGCTTTATCATGGTTTGTGGTGTATTTCCGCTATAAGGCCGGAAAAACCGATCATGAGGGGTGGTTGGCGGCCTACCGTTTCTGGACCAAGATTTTTGCAGTAACTTTTGCTGTGGGTGTGGTTTCAGGTGTAACCATGAGTTTCCAATTCGGCACCAACTGGCCGGGCTTTATGGAACGGGCCGGTAATGTGGCCGGGCCGCTTTTGGGCTATGAAGTGCTCACGGCATTCTTTTTGGAAGCAGGGTTTTTGGGCATTATGCTGTTCGGACGGGAACGTGTCAGCCAGCGTATGCACATGGCGGCTTCCGTGATTGTGGCGATTGGTACGTCGATTTCGGCCTTTTGGATTTTGGCCTTGGATTCGTGGATGCAGACGCCGCAAGGCCATTGGGTGGATGCGGATGGAGTTCTTCATGTAGCCAATTGGTTGCAAGTCATCTTTAACCCTTCTTTCCCGTATCGTTTTTTCCATATGTTATTGGCATCGGCTTTAACAGTTTCGTTTTTGCTTGCCGGCCTTTCTGCTTGGCAGATTCTGAAAAATACCGCCCATTCGGCCACACCGAATGTGATGAAAAGCGGATTAACGGTTGCGGCGATTGCGATTGTTTTACAAATTTTTGTCGGCGATGCGCACGGTTTGAATACGAAAGAACACCAGCCGGCTAAGTTAGCGGCCATCGAAGCGGTTTGGCATACTGAAAAAAATGTACCGCTGACTTTATTCGGTTGGCCGAATGAGAAAACCCAAACTACGGATTACGGCGTGGAAGTGCCTTATTTGGGTTCGTTGATTTTGACCCATAGCCTAGACGGTGAAATTCAAGGGTTGAGTGAGTTTGAGGATAAGCCGCCTGTGGCACCGGTATTTTTTGCGTTCCGTATTATGGTCGGCATGGGGGCATTGATGTTGTTGGTGAGTTGGTTCGGTTGGTATCGGTTGCGTAAAAGCCGCTGGCAGCCGCAACGCCTGCCCCGTTGGTTGCTTTATACGTTTGCGGGCATGACTTTTTCCGGTTGGGTGGCTACGTTAGCCGGATGGTATGTGACCGAAATCGGCCGCCAACCGTTTTTGGTGTACGGTATTTTGCCAACTGCGGAGGCAGTTACTAAAGTGGTGCCTTCGGGTGATGTCGGGTTAACGTTGGTGATGTATCTGATTCTCTATGCGGTAATGTTGCTTTCTTATTTAATGGTATTGAAATATATGGCTGAACATCCCGAACATGAAACCCATACAGGCCGTCTGAATCCGGCGGCTGGCTTGAATGCGGAGGAACAATAACATGGATTGGAATTACTGGTTGCCTTTGGTATTTCTCGGCCTGCTCGGTTTTGTGATGACGGTTTATGTTGTGTTGGATGGGTTTGATTTGGGCGTGGGTATGTTGATGCCGCGTGCTGCTGCAGATGAGCAGAATGTGATGGTCGGTTCTATCGGGCCGTTTTGGGATGCCAATGAAACTTGGTTGGTGTTGGGGGCAGGTGTATTGTTTATTGCCTTTCCCAAAGCCAATACGATTGTTTTGGGTAATCTTTATCTGCCTGCTACTTTTATGTTGTTTGCACTGATTGTACGCGGTGCTGCATTTGACTTCCGTGTTAAGGCCGATGATAACCATAAGCCATTGTGGAATATCGGTTTTATGCTTGGTTCGGCAGCAATGGCGCTGACTCAGGGCTGGATGTTGGGGCGTTATGTTACCGCATTCGGTACCCGTATGACCGATTATTTATTTGCGCTCGGTATTATGGCAACCGTTCCGGCTGTTTATGTGTTGCTGGCGGCCTGTTGGTTGATTGCCAAAACTGAAGGCTCTTTGCAACACAAAGCAAGACATTGGGCCAATCAGGCGTGGTGGCCGGTTGTCGGTTGTTTGTTGCTGATTTCTTTGGCAACGCCTTATATCAGTCATAGTATTTTCCAACGTTGGTTCACTTGGCCTAATCTGCTTTGGTTGGCGCCGATTCCTCTGTTAAGTGTTTTTTGCCTGTTGCGTGCTAAATTATTGTTGGGTAAAGAAGAGATTTTAAGCGGCCGTTTTTGGCAGCCGTTTGTGTTGGTGATTACTGCTTTGATTTTGTGCGCGATTGGTCTCGGTATCAGTGTTTTCCCTTATGCGGTAATTGGTGAGTTAACAGCTTGGGAAGCGGCAGCCAGTACGCCGACTTTGGTGGTGACGCTTATCGGTGTGTGTATTACCGTGCCGTTTATTATCGGATACAGTATTTTTGCCTATTGGGCATTTAGAGGTAAAGCAAGTAATCTGACTTATGGTTGATATTTGATTAGTGATATGCCGTCTGAAGGCGAGATGGTTTATTTTGGGTTAAAAGCCGGGTTCTGGTAATACAGAAACCGGTTTTTGTATTATGGTGACACTCGGCAGCTATATTTGGTTTGGAGTGGAAAATATTTAATTTTAAATGAATAGAGTGCTTTAAAAATATTTTTACATTGTTAATTTTTTTAATATAATATTTTGTATATTAACGTAATTAATTTTTTATCATAAAAGTATTTCATATAACAATAGGGATAAATGTCTTATTTTTTATTATTATTCATATATGATTTTTTATGAGGAACAATGATGGATACAAAGCAAACAAGAGAGTTAGTACTTCAATCTATTAATTCTAATGTGTCTGTATCGAATATTAGTGCTGGTGTAAGCCCTAGAGTATTTTATGGAGAAAGGAGTAATAATACTATTCATTCATCAGATCATATCGTTGAGCAATTGAATAATGGAATAGATACTGCTTTTGAGGCTAAAAATGATCCCTTATCACAAAACGTAGAAAATCTCATGCCTACAAGTATTGGAGGAGATAGTCGAGGTAATGATTCGGATAATATCCTAATCGGAGATGAAGGTCGTAACCGGTTGTGGGGTAATGGTGGGGACGATACGCTTTATGGTAATGGTAATAATGACTTTTTAGATGGCGGTATTGGTAAAGATACCATGTTCGGTGGTAGAGGCAATGATATTTTTATTGTCGACAATGTAGATGATAAGGTAATCGAGCTCGAAAATCAGGGCATGGATACGGTTTTTAGCAGTATTGATTATACTTTGCCGCAATATGTTGAAAATCTAACTTTGACCGGAACCGAAGCCTTAAATGGCGAGGGTAATGATGATAATAATAGATTGATTGGCAATGGCAATAATAACCAGCTCATGGGATGGAAAGGCAACGATATTATTTATGGGCTGAGTGGTCACGATACAATCTATGGTGGAGATGGAGCAGATCGGCTTTTTGGCGGATCGGGTAATGATGTATTGATTGGCGGTAAAGATATGGAGCCGCTTGGAAATCTTGCCGGAGAAAAAAGATGGCTCGATTTTGGCGATGGTAATGATTATTTAGATGGTGGTGCGGGTGATGACCTATTAATTGGCGGCAGGGGCGATGATACGTTCTATTTTGCCAGAGGATACGGACATGACACGATTATGGATTACCGTATGCCGGAAATAGAAACTCTAGCTGACCCTGAAGGTGTTAATACACTCCGGTTCGGCCCGGGTATAAACCCGGAGGATTTAGATATTCATGTGGATATACTACCCAACGGCAGTTTGGATGATACTTGGAAAATCAATATTAAAGGTACGGATGATATGGTGTTTATCCGTAATCAGAGTAGTGATTATGCACCGGCGATTCTTCGGTTTGAATTTGATTCGGGATTAGTCATGAATCCTAGTGAGTTTACGGTTCAAGGTAGTTTCAAAGAGCTGACTATTGATAATGACCAAGGCCATCGTATAAATTATCAAGATTTTAATGTTATTGGTAGTATGATGTTTGTGAATATTGAAGAGATTACAGGTGGGCGGATAGCTCAGTTGAGTACGATGGGAGATGGCCAGATATCTGAATGGATAGATGTAGCAAATCAGAAAAATAATACTCTTTATGTGTTTTCTAATGATATCGACAATTTGGTTTTTGTACCTGACCAAGGTGCAACAGAAGCAGATATCAAGTTTACCATTACCACCTCATGGCCAGATTTTACGAGAGATGATGATGCATTACATACCATCCATTTTAATTTAAAAGATTTACCTGATAATGGTAATGAAAAATTGCTGTTTGGTGGTGTCGGTGATAGCCATATAGTTGGTACAGATGGTAATGATAAGATTTATGGCGGTGATGGTAATGACATACTGGATGGTAAAGCCGGGCAAGATATGTTATATGGTGGAAGAGGAGATGATACTTATCTCTTTGGTGTAGATTATGGCCATAATACCATTATCGATCATGAAGGTAGTAATAGTGTTCGTTTCTCTAAAGGAATCACATGGTCGGATGTAACTCTAGAAACCCAAGAAGGTGGTGGTGGCCCATATGCTAGAGAACCGGTTTGGATTGTTGGAATTAAAGGTGATGAGAGCGTTTTAACTATTGAAAATCAACATTCGGGTAAAGATGCTGCTGTTACTTCTTTTATCTTCGATAATGAAATTCTGACGCACAATATGCTGGAAGAAAGACTCAATAGCGGTATTACTGAGAATACGCTTAACTATGCGGATAATGCCGAGCCGGTACAAACGGCTGCTGTTTCGGCACCGGTAGAAGGCAGTTACAGCTATACTGATGCTTCATCAAGCATGGCAATGATCAGAGCGGATGATTATTCGGCTGCTCCGCTGATTTAAAACAGTAGGTTGCTAATAACCATTAGCTATTTCATATATCAAGGCCGTCTGAAATATTCAATTTTTCCTATTATAGGAAGTACTGAATATTTCAGACGGCCTTTTTTCTAAAGTTATTTTCTTCGATATTTATCTATTTAATCTATTTATTTCAATTTTCCGGTTTGTTTTTCTGGTACGGTTTAAAACTTTTCAGACGGCTTATCATCAAATATGAATAAAATTAGTGTAAATAATCTAATTATGGTGGGTTTGTACGCTATTCAGGAGTCGGATGGCGCATCTATTGAAAATATAAAATAATTATCTGTTTTTAATGTATTTTCCTATTCATTAGGTAGTTGGTTTTGTAATGAATAAAAGTATTATTATTCTGTTTATTTATTTAATTGTTCGGAATTTAAAAACATTGATGTCGGTAAATATAGAATTGTGCAGTGCCTGGTTTAACGGTATTTTGATTGATAAGGGCTGTATTGTTCCCAATACAGATGTGGTAACACTACCTAACTGGAGAAAAACAATGGAGAAAAATAAAGTCAAAGCAACCAAATTCGGAAGCTTAAATGATTATGAGAAAGGCTCTATCCAAATCATCAGTGGGAAAGCCAGCAATTATGCTTTTTCCAATATCTTTGAAGTAGCTGCACAATCGGCACCTTATGAGAAAAGTGTTGTCGGCATGAATTTGAAATTTGTGATTGAGTCGTTAAAGGCTGAAGGCGTATCACCATGGTTTACCGCCTCACATGATGAGTTTGTAGTGGTGATGGATGGTGAGGTAAGGGTAGATTATTTGAAACCCGATCAACCTTTGATTAGTGAAGATAAAGAAGGTACACATTTGGCTGGTGATAATCCGCAAGGTAAAAAAATGGGCTATGCCGTTTTAAAACAAGGACATCAAGCCATTCTTCCGGCCGGTAGTATTTATCGCTTTGATGCAGTGACGCCCGGTGTAATGCTGATTCAGACCATTAAAGGGCCGCTTTCCGTTGAGAAATGGCAAAGTATCTGTATTCAGTAACCAGTAGTGAGGAGAAAGAAAATGGACAAAAAATTTGAAGAATATCTGGCTGCCGGCGTACAAGCCGGAGAACCTGATACATTAACCGGTTACCGCACTTTCCGTTTAGGGCAATTTCAGTTTGAACGTGATGAATATTTTGCCAAAATTACTTGGCATGCCAAAGGTGAAGAGCGTTCGCATCTGATGTCGGCAGACGCTTTCCTGCGTGCATTGATGCGCGATGTGGCATGGGGCTTTTTCTATGGCTGGGTGAATTTTGACGATGTTATCGGTACACGCAACCATTATGGCAATGTCGATCTGTATGCAGGCACGTTTAACGGTGTGCTTAAAGAAGCCGGTGTGGACTATACTGAAAACTTTGAAACCCCGTTGATTATGGCCACTTTTAAAGCCATTCTGCATGATTGGGTGAATGAAGGTTTCGACCCGTTTGCCGCGCCGGAAGAAACCGGCAGTGCATTTGGTAACAAAGACGGTAATAACGAGGAAGCGATTGATCGTTACCGTATTGCCACTAAGCGTATGCCGAGTATGCCGGATGATTCGCCACTGCGTAATGATTTGCCGGTTAACCGTCATTTTGAAGATGTGCCACAAGACGAACCGGAAATACATTGCGAGCCCGGATTTGAAGGGCAGTTGGGCGGGTTCAATCTATTCAAATATCTATCACGCTCTGATGTGACTTGGAATCCTTCGGTAACGTCGGTATGTAAGGAAAGTTTATTCTGCCCGACCACGGAAGAATACATTTTGCCGATTTTCCACGGTAACGACCGGGTAGAGTGGTTTTTACAGCTTTCCGACGAAATCACTTGGGATGTGGCCGATAAATCCGACGGTCGGCCGATTGCACGGGTGATTATGAAAGCGGGCGATATTGCCGCTATGCCTGCCGATATCCGCCATCAGGGCTATTCGACCAAACGTTCTATGTTGTTGGTTTGGGAAAATGCCACGCCAAATCTGCCGGAAAGATATGAATCGGGTGAATTATCACCTTATCCGGTGGCGTTCTAAATTAAGTTTTCAGACGGCCTGATTCATATTTGGATGAGTAGAAACATCCATTTCATGCCGCCTTATGCTTCAACGCCGGCGTTGGACAGCATCGGGCGGCATTTTTAAAACAGGGCCGTTTCCACCGAAACTTTTGAAGTTAAATTTAAAAATAAGATAAAACCAAGAAAGGTTGAATTGAATGAATACCGAATTGTTTATTAATGGTCAGTTTGTTCCTGCTAAAAAAGGCGGAACGATTGACGTACTCAACCCTGCCAATGGCGAATTGATTACCAAAATTGCCGCTGCGGAAGCGGAAGATGTGGATATTGCCGTTGAAGCGGCTACCAAAGCTTTTCCCGCATGGTCGGAAACGCCTGCTGCCGAACGGGGTAGGCTGTTGCTGAAACTGGCAGACCTGATTGAAGAACATGCCGAAGAGTTGGCGCAGTTGGAATCTTTGGATACGGGGCATCCCATCCGCGATTCGCGCCGTTTGGATGTACCGCGTACAGCAGCCTGTTTCCGTTATTTTGGTGGGATGGCCGATAAAATCCAAGGTTCGGTAATTCCGGTTGAGAAAGGTTTTTTGAACTATGTGGTGCGCGAACCTGTCGGCGTGGTCGGTCAAATCGTACCGTGGAATTTCCCGTTGATGTTTACTTCATGGAAGTTAGGCCCCGCTTTGGCAGCCGGTAATACCGTGGTGATGAAGCCTTCCGAGCTAACCCCGCTTTCTACTTTGAAAATTGCCGAATTGATTAAAAAAGCAGGTTTCCCCGATGGTGTCGTGAATGTTGTTGCCGGTTACGGTAATACCGCCGGTCAGCGCATTTCCGAACATGAAGGAATCGCCAAAGTTGCTTTTACCGGTTCCACTTTAACCGGTCAGAATATTGTCCGTGCGTCGGCCGGTAATTTGAAACGGGTGCAGTTGGAGTTGGGTGGTAAAGGTGCCAATATTGTTTTTGAAGATGCGGATATTGATGCGGCGGTGAATGGAGCGGCATGGGCGATTTTCCACAATCAGGGGCAAGCCTGTATTGCCGGTTCGCGCCTGATGCTACATGAAAGCATTGCCGATGAGTTCTTGAAAAAATTTATTGCTTTGGCCGAATCGATTCGCTTAGGCGATCCGCTAGACCCCAATACAGAGATGGGGCCGCTGACTTCGGAGGCACACCGCAATAAAGTATTGTCTTATGCCGAAATAGCCGAACAACAAGGCGGCAAAATCCTAACCGGCGGTAAAGCACCGCAAGATGCCGCTTTGCAAAAAGGTTACTATGTGCTGCCGACGATTGTGGAAGCCAAACCGAACGACCGTGTGGCACAAGAAGAAGTGTTCGGTCCGTTTGTAACCGTTTTGCGTTTTAAAAACGACGAAGAAGCCCTGCAAATTGCCAATAGTACCGAATATGGTTTGGGTAGCGGTTTATGGACGAAAAACTTGCAACGCGCTCATCTTTTTGCCCGCAAAATCCGTGCCGGTATGTGTTGGATTAACAGCTATAAACGCGTGAATCCGGGTAGTCCTTTCGGTGGTGTGGGCAAATCCGGTTATGGCCGCGAAATGGGTTTTGAAGCCATTCATGATTACACTGAAGCCAAATCGGTTTGGGTGAATGTGGATGCGCAGATTCCGCCTCATTTCGACCGTAAATAAGTCGTTACGGCATGGGTATCGGGCTGTCCGATCAGTCGGGCTCATGCCGTTTTTCCATATTTCAATCAGCATATAAAAACCGCTTCTAAAAGTGGATAGATGAAACAAAGGAGTGATTGATGAAGCCTTTCCATTATCAAGCTTTACCATTGGATGTGTATTTCGGTAAGGGGCGGGTCGGCGACCTATCTGAAATTCTAAATGAGCATGGGTATCACCGTGTGTTGGTGATGACGACACCCGAGCAGGAAGAGTCGGGTCAAAAACTGGCGGCTGCGCTGGGTAGTATTGTCGTCGGTGTTTATCCCCATGCGGTCATGCATGTGCCTATCGATGTTGCCGAAAAAGCGACTGCTTATGTGCGTGAGCATCAGGTTGATTGTTGCTTGGCTTTAGGCGGTGGTTCGACCATCGGGTTGGCCAAAGCAGTCGCCCTCACTTCAGGCACGCCGATAGCTGCCGTTCCTACTACTTATGCGGGCAGTGAAATGACGTCGGTTTATGGTCTGACCGACACCGATAAAGGGCGCAAAACCACCGGCAAAGATCCGCGTGTACAGCCAAAGGTAGTCGTGTACGACCCTGAATTAACATTCACCTTGCCGCCGCAAATTTCCGCCGCTTCGGGTATGAACGCAATGGCGCATGCGGTTGAAGCGCTTTATGCGGAAAATAAAAACCCGATTATCAGCATGATGGCAACCGAATCGATTCGTGCTTTGAAAAACGCATTACCCGAAATTGTCCGCAACCCCAAAGATGAAGCGGCACGCGAACAGGCTTTTTATGGTTCGTGGCTGGCCGGCATCTGTTTGGGTTCGGTCGGTATGGCGGTGCATCACAAAATCTGCCATACCCTCGGCGGTACGTTCAACCTACCGCATGCGCAAGCTCATGCGATTACCCTGCCTTATTCGGTACAGTACAACCGCAATGCCGATGAGGAGGCGATGAAACGTTTGGCTGATGCTTTAGATGTTGATAATCCGCAAGAATGTGGATTGGCTTTATATCGGTTAAATCAATCGTTAGGTATTCCGATGTCGCTGAAAGAAATCGGATTGCCGGAGCATGGTGCGGCAGAAGTAGCCAAAATCGTTTGCGACAGCCCGTATTACAATCCGCGCCCTTATGTGTACGAAGAACTCTTCGGATTATTACAAAAAGCCTATCTAGGCCAACCGCCGGCCTGATTCGGTTTTCATTTCGGCTGCTGTAATACTTCAATAGCTGTGGGCAGCTTGCGGCTACATTATATTAATAACAAATATAACAAGATACAAATAAGGAGAAATACACATGAACCTAACCGAACAAGTTGTTCGTAGTTTTCAAAACATTGAAAACGAGCGCCATCGTTTTTTAATCACTACATTTATCCGTAAGTTGCATGAATATGTAAATGAGGTTAAGCCGAGCGAGGAGGAGTGGATTCAGGCAATACGTTTCCTAACCGATACCGGAAAGTTGTGTGACGAACAACGTCAGGAATATATTCTGCTCTCCGACGTGTTGGGTGTATCGATGTTGGTCGATCAAATTTTGCACGAAAAAAATGAAATACAAACTCCTTCCACCGTATTCGGCCCGTTTTTTATTGAGAATATGCCGGTAAGGCCATACGGCGGCAGTATTGTGCGCGATGGCGGCGATAAGATAAAACCTTTGCTGGTGCGCGGCCGTATTATGGATACGGATGGTCGAGCCATTGCCGGAGCGCGTATCGATGTTTGGCAAACCGCCGAAAACGGTATGTATTCCGGCCAAGATACCAAACAAAGCCACGATAACCTACGCGGTACGTTTCTCAGCAGGGAGGATGGCAGCTATGCCTTCCAAACCCATCTGCCCGTGAGCTATCCGATTCCTGACGACGGTACGGTCGGTCAGTTGTTGGGTTATGCCAAACGCAGCGTATGGCGGCCGGCACATATCCATTTCAAAATCGAAGCGGAAGGTTTTCAAACACTGGTGACCCATTTGTTTTTAGAGGGTGACGAATATCTGGCCAATGATGCCGTTTTCGGTGTGAAAGAACGCCTGATTGTACGTTTCAGCGAGCAAAAAGCCGATAAAAACAGCCGTGAAGAGTATGGTTTAACGCAAGATTACCACCTGATTGAATATGATTTTGTATTAACGGGGGTGTCGCCGTGACAGAAAAAATTTTTTTATGCAGTCAGGAAGAATTGGATGAAGCCGGTGTGATTAAAGTGCCGCATCCCACCCAATCAGGCATAACCATCATGCTGATTAAGAAAGACGACCATTGCTTTGCCTACCGTAATATCTGTCCACATTACTCTATCCAGCTTGATAATGCCAAAGGCCGATTTTTTACCTATCAAAACCGATACATTATGTGCGCACATCATTCCGCCATGTTTGAGATTGAAACAGGTTTATGTGTGGACGGGCCATGCAAAAACCATTCTTTGGTTCCGGAAAATGTTGTTCAAGAAAATCATAAATGGTATTTGTGCATCTAGGCTGAAACAGGCTACAATGTAAAACACTGTTTTTAACAGTGAAATTTTACAAAGGAGTAATTTGGATGAAAATAAAGAAAATCATGTGGGCTTTATTCGTACCTGCTATGCTTTCGGCATGCTCGACGACCGACGCCCAAAAGCGGGCAGAATCACCGAATATATTGGTGATTGTGGCCGATGATTTGGGTTTTTCCGATACCCAGCCGTTTGGCGGTGAAATTCCAACGCCGAATATTAATAGTTTGGCCGAAGATGGTGCGGTATTGAGTAATTTCTATACCGGCCCGACCTGTTCGGTTACCCGATCCATGTTGTTGACGGGTAACGACAACCATCAGGCCGGCTTGGGCACCATGTCGGTTTATACGCAACCGGAGCAAAAAGGCAAAGTCGGTTATGAAGGTTATTTGAACAGCCATGTGATGACTATTCCCGAAGTCTTGAAAGAGAAAGGCTATGCTTCGTTTGTTACCGGCAAATGGCATTTGGGTGCAAACGAAAGCAGTAATCCGAAAGCACGCGGCTTCGACCGTTCGTTTACCCTAATGCCCGGAGGTGCAGCGCATTTGGATGACAGCCGTCTATTACCCGGCAAATATAGAAGCTTTTATTTTGAAGACGGTAAAGAAACCAAACTGCCGGCGGATTTCAAATTCTCCAGCGATTTTTATACCGATAAATTCCTCTCTTATCTGAAAAACGACCGCAAAAAAGGCCAGCCTTTCTTCGGTTATCTCGCCTTTACCGCCCCGCACTGGCCATTGCAGGCACCGGACGAATATTTGGAAAAATACCGCGGCCATTATCAAGATGGTTACGAACCTGTTCGCAGACAACGTTTGGCGCGCATGATTGAAAAAGGCATTATGCCGGCGGGTACGGAACCCAATAATCCGTTGGTAGGCGTATTCGACGGCTGGGATAAACTGACGCCGCAGCAAAAACAAGAACAAACCAAAGCCATGCAGATTTATGCGGCGATGATTGATAATCTCGACCACAATATCGGCAGGGTGATTCAATATTTGAAAGATACCGGCGAGTTAGATAATACCCTGATTCTATTTATGTCCGACAACGGAGCCGAAGCTTCGACCCCCGAATCTTTAGGTACCACCGAAGACAAAAACGGTATCCGCGAATGGGTAGATGCCGAGCATGACAACAGTTTGGAAAATATGGGTAGAAAAGGTTCGTATGTGACTTTAGGCCCGCAATGGGCACAGGTTGCTTCCACACCGCTGCCTTATTTCAAAAGCTTGCTGGCCGAAGGCGGTATCCATGTACCGGCGATTGTCCGTTATCCTTCTAAAATCAAAGCAGGTCAGATTGAACGCGATACGATACATGTAATTGACTTTATGCCTACCGTGCTGGAGCTGACAGGTACCCAACGCCCCGCCTCTTATAAAGGCACACAGTTGTTGCCATTGGAAGGCCGTTCGATGATGCCTTTGTTTGCCGGGCAAAAACTACCAGATCGCTCATTAGGTTGGGAATTCAATACCCGCCGCGCACTTTACCAAGGCGATTGGGCGGCATTGCATCAAACCCCGCCGTACGGAACAGGTTCTTGGGAGTTGTATAACCACCGTACCGACCCCGCACACCGCAACAACCTTGCCGCCCGCTATCCGCAGCAAACACAGGCATTAGCGGCAGAATGGGATCGTTATGCCCGCCGTGTCGGTGTTGTCGAAGCACCGGTGCGTTACCGTTACGGCCAAATGAGCTGCTTCTATTCACAATGTATTCAATCTGAAGCATTGAAAAAGCTTACTGAGCAAGCTGCCAATAAGTAAAAAAGCATCTGAGGCCGTCTGAAAGGTTTCAGACGGCCTATCAAATTAATGGAGTTAATTTAATAAAAGGGAGTCGTAATGCAATAACAAAGGAGAAATAAAATGAAGCTGAGAAAAATGATCATGGTATTGTTTATACCGGTTATGCTTTCCGCGTGTTCGGCTACCGATGCCCAACGTCAGGCAGCGGCTCCGAATATTTTGGTGATTGTGGCCGATGATTTAGGTTTTTCCGATATCCAACCGTTTGGCGGTGAAATTCCAACGCCCAATCTTAACCAACTGGCAGAAGAAGGAGCCGTATTGAGCAACTTCTATGCAGGCCCGACTTGTTCGGTTACCCGATCCATGTTATTGACCGGTAACGACAATCATCAGGCCGGTTTGGGTACCATGTCGGTTTATACGCAACCGGAGCAAAAAGGCAAAGTCGGTTATGAAGGCTATTTAAACAGCCATGTGATGACCATTCCCGAAGTCTTGAAAGAGAAAGGCTATGCTTCGTTTGTTACCGGCAAATGGCATTTGGGTGCAAACGAAAGCAGTAATCCGAAAGCACGCGGCTTCGACCGTTCGTTTACCCTGATTCCGGGCGGTGCGGCACATATGGATGACAGCGCCTTATTTCCTGATGATACAATCGTCTATTTTGAAGACGGCAAAGAAACCAAACTGCCGGCTGATTTCAAATTCTCCAGTGATTTTTATACCGATAAATTCCTTTCTTATCTGAAAAACGACCGCAAAAAAGGCCAGCCTTTCTTCGGTTATCTCGCGTTTACCGCGCCGCACTGGCCATTACAGGCACCGGACGAATATTTGGAAAAATACCGCGGCCATTATCAAGATGGTTACGAACCTGTTCGCAAGCAACGTTTGGCACGCATGATTGAAAAAGGCATTATGCCTGCCGAAACGGAAATCAATAACCCATTAGTCGGCGTATTCGACGGCTGGGACAAACTGACTCCGCAGCAAAAACAAGAACAAACTAAAACCATGCAGATTTATGCCGCGATGATTGACAATCTCGACCATAATATCGGCAGGGTGATTCAATATTTGAAAGACACCGGCGAGTTAGATAATACCCTGATTCTATTTATGTCCGACAACGGAGCCGAAGCTTCCACCCCCGAATCTTTGGGTTCAATGGAAAACAAAGACGAAGTCCGCAAATGGGTAGATGCCACTTTCGACAATAGTTTGGAAAATATGGGTAGAAAAGGCTCGTATGTGACTTTAGGCCCGCAATGGGCGCAGGTTGCTTCCACACCGCTGCCTTATTTCAAAAGCCTGTTAGCCGAAGGTGGTATCCATGTACCGGCAATTATCCGCTATCCTTCTAAAATCAAAGCAGGCCAGATCGACCGTGATACCATACATGTGATGGACCTTATGCCGACCGTGTTGGAGCTGACGGGTGCCCAACGTCCCGTCTCTTATAAAGGTACGCCGCTGCTGCCGTTGGAAGGCCGCTCTATGATGCCTTTGTTTGCCGGACAAAATTTACCCGATCGTTCATTAGGTTGGGAATTCAATACCCGCCGCGCACTTTATCAAGGCGATTGGGCTTTATTGTATCAAACGCCGCCTTACGGTACGGGATCATGGGAGTTGTATAACCACCGTACCGACCCGTCTCACCGCAACAACCTTGCCGCCCACTATCCGCAGCAGACGCAGGCATTGGCATCGGAATGGGATCGTTATGCAAACCGTGTCGGTGTTGTCGAAGCACCGGTACGTTACCGCTACGGCCAGATGACTTGCTTCTATTCTCAATGTATTGAGTCTGAAGCATTAAAAAAGCTGACTGAATAAACTGCCAATGGGTAAAGAAATCGAAGGCCGTCTGAAAGGTTTTCAGACGGCTTTAATTATTATATTAAGGAGGTTAATAAAGGGGAGCAATAACGCAATAACAAAGGAGAAATAAAATGAAGTTGAAAAAAATCATGATGGTATTGTTTATACCGGCTATGCTTTCCGCGTGTTCGGCTACCGATGCGCAACGACAGGCGGCAGCCCCGAATATTTTGGTGATTGTGGCCGATGATTTGGGTTTTTCCGATACCCAACCGTTTGGCGGTGAAATTTCAACACCGAATATTAACCAATTGGCAGAAGAAGGGGCTGTATTGAGCAATTTCTATGCCGGCCCGACCTGTTCGGTTACCCGATCCATGCTGCTGACAGGAAACGACAACCATCAGGCAGGCTTGGGAACCATGGCCGAATATCTTCAGCCCGAACAAAAAGGTAAAGTCGGTTATGAAGGCCGTCTGAACAGCCAAGTTATGACTGTTGCCGAAATCTTAAAAAATAAAGGTTATTTTTCGTTTGTTACCGGAAAATGGCATTTGGGCATGACGGATGACAGCACCCCGAAAGCGCGTGGCTTCGACCGTTCGTTTACTTTAATGCCCGGTGGCGCGGCGCACATGGATGCCAGTCAGATGTTTCCCGGTAATTACAAAGCACGCTATTTTGAAGACGGTAAAGAAACCACGCTACCGGCAGACTTCACTTTTTCCAGCGATTTCTATACCGATAAATTCCTTTCTTATCTGAAAAACGACCGCAAAAAAGGCCAGCCTTTCTTCGGTTATCTCGCCTTTACCGCACCGCACTGGCCGTTACAGGCGCCCGACGAATACTTGGAAAAATACCGCGGCCATTATCAAGATGGTTACGAACCTGTTCGCAGACAACGTTTGGCGCGCATGATTGAACAAGGCATTATGCCTGCCGGAACAGAAGTGAATAACCCGCTGGCCGGTGTATTCGACGGCTGGGACAAACTGACGCCGCAGCAAAAACAAGAGCAAACCAAAGCCATGCAAATTTATGCGGCGATGATTGATAATCTTGACTACAATGTCGGTAGGGTGATTCAATACTTGAAAGATACCGGTGAGTTGGATAATACCCTGATTCTGTTTATGTCGGATAACGGCGCCGAATCGGCAACACCCGAATCCTTAGGTACCACCGAAGACAAAAACGGTATTCGCGACTGGGTAGATGCCACATTCGACAATAGCTTGGAAAATATGGGCAGAAAAGGTTCGTATGTTACCTTAGGCCCGCAATGGGCGCAGGTAGCCTCCACACCATTGCCATATTTCAAAAGTATTTTGTCGGAGGGCGGCATCCACGTTCCTGCCGTTATCCGTTATCCGGCTAAAGTGAAAGCAGGGCAGATTCAACGCGATACGATACATGTGATGGATTTTGTACCGACTGTTTTAGAGTTAACCGGAGCACAGCGCCCCGCTAGCTATAAAGGCAACCGGTTGCAACCGCTTGAAGGCCGTTCATTCCTGCCTGTATTTGCAGGGGGTAAACTGCCCGAACGTACTTTAGGCTGGGAATTCAACAGCCGCCGTGCACTTTATCAAGGTGATTGGGTAGGCGTACGCCAAACCCCGCCCTATGGAACAGGTTCGTGGGAGCTGTATAATCACCGTACCGACCCGTCACACCGCAATAACCTTGCCGACCGCTATCCGCAGCAGGCGCAGGCATTGGCGGCAGAGTGGGATCGTTATGCCCGTCACGTCGGTGTGGTCGAAGCGCCGGTACGCTATAAATACGGCCAAATGAACTGTTTTTACAGCCAATGTATCCAACCTGATTTTCTGAAAAAACTCAGTGAACAAGCTTCAGGCAGTTAAGTCAATAGATAAAATAGGAAAAGGCCGCCTGAATGATTTCAGACGGCCTATAATTTTAACACTTCGGTGATAACATATCGTTTCACCATATCTACAAAGGAAACCGCAAATGAAAGCGAATAAGCGATTTCATTACATTCTTTATTTAACAGGAGCAAGCTTTGCTTTAACCGCCTGCTCCCCCGATCAACAACTTTCCGATGCCCGCGCCACAGCGCCGGCGGCCGCATCGGCAGCCACCATTGCGCCCACTGCCGCACCCGCCATGCTGGGAAGTGAAAATGCCTGCCATAATTATTCGGGCTTGCCTGCCAATTGGCAGAAAGACCCTTACGCCGGCATGATAAAAATTAAAGGCGGCAGCTTTGATATCGGCCGCGAAGATGCCTATCCCGAAGAGTTCGCCCTAAAAAGCCGCCACCGTACCGTAGGTGATTTTTGGATAGATGAAACCGAAGTGACCAATGCCCAGTTCCAAAGCTTTGTCGATGCTACCGGTTATGTTACCGAAGCCGAGCAACAAGGCGAAGGGGCTGTTTTTATTTCACCCGACGGGCCGGTACGCGAGCTGGCATGGTGGCATTTGGTGAAAGGCGCCGATTGGAAACACCCTTGGGGGCCGGATGATAAACGCACCATCCAACCCAACGAACCCGTGCGCATGGTGACCCTTAAAGATGCCGAAACATACGCCGCATGGGCAGGCCGCGAACTGCCTACCGAAGAACAATGGGAATATGCCGCCAAAGGCTTCACCAAAGAGCGCGACGTGATTGCCGACCGCGAACACATCAATGCCAATACATGGCACGGTGAATTTCCTTATGAAAATACCAATCAAGACGGCTATGTCGATGTTGCTCCTGTCGGCTGTTATCCCGCCAACGGCTTCGGTCTGTTCGATACCATCGGTAATGTTTGGGAATACACTCAAACCCCGTTTACCGGTAGCCACGATGACCACATGGGTATGGCGCAGGTTGCACGCACCAACCATAACGAACACTCATTCAACCACTACACCATTAAAGGCGGATCATTCCTTTGCGCCGAAAATTATTGCATGCGCTATCGTGCATCCGCCCGCCAGCCTCAGGAAAAAGACTTAGGCATCAGCCATGTCGGTTTCCGTACGGTGAAAAACATCATGCCGCAATAAAGCAGTTTTAATGCAGTAGATATCGTAGTGATTTAAAAATAGGCCGTCTGAAAACTTTTCAGACGGCCTCATTATCGTGTATGACTAAATATAATTATTTTTTCAAACTATATTTATTGCATTATAAAGATACGATTTTTTCCAAACCTTCTTGGCGCAAAGCTTCTTGAACACCCTCATTGGCTTCAATGCGGCTGATAAACGGATTAAAGCTTTTATAGGCAGACAAATCCAATGATAAGTTTTTAGACCAGCGCAGAATAATATACAGATACAAATCGGCAGTACTGATTTGGCCGGTGAGAAAATCCTGTTTGCTTAATTGATCATCGGCATGTTTTAACATTTTCACAATATTATTGCGGGCATTTTCTGTTAATTCCGCTATCGCTTTCTCATCGGAAACCAATTTATCCGGTGCAAATACCAAGCCGAATGCTTTATGTACATCGGAATTTAAAAAGGCCAACCAGTGCATAATTTCACCGATGTGCTTGGGCGAATTGTCACCACCGAAAATATTGGCTTTCGGATAAAGCGCATTAATATACATTTGCACGGCGATATTTTGAGAAACCACCGTATCACCATCCACAATAGCAGGCACCGAACCTTGGGGGTTGATACTTAAATAAGCTTCGGATTTCAATTCATCGCGAGGCACAATATTCAGTTCATAATCGGCTTTCGCCCATTCCAGCGCAGTATGGGGAACAAAAGAGCAGGCACCGGGAAGAATATAGAGTTTAATCATAATATTACCTTTGTTTTGTGGTTAATCGGTATGCCGTTGGTCGGCGGAATTGAATTATTAAGATGTTTATGGGGGTGTTTAGGGGGAAATACAAGGGTAGAGTTTTGTTAAAAATAATACTTATTTTTGATTGCTAGTGATGAAATATAAGGCTGTTGTCTATGGTTAAATAGTTTTCAGACGGCTTTGAGAATAATAAGTGGCTGTACTTGCATGGGTTGCGACACGTAAGGGGCTATTAATTTAAAGGAATAGAACAGGTAGTAATAAGAAGAAAAAGCCGTCTGAAAAGCTTTCAGACGGCCTTAAATATAAGATTTTTCTAATCTAGATATGTAAAGTCTGGACTATGTTCAGAATCAGTTTGCTCTAAATAATTGTTCAAGTCTTCGTATAACAAACCTTGATGAGTAATAATGGAATTTAGCAATTTTTTAGCAGGTTCTCTATCACTCCTTCTACTTGACGCGTGTCCATTTAACACTATTAAAATTGCGGATTGCTTTAAATTTCTTACTCTAGTAGGAAAGTTTTCAAAATTTACTTTGATAGAATCTCCGTTAATATCAAAATAATATCCAGATTCAATTTCATTTTCACTATTAATATAATAATTATTTTCAATGCTAAATCTTGCAGTATCTTTTATTTTTTGATTATCAGATAAGTTTTTATTAGGTAATAACTCACCTTTCATATTATGAAGCTCAAATGGCTTATTTGCATTAAGTAATAAAACAGCAAAATTTTTATATAATTTTGAAAAATTTCTATAAATAATTAATTTTGAAATATCTAATTCGTAATAGTTTAATAGCCATTCTTTTTTATTATTAGGATTGATATTTTCTAAATTCTCTAAATATAAATCACCTCCACCCTCCAAAACTATCCAATATTTATTCTCAGCTAGATTCTGTTGTAGTTTTGTCATAAAGTTAAAAATAATTTTTTCATCTGTTGTAGATGAACACGCATCATCATTAACATTGAGAAGGCTTGCAAATGAACTTCTAAAAATCTCATCAAAATCATACATGTATTGAGAATAGTCTGGTGTATGTTTTTTATTTTTATTATTGAAATCCTTCTTAAATTGTTCTATTTCCTCAATTGTTTGGAATCGTTCTTCAGGCGATTGTTTTAATGCTTTTATGAGGAATTGAATGAGGAAAGTAATCTGATTATCTTGATCAGCTTCTTGAGAGGTATTTTTTTCTTTAATGACTCTTCTTATATCTTCATGTCCTTGCAATGTGCTTCCCGTTAATATCCAATAAATTACTTGGCCAACTGAAAAGATATCAGATGAATAAGAGACTTCTCTTGCATCTCCAGTTTGCTGTTCGGGTGCTGAAAAAAATCGGTTCGCTAATCTAGCAGCTTTAGTGGTTTCATTAGATTGCTTGGGGAAAGTTTCACTATCAAAATGAGCAATCCCAAAGTCACTTAACACAAATAAATGATTATTTTCATCATATAAAATATTTTCGGGTTTAATATCTCTATGTATTACACCGTTGTTATGAAGATGTTTCAATGCTTCAATTAATGAATTAAAAACATGAGTAGCAAGCTTGGTGTTATTGATTCGTCCACTATCATTATTTTTTATTTCCTTTAAACTTTTATCATATAATTTCATTATAATAATAGAATATATTTCTTCTTCAATTTCAACTTCATCATAATGATACATGCGGGCAAGATTAGGATGAGGAATCTGAATAGTGCAAAAATATTCATCTTTAAACCTATTAAGTTTTTCTTTTTGATTTTCGATAGTTTTCTTTAATAGTTTGATAGCATATTTTGTTTCGTTATATTGAAATAAATATACATAACTATTGCCACCTTCTCCTAATTGTCGAATATAATCAAATTTGCATAAATTTGTTTCTAATCCATTGTCTTTTAAATATTGAACTAAACTCATAGTATTTTCTTTTCTTGGCTTATTATTTATATGTAATATAGATTTTGGATGTTCTCAAGTAATACATTATGTTTATCATTTAGTTTGTTTATTATTTATCAATCCATAATCATAGCAAATATATTTATAAAGTAAATAGGCCGTCTGAAAACTTTTTCAGACGGCCTATGCATTTTAAATAATTGATAATAGATAATTTATCCGTTTAAAACATTTTCCTGCAAGGCATGAGTGGCCTGTTCGTCGGCATGGTAGCTGCTGCGTACCATCGCGCCGATGGCGGCATTGGTAAAGCCCATGGCATATGCTTCTTGTTCGAATGCTTTGAACTGGGTCGGTGTCACATAACGCAATACGGGCAGGTGGCCGTCTGAAGGTTGCAGATATTGGCCGACGGTAATCATTTCGATATTATGCGCGCGCATATCCCGCATGATTTCGCGTATTTCTTCGTCGGTTTCACCTAAGCCGACCATAATGCCGGATTTGGTGGGGATATCGGGCTGCATTTCTTTATAGCGGCGCAGGAGTTCGAGCGAGTGTTTGTAGTCGGAACCGGGGCGGGCCTGTTTGTATAGGCGCGGGTGGGTTTCGAGATTGTGGTTCATTACATCGGGCGGTGTTTTGGCCAAAATATCTAAGGCGATATCCAATCGGCCGCGAAAATCGGGTACGAGGATTTCGATTTTGGTTTGCGGGCTGCGTTCGCGGATGGCGGTAATGCAGTCGGCAAAGTGTTGGGCGCCGCCGTCGCGCAAGTCGTCGCGGTCAACGGAGGTAATCACGACATAACGCAAATTCATGGCGGCGACGGAGTCGGCCAGATGTTTAGGTTCGTCGGGGTCGAGCGGGTTGGGGCGGCCGTGGCCTACGTCGCAAAACGGGCAGCGGCGGGTACAGATGTCGCCCATAATCATAAAGGTGGCCGTACCTTTGCTGAAGCATTCGCCGATATTGGGGCAGGAGGCTTCTTCGCATACGGTATGCATTTTTTGATCGCGCAGAATATTTTTGATTTCAAAAAATTTCTTGCCGCTGGGCAGTTTGGCGCGAATCCATTCGGGCTTTTTCAGCTTTTCTTCGAGTGGGACGACTTTAATGGGAATACGGGCGGTTTTGGCTGCGCCTTTGTGTTTTACGCCTTGTGCATTGTCTAATTTTATTTCACTCATGATGCGCTGTCTTTCTGAGCAAGTTGTTTGGTAAGGTGTGCGGTTAGTTTTTCGGCTACTTCGGCTAGGGTGGGGCAGGGGTCGAGAAAGTCGGCCATCTGAACCATTTCCATGCCGGCATAGCCGCAGGGGTTAATATGGGTAAATGGGCTTAAATCCATATTGATATTGAGTGCAAGGCCATGATAGACCGAGCCGTTTTTAATGCGTAAACCGAGTGAGGCGATTTTACGGCCTTCAACATAAACGCCGGGGCGGGCGGGATCGGCCGCCGCTTCGATGCCGTATTCGGCCAAAGTGGCGATAATGCTGTCTTCTAGTGCGCTCACAATCCGGCGCACGCTGGTTTTGCGTCTTTTAAAGTCGATAAGGGTATAAACCACCAGCTGGCCAGGGCCGTGGTAGGTAATCTGCCCGCCGCGGTCGATTTGCACAACGGGAATATCGTCTTTAATCAGCAAGTGTTCGGGTTTGCCTGCCAGCCCCTGAGTGAATACGGGGTGATGCTCGACAACCCATAGTTCGTCTTCGGTATTATCGGTTCGGGCGGCATTGAATGCTTTCATGGCTTCAAAAACCGGTTCGTATTCGGTTAGCCCCAGTTGTACGGTTTTCATGATTAAAACACAACTTTAACTAATTCATGGTTGGTTAGGGCACGGTAAATATTATCAAGTTGTTCTTGATCATTCACATGAACTTTTACCGTAGCACCGATATAGTTGCCCTTGCTGCTGGGGCGGATGGTAATGTGATGCGCCCGGGTATCGGGTGCGTGTGTTTGAACGGCCTTTAAAATGGCGCTTTCAAATTCGGGATGTTGTGCGCCCATCACTTTCAAGGGGAAGTGGCAGGGGAACTCAATCAGTGTTTTTTTTTCTTCAGACATAAGAATTTCTTTCTCGAACGAGACCGTCTGAAAGGTGTTCAGACGGCCTTCGGCCTGTTAATATAGACGCTATTTTAACGCAAACGCAATCTTGTTGCACCTGAGCCGAAAGTTGTGCTCTGTAAAGCAGTTATCAAGGCTTGAAATAAAATATTTTAGCCCAACTTAGCCCGCAAGATGACTAAAACAGTAGAGATGAAATAATGGCAACAGATAAAATTTTAAAAGAACATTTCGTATTGGCTACTTTGCCGTTGCGTGATGTTGTGGTTTATCCGCATATGGTACTGCCTTTGTTTGTCGGCAGACCGAAATCTATTGCCGCACTGGATATGGCAATGGAGAGAGACGAGCGTGTGTTTTTGCTTGCCCAGCATGATCCGAACGATGAAGATCCGGCACCGGAAGATTTACACACTATGGGCACGGTGGCACAGGTTTTACAAGTATTGAAACTGCCGGACGGTACGGTGAAAGTGTTGGTTGAAGGTATCAGCCGTGCGCAGGCGTTAAAAGTTGAAGATACCGGCGAGTTTTTCCTTGCCCATGTTGAAATGGCCGAAGATATTGATTCGGACAGCAACGACATGGAAGCATTGCGCCGCACCCTGCTTTCGCAATTTGATCAGTTTGCCAAACTGAATAAGAAAATTCCTGCCGAGGTGGTCAGCACCATCCATGCGATTAATGATAATAGCCGCTTGGTGGATACCGTGGCTGCCCATTTGCAATTGAAATTGGAGCAACGTCAGGAAATTCTGGATACCGTCAGCATTGCCGAGCGTATGGAATACCTGTTGGGCCAGCTGGAAGCCGAGCTGGATATTATGCAGGTGGAAAAACGTATCCGCGGCCGTGTGAAACGTCAGATGGAAAAATCGCAACGCGAATACTATCTAAACGAGCAGGTTAAGGCCATTCAAAAAGAATTGGGCGAAGAAGACGAGCGCGGCGAGTTAGAAGCTTTGGAAAAGCAAATTCTCGATGCCGGCATGAGCAAAGAGGCGGAAGAGAAATGCCTTTCAGAATTGAAAAAACTGAAAATGATGCCGCCGATGTCGGCAGAATCCACCGTGGTTCGCAATTATATCGATACGCTGCTTGAATTGCCGTGGAAGAAAAAATCGCGTGTCAGCAAAGATTTGGCCAAAGCGGATTTGGTGCTGAATGCCGATCACTATGGTTTGGAAAAAGTTAAAGAACGTATTTTGGAATATTTGGCCGTACAAAAACGTATGGATAAAATCAAAGGCCCGATTTTGTGCTTGGTCGGCCCGCCGGGGGTGGGTAAAACCTCTTTAGGCGAATCGATTGCCAAAGCAACAGGCCGTAAATATGTACGCATGGCTTTGGGCGGTGTACGCGACGAAAGCGAAATACGGGGCCACAGACGGACTTATATCGGCTCTATGCCGGGTAAAATCCTACAAAACATGGCCAAAGCCGGTGTGAAAAATCCGCTGTTCCTATTGGATGAGATTGATAAATTAGGCAGCGATTTCCGTGGTGACCCTTCCAGTGCTTTATTAGAAGTGCTTGATCCGGAACAAAACAATACGTTTTCCGACCACTATGCGGAAGTGGATTATGATTTGAGCGATGTGATGTTTATTGCAACCTCGAACAGCCTCAATATTCCGCCGGCACTGCTCGACCGTATGGAAATTATCCGCTTATCCGGCTATACGGAAGATGAAAAAATCAATATTGCCATGCAGTATCTCGTTCCGAAAGAAATGAAACGCAACGGTGTGAAAGAGGGCGAGTTGGAAATTGATAAAACCGCCGTGCGCGATATTATCCGCTATTACACCCGTGAAGCAGGTGTCCGTGCTTTGGATAGGGAAATCGCTAAAATCTGCCGTAAAGTAGTGATGAACATTACTTTGGAAGCCGATAAGAAAACGAAAACTGCTTCGGCTAAAAGCCGTCTGAAACCGAAAACGGTGAAAGTGGATGAGAAAAACCTTCATGATTATTTGGGTGTCCGCCGTTTTGACTATGGTGTAGCGGAAGATGAAAACCGTATCGGCCAGGTAACCGGTTTGGCATGGACTGAAGTCGGTGGTGAATTGCTCACTATCGAAGCAGTGGCCTTGCCAGGTAAAGGTAATATTATCCGTACCGGACAATTGGGCGATGTGATGAAAGAGTCGGTATCTGCTGCGTGGAGTGTGGTTCGTTCCCGTGCGGAAACTGTCGGTTTGTCACCGGATTTCTACGAGAAAAAAGACATTCACGTACATGTTCCGGAAGGTGCGACGCCGAAAGATGGTCCGAGTGCCGGTATCGCCATGACGTTGGCTATGGTATCCGCTTTCACGCAAATTCCCGTCCGTGCCGATGTGGCGATGACCGGTGAAATCACATTGCGCGGCGAAGTATTACCAATCGGCGGATTGAAAGAGAAACTGTTGGCAGCACTGCGCGGAGGCATTAAGCATGTTTTAATTCCTCAAGACAATGTGAAAGATTTGGAAGAAATTCCGGATAACGTGAAAGAAGGCCTGACGATTCATCCTGTTAAATGGATTGAAGAAGTCTTGGCATTCGGCCTGGAAAGACAGCCGGAGCCTTGGAAAGACGAGGCAGTGGCAGCCGAACCAGCTTTGGCAAAACCGGGGCGTAAGTCAAGCGTGAAAGCAACCAAGCATTAAATTTGTTTTAATGTGTTGTAAAAGATGCGGCTGTTGTAAAAAAAGCTCCTAAAAGCTTTAAATACCGCATCTTTTTTCTTGACACGCTGATTTTAGGCTTGTTATAAAGTCAACAGATGTAAAAAATTTAGTATTCCAAAGCCCGATATTCGGGGTTTTCATTATTTCAAACGATAGAAAGGGACTTTATTGTGAACAAGTCTGAATTGATTGAAGCTATTGCCCAAGAGGCCGAAATTTCTAAAGCTGCTGCTGCCAAAGCTTTGGACGGTATGACCAATGCTGTAACCAAAGCCTTGAAAAAAGGCGACACCGTAACTTTGGTAGGTTTTGGTACTTTCTACGTTGGTGAACGTGCCGAGCGCAAAGGCCGTAATCCTAAAACCGGCGAGCCGTTGACTATCGCCGCTGCGAAAACACCAAAATTCCGTGCCGGTAAAGCACTGAAAGACGCTCTGTAAATTCAACTTTCTGATTGATTTTGAAAAAGCAGCTTTGTTAGAGAAGCTGCTTTTTCTTTAAGCCTTTTTATGTTGGATGTCGATATATTGATGAGATATATAAAATATATTGGGTTGAGATTAATTAATAATTCATCCCTATAATAAGTTTCTTATGGTTTGATATATAAGTCGATAAACTAAATATAAAAAAATTCCTCCTAAGATTCATAATGTTGTGTATACCATAAAAGGTAGGATCTCAAAACCACATAGTAACTCTTGAGTCTTAGGGTTAATAGAAGCTATTTCGGCGTTAGATATCATTAACTCCAACAGATAATTTATCCCTCCCAGTAAGCCGCCTGAAATAGAGAAAAAATCAAATCCTTTTTCATTTTGTTAATACTTTATATTAAGAAATTTTTGGTATTGTTTATTTGGTTAAACATGGACTGTAAATCTTTTTTCATAAAGATAACTTGATTATGAGGTTTATAGCTCTTTCTGTTTTTGATGAGTAATTTTGTCATCATAGCATTTTTTATATTATTTATATTAAGAGCCGTCTGAAAACTTTTTTCTAATATATTCAGACGGCCTTCAGATAGAGCATGGTGTGCATTTAATCGTTATTTTGATGTAAAAGACAGCCATCATGTTCTTTCATTTTCTTTGTGTTGTAGAACTCTGCACAGCAGACTTAAACACTGATACAATTCATTCTTTATTTTCATTTATTCATTACAGCTTATTATGTTTGTTACAATAGAAAAATACAAAACCCCAGCCCAAATTTTATTGGGGCTGATTGCCATTACCTTTGTGGGTTTCGGCGTGAGCACTGTAGCAGCGCCCGGCTCGGACTATATTGTCGAAGTCGGCAATCAAAAAATCAGTAATTATGATGTTGATGCGGCATTGCAAGGCGCACAGGCGGCGGAAGGTCAGGATGCACGCAATTCCGCTTTTCAAGCTTTGCTCCAACGTGCTTTGTTGGTAGAAGGTGCGAAAAAAATGGGTTTTGCCGTTTCTCAAGAACAGTTGAAGCAAGTGATTGTTGATGATCCGACGTTCCACGGGCAGGACGGTAAATTCAGTCAGGCTTTATTCAATCAATATCTGAGTCAAAGCAATCTTACCGAAGACCAATTGATTGACAATATCAGCAGCGAGTTTGCCGTTCAAAACTTGGTAAATTTGATGGGTAGCGGTGCTTTAATCAGCGATGTACAGGCAAAACAATTGCTGGAAGCCACTCAGGCCGAGCGTACTATCCGTACGGTTTCGTTTCCACCCCAACAATTTTTTTCACAAGTGAAAACAGATGATGCGGCATTGAAGAAATATTATGATGCCAATAAGCAAAATTATGTGATTCCGCAAGCGGCAAAAATAGAATTCGTTGCTTTGAGTTTGCAGGATATGGCGGAAAAACAAACGGTCAGCGAAGAGGAATTGCAAAAAGCCTATGAGCAAGCCATTGCAGCGATAAAACCGGCGCGTGAAATTGCCCATATTTTGTTTAGCGTACAACAAGGTGCACCTGAAGATGTACGGGCGTCTGTAAAAGCCGAAGCGGAAAAAGTATTGGCACAATTGAAAGCCGATCCGAATAAATTTGCCGATTTGGCCAAACAGTATTCCGATGACGAAGGCTCTGCCAGTAATGGCGGTAATTTAGGTTATCTGCCTCAAGACGGCGGTTTGTTGAAAGCGTTTGAAGATCGTGCTTTCGAACTGCCTAAGGGTCAAATCAGCGAATTGGTTCAAACCGAGGCGGGCTATCATATTATTAAAATATTGAATATCCGCGAGAAGCCGACTTTTGAAGAAATGCGGGCGCAATTAGAAAACGAATTAAAACAAAAAAAAGCGACGGCAGCTTTTAAAGCGGCTAAAGAGCAATTGGCAGATGAGGCATTTAATCATCCGGATAGTCTGAATGATGTAGCGAAGACCATGGGTTTGAAAATCGAAGCACCGGAAGATTGGCTGACCAAAGAAAACGGTAAAGCAGCCGGTATGCCGGATAATTTGATTGATGTGATATTCAGTGATGATGTGTTAAAACAAAAGCATAACTCCGAACCTGTAGATGTCGGTGAGAATGTGGTTTGGGTTGTCCGTGTGAAAGATGTACGCGAGCAATCCACTCAGACTTTCGAGCAGGCCAAGGATTTTGTGAAAACCGACTATGTGAATAGCGAAGCAACCAAACTTGCCGAGAAAAAAGCGCAAGAGGCTTTGGCTAATGCACAAAAAGGCAAGCCGGAAGGTTTGAATTGGTCTGCCGTTACTCAAATGACGGCGGAAACGGCCCGCCAGTCGATGCCGCCTGAAGATTACACCCGTTTGGCTAAAGCTCGTCCGGCAAAAGACAAGCCTGCTTATGTATTGTTGTCTAACCTACCGGCTCCGGTTTTGGTAGAAGTTCAGTCGGTTAAAGTACCCGAAGATATTTCGCAACAATTACCTGCTATCAAACAGGCAATGGGTGAAGCGCAGGGAAACAGTAGTTATAACGCGTTATTATCTTATTTGGGCACCATCATTAAGCAGAAGCAGGGTGCACAACAACTTAATCCTACCGATATTTAAACGTTGATTAAGGCTGGTAATGATAAAAAAAGCCGTCTGAAATCTTTCAGACGGCTTTTTTATATTTGATTTATTGCGTTTTTTAATAGGCTTGGGGTTGATTGATGGCATCGAAATTTCTTTGCGCCTCTTCAACAGCTGCTTCCAATGCCTGTATCCGTTGTTGGTAGCGGACATAATTGCGTTCGTTGCCATAGCGGACTTTTTTCCCTTCTTCCAAAGCTTTTTTAGCTTCGTTTAATTGGCGTTGGGCTTCCCTGCGTTTGGCCGCATCGATAGGGGTATTTTGTGCGGAAGGTTCGGCTTGGGGTTCTGCCGTTGGCGTAGTTGGTTCGGCATGGTATTCCGCCGGTGTGGAAGAATAAATGCCGACCCGGCCGATATCGGCGGGTTTACAGCGATTATCGCCCTGTTGCGTATAAATACGCCGTCCGCTGCTGTCGGTGCACTCGTAAACCGCGGCGGCTTGGGCGGGTAGGGATAAAGATAAGCTTAAAACACTTGTGGTAATCAAAAATCGAATAGGGTTCATGGTTTTCCGTAATGAGATGGTTATACCGAATGGAGGCAGGGGCGGTTTATCATTTGCTTTATGGGCAATGCTGTTTAAATATCGCCTGCTTTTATTTAATATAAGGGCTCTGCCGCTTGTTTACTAGGTGCCAATCAGATTGTTGATTGCCATTTGGTAGAAACGGTTAGGATAAGTTTCGCCATCCGAACCACCATACGGCCAACAAAATCAATGCCGTTAGTATATTCGCTGCCACGATTTTGCGCCAGTTGCGCTGCTGGTTTTTTAATACTTTCTGTTGCGCACCGCGTATATAGAAAAACGGGCTGAGTAAAACGGATACTGCTGCAACGAGTACAACCACCGTATAGTAAATTTTTTCACGTTCCATCATATCCCCTAATTACGGCTGCCAATGGTTTACCCCTGTTGTTCCAGCATTTTTCTAAAACGCAATAAAGCCAAGCCGAGGCATAAGGTACCGATTAGAGCCATTGATAAAAGTTGCGGCCAAACAATATTAAAATCCGCATCACGGAATAATACGCTTTGGGCAAATTGGATAAATTGTGTACTCGGCCAATATTCGCTGATCCATTGGGCGGCTGCGGGCATATTGTTACGCGGAGAGGCTACGCCGGAAAATAACAGCATCACCATATAAAGCGGAATCATCAATAGCCCGAACTGCGCCATACTGGGGGCAATGGTGGCCAACATAATGGCTAGAGAGGAAAGTGCAAAAAGATAGATACACACCCCGAAAGCATACAGTGCCGGCGAGCCGTTAATCGGCACACCTATGGCTTTGTGCACGACAAACCACATGGAAAGCATGGCGGCAATCAGCACGACCACGCTGTTGGCGGTAACTTTGGCCAGCATAATTTCTGCGGCGCTAACAGGCATGACCAATAAATGCTCAATTGTGCCGTGTTCTCGTTCGCGTATCACCGCGGCACCCACCAGAATCAACGACAACACCAATACCATATTGCCCAACTCCATCGGCGGGCCGTAAAAAAGCCCTTCACCATTGGGGTTGAAATAAGTGCGGATAACGGGTTCGACCGGCAGTAGTTTTTCAGCGGCAGGTTGTTGTAGAAACAGGGCGGTTTCTTGTTGGGAAATCTGCGTTAGATAGGCCGCACCCAAACCTGCTTGCGACATGGCGGTTGCATCAACCGACAATTGTATAGCGGGCGAGCGGCCCATCAATACATCTTTTTCAAAGTCGGCAGGGATATCCAAAGCAAAAATATATTCGCCTTTATCCATGCCGCGGTTGATTTCTTCGAGGCCGACTTCGCGGGGCGGTTGGAAAAACGGCAGCCTTATGGCATCGCGTAAGCGGTAGGATAGCGCGGAACGATCACTGTCTACCACGGCAACAGGGGCATTGTGGACATCGCTATCGATTTGGGCGCTAGAAAAAATCGTTACCGTAAACATAAATACAATCAGCACCATCAGCACCGGGTCGCTGAACAGACTGCGGAGTTCTTTCAAGGCCAAATAAAAAATATTTTGAAGCGGTCTCATCAATAATTGCCTTTTATTTTCAGACGGCCTATTTTTCCTGCTTTTTCAATCTGAAGCAGGCCAAAGTGAAATAGACGGTATAAAACACGATTAATATGCCCATATCGGGTAATAATGCCGGCCAGCCTAAACCTTTGGTAAATGTGCCGATACTCACCGACAAATACCAAGAAGCCGGCATCAGTTTGCCCATCAGGTAAGCACCGCCTTCCATAGCCGAGAGCGGATTCAGAAAGCCCGAATTGTTGAAGGTCGGAATCATAATCACAATGGCGGTCATACTGATGGCGGCCACTTGCGAGCGGGCAAAAGTAGAAGCCAGTAAGCCCAATGCGGTGGAAACAAACAGTAAAATCAAAGTGCCGACTGTTAACGCAGTAAACGAGCCTTTCACCGGCACTTTGAACCAAAATATCATCATGCCCAGCAAAACCACATAATTGGCCATGCCGACTGCGATATAGGGCAGTTGTTTGCCGAATAGGAATTGCGGCACGGTAGCGGGCGAGGTGTAGAAATTGGAAATCGAGCCGATTTCACGTTCGCGCACCACGCCCACAACCGACATCATGGCCGGAATCAACATTAATACCAACATCAATACCCCCGGTGCGATGGCAAAAATACTTTCAAAATCCTGATTGTACATAAAGCGCGTTTCGATATTCGCTGCGGGCGGCGGCAGTGTGAGGCCGTAACGGCGTGCCATATCCTGCCCGTAGTCCCCTAAAATACTGCCGATATAGCCTTGAATATTACGGGCATTAAACGGCATGGCGCCATCAATATAAAATGCCGCTTCGGGACGGTTGCCTGCTATCAGCTCACGACCGAAATCTTCGGGTATATCGATTACCAGCCGCACATACGAAGATTTTAAAATGGCTTCTGCATCGGTATCGGCCGGCAGCGGTTTTTCCGTGAAATAAGGCGAACCTGAAAAATATTCGGTTAAGCGGCGGCTTTCTACGGTTTGGTCGTGGTCGATAACGGTATAAGTCAAATCTTGGACATTAAAAGAAATACTCCACGACAATGCGGTCATCAGAATCACCGGCCCCATAATGGCGAAAAACAGGCGGATTTTGTCGCGCAGTAATTCTTTGCTTTCGCGTAGGGCAAAAGTCCATACGGTGGCGAACCAATAGCGTAGGGTGTCGGTACGGTCGGATTGGGCTGAATCACGTTCTGACTCAGGCGGGGTTTCAGACGGCCTGTCGGTTATTTGATTGATTTCTTGTTGGGGCTGTTCGGGTGGCTTTATTGCCGCATATGGGTTTTCAGACGGCCTCTCTGTCTGTTTGCTTTCATCATCCAATAAATACTGAATAAAAGCTTCTTCCAAATCCGCTGTTTGTTGTTGCCGAATCAGCTCTTGCGGTTGGCCGACCGCCAGCACGCGCCCTTTATGCATTAGGGAAATGCGGTCGCAGCGTTCGGCTTCGTTCATAAAATGGGTGGAAACGAAAATGGTGATTTTGTCCTGCCGCGATAATTTGAGTAGATGTTGCCAAAACATATCGCGGGCGGCCGGGTCGACACCGGAAGTCGGTTCGTCGAGAATCAATACTTCGGGCTTGTGCAGGCAGGCCGCAGCCAATTGCAGCCGCTGGCGTATGCCGAGAGAAAGCGAGCCGGGTTTTTGGTCGGCGACGGCGGTCAACTCAAATTGTGTCAGTGCATTTTCAACGGCATTGAGGCCGTCTGAACCTTTGAGGTGATACAGTTGTGCATGAAGCTTTAAATTCTGGCGGACACTCAGCTCTTCATACAGTGAAAACGCCTGCGACATATAGCCCACACGCATACGGGTAAGGATATTGCCCGCTTCGACAGGGCGTCCGAGTAATTCGGCCGAGCCTTCGCTGGCTTGCAACAGGCCGGTCAGCATTTTCATGGTGGTGGATTTGCCGCAGCCGTTGGAACCGAGAAAACCGAATATTTCCCCTTTTTCAATCCGAAAACTCACATGGTCGACGGCGGTAAAATTGCCGAAACGTTTGGTTAGCCCGTGCGCTTCGATGGCGGGCGGGGAGTCGGGGTCGGGGGTGAAAGGCGTACTATCGGGCAGCCCCGAACTTTGCTGCTTTTCAGGCGGCAACATACGGATATAGGCCGTTTCGAGTTTGTCGGTATCGTATGCCGCCATCACTTCGCGGGTGGGTCGGTTGGCGAGCAGTTTACCGTCGTCCATGGCAATCAGGTGTTCGAACTGTTCGGCTTCTTCAATATAGGCGGTGGCGACAATAATCGTCATGCCTTCATGTTCGGCACGCAAATCGCGTACCAAAGCCCAAAATTGGCGGCGGGATAGGGGGTCGACACCGGTGGTCGGTTCATCGAGAATCAGCAGGTCGGGTTCGTGTACTAAGGCGCAGCAAAGGCTGAGTTTCTGCTTCATACCGCCGGAAAGTTTGCCGGCAGGGCGGTCGGGGAAGGGGTTTAATCCGGTGGCTTCGAGCAGGCGGGTGATGCGTGCTTTGCGCCGTTCGGCATTCAAACCAAACAAACGGGCATGAAAATCAATATTTTCATAAACGCTTAAAGTGGGGTAAAGATTGCGGCCAAGCCCCTGCGGCATAAAGGCGATGCGGTGCGATAAATCCTGACGCGATGATTTTTGTGCCATATCGCGTCCGAATACGTTCACCGAGCCGGTTTGAATGATTTTGATGCCGGCAATGAGTGAGAGTAGTGTCGATTTGCCGACACCGTCGGGGCCGATTAAACCAACGGTCACACCCTGCGGAATGCTAAGCGATATATTATCCAGCGCCGATATCTGCTTGCCGTAACGGTGCGAAACGGATTGTAGGGAAACGGCATGGCTGTTCATGGTTTTCGCTATCCTGATGGGGTTGTTATTCAGACGGCCTTTCAATGGGTTTTGTTCTGGTTGTGTCGGTAGATTTTTCTAAAAAGGGGTTGTAGCAGATTTCCCATAAAAAACCGTCGGGGTCGGCAATATAGCCGCAATACCCGCCCCAAAAAACATCTTGCGGCGGTTGGGTGATGGTAACGCCGTGTTCGGCGAATTGTTTAAATAAAGTATCCACTTCTTCGCGGCTACGGACATTATGCGCCAGTGCGACACGCGAAAAGCCGCCGCTGCTTTGATTTTCCACTCCGGCGTCTTGCGCTAGGGCATCTTTCGGATACAGGGCAAACATCAGCGCACCGCCTGCTTGGAAAAAAGCAACGTTGTTATGGCGGCTTTCTTGCGGCTGCCAGCCGAAGATATCCTGATAAAAACGGCGGGAAACGGCGATATCTGCAACGCCTAAGGTAATAAAATGAATATGTTGTTCCATAATGCCTGCCGATGATGTTTTCAGACGGCCTTATCCGATATATATCCCCATACCGTATAGGCCGTCTGAAAGATAAGGCGGTTTATTCAGACGGCCTTAAATATCAACCGGTTTCCAGTTTTTATCGCCTTTGAGAGGCGGCAGATAGGCCAAGCCGGCCAAGCATTGCTGCCATAAAGCATCGGGGATACGGTAATGGTCGGCTTTATCGGGATCAAGTTCGCGGATAATTTCCGCTTCACGGCCATTCTCGATTAATTCGGCCAGATTCGGGTTTAGCAATATGCTTTTACCCACGGCGATAAATTCCGCCCAACCGGTTTGATAGGCTTCCAAAATCTGATCGGCGGTAAACAAAGCGCCGATACCGATTAAGGGCAGCTTGCCGCCTATGCGCTCGTGTATCTGTTGTATTCTGGTTTGGGTTGTGTCGGCACCGCGGCGGGCTTTTTTATAGAATTCGTGTAAGGAAACGTGCAGATATTGCAGCGGTTTCTCAGTCAAGGCATCAATCAACGCGAATGTGTCTTGCATGGTTAGGCCGTCTTCACCCGGCTCTTCGGGGGAAAAGCGGTAACCGATAATGAAATCGGGGCGTTGGTGTTTTTGGCGTACGGCATCTATCGCATCAATCACGGCAAGGGAAAAACGCATACGGTTGGCCATGCTGCCGCCCCATTCGTCGGTGCGGCGGTTGGTTTGAGCAGAAACAAATTGTTGAATCAGATAACCGTTGGCACCATGAATTTCCACACCATCAAAACCGGCTTGTAGGGCTAAATCTGCGGAACGGGCAAAAGCGTTAATCACTTGATGGATCTCGTCGCTAGTTAGTGCACGCCAATCACCTTCGGGACTCTCTGATGGAGCGACTTTATCTAAGCCGTTTATCAATGCGGTTTGTGCTGTATGTCCGCCGTGGTGAATCTGTAAAATGGCTTTCGCACCCTGCCGGCGGGAAATCTCAACCACTTCTTTTAAGCTCGGTAAGTCTTTTTCACCCACGGCTTCGGGTTGTCCGTCAAATGCTTTGCCTTCGGGTGATACCAGTGTGGCGGCAGAAATAAACATACCGAAACCTTTGAAACGGTCGTTTAAAAATAAGCGCTCACCGTCGCCGATGCTACCGTCGGGATTCGATGCCCGATGGGTTAACGGGGCGACGACAAGGCGGTTTTTAATGGTGATGCCGTTATTGAGTTTATAAGGTTCGAAAAGCGGGGTGTATTTAGGGTTCATTATGATTCCTTAGATTTAAAACATTTATAACGAAAACAACATCGGTTTCCTAATGTACTTTTAGTTATGTATATGGTGGAAACTGATTGTTTGGGCGTAATCATGGGTTCAGATGTTGCGAACGAATGATCTATAAAATCTTATTGCGGTAATTTTATATTTAATTCAGACGGCCATGCCAGATTGTTATCTGTCCGAACATAACCATTGCCTGTCATGCCGCCTTTAAGCAGGCCGCGGTATTGGAGGGCGGTTTCGGGCGGAATTTTAAGTTTCACCTTAAAAATCAACTTTTCCCGTTCGTTTTGGGTTTCTACCGATTTGGGGGTAAATTGTGCTTCCGTGGCGATAAAGCTGATTTTGGCCGGAAAAACGGCGGATAGGCCGTCTAATATAATACGGGCGTCGTCACCCACTTTCAGACGGCTGATTTGTGTATTGGGCAGGAATATATTCATATACACATCGGCAGGATCCAACAGGCTGACTACTTTGCTTCCGGCGGCAATCACGCTGCCTGTTTCGGCAATTTTGTATTCGACACGGCCTGCTTTCGGCGTGCGGATGGTCATGTCGTCATTAGCCGAAGAAGCCTGATCAATTTGCGCTTGAGCGGCTGCAACGGCTGCAACAGCCTCCGCTCTGGCTGCCTGCGCAGCGCGGACGGAAGCGGTTGCGCCGTTGCGTGCCGCTAGCCGTTTATTGACCTCGGCTGTTGAAACTAAATTATCGCGTTTTAGCATTTGCGCATTATCCAATTCCATTTGGGCGACTTTTTGCTGTTGTTGGTATGCCTTGATTTCCGCATCTGCCCGCGCTACGGCTTCGTTGGCCCGCTGTTTCTGCGCATTGGCGGCCGCCAACTGGCTGCTGCTGGTGGTCGAAGATAATTCGGCCAGTATGTCACCTTCTTCCACGTCACTGCCTTCTTCTACCAAAACCGCTTGCACCCGTCCGGGATACAGGCTGGCAATATCAAAACGGTTAAGTTCCAAACGGCCGTTGGATTGGGCAAAACCTTCCGGCAAGGTATTTGAATCCTGCTGCATATAAAGATAGCCGCCGACAGCCGCAACCACTAGCAATATGAATAGAAGAAAGGTTTTTTTCATGTTGGCTCCCATGGGCAGATTATCAAGCGGGTAAAGTCGAAAAAGTCCATGTGATACGTTGTTCGATGGCTTCGTCGGTTAATAAATCCGGTGTGGAAGTACGCACTTTTTCAGGCAATATGCCCATATTGTCGAACCGTACGGCTAAAAACATCGGCGTAATCACCGACGATAAAATATACGACATACGGCCGACCAAGTCGGAAAATGTCATATTGGGAAAACATTGGCCCAATAAATCATAAAGCCTGTCGGCGTATTGTGTCGCGTGGCGGCGTAAAAATATATCGGCTGCTGCTATACCGTCGCTACTATCGGCAAACAAACGGTTCACCCAATCCAAGTTATCGCGCAATGCATGGGCCAGCAAACGTATGGCATGGCGCAATTGCTCTGAAGGTGGGGCGTGGCCGTCTGAAATGAAATCTATCGTGCCGAACGTTGTTTCATAATGTTGTTGCCAAAGTTCGGCGATAAAAGCATCTTTGCCGGCAAAAAGATGGTGAAACATACCCGAACTCAGGCCACTTTCGGCAGCCAGCAAGCGAACCGAAAGTTTACGGTATCCGTATTTCGGATAAAGCCGTAAGCCAGCTTCGATAAATTGAATGCGTGCCGAGGTTTTCATCAATCTTTTTTTGTATTGGACAATTGTCCAAATTTAAGTTATACCCATCGGAAAAACAAGATGAAGTGTGTAAATATTACGGCTTTTTTGTTAATAACCGGTAGGGAAGCATTTTGATAAAATTTAGTTGAAAATAAATTTATTTTTAACGGTAAATTAAATCGGAATAGATTCATGTGGTTTTTTGTGTAGAATAGTTACGATATGGGATATGTCGGATAACAGGCCGTCTGAAAAGTATGAAATGGTTTTTATCCGTGTTTATTTAGTTTTAAACATTAAAGGGAAACAAATTAATGAATATCCGTGTCGGACAAGGGTATGATGTCCATCAATTGGTAGAGGGCCGTCCGTTAATTTTGGGCGGTGTAGCCATTCCTTTTGAAAAAGGATTATTAGGCCATTCGGATGCCGATGCCTTGCTACATGCTCTAACAGATGCATTGCTGGGGGCGGCCGGATTGGGTGATATAGGTTCGCATTTTCCAGATACGGCGGCAGAGTTTAAAAATGCAGACAGCCGCGTATTGCTACGCAAAGCCTATCAAAGCGTACAGGCAGAAGGCTGGCAGGTAGTGAATGTGGATACGACGATTATCGCTCAGAAACCTAAATTGGCACCCCATATTCCGGCTATGCGCCATCATATTGCCGAAGATTTGAATCTACCTGAAAATGCCGTCAATATTAAAGGTAAAACCAACGAAAAATTGGGTTATTTGGGTCGACAGGAAGGTATCGAAGCGCAAGCGGTCGTTTTATTACAGAAGGCCGTCTGAATACTGCGCATATTAGGGAAAACTGTTACTATAAATCCACCTGAGGTAGTTTATTTTTTTCTATGGAGAAAGAGCATGGCATCACAAGATGAATTGAAACGTGTTGCAGCAGAGAAAGCAGTAGAGTTCGTACCTGAAAACGAATATATCGGTATCGGTACAGGATCAACTGTTAATTTTTTTATTGAAGCATTGGCTAATAGTGGTAAAAAAATAAAAGGAGTGGTTTCTACATCTCACGAAACATCCAAACTACTGGAAAAATATGAAATTCCCGAAGTGCAGATGAATGAAGTTTCCTATCTCGCGGTGTATGTGGATGGTGCGGATGAAATCAATCATTCCCTTCAAATGATTAAAGGCGGCGGCGGTGCGCATTTAAATGAAAAAATCGTAGCCAATATTGCCGATAAATTTATCTGTATTGCCGACGAGAGTAAATATGTTTCCCGTTTGGGCAAATTTCCTTTGCCGGTAGAAGTGATCCCAATGGCACGCTCTATGGTATCGCGCAAACTGATGGCTTTGGGCGGACAGCCTGAGTTAAGAATGGATTTTGTTACGTTCAACGGCCATCAAATTGTAGACATACACGGATTGAATATTACCCAGCCGATTAGTTTGGAAGATGAAATCAATAAAATACCCGGTGTCGTAGAAAACGGTTTATTCGGACATAATGCCGCAGATGTATTGGTGTTGGGTACGAAAGACGGTGTAAAAGTGATTACACCGAATTAATCGGAGTAGTTAAAAATAAAAAAAAGGAAGCGGCTTCATTGATTGATTGTTCAGTGAAGCCGTTTTTGTATTCGTTTTTCAAAAAATTCTCAAGATAAACAAAGTAGTGATGATATGTTGGATATTTTTGAGTTATCGGGTATTGACTGGATGTTTTTGAGTCGGTATAGTTCGGTTTCTTCGCTGCCGGGACGGTAGCGGGAACGCTCTTTAACAACACAGAATACCGATAAGTGTGAGTGCCTGGCGGCCTCACACTGCGACAAAAACAGACAGGATAAAATCTTGTCGGTTTCTTTGAAGCAGACCAGAAGTTAAAAGTTAGAGATTGAACATAAGAGTTTGATCCTGGCTCAGATTGAACGCTGGCGGCATGCTTTACACATGCAAGTCGAACGGCAGCACGGAAGAGC